>NZ_JBRECM010000001.1:0-1167785 GCF_052906305.1 Paenibacillus sp. SER-28 | reverse complement strand
ATGAGCCCGGTACAATACCGAGCTCATGCCCAACTGGTTGCATAAAAATAGTTGTCTAACTTTAAGGGGTCACTTCAAAGGACAGGCTGCTTTTTTATGCCTTACGGGAATACGATGATCCCGTTTATCCAATTTCTATCCGTTTTCGACTGCGAGCTGACTCAATACAAGCGTCGATCACCTTCATATTGCTCACCGCATCTTCTGGCTCATACGGCAACGGGACACCATCAAGCACCGCTTTAGCAAAAGCATCCGCTTGCAGTTCAAAGGAATTAAAACCTTTCAGACGTTCCTCACGCGTAACCGAACCGACGTGGACGAAAATTTGCGGTACCACAGACGTTCTTTCCCAACCGAACATTTTGGGCATCGCAATCGTACCCTTGCTACCGAGAATTTCCATGTTGGAACGGTTGGCTGCCCACATGCCACAATCGAAAGTAAGGTTGACTCCACCCGGAAATTCCAGCAAGCCGGAAGCCATCATATCGACGTTGTCATGCTCCGGGGAAAATAAGGCATGTACCGTCACTGCCTCCGGCTCCCGGTCCAAATACATACGAGCGGCTGATATCGGATAGACGCCCACATCATATAGCGAGCCGCCGCCCATGTTTTTATTAAAGCGCACATTATCTGCCTGATCGGTATTGTTAAACGTAAACGTACAATGGATGCCGCGAATGTCACCAATTTCCCCACTATTGATAATTTCCTTAATTCTTCGATGTTTGGGATGATAGCGATACATAAAAGCCTCTGCAAAGATCACTCCTGCACGTTGACATGCTTCAATCATACGGCTTGTCCCAGCCGAGCTAAGAGAAGATGGTTTTTCACACAAAACGTGCTTCCCAGCCTCCGCTGCCCGAATGGTCCACTCTTCATGCAGATGGTTTGGCAACGGAATGTACACCGCTCCGATTTCGGGATCAGCCAACAGTTCATCATAGCTTCCATAACTTTTTGGAATATCGAACTCCCGGGCGGCCTCAGCGGCTTTATCCGCATTACGACTAGCAATCCCAAGCACTTCTCCGCGTTCAGATTGCTGAATCGCAGGAATTACAGCGATTTGGGCGATCTCCGCAGTGCCTAAAATTCCCCATTTCAGCTTTCTACCCATCATTCTCATCCTTTCGTGGTTAGGAATAGTTGTCTTGTTCCGCTTTATGCAGCATACCTAAGCAACGGTCCAAATCAGCTTTGACCTGCTTCTTGTACAACCGTGCTTTCTCCTCCCCATCATCTGTAAAGTGATAGAGTACAATCTCCTGAAAATCCACGCGCGGGTCTGTTCCTTTCAATCGCTTGGTACGGTAAAAAACGCCTTCCTGTACCAGCTCATGCAGCGCCCGGTAAACCTCGCTCTGAGGCGGAACATATCCAAAGCCACTAAACTCATCCTTCATCGATTCGAGCATCTGATATCCATAACCGCGATGCCTCTCCACCATTGTGATCAGATAAATTTTGATAAAAGCCCGCTGGGATATCATAAACGCCATTTCACAGCCTCCTCCACACCTTATTCGTGCACCTTATCTTCCATTATAAACCACTCTGCGTCCATACACTATTTCCTTTGATGAGATAAGAGTTTATGAGAACTCTCCATCCCTTGTGACCTGTTTTAAGATGGTGAGAGATATAGAATGAGGCGATATAGAGTAGTGTGGGAAGCGCTGAGAAATGATTTTATTGTTCTTGCTATTATGAATTTTTCATATGTTGAAATAATGTAACTAAAGCTAAAAAAATAGAGTTACAGATTACGAAGACTGGATTAATTGTTTTAAGGCCTCCGTATCGTTACTTGTCAAAACAGGAATATATTCTGTTATTTTTTGGATGTCCCAGTCCCACCATTTCAGGGTTTGGAGCATCGCTATAGTTTCCTCATCAAACCGATAACGAATTAACTTCGCGGGATTTCCTCCTACAATGGAATATGGCAGAACATCTTTAGTCACCACGGCATTTGACGCAATGATCGCGCCATCACCAATTTGAACTCCGGGCATAATGCTAGCATTGTAGCCAATCCAAACATCATTTCCAACCACAGTGTCCCCTTTGTAGCCCCCACTTAAATTGGGTACACCAACTTCCCAATCTCCGCCAAACGCTCCAAAAGGAAAAGTGGTAAATGCATTGGTATTATGATTAGCGCCATTCATAATAAATTTGGCTTTGGCTGCAATCGCGCAAAACTTACCAATCTTTAATTTGTCCCCTATAAAATCAAAATGGTAAAGGACATTTTTCTCAAAATCCAAAGGGTTATCATCATCGTCATAATAGGTATAATCCCCGATTTCGATATATGGATTAACCACTACATTGTTCAAAAAACACAGACTTCTAATATTTTTCATCGGAAAAACGCTTCTTATATCTGGACCACTCATTTAGCGACCCTCCCCATATGGATGTGAACATCCAGTCTATCAGTATGTATACTATTAAACAAATGTAGATAGAAAAGTATCCCTTGGCCTTATTTCTTGGCGTTGGGATACTCTTGTGAACATATGTGATTGGGTTATCAAATCAGGCTTGCTTTTGTAAGGCTGGCGGACCTCCAGTCGGGCGAGGACGAACCCGAAGCCCCACGATCCATTTGCCCAGAGGCAAACGTGCCAGCAACCATGTTCCAGCAACGGAAAAGATCATACAGAGAACGAATGAAGCCAGCGTACGAAGAACATGACTCCAGTCTGCAAACAACGTCTCGTCAAAATAATAGGTCATACGTAGCATAAAGGCATGCATGAGATACGCTCCATAGGACAACGTTCCGATGGCCGTCAGCATACTCGCCGCACGTCCCCCCTTATGAGCAATCCACGTCGCTACCCGATAAGCTACAAAAATAGACGCAACGCAATATACAGCCATGATCGGACGCAGCAGAGACAAATAGTTAAAGGAAATAACTGTACCTCGCGGCGTCTGGAACTGACCGATCATCTCATACAGTAAGTAGCCTGTAATCACGATAAACAACGGCCAGTATATCATCTGTGCTTTGGTTACCCAAGCATTCCAACGCTTGACGTTCATCCCGGCTGCCGCTCCTAGCACAAAATAAAAGAAAAAATAGATCACATTCCGGTCAGCGTACAGGGTAAACCAAGAGGTAATGACCGGAAGCTGGAGCTTATCCATCGCTTGGTATACGGGTCCAACGGCGAACATGAGCAAAATATATAGCACGCCGAATCCAGCCAATGCAGCGGGTCGCCATTTTGACGGCAGTAGCGCAGACAAATGACGGACCGCATAACGAAACACGGGAAATAACACATAACATTGGATAATCATAACGATGTACCATAGATGATAGCTGCTTTTCCCGTTCAACAACTTCTGGAAAAAATCCAGCGGGTGAATATATCCACCACTTTGGGCAAGCTGATTTCCCAATTCGTATAAAAGAGACCATATGATATAAGGAACGATGATGTCCATGAATCTTTTACGTAAAAACGTTCCGTACTTTAAGGCTCTATCATAATTGTAAAATAACACCATTCCAGTGATAAATACAAACACAGGAACTGCAAATTTGGAACATAGCAGTAAAAGTGTCATCAATACCCCGTCCTGGATGCGCGCCCCCTGCGCAACCGCATAGTGTGCGACGGAATGCTGAAGAACAACGGCCGCAAAAGCCAGCCCTCTCAGCAAAGCGACTTCGGAAATTCTCTCTTTTTGACTCATGTCACTCTCCTGTTACATCTAGCAATTTATAAATCCAGGATTTTTGCAAAATCCTCAATCTATTATAACGACAATTCTGTAAAAATATATAGAAGGTTAAACGTGCCAACGGCATGCAAAGCATCGTTTATCTCAGGTTTATCAATGAGTAAAAATATGTAAAAGCAGCAGTCCTCCCTCTCAGGGAGACTGCTGCTGTAAAAACAACCTATATGCAAAGGAAATAGGAAAGCCTACTGTACATCACTTTCTTAACTAGCCGTAAGGTGTTTACAGGTTCCTCCTAGTATCTGTGTACACATCTGTACGCGGCGTGTCCGCCACCGTATCATCATACGTTCTGTAACGATCCGCATTCAGCGAACGGTTGGTGCGGAAAATATCATAAACATCCCTGTGATGGTCAGCGGAATCCACCAGCACTAAAATCTTGCCCTGATCGACGTATGTCTCGTATTGACGGGCATCATCCTCTGGAATGCCCAGCCCGACCAGTCCACCGACCAAGCCACCTGCTCCCGCTCCGACAGCTGCTCCGGTAAGAGTAGCCGCGATAGGTCCAGCGGCAAGGATAGGTCCGATACCCGGAATAGCCAAGGCCCCGATGCCTGCCAGCAAGCCAGCGACACCGCCTACAACTCCACCTGTAGCCGCACCTGTCGCTACACCCTCCGGTGCCTTGGTGCCTGTCTCTTCACTAATCGCCCTTAGATCGTCACGGTCACGTGTGATCACAGAAATCTCACTGCTTGGAATTCCTTTGCTCTGCAATTGTCCAATCGCACGAGACGCTTCCTGTTCTGTATCAAAAACACCGACAATTTTCTTTTCGTTATAATCGTTTAAGTTATTAGCCATGATAGTTACCTCCCAAATATTTTAGTGTTGAGTGGTTCGTTTTTCATTACCCCACTATTATGACGTTTAAACGTTTTACAAAAATTCAAAAAGTCGATTAGCATAAAATAGCTTCTATTTAACGCTTTGGCTTTGCTCTGTTGGTCGCCACAGCTTCCAGTGGATCATCCGGCCAATAATGCTTGGGATATCTGCCCTTTAGATCCTTTTTGACCTCAAAATAAGCCTCGCTCCAGAAGCTGGACAAGTCGGAAGTCACTTGGACAGGTCGCTGGGCAGGTGACAGTAAATGCAATACAATTGGCACACGTCCGCGTCCAATACGAGGCGTATCCCCCATACCGAACAACTCTTGTAGTCGTACGGCCAGCGCTGGTGCCTCAGGATTTGAATAATCGACAGGAATGCGGGAACCGCTGGGTACGCGGATATGCGTCGGCGCTTCCTGATCAAGCTGCTGCCGCTGTTCCCAATCCAGCCTGCCAAGCAGCAATGCAGCACTGTCCAGCCGTTGCAGATCGGATACATTTTTGGCTCCTATAGCAAAAGGTAGCAGCCACGCTTCCAGTGAATCCAGCAATGCCGATTCCGTGCAATCCGGCCAGTCCTCAGGGGCCGAGAAGTGCATAAAAATCAAACGCGCCTGCAACTGGAGGGTTTGCCGATTCCATGACAGCAGCTTTAGACCTCGTTCACGGACACCCTGCATCAAGGCAGCAGCTACTTCCTCTGCCGGAGGTCGCTCATAGGACGTTTCCTTTAAGACAAGTGAGCCCAGCCGCAGTACTTTGCGGGCTCTCACTGCTGAGGCGGAGCTATCCCAGTATACGTTAGCTTGTTCCAACAGCATTTCACTGCAATGTTCGACCAGCTCTTGCAGTTCAATTGGTGCCGCCAACTGAATAGCACCGTCTGCTCCCTCGTCGTCCACTTCAGCGGCGACGAGATAGGACGAACGCGACATCCACTCCACTTGTCGGAGTCGCGCCCCCCGACCGCCGCTAAGCAAAAAGCGACCATCCCCCCGGCCCTGCGCGATCCGATCCGGATACGCAAAGGCCAACAGCAACCCGCAAGCCGCGGAGCCGTCAGGCTCGTCCTGCGCTGCGGCTGCTGTCGGCAGCTTGGCTAGCAGCTGCCGGCTCTCCTGCACGATACGGCGAATCACCGTATCGTCTGCTGCCCGCAGCAGGCTGTGCGTGCTGCGGGCATAGGCCGCCTCGCGCAGGGCATCCAGTCGCGGGCGCAAATCCGTTCCGCCATGAGCGCGGAACGGGTCACGCTCTTGCAGCAGCGCAGCCAGACGGCTGGCAGTTGGTGCCAGGCCGAGGGCCGCAGCACGCAACAGCATGTGCCCAAGGCGCGGGTGCGTACCCAGGGCGGACACCTCGCGCCCATGCGCGGTAATGCCTCCTGTAGTGCCATCGGCTGCTGCATCCAGACAGCCGAGCTGGTGCAGCAGACCTGTGGCCTGGCGGTACGCCGCCTCAGGCGGGGCATCCAGCCAGGCCAGCTCGGCGGGCTCGCGCACGCCCCAGACCGCCAACTCCAGCGCGAGCGGGGCCAGATCCGCCGCGGCGATTTCCGGCCGGCTGGCATCGGGGAGCGCTGCTTGCTCCTGCGCGCTCCACAGCCGGTAGCATACGCCCGGCTGGAGGCGGCCCGCCCGTCCGCGCCGCTGATCGGCGGAGGCCTTGGACACCTTGACCGTGGTCAAACGGCTCATGCCGGTTCGCGCGGAAAATACAGACTCCCGCGATAGTCCGCTGTCGATCACCACCGTGATTCCGGCGATGGTCAAGCTAGACTCGGCAATTGAGGTGGCCAATACCACTTTTCGACTGCCCGAAGCCGACGGGCGTATTGCTTCATCCTGCTGCTCCAGCTTCATGCTCCCATACAGCGGAATGACCTTGACATGTGCTGGTAAATGCTTTGAAGCCAATTCTCGTTCCGTTCTGTGAATTTCTCTAGCCCCTGGTAAAAACACCAGCAGATCACCTTCATGAGCATGGAGTACCTTTTCTACCGTCTCAGCCGTAAAGGACTCTAATGAAGTTGACGAAGGTTTGGACATATGAAAGGTTTCTACCGGAAATACAGTGCCTGGACATTCCAGCAATGGCGCATCCCCTAATAATCTACATACAGGCTCTGCCTCCAGGGTGGCAGACATGATCAATATCTTCAAATCCGGTCGCAACAGTGCCTGACTTTGCAGGGCAAGTGCCAATCCCAAATCTTCATGCAGGCTGCGTTCATGAAACTCATCAAAAATAATCAGGCCTACTCCCTCCAACGCCTGATCATGTTGTAGTATCCGGGTCAGTACGCCCTCCGTAACCACTTCAATCCGTGTGTTTGGCCCTACCTTTGTATCCATACGAACCCGGTAACCCACGGTCTTCCCGGTGGGCTCTCCGAGCGCTTTTGCCATTTGCGCTGCTGCTGCACGCGCTGCCAAACGCCTCGGCTCCAGCATCATCATCTTTTGCCCTGCCAGCCACGGCTCATGCAGTAGCTCCAGAGGTGTTACCGTCGTTTTCCCCGCTCCCGGCTGTGCAATCAGTACCGCCGCCGAATGGGATTGCAGTGTACGTTTAAGCTCGGGGATCACTTGCATAATAGGCAGTTGTTTATCTGTCAATGAAATCTCTCCAATGATACGCTTGATGCGTAGAATCTAAGTTTTAATTCCTTTATTATTGTGAATTTTTCATTACCTGTAATTATCGAGCACTGAATAGAAAAGGTTAAGCTACCCCTCTGGAACTTCTCTTCGGTCTGTCGTGCATAATTCTTCTAAATCTATTATACAGATATTTAAATTTCCCGTCTGGCCATCGCAGCTATGTAAGTTTTCTGTGTTAGCTCCTATACCTGTCGGGATGCACTCGCGGCAAGATCGTTTTATAATATAGTTTGATATGGATTGCTGAAGGACGGAACATAGAATCGAGGTAACTTTCGTATGGAATTACAGGCCCAACCCATCAGAGGGCGATTTGCCCCAACACCATCGGGATGGATACACTTAGGAAACGCTCGTACTGCCTTATTATCCTGGCTGCACGTTCGTTCCCTGGGCGGAACCTATATTTTGCGCATGGAAGATATTGATATGACGCGAGCTCGCAGCCAGTTGGCGCAAGGGATTATGGAAGACTTGCGCTGGATCGGGCTGAATTGGGACGAAGGACCCGACGTAGGCGGTCCCTACGGTTCCTACACTCAAAGCCAACGGCTGGAACGCTACCAGTCTGCATTGGAGAAACTACAGAGGCAAGATTTACTGTATCCTTGTTTTTGCAGTCGGGCCGACATTCTGGCCGCCGCCCATGCTCCACATGGACTGTCTGGTGAAGGACCCGCATATTCAGGGGCATGTCGTAACCTTAGCTCTCAAGATGTCGTAGCCAAAGCACAATATAAACTCCCTTCACTTCGCTTTAAAGTACCGCAACATCCAGATGCTGTTATTTCGTTTCATGATCAGGTAGCAGGTCATGTAGCCTTTAGTGCGGCTGAGGGGGGCGATTTTATCGTCAAACGAGCTGACGGCATGTTTTCCTATCAGCTTGCTGTCGTTGTCGATGATGCGGATATGCATATGACCGACGTACTACGCGGGTATGATCTTCTCGATTCGACTCCCCGTCAGCTATTGCTGTACCAAGCTTTGGGGTTGCAGCCGCCACGTTTCGCACACGTTCCCCTTGTCCTAGGCCCTGATGGGCGAAGGCTGGCCAAACGACATGGTGGCGTAGCACTCCGAGCTATGCGCCGACAAGGGGTCACACCGGAAGCAGTCATTGGCTGGCTCGCCTATTTTTCCGGGCTGCTGGATTCACCTGAGCCTGTGAAGGCTGTGGATTTAATCGATGACTTTCATTTGGACAAACTGCCCAAAGAACCTGTCATCCTGACGAAACAATGCCTCACGAGATTACCTGCACTGCAACGGTAATGAGGTAAAGCATGGAAATCAAAGTGTACGGGCAAGGGCATTCCGCCCTTTGCTCTTCTCGCTTCTATTCCTCCAGTCGCTTACGCATAGCGGACTCATATTCATAAAATACAGATGACATATTCAGCCCTCTTTCCTCCAGCAGCATACGGAGACGTAGTGATTTTTCAGTCAGTCTGCGACTGATCCGTTGTTGCTCTCCTGCCTCATGACAAGCGTGAAGCAAATCACGTAGCTGGACACATTCCTTTTGTAATTGAAGCTCTTCCGGTAAAATGCCTGCATTCTTCAACAGCTTGTACGACATCCGCAGCTCCTCTGGAACATGTGACAAATCCTCGATGACCAGTGGCTTGCCCGCTCCCGGCAAATGATCAAATTCACCTTTGGCCATCGCCTCGGCAATCTTCTGCTCTGCCATTCTGGAGAACATCCCCATCACTCCTTGTTTTAAGCTTCCTATGTACAATCTATATTAAAGAAACCTGGAGTCCTTTGCCACTGTAGCTTATATATCATTAGGATGCCCTGTTTCCATAAGGGAGAGAGGGGGTTATTCTTCGATCCCAAGCAATTGACATACTTGTACTCTATATTTTTTGGCCTTACGTGTTCCATGAATGAGATTGGACAAGCGGCTAGCAGGAATATGATAGGTATCACAAAATGTTCTCTGATCCATTTGAATTTCAACTAGCTTTTGTTTGATTTTCCAGCCAAAAGGAGTTACAGGATTTCGTTTGTTCAACAACGTTATCACCTCTTCATAGTATAGATTTAGAATTTTGATTGGGGTTTGGAGATTGGAGATTGGATTTCACACTCTTCCTTTAGCAACATGTCATGAACTCATTTGTTAAGATTTCATTTTGTATATTTGGTATTGATTCAATAGTTCATCCAGTTTCATGGATTGTTCAATCACTTTGGGATGTGTTAAAAATCCATATTTCTTCTGGACTTGGTACAGTCTTTTTCTGGCCCGTTCGACACGAAGTAAAGTCACACCTGGATTCATCAGCATGATTCCCCCTTCTGTGTCATATCCTAATACAAAACGTAAATTTTTGGATTTTTTTAAAATACGCTTAACAAAAAAAGTGCTTCTGGAATATTCCAGAGGCACTTTTTGTCGGTATATGTTTATTTTCATTTGGTTTCAAGTTGTTCACAGGGTAGTTTCAACCAACAACACCCATTAACAGTAAGGTTAGTGAGTGTTAATTCTTATTTCCCCTTTAAGCACCTCCAATAGTATCGTTAAGCTGAATAATATGGTGTTGGTTATAATCATGATTAGGTACAGCCACGATAAATAAAAAGCTAGCTGCGACGATCAGAAGAACCATTTTTCTTAACATTGTCTAACCACACCTTTTCAATAAAATTTAAAAACTGCACCTTTGTTTCATGTGCTGCATTCATTCTGAAATGTAAGAATAATCCCATGCAGTTTATAAAATAAGTTTCATTATTTATTATATGTGACTTTAGCATTGCATACATCAAGTGTTTAAAACCATCGTTATACCTCCCTTGATGCAAATAGTAATAAGCTAGCTCGTATCCAAGACGTGCAAACTGTTCTGGTATCACTTGTTGGGTATACATATCAGATGACGGATTGTGTTGGGCAAATAAGTCTATGTTCTTTTTAAACCTTCGAAGTATATGATCTACATCTATACTATACTGGTTTGCCGCCGACATAACATTCAACACTTTTGTAACCATTTCTTTTTCAGAAGCATCTGGCGATGCAGCAATATATTCAACATAATTGTTTAGTACACTTATATCTCCAGATAATAGTTTATAGGTGTAGATATTACCTTCTGCCCAATCTTGAAACTGTTTAATCCAATGCAGAGTATCCTCGTCTGTCTCATTGACCCAATCTAAATTGGCGTAGGCGTATGTATATTCTAATGCCTGCCCATAATCGCCATTGGCCTCATATACACTGGCACACAGTAAATCAGAATAGGTGATGTACACAAACATGGGACGGCTCAGCCTTTTTTCTAGTTCCGCAAGCTTTCGTTTCTTCTGCTGATGCTCTAATGTATATTGGATTTCCGCTTTATCTCTCATTTTTCGAGCGGTCACATCAAGCCTGTCCCATAAGCGCAAAGAACGATACACATTCCCCAAATCTTTTAGCGCATCAAGCTGGTCTATTTCATCCAGACGTTCCACGAAGGGTTCAAATAGCGTTGCTGCCTTGAGATTACGGCTCTGATCATCTCCAACTTGAATCGTGAATATACGATATTGGCAGGTGGCCAAGCGTTCAGAATGCTGATATTTCTCCACTTCTGCGACATTCTCATAGAGAGGCAGCGCAGCAGCATGTCGTCCCTGTTCAAATAATGCTTCTGCAACATCAAATAGCCTGGACGCATATAGCGGATTATCCATGATATGTCCAACCATTCGACGGATTGCATCCAGCTTGTCCAGCTCCGCACAACGATACAATAATGGCTCGATTCGCCTAAAATTCGGGGAAAGGTCAATAATGTAATTTTCTATGTATAGATCATAAAAATAGCCCTCTGGCAAATCCATAGCCACAGTAATTCGGTCTAGCTGCTGTACGGAAATAGGACGATGCTGAGTAATCCAATTACTAAGCGTTCTTTGATGAACCCCTGAATATTCGGCAAATTGACTCAATGTCATATCATTTTGTTTTAGATAATCCTCAAACTCCGCTGAAATCGTAGGTGTATGCTTCAAATCATAACCACCTTTCACATAAAAATTCCATTATTTTAAAAATCACCCTCTATTCTTCTCCATAATTAACCATCTGTCAATATATTATGCAGCTAATGTTTATAACGAAAATTCAGCATAACTCACACACAAGGGAAGATTGTGAAAACGAATAGCAAAAGTAAAATTGGATTGCCGAAATAAAAGGTTTCACAGAGTTGACATGACGGATTCATTTCCCTATGTGCATTCTCACCAGTAAATGATATAGAGGTCCCGTGCAGAAACTCTGTTGGACCTTTTAATTACATGAAAAATCCCCTGATGTTGATGCAATCAGGGGATACCTAGGTTCATTTCTCTCGCTTTGATAATACGAAGTTGATTATTTCTCCAGTCACAATTCCTGTCAAAATTGCATAGATTCCCATAGCGCTCATCTTATATCCCAAAGCGTAAAATAACCCTATACATATTGCGTAGCCCAACAAAATCGCTGCATAGCGCTTTAAAAACTTACTCATGGAAATTCTCATAAGCCAGCAACTCCCACCTTAATTTATACTTCAACCATTGTAAATGTTAGTTAATTGTTGCATAAAAGTAAGGGGGAATTTGTCGAATAAGAAATCCGTTAAGAAGAAATTTGCACCTATTCACTGCTGGGCAGGCCACGAAACAAGCCTTCTTTTTCATACCATCCACGCACTCACATGGAATGCGACATAGCACCTCTGCTACACAAATAGTAACGGCAAGATAATATCAATCCACGCACTCCATACAGAGTGCGACTTACACTTATGACAACCCCGGCTAGACTCATGACATTTCAATCCACGCACTCGTATTGAGTGCGACAACAATCACATATACGCTCATTTGAGTAAATTACGATTTCAATCCACGCACTCACATGGAGTGCGACTTTGTGCAAACACCACTAAAGGACAGATCGCGATAGGATTTCAATTCCACGCACTCATATGGAGTGCGACCAATTTTGAGGTTTACCCCTCCAGTCATTTGGCGCAAATTTCAATCCACGCACTCACATGGAGTGCGACTACAACGTCTGCCTCTTCCACACCGCCAGATTGTGCCGATTTCAATCCACGCACTCACATGGAGTGCGACCTCATGATGCACCGTTGTTCCCATATAGACATTTCAATCCACGCACTCACATGGAGTGCGACCCAAGGACATAGCTGACTTTAAGCAGATGCTTGAGATTTCAATCCACGCACTCACATGGAGTGCGACTTTCTAGCATCTTCCATGTCCTCCTTTCTTGATAATTTCAATCCACGCACTCACATGGAGTGCGACCCTTCTTGATGGTTACACCAGAGGCTACCTTGCAATTTCAATCCACGCACTCACATGGAGTGCGACAGCGAAAATGCAGTAATTCTTACCCTAATGATATCAATTCTACACATTGTCGCAAAAACTGATGTCAAATAAGCTTGGATCAACTATTGACTTTTACGGATAAATAGCAATTTTAATACTTTTCGACAAATTTCGAGGTGCGAAGGACCCGGGGTTTTTATGTGAGCTTCACATTCGCACCTTATAAAATCAGTGGGCTTTCCATATCGTAAGCTTCCTTAGCCCCTATTGCTCTACTTTCTTTTTATAGCTATCTCCAAAGTTGTAGAAACGCAGGCTGTCTTCTTTTTTGTCTATCAATTCTTCTAATTCATATTTTAAACGGCGGAACTGGGTCGAATCCAAAATGCACTCAAACACGGAATTTTACACCCTTTGTCCGTGGTCTACGCACCTTTTCACAACCTTTTCCAGTCTTTTTCTGCCTTCTCTATCTAATGTACTTACATCATACGTAATTAGTATTAACAAGATCAACCTACTTCCACAAAAATGGAGGGTACTCGTCCAGATCTCCACGAATATATCTAGCTAAGAGCAAAGCCTGTCAATAGGACACAAGCCCCCAAGACATTTTCTCATTCAAATAAGGATGAATCATTTTTTCCTGTTTCCGTTCTTGCCATGCCTTCAATACGATTTTCCTCGTATCATCGTCCATCATAGCAGCCTCGTTTTCTTTTTTGTAAAATCCTTTGCCATGAATCATTTTTTGTTAATAATGTAAGAACAAAACGGTCGGGATATACTCCTCTAAGCTCTTCCATCACATCCAGTGCCAATGAGGCTCGCCCTGGACGATCTTCTATGCAGAAAACCTACATAAGCATCCAAACTGACAGCTTCTAGTGCGGATTTCATATCGTTGGACAACAGTGTATAGGCAAAAGATAATAGGGCATTCACGTTATCTAACGGCGGGCGCTTATGGCGTCCATGGAAATAAAAATCATCTTTTTGCTGCAAGATCAGATCATCCCACACGGAATTGTACTGAACTGCCGCCGTCCCCTCCAAACCGCGTAAAATCTCCAGCTCCTCACTTCACGGACCTCTTCATGATTTCGGATAAAGAGGCGCTCTCCACTCGTACGACCAAGTGGCGGCTGCTCCGTCATGATCCACGCACTCATATAGAGTGCGACCGCCAAGCCAAAAATGCACATCTAATCTCCAATCGTATTTCAATCCACGCACTCATATAGAGTGCGACTGACCCACTTTAAACTTGATTTAGGGTCTAAAAATTTCAATCCACGCACTCATATAGAGTGCGACCCCGGTGTTATATCGGTACCTTTACGATTAGGGAACATTTCAATCCACGCACTCATATAGAGTGCGACTGATTGATTTACCGTTGTTAAACGATGTTTTCGAAATTTCAATCCACGCACTCATATAGAGTGCGACAGTCGATCTTATTTGCGTTGCAGGGCGGTGCGAAATTTCAATCCACGCACTCATATAGAGTGCGACAGCGAAAATGGGTCAAATGCCCCCTATTTAAGTAACATTCTAGCGTTATTTTGGCAAAAACGCATCTAATATTACCTCATCCTCTTGCGATCGTTTAAAACTTGTTCACATTCGATATAATTCGACAAAATCTGAGGCGCGAATCTCTCGGAGAATTCATGTGAGCTTCACATTCGCACCTGGACAGACTCGCTTTTTGGCTTAGCAACAAATACCTGTCTGGACTTATTTCACCTCTGCCAGTTCTGCCACCTGTGAAAGAGGAAGCGCACATTCGAATATATTTAATTCATCGATAGCGCATTTAAAAGCAAGGTTCCACCAGTTAACTCCAAAGCTGAACGTTCGGGCTTTGGGTAAATACATCCAGAAATATCCACTACATTGATCAGAAAAATACCTTTATGTTTTCGAAAATCATAAAGGTATTTGTAAAATATTTTATGAAAACGTTCGGCAAAATTCGAGTTATTAACCCTGTTCATCATACCGGCTGCATTACCTGCATAAACCTTCCCATCCGTGCCAGCGCCTTCTCCAAATCGACGAGCGAGGCTGCATATGAGCAGCGAATAAAGCCCTCTCCGCCTGATCCGAATACATGTCCCGGTACGACCGCCACCTTCGCTTCCTTCAGCATACGAAGTGCAAACTGCTCAGATGACATGCCAGTAGAAGTAATTGAAGGGAAGGCATAGAAAGCCCCCTCAGGCTCATGACAAGCAAGCCCGATTGCATTCAAGCCGGCCACAAACAGCTTGCGACGTTCATTGTAGCTCGCCATCATCTCATCCTTGGCAGCCAAGCCATGGCGCAATGATTCCAGCGCGGCAATCTGTGCAATGGTGGGCGCACACATGGCTGTGTACTGGTGGATTTTCAGCATGCCGGCAATCAGCTCATGCGGACCGCACGCATAGCCTACCCGCCAGCCTGTCATCGCAAATGCTTTGGAAAAACCGCTGATGACAATCGTACGCTCCTTCATGCCCGGCAAGGAGGCGATACTGACATGCTTTCTCCCGTAAGTCAGTTCGGCATACACTTCATCCGAAATGACGACCAGATTATGTTTGATAATGAGCTCTGTAATCGGTAGCCAATCCTGCTTCGTCATAACTGTTCCAGTCGGATTACAGGGATAATTGATCATTAAAACCTTTGAATGAGGTGTAATTGCCGCTTGCAGCGCTTGCAGGGTCAGCTTGAATTGCTCCTCTGCCGTAGCTGCCACCTCTACAATTTTACCGCCATGCAGATGGGTAATGGGTTCATAGGCAATATAGCTTGGTGCTGGAATCAGCACCTCGTCACCCGGATCGATCACTGCTCGCAGCGCCAAGTCGACGGCTTCACTGCTCCCCACCGTCACAATCATTTCCTGCTCAGGGTCATAGGAAAGCGCGAAGCTGCCGGAAAAATAAGCAGAGATCTCCTCCCGCAGCTCCATCAAGCCGGCATTCGAAGTATATTTCGTCTGTCCTTCACGCAGTGCCTGAATGCAAGCTTCACGTACCTTGTCCGGTGTAACGAAATCAGGCTCTCCGACCCCAAGGGCGATTGTACCTCCGCCTGCTGCATTCAGATCAAAAAAAGCGCGAATTCCCGATGGGCGAATATCCCGTACGCGCGAGGATACAAACCGCCCTGTCCCCATTTCACTAAACATATTACGCCATCCTCCATTCCTGTTTCCGCTCATGGAGCGAGCTGGCAATAATTTGGTCGAGTAGCTGTGTAAAGGTTATACCCGCAGCTGCCGCACTCTTCGGAAGCAGGCTGTTGGCGGTCATTCCCGGTAATGTGTTCACTTCCAGCACGTAAGGTCTATCCTGACACAAAATCATATCGACCCTTGCATAGACCTTACATTGCAGCAGCCGGTAGCTGGCCAGTGCCGCCTCACGCACACGCTGCTCAATAACGGGGGGAAGCTCGACCACCTTCTCCTCAGCACCGCCGACCTCATATTTCGCTTGGTAGTCGAACCACTTCGAACGAACGGAGCTAATGCTAATAATCGGTAATACCTCGCCATCTACGATGGGGCAGGTAATCTCCGTCCCTTTATAATAGGGCTCAATCAAGATCGCTTGATCCAAGCTGCAAGCCCCCTGAACAGCCGGCAGCAGTTCCTTCTCATTTTGTACAAGCTGGATGCCGATGCTGGATCCCCCCGTATTCGGCTTCACAATAACCGGGTAGCCTAAACGCTCCACCAGCTGCGGATCATAATCGTCCATCCCCTGCCAGTAAAGGCCTGAAGGCGTATGCACACCCGCTGCCTTCAACAGCATCTTGGACAACTGCTTATTCATGCATAAGCTGCTTGCCAGGACACCGCTGCCTGTGTAGGGAATGCCCAGTGTCTCCAGCGCTCCCTGCACCGTGCCGTCCTCGCCATACTGACCATGCAGTGCCAACAGCGCGATATCAATGCCTGCCTGCTGGACCTGCGCGATTAAATCCGCTCGCTGCTCGATCACCATTGGAACCACTTCATAACGGCTGCGATCCAAATGATTGATCATCTCTTGACCTGTCTGCAGAGAAATCTCACGCTCAGAGGAAATACCGCCCATAATAACACCAATTTTCATCATGACACCTCATTTTTCTTCAAAATCTTTATGTGGTTACGGATGTTCATCCGATCGCTGGTGCTTCTCCAGAACAATATTCCGTCTCTATAGCTCTTTTCTTAATCCTTATGCCTTAAGAAAGTTACGCGTCTGTTTACCGATTATTTGAATACCCCGTTCGATATTTTCATCTGTTACTCGTGAAAACCCAAGCCGCAATGTATTCGTCCCTTCGCCTTCTTGAATAAAAAACTTGTCTCCCGGTGTGAAAATGACGCCCTGTTCTGTGCAAGCTTCTAGCAGCTGGCGTGTATTTACGCCTGTCGGGAAGGTAAGGAACAAATGCAAGCCCCCGTCACCAGACACCTGCGCCTCAGGAAGATGTGCTTCACAGCATGTCTTTGTCAGCTCATATTTGCGCTTATACTCTGTACGTGCTTTTTTTACATGTTTATCGAAATTTCCGTTAAGCATATATTGGTATAAAATCGATTGATCGATTGTTGAGGTATGAATGGTGCGCGCACGCTTAATGCTTTCCAGAGTGTCAATCAGTGCTCGGTCTCCAAGCACCCAGCCTACTCGCAAGCCAGGGAACAGCACCTTGGAGAAGCTGCCAATATAGATTACTCCGTTCCCTTGCCCTGCTGTCGCTATTAAGGGCGCAACATGCGCTCCCGAGTAGCGAAGCTCCTCATTGAATCCATCCTCGATCACCGGAATCTGATGGCGCATCATTAATTTCATAACAGCGCTGCGCTTTGCTGGCGACATGACGATGCCTGTCGGATTGTGATAGGAAGGAGTTAAATAAGCCAAATCGAAGTTATTGGTCTGCAGTACCTCCTCTAGCCGCTCCACATCAATACCGTCACACTCCATCGGAATGCCGGTAATCTCAAATCCTTGCAACTTCAAATTTTTGATCGCTGTGTGATGGGTCGGATTTTCACAAATTGCCGCTCCGCGGCGTGCAGAAGGGCGTAAAGCCGACAGCACAATGTCAAAGCCTTCTGTAAACCCACCTGTAATCAGCATATCCTTGCCAATTATATCCACGCCTTTGTTCTCCATATAATGCATCAGATAATCAATCAGCGGCTTGTAGCCCTTGGCATAGCCGTAGTTGAGCAGCACCTGCCCTTCGATTGCCATCCGATCCATAAAGGCTCGCCTTACATCCCCCAGATCAAACAGCTGCT
The DNA here is from genome assembly GCF_052906305.1 of Paenibacillus sp. SER-28. NCBI lineage: Bacteria > Bacillati > Bacillota > Bacilli > Caryophanales > Paenibacillaceae > Paenibacillus > Paenibacillus sp. SER-28. The sequence continues at coordinate 1,149,849 of NZ_JBRECM010000001.1, read as the reverse complement.
CATCCGGAGCGATGCTTGTGAACGAGATAGTTCCCTTTTGGGCACGAATGCCCTGCTTCATCATATCCAGGTCAACAGCTGATATAGCATACTCGTTCATTCTTGCCTTCCAGTCGATCTCCCAGGTGGCAGAGCCGTCAGATCCTCCGTTATCTTTGGCCGACTGGCCCACCATGGCGGCCACATAACTACCCTTTCCGGGAATCGCATACGTAAATCCGTCATCCTCCAAGCCTTCATAGGCTGCAATGACTGTATTGCGGCTCACCTTAAGCAGAACGCTCATTTCTCGTGTGGAAGGCAGCTTCTGATCCGCCTGAAGCGCCCCTTTTATAATTAAACGATTGACGTATTCTTTTACTTGTATCGAGACCGGGCGGTCACTTACGAGCTTGAAATCCTGGAACATCCTTCATCGCCTCCCCCTATAATGATGGCATACAAGACGAGTGAAAAAAAAGAACCACCGCACTGGATTTTTCATCCTTCGGTGGTTCTTCCGTATTTTATCCCCGGTACGCCCTCGTATTCTTGCCTCATTCCCCCGCATCATTACCTCTCATCGCGTCCATTGCAAGCATTGTACATATCACCAAGCATCGTGAAGCTGATGAAAGTAATAGTCAACATATTTGTCATCCAGGCTGTCGATCAGCGTATGGACAGTATTTTCTAAAACAATAACGACTCTGCCCCATCAATGACAATTTGCGCGCCAGTAATGTGACGCGAGTGGTCTGAGGCCAAAAATGTCACCAAATCAGCTACCTGCTCGGGTTGACCCGGCCCATCAGCCAACGGTTGTCCTCCTTCGGGAAACTTGACGGGGATGGTAATTTGCTTTAACCCTTCCGATTTCTCCGTGGTTTCATCAATATTCGTCGAGATGGCACCCGGATAGATGACATTCACACGAATACGGAACTTAGCCAGCTCCAGCGCAGCCATTTTAGCAAAACCGGTTTGACCCGCCTTCGATGTGCTGTAGGCTGACATCCCAAAGCTGGTAAAGCGCTGATTACCATTAATGGAGCTGGTAATAATAATGCTGCCGCCACCGTTCTTTTTCAAATGTGGTATTGTATACTTCACCGTCAGGAAGGTACCATCCAGATTCGTGGACAATGTTTGCCGCCAATCCTCAATGCTCAGATCCTCAATCGGTCCGACGACCCCGTTTATCCCGGCATTGGCAAAAATGATATGCAGCCCGCCAAATAATTCAACCGCTTCCAGAACTGCTTTTTCCACACGCACCGGATCGGCAATGTCCACGTCAAAAGCCCGCGCTGACCCTTCACGTATAGCATTAATTTCTCTTTCCGTCTCCGAAATGCGCTCATTACTTACGTCAAAAAGAGCGACATTCGCTCCTTCTCTAGCCATCTGAATGGCCGTTGCCTTGCCAATTCCAGAACCAGCTCCCGTGATTAGAGCAGTTTTGCCTTCAAAGCGCGCGCCTCCTGCATATGTGTAGCTCATATGTATCGCTCCCTTTCTGTAATCTGTATAATCACAAGATTACCCAAAAGGATATACTTTATAATCACTATTTTTGCGCATTTTTTGCTATTCCTTTGCGATATTTAAGAAAAGTACGAATATTACGCGTATTAGCGCCTCTTTCCTTCTCTTCCTCGTTACATTCTACAAATATCTTAAAGAATCGTATGTTCTATGTATTCATCAAAAAAGGACGTATACATCCATATCCATGGTTGTATAACGTCCTTTTCTTATTTATTTACCACTGCAACTCAATAAATGCAGCATCATCATCAAGTCCCCCGGTATGGGATGCATCCAGCAATACCTGTATCTGCTCATCAGGGATAGGCTCGCGAATGGGGTCCAAATCGGATAAACCGTCCGTATATACCTGTAATCTCATCGGCATATCCGCGGGTATGCTTCTTTCATACCAATGAGGCTTCCCTCCAATCGGCCCCCGACTTGTAGACCAGCGCTCCGCTGTAGAGAAAGTATGATCGAACAGCTCGCTAATTTCTTCGGCACCGTTCCATAGTCGCAACCGTGAGTCTCCTTGCCAGGCAAGTCGGAGACGGCCACGACTACCACGCTTCGGCAGTTCGATTTTACCGCAAATATACATGGACTGGCTTCCCTGACGACGTTTATCTTCCAATACCGAACGCATTAAGCCTGATTCGTGATCCAAAGGCTGCCGACCCAGTTCCTCTGCCGCTGTACCTGCCAAACGTTCAAGGTACACTCTCAATTGATCAGCAGACAGATCTTGTCCCCGTTCCATCCAATCCAGTAAAGAAGAACCCAGATAGCGGGCTGCAAAATCTCCTCGGTAACTGAGCCCGACACCATCACACAAGACAAAACAACAGACGGATTTATGAATACGTACTGCGGCGAAATCCTGTCCGCTTTCCCCCATACTGGCAGATTCGGCAGATCTTCCATAGCCATAACGACACATAAAACGACTGTGATGAGATGATAAAGGCTGATCGCCTGTCTGAGAGCTTATGTAAGCAAATTGCTGAGTCAGCCTTGCATTCATTCCCTTTTTTTTGCTCGCCGGGAGCAGGGACAGCAGTGGATTCATGCTTTTACCTCCTTACCGTACAGGCGTTGCGGCCGACATTTGGAACCCAATGGACACCAGTTCCGCACAGGTTCCGGGCAGCATCATAATGGCTCCTTCACCTAACTGATAGTCTGCCTCAAACAGCATTTCTCGATAGCTTTCAGGCAGTACAGAAGACATATCACGCAATTTCACAGCATGTTCATCCTGCAACGGCGTATTATGCGTCAGACCTTTCCAGCGACGGGGGTCCTGAATAGGCGTTTCCAGCAACCTGTCAGATAAAAATATATTTTCCACCAGTACATTACCGTCCGGTACACTCATGCTCATAATACGCTTCGCAATCGGTTCCGGATCATCGCCTGTAGAAACCCCATCTGTCATATGACAGACCAATGGTGCAGGGCAATCCTGCATCCCTGGTAATTCCGCCTGCAAAATACGTTCAGCCTGCAAAAAGGCTTTTGCAGAATCTGAGAATCGTTTGGGTGTCAAATCGGGCAACGAGCCAATGGCCGCAATTTCATCTATCCCCTTAACACCATTCAGCAGGTCATACACGTCGTCACTATAAGCCAAAATCGCAATCCGATAGCGCGCTGTCAGCCGATTTCCTTTGGTTGACCGAAAAACCATCTGCCGGATCGCCAACGATATAGCTTCATATACAACGTCAATACGCCGCCGCCCCTCCATCAGCATGTTCATCGACGCGCTGATGTCAATCAGGTAAATGATTAGGGCGGGAGTACGTTGTGAAGCCTGTATTGTATAATTCATAGTTTGTACATGCTCCCCTCAGTTACCTTCTATCTCCATCTGTTTTGTATCTATCATTCCGCCCATATATAAACATATGAAATATTAAATTTTAGGCAGTCTAAAATTCGTATCACCTAAAAAGTTATAAATCGAGGAAGCCCGATATCCCACTTCACCTACCGAACGATAATAAGAAGGATTACTATCATATAGTGTTCTAAAACGCTTGGCAAAGCTCTTAGCCTTCGCAGCGCTTCCACCTTCCTGAGAGGCATACGCCTTGTTGTACAGGGAAATAAGCTGAAGAACGTTCTCCTTGTTTCGTGCATGCATGGACTCTTTTTGCTTTTGTTCCGCCTCGGCTGCTGCCTTACGAGCTGCCTCTTCTTGGGCGGCACGAGCTTCCTGCTCTTTTTTCAAAGCCAAGTATTTTTCATACTTTGCCTGTTGATCATACGCTTTTTGCTTCGCCAACTTGGCAGCCGCCTGCTTGTTTTGTTCCTTTTGGGCGAGATAAGCTTCATATTTAACCTGTTGAGCGATAAGGGCTTGCTGTTTCTTCTGCTCCTCCTGTTGCTTTTGAGCAGCAAGTGCCTGTTGTTTGGTCTGCTGTTCCGCTTCCTGTCGTTGTTTCTCCGTCAGCAATTTTTGAGACGCTTCCTGCTCGGCTGCCAGCTTTTCCTCGGCCGCCTTTGCAGCCTTCGCTGCCTCTTCCTGCTTGGCTGCCTCGATTTGCCGCTGATTGGACTGATCTGCAAGAATATTCACGGCTGGGATTCCAGCTGCCAATAGAACGACTGCGGCCGCAGTTGTCACGATAAATGCTTTGGAGCGATACCAGGCTTTTGATTTTTCAGGTTGCTCTGGCGTCTTGGGATTCAACTGCTCCTCTAGCCCTGTGATCGCAGCCGACACCTCCACATGCAGAGGACTACCGTCTTCTACAAAATGATACAACGACCGGTATACTTCTAGCGCTGCAGCAGGTTTGTTTTGCCGCTCCAAATCACGTGCCTGTCGGAACAGCTTGTCCGTTACCCCACGCTCTCCCTGCTCCAGAGCAGCCTGATTTAGCAATGCAGCCTGTTCAGCTTTGAGCGGTGCAGGCGCTGACAAAGAGGGTGCAGCTTCACTGGCAAGGCCGCCCACCGCTGCCGATTCTATTGTTTCTGTCGCAGTAGGCTCCGGTTCTATAGCCTCAACTGGAATTTCCTGCTCAGTAACCGCATTAAGTACAACCAGCCATTCGCCAAAAGTAGGGCAACTGCTTAAATCCTGACTATCCCAGGCACGGCTGAACAATTCTACCACCTTGCTGCCCCACCGGGATTCAAGTGATTTTCGTAAAATAAAATAACGTTCACAAGGCGTCTGCATTTCATGCTGATCAAAATAACTTTCGCCCCACGCTTTGTCCACTACTACACGGTCAGACCAGCCTAGCATTTCTCCTATAATAATTGCCCCTGCAAAACGGTCTGCATACGCACTCCATAACCCGCTGTGGACGGTACGATGGGCGGCATACCCTGGCGAACCTGCCAATAGAGCATCTGGACGATCCATTTTAGTGCTATACATTTGTTCCACGTCCACCAATTCCACAGCTGACGTGCCTTGAGGCAGTTCCACTTCAGAAAAAAACGGAAGCATTACATTCGGCGCCGATAAATCACAATGCGCCAATCCTTTTTGCTCCATAGCTGAACCGATCCCTGCCAATGCTCTGGCTAAAGCCAGACTATCGGAAGCCTCAAGCTGACGCTGATCTGTGAGACAATCGAACCATGTCATACCGTGAACCCATGGCATCAGCACCGCATACAGCAAATCAGGCTGCTCGGCGATCAGACTTCCGTTTCTTTCTGGAGTGAGCACATCACGCTTGCATACCTGCAAACCGGGAATATCCCCGTATGCTTCCATATGCTCCGATTGATAAACCATAGCCGGGATGCGGAACTTCGGAAAAAACACCTTAAGGGCTTTGGCCTCATGCGGCGCTCCGTTTTTGGCATTTAGCTGGTATACAATTCCCTGTCGCCCTGCTTGAGCATAGGCTAAACCGGGTGCAGCGGGATGTCGCCCAACCACATAAGCTGTGCCGTTTATGATCAATTCGTCTCCCGGATTCGGTTGAAAAGACATGAAACATCCCTCTCCTTACATCATTCAGTATGCTAGTATTCCTCACCTTATTATATACATCTATGGATGGCAAGAAAACCGGGTATCCGAAGATCGCCCGGTTTTTCCTGAACATCCTGTGCCAAACCATGAGGAATGGCTCACATATTGCTTCTTTTTAGAGTGGTGTATGATAAGTTGATCCCTATCAGGCAAGGCAACTTATTTCGTTTGGTCAACCGTACGGAATTTGTTAGCGATAGCTGTCAATTCTTGGCTGATGCTATTCAAAGTCGTTACGAAAGCTTGCATTTGTTTGCTAGCTTCCTGAAACTCTTGGAAGAAGCGTTGCTTAGTCATACCTTCCCATTGACCTTCCATACCTGAGATGGACTGTGTCAAACTGGAAACGATCTGCTGGCTTTGTTCACCACTTTGTTTAAATTGGTTAGCCACCTGATCAACCTGTTCTGGGGTAATTAAAATGCGTCCTGCCATTTTTTGCGTCCTCCTTGATGATAAATAATGTTTTTGTTTATCTGGTTCAAATTGTACTATGGCTATTTAATTCCCTACAAAAGGCAAAGGACCTAATTGTTATAATCCCACTTTTTAACTATAAAACAGCACCTAACAGTATAATATTAACAAAACAACCACCTAATAAGTCCCATAAAGCCGGGAATTGCGAAACGAATTCAAGTAAATTTTGCAGTCGATCCAGATTGTCCCGGAACGCGTTCCCAACTAAGCGACAGGCTGATCTCTTGCTGTAGAGGGATCAGTAAAATACCAATCCTGCGGACTGCTAGAAGACGCCTGCATCAGAATATCCTGATGCAACGTTTCTATATCCGAAGACTGTACACCAGCAATGGCATGTACGACAGACTGCGGGTTTGAAATCAGACTGCCTCCTTCCGAAGCTTGCCCAGGCAGAATAGACGGTGATTGCTGATTCGACCAATCGAGCATCGTGACGGGTCGTCCCAATGGTTGGCTGGCAAATGACAGAATCGTTTGATAGTTGTGATCAACAGACTGAAACTGCTCTGCCTTTCGGTTCAGTTGTGTACCTGATGTATGGAGGTAAGCATGGATCTGTTCTGACATCCGCTTGGCCTGCATCCAATGATTCAAGATCGCCTCGCGTGCAGATACATCCCAATCCAGCGATTGTAACGCCTGCTCCAAACCTGCTGTTAACTGTTGAATTTGCTCCGCCGCATGCTGTAGCTGCCCGCTAAGCCCCCGAAGCACATCCGGTTCAACTCGAATGCGCATATCCATCACCCTTCTTCTGTCACTTCTTCATTCACTGCCGACTGTTTCAACCAATTTAATAATAAATCCACAAACTGATCTCTTGAAGCCATAGCTGCAATCAGCCAGTCTCCGTTACCACTGGAGCTCATCCGAAATATCCAGTTCATTGCGGGACACAGGACAAAGGCTGCCCGTTGTGACTCCCACTCCCTACCGTTCCAGACCAGCAATTGCAATTCTCCCTCGGCTACACGGGAACTCAAAGACTGAGCCAGGCTTGCAGACCCCTCTGCATCTCCGCTAGCCTCGGTCAGTTTACTGCTGATCAGAGATACACTTTCTCCTGCCGACTGCTCGTAAATTTTATTAAATGCCTGCTTGGAGAACATAAGTGCGGGGGATTCAGGCATAAGTCGATCTACCCAACCCATTTTATCAACCAATGTTTCGCAAGCCTTTTCCACATTACCCAGATCGTACAGTCGATACTCATCGGGTTCATCAGCGGATTTCACGAGTTCCACTACACGTTCGTTCGTGCAATGGAGATAGCCTTCAAACTGCTTGCCTCCCCGCACATAGCGTATACGGCAAGCCCTGTTGGATAATCCCGCGATAGCGACTCTTGAAAAAACGGTAGGAGGCATTGCTAGCTCTTTGCCCTTATCTGCCCGCTTTAGATAACCCTTTTCCAAAAGAGTAGCTTTTACCTGCTCCCACTCTTCCGCCAACTCCTCTGCTAGATAGCCCTTAAACGGATCTTCCACCCCAAGCAGTCTGTCAGAACCCAATACGCCTGCTAGAAAAAACAGTTCCTTCGCCTTGAGGGTTATTAACTTCTGCTTGGAAGCTTGAAACGTTAACATTATGAGCCACCTCCCTTCAAACTACAACATGCCATCGGTCACGAATTTTCGTTATCCAATCCTCACAGCTCACTTGCTCTGAGAAGGGAATTGCCGCTTTTATCCTGGTAAATTTGCGCCGTACGTAGTATCCCTGCCCAGGTGGCAGGACTTTTAGGCCACCAGCAGCGGCGTTCGCCTCCGAATAAGGGATACGAAAGAACGATAGATCATTCGAATCTAGTGTTCCAAATAGCATACCGCTTTGGCTTGCCTTGACATCATTAAACCAGTCCACACCAAAGGTAGGAAAATCAGATGGCACACCCGATAGCACGACATGCACATTGCGATCACGTCCCAACCGTACAATGGCGGAGAGCTGATCCTTTATCATAAAATCGTTCAGTTGCTTACTTAACATATCCGCATCATCAATGACCAGGAGCAATTCGGGATCATTCCCCTCCTTGTTCCGCTGTTGAACGATATCATACACCTTCTGTACCAGAGGCCCCATTTCTTCTTCGCTTTCGGCAGCAGCCTTAACATGAGGAAGATGCCGTAATCTAGATAGTCCTCCGCCTCCATAGCGTGTATCGATTGTATAGACTTCCAATTGATTAGGTGATGTGTAATAAGCGAGCGATATAATCCAACTCATTAGAAAAGAGGTTTTTCCACCCTCCATTGGACTACCCACGATAAAATTGGGCCCTTCTTTTAGATTCAGGAGAAAAGGCTCAAGATCGTCACTCTGTAGACCTACAGGCACCTCATAAGGAAGTGCGCCCGAGGGTCCACTTGTCCGATCCCACTGCTGAAGCAGTTCCGACAGTGGAATCCGCTCAGGTAATGGAAGAATGGCTGGTGCGTGCTTGCCTTTCCATTCCTGCGCAATGCCAGCGATATTGCGACGTAACCGTGCTGATCGTTCCGCCTCATCTTCACCTGGTGAAGGCAAAGCCGTTTGGAACTCCAGCGGAGGAACATGTCCTTTAACCAGGGCGCGGCCTGGAATTAACGGTCCTGGCGTTTTGGCTGGTCGTCCTACCGCATAATAATAGTCACTCGGGTCGGACATTTCAAAAGAAACAGCATTCGGTATGTTACTGCGGAATTTCTCAAACACATCGGTAATCCGGTTCGCCGTAATGATAAACGTGATACCTAGACTACCTCCTTCTCGCAAAAGAGATTCCAGCAGTTCATTTTCATCTGGATAAGCATTACGGAAATTAAGATATCCATCAATGACTACGACAATTTGCGGAATATCCTCGACAGCAGAACGTCGATAAGAACTTATTGTTTTGACACCAGCCTCGGAAAGCATTTCCTTGCGTACGGCCACCATCTTGAACAGATAACGGAACAATCGCTTGATCCGGTCATCTTCCTCAGCCATCATAACAGCCCCGATTTGGGGAAGTTCCCCAAAGTCGCGCATCGTTCGACCCATGTCAATGATATAACCATTCCAATGATTCGCAGCAAAACGCTGAGCCGTGGACATCAGCAATGTATGCAAAAAGGTCGTTTTTCCCATGCCAGGCATGCCATACACAGCCCAATGACCATGATCCAACGATGCATAAATCGGCTCCTGTCGCTGATTCGGCAAATCATCGACCAGACCCATAAGAGCCTTCAGCTCCAAAGATGATGATGTACTATCTATTTCGGTGCATGCAGGCAGATTTGTTAAATCCAGCAATTCAGGCAGCGGTGGAAGCCACGGTCCCTGAAGTCGTTCGATCCCTGCTTTAGCAGCCTCATTCGCAATATAATCAATAAATACTTGAAGCTGTTTAGGAGCTTCTTCACCTTTTAATCCTGAGCTTGCCCGTTCTCCACCCGTCAGTAGCGCTTCACGTTTCCCGTTCAGTCTCACTTCATGGACAGGTAGTGCAGAAGAAATATCGCTGTTGCCTATATACGGCGCACCGCTCCAAGCAAACTGCATCTCTTCAAACACCTCGTCGCTACCCACTTGAAAATATCCTCGTCCCGGCTTCGTAATCCACGCAGCATTCGGTATTTTCAACATGTCACGGCTATCACCTTCGCTTTGCACCCGTAAGCAGATGCGGAACCTGGAGTTACTCCAGATCTTATCATCCACGACACCTGCGGGCTTTTGCGTCGCCAAAATCAAATGGACACCTAGTGTCCGCCCAATCGCAGCAATACTGATTAGCTCGTCCATGAACTCTGGCTGATCCCGCTTTAATTGTGCAAATTCATCAATAATAATAACCAGATGAGGCAGCGGTTGTTCCTGCCGCTGCCGGAGTAGTCTGTAATATTCATCAATATGCTGTAAATTGCCTGCATCGTTCAATATCTTCTGTCGACGAACCAGTTCTGCTTTAAGAGATATTTTGGCACGTTCAATCAAATTATTGTCCAAGTTCGTAATCGTACCCACCACATGCGGCAAGTTAACGAACGTGTTGGACATGCCTCCACCCTTGTAATCGATCAGCATAAAAGCCAGATCATGCGGATGAAACTCGGCAGCAAGCGAGGCTACGATGGATTGGATAACCTCACTCTTCCCTGAACCCGTTGTACCGGCGATCAAGCCATGGGGACCATGTCCTTGACGCTCTATCTTATCATGCAGGTTAATCATAATCTTCTTGCCGCCTGCTCGCACGCCCATCGGTACGGGTAAGGTATCAGGATGGCGGTTACGTCGCCACCGATCTGCCACGTCCAGTTCTTCTACACTCGCTACGCTCATCATATCAAACAGAGGCAGCACAGCGGGAATATCAGAAGCAGAGGAACGCTTCAAGCGAATAGGAGCCATGTACCGCGCCAATGCATCGGCTTCCTCTTTTGATAAACGATCCGGTTTAAAACTTTGCTGTTCAACCTCCGCCGATTCTGATTTGCGGGCATATACGCCCTGCTCTTTGGAAGCCTCCACAATCAGCTGACACTGCATCGGCAAAGCCTCTTTACGAGAAGCCAGCACAATCGTGCACGCATCAATGGCTCGGCCGTCCTCCAGTAACAACGGCAGCAACGGTTCTTCCTCAATCAGCTGAGTGTCAGATAAAACAACGACATAACACGGGACTTCCATCCCTCTGCCCTGACGATCATTGCGATTATTTTTACGGCGGTTCAGTCTGGCAAACAGAAAATCAGCTAGTTGATGTGCACTGCTACTGCGGTCTGACATCATTCTCTGAATTCGGTCATCATCCCACACATGTGGGAGCCAGCGCATCCATGTCCATTCACTTTCCTCTCGCTCGTCATAGAAGGAAGCAATTTTCACTTCATCTGGCGAGTGACGAACCGTCACTTGTGCCAAGATGACTCTTAACGCAGCAAGGGTATGCTCCCGTTCGCCGACCAATCCAACCACTTTGGATTGAAACAGCGGTAATGCAATGGAAGCGGCGTCTACCAGACGAAACTCTTCTTCCAGTTCATCCGCAGCTCCCAACAAAGGATCTCGATCATAACCGTCTGGGCGTGGAATTTGCAATTTAATATGGAAGGGAACTTGTCCAGTCCCAATACGCACCTGCAAAAAGTCCTCATCCTCAGGTGATCGTTCCCAGAGTGAACTGTTGCGGTTTTTGACAATTTGAGTGCATATTTGCGGGTCACCGTGAATTTCATATAGTGTGCGAATTTGCTCCTCGCGTTTCATTTCAAGTTCTTCACGATGCTTTTGGAGCTGTTCCCGGTACATGCGGTCCCGTTCCTCCAGCTTGCGCTTGTATTCCTTCTTATTATTTAGATAGACGAAAAAAGGAATCGTATAAGATGTAAGCATCATGACCACAGTGACCATCTGGAACATCAAATAGTTACTGTTGCCCATCTTACCTGTTTTGCTCATATATACGTAAAAGCCTATAGTCACCAACGTCATCATTAACGGAATAAGTATAGATATAATAGAAAAAGACGGCTTGCTCGGCTCAGCCGGAGGCCGTAAAATCTCCAGCTTCTCCTCTCGGAGCGCCGGCCGTAATCTCGGGGATCGCTGGTATAATGCATTCAAGACAAAAGTCCCCCTTTTCGCTTACTATTTCATTTTACCAAGGTTTCATATAATTTCATGTGTGTATTTACCCATTTTTTTCACTTTGAAACAGAGAACGCCTTCCATACACAGGCGCTTCGTCCTGAGTTGTCGAAAAAGCGCGCTGAATACGCACAGTACAGCCTTCCCGCAAGCCTGATCCTGTGAGTAGCTGGTTATCCCCCACCCTGAACCAAAGCCCTTCCGGGAACTTTGCTTCCATAATATATTGCATACCTTCCGCTGGAGGCTCGCCGAAAATGCGCACACCCAGCATCAACTTTAAATGTTCCACCGAGTATTCATCAGCTACCTCGATGTCAAACCACTCTGTTTCCTGTCGTCCTGAAAGCACGGTCAGGATCATCTGTCATCCCTCCCGATCCTTAATATATAGCAAAGTTCACGCAAAAAGCCTATTTCTACGGAAATATGGCTATCGTAACTGTAGCATCCGACTATTAGACTGTCAATTTGTTACAAAATACCCACTCCAAAAATAAAACAGCGACTTTAGTCATATTTTCTCACATTAGTAGAGTCATTAGCATCAATAATATGTATTTAATTGTTTTTAATATGGGAATATACGTCATTTTGTCGATTAGTTAGAACTAAATTCGATTGTTACCTAGATTGTTGTGAACACTTTGTAAATTTTTCAGACCTTTATGTTTTTATAAGGTGTTTTTAAGGTAATTTTAAGAAACGGGCACTACAATTAAGCCATGAAATAACTCAGGCGAGGTGATTTTTGTGAGAACATTAATTACATTTCAAAACAAACGTATTCCCGTATACTTCAATCAAGAAAATAAGCAACCGGTACAAAAAACATTAAAACTTCTAAGTAACACTTTGGAGAATAAAATCTCCAGCGGCAAGCGTGCCCTTCAAAAATGTCTTAACTCTTTGATCAGTATAGAGATTGTCGGTTGTGAAGCCATCCTGCATAGCGTTAGTGAAAATGATTCATTGGCATTGTCCCTCTATTAAGAGGGACTTTTTTTGTCCACATTAGACACAAAAAAGAGAGGGGCATTTCAGCACCCTCTCCATATCAGTAGCTTTGAAACATGATACATGTGACTTACCGCAGCTTATGCATTTGATTAGACTCTATTTAAAGTATTCTGCGATAACCTTTTTTACCGCCTCGTTCCTTATTCTGCGCCTTCTCAATCCGTATTCTAAACAGTTCTAGTAAATTAGCGCGTGTATGCTCTTCCCGGCAGTTGTCCAGCTTTTTTAAGATAAAACGGTCAATGGACATATGACTCAGGCTCCTTTACAGCAAGCTGCCCCTGCTTTTCAAGGGGATGATCAGGCTATCCATTTTTAACCATTCTGTCTGTTGTTTAAACAGGTACGTTACTTATAGGATAAAGCAGACAGGATTACATACCCTTTAATTAGGGTAAATACATAAAGTTTCGAAAATTTTATCACGTTAAGCCTGGAAGCTATGGACAAGGAGCGAGCAAAAACCATGAGTAAACACATGATTACCAAAATAAGCTGGAACCTTTTATGTGCATTCTTAATCCTAACGATGCTGGCTGCATGCAGCAGGGAAAAAGCTTCAACCCGGAGTATGGCCCAACATGAAGCTGAAGCACGTGCCTACACCGTAACGGGTAATCCCAACCAAGGCGCATCATCCCTTGATGAACGAGCTGCCAATCATACACCTGTCCATAAGCAAGGCAGCAGCTATGTCGAAATATCAGGTGGCGTTAGCATTGATAAAAATACCGTGAAGGTTACAGGACATTCCAACCTCCCGGCCGGAGCACGGATCAAAGGGAATCTTGCGGTCAAAAACTCCCTGTTAACTGGGTACACGGATGAGACAACCGTTCAAAAGGATGGAAGTTTTGTACTCCAGGTACAACGCCCCGGAATACAGGGCAGTATGGATCTGACTGTTCTGTTCCGTCCAGATGACCAAGACAATGAAATACGAAATCTGTATGGCAGCGGTGGCAACAAATTAGAAGGTCCTTATGTATATCAATACGAAGAAAACAAACAGCTTCTACATGAAGTTCGGATTGGGGCTGAATTTGATCCTGAACAAGAACGCAATACCCCTTTAGTTAAGCCCGTCTGGAACAAACCTAAGGACTACGGTAGCCCTCAAGTGTGGATTAAGCCTGATGTGAAGCAAGAAGGTAACTATTATCATGTATATGCGCGCAGCAATTTGCTGGAAGGGTCGGACGTCAAACTCACGATTGATTTTCCGGGACGATGGCAGTTTGGCTACGATGATCAAACCAAAGTTATGCCTGACGGCTCCTTCAGCATGAGGGTCAAAAAGCCGAGCCTTGCCAACCACTACACCATAGTCATAAGTTTCGAACCGAACGAAGATATGTGGACCAACGCCAAACAGGCGTACGGTACACAAGGGGAACGCCTTTCGGGACCGTTAGTCAAGTCCGCAGACGACAAAGAGGGCTCCAAACAGATTGAAGCCCGTATCCCTATCCAACCCAAATCGTAACTAAACGCAGCATCTAACCTAAAGTTACGGCCGTTCGCCATGAAATATGCTTCACAGATACAGCCTAGGACGCGGTTTCCACGTCTGAGTAGATACAGAATCTAGTGTCTTCTAGCCGCTACGGCTGTATCGTGACTGGCGTGCCTATACTTACCTTTTCCTGAAGCTCAAGCACATCCTTATTCTGCATTCGAATGCAGCCATGTGACACCATCTTGCCAATGGACCATGGCTCATTGGTGCCATGAATGCCATAATGCGGCTTGGACAGCCCCATCCAGAACGCTCCGAAAGGGCCGCCGGGATTGGGCTGTTTGTTAATAATCGTAAATTGCCCATGCGGTGTCTGTGTAGCCAGCTTGCCAATACCGACTGGATAACTAAGAACAATCTGATCTCCATCTTTCAAATATAAACGACGATCCGATAAATCCACCACAATGCTGTAGTTCGGCATATATTCACCCCTTTATACCATATGCCGACTACAACTTATATTTTCTTATATTTTTACATTTGATGCTTCACTGCAGCTCGGCTTACCACTCCACATCACGTCGCCAGCCGCTTCGCTGATCCCTACGACCCGGGGCTGTGCTTGAACGGCTATCTTTCCTGCGTCGATCTGCTTCCTTACGCGCCTGATATTCCAGTTCACGCTGCATTTTGCGATAATTGTTCACTCTGGATTCCGACAATTCCCCTCTCTCTATAGCTTCCTCCACTGCACATCCAGCTTCGCCCTTATGCTTGCAATCTGCAAAACGGCATTGCTGCGCCGTTTCCATAATATCTGTAAAGGTATGGGCGACCCCCATGGAATCATCCCACAGATTAAGCTCACGCATGCCGGGTGTATCCAGCAGAACAGCTTGCTTTGCGATGGGAAAAAGCTGTCGGTGAGTGGTTGTGTGCCTGCCCCGGCTGTCTTCCTCCCTCACATCCTGTGTCAGTTGAACTTCAGACCCGGAGAGCCAGTTTACTATCGTGGATTTGCCACTACCGGAAGAGCCTGTCAAAGCAACTGTACAGCCAGGTTGAAGAAACGCCTCCAGTTGCTCTCTGCCTTCGTTCTGCAAAGCAGAAATAACGATAACAGGTACACCAGGGGCAACTCCCTCCGCTTCAGCAACCCGCTGTTCGACATCTTCACAAAGATCACTCTTACTCAAAACGACAACCGGGTTTACCCCGCTGTTCCAAGCCATAATTAAATACCGTTCCAGTCTGCGCATATTAAAATCATGATTCAGCGCATTAACAAGGAACAGCGTATCCACATTGGTAGCGATCAGCTGCTCCTTCGTCTCAAAGCCCGCGGCCTGCCTAGATATTCGACTTTTACGTGGCAAGACGGCATGAATTACTGCATCCGACACTTCATCCGACGTGGTGATTGCCAGCCAGTCCCCTACAGCCGGCATTTCCGCCGGATCTACCATAGCATGTCGTAGCTTACCTGAAGCCGCTCCCCAGCGTTCTCCATCCATTGTGATAAGCTTCACCTTTTGTCCATAATCGGCAATCAAGCGGGCAGGACGTACCTGTGTATTTCCTGCTCTTTCCTCATAGCTTTGCTTCCATTGGTCCCAAAAACCGTTCCAGTAATCAGACCAACCGTATTCATGTATACTCATTGTTTTCCTCCTGAAATCATCGTTTATTTTTGATCGTAGTGTTATTCGATAGGTGTACATTTTCTCTCCCCGCATGCAAACAACGCAAAAAATCCGCAGGGGTTTCCCTGCGGAGGGTATACGATTCAGGCCGATGTGATCCGTTCGTTCACTTAAGCAAGCGGTCTCTCACGGACCACTCCCCAGAACCAACAAGTGGATAACAAGACGCCTAACCATAAAAAATCCGCAGGGAATCACTCCCTGCGGATTTCGTTGGTTCTACTGTCCAACCAACTGCTAAGCCAAGACTATAGATCTATACAGTCTTTAACCGTGCATCGTCCGTGCGGGAGACAAGTCATTCTGCTGCTGAACCCATCCATTCATGTTCGTACGCATATAACATCGCCTCCTCCTAAAATTTCCTTTATCATACAAGTCCATCAATTGTCTGTCAAGGCTGCTACGAAACTTTTTTTGAAATCTTTGTCAAGTTTCGTTTAGCGTACCTGATCCCAGCGTGTCCACATCTCACGCGGGTTCAATTCGTACATTTCCCGTTCCCTGTACATAAACTGATGCATAATCAGCTCACGCCGAATCGTTGCAAAATCCTCATGGTATTGCTTGATCCACTCGTTTAATTCACGTTCAGGATACATACGGCCTGGCTCCAACTTTTCTGCCAGCATCTGAAGTACAATCAATTTTTTCTTATACTGTGCAGGGATTTGGCGCAACTTGCCGTCCTTGGAAAAAAAATTGCGTAAGACCGACGCCTCCAGCGTTTCATTCAACTCTGACATCTCTTCCTCCCCCTCTCCTTTTTCGAAAATAAATTGTACCGTCGCCTCGGCATGCTGCCGGATCAGCTCTGGATTCAGTGTAAAATATACCGTGTTTTTATCACGTCGTTCCTTAATCAACCCAGCCTCACGGAGTTTGGAAGCATGATGTGTAACAGTCGGCTGGGATAAATTCAGCTTTTTCGCCAAAGCTTGGCCATGCATCTCCCCACGTGACAAAAGAAGTAATATGCGCATTCGCGTTGGATCAGCAAGTGCTTTATGATAATTGACCATTTTATCCAGTTGCATCGTTATTGCACCTCATTTCACTAGTACGTACTTGCTAGCAAGCGAATTCAATTACACGAAATAGATATATATCTAATTATATGTTTGCTAAAAGTGGCTGTCAATCTTCACTGTCCGTCATCTCTTTCTGAAAACGGCTGGATATTGTGTTTGCATTGCGGTAGGATTATTATTTGAAACCTTCTCACATACTGAGCTATTTGCTTCAATCCTGAGATCCGTTTTTAATCGTCCAAATAATGTTAACCCTACAAAACTGGCGTAATAAACCAATACAACTGGAGGTTCATCCAAATGCACGACGTAATCATTATCGGTGGCGGACCCTGCGGACTATCCGCTGCAATCGAATGCAGCCGCAGAGGTTTGCAAACTGTCATTATTGAAAAAAGCAACATCGTTCACTCCATTTTTCTGTATCCGACGAACATGCAGTTTTTTAGCACCGCCGAACTACTGGAAATCGGTGATGTTCCATTCAGCACCCCTAATGACAAACCTTATCGTCATGAAGCACTGGCGTACTATCGTAAGGTAGCCACTCATTATAACTTGAACATTCAGCATTATGAGGAGGCCCAGTCCATTCATCGCCAGGATGACGGTACATTTACCATACATACCCTGAGCAAAGGAGAAATAACCAAAACGTATTCGTCACGTTATGTCGTAGTGGCTACAGGATATTTTGATCATCCGAACTATTTGGGCATTCCCGGGGAACAATTGGATAAAGTCACGCACTATTTCAGCGAAGCCCATCCCTATACAGGAACCCGGGTCGCAGTCATCGGTGGCAGTAACTCCGCGGTAGATGCTGCGATGGAATTGGTGCGGGTCGGAGCTACGATTGATATGGTATATCGTCGAAGCGAGTTGTCCCAATACATCAAGCCGTGGGTTCGTCCACTGTTTGACAGTATGGTACAAAAAGGGAAAATCACGCTGCACTTAGGCGCACGCATTACCGAAATCCATCCAGACCATGTCATAGTCAATCCGCTGGACACTGAAGCATTCCGACTCGAGAATGATTTTGTACTGGCACTGACCGGATTTCACCCGGAACGAAAACTGCTGGAGTCTGTCGGCGTTCACATGGCTGAGGATCTGGACAAACCAGAATTTAATCCTGCCACGATGGAAACGAACATCCCAGGTGTATATGTCGCCGGGGTCATCGCTTCAGGCAGCAATGCCAATGAAGTGTTT
This sequence comes from Paenibacillus sp. SER-28, assembly GCF_052906305.1. NCBI lineage: Bacteria > Bacillati > Bacillota > Bacilli > Caryophanales > Paenibacillaceae > Paenibacillus > Paenibacillus sp. SER-28. Next base: position 1,131,792 of record NZ_JBRECM010000001.1, on the reverse strand, counting down.
ATTGAAACAGGCCGCTGGCACGGGCGACAAATCGCCGAACATATCCAAAGCTAAATAAACGAAGGAGAACATCTGTATGGATTACAGCTCACTTATCTTACTCGTATTGGCTGGTCTAGGGATTGTTAGTGGCAACTCTACCGTGACTATTGCCATGGTTGTATTACTGCTACTGCGGGTAACCAGCTTTCACACTGCCTTCCCCTGGCTTGAAAAGTATGGCCTGACGATCGGAATTATTATTTTGACGATCGGGGTCATGACCCCGCTAGCCAGCGGTAAAATCAGTATCAATCAGGTGATGGAGTCTTTCCTGCACTGGAAATCACTGCTCGCGATTGGTATCGGAATTCTGGTAGCCTATCTTGGCGGCCGCGGAGTAACTTTAATGTCTGGACAGCCCATTATTGTGACAGGTCTACTGATCGGGACCGTCATTGGCGTTGCCTTCTTTAAAGGAGTTCCTGTTGGACCTCTAATTGCTGCCGGATTGCTTTCCTTGTTAATTGGCCGCAGCTAAATTCGTACAACAAATATAGGAATACATGATAGCAATCTGCATGTCGGGCTGAATTCAGTCCCGCTTTGTGGTATACTCATATCGCATAATTTGGTAAATGCAGGAGGCTTGACCGATGTCTCGACAATTTGTAACGGAAGCTGTAATGGTGGCTATATACGGCCAACTACTTACATCTCCCGCCCCTGTGGAATATATAGTGCCTTACACATCACTGCTAGAGCTATACGAATTTCAGGATAGCACAGAGCCGCTCATGGATAATCCTATGGACGATCAACATGTGAAGCGGAAGGTAAGCGAGTTGATCAGTTATTTTGAGGAACCGTTGAATCAGAAAAAAATTCGGCGTGCGCTTCAGATGCCTTGGGCCAAGAGCTTGCCTATTCTATTCGATGCCAATACATCACTCATCATCATTAATGCTGTTGATACAGCGCATTACGGAGAATATTTTGATCCAATTGAGACTGAACTGGTGTTGACAGCTCAGCGTGAATCTTTACCCATTCTGACGGATCAATTGGACTGGATCCACCGCATTATCGAAGCTTCCGTACCTGTACATGTGTACGACATTGATGATTTTGATTTTGCACTCGATGGCCCGATACTTAACAACCCTTGACATACGACATACCCGCCTTGACCACAAAAAAGCGGCGGAGCATCATGTACAGGCTTATCTCCTGTAACACGATACTCCGCCGCTTTTCATGTTCAAGAACAACTATTTGCACGCTATGATTGACAGTGGAACACTAAGCTTGTTCATCCTCAACATAGGTGTAAATAATGTCATCATATTCCTCCAAATACTTAACTTCCAGATGATGGCCCTTCAGATACCAGTAATCCTGGTCCTCCATATAAAACGTAATGCCAGCCGCTTCATGCTGTAATACGGGGTGCTGCGGCGGCTCTACGGCAATTCCCAGAGAAAAGCCTGGATGCAACCCACCGCCAGAGCTATAGCGAACAAAAAAACGGATCGAATCTCCACGATTCAAACTAAGCTCCTTAATGTACCACTGTGCCGCAGGTTCAGTTACCTGTATGCTCATACGTTATGCTCATCTCCTTGTACAATGACGTCTGCCAACTATATCATAGCATCTTTTAGAATGGCCACCAACCGTCCCAACCCAGCGAGCTTCTTGGACAAGTCATATACATTTTTTTGAAAAAGGTTTGACAATTCGCAAATAAGGGTGTTAAGATTCAACCATACGAGATCCATTTTGAAATTTATTACCAATTTGAACGATTACTCATGTTAGAATGAACCCATTTTGAGGAAGAAAGGAGTGTTACCGGTGCTAAAATTTCCTATTGCATTTTATCCACATCTACAAACACAACAACTTCATACCGGAGCATCTCCCCTGTCGCATCCTTCAAAATTGGGCCATTCGCGTTGTATGGTTTAATACGAGTGGCTACCTGCGTTTGAGCAGTTTTTCAGTGGTGAGTGTGCTGAAAATACCTGCGCGCCATATGATATTGAGATTTAAGGCATATCGTCTGCGGACGGTATGCCTTTTTTGCGCCTGTTGCCGGATCATATTTGTGGTAGCAAGCCGCTGTTGTTTCTTCAAAATGGTACACAACTCTCGAATGAACTTGTCATGAAAGGATGGGATTCCTCTTGTTTTCGGTACTTAAAAATTTAAGCTGGTTTTTTAAAAGAGAACGAAGCCGATACTCCATTGGATTGTTTTTGCTGATAGCCGTTGGTGTGCTAGAGCTCGCTCCACCTCGGCTGCTTGGTAGTGCCATTGATGAAATTGTGCGTGGTTCAATTTCCTGGTCCTCACTTTGGCGTTATATTTTGTACATCATAGGCATTCTAGCCGTCATCTACTACATTACGTACATATGGATGCACAAGCTGTTTGGTGGTGCCAATCTGGTGGAACGCCTACTGCGCACACGCTTTATGAATCATCTGCTGCGAATGACCCCTCCATTTTTTGAACGCAACCGCACTGGGGATCTGATGGCTCGTGCCACGAACGACCTTCGCTCCGTAGCAAGTACAGCGGGCTTCGGCATGCTGACACTGACAGACTCTACGGTCTATCTGAGCGTGGTATTAGTTGCCATGGGCACTCTAATCAGTTGGAAGTTGACACTGGCAGCTATCCTGCCCCTACCTTTTATCGCACTGGCTATGAGCATTTACGGTAAAGCCGTTCACGAGCGTTACACACTGGCACAAGATGCATTTGGTGATATGAACGATCAGGTGTTGGAATCCGTGGCAGGTATCCGAGTCATTCGCGCCTATGTGCAAGAACGAATGGACGAAAAGCGTTTCGCCGATATTACCGACGATGTATTTCGTAAAAATCTGGCTGTCGCTCGGATGGATGCCCTCTTTGAACCAACAATTCGTTTATGTGTAGGACTTAGCTACGTCATCGGACTCGGGTATGGTATTTATCTGGTATTTCATAACGATATCACGCTAGGCGAACTGGTCTCCTTTAATATGTATCTAGGAATGATGATTTGGCCGATGTTTGCCATTGGAGAGCTGATTAACATTATGCAGCGCGGTAGCGCTTCCTTGGACCGGGTTAATGAAACTCTCGATGTCCAGCCAGATGTTCAAGATGCAGCTCAACCTGTTCCAGTGGATCGCCTCGAATCCATCAGGATGAAAGACGTTACCTTCCGTTACCCTACCTCTACTATTGACAATCTGTCACATGTGAGTCTGGAGCTCAAACGCGGAGAAACGCTAGGCGTCGTCGGTAGAACAGGCAGTGGGAAATCCACGCTGCTCAAACTGCTACTACATGAATATCCGACGGGTAGTGGTGATATTTTAATCTCCGGCATACGTCTAGAGGACATTGCAGTAGAACAACTACACAGCTGGATCGGCTACGTGCCGCAAGAGCAAATTTTGTTTTCCAAATCGGTGCGCGAGAACATTCAATTCGGAAAACCTCATGCAGATGACGACGACATTATGGAAGCTATCCGTACTGCTGCCTTCGACCAGGATTTAGGTACCCTGTCTGATGGGCTGGATACACTGGTCGGAGAAAAAGGTATCGCCCTGTCCGGCGGCCAGAAGCAGCGTGTTTCGCTGGCGCGCGCCTTTATCGGTGATCCGGATATTCTATTGCTCGACGATGCACTATCTGCAGTAGATGCCCGGACGGAAGCAAGGATTATTGACAATATCCGACGTAAGCGCTCGGGTAAAACAACCTTGATCTCCACCCACCGCCTTTCCGCTGTAGAACATGCAGACCGGATCGTCGTGCTGGAGCAAGGACGCATTATTGAGGAAGGGACCCACAGCGAGCTACTTCAGGCTGACGGATGGTACCGACAACAGTATGAACGGCAACAAGTGGAATCTGATCTGACCTCAGGGGAGGTATCCTAATGAAACCCAATATCGGCAAAAGGCTATTTCAGTACGCGCTGACGAGCAAAGCAGGCTTTATCGCCGCTCTCATCGCTTTGGCTATCGGAGTAGCCGCCGAGCTGGCTGGTCCCTTCATCGCTAAAACGATGATCGACGACCATATGCTCGCTATTGAAAAACCATTTTATGAAACGACTCGTGTGGACGGAACTGTAAGCTATGCTGGAACCCACTTTAAGCGTGAAGATCGCTTTGAGTCCGGGGAGACTAAAGGTCGCGAAGCGAGGATTTTACAAGTTGGGAAATCTTTCGTATTTGTCGATGGCTCGGTTCAAGTGGCTGACGGTAACCGCTCCTTTACGAACGGAACGCTGACTGTGACACGCGGCTCCGACACCTTTCGCTATGAAGCTAAGGCTCTGACAGCTGATGAACTGTATAGCTTTTACAAACCGGAAATGCCCGGTATCTTTCAGCTGATTGGCTGGTATTGCTTCTTCCTGGTTATTTCCATTTTTGCTGAATTCGGCAAAACATACTGGCTGCAATCCTCGGCGAACAAGGTCATACAAAAGCTTCGGCTTGATCTCTACGCTCACATCCAGCGGCTGCCAGTTTACTTTTTTGATAACTTGCCTGCAGGCAAAGTCGTATCCCGTGTTACGAATGACACTGAGGCAGTCAAAGATTTGTTTGTGGCTGTGCTCTCCAATTTCACTTCAGGGATTGTAACGATGGCAGGAGTATATGTTGCACTCTTTTTGCTGGACTTCAGACTGGGTCTTATCTCTCTGTTTATTGTACCGTTACTGATCTTGTGGATTGTATTGTATCGCAAGGTCGCCACCCGCTATAATACGATCATTCGGTCCAGACTCAGTGAAATTAATGCGATTATCAATGAATCGATTCAAGGGATGTCCATTATTCGCGTGTTCCGCCACCAGAAACAAACGCAGCAAGAGTTTGAAGAACTGAATGATGACTATATGAAGCATCAGAATAAAATGCTGAATTTGAACGCTTTCACTTCGCACAATTTAGTCAACGTGTTGAGAAATCTCGCCTTTGCCGTCGTGTTGTGGTATTTCGGATCTGAGGCGCTCGGAACTACAGGTAGTGCTGTTTCACTAGGCGTATTGTATGCCTTCGTCGATGTGCTGGGTCGACTGTTCCAACCTATGACGGGTATGGTCAACCAACTCGCCGTACTGGATACTTCCATCGTATCCTCAGGACGCGTATTTGAGTTGATGGACGAAACTGGAGAGCCGGTGACGGACGGCACGATGCCGCGCTACAAAGGCCAGGTAGAGTTTAACGACGTTTCCTTTGCCTACAAAAAGGATGATGTACTTAAACATATTTCCTTTACAGCACAGCCCGGGCAAACAGTTGCCCTTGTCGGACATACCGGATCAGGCAAAAGTTCGATTATCAACCTGCTATTCCGGTTCTATGATCCGCAAAAAGGAACGATCACCATTGACGGAACGTCTGTCAAAGACATCCCTAAGCAATGGCTTCGCCATCATATGGGTATTGTTCTTCAAGATCCATATTTGTTTACAGGTACGGTAGCCTCTAATGTCAGTCTCGAAGACAGCCGAATCACGAGAGAACAGGTGAATAAAGCGCTGCATGACGTTGGAGCCGACAAATTGCTGGCCCATTTGCCGCAAGGATTCGATGAGCCTGTTATTGAAAAAGGCAGCACCTTATCAGCCGGGCAACGCCAGCTTATTTCCTTCGCTCGTGCACTAGCCTTTAATCCCGCAATTTTAATTCTGGATGAAGCTACTGCCAATATTGACACCGAAACGGAAGCGCTCATCCAATCCGCTCTTGAGGTGCTCAAGAAGGGACGTACGACCTTTATCATTGCTCACCGTTTGTCCACCATTCGCAGTGCGGACCAAATTTTGGTGCTGCATCGGGGTGAAATTGTTGAACGGGGTAGCCATGATGAACTTATGGCCCAAGGCGGGCGTTACTTCCAAATGTATCAGCTCCAGTCGGGAACAGTTGCAACAGAATCAGATTCAATCTCTGCTACGCCTCCTGCGCAAGATGACTTGCTTACTGGCAAAGTCAGCATTTAAAGCTTGAATAGCCCAATTGCTTAGGGCTAACGATGAACATTTGGCATGAAAAAACCAGCGAGCCTCTCCTACACATTGGAGGCTCGCTGGTTTATTTTTATATAGGACATATGGCTTGTAATTTTATTTAGCTACAGACGTGCCTGTTCCTGTGGGTGGAAACACTGTTCCATCTACTGCTTTGAGCGTAACCTTATACTTGCTGTCTACCAACGTACTTGTGTGGGTATCCGTAATGACCTGAATATTCATTTCCCCTGGCTTTGGACTAGTCAGCTTGTAGTAAATTACTGCATTCGTATCATCTACGTAGTCGATGTGATCCACTTCAATGCCGTAACCTGGATTAGGTGCCTGCAGACGGGTGATTGTCACTTTGTTCTGCTGGTCATTTGTCTTCTCTATGCTCATACTAATATTATTTTGTTGAACCGGATCTACAGGCTCAGCCGGATTTTCAGGAGTAGCTTCAACCGTTTTATGACTTTGTACAAATTCGGATGCGTTATAGACCATTTCTGCTGCCTCCATCCGCGTTACTTTACGATCCGGGTTAAAGTTGCTCTGTTCGTCCAATTTTGCAATTTTGGTCAACAGCAGGAATTGAACTGCTGCGTTTGATTCCTGATCTAATTTTTTGCCATCCGCTACATTAACTAACATACGGACAGTTGGATATTCACCCGTTGCACTCACTGCTTTATACAGAATATTCGCAAATTGTTCTCTTGTCATACGGGTGCTTGGATCAATATCTGGTGACAAAGGAATTTGGTGTTGGGCCGCAATCCGATAGGACTGAGCATACCATGCGGAAGCCGGAATGTTTGCAAAGGAACCCGTTGTGAAATCAGGCATTACCTGAAGATCCATCGCACGAACAACCAAATGTACTCCTTGTGCATAGGTGAGCGTTTGATCCGGTGCAAATTTATCCTTGGTTATTCCTTGGATAATTCCTTTATCCTGAAGTGACTTTACGATCTTCTCCTGTTCAGCTCCCTTTATATCACGAAAAGCAGAAGCCGACGTAGCCACAGCCAATGAGCAGACGACAAGCAGGGCAACTGCCACGCTTTTATTTTTTTTCATGAGATACACCTCCATGTTTACTTTGCTTCTATACTTACCGACGCAATAAAAGCATCAAATGTTTCAAATATGCACAAATTGGTTGCAAAACAGTGGAATACCTGCGATTAGTGTAACCCGTCTAACTCTTTTCTGCTCACAATCTTTATACATACCCAAAAGTGCCTGTAACAGATTACCTTTTACAGTATCCCCTTGGAAGAACCGGATCTGGGTAGCAGTATCCCGCCGGCAAACCTCGCTCCCCTTTGTTCTCTTTGCTTACATCCGATTCGGTGCTTTCAGACCAAGAAGTTGCAGCGCGCATGCCAGAATATCCGCAGTTTGTTCCGCCAATTGAATACGCCAGCGTCCACCATCGACAATCCTTTCCTTGGCGTAAAAACGGTTGAACGCCTGGGCCGTATCCAGTGCAAATCTCGCAATAACCGAAGGCTCCAGTTGGCGAGCCGCACGTATCAGTTGTCCGTGATAACGATCCAACTGCTTAAGCAGCGCCCAACCTGCGTCACCAAACATTTCATCCGATATGTCATTCAAATCACGAGAATGGCTATCTTGGACAAGGGCGTTGTCGGTAGAATTAGTAATAACATCAACATCGGCGCGAGCATGAGCTTTCTCCAGAAGGCTGCGTATGCGCGCATGAGTATACTGCACATAAGGCCCGGTCTCACCTTCAAAGGTCAGCGCCTCCTCCAACGAAAAATCCACTTCATTCAGCCGGTTGTTTTTTAAGTCACCAAAAATAATCGCCCCAATACCAACGTCCTCTGCTACTGCCTGTTGTTCCTGCAAATCGGGATTCTTCTGAGTAATGATGGCTTGAGCACGGGCTATAGCTTCATCCAGCACCTCTTCCAGTTTGACAACTTTTCCACGTCTTGTAGACATTTTCTTACCCGCAAACCGCATTAATCCAAACGGCACATGCTCACACTGCTCCGCCCATGCCTCTCCTGCATATTTCAGCACCGCAAACACCTGCTGGAAATGCAGCTTCTGTTCCCCACCAACGACGTACAGAAGCCGATCAGCCTTCATCACTTCATGACGATAAATCGCTGTTGCCAGATCACGTGTCGGATAAATGGTAGTCCCATCCTTTTTTAGAATAAGACATGGCGGCAGTTCCTCGTCTTCCAGACGAACTACGAGCGCGCCATTACTTTCCTCCAGCAATCCCTTTGCTCTTAATTGAGCAACAACTGCCTGCATCTTATCATTGTAAAAACTTTCTCCCAGCACATGGTCAAATGTAATGTTCAGGCGCTGGTACATACGATCAAATTCACCCAGACTGACTTCAACAAAAAACTCCCATAGTTGTTGAGCCTCAGCATCCCCATGCTCCAAACGTCGGAACCACTCGCGGCCTTCATCTTCCAAAGTTGGATCATGCTCGGCCTCCTGATGAAAACGCACATACAGTTTCAGCGATTCACCAATCGGATCATGTTGTAGCTGCTCCTCATTTCCCCATCTTTTATAGGCCGCAATTTGCTTGCCAAACTGTGTTCCCCAATCTCCAAGATGATTCACACTAATTGGGACATATCCGGTTTCACCAAGTATGCGATACAAGGCAGCACCAATAACAGTAGAGCGAAGATGACCAATACCAAACGGTTTGGCAATATTGGGCGAAGACATATCAATGACCACCCGCTGTCCGTGTCCGATATTGGGCCTGAGGAAATCAGCTTTGCTCAACTCAGCAAGCATAAGCGGAATATGAACCGATCGATCCAATGTTATATTTACGTAGGCACCCGATGCTGAAGCAGTTAAACCTTCTTCATGGCTCACTAGCTCCGCTAATTCCATTGCAATGTGCTGCGGAGACTTTCGAAACTTCTTAGCCAGCACAAAACAGGGAAACGCTACATCTCCCCATTCAGGCTGCGGAGGCACCTCGAATAAAGATAAAATTTCTTTTTCCTCCAAGCCCGTATGGGCCAATATCGCTTGAGCAGCAATCCTCACTAACATGATCTCTCTCCTTCTTTTTATAGAATCTAACAAAAAAAGCTCCCGCCTCTTGAAATAATTCAAGAGACGAGAACTTCAATATCCCCGCGGTACCACTCTTCGTAAATCGGTTGTGCAGCTAAAGATAACTTACACAAATCGCGATTTCACTCCAATGACTAATAACGGTGTCTGCCGGGCTGATCTACTAGAAATTCTGCTCGTTGGATCAACCGTCTCCCGGGTGCGCTTCACATCGGACCTCATACCGGCTTCCACCTCTTCCGGCTCGCTGTAATGATACGGCTCCGCTGCTACTCTCCCGTTCCATGACGTTAATTCCAATTATTATACAAACCTATTCAGTAGAAAGCAACCTTTTATTTCCTCTTCAGGCACTAGTTCCATATATGTAATTACACTGCCACCAATTGGCGGCATGCCTGAACGCAACGACGGCAGGCTTCTGCACAATGTTTGCAATGATCATGGGAATGCTTGCTGCATTCAGCAGCACATACCTCACAGGCCTTGGCGCACAGCTCACAGATTTGCTCGGCAAAATCCGTTCCGCGCTGCAGCATTTGAGCAGCAAATCCGCATATTTCTGCACATTCCCTACTCACTCGAATACATTCACGCAGCATAGCTAAATCATATTCCTTCAAACTCGCTACGTAACATACATTGCAAGCGTTCATACATTCCAGGCAAGCATCCACGCATTGTTGGTATGAATGATTCATATTACATTACCTCCCAGTTGTTGACCCTGCTGTACTATTACCCGCTGATCCTTGAGTTTAATCATTTGATGTGCGCGCTTACAATAAAATAAAAACAAAACAATCCCGACTTATGTAAGGAAGTGTACTATATTCCAGTATGTAAGTGCAAGGATATTAATCACATGGATTTTCAGCGCCTGTTTCTCACTTGCATACACTCAGTCATTGCTCTATTGTAAAAAGTGTATGTCTAACCATCGATCAAGGAGTGAACATTTTAATGAATATGTCTTCCGTAGAGGAGCATCGACAGGAATCCCCGCAACAGGTTAATTGCATGGTCGTGACTGTCTCGGACACACGTACCGTGGAAACAGATACCGGGGGACAATTGCTCATGGATCTACTAGAAACCAATGGATATAAGGTTGTTCGATATGTCATCGTCAAGGATGACTACGAAGGTATTCAGCAGTTAGTATCCGAAGCAGCGGCACAGAATGACATCGAGGCTGTACTTTTGACAGGCGGTACCGGTATTTCTCCACGTGATACTACATATGAAGCCGTCTCCTCTCTACTGGATAAGGAACTACCTGGCTTTGGGGAAATCTTCCGTTATTTAAGCTTTGCTGAGGACATTGGTTCAGCAGCTATATTAAGCCGGGCTGTAGCTGGTACTGTGGGTCGGATAGCTGTATTTTCTATGCCTGGCTCACGCGGAGCCGTTCGTTTGGCAATGGAACGCATTATTGTCCCTGAGCTACGACATGTGATGAGAGAAATTTATAAATAAGCTCCTATTTCCTATATGCCGCGACACAAAAAGGCACCCCATACATTCATGAGGTGCCTCTTCCAACTATTCTTTTTCTTCAACTTCGGGCTGCATATAGCTGTCGATCAGCTTTTGCTTCAGCTCCCATACCTTCTCGCTCAGATTTACACGATAAATTTCAGGGTTCAGCTTCCGCAAATATTCTGGCCAAAACAGTTTCAACTGTGAAGTATGGTAGGCACGAATTTCATCCAGCTCAGGAAGCTCATATACCTTCTGTCCATTTATAAAAATAGGCTCAAGCATTGGCACGGCTTCATAATTTTCTACATACTTCTTCATATACGGATGCAAAGGGTTAAACAGCTTCAGGCGCTTACCATTACGCGGACGCTCTTCATCCGGGAAAGAAATATAATCGGCTACAGCTCTCCCTTTCTTCTTATCCACAATACGATATACATCCTTCTTGCCTGGTGTGGATACTTTTTCTGGGTTACCCGAGATCTTAATCGTCGGCAACATTTCGCCATCCACTTCACGCTCAACCAGCTTGTACACCCCGCCAAGCGAAGGTTGATCTGAAGCCGTAATAAGCTGTGTTCCTACACCCCATACATCAATACGTGCCCCTTGGGCTTTCAGGTTAAAAATCGTATTTTCATCCAAATCATTGGAAGCTACAATTTGTACGTAATCTAAGCCTTCAGCATCGAGCATTTCCCGCGCCTGAATGGATAGATAAGCCAAGTCACCGCTATCCAGACGGATTGCATTCATACGCTTGCCCTGACTCTCCAGCATTTTTGCTGTCCGAATCGCATGAGGAACACCGCTTTCCAGCGTGTCAAAGGTGTCTACCAACAGTGTAACCTGGTCCGGTAAAACCTTCGCATACACGTCAAACGCCTCCTGCTCCGTCATAAAGGTCTGCACCCATGAATGGGCATGTGTCCCCTTCGTCGGGATTCCAAAATGCTCGCCTGCCAGCATATTAGAAGTCGCGTCAAAACCTGCCACATAAGCTGCCCGTGCTCCCCAAATCGCCGCATCTGCTTCCTGCGCACGCCGTGTCCCAAATTCGAGCAGTGTATCGTCACTTGCCACCTGCTTGATGCGCGACGCCTTTGTCGCAATGAGCGTCTGATAGTTCATAAAATTAAGCAATGCCGTCTCGACAAGCTGCGTTTCCATAATCGTTCCTTCAACACGTACCAAAGGCTCGTTTGGAAAAACAAGTGCTCCTTCTTTCATCGAATGGACCGTTCCACCAAACTTAAACTGGCGAAGCGCCTCCATGAACATGGGATCGTATTTCTCCTCCTGTTCAGACAGGTAGCGAATGTCCTCTTCTGTAAACCGCAAATTTGCAATATAATTCACAATGCGTTCCAGACCAGCGAACACGGCGTATCCATTACCAAAAGGGAGTTTACGGAAATACGCCTCGAACACAGCTTTACGCTGATGACTTCCGTTCACCCAATGGGCGTACATCATATTGATCTGATATTTATCTGTATGTAATGCGAGGCTCGTTGACTGCATCGTAATCATCCTCTCTGACTGTCCCCATGTTTGTGGTGGCAGCGTACCGCCTCATCTGCCCAGATTCAGCAATATCCGGCTCCATTTTGTTATCGGACATTGGTGCACACTCGTTAAGTTATTTTACTTCTTCTGGCGTAAAACCGTATCCTTAGCCGACCGTACCGCAGCTCCAAGACTTCCTTTAAAATGACCCAAAGCCCAATCATGTCCAGCTTGATTAAAGCTCGCCACAGCGTCCTTGTATACGGTAATAGCAAAACCTTTGTTATAAGCATCTACAGCCGTATGCAGTACACATATATCTGTACACACACCAATCAGATGAACTTCCAGAATGCCACGTTCACGCAGCTTGAGCTCCAGATCTGTGCCCGCAAAAGCACTGTACCGTGTTTTATCCAACCAGTAGATAAGATCACTTTGTTGCTCATAGAGGCTACGAAGCTTGCCATACAAATGTCGTCCGTTGGTTCCACGTATATTATGTGGAGGAAACAGCTTGCTCTCCGGGTGATAAAGGTCGTTCTCCTCATGCAAATCCACAGCCATGACAATAAAGTCCCCTTGATCCACGTATGCCTGCGTAATTGCTGCGATCCGTTCATCCAACTCAATCGCAGGTTGTCCTACAGGCAAACTACCGTCCACAAAATCTTTCGTGTAATCAATAACAATTAGTGCCTGCATCGTACGGTCAGCTCCTTATCCTCAAAGTGAAATTGTACATTCTATGCGTAACCTATTACATTAGACGTTACGTGTAGATAGATAAACGCGGTACTCTGTCACTAAAACGGTACAACTGTGCAGGTCTTTGTGAATACTGGTTGGAACTGAGCGGTTTGCCGTTCTCATCACGCACCTCTTCCAGTATTCCCTGCCTGCTACGAGTCGATGTTATTTTGCGAATAAAGTTTGGCTCTTCGAAATCCGGTACGACACTCTGAATCACCTGATATAATTCACCCAGTGTAAAATGTAGCGGTAAAAACTGCTTGGCGATCGTCGTCTGAAGCATCTGTAACTGAATTTTGCGATAAGCATCTACTATGATATCCCGGTGATCGAATGCCAGCTCCAATTCCTCCAACGCTTCGCGGATCGTGAATAACCCGACCTCGGAAGCATCATCGGCCGCCTGACGCTGTTCCAACATCCATTCTTCTACCAGCGCAAAAAATGCATGTGATATAATCCACCCGCGCGGATCACGTCCCGGTCCACTATATACACCCAAATACTCCAGATGCCCGCCGTCCACACCCGTTTCCTCTAACAGCTCCCTCTTGGCAGCTCCATACATAGATTCATCTTCCTGACAAAACCCTCCAGGCAACGCCCAGCGTCCTGCAAACGGCCAACTGCGGCGCTTGATGAGCATCACTTTCAGCTCTCGAATAGGCAATGTCTTTGTTACCGTCTTGCGCTCCCGCTTCGTTAAGGTAAACATAACGATATCCGCTGGAGCTCCATCCGGGGTACGGTATTTCTTAATGTTGTACGACGCCTTTTGCGCCTCTTCGTTTATACGATTGCTATCCATTGGCATCACCATATTATATCGTTTTGATAAATTCATTATGACATAATAAAAATTTTTGTCAAGTGTCAGGCCTTGCCTGAATCACTTGCTTGTGTACGTAATACTCGGAAGGTTGCTGTAGATGTAGAACCGAGTGTGCCTTCACTATCTCTTACTTCCGCCTCAGTGGTTATAGTGCGACCTCCTTGATGAAGAATTCGCGCCCTAACCTCCAGTCGTCCTTGCCTCATGGGTGACAAGAAATGAACATTCAGGTTCGTCGTTACACATGGATCCATATTTCGTGAAGCCATACTGACCATCCCCATCGCCTGATCCATCAATGAAGTAAGTACACCCCCATGGACAATACCCATCACATTGGTATGCTCTTGTTTGGCCTCCAAAGCGATCTGTACCTCGTTTGCATCAGCTGCAATCAGTTCACACCCTAAATACTCCCAAAAAGTATTATTTTCTCCCTCTAGCATCTTACCCAACTTATCCATTCCCTTGCTTCCATCCCTTCGATGTTGTCCCATTTCTCTTGATGTCTTATAGACACATACGATAGTAAATTGCTTTCGAAAAAAAGGCGTGGAAGCTACGCCTCCACACCATAGATTTCATTCTAATCACTGCAATTCGACGAAGAAGTGCTTTTCCCCTCTTCTACGCTCACCTTCTCAGCAACGGTATCACGGATCGCCATGATCACCATTTGCAGTAGCTCATTAATTTCCACCTGACTCTGCTGAAACTCCGTGACAATTGGAATACCGTCAAGCTCTTCCTGTAGCTCCTGTAGCTCGGCCTCTATTTTGGCAATCATTTTTTGATTCTTCAAGGATTCAAATGCTACAATTTCCTTTTGCTTCTTTTTCATCGTTGCAATCAGTTGCTGGATGCGCGCATGATCCTGAATCTTTTCTTCTGCTTTCCGGAATACCTGCACTTCCTCACTGCTACTCAAAATACCTGCCAATTCTTTGGCTTTTGCCAATATCATTTCGCGATTGACCAAATGATCATGCTGGCGCGCCGCCGATTGAAGTTCTGTTTGTTGCAACCGCTCCTCTGTCATTGCCCATCGCTCCTTTTCTCACTTAGACGGCCTTGCACACAGCCCTTTACTCAGACCGCATGCAACCCGTTAGAAATTCTTTTATCCGTTAACCGCTACGGCCGTTTCAACCAGATCACCTTTGATGTAAAAGGTCATAGGTTCCGTAATTTTCACTTGAACAAAGGAACCAATCAGGTCCTTAGAACCCTCAAAATGTACAAGCTTATTGGAACGGGTCCGACCGGCAAGCACTTTGCTGTCATTTTTGCTCTCGCCTTCCACCAGCACTTCAACCACTTCGCCACGCAATCGACTATTAAAGCGAAGGCTGTTTTGGTTCACAGCAATGTTCAGACGCCGGAGACGCTCTTTTTTGACCGACATAGGCACATTATCTTCCATCGAAGCAGCTGGCGTACCTTCACGTGGTGAATAAATAAATGTGTAGGCAAAATCATATCCTACCTCGCGCACCAGAGATAGAGTATCTTCAAACTGCTCGTCTGTTTCGCCAGGGAAACCTACGATGATATCTGTTGTCAGAGAAACATGCGGAACAGCTGCTTTTATCTTCGCGGCCAGTTCCAGAACACGCTCACGGGTATATTTTCGGTTCATTTTCTTCAATATATCCGTATTACCGGATTGAACAGGCAGATGGATATGCTCCACCAAATTGCCACCCTTACCAAGCACTTCAACCAAATGGTCATCAAAATCACGTGGATGTGATGTCGTAAAACGTACACGCGGGATATTGATTTTGCGCATATCATCCATCAGATCCCCGAATCTGTAATTCAAATCTTTCAAATCCTTGCCATAAGCGTTAACATTCTGCCCCAGTAAGGTAATTTCTTTAAAGCCTTGACGTGCCAAATCCCGTACCTCAGCGATTACATCCTCTGGACGACGGCTTCTTTCCTTACCACGTGTAAAGGGAACAATGCAATAGGTGCAAAATTTATCACAACCGTACATAATGTTCACCCAAGCCCGCATACCCTCACGCTTCTTCGGCAAGTTTTCGATAATGTCGCCTTCCTTAGACCACACTTCGACCACCATTTCTTTGCTAAAGAGTGCTTCCTTGACGAGCTGAGGCAGACGATGAATATTATGGGTACCAAAAATCATATCGACAAAACCGTGTTTTTGCATAATCCGGTTAACGACATTCTCTTCTTGTGACATGCAGCCACACACGCCAAGCAGCAGTCCTGGCTTTTCTGTTTTGAGATGCTTGAGGTGACCCAGCTCGCCAAACACTTTATCCTCCGCATTTTCACGGATAGCACAAGTGTTCAGTAAAATGATGTCTGCTTCCTTCCGATCCTCAGTTGCCTGGTAACCCATTTGCTCCAGCAAGCCCTTTATGGTTTCGGAATCATGCTCGTTCATTTGGCAACCAAATGTGTATACGATATAATGCTTTCCCTCACCGATATGCTTGAGCTCATCCGGGACTGCGTTATCATACAATACTTGTACGTCCTCTTTACCGCGTTGCTTTTCTTTTCTATGGTTCGGCTCCGCCATAATGTTGATTTCACGTCCGCGAATGCGGATCTTTTTGCTATGCTCATCTTCAGAAATAATCTTCGCATCCGAGAAATCAAAATATTTGGAGTAATCTTTTGTTTTCTTTTCCATTCCTTAGTCACTCCTTACACCATCTATTTCACGAGCTAATTTGTAATTTTACTGTATTTTTAGGCATGGGTAAATTTATCTTAAGTTCTAAAAAACCTTTAAAAAAGGCATTACACTAAATTATAGCATGATTTATAGGCCATCGCCATAGATCAGCCGCAGATACCATGAAGTCAATGTGAACTCATGTTCTTTTTTTACATAAGTGAAGTATTTATGAATTATATAGTATGTAAAAAGCCCGATTCTTTTGCAAGAATCGGACTCTTTAAGCCTTCCGGCATTTAAATACGTGTATATTAGTCTACGATTTCAGCGTTGTCACCGTTTTTCACACCGGCTCCGTTCGCTTCATCTGTATCAATGTGCATATCCAAAGCAAAAGAATCGGACACACGTGCAAGAACATTTTCAAATACAAGGCCACGTTCGCCGCCGACACGTACTTTCAGCAACTGCTTGTCCTTAATGTCCCATTTAGCTGCATCAGATGTATGGAAATGAATATGGCGGGCTGCTACAATCACGCCTTCTTGCAGTTCCACTTCACCAGCTGGTCCTTTTACCGTGATTCCTGGTGTACCATCAATGCTACCAGATTCGCGTACAGGTGCTTTTACACCAATAGCAAAGGAATCAGTGCGAGAGATTTCCAATTGGGAAGCGGGACGAGCAGGTCCCAAAATACGAACCTTATCAAATTGGCCCTTAGAACCAATTACAGCTACCGTTTCATTTGCGGCAAATTGTCCTGGTTGGGACAAAGGTTTAAATTCAGTTAATTGATAGCCTGCTCCGAACAAAATTTCAATATGCTCTTGAGTCAGGTGAATATGACGGGCGGAAACGCCGACAGGTACGATTTTACTCATCGTGTGGTCACTCCTTTTTCTCTATACAATACTTTACACATCCATGCTATTATACTCCTATTTTGCCAAGAAAGAAAAGGAGAGCGCATAAAGTTCCCTTTTTCGCCCCAATCAGCGTTAAATATCCTCCCTATAAAGTCGGATCAAACCGTCGTTTTAGCGAACAGGAGAAAGAAAAGCATGATTTCAGCTACGATGAGATGAGGGGGAACGACAATAAATATATTAAGGATAAACAGGACACAGAGTATTCCAGTCAAGAAAAAAACGACTCTGAGACGAGGTTTAAGATGACTTAATCTGTACTGATGAAATACCAGCAAAGCCGACAAAAAGTAAATAAAAACAGAAGCAAAGGTAAAGCAAAGCACAAAGATATAGTCTACTTGTCCCAAAAACAAGAGCTGAATCGAAGCAGCTAGCATGCTAAGGGAAAGATAAATAAACAAATGACCATAAATAATAGTCTGGCCTGCTGATTGTTTTGATTTATCTACGCGCTTCTCCATATTCTCAAAATATTGCCACCAGATTGCGATGACTAATACAAAAGCCAAAGCAGCAAATACAACAGAAGAAACCGTAAAATGATCAGATTGTAAAACAGAAAGCATACTTATCACAGATTCGCCAAGCAGAATTAAGGTGAACTGTGCAAAGCGTTCTAAAAGATGCTCCGTATGGATTGGTGTGATCACCAACTTTTTACGGCCAATCAAAGGAACGAGGATATCAATAGCTATACCGGTATATAAAATCAAATATCGAACCCAAGAATCAAAGAAGAGGGAGAAACTAGAGATGACTATTCCAATCCAAAAATAGGTACCAAAAAAACGAGCTGTTTCCTGTTTATGAGCCGTTTCTTTGGATGCCGAAAGTAAATATTGAACGACAGTTAAACCTCTTAACCCAATATAGCCAACAAAAAAAGATACATAATACGCATCAAAATCTATATTAAGGCTGGCGGTCATGATCAACACGAAAAACAATTGCAGGATCATAAAAATTCGATGCGTTATACTGTCTTGCCCAAAACGATTGTTGTAGACCGTTTGCCCCACCCAAGCCCACCATATTGGGATAAAAATCATAATAAACTTTTCCATATGTTCCCACGAAATACTACCATGCTCAACATGTAGTAAAACATGAGTGGCCTTAGAGACAGCAGCTACGAACAATAAGTCATAAAAGAGCTCAAGCCAAGTAACCTTCTTTATTAACATTGTGTAATGGAGCCCCCTCTGATATGGCGGTGCAGCATGGTGTCCCGTCAGTCTTGCTCCAACGTCTGCCGTATTTATGCTTATTTTAGCACCATGAAATTCTAAGTTGCTCCAATTATTTCGTAATCCTTCTCACTTTGTCAAGGTATTCGCAGCCAATAATAACTCCTAGTAAATAGCTATTTAAGAAGACATTTTGGAAGGCAAATTCGTTTGCAGATATTCCAGCGCATGTCCTCCCAGCCATCCCTTGACTAGCTCCTCAGGGTAATGCTTCAGCAGCAGTTCTGCAAAAACCGGATATTTACCCGAGTGCTCCAGCCCTTGCACATGGTGCTCGATACCGTCAAAATCAGACCCAAACATCAAATGCCTTCCCCCGCCTAATGAACAAATATGCTCAATGTGCGGTAGCAGATCCTCAGCGGTTACCGTACCCTGCTCTTTGAGAAACATCGTGACGAAGGTCAAACCAATCCGTCCGTTACGAGCGATCAGTGCACGAATCTGTTCATCCCGTAGATTACGAGGATGAGCACATCTCGCAAAGGCATTCGAATGCGAGGCGATGGGTGGTAGAGCAGCCTCCTCCAACACCTCCCAGAAGCCCTGTACGGACAAATGCGACACATCTAGCAGCAGTCCCAGGTCATTACAGCGATTGACCAAATCACGCCCCTTGCTAGTCAGCCCGCCTCCTCTATGTTCCATAATGCCGTCAGCCGCCCAGTTCGCATAATTCCATGTCAGCCCAATCAATCGTATTCCCATGGCATAGCACAATTCTGCATAAAACGGGTTCCCTTCCAGCGCATCTACCCCCTCCAGTGAGAGCAAAGCCCAAGGTGCCCATGTATGATCCGTCCCATTACCATCCACATACGTTATCTTTTCCGTGCGTTTCTCTTCTCCTACCTGCTTTACTTGCTCCTCCTGATGCACTGCAGACGTATTTTTACACATTGCCAAGTCTTCCTTCCACAGCAATGGTCTCAACCCACCTGAGATAGAGGTAACATGCTGCCTGAACAGCTCAATTTGACGAACCACATGCTCAAATCTTGGCATGCCCAATACCTGTGAAATATATATAGCAAACGTTTGCAACCGCACGTTACCTTCTAGCAAACGTTCTTTTGTGACATCAAGCGATGGATGACTGAAATCGATCTGCGCATCGAGCTGCATTTTACATAACACATCACAATGAAAGTCAACAACAGGCCAATTCACTTTTAGCTTATCATTCATGCATCTTACCTCCATTTATAGATTGAAGCACTACAAATTTATTTTAAAAAATCATAGTAACAGACTCACAATGCAAAAAAGCCCGTTTACAAATCGTAAACAGGCTCAGGCAACTTACATTTATTATCTTGGTTCTACAATCAATTTGATCGCAGTCCGATCTTCTCCATCAATAACAATGTCTGTAAAAGCAGGAATACAAATCAAATCCACTCCGCTTGGTGCGACAAATCCCCGGGCAATGGCTACCGCTT
This sequence comes from Paenibacillus sp. SER-28, assembly GCF_052906305.1. Taxonomy (NCBI): domain Bacteria; kingdom Bacillati; phylum Bacillota; class Bacilli; order Caryophanales; family Paenibacillaceae; genus Paenibacillus; species Paenibacillus sp. SER-28. The sequence continues at coordinate 1,111,812 of NZ_JBRECM010000001.1, read as the reverse complement.
TAATGGCTTGGTTTAGTGCACCCGCTCCAATCGCCTGTAATTCTGCATTTCCGCGTTCACGCAGTACTCCTGCGAGTGCTCCTGCAACTGAATTGGGATTGGATTTTGCTGATACTTTTAATACATCCATAGTAAGTACCTCCCCTGGGAATGATGATGGTTTGATTCCACTATTAGATGTTATTCGAGGGTCAGCAAATAATTCCTGCTTTTTGGTGACAGTTTTCCTTATTCTTTCCTTAAGTAGCTCACAAAAAAGTTAATCCATCCGCCATTCATCTTCTTTAAGTCTGATTTTCTGAATTTTGCGGGCTTTTCCATCACTGTCATTCAGTTCTACGCTGATGGCATGAAAGTGCCATTTGCCCATGTCCACTTGAAAACGTACCGGAAGCTGGGTCTGGAATTTCTGTAACACAGCCTCTTTCTGCATCCCAAGCACTCCCTCATAAGGACCTACCATTCCCGCATCTGTCTGATACGCAGTTCCTTGTGGCAAAATCGTATCGTCGTTACTCTGTACATGTGTGTGCGTACCTACCACGATTGAAGCACGTCCATCCAAATGCCAACCCATAGCGATTTTTTCCGAGGTTGCTTCGGCGTGAAAATCAACTAGGATATGCTTATGTTTTTTCCGTAGTTCATCGACAATTTCATCTGCTGCACGGAATGGATCGTCAATAGCTGGCAAAAAGGTTCTACCTTGCAGATTAACAATAGCCAGCTCCTTACCTCCACCCTTTACAACGGTATAACCCCGGCCCGGTGTTCCTGGTGGAAAGTTAGCCGGGCGGATGATCCGTGGCTCATCATCTATAAAATCAAATATTTCCTTATTGTCCCAAGTATGATTTCCCATCGTAATCCCATGAACGCCCCAATCAAAAAATTCTCTGGCGATGGCTGGGGTAATTCCTCTTCCCGAAGCTGCATTTTCTCCGTTCACGATAATAACATGCGGGTTGTATTTTGATTTTAGCGAAGGGAGATTCTCCCTCAATGCCTTTCTGCCTACACTGCCGACGATGTCTCCAATAAATAATACGTTGATAGAAAGCCCTCCCTAGTCTGCCTTACATAATGAAAAGTGGCCCTACAAGCAGCGGCCACTTTTCATTGAAATGCTTTTATTTTGCGTATTCTACCGCACGGGTCTCGCGTATGACGGTAACCTTGATATGTCCCGGATAGTCCAGTTCATTCTCAATCGTTTTCGTAATATCGCGGGCCAGTCGGAATGCTTCCGCATCATCAATTTTCTCTGGCTGTACCATGACACGAACTTCGCGTCCGGCTTGAATCGCGTATGATTTTTCAACGCCTTCAAAAGATTCGGAGATGCGTTCCAGCTTCTCAAGACGACGGATGTACGTCTCTAGCGTTTCACGCCGCGCTCCCGGTCTTGCTGCTGACAGGGCATCTGCCGCCCCAACCAGCATGGCGATCACTGAAGTCGCTTCGCAGTCGCCGTGATGTGAAGCAATGCTGTTGATGACGACCGGGTGTTCCTTGTACTTCTTCGCCAGTTCCACGCCAATTTCAACGTGCGATCCTTCCACTTCGTGATCCAGCGCCTTCCCGATGTCATGCAGCAATCCTGCCCGTCTTGCCAGTACAACGTCTTCGCCCAGTTCCCCGGCCATCAGACCTGTCAAGTATGCAACTTCCATCGAGTGCTTCAATACGTTCTGTCCGTAACTCGTACGGAACTTGAGACGTCCCAAGATCTTGATCAAATCCGGATGCAAGCTATGCACGCCCACCTCAAAGGTGGCCTGCTCACCATACTCACGGATTCGTTCGTCCACCTCTTTACGGGATTTTTCCACCATCTCTTCAATACGAGCCGGATGTATCCGTCCGTCCGCTACGAGCTTTTCAAGCGCAGTACGCGCAATCTCTCTACGAATCGGATCAAATCCGGACAAAATAACAGCTTCCGGCGTATCATCAATAATGAGGTCGATTCCTGTAAGGGTTTCAAGTGCACGGATATTACGGCCTTCGCGCCCGATAATCCGGCCTTTCATTTCTTCGTTCGGCAATGTGACAACAGAAACCGTCGTTTCTGCTACATGATCTGCCGCACAGCGTTGGATGGCCAGTGTGATGATTTCACGAGACTTTTTGTCCGCTTCTTCTTTGGCCTGCTGTTCAATTTCTTTAATCATCTGAGCTGTTTCATGACGAACTTCCTGCTCTACGTTGGTCAGAATAATACTTCTTGCATCCTCCATCGTCAGATTGGAAATACGTTCCAACTCAGTTACCTGACTCTTGTAAATCAAATCAATTTGCTGCTGGGTTTCATCGATTCGTTTCTCTTTGTTGGCCACTTGTTCTTCTTTGCGTTCCAGCGATTCCAATTTTTTATCCAGCGATTCTTCTTTTTGCAGCAATCTTCGTTCCTGTCGTTGAATTTCATTGCGACGTTCACGAGTTTCTTTTTCAGCTTCGGCACGAATGCGGTGGATTTCATCTTTCGCTTCCAATACCGTTTCCTTCTTCAGCGCTTCTGCCTCTTTTTTCGCGTTCTCCACGATTTGCGCGGCAGCTTCTTCCGCACTGGAGATCTTAGCTTCTGCAATAGATTTGCGAATAAAATAACCAATCCCGAACCCAAAGAATAACGCGGCTACAGCAACGAGAACGAACCAGATCGCAGTCATCATACTGTTCACCTCCCCGTTGGTTCCTCCAAGGCATTCCTTGGGACTTTTTGCAATTGTCACATTTACTTTGATCGTCAAACTAAGACAACGACACAAGGTCGTTTCATTTCATATGCACATGCTTTCACATGTACAATTCCGCCTGGCATAGCGGCATCACTTGTTATTTGGCGATGAGAACTCACCCGTGGATTCCGCTTTTTTGGAAGGAAAAAGGGCGTTCCACAAGTATCGTTTCATATATATTTTATTATTTGACAAATGGCATTGTCAAGGGAATGCAAACATTAGTAGACTACCATGCAGCTTTCCCTGTAATAACTAGCTCATCCTATCCGTTCATACTAGCCAAAGGTTCAGCAGCCGTTTGGCAACTATTCCTCCCACTGCAACAATTCCTCGTCATCTGAAGCAACGTCATGCTCGGCCGCAGTGAGATGATTGACCACTCGGCGTGTCATATCCCCCGAATATCCGCGTCTCATGAGAAAAGGGTAGGTTTTCCTTTTTTTCTCCATTATATCACCACGTATCTGATTCCATTTCTTACGTCCGACCGTCAAAGCGCTCTCCCACTCCTCATTATCGGTGATCTCACCTAACGCTTCGCCAATAGAGGCTTTAGAGATGCCCTTCTGACGAAGTTCTTGCCTAACCCACATCTTACCCTTACGTTGGCTAGTTATGCGCTGCCTTGCCCATTGGCGGGCGTATAAATCATCATCTACGAGTTGTTCCCTTTGCAGTCGAACCATTACTTCGTCAATAACAGACTGATCCAGTTCTTTTTGTAACAAACGTTGGGCAATTTCCTGACGTGTGCGAGGCTTTCGCCCCAAATAGCGAAGCGCAAGTACATAAGCCTGTTGCTTTTCATCTGCCAGAACGATATCTTTCAGTTCTTTTTTATCAAATGACGTTCCTTTGAACATATTGTACTTGATCATTACATCTTCTAATACAGACAGCGAATACGGACCAAAATGAATGATATACCTTCCACGTTTGCGTCCCTGTCCCTGCTCTACCCTAGTAATCATCAATTCCTCATGATCCGGAAAAAGAGAAATCCCTTGTTGCTTATTTGCTTCCGAAGTGTATTCATCTTCATCGTCCAACTGCAATATATTTCCCTCACTTTGAAATTCACGAAAGCAGCCTTTGAACACCTGCTACGCAAAGTTAGATTCCGCTGACAAAGCAGATTTTAGTTGATGCAAAAATGCCCTGCACAACTGTGCAGGGCATCAGAATCATGCTATTCAAACGGACGGTGCCATAACCCTGGCCCCAGTTCACAAACCAGGATTCACCAAGCTTTATTCAAGCTCCAACAATTCCTGTTCTTCCTTCGCTTGCTGTGCCAACTCTTCTTCTGTAGGCGGAGCAACCGTCGTAATCAAATTGCTGGCCACCCGAATTTTTTGTTCGATCGTACTAGCAATATTCGGATTTTCCTTCAAAAATTGTTTAGCATTCTCACGTCCCTGACCAAGGCGCTCACCTTCGTAGGAATACCAGGCTCCGCTCTTGTCGACAATGTCATGCTCCGTACCGATATCGATCAAGCTACCTTCTTTGGAAATACCCTCACCGTACATAATATCCACCTCAGCCTGACGGAAAGGAGGGGCAACTTTGTTCTTCACGACTTTAATACGTGTGCGGTTACCCACAATGTCGTTACCCATTTTCAAACTTTCAATACGACGAACATCCAAACGTACCGTAGAGTAAAACTTCAAGGCACGTCCACCTGGTGTTGTTTCAGGGTTACCGAACATAACACCTACTTTTTCACGTAGCTGGTTAATAAAAATAGCAATGGTTTTCGACTTATTAATAGCTCCAGAAAGCTTACGCAATGCCTGAGACATCAAACGTGCTTGAAGACCAACGTGGGAATCTCCCATTTCGCCTTCAATCTCTGCCTTGGGCACAAGTGCCGCTACGGAGTCAACAACTACAATGTCTACTGCTCCACTACGTACAAGGGCTTCGGCAATCTCAAGCGCCTGCTCTCCTGTATCTGGTTGCGATAGTAACAACTCATCAATATTGACACCCAGCTTGCTTGCATACGACGGATCAAGCGCATGCTCGGCGTCGATAAAGGCGGCTTGTCCGCCTGTTTTTTGCACCTCTGCGATAGCGTGAAGAGCTACTGTCGTTTTACCGGATGATTCCGGTCCGTATATTTCAATAACCCGGCCTCTTGGAAAGCCGCCCGTTCCTAACGCAATATCCAAAGCAATCGAACCACTGGGGATCGTTTCCACTTGCATATGGGTAGACTCACCCAACTTCATAATGGAACCTTTACCAAATTGCTTTTCTATTTGACGGAGCGCCATATCCAGCGCAGCACGACGATCTGACAATAAACTCACATCCTTCATTGTTTGTACTTTAATAATACCTTGTTTTGACACGCTTGCCAAGCATTTTTTCGAACATACATTCGTTTTTTTTATTCGTACAACTCTCTTCTATAATTACACCTGTCTCTTAAAACAAAAAAAGAACCGCTGGCAAAAGGCTTTGCAACGGTTCTTCCGATAAGATGATTATACCATGAATATCTATCTAAAACAACTCTACGAGTCACACTGTACATAGATGTTTAAGAGAGTTTCTCGTTCTCTACCAGCCTGCGCCACAATCTGTACAGGATTGCTTTAACTGATCGCAGTCGGATTGTTTCACGGTTGCCACTCAGTCTCAGTTCATGTACTTCCGTTTCCTTGTCGCGTTCAGCAATGCCAATATACACTAGACCGACTGGCTTCCGTTCGGAATACCCAGGCCCAGCTACACCAGTAACTGAAAGTCCAAAATCGCTATCCATGATCATTCTCGCCTGCTCTGCAAGCACAAGGGCTACTTCCTTACTCACTGCGCCTGGCGCATGGTCCCCTTCCAAATAATCATAAGGCACGTTGAGTAACTTCATCTTCATTTCATTGGAATAGCACACGATGCCACCTTGAAACATAGCAGCACTGCCAGGTATAGAAGTAATTTGTTCCATCAGCATTCCACCTGTACAGCTTTCTGCCGCACTCACAGTGAGTTCGCGTTTGGCCATTAGATCTACGATAACCTTCTCCAGCGCAACATCCTCGCTTGCATACATATACTCCGGAAGACGCTGCTGAATTTCTACTTCCGTAGCTGTCAGCTTAATTAATGCTTCACTTTCCCTGGCCGCCTTGGTGGATATACGGATCGTGACTTCCCCTTCCTTGGCATAAGGAGCAATCGTAGGATCTGTCTGGGATTGGATCAGATCTAACAAATGGGTTTCAAGAGCTGACTCACCGATCCCTGCAAATTTTAGCATTTTCGAATAAATTGGCATTTCCTCACCGCTCAATGCCTGCTGAAGCAACCAAGGTTTCGCATGGTTTGCAAACATGGGTTTGAGTTCCTTAGGCGGTCCAGGCAAAACTACATAAAATTTACCGTCCTGTGCAATCGCGTCGCCCACAGCTAGCCCTGTCTCATTTTCAAGCGGAGTAGCACCTTCAATAGAAAGCGCCTGCCGGCGGTTATTCTCGGTCATTTCTACCCCACGGTTACGGAAAAATTGATCTAGCTTGTCCATTGCAAGACGATCTATGTGCAATTTCCGCCCCAATACAGCCGCTATCGCCTCTTTCGTCAAATCATCCTGAGTCGGCCCCAGACCGCCGGAAAACAAAATAATATCCGCACGCTTCTGAGCAATTCTTATCGCTTCCTGAAGCCGATTTATGTTATCGCCAACCACAGTCTGAAAATATACATCGATTCCAATTGTAGCCAGCTCTTGTGACAAATATTGAGCATTTGTATTCACTATTTGTCCGAGCAATAACTCTGTTCCTACTGCAATTATTTCAGCTTTCATCAATTCTTCCTCCTGTACTGCGAATATTATGGGAATTATATAAAGAAACAGCAATAAGTTTAGTCCCTATTGCTGTTTCCATAAAATTTATCCTGTTAAACTTTGGAGGAGCTCAGCAAATGGATATTTTTCACGAAATAATCAATACCCGAATAAATGGTGATCAACACTGCTGCCCATATCGCTATTAAATCAAACGGTATACCAAGAAAAACAAACGGGAAATTATTAATGAGCAGCGCTACAATAGCAACGATCTGGATGATCGTCTTTAATTTGCCCCAATTGCTTGCAGCAACCACAGACCCATCCAGTAAGGCAATCTGACGCAGCCCCGTAACCGCAAACTCACGGCTAACAATCACAACGACAATCCATGAATCAATTTTCCCCATTTCTACCAAGGAAACCAAAATAGCGGTTACCAAAAGCTTATCAGCAAGGGGGTCCAACAGCTTGCCCAAATTGGTGACCATATTATTTTTACGTGCCAAATATCCGTCAAGACCATCCGTGCTGGCTGCTACAAGGAAAATGATAGCCGCAATCAGCTGATTATACGGCAGCTTGAAAGCTCCGATCTCAATCGGCGGCGGATAAAAATCAAAGTCCACCAGCAAAGCCAGCATCATCACCGGGATAAGGCAAATCCGCGTTATTGTAATTCTGTTGGGTAAATTCACAACACACTCTCCCCTGATTATCGTACTTGATTACAAATGGCAGTTTTCGGATTAAATTCAATCCTATGTAAATCGCTTTCGACGAGCGCTATACACCTGAATTGTCTGCATTTTCGTTACAAGTATAATATGGCGCAAAACGCATGTCAAAATAACCTGCCGCACATCAAGCAACGTTTTTTCCTACAAAATATATGAGGGAAAACGGCTTTATTTCATGTTTGTAAATTGAAGCTCCAATGGCAAATCAGCTTTACGTAGCAATTGAATAATCGCCTGTAAATCATCCCTGTTTTTTCCGGTCACTCGGATTTGATCACCTTGAATCTGACTTTTGACTTTTAGCTTGGAGTCCCGAATAAGAATATTAATTTTCTTGGCATTATCCTGATCAATTCCCTGCTTAAGCGAAAGACGCTGACGCACTGAACCTAGAGAAGCGGGTTCCAATTTGCCATACTCCACATTTTTAAGGGACAGACCTCGTTTGGCCATTTTAGATTGCAAAATATCAATCACCGCATTCAGCTTGTACTCGTCTTCCGATGCAATCGTAAGAGCTTCTTTCTCAAGCTTGAGGCTACTTTTGCTATCCTTGAAATCAAATCGAGTTTCAATTTCACGCTCCGTCTGATGAACCGCATTTGTTAACTCCTGCATATCCATTTTGGAGACGATATCAAATGAATTTTCTGAAGCCATCGTTTCACTTTCCTTTCCACAACAAAGTTCAATATCTAATTATAGGCTAGTCATTTACAAAAATCCAATAATCCGTTGACTAAAAAGGCGTTCTTGCCAGTTTTCCTGACAAAAACGCCTTTATTTCAATTACGGTCAAAATATCTAATTATGGCTTCGTGTTGGAGTTCGGAACATATCCAAAAGTCCAAGCACAATGTGAGCAAGACCAAAGCCCAGTATGCCATAGCCCCATGCATTCGGTGTCAGATAATAGCCCAGTAAACTGACAATGATACCGAGCCCAGTCACAATCCAGCTGACGGTCATAACGTATACACCTCACTTTGCGGAAAATGAAATGACTGCCTTTCCAGGAATTACAGTCATTAGTATTTCCTCACACCAAGGCGTTTATTCACCATCAGTAGTTGTAGAATCTGTACCACTTTGTGCTGAATCCGTACTGCTACCTGTCGTAGAATCTGCAGGTGAACCCGTCACTCCTGCACTCGTTCCGGTCGAAGAAGCTTCTCCTTGCTGGATCAGTACACGTGTAGTCGACTTATTATCTGTTATCGGTTGACCTGCTACGGAAATATCTGTGGCAGAAGACCGTCCTGATTTGATATATAAACCTTCCGGACCAATATCGAAAGACATGGCATCTCCACTTTTAGTCATACCGTAGCTCAGCTTTTCTCCACGGGAATTTTGTCCCTTGTACACTTCAAGCCAGCTTTCACCCGTAGCTTTAATATCAACCTTGGCTGTGGCTCCCGTTGCACTGGAAACTTTGAAAATCGTCGTCTTGCCTTGCTTGCCGTCCTGTGCCACAGTTACACCTTGTTGTGGTGTAGTCGTATCCGGCTGCTGTCCAGTATCTGGAGTAGTAGCATCCGTATTCCCCGTACCATCTGGCTGAGTTTGTCCGGTTTGCCCCGCATCAGGAGTCTTCCCACCAGCACCATTTGGAGCCGTCGTTTGACCATTGTTCGGCTGTGTCGTAGTGGTATCAGGAGTAGACGTGCTTGGCGTTGTACTTGGTGTTGTAATCGGCGTTGTGTTTTCTGCTGTTTTTGGAGTTGAATGGTTGTTGCTCACCCAATAAGCATAAATAACCCCAACAATGAGAACTAGAAAAAGCCACATTAACGCTGTAGGCAACCATTTAAGATTACCAATCGTGGCGGGACGGCTGGAGCGTTTCTGTGTAACAGGCTCCATGACTGCTTCCGGCTCAGGTTCAGGCACATTGCTTTGATGCCCTTCCAGAATCTCATCAGGGTTCAACCCGACCGTTTCAGCGTATGTTTTAATAAAAGCTCTGACATAAAAGCTTCCCGGCAGCACTTTGTAATCGCCCGTCTCAATGGCTTCCAGATAACGTTTGCGTATCTTCGTCATTTCCTGAACATCGTCAAGGCTCAATCCTTTTTGCAGCCGGGCCTCCTTTAATTGCTGACCCAGTTCTGACATGTCATCATCTCCTTGTATAATTACGCTTATTTAAAGATCTTCTGTATAACTGGCTGTAAAGGTATCATAAATAATTTCCTCAGCCGGATTATTGCGAAGTTCAATAATGATATTGAAATCGTCAAAGCTGTATCCTGATTCACGTACAAATACATCAGGATGCTCAATCACTTTAGTACTTGGCATGCTCATGATTTCCTGAAGCAGGTGATAATGTCTTTCATTTGACCGAATTGTACTCACAATACCATCAATAATAAACACATTGTTTGGGTTCATTTCTTCTTCAGAGAGCTGACTGCGCACCGTCTGTCGTAGTAACGTTGAAGACACAAAAGTCCAACGCTTCATTGCGCATACACTACTGGCAATAATGGATTCCGTTTTGCCCACACGCGGCATCCCGCGAAGACCGATCACCTGATTGCCGTCCCTCTTTAATACTTCACCCAAAAAATCGACCAGCAACCCAAGCTCATCGCGTGTAAAGCGAAATGTTTTACGATCATCTGAATCCCGATCGATGTAACGGCCGTGTCTTACTGCCAATATATCAACCAGTCTCGGAGCACGTAAGGCCGTGACTGTAATGTTGCTCGCTTTTTTTAACGTGTCTCCGAGAATGCGTATTTTCTCGTCATCGTCCGTTTCAAGCAACATCCCCCGTCTTTCGCCTTCAACACCGTTGATTGTCAGTATATTAACCCCCAGAATACCAAGCATGGAAGCAATGTCTCCCAGCAGTCCGGGTCGATTTTTATGTATCTTGTACTCCATGTACCACTGTTTCGTTTCTTCCGTCACGTTAGCACCTCATTCACATTCAAACCGTCAACAACTCCAAATCAAAGCATTATTGTATCATAAAATAACATCTTTCGACAAAACCAATTATTGAAATTCGATAGGCTACATTGTGTTGTAAGCCTCAATCACGTTTATGATATATAAATTACAATGGAATTACAAGAACAGCTCTGTAACCATTACAGAAAAGCCCCCATAAGGGAGCTTTTCATGTTGGTTCCTACTTATGCGTTGCTCTTAGCCAATTTAACCATTAGCCGGGCGATGGTGTGACGCTCGTCCTCATCGGCAACTCCCCACAGTTCTTTCAGTGCGCGGTTGGAGTGGTTGGCTGGATCGACCTTCTCATCCAGAAAATCACCGATTTCATAAGCAAGCTCTGAAATGGTATCTTGGCTGATTCCCAGCTTCTCCGCTTGCTCTACACGCTGACCAAGGAACTTTTTCCAAACATCAAAATTCTGAACAACTGTTGACATACTTAAATCCTCCTTAGATGATTCAGATTTAAAATCAACAGTTATAATATGCTCTTCTCGGACGCTTACTATACTGGTGGATTCCTCCAAGCGCTATCCCTTAAGTCACCCATCCTCCATTAGGACTTATGACCTGGCCATTAATATAACCTGACTCAGGAAGCGCAAGAAAATAAACCAGGGACGATATTTCATCAGGTCGAGCCAAACGTCCGGCAGGAATTTCTTCTTCCAAACTGGTAATTTCGCCTTTATCCAAATGATCCAGCATCGACGTATCCACTGCACCTGGAGCTACAGCATTCACTGTCACCCCGGAAGGTGCTACCTCTTGAGCCAGCGCTTTAGTGAAAGCGTTAATGCCTCCCTTGGTGGTGGAATACAACACCTCGCACGATGCGCCACATATCCCCCACACGGAGGAAACATTCACAATGCGGCCATAGCGTTGGGAAATCATATGTGGCATAAAAACCTGCGTGCACAGAAAGGTTCCCTTAACATTGACGGCCATCACTTCGTCCCATTCCTCTTCCGAAACATCTGTCAACAGCCCATAATGAGATAATCCGGCGTTGTTCACAAGAATATCCGGCTTCATCCCGTGATTATCCAGCTTTTCCCGCATGCGTTCGATCTGCTCCTTGCTCCGCAGATCCGCTGACACGGTCATTACCTTGCCTGAATAAGCCATGCAACGACGGGCAACTTCATTTGCTTTTTCATGGGACTTCATGTAGTGAATGACAACATTCATCCCTACAGCTGCAAAACGCTCAGCAATAGCCGCACCAATTCCGCCACTGGCTCCTGTAATCAGCACGGTTGTATCGCCAATTGCTTTTAATTCTCCGCCCTCGGTGGTCATTGTTTCCCTCTCCCTGGACATTACGGACTCACCACTAGTGATATTGCGAGTTGATCCCACTGGATATGGTCTTTTAGACGGCGATTTACATCCTCAAGCGTGATACTTTCATAAATAGGGAGCAGTTGGAAAAAATCGCTGCCCCGGAAGCGATGTCTTGTAAATTCATGTGCAATATTTTCTGGTGAATTGAGTGTACGCAGATAACCACCGATTTTCTTTTTGCGTGCCCGTTCAAAATGTTCTGCCGCAAAGCCCTGCTTCTGAATGGACTCCACCTCTTCACGTATTCTCGTCAACAGCCGATCCGGGTCTTTGGTATCCCCGCCGATTGCAGAGAATGCATATTGCTGCGTACTATTGTACTCATGACCAAAACTGTCCGAAATCAGATCCTCATCGTAGAGCTTTTGATATAGTTGTGTACTGGAACCAAACAGGAGATCAAGCATCAGCTTGGTTTCCAGATCATGACGAAGTAATTCTTCACCCGTTAGGCCTACTTCAGCCTCCTTGAATCCAAACAATAGCTTTGGCAGAGAAACGGCCAGCTTCACCTCACGACGTGGTTCTGCAACTGTAGTGGGTTCATCGTCGAAAATCCGCTCAATCTCTCCCTGCGGCTTATAGTCCTTTTTGGCCTGATTGTTACGTACCAGCTCTATTACTTCAGCTGGATCCACTCCGCCCACTACAAAAAGAATCATATTGCTTGGGTGGTAGAAAGCTTCATAGCAACTGTACAGCGTTTCTTTTGTAATCGTACTGATGGATTGAACAGTACCTGCGATATCTATATGCACCGGATGGACCTTGTACAACGCCTCGATCAGACCAAAGTAACTCCGCCAATCGGGGTTATCTTCATACATATTAATTTCCTGGCCAATAATGCCTTTTTCCTTTTCTACATTTTCATCTGTAAAGTAAGGATGCTGCACAAAATTGACCAGCGTGGTCAAATTTTCTTGAATACGCTCGGTTGCCGAAAACAGATATACTGTTTGATCAAAGCTCGTAAATGCGTTCGCCGATGCCCCATTAGAGGAGAAGGTAGCAAAAATATCGCCTTCAGGCTCTTCAAACATTTTATGCTCCAAAAAATGGGCTATGCCATCCGGCACCTTTACGGGCTGTTGACCTTCGACGCGGAAATGATTATCAACTGAGCCGTATTTAGTTGCAAATGTGGCGTATGTCTTCTGAAAACCCGGTTTGGGCAACACATAAACGTGTAAACCGTTATCCATTACTTCATAGTACAGCGTTTCCTGCAAATGCTCATAAGGTATATGCTCCACCGCTATTCCCCCTTCTGGTCTCTCAAGAAATAAATAGTGTCCAGTCGGAACGTCCGGGCGGCATCCTGAACATCCTGCACCTTGACTGCCTCCACCTGACTCAGCAGCTCATCTACTGTCCGTTCTTTACCGGAAAGCTGTCTGTTAAAATCATAGGCGATCATTTCAAAAGCGGAATCCTGCATCTCCTTTAGCAAGTTGCGAATCATCGCCTGCGTTTGGGTCATTTCCAGCTCAGTAATCGCTCCGTTTTGCGTATCTTCCAGTTGCTTGCGGATAATAGTAACCGCTTTTTCATAATTAGGAATTTCAATACCAGATTGAATCGTACCAATACCTTTATGCCCGTCATACCGTGATGAAGCGTAATACGCCAAACTTTCCTTCTCCCTCACATTAACGAACAACTTTGAATGCGGATACCCGCCCAAAATGCCATTGTACATCAGAGCGGAAGCATAGCGATCGTCTCCATACGTAATAGGGGTGCGCAACCCCATGTTGAGCTTGCCCTGGTTCACATCAAGACGCTCTACAACGGTTTGAACATCACGCTCTACCGACTTGGGCTGTTCAGGAACATACCCTGTTTCCGCTGAACGATTCAATTGAAAATAGCGATCAACAAACTTCTCAACTTCTTCTAGCGTCGTATCTCCCACAACGTATAAATCCATGCTGGCATGATTCAGCCATTCTCCATAAGCCTTATACAAGCTCTGTGCATCTATACTGTCCAGATCAGATCGTTGACCAAGAGGGTGCAGACGATAAGGCTCATCCTTGCACATTTCCTCCATACAGCGCTCACCAGCATAACGTATTTTATCGTTAACTATAGATTCCAGCTTCTTACGCACATTTTCTCGTTCCTGCTGGACGTATCCCGTTTGAAATGCACCATTTTCCAATGCAGGCTTCGTTAGCACTTCTCCGAGAAAAGAAAACGAACGATCCAGTAAACTATCTGGACTATTTACAAAGCTGTCATTAATCGTATCCATGCGAAATTGCACGATCTGATAATCTCCACGTTTATACACATCGAAACCGAAACCCGCGCCATACAATTGCTCTAACTGTTCTCTGAATTGTGTAGTCTGCGGATACGATTCTGTACCCCGTCGCAGAACGAAAGGTACCAGCCCCACTCGAGTTACGGTGTCCTCCCGTAGCGGAGTGCCTACATACAATGATATAGCAAACGTCTTAAAGCGCTTGGTCGGCAGTACATGAATCCTCAGTTGTCTGCGTGTGCCACGCTCGAAACCTGTTTTGTTCAAGTCCAAAACTCCTTTGTGACGTCAATTTGCGTCTAGCCTTTGATTAGCAAAGCATTAGCTGCTGTGAATCTTCCTCCTGTAAAGAGGTAAAGTGTACCAATCTTTATTCTAACCATGCAAAAGCCAAGAAGCAACCGGAGACAAGCTCCCGGCTGCTTCGGCGTTTTACATGCAAAAAATATGTTCCCCGATGGTTTTCACCTGCGGACGGGACCAAATCCATTTAGAGGTGGCTGTTTTTGGGTTAAAATAATAGAGACATCCTCCGCTTGGATCCCAGCCGTTCAGGGCTTGGCGTACCGCCTTTTGTGCATTCTCATTCGGTGTGAGCCAGATTTGACCGTCTGCTACTGCTGTGAAAGCTCCTGGTTGAAAAATCACTCCAGATGGTGAGTTGGGAAAGCTAGGTGACTTGACCCTGTTCAAAATAACAGCCGCGACGGCAACTTGTCCTTCAAACGGCTCGCCGCGGGATTCACCGTAGACCGCGTTGGCCATAATTTTAAGATCGTTTTCAGATAGTCCCATGGTGTTGGCCGATCCCATCGTTTCATCATTTTGATCCGCTTTATCGTTATTGTCTGCTGTCTGTCCCTGAGCGGAACCTTGATTGTTACGATGCATAGGAGTTTCCGTTGGCTTCCAGTTAGGAGTAGCATTCACCAGCTTTAATTTCGTCTTTGCTCCGACCACTCCATCGGGACGGATGCCAAATTCCTTTTGAAAACCCTTAACAGCTTTTAGTGTACTGCTGCCAAAATGGCTGTCCACTTTCCCGCCAAAAAAGCCCAGCAACTTCAAACGTGATTGCAACTCATATACATCCTGACCGTAAGATCCAAAATCAACCGCTCCCGAGCTGAATGTCGGCTGGGAAGGTTGCGCCGCTTGTACTTTCTGCTGTGTGCTCAGCGGCTCTGCCTGCTGCTGTGCAGAGTCACTTTTAAAAAGTCCTGTGTACGTAATAGCCGAGGCTGCGAGGATACCCGTGCAAATCCAGACCATTGTCTTTTTCATATGCTGCGCTCTACCTTTCTTTTGTGGGATTAACAGGATGGCTACGTTTATTATGACAAGCTCCGCTTAAAGCTATTCACCCTTTTAATCTTCTTTCAGCAGGTAGTCGCCACACCTCAAAAAACATCACAAAAAAACGCTGTTTGTGCACTTGGAGTTGTCATATTAGAACAACCACCATGCGAACAAACAGCGTTTTAATGTAGTGCTGGATAGAGATTATGCTTAGGAACTTACTTTATTTTGCTGATATTGCTCCATTGAGATAAGGACCTCACGGGGCTTGCTGCCCTCGTAAGGGCCGATGACTCCGCGAGCTTCCATGGAGTCAATCAGTCGAGCAGCACGTGTATAACCGATCCGCATACGGCGCTGAAGGAGCGAAACGGAAGCTTGTTTAGCCTCTAAAATGATGTTGACAGCCTGATCGTACAGCTCATCCAGCATTTCATCTGCATCAGCCGATACATCTTCCACCTCCGGCACTAGCGTTTCATCATACTGCGCTTCACCCTGTTCACGTACGTAGCTAACAATATTTTCGACTTCTTGATCGCTCATGAATGCTCCCTGAACGCGGACTGGTTTGGAAGCACCCATTGGCATGAACAGCATATCACCACGTCCGAGTAGCTTCTCGGCTCCACCCATGTCTAATATGGTACGGGAGTCTACCTGCGAGGAAACGCCGAAGGCAATACGTGAAGGAATATTGGCTTTAATCACCCCGGTAATTACGTCAACCGAAGGTCTTTGCGTTGCAATGATAAGGTGGATGCCTGCTGCACGCGCCATTTGGGCAAGTCGTGCAATCGCATCCTCCACATCTCCCGCAGCTACCATCATTAAATCTGCCAACTCGTCCACAATAACGACGATGTAAGGGAGAAATGCATCCGGGTTATCTTTCATCAGGTTATTATAGCCCTCAATATTACGGGTTCCTGATTTGGAAAATAACTCATATCTTTTTTCCATTTCAACTACAATTTTCTTTAATGCAAGTGAGGCTCGCTTTGGATCAGTCACGACCGGAGCCAACAAATGCGGGATTCCGTTGTACACGTTCAACTCCACCATTTTAGGATCGACCATCAAAAATTTGACCTCATCCGGCTTTGCTTTGTACAAAATACTCGTAATGATCCCATTGATACACACTGATTTACCCGAACCTGTTGCCCCAGCTACAAGCAGATGGGGCATCTTGGCCAAATTACCGACAATCGTCTGTCCTGCGATATCACGTCCGAATGCAATAGATAAATTGGAAGCTGACTCCTGGAAAACGGTTGTCTCCATTACCTCACGCATCGTTACAATGGAAACTTCATTATTCGGAACCTCAATTCCGATAGCAGATTTCCCAGGAATCGGAGCCTCCATACGGATATCTTTGGCAGCAAGCGCAAGCGCAATGTCATCCGTCAGACTCACAATGCGGCTGACCTTTACTCCAATGTCCGGCTGAATTTCATAACGCGTTACGGCAGGGCCACGGACAACCTCCAGCACCTTCGCCCGGACACCGAAGCTTTCCAGCGTTGCCTCCAGCTTGCGTGCCGTTTGCATGTAATCCTTTTGTCCCATACCTTTGCCTGCGTTTTGTGGTTTAGCAAGTAAACGAAATGATGGGAGCTTGTACGGTTTAGGCGGCGGCGGAGCCGGAATAGCTGTATGGTTACCTTCAGCCTCTTCGCCTGCCACCCCAGTTGCAATCGTCTGAGCTTGTCCCTGAGCACCTTCTAATGTCCCCTGGATCGCTGTCGAATCATCCATATCCGTATTTGCATTGGCATCCACAAAGTCATCATCCAGGGATTCGTCAATAATGGAAGTTGTCTGCTCTGCTCCTGTCAGGGACTCTCCAAATTCAGCTTCCGGTCTTCTTTCCTCATGCTTTACTTGTTCGAAGAAATCCCTAATAATCGGCGACCTTTTTACCGGAGTTGCAGCTTCCTGCTCAACATGTTCGACTACGTCAGACATCTCTTCACTCTGGTTGCCGTTTCTCCACTGGGCCTGCGCGTCCTCAGCTTCATATGGAAGATCATGATCATCCTCATCCGTATCGACGGAATGCTCATCCTTGTCCGCTTTATCTGAATTTTTGAGACCAAACAACTGAAAGAAAATCGGCTGTTTGCGTGCAGGAGGCTGCATTTCGTCAAAGTCATCATCCATGTCTTCCTCATAGGCAGGAATGGGCTCAGACTTGATTTTTCTATTTCCACTACCTTTGCTAGATGCTGAAAGCGGAGTAGCTTTACCAGTCCATTTTTTGCGCACGCTTCCCCCGGCTGTCAGCAGCTTGGTTTTTACAATCCGTACCAAATCCACATAGGACAGTTGGGTCATCAGCATGAAACAAATGACGAACATAACAATCATGATCAGTTTAGCTCCCGTGAGACCAAACAGCCATAACAGAACAGTAAGCTGCAATGCGCCTACGTAACCCCCGCTGATATCCTTGTTCAGCATTGAGGTATGACCCTGCTGGTCAGGCGACAGCAACTGCTCACGCATATCTATATGTATCTGGGTCATCACTCCGCCCGGCTGAAGCGCGTTGATCGGCCCCAAACGCTGCTCCATAGATGAAATAGAACTCATAAGTGTAAAGGCAAATACTAACAGGAGCAAACCCGTTTTACGGGAGTTCCACTGGTTCGGCCACTTGCGGTGAATCATCACCATCAGACCATAATAAATGCCAATGAGAGGGATAACAAAATAGAATTTCCCCAGTACGAGCCCAAACATCTTGGATAACGACCGACCAACCGCCGCTTCACCCGACAACGCAATGACCGCTAATGTAATCAGCACAATGCCGTAAATTTCAAATTTTAGAACTCCGCCAAATGCGGCTTTCTTTTTTCTTTTTCTTCTTCTGGACATACAAGGTCACCCCCCAGAAGAATATTATACCACGTCACCCGGTATCCGCACATATGTTCTTTTTCAACAGTAAATGACCTATTTCTATACTACTCGACACCTTCTACGACCACTCGATGACTTGACCTGGTCCATAACGCGGATTCAGGTAGGCTTCCAACGGACAGTCCAACAACCGTACAATGATCCCCCGACGACTTTCAAGCGGCTGTACTTGCATAAGTAGACCGTCTACCCGAACCTCTGCAAACTCCTCAGCCTCTTTCCACATCCCTTGCCATACCATTTCCATTGGCATTACAGTATATAGTGTCATTGTGGTAGCTCCCCGCTAGGCTCCCCTGACAGTGTCTCTGTAGGAGTTCCTGTGGCACTAGGAGAAAAAGGAGCATACGGAGCCTGCTGTTGAATCCCAGCGATCCCGTTTTGCTGACGCCGCGTTTCAATAATGGTGTTCAGCTGTTTTAAAGCCTCTCCGATGCCTCCAACCGCGTCCATCAATCCATACTTCACTGCATCAGCTCCTCCAACCGCTGTACCAATATCGCGGTTTAACTCACCGGTTTTAAACATTAATTCCTTAAACTGCTCTTCTGTAATACGAGAATGAGAAACGACGAAGCGTACAACACGTTCCTGCATTTTTTCCATGTATTCAAAAGTTTGTGGTACTCCAATGACCAGACCGCTCATACGAATGGGATGAATGGTCATCGTCGCACTCTCCGCAATGTAGGAATAAGTGGAAGACACAGCAATAGGCACACCGATGCTATGCCCCCCACCTATGACAATGGTCACCGTTGGTTTACTCATCGATGCGATCATTTCAGCAATAGCCAGTCCTGCCTCTACATCACCACCAACTGTATTCAGCAAAATCATTAATCCTTCGATACGAGGATTTTGTTCTGCCGCTACCAACTGGGGAATAATGTGCTCATATTTTGTCGTTTTGTTTTGAGGCGGCAAAATGAGATGCCCTTCAATTTGACCGATAATCGTCATGCAAAAAATATTGGACTCGCCTCCAGGCATGGAGGTTTGACCCAGTTGCTGCAAAGCCTCCATAGCAGGTAAAGCGGGTCTTTGCCCAATTTCTGGTTGATCTGGCGCTTCGCTTTCCTCATTGCCAGATGTTAGATTGCTGTATTGTTCCATATGGGTGATCTTCCTTTCGCTTTACGCATCTATATGACCCGTATTCACCCTATAGTATGGGATAGAAATGGAATATTTTATACCCACCCCCATGCCTTTCCTTGTCCCAGGAAATCAAAAAAGCCTCTCCTCCCGCGGAAACCGTCCAATATTTCCTGCGGGAAGAGAGGCGACTGTGTGCCTGTGACTTAAGTTTTTAATTCAGGTTTTTGAACAAATTTCAATTGAATCACACTTCCATTATAATTGGCAGGATCATCGGTCTCCGACGAGTTTGCTCATACAAGAAGCGACCTAGTGCATCCTTGACATTTGTCTTGAGGGAAGCCCATTCATTTACATTTTCACTCATGAGCTTATGCAGTGTACTTGAGACAATACGATTCGCTTCATCCAGCAAACCTTCCGATTCACGGACATATACGAAACCTCGAGAAATGATATCTGGTCCCGATTTAATCGTTCCGTCTTGCTTGCTCAGCGTAACAACAACTACCAAAATACCGTCCTGTGACAGCAATTTGCGGTCGCGCAATACGATATTTCCTACATCCCCTACGCCTAGTCCATCGATCAGTACGTTACCTGCTGTAACTTTACCAGCTCTGCGTGCTCCACCATTCTGAATTTCAATGACTTCACCGATATCCGTGATAAAGATATTTTCAGGCTCAATACCTACGCCTTCAGCAAGAAGAGCGTGACGACGTTGCATTCTAAACTCACCATGAATTGGCAAGAAGAACTTTGGTTTCATCAGATTTAGCATCAGCTTGAGTTCTTCCTGGCTTCCGTGTCCAGAAACGTGGATACCTGGATTAGCTGCGCTGTAATATACATTGGCACCCAGACGGAACAGCTCATCAATTGTGCGTCCAACGTATTTTTCATTACCTGGTACTGGAGTAGCTGCGATGATGACTGAATCCCCTGGAAGAATGTCAACCTTTCGATGTGTGGAACGAGCCATTCTTGTCAAAGCTGACATCGGTTCACCCTGACTACCTGTGCAGAGAATAACTACACGATCCGCTGACATTTTGCCAACTTCTTCAGGCTCAATCAGCATTCCATCTGGAATTTCCAAATAGCCCAAGTCCGAAGCAATACCTACGACATTAACCATGCTTCGACCAATAACTGTTACTTTACGTCCCGTTGCTTCAGCAGCATTAATTGCCTGTTGAATACGATGTACGTTAGAAGCAAAAGTAGCTACGACCACACGCTGTCTCGACTTGCGGAAAATGTCTTCCAGGACAATACCAACGCTCTTTTCCGAAGGTGTAAAGCCCGGTTTTTCGGCATTCGTACTGTCTGACAAAAGAGCCAGTACGCCACGTGTGCCAATTTCAGCCATACGCTGCAAATCTGCATATTGTCCGTTGACCGGAGTATGGTCAAATTTGAAGTCACCTGTATGAACAACAGCGCCTTCAGGAGTATCAATACATACACCTACAGAATCTGGAATACTATGGTTGGTTCTGAAGAATGTTGCTTTCAGTGTGGAACCCAGCTTGATTTCAGAATCAGCATTGATCAAAATACGTTTGGTTTCACCAAGCAGATTCGCTTCCTTCAGCTTGTTTTCCACCAATCCCAGCGTCAATTTGGTACCATATACTGGTACATTCAAATGTTTCAACACGTAAGGCAAACCGCCGATATGGTCCTCGTGACCATGAGTCAGCACAATGCCTCTTACTTTGTCGCGGTTCTCTGTAAGGTAGGAAATATCAGGAATAACGATATCAATGCCCAGCATGTCCTCTTCCGGGAATTTCAAACCGGAATCCACCACGACAATGTCATTGCCGTATTGAACGACATACATATTTTTCCCGATTTCACCGACGCCGCCCAAAGCGAAAATCATCAATTTATCGTTGTTTGTTTTTTTAGACAAATGAATCTAAACCTCCTATGGTAGTTGGACGTCGTACCTTGATTTGTTTATTTAATTTTCAAAAAAATACCGCACCCAGTCACTTGACCCCATTATACATGATTAAAATACGAAAAAACAAGTCATCCTGTTCGTTACGCTAGGTTTCCCATTGCCGTCTGAAACCATTAGTATCTGTCATTTTGTCTACATACATGGTTAAAAGCACAGCAAAAAGGGCGTCCTATAAGAACGCCCTTCACGCTGGGAACCTTGTCAGACAATAAACCCTATCGGTTTTGTACCTACCGACTGCCCTTAACAAGGATACTCCTTAGTATTAATTAACATCTTACATTCCTATTTCTCTTTAGCGGGTAAATAATTTCTTAATAAATTCCGCTTCATCCTGAGTTGGAGGAATGAGCGGCAACCGAACCGAACCTACCTTAACCCCCCGTAATTCCAATGCATATTTTACTGCCACCGGATTAGGCAGAGGATGAGGACAGCCAAACAAACCCTTGAAAATCGGGAACAACTGCTGATGCAACTTTGCTGCCTCCTGCGAGTGTCCTCCTACAAGTGAATCGATCATCTGCTTCATTTCAGCACCTACCACATGACTCGCTACGCTGATAATACCATAAGCACCTACAGCCATAGCAGGCAACCCAGAAGCATCATCCCCGGAATAAACCAGAAAACCTTCTGGCGCTGCCGCTGCAATCTGTGTGACCTGCGCAAGTGATGCACATTCTTTAGTTCCCACAATATTCGGAATTTGTGCAAGGCGCAGTGTTGTTTCAGCTGTTAGACTCGCTCCAGTACGACTTGGAACATTATACAGTATAGCTGGGAGGGATGTGGAGTTCGCAATACTTTCGAAATGCTGATACATCCCTTCCTGATTCGGTTTATTATAATATGGCACTACCAGTAGAACACCATCTGCTCCTGCCTGCTCCGCGGCACGAGTTAGATGAATGGAGTGACGCGTATTGTTGCTTCCAGTCCCGGCAATAATTTTACATCGTCCAGCTGCTTTTTCTACAACAAATGCAAACAACTTGATTTTTTCATCATCGCTCAGGGTAGGAGACTCCCCTGTTGTTCCAGATACAACAAGTGACTCTGAGTGCTGTTCTTCTATTAAGTAATCAATCAACGAGGACAATGCAGTCCAGTCAATCTCTCCTTGCTTATCAAAAGGTGTCACCATTGCGGTAATCAATCTGCCGAAGTTCACCATGCTGCCTCCTTTTTGCAAGTCCGAGCACGGACAATGCGCCTATTGATGGAGTTCAAATTTATTATGCAATGCGCGTACAGCCTGCACCATATCTTCTTTTTTAACAAGTACCCAGATCGTCGTGTTGGAATCTGCGGATTGAAGGATCTGTACGTCTGATTCTGCCAATGCCTCCACAATCGTCGCCATAATGCCTGGTACCCCGTTGATACCACCGCCTATGACAGAAACTTTAGCACACCCGGCCAGTATCTTAGGTTCTAGACCCAAACCGTTCAATACTTCAACCGCTTTGCTTCCATCATGATCGAACACAGTATAAACTGCCCCCGATGGCGTTACGTTAATAAAGTCAACGCTAATTCCATGTTCAGCCATAGATTTGAATACTTGTAATTGCAAGTGCTCCAAACCCGGCTTTAATTCAACATTAATCTGAGTGACATTGCCGACATACGCAATACCGGTCACGAAACGGTCTACAATGTCTGCCTGCACGTCTTTGAAGCCTTCCGGGTGGGTAACTAACGTACCTTCTCCTTCGGAGAAGGTAGAGCGAACACGGACCGGGATATTAGCCTGCATAGCGATTTCAACAGCACGAGGATGGATAACCTTTGCTCCCTGATGAGCCATATTACAAATCTCCGTATAGCTAACATGTGTAAGTGGCTTTGCGTTTTCCACAATGCGCGGATCGGCAGTCAATATACCATTCACATCCGTATAAATATCAACCATATCCGCATGTAGAGCAGCACCCAGAGCAGTAGCTGACGTATCGCTGCCTCCCCGACCCAAGGTAGTCATATCACCGTCTGCTGTTTGTCCCTGAAAACCTGTCACAATGACAACTCTACCTAGGTTCAACTCTTCAACAACACGGTCTGGCTTTATATCCAAAATACGAGCATTGCCGTATTGATCATCCGTAATAAAGCCCGCCTGTGCCCCAGTTAGCACCGTAGCAGGAATACCTTCCTTCTCCATCAGGCTGCATAATGTAGCAGCAGAAATGATTTCACCACAGCACAGCAGTAAATCCCGTTCGCGCTTCGGAAGACTGTCGCCGTTAGACGCCGCCCAATCCAGCAGCGTGTCGGTGGCATAAGGCTCTCCTTTTCTCCCCATGGCCGACACAACAACAACCAATTGAAGATTTTGTTCCAACTCCCGCTTCACATGTGCCAGCACAAGTTGACGTGCTTCAGGTGTGGACAGCGAGGTTCCCCCAAATTTCTGCACCAAAATACCCATTATTCTTCCCCCATATCGGAACGTTACTCCGCGTTTGCAGCAATAATTTCCGCGATTTGCACCGCGTTCCATGCTGCTCCTTTAAGCAGGTTGTCGGATACGACCCACAAATTCAATCCACGGCTATTGCCCAAATCACGGCGTACACGCCCCACAAATACGTCAGGTTTTCCTGCAGCATCAGATGCCAGTGGATAAAGCTGAGCAGCAGGATCGTCCACCAGCGTTACTCCCGGTGCCGAAGCCAGCAGATTGCGGATTTCTTCTAAATCATAATCTTTTTTAAGTTCTACATATACAGATTCCGAGTGACCGTATACAACAGGAATACGCACACACGTTGCTGTTACGTCCACAGATTCGTCACCCAGTATTTTTTTCGTTTCACGTACCATTTTCATTTCTTCCAGTGTATAACCATTGTCCTGGAATTTATCGATTTGCGGGATAGCATTAAAAGCAATCTGATGCTTTACTGGCAACGAGCCTACTGGCAACAGATCAGGCTGGACTTCATCACCGTTCAGAATCGCTGCGCTTTGACGATTCAATTCATCAATAGCTCGGCTTCCAGCGCCGGAAACGGCCTGGTATGTGGATACAATAATACGAGAGATGCCATACTGATCATATAATGGTTTCAAAGCAGCTACCATCTGAATGGTGGAGCAGTTCGGGTTCGCAATAATTCCTTGATGCTCGGCAATTTTGTCGCTGTTCACCTCAGGCACTACAAGAGGAGCTGTTGGATCCATTCGGAATGCGTTGGTGTTGTCAATGCAAACTGCCCCATGACGAACAGCATGCGGCGCCAATTCCTTACTTACGTCTCCACCTGCACTAAACAAAGCAATGTCGATTCCTTCAAAGCTGTCGGGGGTAGCAATCTCTACTGGAATTTGCTGACCTTTAAAGCTAATTAACGTGCCGGCAGAACGAGGCGAAGAAAGAAATTTGATTTTGTCCACAGGAAAATCCCGTTTTTCCAGCAGATTTACGATCTGTTCTCCTACAGCGCCTGTCGCTCCAACGACAGCTACATTAAACTTTCTATTGCTCATCTGGTGTATCTCCCCTTCTCGACTAAAAAACCATTTTTTATTCTGAAAGCATCCACCGCCAACAAGAAATTAGACCCGATACAATATCGAATCATCTTCTAGGCGAGGGATGCTCAGCAGTTAACTATAATACTTCATAGGGTCTTGCGTTCCACAATCATCGGCTGAAGCTGTTTGCCCTGCAATGCTTCATAAGCAGCCTCCGGAATCAACTCCATGTTAGCTACAAGCGAGTTCGGCTTTTTAACTGGATTGTCCTGTCCGAACGGCACAAAAAAGATATTTTTGGCTACGAGTAATTTGGCGATATTGGCAGCATTTAGACCCAGTCCATCATTAGTAGATATAGCTAAAAGAAGTGGACGACCGTTGCGCAATTGCGCCTTGGCAGCCATCAAAACTGGACTGTCTGTCATTGCATTCGCTAACTTACTCATCGAATTCCCCGTCAAAGGTGCAATCACCAGCACATCGAGTATTTGGGAGGGACCCAGTGGCTCAGCCTCCACAATTGTAGAAATGATATCATTCCCTGTTATATCTTTCAACTGTTTTTGCCAACTTTGCGAAGTACCAAAGCGCGTATCCGTTGTTAGTACTGTATTGGATATAATAGGAACGACCTTCGCACCCTCATCAACAAAGCGCTGTATAACAGGCATTACCTCTTCAAATGTGCAATGTGAGCCTGTAATTGCATACCCTACTGTTTTCCCTTGCCAACTCATTGTGCATCCCCCCGATCAGGATTATCTTCCATTAACAACTGCACCAGCGTATTCGCTATAATGGCACCAGCAGTTTTGGGAGCAACTATACCGGGAAGACCAGGGGCAAGCATAGCCTTGATTCCACGCTTTTCCGCATAACGGAAATCACATCCGCCTGGGGCGGAAGCAAGATCTATAATCACGGTGCTCAATGGCAATTTAGACAGGATTTGCGCTGTGATAATCATAGAGGGTATCGTATTAAAAATCAAGTCAACTCCCTTTGTCTCATGCGCCAAATCCCTTGTCATAAAAGGCTCCCAACCCATTTCCACGGCTCTTGCTGCATCCTCTGCCCGCCGTACTCCAACCTTCACTCTGGCTCCCAACCCCTGTAGTGCTCTTGCCATGGTAAATCCAGTCCGTCCCATGCCTAGAACCATACAATCTGCACCGTGAATCGTAAAATCAGTATGCTGAATGGCCATCATCAGTGCGCCTTCGGCCGTAGGTATAGAGTTGTATATGGCCACATCATCTCTCTCCAGCAGCTCTACCAGCTTTAACTCATGTCTGGTACAAATTTCTTTTAAGTACGTCCGCGCCATCCCTGTATATACAACGCAATGCGGTGGAAGAGCAGCAGCATGTTCATTCAGAAACTGGAGCTTCTGTGCTCCGAAAAGTGCATTTACGTTGCCTTCCTCATCGCATCCCACCACCGGCAAAATCAGTGCGTCTGACGATTCCAGCAGCTTGACAGACATTGGTTCTAGTGTCACTCCTTTGAGTGGTACTTCAAGCTTGTCAAAACCGACCACACTGACGGTAGCATCCATGTCCACACATTTGCGGATTACCTCAAGCTGCCTCGCATCGCCACCCAAAACAACGACGCGTATTCCTGTTAGCATCCGGATCACTCCTTTCCGAGACACGATATGCTTTTAGTCTATGCGAGTGCCCGGAGAGGGGTGAAAAAACACAAAAAAAAGCCGCCCCTTGATGAGGCGACCTTTATATGCATACTTACTCTTAAGCAAGTAAATTTGAAGCTTTTACAAAATAGACATTCTTACATTGCAAACCAACCATAGCTCAGCGTCCTGTATGGCCAAAGCCTCCAGCACCACGCACTGTTTCAGATAATTGGTCTACTTGTTTCAGCTCTACCTCAGGTACAACCTGAAATACCATTTGTGCAATTCGCTCATTGCGCGTAATCGTGAACGATTCTTCCCCCAAATTAATAAGAAGTACCTTGATCTCTCCACGATAATCCGCATCAATCGTTCCCGGTGTATTGAGACAAGTAATACCATGCTTAAGAGCCAGTCCACTTCGCGGACGGATTTGTGCCTCCAATCCCGCTGGCATAGCTATTGCAAATCCAGTTGGAACGAGGCAACGTTTGCCGGGTTCCAGTACCAGATTTTCCTGTACTGCTGCATACAAGTCAAACCCTGATGCAAGCTCTGACATTTTGCGTGGCAGCTCAATATCTTCATTGCCCGCAAGTCTGTTAATTTCCACGTAAGTTAACAAAATAGTCCCTCCTCATATCCTTTACCGCTGAATCACTCGCTCCCACCATCGACAGGGCAAACGGCTCCGAGAACATCCGATCCAGCACTTTGTTCACATCATTTGCCGTCACTTGCTCGATATGTTCGATCATTTGATCCAGCGTATAATGCTGACCGAGCATTAATTCATTTTTTCCAAGCCGATTCATCCGGCTACCTGTACTTTCAAGGCTTAAAATCAAACTTCCTTTTAATTGCTCCTTACCTTTACGAAGCTCATTAGCGTCCAAACCGTTGACAGCTACATCTCGTAAAAGCTCCAGCGTCAAATCCAGCACGTCCTTTGTTTGCTTAGGAGCCGTACCTGCATAGATCGTGAACAACCCACTGTCCGCATGGGAGCTATGATAGGAATAGACCGAATAAGCCAGCCCACGCTTTTCCCGAATTTCTTGAAATAAACGTGAACTCATGCCGCCGCCGATCGCGTTATTCAGCAAAACCATAGTATACTGGAGCTCGTCACCCGCTGCAAATCCAGGCAGGGATAAACAAATATGATTTTGCTCCGTTGCTTTCTCATGATACAACAGCTCACCGTTAAACACAGGTACTGTCAGCGGCGAAACGGTGCCATGATTATCAAAATGTCCAAAATGTCGCTCCAACAATTCTACCAAGCGATCGTCAACATTACCAGCCACACTGATAACTGTATTGTCGATTGTATAATGCTCCTTCATATAATGACTGAGGTGTGAGCTATCCATAGCAAGCAGGTGATCTTCGGTTCCGAGAATCGGATAAGCCAGTGGATGTTCACCATAGGCCGCGCGAGATACAAGATCGTGCACCATATCATCCGGTGTATCCTCGTACATGGAGATTTCCTCCAAAATCACATTCTTCTCTTTTGCCAATTCTTCCTGATCTAGTTTGGAATTAAAAAACATATCAGACAGCACATCAACTGCGATCGGTAGATGCTCATCCAATACTTTGGCATAATAGCATGTATATTCCTTCGAAGTGAAAGCATTAACATTTCCTCCGATGGCATCGAATTGCTCAGCGATTTCCTTAGCGTTAAAACGCTCTGTTCCTTTGAAAAGCATGTGTTCGATAAAATGAGAAATACCGCTATTGTCCTGTGTTTCATTCCGGGAGCCAGTTTTAACCCAGATACCGAAAGAAACTGAACGTACGGTTGGAATTTTTTCAATGACCACTCTTAGGCCGTTTTTAAGTTGAATTCTTTCCACGATTGGCCCTCCTAAACTGAATTGCATACTTAGCCATAATGTTCAATCCTAACAGAAAAAGGACGTTCACTCAACCGGAGCAGGTAGTTGCCGATCAGGGGAAAGTGTCTGACTGACAGTTCCGAGCACAAGTCCCTTACTACGAATAGCATGAATCATGCCTTTGAGAGCAGCCGATGAGGAATCTGTTGGATGCATCAATATCAGGGAGCCTGATTCAACCTTACTACTGATTTTGTTAATCACCGATTCCGGTGATGGATGTCTCCAATCTACAGTGTCCAATGTCCACAACACTGTTTTGAGCCCACGTTCTGCTGCTATATCCACCGTTTGCTGATTAAAATCACCCGATGGAGGGGCAAACCAGTTATTTTTGATACCCAAAGTTTCTTGAAGAAGCACTTGAGTCTTTTCAATTTCTTGTGTGGCTCTGGCCCGACTCAGACGGCTCATATTCGGATGAGAGTATGCATGGTTCGAAAGCTCATGCCCTCTTTTTTGAATCTCCTTGGCGAGATCAGGATTTTTTTTCAACCAACTTCCATCAAGAAAAAATGTAGCCTTGACCTTTTCCTGATCCAGCGTGTTCAGTATCGGCAGGATAAATTCATTCCCCCATGCTACATTGATCATGAAAGATACCATCGGCTTTTCGGGATTTCCCCTGTAGATTGGAACATTACCAAGCTGATTTAAATGTATTTTAGGTGCCAATTGCCGATAAACATATTGAATGGGTCGATCCGGAGATGCAATTGCTTTGCGATAGGTAGCATCCAAATCCACCTCCAGTCCGTTATAGCCTGGAATAGCCTTCCATACCCTGTCGATCTTGGCATCAACTGGTTCCCGTCGCTGACGTGCTGCTTCTGTTCTTAGTCGCTGCATAAGCGCATTGTCGGGCAAAGCTGCTATCGCCATCGTGGTTACAGTCTCTGGCTCTTTAACCCCTGTAACGTCTCCATTGCGTAATTGACTAGCGTAGTCACGAACCCCACTAAACTGCCCGATTACGAGTGTGATGGCTAAACTGGCTACCACCCACACTGCTCGTTTTGCCCTACTCATAATTCCTTCATCCCCCCGCCCGTTTGTCCACATTGTATGCGGCGAGGACAAGAACTATGACGTAGCAAGCTCTAGAAGCTCACTTGGGTGCAGCTTGTGCATATGTATGAAAAAAGAGCCAGAAACGTAGCTCTGCCTCTTTCCTAAAGCTTAAACAATGCTATTCAAATCCCTTGTACTGTTAATACGAAAAGCTACTCCTGCCTTTCTAGTCTGCAACATGCAGATACCTAGGATTTGGCAGGTGCTTCTGCAGTCAGAACAGCCTTACGGGACAGATTGACACGACCTTGTTGATCAATTTCGGTTACTTTCACCGTAATTGTATCCCCAATAGCAATTACATCTTCAACTTTGGCTACACGCTCAGTAGACAGTTGAGAAATATGAACCAGACCATCTTTGCCCGGTAAAATTTCAACAAATGCACCGAATTTCTCAATCCGTTTTACTGTACCGATGTAAATCTCACCGACCACGACTTCCTTTACGATACCCTCAATAATAGAACGTGCTTTTTCATTCATCTCTTGATTTGTGGAAGCGATGAACACACGACCATCTTGTTCAATATCGATTTTCACGCCGGTTTCTTCGATGATTTTGTTGATGATTTTACCACCAGCCCCAATAACATCACGGATTTTGTCCGGGTTAATGTGCATCGTCATAATTTTTGGAGCATACGGAGACAACTGCTCACGCGGCTTCTGGATCGCTTCCATCATTTTGCTAAGAATGAACAAACGTCCTTCTTTAGCTTGCTTGAGCGCATCCTGTAAAATCTGGCGGTCAATACCGTTAATTTTAATATCCATTTGAATGGCAGTTACGCCTTCCGCGGTACCAGCAACTTTAAAGTCCATATCGCCCAGGTGGTCTTCCATACCTTGGATATCAGTCAATACGGAAACATGGTCTCCATCCTTGATCAATCCCATGGCTACACCTGCAACCGGAGCTTTAATCGGTACACCTGCATCCATCATAGCCAGTGTACTTGCACAAATACTAGCTTGTGAAGTCGAACCATTCGATTCCAGTACCTCGGAAACCAGACGGATGGTGTATGGAAATTCAGTTTCGGAAGGAATTACTTTGGAAAGCGCACGTTCGCCAAGAGCACCATGTCCGATTTCACGACGACCTGGCGCACGCAAAGGACGAGCCTCACCTACGCTGAATGGCGGGAAATTGTAATGATGCATGAAGCGTTTTGTTTCTTCCAGATCAATACCGTCCAAAATTTGTACATCACCCAATGCACCAAGTGTACAAATGCTAAGTGCTTGCGTTTGACCGCGTGTAAATAAGCCCGAACCATGAGTACGCGGCAAAATGCTAGTGTCGCTTTCAATCGGACGAATTTCGTCAAGCTTACGACCATCAGGACGCACTTTATCATGCGTGATCAGACGACGTACTTCTTCCTTAACGATATCATAGAGAACTTCGCTCACGTCGCTCAAAAGCTCAGGTGTCTCTATGTATTGTGCTTCAAAATGGGCAACTGTCTCTTCGTTGACTGCATCAATTGCCTCTTGACGGGCATGTTTTTCTGCAATTTTAACAGCTTGCATTAAACGTTCAGCTGCATAAGCACGTACTTCACTGTTCACTTTTTCATCAACAGCATGCAGTTTAACCTGCATTTTCTCTTTACCTGCTACTTGCACCAATTGTTCAATAACTGCCACAATATTCTTAATCTCATCATGACCGAACATAATAGCTTCCAGCATAACTTCCTCTGGAATCTCATTGCCTTCGGCTTCTACCATCATGATGGCATCTTTCGTTCCGGCTACAACCAGGTACAGATCGCTTGCATTCTGCTGTGCAATATCCGGGTTAATCACAAATTGCCCGTCTACACGTCCTACAGCGACTCCACCGATTGGCCCATTAAAAGGCACATCCGAAATGCTAAGTGCTGCCGAGGTTCCGATCATTGCTGCAATTTCAGGTTCGCAATCCTGATCGACACTCATAACCAGATTCAACACCTGTACATCATTCCGGAAACCTTCCGGGAACAATGGGCGAATTGGACGGTCTGTCAAACGGCTGGACAAAATCGCTTTTTGACTCGGACGTCCTTCACGTTTAATAAATCCGCCAGGAATTTTCCCCACAGCATACAATCTTTCCTCATAGTTTACGGTCAGTGGAAAAAAGTCCAAATCTTTCGGTTCACGGGAAGCGGTCACGGTACAAAGCACAACTGTTTCTCCGTAGCTCACTTTAACTGCCGCATTGGCTTGTTTCGCAAGACGTCCTGTTTCCAACACCAGCTTTCTTCCGCCGAGCTGCATTTCTACGCGTTGCTCCATGGTATCCCTCCATTTCATTTCATTGTAAAAGTTCTATACATATCCAGTATTTCCTGCGCAGGTCTTATTCATAAGAAGCTAGCAGACAAATCAGGATATGTAATTCAAAAAAAGATTCCTCATTTCAAAAAAGAACCCGGCTGCTGTCCGCCGTCGCCTTAGCAGGGACAAGCGGTGAACAACCAGGCTTCTTTTCTCATTACATGTCTGAAAATTAACGACGCAGTCCGAGACGCTCGATCAACGCACTGTAACGTTTAACATCAGTCTTCTTCAGGTAAGCCAAAAGTTTACGACGCTGACCGACCATTTTCAACAACCCGCGGCGGGAGTGATGGTCTTTCTTGTGCGAACGAAAGTGACTTTGCAAGTTGACGATGTTTTCAGTAAGGATAGCGATTTGTACCTCTGGTGATCCTGTATCGGATTCATGAGTTTTGTACTCCTCGATCAATTGCTGTTTACGCTCTTGAGTCAATGCCATCCTGTTCACCTCCTTCATTATAATCGCCATTAGCCTCGTAGCCGCCGGTGAAAGCGGACAACCAAGCTAAGGTTCATCGTTGTTTACACAACATAAGTCAGTATAACACAGCGCCTGTCTTATGTAAATAAATTAGCCTAACAGCTTTTTAGCCGTTTGTGCGTCATTGCCAATTTGGCTGATCAGCTCATCCACCGAAGAGAATTTGCGTTCAGGGCGGATATAGTGGTGAAGCTCCACAAGCACAGACTCTCCATAAATTTGCTGATTAAAATCAAATAAATGTACCTCAAACGACGGATTCAGCACACCTTCATGAAAAGTAGGCTTAACCCCTACATTCATTACACCGTTTATCCAACGATCGCCTACAAGCGCCCGTACAGCGTACACACCCTTAATCGGAATCACGTAAGTGTCATCCAGTTTGAGATTAGCGGTCGGAAAACCGATCGTACGTCCGCGCTTCTCTCCATCCATTACAGTACCCTGGATACGATAAGGACGTCCCAACCAGCGAGAGGCATGTGCTAGATCCCCGGTCTGTAAAGCACGGCGAATGCCAGAGCTGCTCACCTTGTCCCCATCCAGTTCGAACGGTGGTACGGTGTGCACCGACATCAGCTCTCCTCCCAGCTTCCGAAGTGTATCCTCATGCCCGGCTCCCCGGTGGCCAAACCGAAAATCAAAGCCTACTACCGCTGTTCGAATGTGCAATGGAAGCAGCACGTCGCTCATAAACGCCTCAGGGCTGACCTTGGAAAATTCTTCGTTAAAACTCAAAATATAAAGTACGTCCACACCCATATCAGCCAGAATAGTCTGCTTGTCCGCAAGCGGTGTTAAATAACCTTCATAATCGCCTTTTTTCATGACTTCCTTCGGGTGAGGATGAAATGTCATGACAGATACCGGCACCTGCTGTTCACGAGCCAGCGCAACGGCCTTACGTATCACGCTTGCGTGTCCCAGATGAAGACCATCAAACTGACCGATCGCCGTGACCTGTGGACGTCCCCATTGCTGCAAAAGCTCATCACTCAATGGATAAGATAACGATACGGTAATCATTATTAATTCACCTGCATTTCACATCATTTGACTAACTTCGTCAAAATTATAGCACAATTCAAGGTAAAAAAACTTTAATGGGAGCGATCGCGTCTGATTCATCCCGACCATATATGCCTAAAAACGTTTTATCCTCTTTATACAAACGGAAGGGCTGATTGTCCGTCACAGGTGGTGAAATCATATTCAGCGACAGGCGTTGGCCTTGCAGAGCCGCAGTTACCTTGGCTTCAGCCACTATATGCTCAGGCATATAGTCAATCGCCTGATCCGTTGTAATAAGTCGCTCTCCAAGACTGCCATCCGCAACGAAACGCTCTATTTCTTCGAAAGTCAGACAATGTTCCGCAGGAATTCCCGCAGACATGGTTCGCTCCAGCTTAACCATCGTTGAAGGATATCCTAATTCACGACCAATATCAACACATAGTGTACGGATATAAGTACCTTTGGAGCATAAGGCACGAAAAGAAATATCCACATACGCCCCCGTCTCCGCGAATCCCGTCATTTCCAACTCGTAAATACTCACTTCACGACTTTTGCGCTCCACGGTTTTGCCTTCTCGAGCCAGTTCATATAGACGTTTGCCGTCCACTTTTAGCGCGGAGTACATTGGAGGTACTTGGGAGATCGTACCAACAAAACGCTTCAGAACCGCTTTGACTTCCACTTCCGTCACCTCTACGGGACGTTCACTCTCTTCCGTGATTTTCCCAGTCAGGTCTTCGGTATCCGTGGCAATTCCTAATCGCAGTGTAGCCCGATATTCCTTGGGCCGCTCCTGCATGTATTCCACCACACGGGTAGCACGTCCCAGACACAAGGGCAAAACACCGGTTACCTGCGGATCAAGCGTTCCAGTGTGTCCGATTCTCTTCATACCTAATAAACGGCGAGCCTTGGCCACCACATCATGAGAGGTAAATCCAGCAGGTTTATAGACAGGTAGAATGCCTTCCCAAGTTGCCTGTTCCTTTTTTATTGGGTTCATAGCTCAGATTTCACCCGCCCTACAACTGTCTCAATGATATCTCCCAGCTTACCCTC
The DNA here is from genome assembly GCF_052906305.1 of Paenibacillus sp. SER-28. NCBI lineage: Bacteria > Bacillati > Bacillota > Bacilli > Caryophanales > Paenibacillaceae > Paenibacillus > Paenibacillus sp. SER-28. The sequence continues at coordinate 1,077,617 of NZ_JBRECM010000001.1, read as the reverse complement.
TAGCCGGCAGCCAGCTGCACGTACATGTCCACCGCCCCCAAATGATTGAGCCAGCGCAGCTACATCAACATTCCCTGCCGATCTCAAGCTGGCCTTGACCGCTTGATCATTAATAACCTTAAAGAAAATGCCTACTTCAACTCCACGAATATTTCTTGGATAATTCACGATGCCTTCCAAGTCCTCATTTACAGCACCACAATCCGTCATGTCGTCAGGGGTTACTACGACCCAAGCGACTTTCCCATCCTCCGACATCGTGAGCGTTTGCAATGCTTTTGTTAACACCTTCATTTGTGGAAAGGTCATTTCCTCGAGCAATTTCTCGGATAAAGATGGACCATCTACACCGTAAGCAAGTAGCTGTGACACAGTAGACATCACTTTCGGTGAAGTGTTGGAGTAACGGAAACCTCCTGTATCCGTTAGCAACCCTGTATATAAAGCCGTTGCTATTTCGACATCCCAGGTTACTGCAAACTCTTTCAGTAGATCAAAAAGAATTTCTGCTGTTGCCGCAGCATCCGGCTTAATCACATTAACTGTACCGTAAGCATCATTCGTTGGATGATGATCAATATTCAGGATAATGGCATCTTCCGAAAAAAACTGCTCTGTCAAACCAACACGACGGTAATCCGCACAATCTACACAAATGATCCGGTTGTATTTCCGTTCTGGCGGTTGCTGGCTCATATCCATAATCTCATCGGCATGCCATAAAAAATCCATACGTTTGGGAATAGGCCCCTCATTCAGCATGGTAAATTTCTTCCCCAGACATGAGAGAAGCCAGCCCACCGTTACGGTGGAGCTGACTGCGTCTCCGTCCGGCTGTACATGCGATACGATCAGGTAATCATCATGCTCCAGAATAAATTCCTTCGCTTGTTGAAGCGCCTGTTCATAGGTATGCATTGCCTTCTCCTTTACATTCAGTTCATGGTTCCTTCAGACAAACTAAAAGTTTTATTTTTCATCCTTGTCGATATCACTCAGCAGTTTTTCAATTCGACTGCCGTAAGCAATAGATTCGTCAATTTTGAAAATCAACTCAGGAATATGGCGCAGCCGTATCCGTTTGCCGAGTTCAGAACGAAGATAACCGTTCGCTTTGTCCAATGCTTTCAGGGAAGAATTTTTTTGTTCTTCATCCCCGAGCACGCTCAAGTATATTTTCGCTTGGGACAAATCATTTGTAAGATCGACACCCGTTACGGTGATAAAACCGATGCGGGGGTCTTTTAATTCAGTTTGAATGAGTTGGCTTAGCTCCTTCTTGATCTGCTCGCCAACCCGACCTGTACGTATTTTAGCCATGGATGCTCACCTCTCTGCCGTTAGCGCTCCACTGTTTCCATGACGAACGCTTCAATAATGTCGAGTTCCTTAACATCATTATAGCCATCAAGGGTAATACCGCATTCGTAACCTTGGGCAACTTCTTTTGCGTCGTCCTTAAAGCGTTTCAGTGAGTCGATTTTACCTTCAAAAATGACGATGCCATCACGAATCAGGCGTGCTTCTGCTGAACGGGTAATTTTACCGGATGTCACCATACAACCAGCGATCGTACCGACTTTAGTAACTTTGAATACGTTACGTACTTCAGCATGCCCAATCACATTTTCTTTATATTCAGGATCCAGCATGCCCTTCATGGCTTGCTCTATTTCTTCAATGACATTGTAAATGACACGGTGTAGACGAATGTCCACTTTTTCAGCTTCCGCTGTAGATTTCGCCTGGTTATCCGGACGAACATTAAAACCAATGACAATAGCATTGGAAGCTGCGGCCAAAATAATATCGGATTCGGTGATTGCTCCTGCACCACTGTGAAGAATTTTAACGCGCACACCTTCGACTTCAATCTTGTTCAAGGAACCTTTCAACGCCTCGACGGAACCTTGTACATCACCTTTAATAATGACGTTCAGATCCTTCATTTCGCCATCCTTGATGTGTTGGAACAGATCATCCAGTGTTACGCGGGTATTACTGCCCAGATCAGATTGGCGTTGCGTGATCGCACGTCTGTCAGCAATAGCACGAGCTTTGCGCTCATCCTCAAACACCATGAATGGATCGCCAGCAAGTGGAACTTCTGTCAAACCAGTAATTTCAACTGGAGTGGAAGGACCCGCTTCCTTAAGACGACGACCTTTATCGTTGACCATAGCACGCACACGTCCGAAGCAGTTACCCGCTACGAAAGCATCGCCGACTTTCAGTGTACCGTTCTGAACGAGGATACGGGCTACAGAACCGCGGCCTTTATCCAGTTCTGCCTCGATGATGGTACCACGTGCCCGTTTGTTCGGGTTCGCTTTGTACTCATTCACTTCAGCTACGAGCAGAATCATTTCAAGCAGGTCTTCCAGACCCATTCTTTGTTTCGCGGAAACGTTGACGAAAATCGTATCGCCGCCCCACTCTTCAGGTACCAATTCATATTCAGTGAGTTCTTGCTTCACTTTATCCGGGTTGGCATCCGGTTTGTCGATCTTGTTGACAGCTACGATAATTGGCAGACCTGCTGCCTTCGCATGGTTAATAGCTTCGACCGTCTGTGGCATAACACCGTCGTCAGCTGCAACCACGATAATCGTCATATCTGTCACTTGAGCACCACGTGCACGCATAGCGGTAAAGGCTTCGTGACCCGGTGTATCCAGGAAAGTGATTTTTTTGCTATTAATTTCAACTTGGTATGCACCAATATGCTGTGTAATACCGCCAGCTTCGCCACCGGTTACATTAGTCGAGCGAATGGCATCCAGCAAAGTTGTTTTACCATGGTCGACGTGACCCATAATCGTTACAACTGGTGGACGTGTTCTCAGATCCGCAGGATCATCATTTTCTTCCACGGTTTCAAAACGATCTTCTTCGACCGGAATTTTCACTTCTACCTCGACGCCAAAGTCTCCGGCAAGCAAGAGGATGGTATCCATATCCAGTTCCTGGTTAATGGTCGCCATCGTTCCGAGCATAATCAGCTTTTTGATGACTTCTGACGCATCCTTATGAAGAAGCTTGGCTGTTTCGCCTACGGTCATCTCACCACGCACAATAATTTTCTTAGGCGTGTTGTCGATTTTCTCGCGACGTTCCTGTTGTTGACCTTTACCACGATTGTTAAATTTCCCGCCACGATTACTGCCACCGCGATTATTGCCTCCGCGACCACCGTTACCACCGCGTCCGCCGCCTTGACGGTTATCGTCAAAACGTCCTTGACCGGAACGGTTACCACCGTTGTTGGAATTACTGCCTGTACGGTTGCCACCACTACGGTTCGCATTGTTGCTACCTGTGGAGGATGATGTTCTTACAGCCGTACCACCCTGACTACTTCCCTGAGGGCGTGAGTTAGTGCTTTGGTTACCTTGAGGACGCGAACCTGTGTTGCCACTAGGACGCTGTTGTCCTCCCTGTTGTTGACCATTACTGCGGTTTTGTGTACTTTGCTGACCAGTGGGTCTGCTAGTACTTTGTTGACTGCGGTTTTGACCGCCCTGCTGACTGCTTTGCGCTTTTGGAGCGCTGCTTCGGTTACTGTTTTGGTTGTTGTTTGTCCTATTCATACTTACCTGCTTTTCCTGTTGATTTTTGGTTTGCTCAGTTGAATGATTACTATTCTGGCTTGAACCGGCCTGATTCGAGCTTACTTGCGCCGTACCTGCTTCGCCTTGCTTGGCCGCAGCATTGGATTTAATATTCTTAAAAAAACTTTCCACTTTACCTACGGCATCATGTTCCATGACGCTCATATGGTTGTTCACGGGAATATCCAGCCGTTTAAGAATGGTGATAATTTCTTTGCTGCTCATGTTCAACGATTTGGCGTATTCGTATACCCGCACTTTGTCTTTGCTTTCTTGTTTACTCAATATACTCCACCTCCGACATTATCCCCGCATGTTTCTTGATCAATTTCGCGAATCCTTGATCCGTCACAGCCAGCACAACCCGTTCAGGTTTGCCGATACTGCTTCCCAAGCTTTCCCGGTCAAATCCTATCAATAAGGGGATTTTGTACGTCCCGCATTTGTCGCGGAATTTCTTTTGAGTATTCATTGAAGCATCTTTCGCAAGAATGACCAGCTTGGCTTCTGAAGACCTGATCGCTTTAAAAACGATCTCATCACCTGTTAGCAGCTTGCCAGCTCTCATGGCAAGACCCAATCCAGACAGCGCCTTATTCATCCTGCACGCTGCCTTGTGCCGCCAGGAATTCTTCCTCGACGGCAGCAAAATCACGACTTAGCTGCTCATAAATATCAGGATGAACCGAGTGCTTCAATGCTCGATCCAGTGCCTTGCTCTTTTGAGCCAGCTTGAAGCAGGCGGCTTTGCCGCACAAGTAAGCGCCGCGTCCCGACTTTTTGCCAGTCAAGTCAATCAACACTTCGTCTTCAGGGGTTTTGACGACACGGATCAACTGCTTCTTTGGCATCATTTCATGACAGGCCACACATTTGCGCAAAGGTATCTTTCTCTGTTTCATGCATTAACCCCCCTACACTCCGCTTAATCTACAGAAACGGAATCCTGATGCATTTCATCGGTGGATGTTCTCGGTCTGCCGAGTTCTTCCTCCGCCTGTGTTTCACTCTTAATATCAATTTTCCAGCCCGTAAGCTTAGCAGCAAGACGAGCATTTTGCCCTTTGATACCAATAGCAAGAGAAAGCTGATAATCAGGCACAATAACACGCGCCATTTTCTCTTCTTCAAATACTTGCACTTCGAGCACCTTGGATGGGCTCAGCGCATTAGCCACGTATTCATCAACATTATCGGAATAACGTACAATGTCGATTTTTTCGCCACGCAGCTCATTTACAATAGTCTGTACACGTGTTCCTCTAGGACCCACACAAGAGCCAACTGGGTCAACCTCGGCGTTACGGGAATGAACCGCGATTTTAGAACGGAAGCCTGCTTCACGCGCTACGGAACGAATCTCTACAACACCATCAAAAATTTCAGGCACTTCGAGTTCGAACAAACGCTTAAGCAGACCCGGATGTGATCGGGACAGCATAATTTGCGGTCCTTTGGTTGTGTTTTCTACTTTGGTAATATAAGCCTTGATTCGATCCAGATGGCTAAATTTCTCATTAGGCATCAATTCACCTAACGGGAGAACCGCTTCCACCTTACCAAGATCAATATAAATGTTACGCGGGTCTTGACGCTGTACAGTTCCTGTTACAATATCTTCTTCCTTGTCCACAAACTTGTTGTAGATCAGTCCCCGTTCCGCTTCGCGGATACGCTGGGTCACGACTTGCTTCGCAGTTTGTGCAGCAATCCGTCCAAAATCACGTGGTGTGACTTCGATTTCAGCGATATCTTCCAACTGAAAATGCGGGTTAATCTCACGGGCCGCAGGTAACGAAATCTCGGTGCGAGGATCCAATACCTCCTCAACGATCAGCTTGCGGGCATATACCTTAATGACTCCCGAGTTGCGGTTCATATCAACACGCACGTTTTGTGCGGTGTTGAAATTCCGTTTGTAACTGGAAATCAAGGCTGCTTCAATGGCCTCAAACAGCACATCCTTGCTGATCCCCTTTTCTCTTTCCAACTCGTTCATTGCTTCAATAAAATCCATACTCATGGATTACTGCTCCCCCTTTCAAATGATGCACCTGCGTACTGGTCGGCACACGAGGCAAAAAAACATGTAGTACATGTCAAACAGCAACAGTCAAATCTGAATTAAAATATGATCGCGAGCCTTGCACCAGCTACCTTGTCATAAGGTATGGCATGCTTCTTTTGTCCGCTTTGAACGGTAAGTTCCCCGTCTTCAAAAGAAAGCAAACGACCTTCGAATTCCTTCAGGCCGTTGATCGGCTCGTATGTAGTAACGAATACGTTTTTGCCTACCGCTTTAGTAACGTCCTCCGCTTTTTTCAGCGGTCTTTCGGCGCCTGGTGAAGACACTTCCAGAAAATATGCTGTAGAAACAGGGTCATTTTCATCCAACTTTTGACCCAGATATTCACTGATCATACTGCAGTCGTCCAGATCAATTCCTCCGTCTTTGTCCACAAAAACGCGAAGAAACCAATTGCTGCCCTCTTTGACATACTCGACATCGACCAGTTCAAAACCATGCTCATCGAGGAAAGGTTGGGCCATTTCTTCTACTACTGATTTGATCTTTGGTGTGCTCAAAGATTATAACCTCCAAAAGTGAACTTTCCTGTGGTGAAAAAAAGACGCCCTAGTACCATGGACAATGCTTCTCCATCACCGGCTTTTTCATTTTCATTTGATGTAATGTTCATTTCGGGCTCACTGCAAATAAACCGGCGTACCGGTTTCGTGCCCAAAAATAACCTTTTCACGTTGTAACTGTATATCAAACAGTAAAGAGTGGGTTTCCCCACTCTTTTAGCAACGGTTTTATCTCCATGATTACCAAAAAAATTATAACATAACCATAGTTATGTGACAAGTGCCAGAGCTTGACTACTGTGGTTCGGATTAAAACAGAGACAGCTGATTACTCTCTGGCAGACCTCGAAAGCAACCCATCTGTGACAGCATTTCGACAATGGTTTTACTTGCTTTCGATTTTTGTTGAAAATCCTCGACAGACAAAAATTCACCATGTTCACGGGAGGCTGCGATGTTACGTGCTGCATTGTCTCCAATTCCCTGAAGAGCTCCGAATGGCGGAATGAGTGAATCTCCATCCACCTTGAAGCGTGTAGCTTCAGAACGGTACAAATCAATCGATTTAAAACTAAACCCGCGAGCTGTCATTTCCAGAGCCATTTCCAGGATCGGAAGCATCCCTTTTTCTTTGGGCGGTGCCTGAAAGCCGAGTTGCTCGATTTCGACAATCTTCCGTGCGATTGCATCATATCCCTGACAGCACAGCTCAATATCAAAATCGGCTGCACGTACTGAAAAGTAAGTCGCATAATATTCAATCGGATGATACAGCTTAAAGTACGCTGTGCGCACTGCTGAAATAACGTAGGCTGCAGCATGCGCCTTCGGAAACATGTACTGGATTTTCAGACAGGAATCAATGTACCACTGTGGCACCTTGCATTTTTTCATTTCCTCAATCCATTCAGCACTAAGCCCCTTACCTTTACGTACGCTCTCCGTAATTTTAAAGGCCAGACCTGCGTCCATCCCTGCCTTGTAAATCAAAAATAGCATAATGTCATCACGGCAACCAATTACAGTCTTGATGTTACAGGTATTATTCTTAATCAGTTCCTGTGCGTTCCCCAACCATACGCCCGTGCCGTGAGACAGTCCGGATATTTGCAGTAAGTCAGCAAAAGAACTTGGCTGCGACTCTACTAGCATTTGGCGTACAAACTTCGTCCCCATTTCTGGTACACCATAGGTAGCTACAGGTGTGCGGATTTGCTGGGGTGTTACACCGAGCGCCTCCGTGGAGTTGAACATGCTCATCACCTTTGGATCATTCATTGGAATGGTCGTAGGATCGACACCAGTCAAATCCTGAAGCATCCTCATCATGGTCGGATCATCATGACCCAGAATATCGAGTTTGAGTAGATTCGCATCAAAAGCGTGATAATCAAAATGCGTTGTTTTCCATTCCGAGCTTGTATCATCGGCGGGGTACTGTACCGGCGTAATATCCTCGACCTCAATATAATCGGGAACAACAACAATTCCGCCTGGATGTTGCCCGGTACTGCGTTTGACCCCTGTGCAGCCCGAAGCCAGCCTGTTCAGCTCAGCCCCACGCCATTTTTTATGATGCGCCTCTTCATATTTCTTTGCAAAGCCAAAGGCTGTTTTCTCGGCAACTGTACCGATGGTTCCAGCACGGAATACACTTTTCTCACCAAACAGTACTTTCGTATAGTTATGTGCGACAGGTTGATATTCGCCAGAGAAGTTCAAGTCAATATCGGGAACTTTATCTCCCTTAAACCCAAGAAACGTTTCAAACGGAATATCCTGTCCCTCACCCTTCAGTTTGCCACCGCATTTGGGACAGTTTTTGTCCGGCAAGTCAAATCCGCTCGGCACACTACCGTCCAAAATCCATTCGCTATGTCTGCATTCAGGATTACCGCAAATATAATGTGCAGGCAGTGGATTAACCTCGGAAATACCGAGAAAGGTAGCGACTACAGAAGATCCAACAGAACCCCGTGAACCTACCAGATATCCATCCTTATTAGACTTTTTAACCAAACGCTCGGAAATGAGATAGTTGGCAGAGAAACCGTATTTAATAATCGGCTCTAGTTCTTTTTCAAGACGGGCTACAACCACTTCGGGCAATTCCTCACCATAGATGGATTTAGCTGTCTCGTAGCAAGTGTTGCGGATTTCCTCGTCCGCCCCATCGAGCAAAGGTGTGAACAGCTTGTCAGGGAACAGCTCCAGCTCCTCAAATCGATCCGCCAACTCACTGGTATTCTTCACAACGACTTCATAGGCTTTCTCCTCGCCCAAAAACTCGAATTCTGCCAGCATTTCGTCTGTGGTGCGTAAATGCGCATCTGGCTTACGAATATCTTTTAGCGGGCTAAATCCCGTAATGCCGTGTATCGTAATATCACGGTACAACTTATCGCGAGTTTCCAAATAGTGAACATTGCCTGTGGCAATTACGGGCTTATCAAGTCGCCGTCCAATTTCGCATACTTTACGTATTGCCGTTTTCAGAGCATCTGGCCCGCTTACCAGTTGTTTTTCTACTAAATGCATATACATCGTCAAAGGTTGAATCTCCAACACATCATAAAACTGTGCAATTTCCTCAGCCTCTTCCTCGGACTTGTTCAACACAGCCTCAAAGAACTCTCCTTTTTCGCAACCAGAAATAATAAGCAATCCATCTCTCATTTCTGACAATTTGGATTTAGGAATACAGGGCACACGCTTAAAATATTCGGTATGAGACATCGAAACCAGCTTGTACAGATTTTTTTTACCAATCGGATTGAGGGCATAAATACAGCAGTGAAAAGGACGAACGGTCGATAAATCCTTACCCACATAATCATTCAGACGATCGAGCATTTTTAAACCCTTAATTTGTTCCGCATCATTCAGCAAGCCATTCAGCACTTCAGTCAGTGCGACTGTATCGTCAATGGCTCGGTGATGACTTTCTAGCGCCACTTTATATTTGGTCGTCAGCGTATTCAGACGGTGGTTTTTCATTGTTGGAAACAGTAAACGAGCCAGTTCTAGCGTATCCAGTACCGGATTGGTCATTTCAGGCAAACCCATATTTCGAAGGGTCGCCTGGATAAAGCCGACATCAAATCGCGCATTATGGGCAACCAATACAGCATCGCCAGCAAAAGCTACAAACTCCTTCATAACAGGTTCTACATCCGGCGCGTCCTTGACCATTTCATCGTTAATGTTGGTCAGTTGCTGGATATTGTATGGTATGCGCTCATGCGGATTAACAAAGGTAGCATAACGATCAACTTCTTTGCCATCATGCATTTTCACAGCCGCAATCTCAATGATTTTATTCTGTGTAACCGATAAACCGGTGGTTTCAATATCAAAAACGACATAAGTCGCTGTTTTCAAATTTAATGGCTGTGCCTGCATTACAACCTCAACAGCATCATTAACCACATTAGCCTCAACACCGTAGATCATTTTAATGCCGTTTTTCTTTGCAGCCTTAGCAGCATCAGGGTAGCACTGCACACCGCCATGATCAGTGACCGCAATCGCCTTGTGCCCCCATTTGGCAGCTGTTTTGACGTATTGATCAATCGAGGCAACAGCATCCATAGCACTCATCTTTGTGTGGAGATGGAACTCAACCCGTTTTTCCTCTGCATTATCCTTACGTGTGGGTGGAGCCTGTACTTCAACTAGATCGGAAGGAATCATAACCAGCTCGGGAATTTGCATAAAACGATCATATTCAACTCGCCCCCGCACTTTAACCCATTTCCCGTTAGCCAACAAACTGAGGATCTTCAGATCTTCTTTAGTTTTAGCAAACATTTTCATTTGCAGGGAATCACTAAAGTCGGTCAAATAATACGTAAACAACGTACTGCCATTGCGCAATTCTTTACTATCCAAACCGAAGATTGTTCCTTGTAAGGTGACTTTTTTCTCTTCGTCCTGAATATCTTGCATCGGAACAGCTGGTTCTTTGATGTCATAACCAAATTGAAGCCGTACGTCTCCTTCTTCTTCATCCAAAGGCGGCATTTCGGATTCCATACTTTCCATCATCTGCTGAATAACTTCGCGTTCTTCCTGCATCTTCTTTTCTTGGAATTGCTGTAATGCCTCCTGGTTACTTTCACCCACTTGGACTTTAATGCGCATAGAGAGTCCAAAATATTTATCGTAAAATTTGATGATAGCTTGATCTATCTGTTTTTTACGCGCCAGTTCTAATGACATACTGTCGCTCATCGTCAGCAATAATAGACCGTCTTCCCACTCGTGCACAGCCCGATTCATCCAACCGTTAACAGATGGGATCTCACGATGCACCCACTCTAGAAAAAGTTTCCAGTATTCACTGATGATATCACCAGGCTGAATCTGCTCACTATACTGAAAACGGAACGTAATTTTTGCGATGTGACTCATTTTTTCCTGTACTTGAATACAGAACGTACGATACACCTGAGCGGGGACCAGTGTCTCCTTGGCAATGGTGATATTCCAATCCTTATTGGTACGGCTAATCTCCACTTGATCAATCCAACCGTCCAAAAAATAAGGTTCAACCACTCCAGCCGGCATCCCAACTTGCTTCATCAGCAGTTCCAGCCGCTTTCTCTTTTCTTCAGCTCCGCCCATGGCTCTCCCCCCAATTTTAAATCTACCATTCTGAAAACATGAAAAGCTTCTGCGTCAAAAACATCTCCGACCGCAAAAGCTTTTCGTAGCCCTCTTCAATCCTTCTCACAACGACATAGATTCTTCGGAACATTGTCCCGTAACAGCTACCATGTCAACAAAAAGAATGAAGTGAGTATAGTGATATTGCCCTACATCTATATTAGTACGCCCGTGCAAACACTACTGTATGCTTGGCAGGTTTGCCACAACACAAACATGTGGACTTTTGCTCGGTTGTTTTAAACGGTATGTTACGGCTTGTAGCACCTGTTACTTCTTTAACTTTGTCTTCACATTCTTCAGCTCCGCACCAGCCTGCCAAAGTAAAGCCGCGTTTTTCTTCCATGAGAGTCTTCATTTCATCCAGCGTATCGACGGAATAGAAGTTTTCTTCCATAAAATTTTTCGCACGATCAAACATCTCCTGCTGTACCTGTGCGAGCATCGCGTGTACTTCCTCAACCAGATTATCCTGCTGCACGATTTTTTTCTCACCGCTGATGCGGGACACGAGCACACAGACACCGTTTTCCATATCACGAGGTCCGATTTCCAGACGAACCGGCACACCGCGCATTTCATATTCATTAAATTTCCAGCCTGGACTTACATCGCTGCGGTCGTCCATTTTAACACGCACTCCCGCTTGTTTCAACTCAGCAAATAGTTCATCTGCACGAGCGATAACGGCATCACGCTTCTTAGGTGGTCCAATTGGAACCATAATAACCTGCGTAGGCGCAACTTTAGGAGGCAATGCCAGACCACGGTCATCTCCATGTACCATAATCAGTGCACCGATCAAACGTGTACTTGTTCCCCATGAAGTCGTATGCGCGAATTCCAAGTTGTTTTCACGACTCAAATATTTAATGTCAAATGCAACGGCAAAATTAGTTCCCATATAGTGGGAGGTCCCAGCTTGTACCGCCCGTCCATCCTTCATCATCGCTTCCAGTGAAAATGTATCCTTCGCACCTGCAAACTTTTCAGAAGGCGTTTTCTGTCCAGTAATAACCGGAATAGCCAGAACTTCCTCAATAACCTCACGGTATACTTCCAGCATTTTCATCGTTTCTTCGCGTGCTTCTTCTTCTGTTTCATGGGCCGTGTGACCTTCTTGCCACAAAAATTCACTTGTGCGCAAGAAAGGCAGCGTGCGTTTTTCCCAACGCACTACGTTAGCCCATTGGTTAATAAGCACAGGCAGATCACGATAGGATTGAATCCATTTGGAGTACATATGACCAATCATGGTTTCCGAAGTCGGACGAATTGCAAGACGCTCTTCCAGCTTTTCCCCACCAGCCTCGGTTACCCAAGGCAGTTCAGGATTAAACCCTTCGACATGCTCTTTTTCCTTTTGAAAAAAGCTTTCTGGAATGAACATTGGAAAATAGGCATTACGGTGGCCTGTTTCTCTGAAGCGCACGTCCATGGCTTCCTTGATATGCTCCCAGATTTCAAAACCATCGGGGCGGAATACAATACATCCGCGAACAGGGGAATAATCCATCAGTTCTGCTTTTTTAATAACATCAATATACCATCGGGAAAAATCTTCGCTCTGCGGCGTAATTTCCTCGACAAATTGTTTATCGTTCGACATAGAAATGCATGTCCTCCCATACAGACCGTTTTTGTATAAGCCCGTCTCTAATTAACCATTAATTAAGCGTAAAATATCGTTATACGTGACCGCAATCATAAGCAGGAATAGCATAGCAAAACCAACGAAATGGACCATTCCTTCCCTGCTCGGATCAACAGGACGTCCTCTTACCGCCTCTACACCGAGGAAAACAAGTCTGCTTCCATCCAGCGCCGGAATAGGCAATAAATTAAATATCCCCAGATAAAGACTCATTATAGCAGTCCAATACGTCAACTGCTCAATCCCCTGCTTGGCAATTTGCCCCGTCACTTCAAAAGTACGTACCGGTCCTCCCAGGTCATTGATAGAAAAACGTTGAATAAGCTGGCTAAATCCTTGGAAAATAATATCGGTCGTTCTGACCATGGATTGCCCGGCAAATTTGAACGTTTCACCCACACCTGCTTGGCGTTTTGGAAGTTCAGGCACAATGCCCACCTTGCCACCCTTTTGTCCTTCCATTGCACGAGGTGTAATAGTAAGATCAAAGGTCTTATTATCACGACGAACCGTCCACTTCATTGGCTTGTCTTGAGAATCCGCAATCAGTTTGATCATGTTTTCAACATTCGCACCAATGGCTATTCCATTCACCGATTCGATGATATCTCCCTTATGCAAATCAGCTTCAGCAGCAGGCATACCTGCTGTAATTTCACTAATTTGGACATAAGTCGGGTTGTCCACTTGTATGCCGACCATCTGAATATGCAGACCAAACAAAATAAAGGCAAGAATAAAATTCATCAGTGGTCCAGCAAAAATAGCCATCGCACGCTGTCCTACTGTTTTACTCCCATACTGCCGATCCTTGGGTGCAATCTGAATGGATTGACCTTTGGTTACCATCATCGCTTGCGGGTGTACAGTGTATTGCTGATCTTCGCCATCTACATCCAATTTTAAAGTTAACGACTGTTCCAGATCAATATCCAACACTTCGCCACGCACCACATTCTTGCGATTATCCAGTTGGTCCAGATAGATGGTCTTCACGACGTCATCCGTTACGCGTACAGCAATCGTTTGTCCGGTCTCAATTTCATTGACCTCCGGATCCTCTCCCGCCATGCGGGCAAAGCCACCGAACGGCAACAAACGCAACGTAAATCGCGTCTCGTTTCTTTTATAAGAAAACAGTTTCGGACCGAAACCGATCGCAAACTCCCGTACCAGAATCCCGGCGCGCTTGGCAAAATAATAATGCCCCCATTCATGCACTGTCACTATGACGAAAAACATGAGCACCGTCATCAACACTATTTGAATCGTTTCCAATCGTTTCCGTTCCCCTTTCAATGAGATCGAGTTTGTCTTCCTAGATTATCATTATTCTCCGATCCCGCACAAGAGAATCACATTTCGTTTCTAACCCAACATTAGCCTACAATTCCGCAGCTATGCTACGAGTCTCTGCGTCACATGCTTCAATCGCAGACAGATCAGGATTAGCCACATTGACATGCCGCTCCAGCACACGTTCAATAATAGCTTCAATATGCAGAAAAGAAATTTCTCCACGCAGGAAACGGGCAACAGCAATCTCATTAGCTGCATTAAATGCGGTCGGTGCTGTACCACCCATTTTACCACATTCGAAGGCAAGCCTTAAACAAGGAAAACGATTATAATCCATTTCCTTAAAATGGAGTCTGCCCACTTCAGCCAGTGACAACGGCTTCGCCGGGGACTTCATACGCTCAGGATAAGTCAATGCATATTGAATGGGTACTCTCATGTCCGGATTCCCAAGTTGAGCAACAATGCTTGTATCCTGAAACTCAACATAGGAATGAATAATGCTTTCCGGATGAAGCAACACATGAATCTGCTCATAATCAAGTCCGAATAGCCAATGCGCCTCAATGACTTCCAGCCCCTTGTTTACCATCGTTGCCGAATCAATTGTAATTTTAGCCCCCATTGACCAATTGGGATGCTTGAGTGCATCTTCCACTGTAACTTCACGCAACTGTTCTCTTGTCAAATCTCGAAAAGAACCCCCAGATGCTGTGAGAGTAATATGTGCCACATCTTTCATACGCTCACCATTCAAGCATTGGAAAATAGCTGAATGCTCACTGTCAATCGGCAGCAACGGCACTCCTTTCGCCCGAGCTCGCGCTGTGACCAGATGACCAGCAGTAACCAGTGTTTCCTTATTGGCCAAACCGATCTGTTTTCCAGCCTCAATTGCGGCCAGCGTGGAGTGCAATCCGACACTGCCCATTACAGCCGTCACAACCATATCCGCCTCTGTGTTCGCAGCAAGCTCAACGAGTCCTTCATTTCCCCAATGCAGTTCCATTCCAGAAGGCAGTAAAGGACGAATTTCATCCGCCAACTGCCGAGTACCCACAGACACTTTTTTGGGTTTATAAAGATGCGCCTGCTCAGCAAGTAACTTTATATTAGAACCACCTGCTAAAGCCTCAACAGTAAACTGATCCGGGTGCATGGACACTACATCCAGCGTTTGAGTTCCAATAGATCCGGTTGAACCAAGTACCGTAATTCTTTTCATGATGCACCTTCCTATCCTGAAAATCACTTTTATCCAGAAGCTCATTGATTATTATTCAGGCAGCTATGCTACTGGTTCCAACCTTCTAGTAGCGCAGAGTGAGCAGCATAGAGATTAGCCTGAGCATAAACTGTAATCAATAGACTCATGGAAGCAGCATCAGCATATGTACAAATGGAAAAACGACAATCCAGCTGTCGCAGCGGTCTAGTATACCACCGTGCCCTGGCAGCAGATTACCGGAATCTTTAATGCCGTACACTCGTTTGTATGCAGATTGTACCAAATCGCCCAGTTGTCCCACAACTGCACATGACAAACCGATACCGATGGCTTTGCCCCATGGCAGCAGTCCACCCGATAATCCAGCGAATACAAGAGCTATAACCAACGCTAAAACAATGCCGCCAATGGATCCTTCGACCGTTTTGTTCGGACTGATCGCAGGCCATAATTTCGTCTTCCCTGCCATTTTGCCTACAAAATATGCCCCTGCATCACTTGCCCAAATACAAGCCAATAATAAAAATGTCCATAACAGTCCATGTTCCATATGACGTGATTCCGCAATATACGAAAATCCAAACCCTATATAAACGGTACCAAGAAATAATATAGCTACCGTTTGAATCGGGATTTTATTTTTTGTTCCTACCGTGATGATCATAAAAGCTATCATTACCAGCCAAAGCATACTGGCAAAGGGTAAGGGTGAGTGCAAACCAAAA
Source organism: Paenibacillus sp. SER-28 (assembly GCF_052906305.1). NCBI lineage: Bacteria > Bacillati > Bacillota > Bacilli > Caryophanales > Paenibacillaceae > Paenibacillus > Paenibacillus sp. SER-28. Next base: position 1,061,843 of record NZ_JBRECM010000001.1, on the reverse strand, counting down.
GGTTCATACGGGAATACAAAAGCTAATATGCTTACGTATCCAAGTATTGCTGTACCTCCAAAAGGAGATACCTGCGTCATTCGTGCGAACTCATAAAATCCGATTAGGGCCATCGCCAATATAAGCAAATGGTAGGCCAAGCCGCCCCACAGGACCATCGCCAAAAAGAATATGCCTGCCAGAATACCGGTAATTAATCTCTGTCTCAACGGCTTTCATCCTCCATTTACTTCAGTCCGCCATACCGCCGTGTTCTTTGCTGATATTCGATCACTGCTTCGTATAAGTGTTCTTTCTTAAACTCAGGCCAATAAATATCAGTAAACCACAACTCACTGTAGGCAAGCTGCCAGAGCATAAAATTACTAAGTCTAAGCTCACCGCTTGTTCGAATCAGTAAATCAGGGTCTGGCATACCACTAGAAAGCAACGTATTACCGATCAGCTCAGATGTTATATCTTCTGTTTTAAGCTTCCCATCCGCAATTTGACGGCCCAATGTTTGCATGCATTCTGTGATTTCCAACCGACTTCCATAATTTAATGCAAAATTAAGAACAAGTCCGGTATTATTTTCAGTTCGTCGAGTCGCTTCAGTCAGCGCCTCAACGGTATGGGAAGGTAAATGTTCCTTATTGCCCATCATACGCACTTGCACATTTTTTTCAATCAGCTCATCTAGCTCAATAGCCAGAAATTCCTGCGGTAAGCGCATTAGAAAATCAACTTCGTCCTTTGGACGCGTCCAATTTTCAGTTGAAAATGCAAACAAAGTCAAATACTTAATACCCAGTTCATCCGCTGCAATTGCTGTGCGTTTCACTGCCTTCATTCCATTTTGGTGCCCTACAATCCGCGGCATTCCAATCCGTTTGGCCCATCTGCCGTTCCCATCCATGATGACAGCAACATGCTGCGGAATATTGTCTTTTGAAATGGCCGGTGTTTGCTGTTTTTGTTCCCCGTTCCACCAAGACCGAACCCGTTTGATCATTCCAGTTCCTCCAGCATTCTCTGAAAATGTGCCTCAGGCTTGAAAAGAGACAAACCCCACCGTAAGGGAGGGGCTGCCAATCTTTTAAACTTCCATAATTTCTTTTTCTTTTGCAGCTAAAACTTTATCCACTTCAGCGATAAACTTATCAGTTGTTTTCTGGATATCTTCCTGATGTTTACGAGATTCGTCCTCGGAAATATCACTTTTCTCCAATTTTTTGATGTCATCATTGGCATCACGACGAATGTTACGAATAGCGATCTTCGCTTCTTCACCGTTCTTCTTCGTCAACTTCACCAAGTCAGTTCTGCGTTCCTCCGTCAAAGCAGGAATGCTCAGACGAATGGTGTTACCATCATTCGAAGGTGTCAAACCTAAATCGGATTTTTGTATAGCGCGCTCGATATCGGCCAAGGAAGATTTGTCCCAAGGCTGAATCATCAAGGTCCGGCTGTCAGGTGTATTGATATTCGCCAGCTGGTTGACTGGAGTCATTGCACCATAATACTCTACCTGTACACGGTCCAGTAAAGCTGGTGTCGCCCGTCCTGCACGCAAAGATGCAAGATCACGTTGCAATGCTTGGATTGCTTTTTGCATGCGTTCCTCAGCACTCTTTTTCACAGATTGTGGCATTAATTTACACTCCCTTTGACGATCGTACCAATTTTCTCACCCAGCACGACACGTTTAATGTTACCTTGCTCTGTAATAGCAAAGACAATCAACGGAATATTGTTATCCATGCACAACGAGGAAGCGGTAGAATCCATGACACCGAGATTTTTGTTGAGCACATCCAAATACGTAAGCTGCTCATATTTCTCGGCTGTGCTATCTTTAAACGGATCAGCAGAATATACGCCATCCACTTTATTTTTAGCCATCAGAATTACTTCCGCTTCAATTTCAGCAGCACGTAGTGCAGCAGTAGTATCAGTCGAGAAAAACGGATTACCTGTACCTGCTGCAAAAATAACAACCCGACCTTTTTCCAAATGACGGATAGCTCTACGGCGGATATAAGGTTCAGCAATCTGTTGCATCGCAATGGATGTTTGTACACGAGTAGGTACTTCAATCTGTTCCAAAGCATCCTGTAAGGCCAGTGAGTTCATCACTGTTGCCAGCATACCCATGTAATCTGCCGTGGCCCGGTCAATTCCGTTGGCACTTCCAGCAATACCACGCCAGATGTTACCGCCACCACACACGATAGCAACTTCTACTCCCAGTTCCACCACGTCTTTGACTTGTTCGGCAATGGACGCAATCGTATCCGCATCAATACCGTAACCGTTAGGACCTGACAGCGATTCACCACTAACTTTCAGGACAACACGCTTAAACACAGGTTTTTCCAAATGATCACCCTCCAATATCATTTATACTTTATGTAACAGGATAGGTGTCCTGTTGCAAGAAAAGGAACACTGATGTGTTCCATTTCCGTTTTTTCCATATGCAATTACCGTTCGTTGGTAATTATTGTTTCACTTGAGACATAACTTCTTCGTAGAAGTTATCTTCTTTTTTCTCCAGACCTTCACCCAGTTCAAAACGAACAAAGCGACGCAGGGAGATGTTTTCGCCAATTGTACTGATTTTTTCGTTGATAAGCGTGGAGATTGTTTTGTCTGGATCTTTGATGAAAGATTGCTCCAACAAGCAGAACTCCTCATAGAACTTACCAATGCGGCCTTCAACCATTTTTTCAACGATTTTCTCTGGTTTACCTTCGTTCAGAGCTTGTGCTTTCAGGATTTCTTTTTCTTTTTCGATTTCTTCCTGTGGCACTTCTTCACGACGAACATAACGAGGGTTCGATGCAGCGATATGCATTGCAATGTCGCGTACAAAATCTCTGAACTGGTCTGTTTTAGCTACGAAGTCTGTTTCGCAGTTTACTTCTACCAGTACGCCGATGCGGCCGCCAGCATGGATGTAGGATTCAACAACACCTTCAGTAGCAATACGACCTGCTTTGTTGGCTGCAGCTGCAAGTCCTTTTTCGCGCAGAACTTCAACCGCTTTTGTCAAATCACCGTTTGCTTCTTCAAGCGCTTTTTTACAATCCAGCATTCCTGCGCCTGTTTTTTCACGAAGCTCTTTTACTGCGCTAGCATTAACTGCCATATTATTTCCCTCCAAATTTGATTTTCAGTGGTATACCGTGCTTTATTCCTTAAAAAAAGGGTAGTGAGAGGTTATACACCTGCCAACCACCCTTTTCATTTAATTCATATAGGTATTTCCTAATGGAAATATTATGCTGTAGTTTCTTCGCCTTGGTTTGCTTCCATAACTGCATCAGCCATTTTACCTGTCAGCAATTTAACAGCGCGGATTGCGTCGTCATTACCTGGGATAACATAGTCGATTTCGTCTGGATCGCAGTTTGTATCAACGATACCTACGATTGGGATACCCAATTTGCGAGCTTCAGCAACCGCGATACGTTCTTTGCGTGGATCAATGATGAACAGAGCACTCGGAAGGCCCTTCATGTTTTTGATACCGCCCAAGAATTTTTCAAGACGATCTTTTTCTTTGCGAAGAATGATAACTTCTTTTTTAGGAAGAACTGCGAATGTACCGTCTTCTTCCCAAGCTTCCAGTTGTTTCAAACGGTCAATACGTTTTTGAATCGTTTGGAAGTTAGTCAGCGTACCACCCAACCAACGTTGGTTAATGTAGAATTGACCAGCGCGTGCTGCTTCTTCTTTAACGGAATCTTGTGCTTGTTTCTTCGTGCCTACGAACAGAATTGTACCATTCTCAGCTGCAATGCTTTTTACGAAGTTGTAAGCTTCCTCAACCTTTTTCACTGTCTTTTGCAAGTCAATGATGTAAATACCGTTTCTTTCAGTGAAGATATAACGATCCATTTTCGGGTTCCAGCGACGTGTTTGGTGACCAAAGTGAACCCCAGCTTCCAAAAGCTGTTTCATGGAGATTACTGCCATCTTCACGCACCTCCTAAGTTTGGTTTTTTGTGTGTCCTCCGCCGACATCATTTTTCATAAAGACTTTCCATTGGAAAGCACCCTCTATAAAATTAACCGACGTGCGTTTTTAACACCGTCAATTAATATACCATAACACTTGCATCGTTGCAACCAACTTTTCGACAATAGTTGGAACAACGCAAAATGTGACGTTTTACGCCTCTTATCGAACTTGTCAGCATGAATAAAAGCCGTCCACTTCCCGGTCTGGTCAGTTGGACGGCTTTTTCGTAATTTTAGTAATAATAGAACTGAAATCCTCACCTTTAGCGAACTGATAGGTACCGGTACGAATTTTGGTATTGATTTTTTGGGCCTTAGCTGCTGCCTCAAATGCACTAGCATCCGACACAACCCCTGCCCGTTGCAATCCTGATGCCACACTTCTCAAATTGCTTCCCGATGCAATGCTATACTGCACTTGTGGGGTGGCAGGCTGCTTGGGGATGTTGGGAGTCGTTGTAGTGCCAGACCTTTGAGTTTGCGGCTTATTCGGACTTTGTGGAACCGATGCGCTGGTCGAAGGTTTAGAAGCCGCCGAGGATGTGCTATTTGCAGGTACCTTTGGTGTTGACGGAGTTTGAGCTGGTTTAGCCTTTTGGGGTGCAACCGGAGTTTTGTTGCCTTCCTTGATCACCTTATTACGCCATTCCTCTTCTGTCATTTTCGGATCAGAACTGTCACTGATCTGAAGATTTAATTCGGCAGCTGCCTTTTCTAATTGCTCTCGCGTCATGTTTTTTGGGTCTGTTGAAGATTGCTGCGATTGTCCCTGACCGATCATTGCCAGTTGCAACAGCAATGCCCCCGTTATAAGGCCCGTACCCATGCCTAGCATAAATGAACGGTTTTTGATCACGTTACATCCTCCCGCTCCGCGAGTTGCAATATAAGCTGTACTTCCCCCCGCTGGATGCCTGATTGCTTGGCTATATAATCCAACGACTTGCCTTGCTCATGCAGCGCAAACAACTCTTGATAACGATCACGGATGGACTCTACTTCCTGCTCAGTTTCAGGGTCTTGCAATACTGTCTGCTCCTCCATAGTTACGAGAGGAGCTTCTGAATCAGAATAGCCTTCCTGTACAGACACCCCAGGTTGCGGACTTTGAAATTGACCGTAAGCAACCGCTGCCTGATGAGAAGTTACTGTATGTTGTATTTCCTTAGATACAGGCTCGGTTTGCATAGAAACAGTAGCAAACATAGCCTGGCGCTCAAGCTCCACGACACGGTTCCGAAGCTCAGCTACTTGTTCCTGTAATGCCGCCTGTTTAACTGTATGCTCCTGCTTCATACCAGATACGAGCTCAATCAGCTCGTCATTGTCGTTTTCAATATCGGCCATATACTGCTCCAATGTGGCCTCGACCTTTTGAACGACGGCCTCTTCTGTTCCCCGGCCTGGCTGACGCTTAGGCAGAAGCCAGGCGTAGACAACAGCTGCAGCGCCCAGCAGAACAATATAAATCCATGGTTGATCCACTGCCCATCGTCTCCTTTAATAACGCTTCTCCACCTGTCGGATCAGAGCGAAAAATCAATATGGTGTCCCTTGTACGGATGCTCTGCCGGATGCTCCTTAGGCACCTCAGTCTCATCTGATTGGGAACGGCTCTGCTGGGAAGAATCTCTGCTCTGCCCTCCCGTTTGCCGCTCACCGACGAATGTTTCTGCAGACTGATCTATGGCGCCGCTTCGTTGACGCATGTTCTCTGTCTCCAGCGCGCCCTTTTGTCCAAGCAATGCTTGATCATTCATCGGCCGCTGCTGGGACTCACTTTGGTATTTTCCTGCTTCACTCGTGCGAGGTACGGCAATTTGCAATTCAACAGCCTTCAAGCTCATTGGACCACACCCTTTCCGATTGGGCATCCGTATCTGTCTTTCAAGGAATACAATGTTGAATGATTAACAGTGTGCTGAATTACACGTAGGAGGACATGCTGATGTCTCCCTCATGATAATAAAACGCCATTCTTTCCACTGAATCTTTAATAAATTTTGTATATCTGCCGATAACTATTTTAGAGCCACCGTAAATCACATTTTTCACTTCTACCCGTGCCCGGCTCGTATCCTCTAATGTTCGTTCAATTTCAAGCATTCTGGACTTGGTTTCCAAAAGCTCCTGTTCATTAGATTTTTTAGTAGACGCCAGCTTGATTCGCATTGCCATTCTTTCAGGTGCAAGCTGTCCGGCGGCAGCAAGCTGATCCAATATGGTAAGGGCCTTATTCGTTTTATCCTGGCTGTCTGTCTGCTGCTTCAAACGTGTGCGGAGTTCTGTCAGTTCATCGCGCAGTTCAGGAAGCACACCCACTTCGATAACAGTAGCTGTGGACATCGTATTACCGATGGTACGAGCTACTACCTTTTTGCCAGCTTGTACACTGCCACCTACGATAAGCCCTTTGGTCCCCTCGCAGAGTACATTTACACTCGCTTTAATCTGGGAATGCATGATGCTCTGGGATACAAGTATATCGCCTCCCGCAATCACGTTACCATCTTGTATGAATGAGCATTTGACATTTTGTGCAGCTTTCACGAACCCCTTATGGTATCCGATAATGCCGCCACTGATTTCCACTGAACCTTCCGCCTCAATTTCAGCGCCTTCCACACCACCGATGACACGAATGTCGCCAGCCGCCCGAACGCGAAACCCTGTCAAGACATTCCCACGAATGACGACGGTTCCAACAAAATCAATGTTACCGACACTATAATCGACGTCCCCGTTCACTTCATACACGGGGAACACATTAAGCTTGCCCTTTTCAGTCGTAGTCACCAGTCCGTCAATAGCCGCATACATGGCAACACCTTCCGGATGGATCACTACATTTTTTCCAACTTTAAAACGCGCCTCTCTACCTGGAAGAAAAGGAATTTCCTCTCCGGTTACAGCAATCCCCGGTACACCCGGCAGAGGATCAACTCGTTCGGCAATCAGTTGTCCACGTTTTACATTTCTTAAACGAGTTAGTTCTTTATAATCCACCCGTCCATCTACGGTTTCAAGTGGCTTATGTGCATCTTCGCCAGTCACAATATCAGCCAGATTAATTTTTCCGTCTTTGCCATGGACCGCCTGCTTTCCCTGAGCAATCAGTAATTTTCCGAAGAAATGATCTTCCGGATTTGCCGCAAATACACGAATCGCATCGGTCATTAAACCGTAGGATATTTTTTGGTTGCTTAGAAAACGCTCTAATTCTTCCACAGAACATGCAAAACCTTCTTCACGTTTGGCAAACTCCAAGTAGGCTGTTTGTTTGTCAGGTGAGACAACCACTTTTAAATACTGGTCCAAAGCATATTGCTTCTCCACAAGGGTGCTCCTTCCGTCTAACTGTTACTGTAACCTCCCGTACGTTAATCTTTACGCATTAGCAAATCCCGTTGTTTGTCCAATGTCGCTCTTAGACGTAATATTGCTTTGGAATGCAACTGTGAAATTCGCGATGGAGATAGCGACATGACCTCAGCGATTTCGCTGAGTGACAAATCCTCGTAATACAATAAAGAAACAACGATACGTTCTTTTTCAGTCAATTTATCAATGCCTTGTGCAAGGGCATCACGAAGCGTAAATTCATTAACCTTATGATCCGGATTTTTCGCCTTCTCGTCCACCAAAAGGGAAAGCCGTGTTTCCGATTCCTCTTCACGGATCGGGTCCTCCAGTGAGACAATCGACATAACAGCGACTTCCTGGATCATACTTTGAAACTCTTTTTCAGAAACGTCCAAATAATGGCTCATCTCTTCGTCGCTTACCGTGCGTAAATATCTTTGTTCCAAATGCTGGTAGGCATCCTCGATTTTTTTTGCTTTTTCCCTAACTGAACGAGGAACCCAATCCCCTTGACGAAGACCATCCAAAATCGCTCCGCGAACACGCCAAGAAGCATAAGTCTCAAACTGCAAACCACGCTCATAGTCAAATTTCTCTAAAGCGTCAATCAAACCCATAACGCCGTTACTCGCCAGATCATCCTTGGATACATTTTTGGGCAAGCCTACTGCAAGGCGGCCCGAAACATATTCCACAATATGGAGATACTTTTCAATCAACTGTTTTTTTGCTTCCTTGTCACCGTGTTCTTTCCATTGCTCCCATAGTTCGGAATGGTTTAAATGAGCGGCTTTACGCTCGTTCATCGGCTTCACCCTCCTTATTTGTCTGTCAGGTGACGAACGGCCTTGGCCAATTCTTCAGGGTCCTTGTTGGAAACCAGCTTAGGTGGGTTTAAAGGCGCGAAACCATTGTTCCCTTCGTCCGTCTGATCTGGTTTCGGTTTCAGCAATTCATTCAGGTTTTCATTCTCATCTGGTGTCGTCAGGTCCAGATTCCCCCCTACGCCATCTACCTGAGAGCTTGCCCGGCTTTGGGCATTCCCCAGATCTGGCCGCGCTACAACACCTAGTGTCCAGCGCAGCACAAATGCAAGTAGGAACCAAAAAACGAAGGCGATCAAGCCACGAATTAAGCTCGTGGTCAGCAGATTGCTGCCAACGGACAACACAAAAGTCAGAATAAATCCGACTACTCCAGACCAAAGATTAATGCGTAAGCTGCCAAATAACATGTTTATAATTCCTTTACACCTTTTTGTACGCTTCGAATATTCAAAACGCCAGTTTCAGAGTCCAACTCAATCGTTCGTCCATAATTGCCACCTGTGTCCTCCGCAATCAAGGGAATACCGAGATCTACGAGCATCTCTTTGCATGATTCTACATTGCGTGGACCAATGCGCATGGTATCTCCACTACCGGCAAAGGCGAACATCTGCGCTCCCCCTGCCATTTTGGCAATCAGTCTGCGTCGTTCAGCACCCAATTTCAGCATCCGCTCAAATAACTCGGGCAGCGCCGTATCGGCGTATTTAGCAATATTCAGTTGCCCTTCACGTGCAATATCCGAGGATGGTAGCATCACATGTGCCATACCTGCCAGTTTCAAGTGAGGATCGTAGAGAGTCAATCCGACGCAAGAACCAAGTCCTGTCGTGCGAATCGAGTTCGGGTTACTGGTAACATTTAAGTCAGCCATACCGACTTTAATGATGCTTTTATCCTCAATCATCGTTCATCGGGACTCCTAACGACCTAAAGATTTTCCCGAACGATTCTGGATCAGGAATCAGGAAAAATTGACCCTCTATCTGATTCTGCCCTTCCAGAAACGATGTGTCAATCAATAATGCAGCATCTCCCATCTGCCCAAACTGCAACAGTCCATAGCTGAGAATTGCTCCTGCCATGTCCAACGCCAGCGCAGGGACTGTTGGATACATAGATAAACGCGTAAAGTCTGCCAGCGAAGACAAGTATGAGCCTGCTAAAATGTTTCCGATCTCCGACAGGGCTGAGTGCTCCATTTCGTTAAAACTGTCCTCGTCATCTGAAGGAATATTCGCCAAACGGGAAAGTAAGCCTTTTGCCGCCTGAGGCTGCAATATGAAGAATAGATTCCCGGGGGCTTCCCCTTCTACCCTAAAAAATATGGCGACAACAAGTTGCTCATAGCCGCCGACTTTCTCGGCAATTTCCTCAAAGGGCAGCATTTGTACTTTGGGCACACCCATATCGACCGGTTTATTGAGAAGCCGGGAGAGCGCTGTAGCAGCGTTCCCCGAGCCAATGTTGCCGACTTCTTTCAACACATCCAACTTGAAGTCTTCAAGATTTCCGAGATTTTCCATATGTTAATCCTCTAAGCCTTCCAGTTGGTTCATCTCGCTACGATTCAGGACTTCGGACAAGTTCAGCATAATCAACAAGCGCTCTTCACCAATCTTAGCAACTCCGCGAAGGTATTTAGCCTTAACTCCGCCAATCACTTCGGGTGGTGTCTCGATATTATCAGTATTCAGGTCAATAACGTCATTCGCTGAGTCAACGATAAAGCCGACTTGCATTTCACCCACTGCAACGATAATGATGCGAGTTTGATCGGTATATTCAGCTTCAGGTAATCCAAACCGGCCACGAAGATCAATAACCGGAATGACTACGCCTCTCATGTTGAATACGCCTTTAACAAAATCGTAGGTTCTTGGAACCCGTGTAATCGGCACCATGCGTTCAATAGATTGGACTTTTTCTACTTCAACACCGTATTCCTCTTCACCAAGCTTAAATACGATAACTTTAATTTCTTCTCCCATGTCTAAAAAACCTCCTTATTGATGTCAGCAACTTCACATTTCTTTCATTTTTGATGAAGACATTATTTAATGAAAACATTTGGGTCGATGATCAAAGCAACCTGACCGTCACCCAGAATCGTGGCGCCTGAAATTCCTTGGATGTTTGGAAGGTATTTGCCCAGATTTTTAAGGACAATTTCACTTTGTCCCAAAAAGTCCTGTACGGAAAGAGCTGCCAGACGGTCTCCCTTGCGGATGACCACGACCTCTGTCTCTTCTTCTTCATCTTCATTGAAGTCCGGTACCTCGAACAGCTGACTCAAGGAGATGAGCGGGATATGAGAATCGCGGAAAGCAATCATTTTATTGCCATGTACTGAACGAATTTGTGTCCGCTTGACGATCGCAGTCTCCACAATGGAGGACAATGGAATCGCATATTTTTCAGAACCGATCTGTATCATCATGGCTGCAATAATGGATAGGGTCAGCGGCAATTGTACAGAGAAATTAGTGCCTTGGCCCAGTGTAGAGTGAACCGTAACATTGCCACCCAAAGCGGTGATTTTGGATTTAACAACGTCCAAACCGACACCACGTCCTGATACGTCTGAAATGACTGCAGCTGTACTGAAGCCCGGAGCAAACAATACCTGATAGGCTTCCTCGTCGGTCATGACCGCTGCTTGCTCTGCCGTCAAAATCCCTTTAGAAATAGCACTGTTTAGTACCTTATCGCGATTAATACCATTTCCGTCGTCTTCAATCTCGATGAATACGTTATTTCCGCTATGGAAAGCACGCAAGTGAACCGTTCCTGTCTCAGGTTTACCAGCTGCAATCCGGTCGGCTACCGACTCAATGCCATGATCCACGGAGTTCCGAAGCAAATGCACCAGAGGATCGCCAATTTCGTCGATAACAGTGCGGTCCATTTCAGTCTCTGCTCCAGTAATAACCAAATCAAGTTTTTTATCCAGCGATTTCGCCAGATCGCGCACCATACGCGGGAAACGATTGAAAACAGTATCTACTGGTACCATCCGCAATTTAAGAACGACGTTTTGCAAATCGCTGCTCACACGACTCATGTGCTCTACTGTTTCTGTCAGTGCTGGATTGGAAGCTTCACTTGCCAACTGCTCTAACCGCACACGGTCAATGAGCAACTCGCTAAATAAGTTCATAAGTACATCCAGGCGTTCAATATCTACGCGAATCGTACGGTTATGCGTAGGCGCAGCTGCCTTAGCTGCTGGCGCTTTACCTGCTGCTGGCTTAGCCACAGAGGCCGCAGCTGGAGACTGCGGCTGGGATGGAGCAGGTGGTTGCACGGCAACAGGTGCTTCCTGCACCGCAGCAGCCTCAGCCAGTCCAGCAGTAACTTCGCTCATTTGTTTAAGCGATTCCTGATCTAGTTGTACCACTGAGACAGTGTCAATTTCAGAGATACCCGCGATTTCCTTTTCCAGCTCCCCAACTTCTTTCTGCGTTATGTAATATAACGAGAAGCTTTGCTCGAATTTCTCCTGCTCAATATCCTGTACCGACGGATAGGCCTTGACGATTTCACCAGAGTTTTCCAGCGTGTTGAACACCATAAAGGCACGTGCCGCTTTCAACTGGCTCTCTGAGCTGATTGTTACCTGTATATAGTGAACACGATGACCTTCAGAAATAGATTGCTCCAGTACAGAATACTGGAACTGATCCAAGACAAGCCCAGCACTATCGTTTTTGTCCACTTTTTTAGATGGAGACTCCTCAGTGGCAGCATTTGTGCCGGACTTTTGGAAATCCCCACTCACGATGGATTGTAGGGAAGATACAATAGAGGAGACATCCGCTTTCCCGTCGCCTCCCTCTGTAATGTGCTGCACCATGGACTCCAAAGCATCCAATCCTTTAAATAAGGTATCGAATATAAATTCATGCATCGCCAGCTTGTTGTTACGTACCAGATCAAGAACGTTTTCCATTTGGTGAGTTAGCGATGCTAGGTCTTCAAATCCCATCGTAGCAGCCATTCCTTTGAGGGTATGGGCAGAACGGAAAATCACCTGAACGATGCCTAGATCGGTTGGATTGCTTTCCAGTTGAAGCATTTTTTCGTTAAGAGATTGCAGATGATCATTCGACTCATCAATAAACATGTTTAAATATTGGTTCATGTCCATTGTGAGACACCTCCTCCATGAGTTACACTCCGATTATTTCACAACTTGTACAAGCTTGGGGGCGATCTCCTGCATTGGCAGAAGGTGACGCACACATTTTAACTCTACTGCTGAGCGGGGCATTCCGTACACTACACAAGTTTCCTCATTTTCAGCAAATGTGGATTGTACCCCAGCATCATAAAGCTTTTTCATCATTTTGGCCCCGTCGCTCCCCATTCCAGTGAGCAATACTAGATGCCGCTCCAACGAGGTTAACGAGAGCAACGATTCAAACATCGTATCTACGGAAGGACGGTGACCATTGCGAGCTTCCTCCATCTTCAGTGACACAGTGTATTTACCACCGGCTCCTGGCACAATTCTTAGTTGATATCCCCCTGGGGCAATGTAGGCCGTTCCAGTCTCCAGCGTCATTCCCTGCTCAGCCTCCACAACTCGGAGTGGACTTAACGTGTTCAAGCGTTGTGCCAGCGAACGAGTGAAGTTTGGCGGCATATGTTGAACGATAACGATTGGAGCAGGAAAATCACCAGGAATGCGTTCCAACAGCGTCTTAAGCGCCCGCGGACCGCCCGTAGAACATCCCACCGCCACCAGTTTGCGAAAGCTGGACGTATACACACCTTTTTTAAGAGAAAATCCTTTAGGTGCGGCAGGAACTGTAGGTGCCGTTACTGGAGGCGTAGCAGCCGCAGGAATAGGAGTAGCTGATGAACTCACCGTCTTACGGGGCTCCGGCTTAACCAGCCCTGCTTTATCCTTACCATGCAGCGATTTGTCAGCGGCCGTATTAGAACTGTTTAGTTTCCCTGGTGTTCGTCCCATCCCCTTGGACAAGTCTTCCTTCTTCTGAACAGTAGATGCTTGGACTGACTTGCTTGGCTGAGCAGCTGGCTGTTCTATACGCCCCGCCGTAACAGATGTTCCAGACTGTTGTCGTTTCGTTTCCTGCTTGGCTGCTGCAGGGACGGACTTGCTAGCGTCACGCTTCGGCTGAGCTGATACAGCAGGTGAAGGAGCAGCCGGAACAACAGGAGGCTTGTCTGTCGAAGCTTGACTGCCTGCTCGTTTCTCAGTCACTGCTTGTCCTAAAGACTTTTCCTGTGGCATTTTTTTCGCTTGCTCCAATGCAGCTTTGCGCTCATTTGCTTCCTTGCGCTCCAGACGGCTCCGCACTGCTTGCATAGCAGTGTGCATCTGTTCCAGCAGCGCCTTGCTCACTTGCTCGATATCTTGCGCATGAGCAATGGAAGGCTTTCTTATAAAATCGAAAGCTCCTGCCTCCAGAGCCATGATGGTCTCCTTCATGCCTTGTTCATTAATGCCTGACAGCATAATAACAGGTAGCGGATGGGCTGCCATAATCAATGGCAATGCTTCAAGACCATTCATTTCAGGCATCTCGACATCCATGGTGACCAAATCGGGCTGCAATTCCTTCACTTTCTCTACAGCCTCTTTGCCATTGGCGGCTGTACCTACGATGTTGAACGACTCATCCCTTACAATTAAATCTGTAATAATTTTGCGCATAAAGGCCGAATCATCTACAACCAGCACCCGGTAAGCACACATGTTAAACACCTCTGTTTCCTCTCATCAAAATCAATGTACAGAACGTCGCAACCATTTTTGCATAAACCCTTTAATTCCACTCAATGCACCTGATTGCGGAATCTGTGGCATTGCTGCAAAACGGTGTGCCAGATTCAATACATCTCTTGAAGCCGCACATCCCGGAAAAGCAACCATAAAAGGTACTTGCCTTTTGACTGCTTGCATGACATGAGTATCATCACTGATATGCCCAAGCAACGGGATTTCGATCTCCAAAAAGCGTTTCGCAACCAGTGCGATCTTATCGGCAACTTGACGGGCCTCATTATCGTTATCGGCACGATTGACTATAATTTTGAATACCGTATTCTTTTGCAACCCGCTGACGACTTTAATTAGCGCATACGCATCTGTTAAGGACGTCGGTTCCGGTGTGGTTACGACCAGGCATTCGTCAGCTGAAGTGATGAATTTAAGGTTTTCTTTAGATAAACCTGCACCTGTATCAAATAGAATGTAATCCATATCTGCCGCCATTTTTTCTACTTCTTCGGCAAAATAATTCAGATCGTCATCCGATAACGTAAACAATTCGCTCAAGCCCGATCCTCCAGCAATATAAGGCAAACCACCTATACCCGTTTGAATAATTTCATCAATTGATTTCTCACGTTTCAACAGGTGAAGAAGATTGTATTGTGAATTGGCCCCCATTAATACATCAATATTGGCCATACCGATATCAGCATCAAACACAAGTACCTTTCGACCAAGGGATTGCAGAGCCAGAGCAAAATTCAGCGTAAAATTGGATTTGCCCACGCCGCCTTTACCACTGGTGATCGTTATAATTTTGGCTTGACGATTACGTGGGGGCAATCGATATTTATCCAAGGAAGAAGCCATTTGTCTAAGTGATTGGGCTTGGTCACTCATATGGAATCTCCGTTAGCTCCTGATGATGCTTTGGGTCCAAGCAGCATGCTTGTCACCATTTCTGTATCGGGATGAAGCAGGTCGTCAGGAACATTTTGTCCATTGGTAATATAAGCCAGTTGCATCGGAAATTGATGCAAAAGATTAAACATTCCACCGCAGCTACCTGTCTCGTCCATCTTAGTAAATACAACCTTACCAAGACCAAACTTACTGAAATGTCCAGTTATATTGAGCATATCTTTGCTTTTGGATGTCAGGCTGAGTACCAGATACGTCTCACTTTCATTAATAGGCGAAAGCAGACTTTGCAGTTCCGAAACAAGTAATTCATTACGATAATTTCGTCCTGCGGTATCCATGAGGATCAGGTCACAATGTTCCAGCCGTTGAATGGCTCTGTGGACGTCGCCGGGAGATTGCACAACTTCAAGCGGTACATTCAAAATCGTAGCATATGTACGCAGTTGCTCGACCGCTGAAATCCGGTACGTGTCAGAAGTAATAAATCCAACTTTGCGATGATGCTTAAACAACTGCTCTGCTGCTAACTTGGCAATGGTTGTCGTTTTCCCTACTCCGGTAGGACCTGCCACATACACAATTTTGGTATCTTTGGAGATCCCTTTGTCCAGTCTTGTCTGAATAAAACTGGCCACTTCCTCACGAAAGGCTTGTTCCCAATCAAAAGTTTCAGGCGCAAAAGGATGCTCACTCCGGCGCACATATACCTGTTCGAGCCAATACTCCAGTAAATCGCGTTCCACTTCCTGCTCCAGCACACGCTCACAAATCTCTTGCAGCGGCTCCGGCCAAGTACTTTCCAATGAAGAATTTCGGGAAAACCGAGTCATCATAGCCTTCATTTCCCGCAATTCATTAAGCAGAGCCTGATTTTCCTCTGCTCCGCTCTTCTCTGGAACACTTACTTCAATGGGCTGTTTAAACAGTTCACTGGATGATTCCATGTTCGAAAGCAATGCTTCATGATCAAGTACTTGAGACATAGTCTCCAGATTATTAGCAGGCCTAGATAACAAATGCTCAGTTGCTGAAGCTGCCTGTTCTGCATCATTCGTTAATTCAGCTTGTTCTTCTTTGGAACCACCCGTCATCTGCGTTACCCGCCGATAAGCTTCTGGAGCAGCTTGTCTGGGAACCACAGGCATAAATGATTTTTCTGGCTGTTCAGGAGCATTCATTGAAGATGAAGCCGCCTGGGTAGGCTCTTGTGAAGATGGTCCAAACCGTCGTGGCTTTTGAGGTTGCTTTTCCTCTACCGCAGCTACCACTTCGATTTTCTTTTTACTGAACATTCCCATGAAACCGCCGACCTTCATTTCCTTTGTACTTAAAATGACGGCGTCAGTTCCTAAGTCACCCCTGATTTGCAGCATAGCTTCTGGCATGGTATCCACTACATATCGTTTCACTCTCATAAGTTCACCACCCCGACACTTTGAATTTCAACGTTCGGCTCTAGCTCACTGTACGACAGCACCGGGACATCCTGCATAGTCCGCTCCATCACTTGCCGCAAATACATCCGAATTGTCGGTGACGTTAACACAATAGGCTGCTGTCCAGATTGAATGAGACGGTTGATTTGCTCCATCATCCTTTGATACACCGTTTGCGTAGACACCGGATCAAGAGCCAAATAGCTACCTTGCTCCGACTGTTGCACGCTTTCAGCAATTTTCTTCTCCAATCCTGGTCCCACTGTAATAACGCGTAACGTCTCCCCTTGTTGGGCAAATTGCTGCGTAATCTGTCGGGACAACGCCTGACGGACATATTCAGTCAGCACGTCGGGATCTTTTGTATAAGTACCGTAGTCAGCTAGCGTTTCAAAAATAGTCACCATATCGCGAATGGAGATTTTTTCTTTCAACAGCTTGGCTAACACTTTTTGTACATCCCCAATCGCAAGCACAGAAGGAATAAGGTCGTCCACCAGCACTGGATAATTCTCTTTGAGATTGTCGACCAGTGACCGTGTTTCCTGTCTGCCAAGCAACTCATGAGCATGTTTCTTGATCGTCTCCGTAAGATGAGTAGCTACAACTGAAGGTGGATCAACTACGGTATAACCCGATAGTTCCGCAACATCCTTAGTGTTTTCATCAATCCAGAGCGCGGGTAATCCGAAGGCCGGTTCTGTCGTTTCAATCCCTGTAATAGAATCGTCGTCGTATCCCGGACTCATAGCCAGGTAATGATTTAACAGAAGCTCTCCGCCGCCCACCGTATTACCTTTAATTTTAATGACATATTCGTTAGGCTTGAGCTGAATGTTGTCCCGAATACGAATGACCGGCACAACCAAACCCAGCTCCAAAGCACATTGACGACGGATCATAATAATCCGATCCAATAAATCCCCGCCCTGCTGTGTATCCGCCAGCGGAATTAACCCGTATCCAAATTCAAATTCAATTGGATCTACCTGAAGCAGATTAATGACACTTTCTGGACTACGGACTTCTTCAATTTGTTGCTCCTCTTCCAGCTGTTCATCGGCTATCTGCTTGCGTTCCATATTGCCCTGCATTCTTCGAGCCGCGAAAAACAGCAGAATCGCCAGTGGAAGAGTTGTAATGATATGAATAGGCGTGAAGAGACCCAATAATGCAATTGTGGCAGCCACAATATAGATCAATTTTGGATAAGAAAAGAGCTGTCCAGTTAAATCCTCTGCCAAGTTGCCATCCGACGTAGCCCGCGTAACAATCAAGCCTGACGCCGTGGATATGAGCAGTGCGGGAATCTGGCTGACCAGTCCGTCACCAATGGTGAGTACAGAATAAGTCGACAGCGCCTCTTGAAATCCTTTTCCCTGAACGGCCATACCGATAATAAAGCCGCCGACCAAGTTAATGATCAAAATGATAATACTAGCAATGGCATCACCTTTAACGAATTTACTCGCACCATCCATCGCTCCGTAAAAATCAGCTTCCCGTTCGATTTTACTGCGTCGTTCACGGGCTTGCTGCTCATTGATCAAACCTGCATTCAGATCAGCATCAATACTCATTTGTTTACCCGGCATCGCATCCAATGTAAACCGTGCGCCTACCTCAGCAACCCGCTCAGATCCCTTGGTGATAACAATGAACTGTACGACCACGAGAATGAGAAAGACAACAAAACCGACGGCAATTTGCCCTCCTGCAATCCAACTACCAAACGTAGCAACTACTTCCCCTGCATGGCCCTCACCTAAAATAAGTTTGGTTGTAGAGATATTAAGTGCCAAACGAAACAATGTTGTAATGAGTAGCAATGAAGGGAAAATAGAAAACTGTAAAGCTTCCTTCGTATTCATAGAAACGAGTAGAATCATCAAAGCAATAGAAATATTAATGACGAGTAGGATATCCAGCAGCCATGATGGGATCGGGAGAATCATCATAAGAACGATACCGATGACGCCTGCAAGGACAGTTATTTCTTTTATTTTCACGGGTCTCTAGCCCTCCGATCCCTTTATTTCACTTTACCTTTTAATTTATATACATACGCCAGCACTTCGGCAACGGCCTGGAACAGATCAGCTGGTATCGCATCCCCGATTTCGGCTCTTTGAAACAGCGCCCGCGCCAGCGGCTTGTTTTCCATCGTTATTACGCCGTTTTGCTTGGCAATTTCTTTAATTCGGAGCGCAACGTAATCTTGCCCTTTCGCAATAATCTGCGGCGCTTCCATCTCCGAACCGTCATATTTCAAAGCCACAGCAAAGTGCGTAGGGTTGGTGATGATGACATCTGCATTAGGAACCTCCTGCATCATACGCTGCATAGCCATACGGCGCTGACGCTCGCGAATTTTCCCTTTGATCAGCGGGTCACCCTCCATTTTCTTGTATTCATCCTTGATGTCCTGTTTGGACATTCTCAGGTTTTTCTCATGCTCATAACGTTGATACATATAATCCAACACCGCTAAAACGAACAGCACCACACCAATTTTGAGCCCCAGTTCCATCGTTAATGAAGCTGTAAAGCTCAACATCTGATCGCCGGACATTTCAGCCAGTTTGGGTAGGTCAGCCTTTGTTTTCCAGAGTACGCTGTACACCAGATAACCAATTACGGTCATCTTTAAAACAGATTTTAGGAATTCAACCAATGACCTCATGGAAAAAATATTTTTGAATCCTTTAATCGGATCAATCTTGCTAAACTTGGGCGTAATGCCCTCTCCGGTTAATAAAAAACCGATCTGCATGTAATTGGCTGCTATCCCGATGACAATAGCCCCAATAAAAATAGGTGCCAGCATAATCAAGATTTGCACGCCATACTCGCCCATCATCAGCAGCGTTGTGTTCGGCGTTACCTCCATAGAGAGCCGATTCACAAAAATATCTCGAAATAGTCGAACTGCATGGTCCTTAAAATACCCGCCGAAAATCATGAGGCAAAAAAACGTAACCAGCAGGACACCAGCGGCGGGCAACTCCATGCTTTTGGCAACCTGCCCTTTTTGTCTTGCATCCTGTTTCTTTTTGGGTGTAGCTTTTTCCGTTTTTTCCCCTGAGAACAACTGCAGGTTCATAGCATATTTAAATGACAAACTACGTTCCTCCAGACCAGACATTAAGGACGATTACCCATAATATCCAACAAGTTGCGCATGGATTCGAACATCACCGAAAACAATCTTTCGAATATAAAAGCAAAACTTGGCATGAGAAGCAGTAACATGAACAGTCCCACAATAATTTTAAGAGGTACACCAATAACAAAAATGTTGAATTGTGGCGCTGTTTTAGCTAAAAAACCAAGTCCCACATCTGTTAAAAAGGTAGCCACTACAATGGGAGCAGCAATTTGAAAAGCAAGCATAAATGATTCCGCAAAAGAACGTACCAGGAATTCAGTTACACTGCCACCATACAGCTTTACAAAAAAATCATTTGTCAACGGTACCCAATCATAGCTGTATAAGATAGCATTTAGCAGATGATGGTGCCCATTTATACTTAAAAAGAACAACACTGCAATGGCAAACTTAAAATTTCCCGTTAAAGGCGTTGAAGCCCCTGTCATGGGATCAAACACACTCGCCATTCCGAAGCCCACCTGTAGATCTATAAATGAACCTGCAGTTTGGATCGCTGTCATGAACAGATATGCAGTAAACCCCAATAACAACCCAATCAGCACTTCACGACCCACTAACAGCACGTACGATACATCGGTCGGTACCTGTTGATGCGTACCATATGTAAGATACACGACCAAAGCTAGAAATCCTGAAATTCCAACCTTAAAGATATTAGGCACCCCTCGGGTTGAAAAAATAGGCGCTACTACAAAAAACGAGGTAATCCGACAAAAAATTAGCAAAAAAACAGGAAAACTCTGTAACAATATGTTCATAACATTCAGCCTAACCTATATATTTGTACAAATTGTCTAGAATGTTATACGTAAAGTCCACTAATGTGGTCAATATCCAGGGCCCGAACAAAAGCAATGCCAGCAATACGGCGACAATCTTCGGAACAAAGGCCAGTGTTTGCTCCTGAATTTGGGTTGTCGCCTGAAAAATACTGATAATCAAACCCACGACTAGCCCCAAAATCAGCATCGGAGCGCTCACCTTGAGTACAATGTACACCGCTTGCCCAGCCAGGGAAATAATAAACTCCGAAGTCATTGCCGTCCTCCTTGATTGCTGTCCTTGCATGAAGTATTCATGTGTTAAAACTCAGAAGCAATGATTTGACTACCAAATACCAACCATCTACAAGTACGAAGAGCAGTATTTTAAAAGGAAGTGAAATCATTACCGGTGGTAGCATCATCATCCCCATAGCCATGAGTGTACTCGACACTACAATGTCTATAACTAAAAATGGTATGAAAATCATAAAGCCCATCTGAAATGCCGTTTTCAACTCACTGATTGCATAAGCCGGAACCATTACCGTTAGTGGAATATCCTGATAATTCTTTGGTTTTTCCATTTTAGTGTATTTCATAAAGAGTAGTAGATCCTTCTCACGTGTATGAGAGAACATAAAGGTCTTGATCGGTACCGATGCCTTATCCAGCGCCTGAGACTGTGTTATATCCCCCTTGAGATACGGCTGAAGTGCAGTTTCATTCATAGCTGAGAACGTCGGTGCCATAATGAATAAAGTGAGAAACAAAGCCAGTCCGACAAGCACCTGATTAGGCGGCATCTGCTGGGTTCCCAGCGAAGTTCGCACAAAGCCAAGCACAATCACAATTCGCGTAAAACTTGTCATAAGTACAAGCAACGCAGGCGCTACACTAATGACAGTAATAAGTAAAATAATAGACAGCGAGGTGGCACCGGGCTGTCCTTTGTCCGAATTGCCGACTTGAATATCAATGTTCGGAATCGGTTCCGCAGAGGCCGCCGTCACCGAAATGAAGCTGAACAAGACAAGCAGCAAACATGCAAGTATAATCTTTTTTCTCATGAATCTCCCGACCGATCTGTAGTATTCTCCTCATTGCGCAGCTTTTCAAGTTTATCCTTGCGATTCGGCATTTGCCGAAGCTTGGATTCAAACATCTCGTGAAAAGATGTCTCCTCTTCAGGCTGCTGCTGTGCCGCGTTGTTCCGGCGAAGCTTATCCGCAATTTTAGCGAATAGCGGGGCAATCGGGCCGCGCTGCAGAGAAGCTTCCTGCTCCAGTGCGGCCAAAATTTGCTCCACTTCTTCAGGATCGGATACTTTGTCAACAAGCCGGATATCTTCTCCCACACCAATGAGGTACACACTGCTACCAACTTCAACAAGCTGAAGGGATTTATTGGGACCAAGTCCCACGCCTCCCAGTATGCGAACGGAGCGGTTGCTGAACCAGCTCTGATTTCTTTTACTCAAAAACCGTATCAAGTACACGATCAGTACGATGATAAAGATTAGCACGAAAAGGACCCAGGCAATGTTGCCTATATTGCTGGATGTACTCAATGCGTCAGAGGCACCCTGTTGTGTATCCATACTGGGTGCGCCTTACACACCCAGTGTTTTGTTGATGGCTTCGATAACCCGATCCGATTGGAAAGGCTTAACGATAAAATCTTTTGCGCCAGCTTGAATGGCATCAATAACCATTGCTTGCTGACCCATCGCGGAACACATGATAACCTTTGCGTTCGCGTCAATTTGTTTGATTTCCTTCAGAGCGGCAATGCCGTCCATTTCAGGCATCGTGATATCCATCGTAATCAGGTCCGGACGAAGCTCCTTGAATTTTTCAATGGCCTGTGATCCGTCCTGGGCCTCTCCTACTACTTCAAATCCATTTTTGGACAGGATGTCCCGAATCATCATTCTCATAAATGCAGCATCGTCCACGATCAAAATACGGTTTGCCATCTGAAATAAATCCTCCCTAAATTATGCTTTTATTGTAATTTTTGAATACGGTCCCATTGGCTTACAATATCTGTTACACGCACGCCAAAGTTCTCGTCGATTACGACAACCTCGCCCTTGGCAATCAGTTTGTTGTTAACCAAAATGTCCACCGGCTCCCCGGCAAGCTTGTCCAATTCAATAATTGAACCTTGTGAGAGCTCCAGAATATCTTTAATTTGCTTTTGGGTCCTTCCTAATTCTACGGTGACTCTAAGGGGAATGTCCATCAATAAATTTAAATTGTTTTCATCCACTTGCGCAAATGCACCGGACTGCAAGTTAGAAAATTGTACAGGTTGTACATTTACATTACGTCCCGGTACTGCGCCGTAGTGATGAGGCGTTCCGTAAGGAGCTTGCGGCGGTACACCAGCTGGCATTCCATAACCCGGTGTTCCATAGCCTGGAGCGCCCTGCTGCCCATATCCCGGGTCTTGAGGATACATTGGCGGTTGTTGCCCATAGCCTGCGTCTTGCGGCGCCTGCGCGGCTGCAGGTGGCTGTTGATAGGCTGGTGCAGGCGGTTGCTGCGGAACGCTAGCTTGTTGCGGCGCTTCGGGAGCAGCTGTTGCAGCTACCTGTTGTGCGGACGCTTGCGGTTGTTCTTCATCCTCTCCGCCATTCATTAGGATGCTCACCATTTTTTTGGCGAAATTAACAGGCAACAGTTGCATCAGCGTAGAGTCAATAAGATCCCCGATCAATAACCGGAAGGATACTGTAATGAGCGTCTCTTCATCCGGCAGACTAGATACTCCATCACCGTGCATAGGATCCAAAATATCAATCCCTGGTGGAGAGATATTAACAAAACGATTAAACATGGTAGACATAGAGGTCGCCGACGATCCCATCATCTGGTTCATCGCTTCCTGCACGGCACTGATGTGAATTTCATTCAATTCTTCATCCGCTGGGTTACCTTCACCACCAAGCATTAAGTCCGCTATCACTTGTGCATCACGCTTTTTGATTACGAGTGAGTTAATACCCTCGAATCCATCGACATAATTTACATGTACAGCTACGTGTGGCTTTGGAAATGCAGTTTCAAATTCAGAACGGGTAATAATTGAAACTTTAGGTGTCGTAATATCCACCTTTTGACCGAGCAGTGTGGAAAGAGCCGTAGCTGCGCTGCCGAACGTTATATTACCGATTTCCCCGAGAGCATCCTGCTCCAGAGGAGTCAGAAAATCGTCAACGGTCTTGTTGGCGGGAGTAGAATCCGTCCCCGCTTCAGACTGTTTCAGCAAGGCATCGATTTCCTCCTGGGACAAATAGTCTTTACTCGTCAATTTCTTCAACTCCTTCGTTGACAATTTCATCAATTTGTACGGCAACACGATCTCTTACCATGCCGGGACTTCCCATAAACTTCAATTTATCGCCCACCCGGATGGATAGTCCTTCTTTGACAGGCTTGTTCAATGAAATGACATCCCCTACCGAAAGACCCAGAAACTCGGCTACATTTATCCGGGATTCACCCAACTCCGCAATAATAGGGAGCTCTGCTTTGGTGACCCGTAATCTCAAGGCGTCGATCTCTTCGGGCGCCCTTGATTTCTTTTCGGATGTAAACCACTGGTGCGTAGACAGTCTGGCCATAATGGGTTCCAATACCACGTGCGGGATACAGAGGTTAATCATCCCTGTGGTATCACCAATTTTGGTACTAAGCGAAATCAGAGCAATCGTTTCATTCGGCGAAACAATCTGCATAAACTGCGGATTCGTTTCCATCGCCTCTAAGCGCGGTTCAATGTCCAGTACCGTTTTCCAAGCCTCTTGCAGGCTATCAAAGGTACGGCTGAAAATTCGCTCCATGATCGTCGTCTCGATTTCGGTCAACGCAGTAACCTTTGACGGTGCCGAACCTGTTCCTCCGAGAAGCCTGTCCAACATGGCATAAGCAACGTTCGGGTGAACCTCAAGCACCATACGGCCTTCCAGCGGTTCAGCTTCAAAAATATTTAGAATGGTCATTTTCGGAATGGAGCGAATGAATTCATCATAAGGAAGCTGCTCCACCTGAACGACATTAATTTGGACAAAAGTACGAAGCTGCGCTGAAAAATATGTGGTCAGATACCGTGCAAAGTTCTCGTGTATCCGCGTCAGACTCCGTATATGATCCTTGGAAAACCTAAGCGCTCTTTTAAAATCATAAGCGCGAACTTTCTTTTGGGTATCTTCCTTTTTAAGTTCTTCCGCATCCATTTCACCGGACGAAAGAGCTGCTAAAAGGGCATCAATTTCCCCTTGTGACAGTACATCCACCAATGTTATTCACCCCCTTACGTGTTCCTGACAAGTTCACCTGGAATCAAATGGCTGCCAGCAAAAAGTCTGTAATTTTGGCGTTCCCCAGGTGACCTTCAGGGAGCGACTTGTTGATGAGATCCGTCAGCTTGTCACTGAACTGGTCCCGGCCTTTAGCCGTTCTGAGCTCATCAGGTTTGGTGTCTGCAAGCAATTGAATAACGATGGGCTTAATACTGATGTCTTTAATTTTTTCAAAAGATTCTTTTGCTTTGGCATCGTTCAATTGAAAAGATAGGTTCATCTGGACAATGTAATCTGCGTCTGCCAAATTCGTTTTGATACCGGTAATTTCAGAGCTCACTTCCACCAATTCATCTGCTGACAATCTTGGAAGTTGTTCTGCTTGAGCAGCTTGCGCATTCGGTATGACTTCCGACTTCTTCCCGCTAAGCGCTGGTATAAGTACAAAGGCCGCGCCTGCAATCAAAGTAATCGCGAGTAAAATTGTAATGAGCCATGGCAGCATCTTCTTCATTCGTCTTCCTCCATTTGTTGCACTTTTATCGTGGCGGCATGTATGCCGATTTCACGGCTGTAACCCTTGATCAAGGAGACGACATCTGCCGCTTTTTCCAATACAATCAACCGTTTCCCCGTCACCAAAGTGACGTATGTATCCGGTGTTTCCTCCACAGTCTCAATGAGCAGCGCATTAAGCCACATAGGCGAGCCGTTCAGCCGCGTTAACGGGATCATCGTAACACCAACCTCCTGATAGGTGCGGAGGAGCCTCTACTCCTCCGCGTTTAAATGAGATTATCGTTTCAAGTTTACAACTTCCTGAAGCACTTCATCCGAGGTCGTAATGATACGCGAGTTCGCTTGGAATCCGCGCTGAGCTACGATCATTTCGGTAAATTCGCCTGTCAGATCAACGTTGGACATTTCCAGCTGACCTGAGATGATAGCTCCACGCCCCTCTGAGTTGGCTGCTCCAGGCTCAAGTGCATCAATGTTGGAGTTGACCGTAGTACGGTACAAGCTCCCTCCGATTTTTTCCAGACCTTCTGGATTCGTGACTCTGGCTAATCCGATTTGCGTGCCATTATCAACTGTTCCGTCATCCAATTGTTGTACAATTGTACCGTCCTGCGAGATGGAGAACGCTGTAACATTGTCAGCAAGTGTGATGGGATCTCCACCCGCATCTCCTACGAAAAATCCATCAGAAGTAACCAGGTTTCGGTTCGCATCTACGTGAAAATCACCCGCACGAGTCAGATAAGGAACTTCCTGTGCATCATTCATTTTGACCAGGAAAAATCCGTCACCGTTAATACGTAAATCCGTTGGGTTGTTCGTAGTCATTGCACTACCTGGAAGGTGCAGTGTATCAATTGAGCTGACCGACACTCCCAAACCTACCTGCTTGGCATTTTGCCCGGCAGTTGTTGTTCCGTCTGGTGCACTTGCGCCTGAACTCGTTTGGCTCAAGATATCCTTGAACATCACTCGGCTGGACTTGAAGCCTGTTGTATTTACGTTTGCAATGTTGTTACCGATAACGTCCAGCTTCGTTTGAAAGCCCTTCATGCCCGATACACCTGAATACATTGATCTCAACATTGAGTATAAATCCTCCTCTGATTGGTTGCTTAGTTGACCGCATCAGTCGATCCGCGGCTTTTTCATGGCTTTCCTATTCGGGCCAGCCACTTCGTATACATTTTTATGAAATAATTACAGCACTATCTATCTGCGTAAATACGTTATCCTCCATGGACTTCTTATCCATCGCGGTAACAACTGTTCGATTAGGTACACTTACAATCAAAGCCATATCCTGCATTAAAATCAGTGATTCTTTGGCGCCTTTGGCAGCTGCTTTATCCACAGCAGAGTTAATTTTCGCCATTTGGTCACTTCTCAACTCTATTCCCCGTTGCTCCAAACGCTTGGCTGCATGGTTGCTCAGCTTGAGCACCTGATCCTGCAACACCTGACCGAACGGTCTGGCATCCTTCGATACCGAATTTACTCGGTTTTTTGAGATTGCTGCCGGGGGCACGTTGGCGGGAAAAAGGCGTCCGACCGTTATCCTGTCATTCATGAGTTCTCACCGCTTCCAGTAGAGGAAGAAGATGAAGTATCAGATGTATCTGTAGCGGGAGTCGTTGTGTTAGCTTGGCTCACTGATGTTACATCTTTTAATGCCACCTCAGCCGCTCCCATTTTGGCATACTGCACACCGTCACGAATAACGATGGAATCCACGATTCCAGTTTTCACTGTACCCGCACCTGTTTCACCTGTAATGGAGTCTTTTTTACCTGCCTCAATCCAGCTGACTTCTTTTCCTATCAAACCGGAGGCTGTACCTAAAGACTGTCCCAATGCATTCAACTGCGTAGAAATGTTCATCAGTTGTTCCACCGAGGAAAACTGGGCCATTTGAGCGATAAATTCTTTATCCTCCAAAGGCTGCATCGGATCCTGATTTTGTAGCTGGGTGATCAAAATTTTCAAAAACTGATCTTTACCCATCGTTTTAGTATCCTTGGCACTCGCCGTTTTGACATTGTTCACATTGTAATTCGGCCAGACGTTACTGGTGGATACATTGTTGTCTGTCGTCGTCATTGTGTTCTCACCTCCATCATTACGCTTGTGCTGTAAAGGAGCCTGTCCGATTTATTTCATCTGCACGTTGTTCTGCTGTCCAGTTACGGAGTTCCTCTGCCATTTCAGCTACCTTCATAGCATCTTCGCTCTCTTCTCTACCACGAGCTTTGGAACGTTGATTGGATTGCTGCTGCTGCTGATTAGCTCCAGATCCGCGTCCATCCTGATACATATGGGAGGAAAGCGACTCATTGTGCGTTACTTCTACCTTATCCACCTGGATACCTTGGCTCTGGAGACTCGAACGCAGCTGCGACATTTGCTGTTCCAGCAAATCCTTCGCTCCGCTATGCTCAGTCATGAACTGGGCAACCAGATGACCATTTTGCATTGTCAACTTAACTTCCAGCTGGCCCAGATGATCTGGACGAAGCATGATAGTCGCTTCCGTCAAACCAGTGTGTTTTACAATGTCAAGTTTCTGCACTACAAATTCGGTCATCTCCTTGGCAAATTGCCGTACATGTACGACTGGTTGAGCCGGAGCCGAAGGTGTTGTTCCTTGCGTTTGTACCGAAAGCTGTCCCGCAGTCGTGATCACTGGAGTCTGATTGTCAGTTGCTGTCGAATCCGCTTGCTCAGTTGCATCTACGAATGCACTCGCTTCATCTGTTACAGTCGTCTTAACTGCTGACTGAACGAGAATATTAGTTGATGAACGTTGCCCTTCTGAACCTTGTTGATTAGTTTCACCCTGACTTGCTTGCTGCTGAGAAGCAACAACCTGTTTGTCTGTAGTAGCTGTAGCTACGGTTAGAGTACCATTTGCTCGATTTGCAGAAGGCTGAACTGCTTGTGAATCCCCACCATCAGCAAGTTCCACAGCTTTCATTACACCATTCCACTGCTCATCGGAAATAGCTCCCGTACCTGCCGTTGCGCTTTGGAGCGATTGTAGCAACTGTGCCACCTGGGACTTTCGGTCTCCAGAAGCCTGCTCTACTACATTGGCAAGTTGTGACAAAGCGTCCTGTAATGCAAATCGAAGAGTAGCCGGGTTGGCTGCCAAAGCTGTTAAGCCTGTCGCCTCTGTCGTTTCTCCACCGTTTAACTGTTGATTTGTTCCGTCGCCTTGTAAAAACTGTTGTACTTGCTGAATCCACGCTTGCAGAGTTGCAAGCAGAGCAGGATCAGTAGCTACTTGATCATCCAGCTTTTCAAGATTTTGCAGCAAAGGAGCCAGTGTTTCGGCCAGCGGCTCGGTTGGAGCTTCCGTGGATTCTCCAGTTGCAATAAGCGGAAGTACCATAACTAATGGAGAACCGTTCGCATCTGTGCCTGCTGAGCCCGTTTGCCCGCCTGTCATCATTTGCGTAAGTGTTTGATTAAAAGCACCCGTGGTTGCTCCAGCAGCTGTCGCTGTAGTCGTTGTTGAGGCCGTTGTACTGCTAGCTGCCTGACTGGAGCCGAGCGATACACTTTGAGAAATAAGGGTCATTTATTTTTCACCTCCCTTCATTTAAATTACTTACTGCCCATCAGTTTGTTCAAAATTTTTGCGGTCTGAGCAGCATCCTTGGCGGACATATTTTGTAGTAAAGAACCACGTGTCGAATCATCTACTGTATTTAATATGTTTAATGCCTTGTCTGGACTGATTTTGTAAGTTTGTAAAATAAGTTCGGCACCGCTCTTCTTGTCCATGGAAGCAAATGTGCTACTGATTTGAGTGCTTTGCAAACTCTTACTCGTTGTTCCAGCTGTGGTACCTTGATCCTTTTTCAGACGAGACTGCAAGGCAGCAACTGACAAATCCGTAGATGGCGTTACGTTTTTCAGAGCCATAGTAATATCGGCTGCTTTTTTAGCGTCCATCTTTTGCAAAATCTTTGCACTGTTGGCAGGGTCCATGTAGCTTAACAGCTGCACAGTCTCTTCCGTGGTCAGATTCTCCATAATCGGTGCCGCTTTACTTGCTGTCATCCCTTCATACATGCTAGCAAGATCTCTGGCCTGTTTTACATAAGGATCTTCATTTGTTGTTCCACCTGTAGTTTGCGTACCGGCCTGTCCCTGCTGACTAGCCTGTGACTGCTGCTCCTGTTGCGTTTGCAGCGTATTGACCTGATTCTGCAGTTCAGTAACCTTTTTATCTTGTGTCGTCTTAGCAGCGGTAGCCTTTTTAAGCTCCTCCGTCTGCTTGGCTAAATCTGCCTTTAACTGCTCAATAGTTGCTTCAGAACTTTCAGACTGAGCCTTCTGATCTGCCTCTTTCGTCTGGGTAGCCTTATCTTTCGGTTCAGGTATCCAATTTTTAACAACTGGTATTTTGTTCCCTAATGAAATCATTTCGCTTCTGAAGTCCATATTGAACAATGTAAGCAGGACCCCGACCAGAACGATTGTGAACACAATCGGAATCAGGAAAAACATAAACCGTTCAAATCCCCCGCCTGATTCTTTTCCTAAATCCATATCCAGTTCATTTTCTGCTAACTTCTGTGCCATCGTCTTCCTCCTCAGGCAGCTGATATGCGTATCCTATGACTTTCCGCTTACCGGGCTTTCATGGCAAATCGCACGGAAGCCATTTCATCCAGCTCGTTCTGCTCGCGCAGGAGCATTTCCTGTTGGAATTTCACGTTGGCCTTCTCTCTCGCTTTCAGCCAAACCTGTTCATCCAGCATTTTATCGGTCAAAACGGTTTGTTTGCTTTGCACATTTTGCTGCGCATATTGAACATCCCTATGCTTGCGTGTAATACATTGGTCCAGATGATTAACATAAGCCTGTAATTCCTGAATGGTAGAGAGTGGCGCGCAATCCTCGGCAGCCTTTTGAATGGCTGATATGACCCGATTCCTTTCGCCTACAAGCTGTGTTAATGTCTGCTCCTCAGCCTGCAATTGTCCGACAGCACTGGAAAGCAACCATTCGGCCTGTGACTTTTCGTTGGTTTTCAAGTCTACAACTTTCTGAAAGGAATACTGAAATCTCATCGTTCAACCTTCATCTCCTCGTAAATTCAGAAATCAAACGCTCCCTTACCTCGTCCAGCTCAGCCTTTTCATCTGTTCTTTGTCTTGTAAAATCCCATATATCTCGTATGCGCTCCATGGATTCGTCAATTTCTGCATTTGAACCTTGCTGATAGGCCCCGATATTAATTAGATCCTCCGAATCTTTGTAAATGGCCATCAAGCGCTTAATGTTCTCGGCAGCATCTATCTGATCTCGTGGTGCGATATCCTTCATAACCCGGCTAATACTCGCTAACACATCAATTGCGGGAAAATGTCCTTTGTTCGCAATTCCACGATTCAAGACAATATGTCCATCCAAAATCCCGCGCACCGCATCCGCGATGGGCTCATTCATGTCGTCCCCATCGACCAGTACCGTATAAAAAGCGGTTATGGAGCCAGTAGGACCTGTCCCTGCACGTTCTAAAAGCTTAGGTAGACTAGCAAACACGGAAGGGGTGTACCCTCTCATTGCCGGTGGCTCGCCTACCGCTAGGCCGACTTCACGTTGGGCCATCGCATATCGGGTAACTGAATCCATCATCAGCATGACATTCAATCCGCGATCCCGAAAATATTCCGCGATGGTCGTTGCAATAAGTGCACCCTTAATACGGATTAACGCAGGTTGGTCGGAAGTTGCCACAATGACCACGGAACGTTCTAGTCCCTCCGGACCTAAATCCCGTTCAATAAAGTCCAGCACTTCACGTCCACGTTCCCCGATCAAGGCAATTACATTCACATCGGCTTCCGTATTACGAGCAATCATCCCCATCAAGGTACTTTTACCTACACCCGAACCTGCAAAAATACCAACCCGTTGTCCTTTACCGATAGTAAGCAACCCGTCGATAGCGCGCACCCCGATACTGATTGGTTCCTGCACACGCGGACGATTCAGCGGATTAGATGGAATATTGAAGGTTGAATATCTCGCCATTCGCGAGGGGATCAATGAGCCATCCAGAGGCTGACCCAAGCCGTCCAGCACTTTGCCTAACAGCTCCGACCCGACCTGCACATTCAACGGCTTCCCTGTTCCTACAACATCACAACCGGGACCAATGGATTGTAGTTCTCCAAGTGGCATCAGAAGCACTTTATTGTCCCTGAAGCCTACAACTTCCGCTTGCAACGGCTTGGCCGTTTTGCCCGGATAAATGTAACAAACATCCCCGATACTGGCGTCCGGACCTTCCGATTCAACCATCAGGCCGATAACCTGCGTAACCTTGCCATTTACCCGAACCGGGTCCAACTGGCGCAAATGATCCATGTAGCGCTGCGCATTAAGCCCCTTCATGTCTTCGCTCCTCATTCTCATGTGCCAGACGCAGTAGTTCCTTTTTGATCTCAGCTAATTGCGTATCAATCCGCGCATCCACGCTTCCAAAGGAAGAACGGATAACACAGCCGCGATCTTTGACGGTACCATCAGGAATAATTTGCAGTTCTGCCTGCGAATCGACAGTTAATGACAATTCTTCTCGTGCACCTTGCACAAATGCGAAATGCTGAGGCGACACACACAATGTAATGGTTCCTTTTTCCCGCTTACGAGCCAAATTTTTACGAATTAATTCAATCGTGTATTCTGGCTCAAGGCTAAGCTGTTTCTCAATGACCTTCTCAGCAATAGCACTACTCAGTTCGACCAGGAAAGGCTCCGCTTCCTGAATCAGTTGTTCCTTAATCTCATAGGCCTGACGCAGAATATCCTGTGCTTCTTCCATCATCTGCTCCGATTTCGTTTGGAGCTCGGCCTCAGCCAGCTTCTGGCCTTCTTCATATCCTTGCTGAAACCCATCAGCTTTTAACGACTGAGTCAACTGATCGTCATGCTCGCGTCGTTCCTGCCACCAGGCTTCAATCTGCTGCTGTGCCTCCTGAAGCATCCGTTCCGCTTCTTCAGCTGCCTCGCGAACCTGACGTTCGGCAAAATCCTTGGCATCATTCAGCATTTCATCCCGCAGCCGTTCAGCCTCGTGATCTCGCTGAGGCTCCGGCTCCGTATATTCAGTTGTGATTTCTTCATCCGTCGTTTCTGGCGCATACGTATGTGCCACATCAATTGTTTTCAAAGCCTCTACAGGAACATATTGGAAAGATTTAATCAAGTTAGACAATGATGTCATCTCCTCCGCCGCGTGCGATTATAATCTCACCGGCCTCTTCCAATCTGCGGATCGTCGATACGATACGTGTCTGTGCTTCTTCCACATCACGCAACCGCACCGGTCCCATGTACTCCATTTCCTCTTTGAAGGTTTCTGCCATACGTTTCGACATATTTCGGAAAATCACATCGCGTACTTCTTCACTGGACACTTTAAGCGCCAATTGCAAATCTGCATTGTCGATATCGCGGATAATGCGCTGAATGGAACGGTTGTCCACATTGACGATATCCTCGAACACGAACATTCTTTTCTTGATTTCCTCAGCCAGTTCTGGATCTTGAATTTCAAGCGAGTCGAGAATCGTACGTTCGGTTCCGCGGTCTACGCCATTCAAAATCTGAACAATGGACTCGATACCACCCGCATTCGTATAATCCTGCGTCGCGGTTGCAGACAGCTTTTGCTCCAACACTCGTTCCACCTGGGAAATAACTTCCGGAGATGTACTGTCCATGACAGCGACACGCCGGGCCACATCTGCCTGTTTTTCCTGTGGCAGAGACGACAGAATTGCAGCCGCCTGCTCAAATTGCAAGTACGAAAGCACGAGAGCAATCGTTTGCGGATTCTCATTCTGTATAAAATTCAATATCTGGTTTGGATCAGCCTTGCGGGCAAAATCGAAGGGTCTTACCTGTAACGTCGCTGTTAGACGGTTAATGACCTCAACTGCTTTTTGCGATCCCAGTGCTTTCTCCAATATTTCTTTAGCGTAATTAATACCGCCTTGGGAAATATACTCCTGAGCCAGACAAATTTGATGAAACTCGGCCATGATGGAGTCCTTCTCAATGGCATCGACCTTCCGCACATTGGCAATTTCCAATGTAAGTTGCTCGATCTCCTCATCACGCAAATGCTTGAATATTTGAGCAGATACCTCTGGTCCCATTGTGATCAGAAGTATAGCTGCTTTCTGTCTTCCCGTTAAACCTTGACTGCTTGCCTTTGCCAATGAACTCACCTCTATTCGTCAGCCAGCCATGTACGAAGCAGATTGACGAATTCGTCGGGTTTCTTTTTCGCCAGACTTTCAAGCTGTTTACGCACTTGACTTTCATTTGTCACACTTTCCATGGTAATAGACGGGAACTCCGTCGGCGTTGGCATGAGTTGCAATTCTTCATCCAACTCTTCTTCCTGCTTACGACGACCACGTACGATGAGGAAGATTACCCCCGCCAGCAGTGCCAGAACAGCAGCTCCGATGCCCCATAGCCAAGGGTTGGAAGCTGAGAAGAATGTATTCGTGCTCGCAGGCGCTGGAACAGCTTGTGAGAACACTGAAACCTTCTTAGCCAAATCAGCGTCTGTAATAGTAGTACCAGAATTCGCCAACGATGCTCTTACAATATTAACCAAAATATTTTGAATTGCTGTCTGAGTTGCAGTATCCAACGTTTGCTGACCTGTTGGTGGTTCAACTGCAACATTAATGGTTAAATCTTTTACAGTGTACGGACTTTGGATAATATCCCTTGCAATTCGGTTAACTTCGTAGTTAATCGTACTTGAGCTCTTATCTGAGCTGGTATTGCCGGAATTAGCTCCTCCCGGGTAGCCCGGAACATCCTGTGTTCCTGTTCCTGCAACTCCTCCGGTTTGTCCACTACTGCCCGTATAGCTTTCCTGAATTTGTTGGGCGCTAATTTCAATACCCTTCATTTTCGTTTGATCAACAGGTGTGACCATTTGTTCTTTTGATGTGACTTTGTCGAAATTTAGCTGGGACATAACCAGCACGTTCACCTTGTCGTCTCCAACAATTTTCGACAAAAATTGTTGAACATTATTCCTTACATCGCTCTCAAACTTCTTCTGTAGAGCCATGTTTTCCTGAACACCGCTAGTGAGCCCACCTTGGCCGCCCTTGGCCGTTGGAATCAACTCATATTCCTTATTGGTGATCGTAATGTTTTCCACTGGCAGATTCGGCACGGCCGTTTTTACCAGATTAAAGTATCCGTCGATCGCTTGCTGATTTGGAGTAAAGCCAGGCTCGAATTCCATTTGAATCGAAGCGGAGGCTTTGTCCTTTTCTTCAAGTCCGGCAAAAATGTTTTCCTTTGGCATATTAATGACAGCTTTGGAGCTTTGGACACCATCCATCCGTTCTAACAGTTGCTGTATTTCGCCGTTCAATGCATTATTGTACTTCACATTGAACTCGTTCTCCGTCATACCAATCGCAGAGGAGGACTGGTCAAAAGCGCTCATGCCGATTGAACCCTTCTGAATCAGGCCTTGAGACCCAACATCTACCTTCGCTTTATCCGCATTAGCAGTTGGGACTGAGATTTGTGTCCCACCAGCATTAAGTTGGTACGGTATACCCGCAGAATCGAGATATTTAATGACTCCGGCAGCATCGTTAGCATTTAAATCTCGGAAAGCCACTTCATACTCGGTTTTGGTAAACTGCATCGTTAGCACTACTACGGCGATAATGATGAATGCTAATGTCGAAACAAGTAATATCTTCTGTTTTTTGCTGAAATTATTCCAATACCCGGAAATCTTATCCCGATATTGGGCGATTCTCTCGTTCACTCCGTCACCCCATCCGAAACTTTGCTAAACCCTCTTTACATCTGTGTACGCATGATCTCCTGATAGGCTTCGATCGCTTTGTTTCGGACCTGTGTAGTAAGCTGCAGGGAAAGCAGCGCTTGTTGGGAAGTGATCATGACCTGATCTACATCAACTTTGCCTGCCATGAATTGGTCGGACATCTGGTGCGTCGCGACTTCCTGCTGCCCTACTTCATTGAGAGCATCCTTTAGGAAGGAACCAAAATCCTTCAAGGATTCGGAAGGCGTCGCTTTCGTCAACTCATTGTTAGGCGATTGAATCTGCTGTATTGCCGGTGTCTGTACATTAAACATGGCGTTCTGAATCATGTTTTACTCTCCCTATTAAGTAGTTAGTAGTCCTAAAACTTAGCGACCGATTTCAAGCGCTTTGGAAACCATAGCCTTTGATGCATTCAGAGCTGTTACATTGGCTTCGTATGAGCGTGTTGCGGAAATCATGTCGACCATTTCTTTCATAATGTCTACATTAGGCATATATACATAGCCATCTTTATCAGCGTCCGGGTGACCCGGATTGTACACAGGCTTTAAAGGTGACTGATCTTCCTGAATTTGCGAAACCTTAACGCCAGCAGCGCTTGTGCTACTTCCTTCCATTTGAGCCTTCAAAACATCGGCAAAGCCAGATTGGTTCGGCTCCAAAACAACCGTTTTTCTTCGATATGGAACTGCTTGTCCATTCTCTACTTTCGCCCGAGTTGTCTCTGCGTTGGCAATGTTGCTAGATATAACGTCCATCCGCAGCCGTTGGGCCGTAAGAGCAGATGCACTAATATCAAAGCCGTTGTTAATCTTCACCTAGTCCTATCTCCCTTCTACCGCTGTTCTCATCATCTTGATGCGCTCATTAATTTCTTGGATGTAGGTATTATATCTTAGTTGATTTTCAGCCATAAGACTCATTTCTCTGTCGATATCTACGTTGTTCATATTGTTATTCATGACTGAGTACCCATCTTTGGTGACCGTGGCATCTGGAATGGAGTTCACAGGTCCTATTTGAAAATGTCTTGAATTGGTTACTTTTCCACGTAGTGGTGTGACATCACCGTCCATTTGCTGCTGAAGCAATTCTTCAAATGAAACCTCCGAACGCTTAAAATACGGGGTATCCGCATTGGATATATTGTCGGCCATCACACGTTGTCTCGTATTTGCCGCCTGTACACCTGCCTGAAGCTTTTGAAAGCTCATATCACCCAGCAGATTCATTTAGCTCCTCCCTCCCAGCGTCTACTCTAAAGTAAGATTCAATAAAACAAGATTTTTCACTTTTTTTCGACAATAAAATTTCATAATTATACATTTCTTTTAGGTCTTAAGTAGAAAATAATAACTTTCTGTCATATATTCTAAGTTTCGTAGAGTTGGGACCTAATTACAATAAGAAAAAAGCCCTATCTTTTTTAAAAAAGAGGGCTTTAGATGCATAAAATGTTAAATTTTTCAGGTTTATTTCAAAAAAATGAATGTTTTCTTAGCACTTTACACCTGTAAAAGATTATACGTCCTACTTTTGGAATAGACAGAAAAATCATCAACTTG
This sequence comes from Paenibacillus sp. SER-28, assembly GCF_052906305.1. Classification (NCBI taxonomy): domain Bacteria; kingdom Bacillati; phylum Bacillota; class Bacilli; order Caryophanales; family Paenibacillaceae; genus Paenibacillus; species Paenibacillus sp. SER-28. The sequence goes on along the minus strand of NZ_JBRECM010000001.1, from coordinate 1,025,351 downwards.
ACCATTATCTAGGTCTAAACGACGGTGCAAGATAGTGTTATTCTGGACCTCACACCCTATTTTTAGAAACCCTATTCATAAAATATACTGACTAAGGTCCCTGTTTTGGGCAATATCTCCCAGCTTCTCACGTACATATTCCGGAGTAATGATCATACGATCCAATGTAAGCTCTGGTGCTTCAAACGACAGATCCTCCAGCAGCTTTTCTAGAATGGTATGCAAACGACGTGCACCAATATTTTCGGTGTTGCGATTTACAGACTCAGCAATGCTGGCAATCTCACGGATCGCTTCCGCAGAAAATTCGACTTCAATCTCCTCAGTACGGAGTAGATCAGTGTATTGCTTGGTCAGCGCATTTTTAGGCTCCGTCAGTATCGACACAAACTCATCCAAAGTCAGGCTACTTAATTCCACACGGATTGGAAAACGGCCCTGCAGCTCAGGGATCAGGTCAGATGGTTTTGCAACATGAAAAGCTCCTGCAGCAATAAACAGAATGTAATCTGTTCTTACCGGACCGTATTTGGTCATGATGGTAGATCCTTCGACAATAGGTAAAATATCGCGCTGGACGCCTTCTCTCGACACATCGGGGCCGCTACCCTTACCCTGGCTGGCAATCTTATCTATTTCATCAATAAAAATAATACCGGATTGCTCAGCACGCTTCACAGACTCCTGAATCACATCATCCATATCGATCAATTTGGCGGCCTCATCTTGAATCAACACCTTGCGAGCTTCCTTGACTGGTAGCTTGCGCTTTTTCGTCCGCTTGGGCAGAAAACTTCCGAACATCTCCTGCATATTCATACCCATTTGTTCATTCCCTTGCCCAGCAAACATATCGAGCATATTGGGGGCAGTATCCTCCACATCAATCTCTATGACATCATCCTCAAGCTTACCAGACAATAGATCGAATTTAACCTTACGGCGCTTTTCTGCCAAAGATCCATCCTGTTGTGGTGGTTCTTCTTCTACTGAAGTTCCCGTGTTATTGCCAAACAGCATTTCAAAGGGATTACGTTGCGATTTGTTTGACTTTTCTGCAGGTACAAGAATGCTGACAATCCGTTCATTTGCCATGTCTTCCGCTTTGTCCTTCACATTCTCTGTTCGTTCCGTCTTAACGATGCGAATAGAGGTTTCCATCAGATCACGCACCATGGATTCCACATCACGACCGACGTAACCCACTTCTGTAAATTTGGTCGCCTCTACCTTGACAAAAGGAGCTCCCACGAGCCGTGCAAGTCTACGTGCAATTTCAGTTTTACCCACACCTGTCGGTCCGATCATCAAAATATTTTTAGGCACAATTTCATCCCGGATATCATCCGGCAGCTTACTACGCCGATAACGGTTGCGCAAGGCAACAGCAACAGATTTTTTAGCTTCCTTTTGTCCGACAATATACTTATCCAGCTCGGATACCACTTGTCTGGGCGTCAACGATTGATTATTCATTTTGCACTCCTCCACCCTTGAATACTCAGAGCCGATTTACAGTTCTTCCACGATAATCTGATTGTTCGTATACACACATATTTCCGAAGCAACCTCTAGCGCTTCCCGTGCCATATCCTTTGCTTCCATGCCTGAGCCATGGCGTTTGAAAGCACGGGCAGCCGCCAATGCAAAATTACCACCTGAGCCAATCGCAAGCACATCATCATCCGGCTCTATAATTTCGCCGCCTCCAGAAATGAGCAACATTCCGGATGAGTCCATCACAATCATGAGCGCTTCCAGCTTGCGCAGGATACGATCCTGACGCCAGTCCTTGGCAAGTTCCACGGCTGCTCTTTGAAGATTTCCGTGGTGTTCCTCCAGCTTATTTTCAAACTTTTCAAATAACGTGATAGCATCGGCCACTGAACCCGCAAATCCTGCAACGACCTGACCTCGATACAATCTGCGCACTTTTTTAGCCGTCTGCTTCATGACAACACTGTTGCCGAACGTTACCTGTCCATCACCCGCAATAGCTCCTTTGCCATTGTGGCGTACAGCGCAGATGGTGGTAGCATGAAAGGACATATCCATAACGCGCTCCTCCTTTTCCTTCATCCTTATGCCTGTACTTCAGCTGACATAACTCCCGTTTCGTTGATATAACCACGCAAACTTTCCAACGCGCGATTAGCGAGAGCTTCATTTTTTTCCTTTTTGTTACGAATCCGTTTCTCCAACTTTGGAAGCAAACCAAAGTTTGCATTCATCGGTTGAAAATGCTTAAAATCAGCGGTCGTAATATACCGTGCCATGCTACCTAATGTCGTTTCCGCAGGAAATACAAACATTTCCTGTCCACGCGCTGCTCGTGCCGCATTCATCCCGGCCAGCAGACCAGAAGCCGCTGACTCCACATATCCCTCTACACCGGTCATTTGTCCGGCGAAGAATAGATTACTTCTTCCCTTAAACTGATAAGTTGGATGAAGTTGCTGCGGAGAATTAATAAAGGTATTGCGATGCATCACACCGTAACGTACAAACTCTGCCTCTTCAAGACCCGGAATCATTGAAAATACACGCTTTTGCTCCCCCCATTTGAGGTGAGTCTGGAAACCAACCAGATTATACAGCGTTCCTGCGGCGTTGTCCTGGCGAAGCTGAACAACTGCGTGGGGCAGTTCACCTGTATGTGGATTTACGAGACCCACAGGTTTCATCGGTCCGAACAATGCCGTTTGTTTCCCACGTTGCATCATCACTTCGATGGGCATACAGCCTTCGAAATAAATTTCTTTTTCGAATTCCTTGACTTGCGCTACCTCAGCCGCAATCAGAGCCTCATAAAAAGCATCAAATTCCGCTTCGTTCATCGGACAATTCAAGTACGCTGCTTCTCCCTTATCATAACGGGAAGCCAGATAAACCTTGTTCATGTCGATAGAGTCCTTTTCTACAATCGGAGCTGCCGCATCGTAAAAATAGAAATACTCCTCTCCCATCAGTGATTTAATCTGTTCCGACAAAGCCGGAGAAGTTAAAGGCCCCGTCGCAATGACCACAATACCGTCCTGTGGGATTTCCTGAAGCTCTTCATTAACAACCTCGATCAAAGGATGTTGATGAAGCGTCTCAGTAATATGACCGGAAAATCCGTCACGATCCACTGCCAATGCACCGCCAGCCGGAACAGCATGACGATCTGCTGCACTCAGGATCAAGGAGTTTAGTATTCTCATCTCTTCCTTCAGTACACCTACTGCATTCGTTAGGCCGTTTGCCCGCAAGGAATTACTGCATACCAGTTCGGCAAATTTATCTGTATGATGTGCTGGTGTTTTTACAACCGGCCGCATTTCATATAACTTGACTGGCACTCCACGGCTTGCAATTTGCCAGGCAGCTTCGCTGCCCGCCAGACCTGCTCCGATGACCGTTACCTTTTGTAGTTCACTCACGTTTAAATCCCCCTGCTATTGTTGTTCTTAAGAAGTCTCTACGCTCTCATCGCTCTCTTCCAGCATTTCGCTGTGATCGCAGACCGTACAGTTGAGCTTCGTCCCTTGTTTTGTACGTTTTTCGACCATTAGGCTACTGCAACTTGGGCAAGGCTTAATGGACGGTTTATCCCAGGAAACAAAATCACATTCCGGGTAGCGGTCACATCCATAGAAGATACGTCCCTTTTTACTCCGTCGTTCGACGACATGGCCCTCACCGCATGTAGGACAATTAATCCCAATATCCTTAACAATTGGCTTTGTGTTACGGCAATCTGGAAAAGCAGAACAGGCCAGGAATTTACCAAATCGGCCAAGCTTATACACCATTTGGCTGCCACACTTATCACAAATGACATCGGATACTTCATCTTTTATTTCAATTTCTTTCATTTCTTCTTCAGCCACTTCAAGTCGCTTCTCGAATGACTCGTAAAAGTCACTCAACACCTTGACCCAATTACCTTCGCCTTCTTCGACGTGGTCAAGATCACCTTCCATATTAGCTGTAAACTCCACATTCAGTATCTCTGGAAAGAACTCCTCCATCTGTTCGATGACCAATTCGCCCAGCTCTGTAGGGAAAAATTTCTTTTCTTCAATAGCAACGTACCCACGTTTCTGAATGGTTTCCAGCGTTGGTGCATACGTACTTGGACGTCCTATACCCAGTTCTTCCAGCGTCTTCACCAGTCGCGCTTCCGTATAACGGGGAGGCGGTTGTGTAAAATGCTGCTTCGGCTCAACCGCTTCTTTTTTTAATTTATCGCCTGGTTGAAGTGGTGGCAGCAGTTTATCTTCTTCGGTTTTACCGTCGTCATTTCCCTCTACATACACTTTCATGAAACCTGGAAAACGAACCTTAGAACCTGCTGCCCGGAATATCGTCTCACCCGCTTCAATATCTACGGACAAAGTATCCATAATAGCAGATGCCATCTGGCTGGCCATGAAACGTTCCCATACCAATTTGTACAAACGGAACTGGTCCCGACTCATAAACGGCTTAACTGTTTCCGGATCGCGTAACGCAGAGGTTGGGCGAATCGCTTCATGCGCATCCTGGGCGTTGGCCGCTTTTTTTGAATATTGACGAGGAGTTTCAGGTACAAAAGCTTCGCCATATTTTTGAATAATTAATTCTTTCGCTTCCTCTTGAGCTGAAGCGGCGATCCGTGTGGAATCCGTACGCATATACGTAATCAGACCCACGGTCCCTTCTTTTCCTAAATCCACACCCTCATATAGCTGCTGAGCTACAGACATCGTTTTAGATGCACGGAAGTTGAGCTTCCGAGCCGCCTCCTGCTGCAAGGAACTTGTTGTGAATGGAGGAGAAGGATTGCGTAAACGCTCTTTCTCTTTCACATCGCGCACCTTGTAAGACGATTTTCCGATAGCTTCCAACACTTCTTGTACATCCGCTTCGCTGGAGAGCTCTTTCTTTTCACCGCGCAGCTTATGAAATTTCGCTTCAAAGGTGCTGTCCTTAATAGCTAGTTTAGCTGTAATCGTCCAGTATTCTTCCGGTACAAACTCACTAATCTCGTTTTCCCGGTCCAAAATAATTTTCACCGCAACCGACTGCACCCGCCCAGCGGATAGACCCTTTTTTACCTTTTTCCAGAGCAACGGGCTGATTTTGTAGCCAACAAGTCGATCCAGTATCCGTCGTGCCTGCTGAGCATTGACCAAATCCATATTGATTTTACGGGGGGTTTTAAAAGCATCTTTGACAGCCTGCTTCGTAATTTCATTAAATACAACACGGCAATCTGCTGTATCGTCCAGTTCCAGCGCATGCGCCAGATGCCAGGCAATAGCCTCACCTTCGCGATCCGGGTCAGCCGCCAGATATACTTTTTTTACTTTTTTTCGGGCATCCTTTAATTCTTTTAGAATTGAGCCTTTACCTCGAATGGTAATGTATTTGGGATTAAAATCATTTTCGACCTCTACGCCGATCTGACTCTTCGGTAAATCCCTGATATGACCCATGGAAGCCTTGACGATATATTTACTGCCTAAGTATTTGCCGATCGTCTTCGCCTTGGAAGGCGATTCCACGATGACGAGTGAATCCGCCATAGGCTCTTCCTCCTCTCAATTACACACATAAATATGATAGACTTCCTGAAATGTGGTGAGTTATGACGCAGAGAGCGCTTCACAGTTTGGTCATTTTTCCAGATCGCTGTACTTGTTCAGAAAGATTCCATCTGCTCCGCTACTGCGAGTCATAATGTCAACACATTTCAGGAAGTGGGGAAGGAGTAGGAATTCGCGACGCGGATGAATGCCATACTGCCCTCCACCTGATGTTTAAAAATGAATTTGTGCATTTACTAACTAAGGACTTTGCAAAAACAACTACTAAATAAGCTTGTATTTTGTGCCCGCTAGCTGGGCGATCCTTTTTTTTATGATTAACGATAACAGAACTGCGTGTAAAAGTCCAAAATCCCATGCCGTAGCATCAAGCAGTTCATCCAGTGTCATGGTTCCCTGTTCGAGCAACAGTATGACACGGTTTTCCTCAGAAGTCTCACTTTCTGGCACTTTGGAGACCTCCTTCAGATTAAGACTCTGCTCTCTATTGTATGAAGAAACCTCCCTTGTACGCAAATCTGCTTCATACTCCTCAATAATATCCGAAGCTTCAGTGACTGTTTTGGCTCCTTGCTTAATCAAGCTCAGCGTGCCTCTACTCTTCGGTGACGTAATGGGTCCGGGAACAGCAAACACATCTCGATTTGCCTCTAGCGCAGCATCAGCTGTAATCAAGGAGCCGCTTCTTGCATCTGCTTCGACGACGAGCGTTCCCTTCGTTAGGCCAGCTATAATCCGATTACGTTGTGGAAACATTCCCGGATGTGACCTCGTGCCTGGAGGATACTCCGATACGATCAAGCCTTTGCTAGCCATCTCTGCAAATAAAGACGCATTTTGGGGAGGATAAATTTGATCAATCGCTGTTCCCAGTACACCAATCGTGTTTCCTCCCCGGCGTAGGGCTGTTTCGTGACAAATACTGTCAATCCCTCTCGCCAATCCGCTAACTACTGTAATCCCTGCATTACATAATCCCTCTGTTAGTATCTCCGCTGCTCTACGTCCATAAGCGGTGGGAACGCGAGTTCCTACCATGGCTACAGAGCATGTATGCAAAAGTGATTTATCCCCTTTTGTATACATTACCCATGGTGGGTCAACTGTTTCCTTCATTAATAGGGGATAATCCTCGTCCACATAAGTTACCGTTCCAATATCACCGGATAGAACTCGCTGATATCGTTCATGCACCCATTCTTCATCGTAACACTGAGCCGCAATTCGTGCCTGAGCAGGGCTTAACCCTATCTCAATCCACTTTTGTTCGCTAAAATGCAGTAGCTCATGCAATCGATGGTCACTCGACCAAATACGCTGAATTGTTTTTCTTCCGATTCCCTCTAACTCATGTAAGCCTAACAAAAGCCATCTTTCTTCCAAACTATGGTTCCCCCATTCACGGAAGAGTGAACCCTCCCTTATTTTGTGGCACAATGAATCATTTTGCAAGCGTTTCCCTGACAAGTCTGTCTTAACGCAAAAAAAGCAACCTTTTCATCCCCTGTTTCAGAAGATAAAAAGGTTGCTTACCTTTCTTTCATTATACACTAGCCTGCGGCAAATTTCGATGCAGTTTTATGGCCTGTATATTAATGAAGAAACACGATTTAATGTGTCGTACACAAATTCAAAATACCACGTGCTTCTAGCACACTTACCAGTGTCGAGCCCATTTCGGAAGGAGTCGGTGCCACCTTGATCCCGCAGGCTTCAAGCGTGGCAATTTTCTCTTTGGCCGTTCCTTTTCCACCAGAAATAATGGCGCCTGCATGCCCCATTCGTTTGCCCGGAGGCGCGGTCACACCGCCGATAAAACCAACTACTGGCTTCGTCATATTGTCCCTGATCCACTCAGCAGCCTCTTCCTCGGCTGTACCCCCAATTTCTCCAATCATAATGACAGCGTGAGTGTTGGGGTCCTCATTGAAACGTTGCAAAATGTCAATGAATTCTGAACCTTTAACGGGGTCACCGCCAATACCAACCGCGGAAGATTGTCCTATACCTCGGGTCGTTAACTGATGCACTGCTTCATAGGTCAAAGTACCACTACGTGACACAACACCTACATGACCTGGTAGATGAATGTAACCTGGCATAATACCGATTTTACATTCTCCTGGCGTAATAACGCCTGGGCAGTTAGGGCCAATCAGAACGGTCTTTTTACCTTCCATAAAACGTTTGACTCTGATCATATCAAGCACCGGAATGCCCTCCGTGATACAAATCACGAGATCTAGTTCCGCATCTACAGCCTCCAAAATGGAATCTGCTGCAAAAGCCGGTGGCACGTAAATCACGCTCGCTGTTGCGCCAGTAGCTTCCTTGGCTTCGCTTACGGTGTTAAACACTGGCAATTTGACCTGTTGTCCGTTCTCCAGTGTAATTTCTACCTCGGTGCCCCCCTTACCTGGAGAGGTGCCACCTACCATTTGTGTACCGTAATCAAGTGCACCCTTGGCATGAAACAACGCCGTTTTTCCCGTAATCCCCTGTGTAATCACCTTTGTATGCTTATCGACCAAAATACTCACGATCTTCACATCCCCTATCGTTTATTCGGCATATCGGAATGCAAACAGGCTATTGAACAAGTTCGACGATTTTTTGGGCGCCATCCGCCATGGAATCCGCTGCTACGATATTCAAACCGGATTCCGCTAAAATCTGTTTGCCGAGCTCAACATTTGTCCCTTCAAGACGGACAACAAGCGGACGAGTCAGCCCCAACTGTTTGGCAGCCTCCACGACGCCGTTCGCAATGATGTCACACTGCATAATTCCGCCGAAAATGTTCACGAAAATACCTTCTACCTTCGGATCGGACAAAATGATTTTGAACGCTTCGGTTACCTTTTCCGTCGTCGCACCGCCCCCTACGTCCAGGAAGTTGGCCGGATCGCCACCGTAATATTTGATAATATCCATGGTTGCCATCGCCAAGCCCGCACCATTGACCATACAGCCAATATTTCCGTCCAGAGCGATATAGCTTAGATCGAATTTAGATGCCTCAATTTCTTTCTCGTCCTCTTCATCCAAATCACGCAATTCCAAAATATCCTTGTGACGGAACAACGCATTAGAATCAAAATTCAGTTTGGCATCCAACGCCAGTACATTCCCATCACCCGTAACGACTAAGGGATTGATTTCTGCAATCGAACAGTCCTTGTCCACAAAAGCTTCGTATAGTGCCAGCATAAACTTGACCGCTTTGTTTACCAGTTCATTTGGGATATTAATGTCATACGCCAACTTACGGGCCTGATACACCTGAAGCCCAATCGCTGGATCAACAACCGCTTTAAAAATCTTCTCCGGAGTGGCTGCAGCCACCTCTTCGATTTCCGTACCACCTTCTTCTGAGGCCATCATTACGATACGTCCAGTCGCACGATCTACGACAACGCCGACATAATATTCTTTACGAATATCGCAGCCTTCCTCAACCAAAAGGCGTTTGACCTCTTTACCTTCAGGTCCAGTCTGATGCGTCACCAGCACCTTACCCAAAATTTCAGAAGCAAAAGTCCGCACCTCATCCAAACCTTTGGCAACTTTCACGCCACCCGCTTTACCGCGTCCACCAGCATGAATTTGTGCTTTTACCACCGTAACAGCGCTTCCAAGCGATTCTGCCGCAGCAACGGCTTCCTCCACCGTATAGGCAACCTTACCGTTCGGTACAGCCACTCCGTACTGCTTCAATACTTCTTTACCCTGATATTCATGGATATTCATTCTGGAATCCTCCTATCAACATGACTGCAACAAGGGCGGTTCACAAGGAAATCTATACTAAACCTACATCATTGTAACATGTTTTTAAAACGCTTTCCTTATAATTTAACCTCATGAATTACAGTATTTTGATATCATTATCATTCCCAAAATCGAATGTTTGGATATTATTGGATATTTTTCTTAATACAAATTCACACAAAAAAAGCACCTCTACAACATGGGATTACCTAATCCACATTAAGAGGCACTTTAATTCTTCAAGCATTATTAGGTATTTTTCTTTCAGCTGAGAACAACTCATGCCATAAGATTCGCAAGAGCAACTGAAAACACCTTATGATTTTTCAATTTGTACATTAGCTTGATGAACACGATCGAGCAGATCATTGAACTGGAGCAGAAGCGACCCAAATTGATCATGAGTCATACTTGTTTTTTCCTGGATGCATCCTGGTACGGACAGAGCTTTTTCCCGTAATGCGCTTCCCTCTGTCGTCAAAGAAATCAGCACCTTACGCTCATCCTGAGTGGAACGCTTTCGATCGATAAGCCCGGCGTTCTGCAATCTCTTCAATAGGGGAGTTAGTGTGCCGGAGTCCAAATATAGTGCCTCACCCAATTCCTTCACTGTACACTCTTCACGCTCCCAGAGCACGATAAGTACCAAATATTGCGAGTACGTCACACCGAGCTTTTCCAGATAAGGCTGGTATAGCTTCGTAATCTCTCTGGAGCATGCATATATGGCAAAGCATAACTGATTATCAAGTTTCAACGCTGTACCTTCATTAGGATTGTCTTCCATGCTGTCTGATCACCTACTTTCGTCATTATTTTAGCACATTATATAATAAAATACATGCTAATTGCCCAAAATACTTTACAAACAATAATTATTTTGATAAATTAAATTGTGTAAAATATAAATTGGGCGAGAGGCAGTGATTGGATTATGATGACCATTCAACAAAAAATGTATGAAACAACAGTAAAAGCGGTTGGTGGACGTAACGGTTATATCGAGTCTTCTTCCCCTGAACTCCGTTTAGATATTGATACCCCAAAAGAAATGGGCGGCGCAGGCGGCGCAGGTACGAATCCAGAGCAATTGTTCGCAGCAGGCTATTCCGCTTGCTTTGACAGTGCCTTAAATATGGTTGCTCGCATGCAACGTGTTAAGCATGAAGGTACTGAAGTAACAGCTACGGTCCATTTCGGCAAAGTGGAAGACGGCGGCTTCGGAATCGGAGTAAGTCTCGACGTACTGGTAAAAGGCGTCGATCATGAAACTGCAGTAAAACTGGTGGAAGGCGCACATGAACAATGTCCATACTCCCGCGCTACCCGCGGTAATATTGAAGTGAAACTGAACGTTTTGTAACTTAGATTTTCTTTAGCATATGTAGGGGACGTCTTCATCTCTCTTCATGGATTCAATAGTTTCGTTAGAATGAATTTCACAACAAGCCCCTCAACCGTTTTTGTCGAGGGGCTATTATCCTTTCACTATCCCTTCGTTAAAGACTGTTTGTTTTTTTCCATCAAGTAACATGGGAGATGATGTATAATCGTATATACAAAATTGATATACTCATAGTATAATCACTATTGTCATAATCTTTTTTTCTTCTCCAGATCTTTATTGTCTGGAGCTTTTTTTGTCCTTTTTTCCATTTTCTATTGTACATACGCTTTGGAAAACTCTTTCATAAAAATGATCGTGTTATAGCTACTAATTATCGCCTTTTTAACTTTCGTGAAAACTGGCATTTGCTCTATCCATATGGCGGTATTGAATTGCTTCAGCCACATGTGAAGTCAAAATTTTCTCTGAGTCATGTAAGTCTGCAATGGTACGCGAAAGCTTGAGGATTCGATCATACGCGCGCATGCTTAAACCGAGTGCGTCCATTGTCTGGTCAAGCAACTCTGCTGCATTTTTTTCTAATACGGCGTATTTACGAAGCATCTGACCAGACAGCTCACTATTCCATGAAAAGGGAAACTTGCTGTATCTGTGGATTTGTATCGCTTGAGCAGCCAGTACCTGCCTTCGCATTTCAGCGGACGACAATGATTCTTTTTCCTCCCGCCAATCCTTCGGCTGCGATACTTCAAGCTGAAGATCGATCCGATCCAGCAGTGGACCAGAAATACGTGAACGGTAGCGGGCTACTGCTGCAGGTGAACAGGTACAGCGCTGATGTTCCGTGTCATTTCCGAAAAAGCCACAGTGACACGGATTTAAAGAGGCAGCAAGTAAAAAATGCGCCGGATACTTAAAAACAGCACGTGAACGACTGATCGTAACATTGTGGTCTTCCAAAGGTTGACGCAGCACTTCTAGTACATGACGGCTAAACTCAGGCAACTCATCCAGAAATAAAATCCCCCGGTGTGCAAGACTGATTTCTCCTGGTTTGGGTATACCTCCCCCACCCACCAAACCAGCAGCAGAGATCGTATGATGAGGCGAACGGAAGGGACGAATATTCATCAGATGAGGCGATGACTCCTTCCACTTCCCGGCAGCGCTGTATACTTTGGTGACTTCAAGCGCCTCCTTTTCAGTCAAAGGCGGAAGGATAGATGGCAATCTGCGGATGAGCATTGTTTTCCCAGCCCCCGGCGTTCCCATAAGCAGGATATTATGCATTCCGGCTGCAGCGATGACTAACGCACGCTTGGCGTGTAGCTGACCCAACACATCGCTGTAATCCTCCATGTTGCTAGTTATCCCTTCTTTTTCACACAACGGTATATGCTCTGCCTGAGGTAAATGGTCATAGGAACAGATCATGACTTGTTTACTGGCAGTACAACTCTGATTTGTCGCTGGGCTATCAACAGTGCCTTGTGCACGATCTTCAATCGGAATAAGATCTGCTAGATGCCGTATAGCGTAAATACGTATACCCGTAATCAGACGAGCCTCGCTTGCGTTTTCCTGGGGAAGCAGCACGGAGTTGAATCCTTCTCGCTTGGCCAGATCAACCATGGACAGTACCCCATTCACGGGGCGAATACTGCCATCCAGCGCCAGCTCGCCAATAAACAGCGTCCGTTCTCCCACGGGTAAAACGACCTGTTCACTGGTTGTCAGCAACCCTAAAGCGATAGCAAGGTCAAAAGATGAACCTTCCTTACGCAAATCAGCAGGAGCTAAATTAATCGTGACACGCTGAGACGGATATTTAAAGCCACAGTTTTTGATTGCTGCTCTGACACGCTCCACTGCCTCTCGAATCGCCGAATCCGGCAATCCTATAATCGCTGTCTGAGGCAAGCCATTGGACAAATCAGTCTCAACTTCAATCAGAACACCATCTATTCCATACAAACAAGCTCCGTGTAATTTTCCATACATATCAAAAAGCACCTCTCCTCATATTGGAATGCTCCCTATCGGGAATCATTGCATATATGAAAAAAGGTGCTTCCAAATTTTCATTCTTTGCAAATGTGATGTTCGAAATCTTAGCTCCGAACCATGCTTTCAAAATTCTTGACTAAGTTTACCTGACGACAGATTATTTGTCAAACAAGGTCAGCTTATCGGCTGCCGGAGTACGTGGTCTTGATTCCGGGATAACGTCAGGATAGCCTGCATATATCATTCCTATTACCTTCTCACCCGGTTGAATTCCCAAGTGCTCACGGAACTTAGGCGAATACAAAAATGGCTTTGTCACCCAAAACGTTCCGATTCCTTTGCTCCATGCGGCAAGCATAAAGTTTTGTACAAGCGCGCTGACCGCTGCAAAATCCTCATCCCAAACCGCTTGACGCGGGTCTTCTTCCAATACTACTAAAAGCTGGATCGGGTTGTGCAAAATGCCGCTCTCAAACTTGTTGTCCTTACCAATATCGGCTGCAATTGCTTTTGCAAGCTTTTTCCGTCCTTCACCAGCAAACAACAGAAAACGCCACGGTTCACGCATTTTATGATTAGGAGCCCACACAGCGACGTCCAGCAGTTCTTTGATCGTATCTACCGGAATGGAGTCGGATTTAAATCGTTTAATCGTCCGGCGTTCCTGAATTACATCTATGACATGTTCACTAAAGGTATGCTTTGTCACGTAAATCCTCCTTCACAGGTACAACTTCTAGATATTCATTTTAAGATGAAAATGATAACTATTCTCAATAAAATATACCTGTAGCTTTCCTTCCTGTCAACCTGCACATATGAATTCAGTCCCGCACTCTTACCTTTGAATAAGCTCTTACTCGTTTAAAATGCGCCTATTAAATGGTCCGTAACAACTGCCTTTTCGTCAGTTAATTGTACAGAAATCATGTCAAAGCGGATTGGAGCTTCTCCAATCCCGTTCATGTGCAAATATACAGCGGCTGTTTGGCGAACTTGGGCTATTTTACGCGCAGTAACTGATTCTGCTGGCGTTCCATACTTGGAGCTACTTCGACTACGTACCTCAATAAACACGAGTGTATGCTCCTGCTTGGCAATCAGATCTATTTCACCACTGCGGCATCGCCAATTACGCTCTATGATACGGTAACCCAAGTTTTCTAAAAACAAAGCCGCTGCCTCTTCGCCCATCGCTCCTTTGGCTTTCCGTTGATCCTTGCCTCCAGCCTTCATTTCATTCGACATCACCAGTCATCCTTTGATGCAAGCCTATCCATTTGATATATATAGGTAAGCACCTCTGCCACCAACTGATAGAGCTCAGCAGGAATTTGTTCGTCCAAATCGAGTTTGGATAGTACTTCAACCAGCGCGGCATCCTCCTGTACTGGAACACCATGTTCTTTAGCTTTTTCTAAAATGCTATCCGCAATACGGCCGCTCCCTTTGGCAACGACAATCGGTGCTTCGCTCTCACCAGGCGTATATTTAAGGGCGACCGCCTTCTTTATGGAAGGAGAAGGAGGTTCCAACGGCTCTTTCATATTTTAAGATCGACTCCTTTATACGGCTGAGGCACATAGCTTTGTACTTCAGAAGAGGCGAGACTGTTCTGTTCAGTCCTTATGGGCATAGGCTCGGTACGAAGCGATAGAAGTTGGTATCCTAGTGACTCCAACGCTGTGTGAATGGACTCACGCCCACTGGTTAACAACGAAGCCGCCCATTCATGATCATTATGGAGCTTAACACTTACAATCCGATCTACAACCTGGACATCTACCAGGGTCGCTCCAAGTCCCTTCATGTCCAAATCAAACCAAAGACGACAGTTGGAGGGGTCCAGCTCTCCACGTTTGCCGCGGCGGGACTGAATCTGGATCGTAGCTGTTTCACGACCGTCCGGTCCAACGAACGGTATAAACATGTGTACTTGTGCAAAAGGCGCCGTTCGGTCTGTGTTGAGCAGCAACTGCTGACCTGTCAGGTGCTGTACAACCTGCTGAGCCGCCTCTTTCAAAACGGGCGGCAGGTCGTCACTGCTCATCAGCTGGAGCAGCGCCCCTTTTACGGTGTCTGCATCTGCTGACACCGTGTCCCCAGACGCAGCCGCTAATCCCGGCAGCGGCTGCGGCATTCCCTCTGGCGGCTCCATACGTGCCGCCGCCCCTTGCGCGACCTGTGTAGTCGCGCGGTGTACTTGCTGCTCGTGCTCTGCACCAAGCAGCTTCAGTACGCGGCCCACCCACGGGTCCTCCGTGGGGGTGAGCTGCGGGCTGGACGCCGCAGGCTGCGATTCAGCCGTGTCTGCGGCCCGCGAGGCGCCAGCCATTGGCTGCGCCACTTCCGTTGCGGGCTGCTCCGGCACAGCTGTGCTCAGTGCGGGCGGCACCGCCGCGCGTAGCTCTTGCAGCAGCGTGCGCAGCCGCTGAAGCGGCACCTCTGACGCGGCAGTGTTGCCTGCCGTGGATTGCTGCGGCATAGAGCTACCAGCCTGCTGTGCGGTGGGACGGTCAGCCGTGGCCGCGGTTAAGGCTGTCTTTGCCCCCGCAGGCTCTGCCGTGGCAGTTGCTGGAGCGCCATCCGCATCCTTAAGCTGTGTGCTTGCCGCAGTAGCTTGCTGTGACTGTGACTGCTCCACTCTGGTGCGAGGACCGTTTAATGCATCAGCACCCGATTCTGGAGCATTCACGCTAGCTTCCGATGCCACTGTCGCTCCGCGTCCATTGACTGTCTCCGCTTCTCCTGGAGCAGTCCCTTTGGCTGCAGATGTAGCCCCCGTCGCAGTATCTGAATCTGTTGCCAAAGCACTCGCTTCACTCACTGCAGCAGCAAGGTTGGCTGCTTGAGTCCCTTTTAACAATTCTTTGCCGCCTGTGGTTTGTCCAGCTTCTGCCTGCTTTACAGCGGTAGAAGCATCCTTGAACAATATAGGAGCTTGGCCTTCCTGTCCATCTACAACCACCACGGAAGAAGCACCTGTTGGACTAGCAGACATTCGATCAGCGCTCTTTATAGCTGTTGATTCCCCCACTGAGCGTTCAGTGGATATTCCCTGTCCTGGCTGTTTTAATACCGTTTCAAGCTCTTGCTCCAGCGAAGACAACAGATCATTTAAAGGAGGC
Organism: Paenibacillus sp. SER-28; assembly: GCF_052906305.1. Classification (NCBI taxonomy): domain Bacteria; kingdom Bacillati; phylum Bacillota; class Bacilli; order Caryophanales; family Paenibacillaceae; genus Paenibacillus; species Paenibacillus sp. SER-28. The sequence goes on along the minus strand of NZ_JBRECM010000001.1, from coordinate 1,009,524 downwards.
CCAAACATCGCTTGACGCAATCCGTTTATGCTTTCTGCCGTCAATGGAAGTCCCCGCTGAAAGGCAACTGCCGCCGCCTGCACAAACGTTCCCAATTGTACATTGCCGTTTTGCTTTGCCATAGCTTCTCGCAAAGAAGCCGCATTTTCAGATGTCAACGGCACACCATTCTTTTGCATTGCCTGTATAAGCTCCCTGTTCTGAGCTGTATCCGGCAGTCCCACCGATTCCAATACATCTGTCAGCGCTACGGTTTGCTGTGGTGTATTGGCCACATCGTTCAGAGGCTTAAGCACCGTCATTCCGCTGGGGGAAGCCGGTTGAACCTGAAACGTTGTAGTCTGTCCAGGTTGAAGAGGGGTCTCCAGCTTTGCCCTGACCTGAGAACCTTGTATTTGCAACACAGCTTCGCTGCCGTCCTCAGACACCTTTAGCACGACTCCTCGTACAACCTGACCTGGCTGCATATCAAGTTTTTTAGCCTCTCCAGCCTTCACATCTCCAAGTAATCCACGAAATACAGATCCGATGTTCATATCGCCCCTCCTCTCACTCTCCCCCATTCAAAGGGGCTTATGGTATTAGTTATGCTTTATATCGGCATTATCCCGATTCATAATAAGTAACTACAGATCAAACAGCGTCGGTTGCTCCGTCAACAAATTGCCCAGAAAGCTGCGTCTATGCATCTTTGTAGGTCCTAGCGCCAAAATTTGTTCCCTGTGTAACTTGGTAGCGTAACCTTTATGTATACCGATCCCATATTCCGGATACTTCGCATCCCATTCACCTTTGCACAGCCGATCACGGGTTACCTTGGCGATGATAGAGGCCGCCGCAATAGACTGACTGTTGGCATCTCCTTTAATAATTGAGAGTTGAGGAATAGGCACATCTACCTTTTCTGCATCCACCAGTAAATAATCAGGAGACACATGTAAAGCCTCAATAGCCTGCTTCATAGCCAAACGAGCTGCTTGCTTAATATTGATATCATCAATCGTCTGCGCGTCTACATAGCCAACTCCTACTGCAATGGCCTTTTCCATAATTAGCTCGTAGTATGCTTCTCTCTTCTTGTCCGTCAATTTTTTGGAATCATCCACACCTTCCAGTAACTCACCCACTGGTAAAATGACTGCTGCGGCCACAACATCACCAAACAGGCATCCACGACCTACCTCGTCAATACCTGCAATCCGCTCACAAGACTGCTCCCAGCATTTTTTTTCATAATGTAGCATGTCCTTCACTACAATCTCTTTATCTTCCATATTCGATACCTGCCCATCTATATGTAGTTTAACGCGTCATTCATGCCGTAGCTCTAGCGATTGAATTCAGCTTACCACAGACCTTCATCGTCCAAAACCCTTTTTTAACTGCCTTCAAATACCAAAAAAACCTTCCTCCTCTCCGGAGAGATGGGGAAGGTTCTTCCTTGCCACAAAATGCTATGTTCTCTATCGGTGTACCAGTAGAATCAGTAAGGAGCTTCCAAACTGAACCGTCCCAGCTTCCCTGCACGCAACTCACGCAAAATGATTTTTGACGCCTTTTCGAGATCCACACGTCCGCCGCTAACAATACAGCCACGTTTACGTCCGATCGCTTCCATGACGTTGACAATTTCATCAGGATTTTCTGTATCTTCAGGACGTTCGGTGAGCTCAAAGCGCTCTGCCAGTGCGTCCCAATAGTACTGAACCAAATATTTAGTCGCAAAAAAGGCAATATCCTCGACATTCAGAATTTCTTCCTTGATCGCACCTGTAACTGCCAGACGATAGCCTACATTCTGATCCTCAAATTTAGGCCATAGAATCCCTGGTGTATCCAGCAATTCAATTTCTCCAATCTTGATCCACTGCTGTGCCTTCGTTACCCCTGGACGGTCACCCGTAGCTGCAATATTACGTCCCGCCATTCGGTTGATCAGTGTCGATTTGCCGACATTCGGAATACCAACAATCAACCCACGCATAGGACGCGGGTTCATTCCCTTCCTAATCTGCCGATCTATCTTTTCCTTAAGCAGCAGCTTGGCCTGAATCGGAATTTCTTTTAGTCCCGTCCCAGTTGTGGCATCCACCGGAAGGGCCACATGCCCCTGCTCCTTAAAATAGGCAATCCATTGCTGTGATACTACCGGGTCCGCCAAATCTGCTTTATTCAAAATAATCATTCGCGGCTTGCCTTGCAAAATATCATCAATCATTGGATTTCGGCTAGAGAGCGGCAATCGAGCATCAATCAGCTCAATGACCAAATCAATTAACTTTAATTTTGCTTCAATTTGGCGGCGCGCTCTGGTCATATGACCAGGAAACCATTGAATCGTCACCGTCATCACCCCATTGATCGTAACTCCTACTTTTACCCTTAGGCTCTTAGTTAGGATTACGGCAGCTATGCTGCTTATTAGTTATTCTAGTGGTTAATCCACTGCATATCTTTTGCCGGCCAGAAAATAACGTCAGCCCGACCTACAACTTCCTTCAAATCAATATATCCAATCATCCGACTGTCTGTACTATTGGAACGGTTATCTCCCATTACAAAAATATGCCCCGCCGGAACTTTTCCATCCTTAAATTTATCATTTGGAAAATTTGTAAATTTGTTGTAAAGCTCACCATTTTGATGCGCTTCTTCTAAAGGAGCTTTCAAGTAAGATTCCTGAATCGGCTTACCATTTACTGTAATCGTGTCACCTTCTACCTTGACCGTATCTCCTTCAACGGCAATGACGCGTTTGATAAAGTCTCTTCCTTCCTCCGGCACATGAAACACGATCACTTCCCCTGGTTTAGGGGCACGGAAATCATACAAAATCTCATTTACAATGACGCGTTCTCCGGTATGAAAGTTAGGCTGCATCGACGGGCCATCCACAATAAACGGCTTAAAGAGAAGCCAGCGGATTAAAAAGACAAGCACTAACGCAATAATGATGGCCTTGAGCCACTCAAAAATCTCATTTTTTGGTTTACGCTTGGGCGTACCATCCTGTTCAGTTGGCTGCTGTACAGCTCCTTGTCCTACTTCTTGCTCCATAGCTCACTGTCCTCTCTTTACGGTCAATAATCCACAGTTCCCTATGTACGTAGAAAAAACGAAAGGAGCTTGTAACCAAGCCCCTTTCGTTATTCGTTGTATTAACGACGAATTTCTTTAATTCTCGCTGCTTTACCGCGCAGTTCACGAAGATAATAAAGCTTCGCACGACGCACTTTACCACGGCGAGCCACGTCGATTTTATCGATTTTTGGGGAATGAAGCGGGAAAGTTCTTTCCACACCTACACCGTAAGAAATTTTACGAACTGTAAAAGTCTCACTGATTCCACCACCACGGCGTTTAATGACAACACCTTCAAACAACTGGATACGCTCACGAGTTCCCTCAATAACTTTCACGTGCACTTTCAAAGTGTCACCAGGACGAAAGTTAGGCAAATCTTTACGCAGTTGTTCTTCAGTGATCGCTTGGACGATATTCATCTATGACTCCCTCCTTCCGTACAGGTGTTCATGCTTCTTCTGGAAACACAACCGTTTCCTTCATCATCCACAGAGGACCACCGTATTACACACAACAGATGTATTGTATCATGGAGGATACCGCATTGCAACAACAAAAAGGGATTTGACCAAACATTATTTAATTGACTCCATTATAAAACAGGTCACTGCCTGCTTTCAAATCCACTCATGCCTAAGACGCTTTATTGTTTATCCCCCAAACAGTCAGATTTGCGCTGCTCCTCAACCCACACGCGCTCCTTGCCTGTCAGTTCAACCTGTTCCAACAGGTCTGGTCGGCGTTCCATCGTGCGACGTAACGCCTCTTGGCGTCTCCAAGAATCAATATTGACGTGATGCCCTGACAGGAGTACATCAGGAACTTTCCAGCCCCGAAACTCCGCAGGCCGGGTATAATGGGGGTACTCCAGCAGCCCGGTACTAAACGAGTCCGTTACCGCACTCGTTTCGTTCCCCAGCACTCCTGGTAGTAACCGTGTCACACTGTCAATGACGGCCATGGCTGGGAGCTCACCACCAGTCAACACATAGTCTCCGATAGAAAGCTCATCCGTCACCAAATGCTCTCGAATACGCTCATCATAACCCTCATAATGCCCACATATAAAAATAAGATGGTCCTCTTTGGCCAGCTCTTCCGCTTTCTTTTGCGTAAAAGTCTCGCCTTGTGGACACATCAAAATGATACGCGGAGATTTTATGTCTGTGTTACGTTCTATCCCTTCATGTTGAATAACTTCATCGGCAGTTTCTAATGTTGATTCCTCTGATTTATCCAACAGCGCTTCCACGGCAGCAAAAATAGGGTCAGGCTTCAAAACCATGCCGCCCCCACCGCCATAGGGCGTATCATCCACTTGTCCATGCTTGTTGCCGGCATACTGACGAAAATTAACCGCTTGCAGTGATACAATTCCCTTATCCCTTGCTTTTCCCAGAATGCTTGCATTAAATACTCCATCAAACATCTCTGGAAACAGGGTCAGCACATCCACCCGCATTACAGCAGACCTTCCATCAACCGTACCGTAACCCGTTTTTCGCGTACGTTTACATCCAAAATAACATCCTCTATATACGGCAATAGCAGTTCCTTGCCTTTAGGCATTTTGACTACCCATACATCATTGGCTCCCGGAGTCAAAATTTCTTTGACCACGCCGAGCTCATTTCCGTCTTCGGTCACCACTTCCATGCCGACTACTTCATGAAAATAGAATTCATTTTCTTCCAATTCGCCTAACCGCTCAGCAGATACTTTCAACAAAGTACCTTTATATTTTTCAACTTCATTGATATTGTGATATTCCTTAAATTTAGCGACAACCATATTTTTTTGAAAACGCGCTGTTTCAATAGTTACGGGAATCGGGGCTTTACCTTCAGCCGGAACAATCAAAAGCTCACTACCTTTAGCAAAGCGATCCTCTGGGAAATCTGTCGTCGTTAATATTTTAAGCTCCCCACGGATTCCATGGGTGTTCACAATTTTTCCGACATTAAACAATTGTTGCATCATGTTCCTCCTGCTTGTAATCGGTCCCGCTCCATATCATCTTCATCATGTACGAAAAAGGGTTAGGACATACATCCTAACCCACTTTCGTATATCTTTAAGATATGATGTCTACGGTAACCCGTTTATCCATCTTAACGGCTGCTGATGCAACCACAGTGCGAAGCGCCTTGGCGATACGACCCTGCTTACCAATGATTTTGCCTACATCCTCAGGATGCACACTAAGCTCATATACAACAAGCCGATCCTTCTCCAAGGTCTTCACGGTTACATCTTCCGGATGATCGACTAAAGCCTTAGCAATGATTATCACTAATTCTTCCATGGTTGACCCTCCGTATCAGCACCTTATTTCTGTAGTTTAGACTCATGAAACTTTTTCATTACGCCCGCTTTGCTAAGCAAGTTACGGACTGTGTCGGATGCTTGTGCACCATCTTGCAACCATTTCAGCGCTTTATCTTCATCAATTTTTACAACCGCTGGTACTGTGATTGGGTTGTAGTAACCGATTTCTTCGATAAAACGACCGTCACGCGGGGAACGAGAATCAGATACCACGACGCGATAGAAAGGAGCTTTATGTGCACCCATACGTTTCAGACGAATACGAACTGCCACGAAAATTCACCTCCTTCAAAAAGTAGACTGTATATTGTTATCCCATAATTCCAAGGGCCTATTGGCCTTAGCGGAAAGGAAACTTCATACCTTTCCCCATACTCTTCAACTGCTTCATAGCCTTGTTTTTTCCACCCTTAGGTCCCATCATATCTGAGAACTGCTTCATCATACGACGCATTTCGTCAAATTGCTTTATCAGACGATTTACCTCAGCCAGTGATGTTCCACTGCCTACAGAAATACGTTTGCGACGGCTATGATTAATCATGTCTGGGTTTTGCTTTTCCTGTGTGGTCATAGAATGAACGATAGCCTCAATCCGGCCCATCTGTTTGTCATCCACTTTGATATCTTTCATTTGCTTCATGTTGCCCATACCGGGAATCATATCAAGAATCTGGTCGATTGGGCCAAGCTTCTTAACTTGATCCATTTGCTCCAGAAAATCTTCAAAAGTAAACTCGGCATTACGCATTTTCCGTTCCATTTCCTTCGCCTTATCGGCGTCGATATTGGACTGCGCTTTTTCAATCAGGGACAACATATCACCCATGCCTAAAATCCGTGAAGCCATCCGTTCAGGATGAAACGGCTCCATCGCATCCAGCTTTTCACCCAATGTAGCAAACTTGATTGGGCATCCCGTCACAGCCTTGACCGATAAAGCCGCACCACCACGAGTGTCACCATCCAGCTTCGTCAGTACAACTCCCGTTAACTCCAAGCTATTATTAAAGTGCTTCGCAACGTTAACCGCGTCTTGCCCCGTCATGCTATCTACAACCAGTAGAACTTCATCCGGGTTGACATTGGTATGAATCTGGCGCAACTCTTCCATGAGCTCTTCATCAACATGAAGACGACCAGCAGTATCTATAATAACGTAGTCATTACCATTATCCTTAGCATGCTGCAAACCCTGTTTTGCAATTTCTACCGGGCTTGTCTGATCTCCCAGTGTAAATACAGGAGTATTAATCTGCTCCCCAAGAACCTGAAGCTGCTTGATCGCGGCTGGTCTATAAATATCACCAGCTACAAGCAATGGACGATGATTTTGCTTTTGCAGCAATTTCGCCAGTTTACCAGACGTTGTCGTCTTACCTGCGCCCTGGAGACCCACCATCATAATGACCGTAGGCGGTTTGTTTGCTTTGGCAAGCTTGGCCTGACTGCCACCCATCAACTCGGTCAGTTCTTTGTTCACGATGTCGATGATGACCATGCCTGGCGTAAAGCTGTCCATCACTTCCTTACCAACGGATTTCTCCTTTACCTTGGCAATAAAGTCCTTTACAACCTTGAAGTTAACGTCCGCCTCAAGCAAAGCTAATCGTACTTCACGCATCGCCTGAGCTACATCATCCTCAGACACTTTTCCTTTACCGCGCAGTTTACTGAATACATTTTGCAAGCGAGTCGATAATCCTTCAAATGCCATACTTTCGCACCTCCTTGTCTACCAGGGTTGTTTATTCTTAATCTATATGTCCTACAGTTCCTGCAGGCGATTTACAATTTGATGAACATGTTGCAGAATGCCTTCATCGGACTCACCGATTTTACCGAATGCCTCATACAACATCTTATTTAATTCTTCGAGATCTTGGATTCTACGCTCATACTTGCTTAGCAAACCAAGCTTTTCCTCATACATTTCCAATACCTGTTCAGCACGTTTAATATGTTCATATACTGCCTGACGGCTAATTTGAAATTCCGATGCGATTTCCCCTAAAGAAAAATCATCATGGAAGTAATATTTTAAAAACATCTGTTGCTTCTCTGTAAGCAGAGGTTCATAGAAGTCAAACAGTCGGTTAATCCGGTTTGTCTTTTCCAGCCGATTCTCCTGACTCATCTTGTATACCTCCATCGTCAAGGAAAAACACTTTACAGTTCTTTTCAACGTTCCTTATGATACATAAAAGAAAAGAAGATGTCAAGCGTTATCCCTTGTCATACAAAAAAAAGCCGATCCACTGCCCTCAAACGGAAGTACGGATCGACTTTTTGCCCACTGTTACTTAAACCCTTACTGGAGTAAGATACAGCAGAACAGCCAGAAAATGAAGTATGCTGCCTGCTAAAACAAACAGATGCCAGATCGCATGGTGATATGGAAATGCCCGCCACACATAGAAAATCGTGCCCAACGTATACATAAGACCACCTACGAACAATAACGTCATCCCTCCGGCGGGAACAGTCGCAACCAGAGGATTCCAGGCAATGGTGATGAGCCAGCCCATCACAATGTAAAACACGGTAGACATAAACAGGAAGCGCTTGGTGAAGAACGCCTTGAACAACACACCAAACAGTGCAATCCCCCAAATCACTCCAAACAGTGTCCATCCCAGAGTACCTCGCAGTGCAACGAGCATAAACGGGGTGTAGCTACCTGCAATGAACAGGTAAATGCAAGAATGATCGAATATTTCGAACAAATCCTTCATTTTCCCTTCACGCAGGCTATGAAGCAACGTTGAATTGGTGTACAACAGCAACATCGTAATCCCGTAAATCGTAAAGCTGACGACATGCCAAGTGGTTCCTTTCAAGCTAGCAAAAACAATGAGTAACACAAGCGCTGCCACGCTTAAAACGGCTCCAATTCCATGTGTAATGGCGTTGGCTACTTCTTCCCGTCGGGAGTAAGTATAGGTGTTTGCCATCGGTTTTTCACCCGGCTTCCTTATTTATATTTTACATACAACATACATTACATATACGGCATCGACAGACCTCTTGCTTTCATTATACATCTGGGCGAACTTGAACAGCAACAGGATGGCTACTTAGTCCCAAATGTAGCATAAAAGCCTACTTTAAACGTATCAGTTCTGTTCTTCCTCGTCTGCAGCAGTTGCTTCGACGGTCTCTTCCTGAATCAACCCCGCAAACAACGCATGAACGAATTGCTCGGAATCAAACGGTTGAAGATCATTCACTTTTTCACCTAAGCCCACCAGCTTAACAGGCAAATTCAGCTCCTGACGGATGGCCACAACAATCCCGCCCTTCGCTGTACCATCCAACTTCGTTAGTACCAGCCCGGTTACACCGCTTTTCTCACCAAACAGCTTGGCTTGGTTAAGTGCATTTTGTCCAGTCGTCGCATCAAGTACCAACAACACTTCATGAGGAGCATCTGGAATTTCGCGTTGGATCACGCGGAAAATTTTGTTCAGTTCCTCCATCAGATTGCTTTTATTCTGAAGACGTCCAGCGGTATCACACAACAAAACATCCACTTGACGCTGCTTGGCAGCCTGTACGGCATCAAACATAACCGCAGCCGGATCGGAACCGGATTGCTGCTTAATAACCTCTACACCTGCCCGTTCGCCCCATACCTCCAACTGTTCAATCGCACCCGCCCGGAACGTATCTCCGGCAGCCAACAATACTTTTTTGCCCTCTTGTTTAAAACGGTGAGCTAACTTGCCAATGGTTGTCGTTTTGCCGACGCCATTGACTCCCACGAATAGAATGACTGTAATCCCTTCAGCGCTCATTTTGAGCTGACTATTGTCATTCCCCCGCAGCAACTCGGACAGCTTTTCCGACAGTACAGGCTGTAATTCCGATGCGTCCTCAATTTTGCGCTTTTTCACTTCTTCTCGCAGGTCTTCAATGAGGTTCATAACCGTGTTGACGCCTACGTCCGCTCCGATCAGAATTTCTTCCAGTTCCTCATAAAATTCCTCATCAATCTTTTTACGGCGAATCATCAAATCCGTTACTTTTTCAACAAAACCTTTACGTGTTTTTTCCAATCCATCTTTGAACTGTTTTGTGACAGATTCAGTTTTGTTTGCAATGCTTTCCTTCAATTTCCTAAAGAAACTCATGGATTCCCTCCGTTGGTCTGAAAGTATGTTATTTAATGTCAGGCAATCTCAGCTTCATCGTTGTCTAGCTTGACAGATACGAGTTTGGAAACCCCGCCTTCCTCCATCGTAACCCCGTACAGCACATCTGATTCTTCCATTGTGCCCTTGCGGTGTGTGACTACAATGAACTGTGTCTGCTCCGAGAATTCTCGTAAATACTGGGCAAAACGCACCACGTTTGCTTCGTCCAATGCAGCCTCTACTTCATCGAGTACACAGAATGGAACAGGTTTAACGTGTAAAATGGCAAATAGTAACGCCATCGCTGTTAACGCACGCTCACCGCCCGACAGTAGCTGCAAGTTTTGCAGTTTTTTGCCCGGTGGCTGAGCTACGATGTCAATTCCCGTCTCCAATAAGCGTTCCGGGTCAAGCAGCACGAGATCAGCACGTCCGCCTCCGAACAGCTTGGAGAATACCGTTCCAAATTCGCGCCGAATAGCATCGAACGTAGTCTTAAAGCGTTTGGACATTTCTTCATCCATTTCACGAATAACCTGATAAAGCGTTGTCTTGGCCTCCACCAAATCAGACTTTTGCTCATCAAGAAACGTATAACGCTCATGCACACGCTGGTATTCCTCAATGGCGCCTAGATTCACCTCACCCAACGCGGAAATACCACGTTTGAGCCTTTCTACCTCACTCTGCGTACCTTCAATATCTTCCGGTATAGGGTAACGCTGCTTGGCTAACTCATAGCTGAGTTCATAATCATCACTTAATTTTTTCAGAACGTTTTCCAGTTCCACATCAAGCCGATTTACTCCAATTTCCGTTTGACGAAGCAACTCCTCCACTGACTTGAGCTGAATTCGCTGTTCTTTCGTGTCGTTCTCAGCCACTTCAAGCTTTTTGGACAAGCTGCTACGTGCAGCCCGCTTGAATTCCAGTTGCTGTGCGGCTTCTTCCTTTTTCAAACGGTATTGATTGAGATTTTCAATCTGTTTCACGGTCTCCTGCTCATTGGTCAGCAAATCTGCTTCGATGGAAGCAAGCAAGGTCTTGTTTTGTCTCGAATCCTTACCAAGAGTATCATAATCCCCACGCAATCTGCGCAGCTGCTCTTCCAATGAAAAGCGCTCTTGGTCCAGCTTTCCTTCTCTTACCTTGAGATTCGTGAGCTCTCCCTGCAGCTGCTCTTTGGCAGATTCGTTGGCTTTACGGGCAAATTCGGCAGCATGAATGGCCTGATGCGTTTTCTTTTCTTCTTCCTCCAACGCAGCCAACTTTACCAATGCTTCTTCACGGGAAGTTTCCAGTTCCTTGATTTCCTGATCAAAGCCCTTTTTCTCCTGACCAGACGCAGCGACCTGCTCTAGAACATGACGAAGTTCATGCTCCAATTGCTTGAGCTCCATTGCCATCTGCTGCTCTTCGCCGCGCTTCACATCGCCGCCGTGACGAAGCTCGTCCAGACGGGTCTGTGTCTCCTCCAACTGGCGTTTGGTATCTATTGCACTCTGGCGCAACCTTGCAATTTGCTGCTCCGTATCTACAATGTCTTGATCCAACTGATCCAGCTGACGTTTGCGTCCAAGCAGATTAGCATTTTTCTTGAACTGGCTTCCCCCAGTCATGGAACCCCCTGCATTGACAACATCGCCTTCCAAAGTGACCACGCGGTATCTATATTGGCAACGGGCCGCAATACGGTTTGCATCTTCCAACGTACGGGCAATGACCACATTCCCCAAGAGACTGCCTACAATTCCGGCATATCGATCATCATACTGAACAAGATCTGCACCGATTCCGACAAAGCCTTCGGCTCCTTCTGCAATTTGGCGTTCTCCTGCACCGATTTGACGCGGACGAATAACATCCATAGGCAAAAATGTCGCTCTGCCCAGTTGACGTTGCTTTAGAAAACTGATCGCCTGTCTGGATACGGATTCATTTTCCATCACGATATGCTGAACTGAAGCACCCAAAGCGGTTTCCATCGCCTGCTCTAAATGCTCAGGCACCCGAATCAGCTCCGCTACCGCTCCATGCACACCATGCAAAGTTTCTTTTCGTGCAGCCTTCAATACCTCTTTAACTCCAAGCATGAAGCCGTCAAAGTCATCCTGCATTTCCTTCATTGTATCTCGCCGTGAAATTTGAGCCTCACGTTTTTGTTCCCATTTACGAACCGTACCCTGGTTTTCTTCCAGTAGTTTTTGCAGGGCCTGGTACTTTTCACTTCCCTGAATATAGCCACTACGCAAACTACTGATTTCCTGCCCCAGCTTCTGAACCGCAGCTTCCAATCCCTTTTTGCGCTTTTCAAGTTGTACTTTCTGGGCTTCCCATTTGCCGGATTCGTCACTTACGCGAGTCACACGCCGTTCCAATGCTTCCTTCTGTTGGTCTGTATAACGAATTTCGTTACGCGCCTGCGCCATCTGATTCATCAGCTCCAGCAGACCACCCTTTAGGCTTTCTTCCTGCTCCTGGCTGATTCCGCCTGTAACACCAATCAGTTTGGCCTCTTCGTCAGACAGCCGCGCACGCAACTCGTCAAGCTCTACATTCAGTGCAGACAGTTTTTCGTTCAGCTGATCCAGTTCACTCCTGCGCTCGGAATGCCGTGATTCGCTTGTGCTAAGTGATAAGATCAATTGTTCCCGATTAGCCTCCAGATTGCGTGTGCGCTCTTTGAGCAATTCGCCGTAGCCTTCACTTTTCTCCGTCGCTTCACTGTATTGCAACAAATCCCTTTGCAACTGCTCTACCTGCTCTTCCAGCTGGCGCAATTCGTTGCGGTCGCTTTCCAGCATCGCATCATGGCGGGACACCACCGTAGACAACTGAAGCTGCTCCTGCTGCAACAGAGCTAGTTTGGAAGTCGCATCGCTCCACGAAGTATGAATTTGTTCAATTTGATGGACGTACATTGAAATTTCTTTTGATTTCAATTCACCGCGCAGCTCTTTAAAATGAATCGCTTTTTCAGACTGCTCCTTAAGCGGTCCAATCTGATCCTCCAGTTCACTAACCAAATCGTGAATACGCAGCAAATTTTGCTCCGTTTCATCCAGCTTGCGAACCGCATCTTTTTTACGCGATTTATATTTTACGATACCCGAAGCTTCCTCAAAAATACCTCGACGATCCTCAGATCGGGTACTCAGAATTTCTTCAATGCGTCCCTGCCCAATAATTGAATAAGCTTCTTTACCAATGCCTGTATCCATAAACAGCTCTGTAATATCTCGGAGTCTGCATGATTGCCGATTAATGAAATATTCACTATCCCCACTTCGATGTACACGTCGCGTTACCGTGACCTCACCAAAATCCAGAGGCAACGCCTGATCTTCATTATCCAACGTAAGCGATACTTCACCGTAATTAACAGCCTTACGAGCATCACTACCCGCAAAAATAATGTCCTCCATTTTGCCGCCACGCAGTGATTTGGCACTCTGTTCGCCCAGCACCCAACGAATTCCGTCGGAAATATTACTTTTTCCACTTCCGTTGGGTCCGACGACTGCCGTAATGCCGCGGACAAATTCCATTTCCGTTTTATCTGCAAACGATTTGAAGCCCGCCAGCTCAATGCGCTTTAAAAACATGCTCAATCTCACCTCTAACATTTCAAATATGCTTGTACAACACCGTATACCTGATTGATATGAATTATCCCTATTGTAGCATAAACTAGCTTGTATAAAGCACAGTACCGACACTCACATTACACCAGCAAAGCCACGAAAAAAGAGCAAAACGCAGTCCATTCGCCATTACGGGCCGGGACTCCCCGCGGACTGCCCTTTGCTCTTACTTTGTGCCCCCTGCTTGCGTAACCCGTCCGGGCTGCTCAGGTACCGATTACGATTCTGCCAGCTTCAAACGGTTTAAAGCTACTGCCGCCGCTTGCTGCTCAGCTTCTTTTTTGGAGCGTCCCGTACCTGCCCCTAGCCGTTCGCTGTCCATATATACCTCAGCTACAAACTCGCGCTCATGGGCTGGTCCGCGCTCCTCTACAATCTTGTATTCAAGCATCCCCATGTTATGATGCTGCGTCAGTTCCTGAAGCTCTGTTTTGAAATCACTCATCTGAAGCTTACCGTTTAATACAATTTGAGGAAAAATATAACGTTCCAGAAACGAACGGACGGCCTCCAGACCCTGATCCAAATAAAGCGCACCTACGAACGCTTCGAATACATCAGCCAACAGAGCCGGACGAGTACGTCCACCTGTCAACTCTTCACCTTTTCCAAGCAGTACATATTGCCCGAACTCAAGCCCGACAGCAAATTTCACCAGAGAAGGCTCACAGACAATAGCTGCACGCAACTTGGTGAGTTCGCCTTCGGGTCGGTTAGGGTACTGATTGTACAATTGCTCGGACACCGTCAGTTCCAGAACAGCGTCACCTAAAAATTCAAGACGCTCATTGTCTGCATGCTGACTGAACCGATGTTCGTTTACGTAGGAAGCGTGCGTAAAGGCCTGCTTCAGAAGCTGCCGATTGTTGAATTGAATATGAAGTTTCTGCTGTAATTGCTTCAAGTCTCCACTCAACGAACTGACCCCTTATGCTTCATATTTTTTTAGAATAACCGTAGCATTGTGACCGCCAAAACCAAAGGAATTGGACATAACCACATTCAGTTCCGCTTTTCTCGGCTTATTAGGTACATAATCAAGATCGCATGCCGGGTCTTGATTATCCAAATTAATCGTTGGCGGAATCGTCTGATGCTGAAGGGCGAGACCACAGATCACGGCTTCAACGCCGCCCGCTGCACCCAATAAATGCCCTGTCATCGACTTGGTTGAGCTGATCGCTACCTTATAGGCATGCTCTCCAAGCGTTTTCTTAACTGCTTCCGTTTCGGATTTATCACCGACTGGTGTAGATGTACCATGTGCATTGATATAATCAATCTCTTCAGGATTCAATCCAGCATCACGGATCGCCATTCTAATGCAGCGTGCCGCTCCCTCTGGATCAGGCTCCGTCATATGATGGGCATCGCCAGAAAGACCGTAGCCAATCACTTCACCGTAAATACGCGCACCACGCTTCAAAGCATGATCCAACGATTCCAGAATAAGAACACCAGAGCCTTCGCCCATAACAAACCCGTCTCTTTCGGTATCAAAAGGACGACTTGCCTTTTGAGGCTCGTCATTACGCGTGGACATCGCTCGCATGGAACAAAATCCAGCCATACCAATCGGACGAATAGTGGCCTCAGCTCCTCCGCAAATCATGGCGTCTGCGTCACCGCGCTGAATCATGCGGAAGGAATCGCCAATAGCATGACTGCCCGTGGCACATGCCGTAACTGGTGATGTATTAGGGCCTTTAGCACCGAGTGAAATCGATACTTGACCGGAACCCATATTAGCAATCATCATCGGGATGAAGAAAGGGCTTACGCGTTTAGGTCCTTTTTCAATCAGTGCGTTGTGCTGATCTTCCCAAGTTCCCAATCCGCCAATACCGGAACCGACAGATACACCAACACGCTCAGCGTCCGCATTTTCTCCGATTACAAGTCCGCTGTCCTCAAGCGCCAACTTACTAGCAGCAACCGCAAACTGCACAAAGCGGTCCATTTTACGCGCATCCTTACGTTCAATATAATCCTCTGGATTAAAATCTTTAATGGAAGCGGCTATTTTCGTAGTGTACTCACTTGTATCGAAAGCTTCGATTTCACTGACGCCGGATTTTCCAGCCATCAGATTATCCCATAGTGTGTTCAAATCCTGTCCCAGCGAAGTGATTACACCCATTCCTGTTATGACAACACGTTGTTTCAAAGATAATCACCTCTATGTTTACTGCATATTGTATTTTAAGACCGCACACTCTTGTGCGTAAAAATAATATAGAATCAACTAAAGTTAGTAATGCCGCATACTTCTCAGCCTTTGACTAAGTGAAGCTGAGCCAAACTCAAAAACACGCGGCAATTCCGTCTTTAGTTCAATCTGTATAATTAGGAGAAAGTCCCGCCTGTAACAGAACGGGACTTTTGATGACATGAATTAGGTATGAGATTGTATGTACTTCACAACTTCACCTACAGTTGTAATTTTCTCTGCATCTTCATCAGAGATTTCCATATCAAACTCATCTTCCAATTCCATTACCAATTCAACTACATCGAGAGAATCAGCGCCTAAATCATCTTTAAAAGATGCTTCAAGTGTAACTTCGGCTTCGTCGGCTCCCAAACGGTCAACGACAATGCGTTTTACGCGCTCCAATACATCGGACATCCGGCTCACCTCCTCTTAGGTATTATACGAAAATTACAATTAAAATGCCATAGAAGAGAGTTTTCATTGACAACTCTTCATCGGGGCATGCGGATTGGCAACATGCTACTACATATACATGCCGCCATCCACATGCAAAGTCTGGCCCGTCATATATGAGGAAGCATCCGAGGCCAAGAACAGCACCACGTCAGCAATTTCCTCAGGCCGTCCAAGACGGGCCAGCGGTATACCGCTAAGCATATTGTCACGCAAATCATCAGCCAGTACCTGCGTCATCTCAGTATCGATGAATCCAGGAGCCACACAGTTCACTGTAATACCTCTCGACGCAAGCTCTCGAGCAGAGGATTTGGTAAGACCAATTACCCCTGCTTTAGCAGCAACGTAGTTGGCTTGTCCTGCGTTGCCAAGTACACCGACCACGGAGGAGATATTGATAATTCGGCCAGAACGCTGCTTCATCATTGGACGTGTTGCCGCCTTAAGACAATTAAACACACCCTTCAGATTCGTTTCGATCACCTGATCGAATTCCTCTTCCTTCATGCGCATGATTAAATTATCTCTTGTTATGCCGGCATTATTCACCAGGATGTCAATCTTGCCCCAAGCGCCAATCACATCCTTGATCAACTGATCTGCTTCGTCAGCGCGACCGACATTAGCCTGAACTGTAATAGCCTCTACACCTTTGGCACGAATCTGCTCTGCTACCTCAGTCGCAGCCGCTTCACTACCAGCATAGTTTACTGCCACATTAGCGCCTGCTTCAGCCAGCGCCAGCGCGATACTACGGCCAATTCCGCGCGACGCTCCCGTAACGAGCGCCGTTTTTCCACTCAATGGCTTAGACATCATAGTCCCCCCTTGCAAGTATATAACCCGTTAAGGCAATGATTATACTTTTAACGGGCCTCCAAGGCTTCCGTTACAGAAGCAAACGACTCCAGGCTGCTTATATTATACAGCTTAACCGTTTTGTCGATTTTTTTAACCAGTCCAGTCAAAACACTTCCCGGTCCAAACTCAACAAAGGTGTCAACACCTTGTTCTAGTAGCCATGTTACACTGTCTTCCCACAGTACCGGAGAATAGACCTGATCCACCAACAGTTGGCGGATTTCGCTCCCCTCACGTACAGGTTTAGCTGTTACATTGGCAACAACCGGAATCTGAGCTTTCGAGAAATTTACAGCCCCCAACTTGCCGGAGAGCTTGGTCGCTGCTTCCTTCATCAATGATGAGTGGAAAGGACCGCTAACCTCCAGAGTAATAGCGCGCTTGCCTCCTGCTTCCTTCACACGTTCAGCGACAGCAGCTACGCCCTCCTTCGTACCAGATACAACAATTTGTCCGGGACAATTGATGTTGGCTAGTTCGACCAGTTGACCAGACTCCGTAATATCTCGGCACAATGCTGCCAATGCTTCACGATCAGCTCCCAACACAGCAGCCATCCCGCCTTGCCCATCAGGAATGGCCTGCTCCATGAACTCGCCACGTGTACGAACGATCTCAACCGCATCCTCAAAAGCGAGGACACCGGAAGCGACTAGCGCGCTATATTCTCCTAGACTGTGTCCAGCCACATAATCGGGATGAATGCCCATTTTTTCCTTGAACGCTTCATACAACGCAATGCTCGCCGTTAACAGTGCAGGCTGCGTATTGGATGTTTGCTTCAAAGCTGTGTCCGGCCCTTCAAAAATCAGTGTGCTTAGTGCGAACCCTAACCGTTCGTCCGCTTGGCGAAATACTTCTGTTGCAGCTGGAACTGCTTCATAAGCATCTTTAGCCATACCTACAGCTTGTGAACCCTGACCGGGAAATATAAATGCCGTTTTGCCCATCGTGTATGCACCTCTCTGTATCCAATGCTTGTCCTGTAAAACACTACACAAATCCAATATTATATCAAAACTTCCAACTAATTACCAGACAAGAACCGACGCTCCCCAGGTCAAGCCACCGCCAAAGCCCACCATTAATACACGGTCGCCTTCCTTCATGCGGCCTTCCTCAGCTGCTTCCACAAGAGCGAGAGGGATTGATGCTGCAGATGTATTCGCATATTTATGAACATTAACAACTACCTTTTCCTCTGGTAAATCCAGACGTTGCATCGCCGATTGGATGATGCGAATATTGGCTTGATGCGGAACGAACAGATCAATATCATCTTTGGACAGCCCTGCTTTTTCCAACACATCAACCGTTGCCGTTCCCATAACACGAACCGCGAACTTGAACACTTCGCGTCCGTTCATGTATATGTAGTGCTGTTTATTTTCCAGTGTGTCTGCACTCGCAGGCAAACGCGAGCCTCCTGCTTCCAACTTGAGTAAGCTGCCTCCGGCACCTTCAGCCCCGAGATCAAAGGATTGGAATCCTCTACCTTCAGGCACTTCGCCAATCACTACAGCTCCTGCACCATCTCCGAATAGAACACAGGTATTGCGGTCGGTATAATCTGTAATCCGAGAAAGACAGTCTGCCCCAATGATTAATGCATTATTATAAATACCTGTCTTAATGAAGCTCGTTGCCGTAGCCAATCCGTATACAAAACCCGAGCATGCCGCAGACAAATCGAAAGCTGCTGCGCCTTTGGCTCCCAATTTGTCCTGAAGAATGCAGGCAGTTGACGGAAACGCCATATCCGGTGTAACCGTAGCTACAATAATTAAATCCAGATCCTGTGCCGTCATACCCGCGGACTCCAACGCCTTAATTGCTGCTTCATAAGCTAAATCAGATGTAGCCTGTTCTGGAGCCGCAATATGGCGCTCCTGAATCCCTGTACGGCTGACAATCCATTCATCACTCGTTTCTACGATTGCTTCCAAATCTTTATTGGTTAGAATTTTCTCAGGTACGTATTTCCCTGTTCCGATAACACCAACCGGCCGTAATTTATTCATATCGTCACTCACTTCCTGCTGATTTCCTTGGATATACTTTCCACCAACCGGTTTTGCAAGGCCGTACGAGCCTGCCTTACCGCGTTTTTGACGGCAACGCCGTCAGACGAACCGTGACTTTTCAGGACGAGTCCACTCAAACCCAGCAAAGGAGCCCCGCCATGCTCTTTATAATCCAATTTACCTTTCAGACTGCGAAGCTCAGGCATAATCAAGGCTGCCGCAAGCTTGGTCTTCAAGGATTTGGTGAATTGCTCTTTTAAGAGAGAAAATATGGCTCCGGCTGTACCCTCCAGTGATTTTAGCATGATATTCCCAGCAAATCCATCACACACCAGTACATCGCAATTCCCGGTTAACACATCTCTCGATTCAACATTACCCACAAAATTGACAGGTAACTGCTCAATAAGTGGAAATGCCAACTTCGTCAGTTCATTGCCCTTCCCAGCTTCAGTCCCCACATTCAGCAGACCCACCCTTGGAGAAGTCACACCGTGAACTTTCTGACGATACAAACTCCCCATCAGCGCATACTGGGCAAGATGCTCAGGCTTGGCATCCATATTGGCTCCCAAGTCAAGCGCCAGAATACCCTGATCATCAATCGTTGGTATCATCGGCGCGAGAGCCGGACGTTCAATGCCTTCCATTCTTCCAACCACCAGCAACCCTGTGGTCATTAGCGCGCCTGTATTACCTGCAGATATCATGGCATCCGCTTCGCCTTCTCTGACCATTCGACCAGCCACGACCATCGAAGCATCCTTTTTACGGCGCACTGCCTTTACAGGCTCGTCCTGCGCATCTATCGTTTCGGATGCATGGCGAATGCTAAGGTTCGTCGGCAACGCCCTGCCGTTCAGAACCGATTCAATTCGTTCCCGGTCACCAACCAGCGTAATGTCCGTATCCTTCCATTCCGCCGCCGCAGATAGCGCGCCCTCTACTGTCGCCTCAGGAGCATTATCTCCCCCCATGGCATCAATGGCGATCCGCATGCTGACTTCCTCCTTCGCTATACTCTTCCTCCGTGGAGCGATAAATGACAAAGTTGCCTTGGAACACCATTTCTTCCCCTACGTAGGCAAAGACTTCCACTTTAGCCTTCCCTTTTTGTTCTGGATTGGAGCGTACATATGCCTTGGCAATGCACTTCTCACCTAAATGAACCGGGCGGACAAAGCGTATATCCGCTGACGCGGTCAATGCTATCTCATCATTAATCACGGCAACGGCCAATGAATTGGCCTGGGCAAATACATAATGCCCCCGCGCAATGCCAGTACGCGAAAAAATATGTTCCTCTTTAATCTCAAAAATCGAAATACCGCTTCGATCCAACTGTAGATCAACGATATCCCCGATCACTTCATGCAAAGGCAAGGAACGAACCTGGTCGTAGGAGCGCTCAGCCATCAGCTTTAGCCGTTCCCGCAATTCCGGGATTCCCAGTTCCATCCGGTCCAGCCGAATAGTCTGAATACTTACCTTCAGCTGTCTTGTCAATTCCTGATCCGTTACGAACGGATTATCATCAATTAATTGAGTCAGCCGCTGCTGTCTCTGTCTCTTCGGCAAACGTTCGATGTCAGTGACGCCTCCTTTCCCTACAATAAACTGTCGTTCAGACGACAGTTTGGGTTACTTTACTTCACTTTCTAACGGCGAGACTTCAAGCCGATTTGTCTTCTTGTATGTATAAAGGAACCCCTTCGGCCCTTCTTTCTTAGAACCTGGTACTAAAACAGTATATAGCATGCTGACGTAAAAAGGAAGCATGCAGACAAAAAAAGTAGCGCCTCACTGAAGTGAAGCGCTACTCTTTCTGCGAAGATTCCAAAGAATCCGCTTATCGGACATTATTGAGAGATGATCTCTCTAGCTTTGTACGTTCCGCAAACTTTGCACACATGGTGAGCAAGTTTCAATTCGCCGCATTCGGAGCATTTCACCATACCTGGTACTGCCAGTTTAAAGTGAGTACGACGTTTGTCGCGACGAGTTTTGGATGTTCTCCGTTGAGGTACTGCCATTCTTCCCACCTCCTTAACCAGATCAACCCCGCATAACGGGTATGACTTCTTATCTCATTCAAGACTGAAAGAAAATGCTAGAAGCAATTATCTTACAGCCGGTGAATCAAGCCTGCAACATCCACGCATCGGTTCAGTAACTCTCCGGCACAAGCGGATGATGATTTTTCAGAATTGAACTCAATTCTCATTTAAAAAAATCCTTAAGCCCTGCCAGACGCGGATCAATCTTTTCCGTATTGCCATCGCTACTGTCATCGGAGCCAATACTCCAGTTTTGTCCGGTCTTTGGTGCGATTCCCTGACAATCCTCACTGCACAAAGGCGCAAACGGCACATGCAGTACAAACAGTTCTTCACAATACGGTGCAATGTCGAAGGAGTCCTCCGTCACTGCGATAAAATCGCCATCTTCATCCTCCTCTTCAACACTCGAAGAGGTTTGCTTGAACCGTTCACGGAATTCAATCTTTAAATCCTCGTGCATCGGGCTTAAACAGCGTGAGCACAGCATGTCCAGACTTGCGGTCAACGTGCCTTCCACGCTCATCAAGCCTTGACCCAGACTAACGGCGACCAAGTCGGTCTCCAGCGGGGAAACGGCCGTAACATCAGCACGATCATCCACCAATTCACTCACATTAAGAGATTCACGGATAGGAAAAGGACCGTCACTTGTTGCTACTTTGCGAAAAAATAGTTGCATCACTATCACTCCAAACAAACAAAAATTATTATACCGACTGATCGAGTCGTTTGTCAACACCTTTCACTTTACACCACTCACAAATCCACAGGTTTTCCAATGGTTCGACAAGTTTTATGCAGAAGCAAAAATGCATTGTGCTAAACATGTACTGATGAGTATTCGTACCCCCGCCACTCTTCGTGTACAATAATGCGAGTATAAAGCTTTTTCGTCCAGGTCTCAATGGTCTTGTTCATGCCGACGATGAAAAATCAGTATAGCTGCCCTGAAAACAATCATTCACGGGTACTTAACCATTATTATCAAAAGGGTTATCCAATAAGCTACTTTAAGAAAGGAGCCTACTACGGTCTTGAAAACACTCGGTATGATTGTAGAGTACAATCCCCTGCATAACGGACATGTCCATCACTGGGAGGAATCTCTTCGCATCACTGGTGCGCAACGCACAGTGGCTGTGATGAGTGGTCCTTTCCTTCAGCGGGGTGAACCCGCGATTACAGACAAATGGTCCCGCACCGAAATGGCACTCGCCATGGGTGTGGACCTAGTTCTGGAGCTGCCTGTGGCCTATGCCGTCCAGCCCGCAGAATGGTTTGCCCGCGGAGCGGTCGCCCTGCTCCATGCGACGGGCATCGTCGACGCGCTCTGCTTCGGCAGCGAGAGCGGAGACATCGCCCCGCTGCGCGCGCTGGCTCGCGTGCTGGCGGCAGAGCCGGCCGAGCTCAAGGCCGGCATCGCGCAGCGCCTAAGCAGCGGCACGAGCTATCCCGCTGCCTACGCGGGAGCCGCAGCCGCGCTCGCGGCCGAAGGAGCGGACGGCGCTGCGCTCGCCGCCCTCATGCAGCAGCCCAACAATACGTTGGGGCTGCATTATTTGATTGCGCTGGAACGGCTGGGCAGCACAATCAAGCCCTTCACGGTAGCCCGCACGGGATCGGGCTACCACGAAGCCGTGGCCCCTGCGGACGGAGTCATCGCCAGCGCCACGGCCATCCGCCGTCTGCTGCTGGACGGCGGGCCGGAAGCCGCGTCACCGTACATACCTGCGGCGACACTGGAGATTTTGCGGCGCGAGTGGCAAGCTGAACGCGCGCCGCTGCACTGGGAAGCGTTCAGCCAGCCGTTGCTGAACGCCCTAATCACACGTAGCCCGCAGCAGCTGGCGGAGCTGCACGAGGTCACCGAAGGGCTGGAGCATCGTCTGCAGCAATCGCTGTACACGCTGTCCCAGCCTTCTGTGGAGGCCCTGCTCACCGCGATCAAGACAAGGCGGTATACTCGTACGAAGCTTCAGCGGATGTGTACACATATTTTGCTGAATCATGCCAAAGCCGATATGACTCCGGCTGAGCTGGCGAAAGGTCCGGGCTATATCCGCGTGCTCGGCTTTAACAGGGCTGGACGCGAGCTGCTGGCACGTATGAAGCAAACAGCCACCCTTCCGGTATGGGTCAAGCTGTCTGCCGGATCACATCCCCACCTGGACTGGGATACAGCCGCAGCCGCCATACACGCAGCCGGGATGCCACGTCCCGCCATCCGCGGCATGTATGCTGATTACTTGCGACCGCCCATTATGGTTTGATGGGCAGCTTTTCCATATAATTCAGCGCATCGCCAAGCTTGCGAACCGAAACAAGCTTCATCCGGCTTCCCATTTGCTCAGCTTTGGCCTTGGCCTCTTTATAATTATCCGCAGGGACGAAAAACAATTCCGCACCCTGACGGTCAGCAGCAACTATTTTGTACTTTGCACCACCAATCGCTCCAACCTGACCGTCCTTATCAATAGTACCCGTACCGGCTACACGATATCCCTTACTCAGATCACCTGGTGTCAGTTGGTTATAGATTTCCATGGTAAACATCAAACCTGCCGAAGGACCGCCAACATCCGTAGATGTAAAATGAATCGTTTTACGTTCATCCTTCGGCTCTACCTTCTGTACCGTGGCAATACTGACGCCAAAGCCAGAACGTTGCTTACCCGTCTCACTGTCCGTGATGGTCGTTAAGGGAGCTTGCACGGTCAGCAACTTTCCTTCGCGCTTTAGCTTCACTTTAGCCATTTTTCCCGATTTTTCGTCCTCTAAAGCCTTCCGAATGGAACGATTATCGGTCACCCGCACGCCGTTCAGCTCCAATATTTCATCTCCAGGCTCAAACACGCTGTTCGATCCCGGGACCTTAAATACATACACATAATCCGGCACAATGCGATAGGGAACATGGGCACGGGTGTAGGCAGCCTCCATCGCGGAAGATTGGGAATCCCCCATATACCATACCTGCTCTGCCGCATATTCGTCTTCACTTCTTCCATGCAGACGATCCTCTTTGCGCTGAATCTCCGAATTGCGGTCCAGCTTGGACAGGCCCAACATAATAACATTGGCATAACGCGCCGATACGGTCGTCATCATAAAGGTCCCCCGTTCGATGCTGTCACCCTCCCGGACTTTAACCATCGGTTTGATCTCGTTAGCCCCACCTGGTCCATAGATCAGATAAGGGGTTGGCATATAGACCAGCACATAGACCATTGCAGCCAGCATTAACACATAACCGGTTGTAAAAAAAACTCTTTTCCGGTTTATTCGTTTCATTGCTTCTCCCCCCCCTTGCAGCCTAACTTCTCCTATCTTATCCAAGTGCCTCTGCGCCACCTGTTCTCAAGCCTTCCGAAAAAGCATACATTGTTTACGACAACGTATACGAACAACCTATCCCAAGACAACGAACGTGAATAAACACTGGAGACAGCATCCCACTCTCCTTAGTATATTTATGAGAGGTGAATTCTTTGATGCAAAAGGAAGCCCGTTCCGCTCCTTATTGGACAACCATACTGCTTGGCCTCGGAGCCATTTTGCTTGTACTGGCTGTTGTCGCCTCACCAGAAGAAGTATTTCAAGCCTCTACTCAAGGCCTTAAGCTATGGTGGAGTATTATTTTCCCAGCCATGCTGCCTTTTTTGATGCTGTCCGAAATGCTCATCGCCTTTGGTCTAGTACATGGACTAGGTATCCTGCTGGAGCCGTTTATGCGATCCTGGTTCCGTCTACCCGGGCGAAGCGGCTGGGTGTTGGCCCTCGGCCTGACCGCGGGATTCCCCGCTGCAGCGGAAGCGGTGCGCCAATGGGCACAACAGGAGGATATGACTGCGTTTCAGCTTCGACGTCTAACCTCTATCGCTCATTTCTGCAATCCGATTACCATCCTGCTCGTCATCGGGACAGGGCTACTGCACAATGCTACCGCAGGCATGATGTTACTTGCAGTTCACTGGATTTCCGGGCTACTGGCAGGCTGGATCACCGCCAGACTACCTGTATCGTCCAAAGAATTGCAAAAACGGGAAACGCCAGCTGCCCTACGGCGCACCTCAGTTTCCCGTACTTCTCCCTCCCTGATCCGATCCGCATGGGAAGCTACCCGCTCTGCCAGAGAACAGGACGGCCGCAGTTTCGGAAAACTGTTGGGCGAAACCGTATCCCATGCTGTACAGGCGCTGATGGTGACAGGTGGATTCATTATTTTCTTTTCCGTACTGATTCGACTGCTGTCCATATACACAGGCCAAGGATCGCTTTCTTTCATATGGCCTGCCTGGATGGAAATCCATTTGGGTTCCTATGAAATCAGCCGTCTGCCCTACGATCTCCGTACACAAGCAGCCCTGATCAGTGCTGTGTTGGGATGGGGCGGCCTGTGCGGCTGGCTTCAGATTACCGCCGTCACCAGACCTTCCGACAAGGGCATCACCTTCACCTTGTCACGAGTGCTCCATGGGATCATTGCTTTTGGACTTACCTTAGCGACATGGGTCCCGCTTAACCGCATCGTCAGTAATACAACTCCCGCTTACGTCAGTCGCAGTTCTGTGTCTTCTTTTGTGGAAAGCGTAAATGAATCTGCCACGCATCCTGTCATGACCGGAGCCAGCGGCTTACTAACACAAATAGAAGGAACATCTATGTACCCCTGGCAACTAACCGTACTGTCCATTGCGCTGCTGGGTACAATTATAGTTACCCTGCTGGCCTTTTCCTTTATGACTTCATGGTGGAGCCGCCGCGATTCGCGTTGACCTTCGCACGCAGCGCGTCTTCCACCTCCGGTGCCACC
This sequence comes from Paenibacillus sp. SER-28, assembly GCF_052906305.1. Lineage (NCBI taxonomy): Bacteria > Bacillati > Bacillota > Bacilli > Caryophanales > Paenibacillaceae > Paenibacillus > Paenibacillus sp. SER-28. Next base: position 983,903 of record NZ_JBRECM010000001.1, on the reverse strand, counting down.
AGATCTACAACCTTGCCATCAAAATGCGCAATTTCCTTCACCATACTGGAACTCAGATATGAATAAGTCGGATTGGTCATCATAAAGATCGTTTCCGCATCCGGGTTCAGCTTATGATTTGTAGAGGCTAATTGCAGCTCATATTCAAAATCAGTCACCGACCGGATTCCTCTGACAATAACCTGGGCCCCTTTTTGACGTACATAATTAGCTGTCAGATCACGGAAGCTGTCCACTTCAACGTTCGGGATATCGCGAGTTACCGTTCGCAGCAGCTCCATTCGTTCCTCAAGTGAAAACAGCGGATTTTTACTAATATTGTTAAGAACCGCGACAATCAATAGATCAAACTGTCTGGCTGCTCTTTGAATAATATCCTGGTGCCCCATCGTCACGGGATCAAAGGTTCCCGGATATACGGCAATACGTGGTTTGTGCTCAATCATGATGGTCCTCCCCGTCTGATTCGCTGATGCCGAATTTGACCACTCCGGCTTCCGTATGTTCTACAACATTCGACAAAGCATCGGCTGCAAAATGATAAATAGATAACGCCGTTTCACCATAGACTGCTTTTCTGACCTGTTCGAACGGTCCGAAGCTTTCCGGATATTCATGTCCCGATTCATACTCCAGCACGATGATTGCATCTGAACGAAGCAAGTTCAACTCAGCCATACGGCTCATTAATTCATCTCCGTGTTTGAGACGATAGGGTGGATCGAGAAAAACAGCATCAAAAAGAGCTCCACGTTTTGCCAGCACCTTGAGCGCTCGTCCGGCATCATTGCGGAACACTTCAGCCTGTCCTTCCAGTCCAGTTTTTCGTAAATTTTCTTTAATGACATCAATGCTTTTGGATTCCATATCAATAAAAACAGCCTTGTCCATTCCCCGGCTAAGCGCCTCTATACCCAGGCCACCACTACCAGCAAACAGATCAAGTGCGACTCCCCCATCAAAATAAGGACCTATCATGCTAAATAGCGCTTCCTTGACCTTATCCGTGGTCGGCCGCGTCCCTGTGCCGGGAACTGCCTTTAACGGCCTTCCTTTGGCACTACCCGATACCACTCTCACGCTGAAACTCACCTATTTTCTATATGTGTTCATAACCATATAAGATTATGACGCTATCGTACCACATGCACCGCCGTTTGAAAAACTTAGGATGAGGCAGGTATAAAAAACCATTCCCTGGGCATCCTTAGGATATCGGCATTCAACCAATGTCGTAGACAACCGCGGAGAAGACTTACGTTTCCCCATAAGCTCTTCGTCCGGTTTCTCCTCTCCCATTCGGGCGCTCTTTAATGGAGCGCCTGATTTTTTTTACATAAAAAGAAGCTGCTTAATAGCAGCTCTATGTATCATTTTTCTATTTCGGCATTTTGTTTATTTCAGCAGTTCCTCGGGTGTATCCCCTTGATAAACATACACATAACTTGCCACTGATACAGCAAATGTTGCAAACATAGACAACGATGTGGCTAATCCATATACCATTTTCCTCATCATTCCACTCACCTCCTTCCCCGGATCAATGTTAGACTTTGGACCAAAAAAGCAACAGCCACTACAGAGGAACCGATTACAAAATTAGTACATACAAGCAAGGAGGATAACAGTCGCAAGAGGGGATAAAAACGTACTGGAATGCGCGACTGCTTTTCAATTCTGGATGGGGCAAAACATAAAACGAGAATGAGAGCTATTCCGGTAAACAGGTTTGTCCACCAACTATTTAAGGCAATGCAGGATATGTAAGTAAAAGCTGCTGAGGTCACCAACACACATGCCATGCCCGTTTTCAAATGAATGCCTCCTGATATTTGGCGCAGTAGGGCGAAAGCGACGAGAATCGTTACAGCTTCTACCATCCGCCCCGTGAAGATTGAGGCGAATAGTGTTAACACAATGATCATGGACGCATTCAGAATGAGAGCAAGTGCGTATTGAAGTACCGCGACAGAGGCTGGATGATCAGGCACAGTACGTTTGATCTGGTTAGCAAGTTTGAAAGCCATCGCTTCAATCATCCCGGTATTCCTTTCCGATTGCATAATAGATGAAAAATCCCGAAACCAGTGCAAAAAATATCATACTTAACCATACCTCGTTATAGTAGAGCACAATAGAAGTTGAAATGAGGGACAGGATAATCAGCGTGATGACAATGCCATATTCCTCTTTGAACTTAAGCTTCTTGAAATTAGGGGAAAAGCCGATCCCTTTTCGATACAACATCAATGAAATAAGCAGTCCTACTGCCGCGCTTACCACTTGTAGTAGATAGCCCTTCAAGGACCCATCCTGCAGCTCAGAAACCGGAAGATTGCCGAACATGACTTTTAAGAATACCGACTGAACAACGGCATATGCAAAATAACCTGTAACCGTCATAATACCGGACCACACAATCGGAATCTTCACGACCGTAGCGAGTAAAAAAATAAAAAGCAGCATATTTACGACAGGCACCAAATACGAAAGGGAAAACTCCTCTCGGAGCATATAACTTTGCATATTCATAATCAGGTTAACAAAAATGGCCTGCCAAAGATAAGGGGTCATTTTAACTTTAAAAATACTCAAAATCAGCGCAAAAACAGCTACTCCTTCAAGCGTGGAGAAAAGCAAAAAGCCGATTGGCTTCAAAAGCATGCGTGCATCTCCTTTACAATTCCAACCAACCTCATCGGTGTATTCAAAAACTTGGATGTACATCGAATATAAAGGGCTGGGAGCTACTTTTCAAGAGGTCTTTTCAATTATTTCATAGATTTATTCAAGCACTTCAACCAAATGTTATCGGATGCTGCTTCAAGTTGTAGCTTAGGCAACACTTTCTTTGACCGAATCTCCCTGCTTGCGGACTGGCTTCATACGTGATATAAGCTTTTTCCCCCAAAGGATGCCGGGCTGTTCAATCCACGAGTAGGTAAACCAGGATAGTCCGATGGTGACTAGCAACGTCATGATAAACATAAGTGTGAGGCTGACTAGGGGAGCAAAAGGTATTTTAACCTGTACGATTAGTCCCAGAGCCAGCATATGCGTCAAATACATGCTGTAGCTAAGGCGGCCGATCCATGACCATACCCGATTAAGCAGCCATATCGGCTGCCAGTGATACAAAGCATACGCTCCCAGTAGCAACCCGAAACCTATGAGATAATCGGTCATGCCTCCAAAAAATGCAAATAGCACAGAAACAAGCAGCAAACCTCCACTGACTCGGTCTATACTTTTCCAATGCCGCTCGTCTTTCCAAATAAAAAACAACAATATACCTAGCCCAAAGACAGGCAATTGATTCGGAAACCATAAATACAGATAGTGCCCCCATAAAGAGTGATCACTAATCCATGGATATTGAGCAAATACCGTATTTAGACCGAAGCTTACCACAAGCACCATCACAACAAACCAGGCCGCATGGCGGACTGATCGGATCAGCTTAAATAATAGGGGGATAAACAGATAAAACATACATTCCACCGCAATGGACCATTCCACACCAATAATGCTGTTGATCCAGTACGGATTCAGACCATTCAAAAACAGGACATGAGCAGCGATATTGGCGGCAGTGACTCCCTCCTGATCTCCAAGCCAAAATCTTGGACCTGTCCCGTTCACAACCAAATAGATTCCTAACATCACGTAATACAAAGGAGCAATCCGAAAAAAACGACGCAACAGGTAAGCTGAAATTCTTTCCCTCTTGTCACCTGAACGTCTGCTCAAGGACAGAAATAGTGTAAAAGCGCTGGCCATATAAAATAAAGCGACTCCTTTAGCTCCTATACTCAAGCCTTTTTGCAACCATCCGTTTAATCCGTCTACATGCTGGCTGACATGCACAAGTAAAACTCCAATAATAGCCAGCGCCCTCAGCGTATCTACAAATTGCAGCTTGTCATCTTCCATTTTCCCCGTGGCTTCGGGCATCGTATCCCTCCATAACAGTCTTAAATGATACATTTCGTATCTATAATACACAAAATGTATCACCAAAGTAAATATCTCCGTTATGCAAAAAAACATCCTCCGACCGCAAAGAAATGCGGCCAAAAGATGTTCATTTTGGCATTACTATCGTCAGCTCACGCAAATGAGTATGGGCCAATTGGCAGTGACTTTATTTGTTTAAATGAAAAGGAACGGTCGTTACGATCACGTCTTTATAATTAATCAAATAAGCTCTCATCAGTAAGCTGGTCTGATTGTGTAGAATATTTTCCCACCAGTGCTTGGTGATGAATTGTGGAATGAGAACAGTGATATGGTCCTCGTCTGCTTTTTTCCACTCTACTGTATCGATGAACTTGCGAAGCGGATTAATAATGCTGCGATAACGGGATTTCAGTACCACCAAACGTATACCGACATCCCACTCTTCCCATTTCTGTTCCATTTTGCGAATCGCTTCATCATCCACACCCACATATACGGCAACCACATTGTCCGACAAGGTTTTGGCATAGCTGATCGTATTCATAACGACTCGCGTAATACCTGCCACCGGAATAATAATCGTATTGCCTTTCACCATAGGTTTATCCTTGGTAATATCAATGCGCAGTTGTTCAGCCGTATTTTTGTAATGCCTATTGATCTTCATAAAGAAATACAGAACCAAAGGCAGGAAGATAAAGATTACCCACACCTGGCTAAACTTGGTAAAGATAAAGATAAGCGTAATCGACAGCGTGGTCAGCATCCCAACCGTATTAATAGCAAGTTTGACGATCCAGCCTGGCGGTTTGAGCTTGATCCAGCGAATCATCATGCCAAGTTGCGAGAGCGTGAACGGAATAAATACCCCTACGGCATAAAGCGGGATTAGATTTTCTGTGTTGCCGCCAAATACGATGACCAGCAATGCCGAGAAGATACTCAGAAACAAGATACCATTAGAGTATCCGAGCCGATCTCCACGAACCATGAACATGTGCGGCATGTATTTGTCCTTCGCGAGCATAAAAGCAAGCAACGGAAAGGCCGAATAGGCTGTATTTGCCGCCAAAAACAAGATGAGCGCCGTTACGCCCTGAATGATATAATACATCACACCGCGCCCGAAAGTGGCGTTCGCAATTTGCGAGATGACCGTTTCATGCGGATTAGGACGAACACCGTACCAATAAGCCAGCAAACTAATTCCGATAAACATACACCCGAGAATCAAACCCATCATCATTAGTGTAGTTGCTGCATTTTTGGCAGCAGGCTTGCGGAAGTTCGGAATGGCATTCGAGACAGCTTCTACCCCAGTTAGCGCCGAACAGCCCGAGCTAAATGCCTTTAGTAAGAGAAACAGGCTGACGTTGGATACCGTAGCTCCAAATTGCGGTGCTGCAGCATGAGCTCCCCCTGCCACGTAATGAATGATACCGCTAATAATCAAAACAAAAATGGCAACAACAAATAAATAAATCGGTACAGCCAGCACCGAGGCAGATTCTGTCACCCCGCGCAAGTTCATAATAGTTAAAAAGATAATCATAATCAGAGCAATGGCGATCCGATGATCATGTAACGATGGGAACGCCGATGTAATGGCATCTGTACCTGCTGATGAGCTAACTGCTACCGTTAGAATATAATCGACCAGCAGAGATCCGCCTGCAATCAGACTTGGACTTTTCCCCAAATTGTCCTGTGCAACAATGTACGCTCCTCCGCCACCAGGATAGGAAAATATGGTCTGTCTATAGGACAGGATCAGAATGATCAGCAATCCCAATACCGCAATGGATATAGGAATGGAATACCATAGGGCAGCGAAGCCGGCTGTAATTAAAACCAGCAGAATTTGCTCCGTTCCGTAAGCTACAGAGGACAAGGCATCTGAGGACAGAATGGCCAGTGCCTTGAGCTTATTCAGTTTCTCATCTTCAAGGGCCGTCGACTTTCGCGGACGACCGATTAATAATCTTTTGACTTTACTCAGCATTTCGTTGACTCCTTCTTTGGATGAGGGTTTTGCAAAAGAACTATGGATCTTATGTTTATTTTTATTATGTCACCTGAACATCAGATTGATGAAACAAATGAACTATTATTTTATACTCCCTCATCCTGAAAAAAACAATAAGGAATGCTCCCTAAAATGAGCATTCCCGAGTAAGAAAGAGTATTTCGATAAAATACCCTTATGTATACAGTAATTTGAACCTTTCAGGCGTAATTCCTTCAGCTCGGCGAAAAGTTGCCACAAAATGACTGGCATCTCGGAATCCTACTCGCTCCGAAATCTCCTTTACTGTTAATTGCGGATATTCCGTCATCATTTCCTTGGCCTTCCGCAGCCGAATTACAATCAGATAAGCATAAGAAGTCACACCAAACGCTTGCTTAAATAATGTATTTAAATGACGGGAGCTGACATTCATCATAACTGCCATATCACCTAGGCCCACATCGGGACTGGCATAATTTTGCTCCATAAAGGCTAGTACAGGGGTTAAACGTTCTACATTATGGGATAGGGAAGGCATCGAGCTATGTTGTCCATGTTTACGCAATAGAGTCAGAAAACGATACATATTGGCCGAAGCATCTAATCCAGACAAATCACGTTCACTAACCATGGAATGGAGCATAGTTTCCCCAAAGCTGTGTAGCTCGCTATCCGGGTCCCAATGATACCCACGCGTATGCTTCAATCCCAGTGCAGTCAATACAGCAGCGGCGATGGGGCCGTCAAATGTAATGTATAACGTTCGCCATACCTTGGTCGCCCGTCTGTATGCATGGGATTCCCCGGGCAGCAGCAGAACCCCGGACTGCTCTCCCAAACGGAAGCTCCCCCCTTTAAATGTAAACATCCCTTCACCAGACACCGTCTGAATCCAGTGAAAGCACGGATAACCCTCTGGACGGGACACATCTTCCTGCCTGCTGTTAAATCCGATACTTTCAATAAAAAGGGGTAAAGAATGCTCACGCGTAGTCAGGAAAAATCTTAAATGATGGGGAGTTAAAATCATAAAAAGCACCTCCGGCGTATGCGGGTATGTATTTCACATGTAGATCCATATTGTTATATACACGTTCATTTTATTATATTTAAAAGCAGTTATTTGTATTATAAGATAGGATTATTCTTATATACAGAGGTGATTGGCATGATAAGCAGTAAACTTCCTAAAGTATTTTACGGTGGAGATTATAATCCTGAGCAATGGGATGAGGCCACGCATCAGGAAGATTTGCGGATGTTCAGGCAGGCAGGGATTGATATCGCCACGGTCAACGTATTCTCATGGGCCAAAATTCAATCCGACGAAATCACATATTATTTTGAATGGCTGGATCAATTAATTGACAGTCTTTATGAAAGCGATATCTTCGTTTGTTTAGCTACTAGCACGGCAGCCCATCCAGCCTGGATGGCTACGCGTTATCCCGACATTCTGCGGGTCGATGCTGACGGGCGTAAGCGGAAATTCGGCGGACGCCACAACTCCTGTCCGAACAGTCCAACGTACCGAAAATATGCGGAGCAGATGGCTGACCGACTTGCAGAACGATACAAAAACCATCCTGCGATCCTCGTGTGGCACGTGTCCAATGAGTACGGCGGGGATTGCTATTGTGATAACTGTGCGGCCGCATTTCGGGTGTGGCTCAAGCAAAAATACGGATCACTGGAAGAACTAAACCGGGTGTGGAATACTTCCTTCTGGGGTCACACCTTCTATGATTGGGATGAAATTGTACCACCAAATAATCTGAGCGAGCATTGGGGAGAAAATCACTCGACCTTTCAGGGCATATCCCTCGATTATGCACGCTTTAATTCAGACAGTATGCTTGATTGTTATCTGCTGGAGTATAACGCGATTAAAAAACATATTCCCGATGCCGTGGTAACGACCAATCTGATGGGCTTTTTCAAACAACTGGACTATTTTAAATGGGCTAAGCACATGGATATTGTATCTTGGGATAGTTATCCTGCGGCCAATACCCCGCCGAGCTATACGGCCATGGCGCACGATCTGATGCGCGGCTTGAAGGATGGGCAACCCTTTATGCTGATGGAGCAAACACCGAGCCAGCAGAACTGGCAGGCGTATAATTCGCTTAAACGGCCTGGCGTTATGCGGTTATGGAGTTATCAGGCGGTCGCGCATGGCGCGGACACGGTCATGTTCTTCCAGCTTCGCCGCTCGATCGGCGCTTGTGAGAAATTCCACGGGGCCGTCATTGAGCATGCCGGGCATGGGAACACACGTGTATTTCGCGAGGTGGCACAGCTTGGCAGTGAGCTTGGCGCATTAGGCAACACGCTACTTGACGCGACCGTTAATGCCAAAGTAGCCATTTTATTCGATTGGGATAATTGGTGGGCTTTGGAAAAATCAAGCGGCCCTTCTGTCGCCTTGAAATATATGGATCAGGTACACAAGTATTATGCTCCCCTCTTCCGGCGGAATGTACAGGTAGACCTGATTTCTGTTGATGCAGATTTCCAGAAATATGATCTCATTATCGCGCCTGTACTCTACATGGTCAAGCCGGGTACCGCCGAGAAGCTGGAACAATTCACAGAGCATGGCGGCACCTTCGTAACGACCTTTTTCAGTGGCATTGTAAATGAAAATGATCTGGTCACAACCGGAGGATATCCTGGTAAACTGCGTAACTTACTTGGGATCTGGGTGGAAGAAATAGACGCGCTTCTGCCGGAATCACACAATCGCATTGTATTGAAAGAAAAGGTGGGCGTATTACAAGGTGAATATAAATGCGGTCTGCTCTGCGACTTGTTGCATAGCGAAGGCGCCGAGGTGCTGGCCGAATACGGCGATGATTTCTATCAGGGCATGCCAGTGCTGACACGTAATCGTTTCGGTCAAGGTGAGGCATGGTACGTTGCTTCAGATCCTGAAGAGACTTTCCTTGATGGCCTGCTGGGCTACATTTGTGAGCAAAAAGGGATTCCATCCCTACTGCGCGCTCCTGCGGGTGTAGAAGCCACTGTACGGACCAAAGATGGAAAATCGTATCTATTTGTTCTGAATCATAACGCCCAGACGCAGCAATATCATCTGGATGATCAGAAAGGGAACGAGCTGATCAGCGGTAAATACCTGGAAGGAGATATTTCTATTGAAGGTTACGGCTTTCAAGTACTGGAGCTATCATAATCACTCAGATTTGACTCATGCAGTCAGATTGCTGCATGAGTCAAATCTAGGTATCAAAGGAGTTCATCATGAAACGACTGCTATGGATCGGCAGCTTGTCTTATTTTTTAATCGGTCTGGCACACGTGGTTGTAGGCTCCCTACTGCCTGTGTTGTTAGAGCATTACGGTAAAAACTATACGGACGGCGGAAGCCTAATCTTCGCTCAATTTTCCGGTTTTCTGGCTGGAGTCCTGCTGTCGCCGTGGCTTGCCCGGCGTTTCGGCAAACGCCGAAGTCTAGTATTCGCCCTGCTCCTGCTGTGCGCGGCTGAAGTGCTGTACTCATTGCTGCCGCCTTGGGGTTGGCTATATGCCGTCGGGGCAGCAGCCGGGTTTGGCTTCGGCATGGTAGAAACACTCATTGGCACTATTATTATCAGCGGTATTACTCAAGGAACGGGCGCGGCGATGAGCCGTCTGGAAGTCTTTTTTGGGATCGGCGCTTTGGCTATGCCCGCTATCGCCAGCCAGCTCATTGCTCTCGGTTGGTGGCGATTGGCCTTTCCCATCATTTCCATGTTTGCAACCGTGACCGTCATAGCTTGGCTGCGTGGGTCTTTCGGCACGCTGGACGCTGTATTAGACCAACAGGAACACCGAGGTGACAACCATGCGCGTTCCACTAACTCACCCAAATCCCCCACGGTGGAGGCTTCTAAAGGTAGCCCTATAGGCAATTGGAAGCTACTTGCACTATTTATCGTCTTTTTCTTTATCTATGTAGGAACAGAGATGAGCCTGGCTAATTTCCTGCCCTCCATGTTCATCGAACGTTTGGGTCTCACACAAGCCGAAGCAGCACTGAGTGTCACCTGCTTCTGGTTAGCAATGGCTACCGGCCGGTTATTCACAGGCTACATTGCCGATCGATACGGCTACGGTGTCTTTGTCGCCCTGAGCTCGCTGGCAGCGACTTTGCTGCTATGCGTGTTCCCGCTGATCAAAGGCACTGCCGGCGCCTTTGTCCTTATTGTACTGCTGGGGCTGGGAATGTCCGGGATCTTCTCCATCGCACTTGTTTTTGCCAGCAAAATGATGCCAGGCACCGAAGAATCCACCACCAGCCTACTTATAGGCGCAGGTGGAGTTGGAGGAGCTCTGCTGCCTTTATGGCTCGGAAATAGCATGGATCGTGGTGGAGCAGTCTCATCGGCGTGGTTGCTGGCAGGCTTCGCCTGCATCCTGTGTCTGCTTGGAGGCATCTTGTACGCCCTATATGTGCGCAAAAAACGGCTTCAAACCGCTTCATCATGATACACGTCTCTACTGGCGCCTTTGTCTGTTCCTTGGTTGTCATCCAAGTGCACATTCAAAGGTGCTTTTTTACATACTAGACGAATGCACCTTGTACAGCAGCCTGTTTTTAGTCAAAATAGATCGTTTCCTATAGGTCACAGGACAGATATCCATGCCTCCTCTAGATGAATGGAGTAGTATACAACAAACCATATGGAGGTGTTTGTATTGGGTCATCCTGAATTAAAACGAAAAAAAGGCCGTAAAAAAAATGTTTTTGTCCGTGCCTGGTTTGATAAGTTAGAAAAAAAGTTTGAGGAAAAGCCCCCAAAGAGAAAAGGCCGCTCGAAACGGAAAGGGTTCGGGAAAGACATCATCGTCAAAAAGCAACTTGTAAGCGTGAATATTAATCATGGCGCTTTAGGGCCTGAAGGGGATTCTGGAACTATAGGTGATTTAGCGCAGTTCGGTTATATTTATAATGTGAAGCCCCAAGTTGTTCCGATTGAAGGGGATGTCATTTTGGATACAAACGGTATACTTACACCTGGAATTGCTCATGTTCCAGGAACTACACAGATTGCTGTATCCGATGCTGGAAAATATGAAGTTCACTTTTCGGTGTCCGGTGTGGAACCTAACCAATTCGCCCTCTTTATTAATGGCGCACTGTCTGAGGGAACTGTATACGGCTCAGGAGCCGGGACACAACAGAACACAGGGCAAGCCATCCTCGCTCTGGCATGCGGTGACGTCCTTACTTTGCGAAACCATAGCTCTACTACTGCTGTTACCCTGCAAACACAAGCCGGAGGAACTCAAGCCAGCATAAACGCTTCTGTCCTCATTAGAAAATTGAGATAGGCTTGAACTCCCGCAAAGTCTCAGTGTACTAAAAAGGGTTTATCCATACAGCGAGGATAAACCCTGAATATTTTTAAAAGGCCATAATGATCCCTTTGTCATTGGCGTACATTGAACTAATCCCTCTGGTGGACACAATATGAATATCTTTAAATTGATAGCGTTTCTTCAGCGCATTCATTAATTTTTCCGCCAGCCCAGGATTATTGCAGTGAGTAATGACGATGCTTTCTCCTTCGGTAGCCCGACCACTTTTTTCAATAGTATCTGCCAGCTTTTCGATAATTTGATTCTGACCGCGTGCTTGAGTAAAAAATGCGATATTCCCGTCACCATCCGAGCCTAAAATAGGCCTGATATGCAAGAGTGAAAGTATCTTTCCAGTGATTTTATTCATTCGTCCGTTCTTAACCAAATTATCCAGATTTTCTAAAACAAAGTAGGTTTTCATCTTGCTGATAAAGCTCTCCAAGGAAGAAATAATTTCGCTTTTATGATATCCCTCGTCAATTAACTTGCGTAGTTTTAGAGCTAACAAAAGCTGTCCAGCCGAAGCGCTTTTCGAATCAAATACATGAACATCCGCCCCTTCTTCTTCCGCCATATCTTTTCCTACCAATGCACTGGAATACGAACTGGACAGGTTGCTGGATAATGTAATGGCAAAAGAAGTATGCGCACCTTGAAAGGCTTCCTTATACAGCATAGGTGACGGTGATGCGGATCCAATTTTGGTTGTACAGGCTTTCATTTCTTCCATAAACTGAGGCAAGTCCAATGTGTCATCATCTACAAAGCATTTATCTCCCAGCGTCATATTCAACGGAATCGTAGTAACTTGCATCTCTTCTCTAAGCTCTCTCGTTAAATCACAGCAGCTATCCGCTATTATTTTATATCTCACCCGGTACACCCTCACATTATGTTATTTTTCAATAGAACGCGCATTCATAATACTCAAAGAAAGCTCAATTAACCGTATAAATTCCTTCACATTCTTCTGACCCAAACCTACTACAAGCGCTTCAAAATAACCTTCAATTCTCTCTTGCTTCTGTTTGATCAAGGATTCACCATCTACCGTGAGCCTTACACACATTCGTCGTCTGTCATGCTCAGACATTTCCATAGTCACATAGCCTTTTTTTCTTAATCCCGTAAGCGCTGCCGTAATTCTTGATCTGGATACATGCAGATGATCGCTGAGCAAGGAAGGATTAATTTCATCATCCCGATGCTGAACTAAATATTGAAGCACATGGTTTTCCCCCTGAACAAGCTCCGTCAGGCTACTGAATAATTCCATGCCATAAATCCGGTTAACGGATTCTCTCAATTCGTCCCTTAGTTCATAATCTTTCATAGTGAACCTCCGCAACACACATAATACATACAGTTAACTATTAATACTATGTACTATAATAAATTGCCCACGATAATAACAATGAAATATTTGTGAATTTTTACACTTCAACCCCCTTGAATGTCCAGTAACAGGAGGTTTTATACTGTGGACTGTGACACACCCAGAGGAGACTGAAGTGCACCCCTTAGAATAGACATTGGAATAAACCCCTGGTTTATCCGATGAATTTCTAGGGGGTGCATTTTTATGCCAGCGAAAAAAGGACAGAAGTTTAAAGAGTATACGTTTGAAACCAAAGTAGAGGCCATACGGCTTCATATCGAAGAAGGTTGGACATATCGTAAACTTATGGAGAAGTTCGGGATTGCAGATCGACATCGGTTGAAAGAATGGATGCGGAAGTACAAGGAACTCGGTGAATTCGGACTTATGGACCAACGAGGACGACGGAAGGAATATATGGACCAGGACAGGTACGTCCAAAATTTAAAACGGGAAAACGATATGCTAAAAAAGTGTTTGGAAATCTGGATGCAGGAGATGAGGCGCACAAGTATGTAACGATTGAGAAGGCTGCTAAAGAGTATCCAGTTAGCGAACTCTGTAAGCTATTTAAGGTCTCTAGAAGTGGATATTACGCTTTCTTAAAACGGAGAGAAGCAGATCGAGATCGGGACGCGAAAGCACTTGTGAAGAAAGTGTATGAGCAGTATAACGGAGTCTACGGCTATCGCCAAATTCAACTATTTTTGCAGCACGATCATGGAGTCTGGATGAACCATAAAAAGGTACTCCGGCTCATGCAGGTCTTGGGGAGCCGCTCACAAATTCGCCGGAAGCATCGCTGTAACTATGCTTCTTCTACAGAAGGTCGTGTGGCGAAAAATCTGCTAAATCAGGATTTCAAGGCGGACAAACCTAACCAAAAATGGGTCACAGATATCACGCAATATCGTGTAGGGGATTGCTGGCTATATCTGTCTGCGATTAAAGACTTGTTCAATAACGAAATTATCGCGTACCAGATGAGCCATAGAAATGATAACGAACTGGTTTTACAGACGTTTCGACAAGCCTGGAAACAGCAAAAAGACGTGACTGGCCTCATCGTTCACAGCGACCAGGGATTCCAGTACACGTCCCATGCGTACCACGACATGCTGCCAAAGGTTGGCGCCCGAATCAGCATGTCTCGCCGAGGCAATTGTTATGATAATGCCTCGATGGAGAGCTTCTTCTCGCATCTCAAAACGGAAGGGCTCTACCCCTATGATATCCGAAATATGGATGAGGCACAAAGGAGAATAGAAGAATATATTCGATTTTACAACCAATGTCGACCACAACGAAAGTTAAATAAGCTGCCTCCGAAAGAGTATCGGAAGCAGCTTATAGCCTAGGGCCTTTTTTTAGTGTCTATAAAATGGGGTCTTGACCAGACAACAAGGAGGGTTTTATTTGATGAGGTTTTTGGAAATGTGCTATATCATTATTAATACTTTCATGCTTGGCTGGTTTCTATTTGCTCCAAAAAATCATTTTAGCAAACTTCCCCAATGGAATGCACATGTTCACCTTCCTGTCTCATTAAGTTTGGCTCATTTTAATTTGAATCGTATATTCTAGTATGTGTGATAAAATAAATCATGCTAATACTTTCTTATTATGAAGGGGTTTTAATCATCTATGCCTAAGCTACTTTCCAAAAAAAGCATCATTATATTTATTATTATCATAATCGCTTTAATGGCATATTTCACAAAAGATCTATGGACGGATATGCTGGTAAAGTCAACAGACCTATCCCAATTGACCATAAACAATATTTCTCTAAACAAAAATATTGCGGACATTGATTTGACTGCTTTTACAAAGAATCCGGATTTTAACGATAAGCACACCAAAGATGCCGATTGCAGGTATTTTGAAAATTTCTTGATTGTCTATAGCTCTAGTGGAGAGATTATGAAACTGCAAACCTTGTCCAAGAGTGGATTTTCCAGTATCGCCAGCCACAAATTTCAGAATCTTGATGATGTGAAAAATAAATTAGGTAACCATTTCGCGAATCAAAGCTACGACTCCGCCCAAAACCTAAACGCCATAGTATATTATGACAAAATAAATCGTACAAAGGCTAGTTTTGTATATCCCAATAATAACAAGCAGGATCAGATCGTTGTTTGGACTATATTAGAGAAGTATTAGCATTTACAAGAAAAAGGCCAACCACTAAATACGGGTTAACCTCATTATTTAAAGAATGTCTTACGTTTCTAAACGAATATGAACTAACTTTACAGCACCGTTTTAACCGTATCTTGGACTTGCTTCAGCAGTCCTTTATAGCCATCTTCATCAAGGTAACCAATACTTCCAAGCAGTAAGTGACCGACGGATTCAATTCCAACGAAATCAAAAATTCCCGTATCTGATATGATCTTCAATCCTGCGGTCATACCGATTTCATCGTAGATCGCGTTGGGAGTGCCATGTGTATTTACGATAAAACCTTTTTTACCTCTAAGCAGCTTATTAATCCCTTCTGCACCAGCCGTATATGCAAAGCCGTATGCAAATACACGGTCAACGTAACCTTTCAGGATAGCCGGAAGACCTGTCCACCAGATGGGAGAAATAAAAGTAATCGTATCCGATTGTGAGATGTATTCCTGCTCGACTTTGATATCAGCCGGGGTTTGCCCTGCTCTCATAGCGGCAGTATCCTCAGGTTTTAATACAGGTTGAAAATCAAGGGCATATAGATCGCGTACAACGACTTCGTCACCTTTTTCTTTCAAGGTATTTACAACCGTTTCGAGTATCGCATGATTAAAGCTTTCTGCGTTAGAGTGAGCATAGATGATAAGATGTTTCATTTTAATAACCTCCCGATGTTTTATTGTTATTTTGATATTAATATAGATATCTATACATTTACTTAAAAAAATTTATAATCTGTTTTTGACATGCTCCAGCAAATATTCCAGCTGTTCTTTTTCTTCATCTTTAAGACCACCATAGATCGTTTCTTGTAATCTGTTGGAGATCATCTCAAATATAGGCTCTATCTCTCTTCCCTTATCGGTCAGAAATATCAGGGTAACTCGACTATCCTCCCTTTCTTTTTTTCTTTCGACATACCCCAACTTCACTAGCTTGTCGATCAAAACAGTAACAGTGGGTTGCTGACGAGAAATTTTTTGCGTCAATTCCTTAATGGAAAGCCCGTCCTTTTGATAAAGGAACATTAGAATTCCACCATGAGTAGGAACAATCCCTTCAATTCCATTCGCTTCAAGCTCAGACACAATCAATTTATTGATCGAGTCTCTAATGGTTCCTATCAGTGCAGCTGCATTATTTTTTAACATACAAGCATTATTACATAGACATCTATATATATCAAGTATTGATGTCAGTCTGATCTGGTTTTAGTTTATGAATGATTTCAAAGAACTAGGATTAAGTCTGTTATAATGAGTTCTAAATTAGATAGGAGCTTGATGGTTCATGATGGACTACTATCCAGACGCATAAAAAAACCAAAATACCAAAGTTCCTTACCTCACTTTGAGTATTTTGGCTTACAGTGTTTATTTATGAAATGAAGAGGTGTTCAAAGTATGATATGTTTTAGTTCAGCGTTTGAAGTAACTCAGGTGTAAAGGTTTGAAGATCATGAATTCGGCCTTCACGTATTTTCGTAGCCCAAGCAGGATCTCCCAGAAGCGCACGCCCAACAGCTACCAGATCAAATTCATTGTTGTCCAGCCGTTCCAGAAGTTCATTAATATCTTGGTGTCCTGCCCCTTTTCCTTCCGTAT
This sequence comes from Paenibacillus sp. SER-28, assembly GCF_052906305.1. NCBI lineage: Bacteria > Bacillati > Bacillota > Bacilli > Caryophanales > Paenibacillaceae > Paenibacillus > Paenibacillus sp. SER-28. The sequence goes on along the minus strand of NZ_JBRECM010000001.1, from coordinate 967,405 downwards.
AACTTACAAAATCCTCATCCAGACCTACAGAGCCAACCGTAATCGTGGTTTTTCCAGTCAGCTTCTTCACCCATCCGGCAAAGCTCAAATCGGAGCCTTCAAATTCAGGTACCCAAAAGCGACGTGTCGAGCAATGGAAGATGTCCACGCCCGCTTGTACTAACACATTCAGGAGCTGCCCCAGTTTATCCGGTGTATCAAACGGCTTTGCGTTGTAATCATTCATTTTCCATTGGGATAGACGCATGGCAATAGGGTAGTCAGGGCCAACCTCAGCACGAATAGCTTCCACAAGCTCAATGGCGAATTGAGCACGTTTTATGATATCACCACCATAGCGATCCGTACGTTGGTTCGTTCTCTCCCAAAAGAATTGATCAACCAGATAGCCGTGTGCTCCGTGAATTTCAACGCCGTCAAAGCCCAGTCGTTTTGCATTCGCCGCTGCATCGACATAGGCGCCAATGACCTTGGCAATTTCTTCTTCTGTCATCGGCTCGGTCACTTTATTGCCTTCCAGATCCAGCCCCGATGGACCAATCGATAGCGCTTCGGGATTCGGCTGAGATCCCAAAGGACGAGCCATCCCCATATGCCAAAGCTGTGGGAAAATTTTACTACCAGCTTCATGAACCTGTCTGACCACTTCAGCCCAACCGTTTAAAGCCGCTTCCCCATAAAAATTAGGTATCCTCGGCTCACTTGTTCCAGCCGGATGGTCAATCACTGCACCTTCAGTAATAATAAGGCCTACATCATTCTCTGCACGACGGCGATAATAAGCGGCTACATCCGGTCCTGGCACACCATTTGGTGAAAAAGCGCGGCCCATTGCCGGCATTACAATACGAGTCTGTAAGGTCAGATTATGAATGGTATAAGGTTGAAATAAAGATTCTGTTGAATGGACATTTTGCGGTTGATTACTCAAGGATTGTACCTCCTCATTTTCTTTTATCGTTTTAAAGGATTATATATAAGTCTCGTGCATCATCAAACGGGGTGCAAGTAAAATGTTAGCAATGTTTAATTTATCATTCAACCGACAAAATGTTCATTCTGTTGCTTAACCAAAAGGGTTATGAAATTGTTGTATATCTAAATTCACTTATTGACAAAACAACACATGTTTATAATGGGGGAATCATTTGATTTACCTGAAAGGAGTGTCTTGAGGATGCCTGGTGTAACTTCACCCAACCCAAACGATCCGCGCGTCATTCGAACACGTAGATTAATTCTCGACGCATTCGTTGACCAATTAAATAAGAAAGACTTCTACACGATTACGATCAATGACATTACCCAAAAAGCCACCATTAACCGTGCCACGTTCTATGCACATTTTCAAGATAAATATGCACTGCTTGAAACCCTTTTGTCAGACGCATTTTTGGAGTATGTTATCAAGAGGATTGATGCTGAGGCACGTTTGTCGGAGGAGACCATTCAGAAACTTATTCTTTCGTTATGTGACTATCACGACTCAAGTAATCAATGCGTTCATAAATATAATTCAGTGGCACCGATCCTGGAAGAACATATTAAGAATCAATTAGAGCAATTCATACTTCAACTCATAACAAGAGAAGCCAATAATACAGACCAAAGAACGTTAGAACTTGCCGCGAACATATTAAGCTGGTCCATTTATGGTGTAACCTTTCGTTGGAATGCGGAAGGAAAAAAAGAGTCTCCTACAGCTTTAGCCGAGAGAGCTGTGCCATTAATCTTCAATGGGGCTGTCTTATCTCTAGTCTCACAAATCTCTTAGTAGAAAATGCAAATAAAAAGGGCCGTTCCCAGTATTCTTCGATCATTTCCTGGGACAGCCCTTATAGTATTTAGTAAAATAATTGTACCTTTTATTTAAAGAATTTTCTTAAACATCTCGATAACTTGTTCTTTGCTAGGTATGAACGGATTGCCCGGAGCGCAAGCATCCTTCATTGAGTTCTCGGCAAGCAGATCCAAATCCACTTCATTTACACCCAGTTCAGAAAGTTTGGAAGGAATCCCAACTTCCTTCGACAGGTCTTTGATTCTTTGGATTACATAGTCTGCGCATTCCTTATCCGTTTTCCCCTTATCTTCAAAACCGATGACCTTAGCGATGGCACGAAATTTCTCTGGTACATGCTTGGCGTTCTCCTCCTCCACAATCGGCAGCAGCATGGCATTGCAAACACCATGAGGCAAATCGTATACGCCGCCAAGCTGATGCGCCATCGCATGAACGTAACCCAATCCAGCATTATTAAATGCAAGTCCTCCCAAGAAAATAGCGTATACCATTTGCTCTCGTGCTTCTATATCATGACCGTTGCTCACCGTACGAGCCAAATGATTAAAAATAATCTCTACTGCTGCCAACGCAGTCGCATCCGTTACAGGATAGGAGCCTGGCGTAACCAAAGCCTCAATAGCGTGGGTCAAAGCATCTAGTCCTGTAGCTGCCGTTAATGCGGCGGGTTTATCTACCATCAGTTCAGGGTCGTTGACCGAAATTGTAGCAACACTATTCTTATCAACCATAACCATCTTGACCTTGCGCTCTTCGTCCGTAATGACATAATTAATCGTGATTTCAGCCGATGTTCCTGCTGTGGTATTAATAGCCACAATAGGAAGCGATTTATGCGTGGATTTATGAACGCCCTCATACTCGGTTATATGTCCCCCATTGGTAGCAATAATGCCGATTCCCTTAGCCGTATCCTGTGGTGATCCTCCGCCAATCGAAATTAAAAAGTCACATCCGTTTTCTTGCAGAAACTGAACACCATCATGTACATTTTTACAGGTCGGATTTGGTTTTACTTCATCGTATACCGCATAGTTCAATCCAATATCATTCAGCAAAGATGTAACCTTGCCTGCAATGCCACTCTTCATCAAAAATTTATCCGTAACGACTAGAGCTTTGTTTAAATTCAGTTCTTTTATATACGGCCCAACTTCATGCAAACATCCTGTTCCCATAAGATTGATAGATGGTACAAAAAATACATGTGCACTCATAAAAAATCGGCCTCCTAAGAATTCACTTCTTAATGCCTCGCTAAATACGGATCAATCTCTAAAGTGAAATATTTCACAAAAATAATTTTATCTTTACTTTGTTTTGATGTCAATAATAAAACACAGATATTTGTTGGTTTTATTTTTGTTTATTTTGTTTTATTAAATGAACCCAATATTTAGTACACAACTAATCGGATGCAGTCTCGTACAACTTAGATGAACATATTCACAATGAGGTGATAACAGCATGACAATCAACAAGAAAGCATTGCTAGCTCTGCTAGCGGTATCATTGCTCCAGGCAAACCCGTCGTATGCAAAGTCGGTACGGACGACTCCGGTGACAACCGTTTATGTAGATGACCGCCCGCTTCAGCTTGCCGTCCAGCCGCTGCTGCTAGACGGGACAACGCTAATCCCCATGCGACAGTTGTTTGAGGCGCAAGGAGCCAGGCTTTCCTGGGATGGATCCGGCAAAACCGTAACGGCAACCAAAAACGACACGGTGCTGACCTATCGCATCGGGGAATTCGCTGCCACCTTAAACGGCGATACGCTGTCCCTGAATGTTCCAGGACAGATTGTTGAGGGCAACACGATGATTCCACTGCGTTTTGTAAGCGAAGCACTTGGGAGCACAGTAAAGTGGGAGGCCTTGACCCGGACCATCCGAATTGCCTCCAGGGGCGATTTTTTCACAACGGTTCTTTTCGGGGTCAACCTGCGCAGCAAACCGGATTCATCGATAGCTTCCTCTTCCCTACGGCTTATTCCAGCCGACGAAAAGGTTCATGTCATTCGCGAGGTCAATGCTCTCTGGCTGGAAGTGCGCACTAAAGACGACCTGACCGGATACATATCGGCTAAACCAAAATACAGCGATTATACCAGCCCATCCTTGGTGGAACGACAAGGAGATGAACTGATCGCCTACGGAGAGAAATTCCTTGGTACTCCTTATGAATTCGGAGCAGCAAGCGGCCAGACATCGACCTTTGATTGTTCTTCTTTTGTGGAGGAAGTGTTCCGGCATACGCTCTCTTTCGACCTCCCTCGTGTCTCTTACGATCAGGCTAAAGAAGGCCGGAAAGTCGGGCTGAACGAGCTGCGCAAAGGCGATCTGCTGTTCTTCAGCGCACGCGGCCTGGAGATCGGCCATGTGGCGATCTATGCAGGGAACAACAAGTTGCTGCATACCTTCTCCAAAGAACGCGGCGTTCATTTTGACACGCTTGATGATAAATGGCAGAAACGTTTCGTAACAGCGCGCAGGCTGTTTTAGGACGAACCAGATAGCCAATAACAGGAGGATTCCAGTACCACACTCATTATCTTCTGATTGCCTTTTGCCGGACGCCTCCCTTGCGGTTTGCGTTCAGGCGGCAAAAGGTCTAGGTTCATTGTTAAATGGAGGTCTAACGTTTAAAGGCTACGAACGCATAAAAGATTGGATTGAGATGTTAATCGTTTTAAAATACTAAGTAGAGTCTGTTAATTATAGACAGGAGGAATCGTTATGCAATTTGAGACAAACCGGCTCATCATTCGTGATATTGTCAGATCTGATTGGGAAAGTATACATACGTACACGTCATTGCCTGAAGTTACTAGATATACAGCCTGGGGACCGAATACAGAAGAAGATACAAAGGCATATATAGAACAAGTTCTAGCTTCACAGCAGGAACAGCCACGACAAGACTATGAACTAGCCGTTTGTCTGAAAAATAATGGAACCCTGATCGGCGGTGTTGGTATTCATGTCAAAGATACTAATGCAGAAATGGGTTATGTTTTGAATCCAGATTATCAAGGGAAGGGTTATGCAGCAGAGGCAGCACGAGCGTTACTAGACTTTGGATTTAGCACACTTGCTGTCCACCGTATTTATGCAACATGTCGTCCAGAAAACAAGGCTTCTGAGAAGGTTATGCAACAGATCGGAATGCAACGTGAAGGTTTGATGCGTGAACACTGGTACTACAAAGGCGAGTTTCATGATTCATATTTGTACTCTATTCTTGCTGAGGAATATAACAGGACATAAAAACTCCTTAAGAAATATGTTGCTGCGATAAAATGATAGTTAAACCATTTTGACTATCTTGTTTGAAAATATATATAGTTGGAAATAGGTGTTGTTAAGAATCTGTCTGAGCCATTCTGTGAGGAGTTTTAACGATAAATAGGTTTGAGGAACTTTTCTGAACGATATAATTTTTAATTTAAGGAGGGAACAACATGGAAGCTTTTGCAGAATATTTAGCGCATATTGATAACCCCCAACATCGGGCTCGAACGCAAGAGGTTTTGGCTTGGGTAACCAAGAAGTTTCCAAATTTAATGGCAAAAATTGCGTGGAGTCAGCCTATGTTTACGGATCACGGCACATTTATTATTGGCTTTAGCGTAGCCAAACATCATTTGGCCGTTGCCCCTGAAAAGGCAGGGATTAATCATTTTTCTGAGTTAATTGTGCAGGCTGGCTATGATCACACCAAGCAGTTGGTACGTATCCAGTGGGATAGTCCCGTTGATTTCTCATTACTTGAGAAAATGATCGAGTTTAATATTTTGGATAAGGCAGACTGTTCAACCTTTTGGCGGGGATAAAAAAAGGTTCCTTTTCTCGTAAAACTATACATCGAGCATCACAAATAAGTATGTTTCTTCTCGCCCCTCTACCATCCTTCCAAATCTCATCATGCTAATGACCCTTAAAGTAACACTATGCTATAATGTGGAAAGTATGGATTGTTACATGCACAGGAGGATTGGAGCAAAATGATTGGGAAATTTTTAATTTTCTCTCTACTATGGAGTTTGCTCGGTAACCCGTTTTTGGCAATGCTCGTACTCCTAATCGTGATCTATATATTGGATCGCAGCTTTGTCGGTGTATTGCCCAGCATCAGCAGACCATGGAAAAGAAGACGCAATGCCGCTCGATTGAGCCAACAGATTACGCTAAACGCCAACGATGTGGCTGCCAAGTTCGATTTGGCTCGTATCTGGATCGAAAGCAAGAAATATCCTCAGGCTTTGGAGCTGTTATTGGAAATTCAATCCCGTTATGAAGAATCAGCAGACTATTGGAACGCACGGGGAACGGCTGAAGTACACACAAACCATCTGGAGGTTGGAGAACAGCATTTATTGAAAGCACTGGATATTAACCCGCGGGTGCAATACGGTGAGCCTTATTTGCATTTAGCCGCTGCTTTCAAGGAACGTGACGTCAATAAGTCGCTTCATTATCTGCAGCAGTTTCAGGAGATTCAGTCTTCTTCCAGTGAGGGCTATTATCTGACAGGCTTGATGTACCGTATGCTGGGACGCAAGGATGAGGCCATTGTAGCCTTTAACCAGTCCATTGCCGTCTATCGCTCTCTGCCCAAATACCGTAAACGAAGTGAGCGCAACTGGGCTGTACGTAGCTTATTCCGTAAATTAATCGGCTAAACAGCTATATTTATTTTCTTAACGACCTTTCTCTTCTTTTGAGAAAGGTCGTTTTTACGTTTGTCTACCATGTACTTCCACGGACCTGAATCGGCTCCCTTTCGCATCCTGAATTTGAGGCATTTTTTTGTAATCAGTCGTTGACATGCCACAAATCAGGTCATATAATCCGTTTATGAACTGATGAGTTTATATATAAACTTTAAAGTACAAAAAGACAGAAAGGATGATCATCTTGTTAAAACCCAGTCTCTACATATCTGCTATATTCATTCTTCTGTTCACCTCAGCTTGCTCATCTACAGGATCGAGTAATAATGAAGCAGCAGAACAACAAAAGCAAAAGGTGGAAGCGATGGTTGTTAAAAAAGAACCACTGTCTGCTTCTTTTGACCTTTCAGGCACACTACAGCCCTATGAGGATACCTCCGTATCTTTTGAGTTATCCGGACTGATTCGCGACACAGTAGTCAATGTGGGAGACTCCGTATCCCAGGGGCAGATCTTGACGATGCTTGATTCATCCAGCTACCAGCTACAACTGGAGCAGGCTAGTACAGCTATCCTTGAAGCACAGGCAGGTATCAAAAATGCTACAGCCGCCATTTCCAGCGCAGATGCCTCCATTCAATCCGCCGACGCGCAAAAAGCAGCAGCTCAAGCTGGAGTTAACAAAGTGAACAAGGGTGCTCGTGAGCAAGAAAGGACACAGGTCCGTACCAAAGTGCAAAGAGCACAGTCCGCTTTGACTAAAGCACAGGCTACCGCTGAACGCACTAAGCTTTTATATGACCAGGGAGCTGCGACCAAAAACGATTATGAAAATGCACAGCTCGCTTTAACCAACGCCTCCAAGGACCTGGAGGATACACAAGAAGCCCTCTCCTTAATCCAGGAGGGAGCCACATTAGAAGATCGGCAATCGGCAGAATCCAGCTTGCGGCAAGCCCAAGCCGGGAAAGAAGCTGCTATCGCTGCGAAGGAACAGGCAGAAGCCTCCCGAGATAACTCAACTGCGGCATATCAACAGGCGGTCATTGCCAAAAAGCAAGCCGAACTTTCCCTCTCCAAGACAGCTTTAAAAGCCCCCATTTCCGGCGTTATTCTGGAGAAAAAGGCAACGGTGGGACAATTAGCGAGCACTGGACAGCCGATATATCGTATCGGACAAATCGACAAGCTCAAGGTGCTGCTCCCTGTTCCCGATCATGAAATCACGAACTGGAAGCAAGGTCAGACAGTCCAACTTCAACTGTACGATGAGAACAGAGAAGGAACGGTCAGCAAAATTTATCCGGCCACCAACACCAATACGGGCAGTATCAACGTAGAAGTGATTGTTCCTAACCCCCAGCATGATTGGGCACCGGGACAAGTCATAAAGGCAGGCCGCCAACTGACTCAGAGTGAGCAAATTTTGCTCCCAGCCAAAGCTGTCATTAATAACGGTACAGATACTTTTGTCTATAAAGTGGTGAACAACAAAGCGGTCAAGACGGTCGTGAATGTCGGTCAGATGTCCAACAATAAGCTCGAAATTACCAAGGGACTGAATGTCGGGGATCGTATCGTTACCACCGGAGTAAACCTGATCTACGATGGGCTGCTCGTTCAGATCATGGGGGGAACGAGCAAATGATTGCATATTTTATCAAAAAGAAAAAACTGACCCTCTTTATTTTTATCATGGCGATTGTTGCCGGGCTATATAGTGTCTCTCAACTTCCCCGGCAGGAAACGCCGGATATTATCAAGAAAACCGCTGTGGTCACGACCCTCTACCCTGGAGCTACACCCCAAAAGGTAGAACAAACGGTCACGAAGCCTCTGGAACAAAAAATGAAAGAAATCAATCATATTAAAAAGATTTCTTCTACATCCGAAAATGGACTTTCGACGATTATCATTGAGACAGAAGGCAACGCCAATGCCGCAGAAGTCTGGGATACATTACGCAAAAAAATGAACGATGCCCAATCTTTTCTGCCCACAGATGCTCAAAAGCCTGTCGTTAACGATGATTTGAATAAAGTATTTATCCATTCCTACGCCATCACGGGGGACTCTGTGGAGCAATTGTATCAACTAAATGATATGGTGATATCATGGAAGGATCAATTAAAAACCATTCCCGGTGTATCGGAAGTAACAATCAAGGGATTACCGGATCAAGAGGTTCAGATTGAGATTGATGCTCAAAAGCTCCAGCAGTACCATATCAGTTGGGAACAGCTCATGAGTGCAGTGCAGAAGGAAAATGAGCAATATCCGATAGGCAATCTGGATTACAATGAACGTACCTATCGCTTGAATGTAAAGCAGTCCAAGGATGCTCAGGATTTGAGTAAAGTCATTATTTCCAGAACGGACAGCGGCGCTCCTGTGTATCTCAGTGATGTGGGCACCGTATTGCTTACACATAACACCAGCAGCTATATGGCCTTTTTTAACGGTAAACCAGCTATTACGCTGACGATTAACGGTAATACCGGCTCTGACGTAGACACGATTTATAGCAAAGTAAATAAAGAAATGCAGTTGTTAAAACCAGATCTGCCTAATACGTTTCAACTGAATACGTTATTTTCACAGACCGAGCGGATTGATCATATTTTTCATGGCTTGACCCGTGAATTGCTGTTTGCCATTGCGGCGGTTGTGATCGTATGTACATTGGGCTTGAATCTGATTACATCCTCTTTTGTGGCACTGGCTATTCCTATTTCAATCGCCATAGGTCTCATTATTCTCCCTATGCTCGGAATAACATTGAATCAGGTTACGGTCATTGGCTTAATTATTGTAATGGGGATTCTAGTCGATGATGCTGTGGTGGTTAATGATAATATTGAACGCAGAATGATGACCTTGGGCGAGAGTCCCAAGATAGCAGCATTAAATGGAACGAAAGAAGTTTCCATTTCCATTTTGACCGCAACCCTGGCAACTGTAGCCTCCTTTGCCCCGCTGTTCTTTTTATCAGGCGATGCAGGCTCCCTTATCAAACCATTACCGTTTGCTGTTATCTTTACGTTATTGGCTTCCATGCTCATGTCCTTTACCGTCATCCCAATCTTTAGAGAATGGTATGGACAACGAAATCAAAAAACGCCCAACTCCACCATGAAGCCGTCGGGACTGCTGGGAAAACAAATTGATGCTCTTCGTAACATATATACCAGCAAGCTGATTCCGAGAGTCATTAAGCAACCTGGATTATATGCTGCATTAGGATTATTGATCAGTACCACGCTGTACGGCATACTTGCTCTGATTCCGATCGACCTGTTCCCCAGAACCAACGATCCAGAATTAAGCATTAATGTGCGTATGCCTACAGGTACTTCTATAGAAGAAACCAAGCGGGTCACCGAGGATATTGCCAAATGGGTGAAGCAGCAACCTCATGTGGAAACGATCAGTTATGCGGCTGGCGGCGACGCTCCCCGGTTGTTTCAAGATATGACCGCTGACGCCAAAACAGGCACAACCGTGGGTCAAATTGCTATTATTGGGGAAGAAGGTGCATTTGATCCCGATGAAATGGCAGACAAATGGCCCTCCATCTTAAAGGATCGTTATCCGGGTCAATCTATTTCCTTGAAAATAGCCAAAGTAGGGGTGCCTCTCGGTAAGCCGATCTCCATTCGGATTTTAGGCAATGATGTAGATCAGTTGCGTTCGTTGTCACAGCAGTTAAAAGAAGGCATTATGGCTACCAGAGGAACACAGGACATACAAGATAATATGGAAAATGAAGGATATACGTTAGATTTCCAAATCAACAAACAAGCGATGGATCAATATCAGGTAAGCAATAATGATCTGACACGTACACTCTTGTTAATGGGTAATGGCGTGAGCTTTAGCCGATTTGATACGGGGAAAGATTTGATCAATATTAAGCTGAAGCTAAGCCAAACCGATCAAAATCCTGAAATTTTGTTTCAGCAATTGAATGTGACCAATGCCAATGGTATTCAAATCCCTTTATCTCAATTGGCTGAGTTGAAACCATCCTTTGCAACACAAAAAATTAACCATTATAATTTAAAACGTTCGATTACTGTTGAAGCTGAAGTTCACGGGCGTACAGCTTCCGAAGTCATGAAGGATGTCAAGCTTAAATTGCAGAACATTAAATTTCCTCCAGGCTACACTTGGGAAATTGGCGGCGAGATTTCAGGACAAGATGACATTTTATCAGAAATAGGATGGTTATATGTTGTCGTCATACTATTAATCTTCATGCTGATCTTTTTGCAATTTTATTCTTTCTCGACTCCACTCATCATATTGACTACCGTGTATATGGCAGCAGCAGGCGGATTTCTTGGCTTGTTCATTCTAAATACGCCGGTTAGTTTTATGGGCGTGTTGGGCTTAATGACCTTGGCAGGTATTGTCGTACGTAACGGCATTGTGCTGATTGAGTTTATTGAGGATGCAAGACGTGAAGGGATCGAACTGAAGGAGGCCGTTGTTGCAGCGACCAAAGCGCGTTTCCGCCCCATATTGCTTACTTCACTGACAGCCATTGTCGGTCTGATTCCGATTGCGCTTATTGGGGAACTTATGTTTAGACCTCTGGCGTATACCATTATGTTTGGATTGATGTACTCGACCATTCTTACGATGTTTGTGGTTCCGTCCCTGTATATGGTTATTGCCCGCTGGAAATTAAAGAGACAGAGCAAAAAATTGGGGGTACAATGAAAAAAATAACGAGTGAAGATATTATCTATGCCGCCCTTTCCCTGTTTTCTGAAAAAGGGTACGATGCCACCTCGGTGGATGAAATTGCCCGCGAAAGCGGGATGGTGAAGGCTTCCTTTTATAAATACTTTCAAAGTAAAGAAGAGTTGCTGCTGGGGACAATCGTCCTGATTGAAAAGCTTCTTGATGCAGATATTAAAGAACTTTATTTGAAGCACCAGCTACCTTCCCGTGAAAAGTTGAGACAACTGTATTTGATTGCGCTGGGCCGGATTTATAAGAATAAAGTTCATTTGCTGGTATACTCCGTCCCTTTAATCGGTTCTAAGGAAGAAAAAATCGCACAAGCCATTGATCGTGTTGAACTTTATTTGTCTAACGTGATGGTTGATTTCTTAATTGATGCTTATGGACAATCCATAAAAAACTATGCGTATGATATTGAGTTTGTCGTCAAAAGCATGATTGTCAATTCCCTCCGATTGAGCGATTCAGAGCTGTCCTGGACGGAGCAGCAAACACTGGCTGAATTTATGCTCAGCATTACGGATATGCTGGCACAAGGAATGCTGAGCCCTGATGTTCAACATCAAATCATGTGGGGCCGCGATTCCGTATTCCATGAAGATTCTGATCAAATCTGGACCAAGGGAAAACAAATCTCCTATGCACTGCAACGTATGGATACGGTTCTGAAACAAACTAAATTAAATGAAGCTCCCCGGAATGAATATGTGCAAATCCTAAGCAGATTAAAGGGTGAACTCTCGGAAGAAAACGTGGAAATAGCTCACGTGAAAGCCCTCCTTCTATTTTTGGGTCAGCTGCCCGAGTTACTGGAAGACTGCACCAAGCTGAAGGCTATATTGGAAGTTTAGCACGCCGAAATGCAGAAAAAGAGGTTCATGATGGTCAGTTGCTACTGCCATCATGAACCTCTTTCTTTAATATACTTTGTCCGATCCAAAGCATCCTCTCACGCTCACCGTAACGGCGCATAACCAAGCCGATTCAGCTCTTCCGCAATCACGCGATAACCACGACTGTTCGGATGCACCCGATCTAACGAAAGCAGTGCCCGTTCATAGCCCTCAAATGCGGGATAAATGTTCGCCACCCGGTAATTTGGTCCGCCCAATGTATAGAGAAACGAGTTATACTGGCGCACATATACTCCCGCCTCCCTCACCCCTGGAAAAGGATTATATAATCCCACCATTCGGATGATAAATGGCTCACGCTGACCGGACTTTATCTGATACAGGACATGTACAATTTGGCGCACATGTTCTTTTGTGTGATTCAACGCTTGCGGAATGGAAGAACCCGACAAGCCGGAACCTCCAGCAAGGGCGCTGATGTATGGGCGCAGATCATTTCCGCCGATCGTTACGGTTATAAGTTCAGCCCGGCTGAGCGCCGACCGAAAAAGCGGATTGTTGCGGACCATTGACAGCAACTCCTGCGATGTCAGCCCATTGATTCCCAGATTCTCGTAACTGACTGGCGTACGGAGATGTCTTTCTGTCATTCGCCGATAGATAGGTACAAATCCGCCGCTCAGCAACGTCCCTGCACCTGTTGTTAAAGAATCTCCAATCGCTGTGTAATGGTACGCCAATGAAACTCACCTCCCTCTTTCTACATAACATATCTTATGTAGAAAAAGGGACGCGGGACCCGGAGATTCGCTTATTCTTCGTCTATTTCATATACACAATGGAATTGCCCACCCTCTGGCAAATCCTCTGATCCATAGACGGCAAAGCCCACGTTGCGGAAGAAATCTGCCCCCTCCGCATCCGTGTCCACAGTAAGCCGTTTCGGATTACGCTCCTGAATGAGCGTAAGCAGCATACCTCTGGCATATCCTCTATGACGGTTTTCAGGCAACACGGCCAGATGACGAATTACGGTTGTCCCATCCTCCTGCTCCTCAAAGCCGACAATACCTACAATAAGTCCTTCATCTTCTACACCGAACAGCTTCCAGTCATCCGAGGCTTGATAGGTACGTAAAGCTGCTTCTCCTCGTTCAGGGTGATCCAGCACAGCGTAGGTTAACAGCTCCAGAACCTCCCCACGATCTGAATCTGTTTTTATATTTTTAAACATTGTTTGTCGTCTCTCCTTAATATCCTGAAATTAGGATTACACTCTAATTCTCCATAATAAGCAACGGCCAGTTATCAAGCCATTGCTTCTCAAATACACGCTGACGAAAAGCCGTTGTGTGACGAAACAAAGGGCTTTGCCGTACCCGCATATCCAGTAAATCTTCCAATCCATGCGAACAAATGACCTCTATTTGATCCTTGTCATTCAATCTAACCGCCACAGCCGTTGCCGTCTCTGGCCAGCGGCTCATCGCATCCTCTACTGAGGAATACGGAGCCTCCCCGTTGCGAATATGCATCCGAGCCTGATTTTTGACAGACCAGTTACGTCCGGCTTGCTTACGGTTCAAGGACAATTCTAGATACTCATCTCGTTCCTCTAGCGTATTTTTCGGGTCAAAATAAATAACATCAATATCGTTTAAAGGTGTAGCAGTTGTATAGCCATGGAGCTTGTCCCAAACCCGGTTACGTACATAGCCTGCGGCAATACATCCTTGTGGCAACTTCAGCTCTCGCACATAGCGCAAGTCTTGCAGTACCTGCGGATCATTCATATATTGTATGATTCGTAGCGCATTTTCTTCCGACTTCATCCTGCACTCAACTCCCTTTTTATGATGACAGTTGCTGCACCGATTCTCCTCCCTGAGCCGCGATCCGTGCTGTACGCTGCACCAGACGGCGGCGTGCGACCAGAAGGAATGGAATACCAATCACAACCGACAGGGCAACCGGAACAAAAACGGCAAGCGGCGCCGTTTGACCATAGATATCCAGCAACCAGCCACCAAATAAAGGAGCCAGCACGCTTCCCAAATTATTAAAGCCGATTGTACCGAAGTAGGTCCCTTTATATTGAGCATCTGCAATTTGGTCAATCAATACGTCCAGCATCGTGAACAATAACACTTCACCAACCGTAAACAGCACCATATCCAGTATAAACATCCAGCCTGAGTTTAGCATACCGCACAGCAACAGGCTGACCGCAATACATATATTCCCTGCAATCAAGGAATTCACCGGGGAAAATCGGCTTGCCAGTCGCACCAGCGGATATTGAAATGCCAATACACAAACCGCGTTGACCGTCAGCATGTATGTAAACCATCGGGTTCCTTCTGCGAAGGATAAGGACAAGAATTGAGGCATTGTGGAATTGGAATGCGCATAGCCCATCACACAAAATACCGTTCCCAGCAAAATTGGCATAAACACCGGATCACGGCTGGCTGTACGGAATGCCTCACCCATTCGCAGTGGAGCTCCCGCCGTTGTACCTATATGCAGATCCGATGCATACCGGGCAAATTGGATCAACAACAGTACCCCGTACAATGCGTACACACCAGCAGCTACCATAAACGGCGTACCCGTGGATGCAGATCCTAGCATTAAACCAAGCAACGGCCCTGCCACCACCCCAACATTAATGGCCGCATATCTCATATTGTAGATAAGCAGTCTTTTCTCCTTCGGGGTTACATCTGATAACAGCGCCCGTGAGGTTGGCTCGAACAGGGATCTGCACAGTCCATTCAGAGCATTAATGACAAAAAAGGCCCAGGCCGCTTCCGCCAACGCAAAAGCAACGAATACAAGCGCCCAGCTCGCAATGGACACCAGCATCACCTTACGCCGTCCAATTCGATCTGAAATATATCCACCGTAAAAGCTGGCAAAAATGCCGACCAACGAGCTGACCGATACGATCACCCCCGTATGAAAGGGGGACACCCCTAAACGGGTGGTAAGGTAAATAGACAAAAACGGGATACTCATGGATGTCGCCATCCGCCCAAAAATAGTACCGACAATAATCGTCCAGGCCAGCGGGTGAATAGAACGCAACTGTTCTCTCATATATGTCTCTTACGTCCTCCTTCCGTATGCAAGTCTAACAAGGGGGAAAACTGGCTAGCACTGGTGAATATAGCGTTCCAGTTCTAAACACGTTGCTTGATAGACAGATTGGAGCGCAGACAACTTCGCTTTCGCATTCTCGAGTCGGTTCTCCCGTGCAAGCTGTTCAATATCGGACAGCAACGAGGACAAACGTCCGACACCCAGACTCACGCTGCCTGATTTCAACTCATGAGCAGCCTCTACTACTTTTGTGGCTTCGCCCGCAGCAGCCAGTTCATTTAACTTATTGATTTTGGCAGGTGTATCACTTGTATACATTTCGACCAATGACTCCAGTAGTCCCGTGCTGCCATCCTCGTCCAGCAGCATAATTTCACGTATAACTTCCTCATCCAAAATCGGCTCGGTTTCCGGCTTTGGAAGCCATTTTACAAGCTTTTCAGAGAGCTTTTCAATCGTTACTGGCTTCATCAAGTAATCGTTCACTCCAACCTCCTGGCTCCGTGCCTGATCCTCCTCGGACACATTTCCGGTCAAAGAAATGATCGGTACAGGTGGTTGTTGGTTTTCTGCTTCCCACTGTCGGATCGCTTTCGCCGCATCATGACCATTCAGCAGAGGCATATGATGATCCATTAGAATACAAGCGTAGGATCGTTCGGAGGCCGCTCTTACAGCAGCTTGTCCATCCTCAGCAAAATCAATATGCTGGAATCCCAAGTGGTTAAGCTGTAATTGCACCACCTGCCGATTCACCCGATTATCCTCAGCCACCAAAATAGTTTGAGAATGACTATGCTCACGCAGCAACTCGCTAAATGCCTTCAAATCACCATTTTCATGCTTCTCCATTTCGTCTGCCTGCTCCGATCCTTTCATGAGGGGAATTTCAAACCAGAACGTGGAGCCTTGGCCTTCTTTACTGACGACCCCAATTTCTCCCTGCATGAGTTCCACAAATGAACTGCATATCCATAGCCCTAGACCCGTTCCTCCATATTGGGAGGCGCTGCCTTCACCGGCTTGTACATAAGGCTGAAACAGCTTATTCTGATCCTCCGGTGAAATACCAATACCCGAATCCTGCACCTCAAACCGAACACGTTGGGAATCTTTTGTTTCCTCCACCAATTTTGTTCGAATGATGAGCAATCCTTCACTGGTAAATTTATTCGCATTGTTCAACAGATTGAGCAAGATCTGCATGATCCTTGCAGAATCTCCCTCCAGATGCTCTGCCACACCAGAATCGGTCTCTATACTCAAACGGTTACCCATCTGATAGATTTGTGGCTCCAACAACTGAGCAACGTGGCTCATAATCGCCTGAACTCTGACGTTTCCGATCTCCAGTTCCATCTGTCCTGCTTCCACTTTAGATATATCGAGCAGATTATTAATCATGTTCAACAACAGAGAGGCTGACTCACGTATAACACTGATGGCCTGCCGTTGATCTGGGGAAAGTTTGGATGAACCTAACATTTCAATCATTCCAAGTATTCCATTCATTGGCGTTCTGAATTCATGACTAACCACAGCCAGAAAAGTGCTCTTTAGGTCATTAGCCCGTACCGCTTCTTCCTTCGTCCGTGTTAATTCCGCATTGCTTTTGGCAAGCTGACGCTGCAGATTGACCAGCTCGTTGTTCATTGATGAAAATTCATTCAGCAACTTTTCTTCCTCAGCCTTGCTTTTCACAATCTCATCCGTTAATTGTTCGACCGTTTTCCGCAGGACAGCCATTTCTGCTGTCGGTTCCTTCATATTAAAAGGCCCCCTTTACAAAATGACTACAGGTTCACATAACTAACCTTATTTCCTGAGCGAAAGTAAGTCCCCTGCAACCTCCAGCGCTTCCTCCGCACCTGGTGCGTATCCGTCCGCCCCTACTTCCTGCCACAAGTGGGAATCGAGATTAAAAGGCAAGCCTCCGACCATAATTTTCACATGGCTAGTCGTTGGGTCTTGCCGAATGAGAGCAATCAACTCTTTCACTAGATGGACATGGTAAGCCATGGTAGCTGAGATAGCCACCACATCCGCCTTGTAACTCACAATGGCCTGAAGCAGACTCCGGTTAGGTACATTGGCGCCTAAATAATACGTATCCCAACCATCCATTTCAAATAGATCAGCCAGCATACGCAGACCAATTTCATGCTGCTCGCTGCCTACACACGCCGCCACGAGGCAGCGTTCCTTATTTCCATTCCCCATCCATTGGGGGTACAGGCTGGAAATAATAAATTGAGTCACAGCAGTGCAAAAATGCTCTTGACCGACGGTGATTTTGCCTTCATGCCATAGACGACCTATTTCATATTGCGAAATTTGAAAAATATATTTATACGTATGTTGAATAGAGATACCCTCATCCAGCAAACGGACGATCCAATCCAAAGCCTGTCTGCGATTACCTGAGAGTAAATATTCCAAATATTGAGCCACGTCAGCAGCATAGGGATTATCATCTATAATAAAAGAGGCATACTCCTCTTTCTTCCCTATTTGCTGTATCCCCAAATCCAGATGCTCCAGCACCATAACTTTATCTGTATGATCGAAATGCTCTACCAACGTCTCCTGGATTAATCTGAAATTGATGCTCAAATCTTCTTGGGTTATGCCGAAACCCTCCAGAAGCTTTTTTAACCAAGAAACATACTGTGTAAATAAAATAGGGCTGTTCATGATTACACTTTCAGCTAAATAGTTCAAACTATATATAGAATCCTGTTTTGTCTTTATTTTACCGTTATCCCCAAAACGCTGCAAAAGATCGGGCTGTAATTCGTATTGCTTATGTGTAACTAATTCAGCCAAAGCTCCTGCTTGCATCAAGAGCGATTCACCTGCGGTATATTGCTGTATACTCATGTACAGCTCCTTCCCCGACAAGGTATTGTATTCGAAACAGATACTGGGGATTTGTTCCAGACGTGACTATTAGACAATTATACCTGATTTGCGTCTATACATTAACCCTACTCCCCAAAATACGACAAAAAAATAAAATACCGAGAAGTCGGTATTTTATCTAAAAGCAGTTTTAACCTGCACACGCACAATTTATGATCCGTTACTCTTCTGCCCCTCAGCCGTGAGTCCAAGCTTTTTTAACAGATGAATAGCCTGCTCTTTCTCTTCCACAGATAAGCCATCTACGGTCTCCATAATGACACGATGATGCTGCGGGAATATTTGCTCAAAGAAATGACGTCCATCATCAGTCAATTCTGCATAAATCACACGCCGATCATCTTGTGATGCACGACGGGTAAGCAAGTTTTTTTTCTGAAGTTTATCTACCACATACGTAATATTCCCACTAGAGATTAGTACCTTTTCTCCAATCTTCTGCAAAGGCTGTGGTCCCCGATAATACAGCAGATCAAGCACACCAAATTCTGTTGTATTTAATCCATGACTATGAATGTCCCGATTCGTACGGGATGTGACCGAATTATAAGCACGAGCCAGAACAACGAACAAATTAAGCGCTAAGTCCTGATCATCTGGTTTTACAGACATATTAACAGCCTCCGTTACTCATATCTTTATTCCAAGATATCTTAATTGTGCACTTTTGTCAAGTTTAAGCGTTCACTTCCCCTGTTCCTACGGCCTATAAATGGAGGACTTACCGTCTATTATGTGAAGGTTACAGTTCATTATGTAAAAAAAGCCCGCTCTCAGTCAGTCTTAATGCACTGATCCAGAGAGCAGGACGATTATGTTGTAATCCCTAACTTCTTACGTAAAAACACGTAGGCAGCACGGCCGCATAATACTCCCAGAACGTTCAATATGATGTCATCTACATCCATTGTACCTGCGCCCAGCAGCATTTGGGACACCTCAAGAATGACCAGTGCGATCACTATCGTTAACAACAGACTGCCTATACTTCGCATGGACACCCAAATGATAGGCACAAGAATACCGAAGGGAATGAATACGCCAATATTGCCGAGCAAATTAACACCCCATACCCGAAAAGGAAACGACTCCATTGCCCGCCAGTATTGCCTGATCGTATCAAACGGAACAATATTATACGAATACGGGGGTCCTGGCCGTAATGTACGACCAAAACCGAGAAACATCCAATATAATAGAAGTCCTGTATATAAAATCAATAACATCAACGCCACATGATGAAGCAGGCGGGTCCTAAACATTACTTGTTACGGACGTCGATCTGTCCATTGGCCCGTGCGATAATAACCTGGTCCGCCATATTAATGAACAGTCCGTTATCGACTACACCCGGAATTTGATTCAAGCGGATTTCCAACTCCTGCGGATTCTCAATCGTACCATAGCGACAATCAGCAATATAATTACCGTTATCCGTAAGGAAGCGCTCGCCGTCTTTCATACGCCACTCCGCCTTACAGCCTGTCTGCCGCAAAGCCTCCAACGTCCATTCACTGGCAAAGGGTACGACCTCAACGGGTAAAGGAAATGTACCCAGTACCTTCACATCCTTGGACTCATCGACAATAATAATTAATCGGTCGCTATTGCTTTCCACAATTTTCTCTCTCAGCAGGGCTCCGCCTCCACCTTTTACCAGCACCAGCTGCTCGTTCACCTCGTCTGCACCGTCGATGGTAACGTCAAGCCTTCCAATCTGATCAAACGGAATGATGGGAATTCCCAGCTCCCTGGCCTGATCCTCCGAAGCTTGGGATGTAGCTACAGCCTGTATATGTAATCCTTGCGCTACACGCTCACCAATTTTTTGAATAGCCCAAAAGGCTGTCGAGCCTGTACCAAGTCCTACTTTCATGCCGTCCTGAATCGCCTCAACTGCTTTTTCGGCCGCTTTTTGCTTCAAATTCATTATCATCTCTCCCGCTATATAGGCTAGTATTGATCATCATCCATTTTATAAGAGAACGCTTTATAATAACAGAGACAGCTTTTTACCATAACAAAGGCTGTTTTCATCGTGTTCATACTCCCCAAACCGTTCAATAGGTTCATATCCCCGCTTGGTATAGAGAGCAATCGCTTCAGGTTGAGCCGCTCCGGTCTCCAGTTTAATCCTTACAACTCCCCGTTTGCTGGCTTCCTCTTCCAAAAAAGATAATAGGCTCACCGCAATTCCTTGTCTGCGATAAGAGGAATCGACATAAAATCTTTTGAGCTCCATTTCTTCCGCATCTATAGGCCTAAGCCCTCCACAAGCCACCGGTTTTTCGTCCACATACACAACAGCGAAAACCATTTCTTTAACTTTCGGATTGGAAAAATCAACCAAGTAAATTTCGTTGGCAGGATACCTTTCCAGCAAGTCCTCATCCAGCCTTTGAATCAACTCATGCAGATCCTCGTGATGACTCTCAACCTTTAAAATCGTAAGCTTGGACATTCTTCTTATCCCTCTTCTCTTTGCATGGATATAAGGACTCATTTCGCAAACAATTCACAAAAACCGCGATAAATCAAGCATTTCCAACGTTAAATATGAAAAATGTCCCAAATTGATAAGTGCATTTGACTCTATTATAAAGTATGATGGTTTCTGTTGAATAGTTGCTTATGGACTGTAATAAATTCGAATTTCAAGTAGAAGTATAAATTGGAATATACTGAAACACAGATAGCGTTTACCTATTAAAAATTAATTTTTTATTGTGTAAGGTATTCATTTCAAGAGCTTTTCGTACGACATATATATAGGGATATCATACTTGTCTTTAGAAGGACTTAAGACCTATTACATAAAATTCAAGGGTCTATTATCTCGATTATTATGTTTGTAAGGGGGACTTGATTATCTCATTCGATAAGCGGTTCAACACCATATACAAAAATACAACCAGGGAGTGGAACATTTTGAAAAAGTGGAGTAGCTTATCATTCTTCACCAAAAACTTATTATTATCCTTCTTCAACATCGTATTGATTGGGCTAGTCCTTATTGTGTCCAGCTATTTGATCCAACGTACGATTTTGATAGACCAATTGCATGGACAAGTGGAAAAAATCACATTGAAGTGGGCTCAGGGCATTAATTCCGATGAAGTAACCCAAGCGGTTCAAGAGAAAAACTATGATGGACCCGTTCAAACCAAACTCCGCACGTACCTAGATAACATCATGGCGACCAATCCGAATATCTCTCATGCCTATATATTCGGGACGGAGCTCGAAAACGGCAATCTAACATCTATTGTGGCGATGCCAACGGATCTCAGAGAAGCATTTGAAAAAGATAAGCTGCTCGTTGGCTCTATGTACGAGCAACCCAATGTCGTGGCAGTCGGCGTAACCGGTATGCTGGACAGTGGCAAACCAACATTCACTAGCTTCTACGATGATTCTTTTGGTACATGGACGACTTTGATGACTCCGATTAAAGATTCAAGTGGCAAAATCTTTGCATATTTTGCAGTCGATGCAGATGCTGGCGCCGTACCTGCCGGCTTAACCAAGCTGCTCATTAGCGGCGCTACCATTTTAGTGATTTTCCTACTGATCTGCCTGGCGCTTCAATATTGGGTTGTGAAACGCACGCTGTCCCCGATTAAGCAACTGATGTACGGTATCAGCGAAGTAAGCAGAGGAAATCTGGATGTCCAAATTCATGCAGGTCATGATGATTTGGGGCTCGTAAATCAGAATTTCAACGATATGGTAAGTCATATTAACAGCATTATGACCAAAGTGAAGCAGACAACTGATGAAGTTAATGAATCTGCCAAGGAACTACTCGCAATCTGCGAACAAAACGGAATCAACTCCAACATCATCAATCAAAACATCAGTGAAATCACGGAGAATATCCGTTCGCAGGAAAAAGCAACAGGCGATAGTGCACGTGCCATGGCTGAAATGGCTTCGGTAATTCAAAATATTGCCACGAGTTCTTCCAATGTTGCGGAAGAAGCCAATTCGGTAGAGAAACGTTCTAACGAAGGCAATGAGATTGTAAGCAAGGTATCATCCCAAATGCACTTGATTACCGATACAGTCACCAATACTTCCCGTATCATCAAGTTGCTGGACAGTCGTTCGCAGGAAATTGGCAATATCATCAGTACCATTTCAGGCATCTCCAGTCAAACCAACCTGCTCGCTTTGAACGCTTCTATTGAAGCTGCGCGCGTTGGTGAAGAAGGTAAAGGCTTTGCCGTTGTTGCCAGTGAAGTACGTAAGCTGGCAGAACAATCTGCGGATGCAACCAAACAAATCACGTCCCTGATTGAAGAAATTCAAAGTGAAATCGGACAAGCTGTGAAGTCGATGGAGCAAGGAAACGTTGAAGTTCAAAACGGAATCGTCGTTGCCGGACAAGCAGGCGTGCTGTTCAATGATATTCTTCAAGCAACTAAAAATGTAGCATGGCAAATCCAAGAAGTTTCCAGCGCTACTGAGCAAATATCTGCGGGTACACAGGAAATGACCGCGACAGCAGACGATCTTTCTTCCACTGTAACCAAAACAGCCAATAACAGTGTTCACATTGTGCAAACGGTGGAGGAGCAAAAAGCTTCTTTGGATTCGATTATTGATTCATCCCATAAATTGACGTCCATGTCTGAAGAGCTTCAAGAAATTACATCTTATTTCAAAATTGCAGACACCAACCGTACCAAATCATAATAACCATTTATCAGATCCAACATTTATAAGTAAATCATTCGGTAATGCCTCCCTCCTGTTCATGCATTTGAAGGGATCGGAGGCATTTACTGAGTTTACCATTTATATTAAGACATCATACATTCAGGAGGTTAGCGTAATGGCTTCATTACTACAAAACAGCACACAGACAACCCCATCCCCATTCCTAGTTCCCTTGGATTGTGCACGTATACAACGCAAGCATACATCCTCTACTTATCAAGTAGAGTTAGAAGCGTCCATCTCGGAACAATTAAATCAGCAAAAAACTGCGGAAGACAAACAAACGTTGCTTTTATCAGCATATACTGCATGGGTATATCGCCTATCCGCAGAAGAAGAAGTTTCTTTTTCTACATTTGTGCCACAAACCGGTCTGCTTACAGCTTCGCTGACAGTCGAAAAGGAAACGACTTTTCATGAACTAGCAGACTTATTTCAGGAGATGCTCCGTGAGCCTAATGCATACCTAGCGGAACCACAAGCCGATACTTCATTTTCGGCAAATCTGCCTACGGACAGCGGAGCAGAATCCCGTATTATGGACTGGGCTGTTAGTGAACACAATGGCACTTATCAAATACAGATCCGATATGATCAATCACTCTTGCTGGAAACAACGGTTGTCCGATACGCAGAATACTTTGAAACTCTTTTGCGCGGCGCGCTAACCAACAGCCATGCACTTGTGAACTCCATTGATATATTATCAGATGCAGATCGAGCTGCTCACGAAGCTTTAAATAATACAGTCGTGAAATATCCTGAGCATCAAACTATTCATGGAATGTTTGAGGAAGCTGCTTCACAATACCCTGATCGTCCGGCTATTGCTTCCCACACTGGAGAGTACACGTACCGTGAGTTGAACGAACGTGCTAACCAAGTCGCACGTGTCTTGTTATCTAAAGGTCTTACCAAAGGTGAATTCGTGACTATCTTCATGGAACGAAGCTTGGAGACCGTTATTTCCCTTCTGGGTATCCTGAAAGCCGGGGGCGTGTATGTGCCTGTTGATCCCGCCCACCCCGCCGACCGGAGCAGCTACATTGTCGAAGACACGCGTTCTCCTTTTGTCTTAACAACTTCCGCACTCATGAAACAAGCGACTGAACTGTGCGGTTCCATTGAGACGGTAAAAGAAATTTTAGCAATTAACGGACCACTGGCAGGCTATGCTGCAAGCAATCCAAACGTTAATGTAAGTCCGGATGATCTAGCTTATGTCATCTATACATCCGGCTCTACAGGCAAACCGAAAGGTGCCCTGATCGCTCACCGCGGTGTCGTTAACCTAGGAGCTGTCGTGCAACGCGATTGCGACATTACACCTCAGGATGTATTGACCCAATTTGCAACCTACAGCTTCGATGCATCCGTTTGGGATACAATTGGAGCCTTGTTTTACGGTGCAAAATTGTACTTGCTGTCTGCCGAAGAACGTGTATCTGTTGAAGAATTCGCTGAAGCCATTGCACGTACAGGCACGACGATTATTACCATTTTGCCGACCGTATTCTTTAATCAGCTATCTACGTACTTGTCAGACGAAGGCTATCGCAAACTCGCTAAGGTACGGATCGTTACCGTGGCAGGCGAAGCGCTGTACGGCTCACAAGTTCGAGCGTTCCAAAGCAAATTCGGTACAGATACCGACATCGTAAACGTATACGGACCGACCGAATGCACCGTAGCGACGACGACCCATCGAGTCCGTGGTGCCGTGCCTGAGCATGTCGTCAATATTCCGATCGGCAAGCCGATTTACAATTACAAAGTGTATATCGTTAACGATGATAACAAGCTTTGCCCTGTCAATATTCCGGGTGAAGTATGCATTGCTACGCCTGCGTTGGCCCATGGCTATCTCCATCAGCCAGAACGTACAGCTCAATCGTTTGTGGACAACCCTTTTGTTCCGGGTGAAAAAATGTACCGCTCGGGTGATATCGCCAAGCTGCTGCCAGACGGTACGATTGAATACGTAAGTCGCAAGGATTCACAGCTCAAAATTCGGGGGAATCGGATTGAAATTGGAGAAATTGAAGACCATTTTTCCAAACATCCAGGTGTTCAGGACGTCGCTGTAGTAGCCGTCAAAGATCACACAGATCAGAACATGTTAGTTGGCTATTTTACCACTTCGGATGGACAATCCATTCCACAAGACGTTATTCAGTCTTATATTGGGGGCAAGCTGCCTTCTTATTTTGTACCAAGCCATGTCGTTCATCTGGAAGCCATGCCAATTTCACCAACTGGCAAGATCGATCGCAAAAAGCTGGCCCTGCGACCACTTCCCGAAGCGTCTGATCTTTCATTTGGCGGGGAACCTCTCCGAGAAGGAACCGAAACACTCATTGCCGAAGCATGGACTCAAGTGCTTGGTAAAAATAACATTGGCGCTACCGATGATTTCTTCCTGATCGGGGGCGATTCGCTTCGTGTCATTCATGTGCTGGCTATTCTAAAGCCGCGTTATGGCGCGCTGCGCATCGGAGATTTTTTCCGCTACAAAACCGTTCGCGAGCTTGCTGAATATGTGGAACAATTAGGTACGGAACAAACGCCGCAACGCAAGCCACTCGCGATTTCTCAAGAAAAAATGGACTTGAATGAGCATCCTATTGAGTTGTCTGGTGCTTCTGACTTAGCTGAAGTCCGCGACTTGCGCGTGATTTTGTTAACCGGTGCTACAGGCTATCTGGGCTCGCACATTCTGTATGACCTACTTCAACGGACAGAAGCCAAAGTATACGCGATGGTACGCCCTTCTCAGGACGGTCCATCCGGTATCGAGCGTATTCAGTCCGTATTGACGGGATATTTTGGACAAGATATCTCCAGCTTGATCGAAGGACGGGTAAAAGCTGTCTATGGGGATCTGGAGCAAGCTGATCTGGGTCTCTCTTCCGTCGACCGCCATATGCTGGAGCACCAAATCGACGGCATCATTCACAGCGCCGCTGACGTTCGCCATTTTGGTGATTCGGCAGCCTTCGATCGCACGAATGTAACCGGAACACTGGAACTGCTGAAAATCGCTCAAGCCAAGCCAGGAGTATCCTTCCATCATGTCTCTACTATGGGAATACCGGAGGATCTTGCTAACGAAGGAAAATGGGAGTCAGCATTGGAGCTTTCTGCCTTCCCAGAAGATCTGAACGTGGACAACCTGTACACGAACAGTAAACTCGCGGCGGAGAAGCTGTTGTTCCAAGCAGCTCAAGCGGGTACGCCTGTCTCGATCTATCGCGCAGGCAATTTGACAGCCCATTCGGCCAACGGACGCTTCCAGCGAAATATCGACAGCAATGCTTATTATCGTATGATGAAGGCGATGCTGCTGCTGGGCAAAGCGCCACAAGCCGATTGGCATACGGATTTCACACCGATTGATTACGCCAGCCGTGCTATCGTAGAGCTGTCCGTTCATCAAAAAAGCGCAAACCGCATTTTCCATATCTGCAATCCGAACCCACTGCCATATGATGAATTGATCGCTATGGTAAACCAACTCGGTTACGCAGTAGAAACTCTGCCTTTTGACGATTACAGCGCTTGGCTGCTGAATCCGTCTTCCGGCATTCAGGAGGATGCCCTTCACCTTGCTATGGGACAACTGGAAGGTGACGGAGCCAAGGATTCAGCTTACCGTTACGGATGCTCTGTAACCGCAGCTCTGCTGGAACAAGCTGGCGTTCAATGCCCGGCAACCGACCTGAACTTTATTCGGAACATGATCCAGCATGCCGTCGAGATCGGTTACTTCCCGACCTCTTCATCGGTATCTGTAAAAGCAACACAGAGGTAACAAAGTTGTGATATTTCCCCCGCATGTTTTCGGTATGATAGACTAGATTTTGCTAGTTTCATATTTAGTATAAACCTCTATACTTTCAGAATTTTCTTGCATGCGGGGGATGTCATTCAATGAAACACACTTTTTTTAAAAGAACGTTGCTAATCATAAGTTTGTTGGCTATTTTAGGGATTTTGGTGTATGAAGCACGTAGCATATACCACACACCTACAGTTAAAGGGACTCATCGTACACGTACAGCTCATGCAGATCGACTGGTACGCCATTTATTCTCACTGACGCCTACACCAGATAAAGTATATTACCAAAACAAAGTAATTGTCCTGATGTATCATGAGGTGACCAAGACTCCACCTGATCCCGGCGCTCTCAAGCTTAGTAATTTAACGAGGCAGTTGGACGAAATGAAAGCTAACGGCTTCCACTGGATCACGATGAAAGAGTATACGGACTTTATTTTACATAAAGCCAAGGTTCCTGATAATGCAGTACTTATGACATTCGACGACGGCTATGAGTCCTTTTATACGGACACTTTTCCTGTGTTGAAAAAGTACCAGGTACCGGCAACCAATTTTCTCATCACGTCCACGATCAGCAATCCCAAACATATTGGAATTCCTAAGCTGACATGGGATCAAATTCATCAGATGCATGCCGAGGGTATTGATTTTTACAACCATACCAATGACCAGCATGCTTACGGATACTCCAACACAGCGCGCACCCAACAAAAGCCACTTCTGATGGGTCCGGTATATTCGAAAAAGCTGGGGCGAATGGAAACCGAGAATGAGTTCAAACAGCGGGTTTATACCGACTTGGGCATGGCTGACAAGAAGCTATTCAAGCATCTACACAATGATCAGAATGTACTTGCCTTCCCTTATGGTGGGTATACCAAGGAGACGCTGGAAATTTGCCGTTCCTTGGGAATTGACGTTACATTCACGGTGAAACGGGGGATTAACTCGCCAGGGCAAACGAACGGCTATCGCGTCAATGCAGGTGGAATACACAATATTCCAGAAGTATTGGTGCAATACATGAAGGAAGGTGCTCCCCTTCGCCCACTTCCTTTTGCCCAAGGTCCCAACAAGGTATCCTAAACATTGGCTAGCTTAATAAAGAAAACAAAAGAACCTTTAAAACCATTTATGTCGTGGTTTTAAAGGTTCTTTTGCTGTATAAGATGTTAGATTAGGGCCAGATACGAATTGCAGCGATAACAGCCAGATGTACCGGGTAAAAGCTTCGCCACAACCAGCGCGGTACCCTATTATAAAATCCGTTTTCTCCAGTTGCAAAACATACGATCAGAATGCTGGACAGCAGACTAAAGTGTTGGAGATTCGCGTGATGCACCATATCATACACTACGTTCAAAATAAAATGGGCTGCAATCATCATATATGAACGGGTGTATCGATAAATGAGAACCAACAGCAGTCCATAGGCTCCGTAATCCATCTGGCTGAGCTCCATAACCAGAGCTGAAAGGACGTACAGAACCGTTACAGCCGTCCAGTGCTTCAAGCGGGATGCAGCAGCCAGCGCGAGCAACGAGGCCAATAGCGTCCAGATTACGTTCGGTCTAAGCACATCAAACGCTAGCATATAGGGAACTTGAGAAATCAGAGCCAGCCCGAGTAGACGGAGCATATAGCTCCGTATGTCTCGGGTATGAGTATATCCCAAATACAGCGCGTACGCGTAGATTGGAAAAGCAAGCCTGCCGGCAATTCTCCAAGCCGGATCCGTCGGAAAAAACACAAGTCCGACATGGTCAATCAGCATCGTCAGCATGGCCAACCAGTACATACAAGGCCCCCTTATTCAATGTTTTACGTTTTTTCTTCGGTCAAGCTCAGAATGGCGTTCATGATATCCGTTTTCGTAACCCGTCCTACCAACCCCCGAATTGGAGTTGAGGAGCTACATTGCTCGTCCAAAACTGGAAGACAATTGACCTGATGCCGAATCAGTCTCGATATCGCTTCCAGTAAAGTGTCTTCTGGAGCAAGCGTCGTCATTTGGGCCCGGCGCGTCATGGCCATGGTCACCGGGACGGTGTGAAGATCGGTATGCCCCAGCATGACCTTCAGCAAATCCTTGCGGGTAACAATCCCAATGAACTCCTGCTCCTCCCCTGTGACCATCAGCGTGCCTGTATTTTGCTGAAACAACATCAGCACCGCATCATAGGCGGTCGTGTCACCGGAAATCAAAATCGGATCGCTAAGTATATCTGCCACAGTCAGCTTTTTGAGCATGTTGCCGATATGACTATCATATTTGGGGTAACGTCCTGGCAGGTAGCCTACCTTCGGCTTGGCATCCACCAGCCCGAGCATAACGAGCAGAGCAAGGTCAGAACGGAGAGTCGGACGCGTCAGTCCCAGTGTTTCAGCAATTTTATCCCCCGTAACAGGTGCCAGACGCCGGACAATTTCAACAATTTCCCGCTGTCTTTCAGACAGTTGAATAGTGATTACCTCCTTATGGAGTGGGGTAGTATACATTATAGACGAGCATGGATCGGTAAATTTCAGCTTCTTCCGACAATTCATCAAATTTTAATCATACACAGCTTGTTTTCGAATTTAAAATGTGTCACAATTAAGAATGTAATACATACTAATTATAAGTTTAACGTGTGCAATATGCTACATTTAAATGAACTATTGTACATCGCATGTGATATGTATTATGTATTATATAAACCTGAGGAGGAAATCAAATGAAATTTTTCTTGGATACTGGTAACATTGAAGAAATCAAACGTATTGAACGTTTGGGTCTGGTTGATGGTGTAACAACGAACCCTTCACTGATCGCTAAAGAAGGTCGAGTGTTCAAGGAAGTCATTCAGGAGATTTGCAGTATCGTTGAAGGTCCCGTAAGTGCTGAGGTTATTGGTCTGAAGGCTGAAGATATGCTCAAAGAAGCTTATGATATCGCCAAGTGGGCACCCAACGTGGTTATCAAGCTTCCTATGACCGAAGACGGCTTGTACGCTTGTAACGAGCTGACCAAGAACGGAATCAAAACGAATGTAACACTGATTTTCTCCGCGGCTCAAGGTTTGATGGCAGCCAAAGCTGGCGCTACTTTTATCAGTCCATTCGTAGGACGTCTGGATGATATTGCTGTTGATGGTATGAAGCTGATTCGTGAACTGAGACAAATTTTGGACATTCATGGTCTGAAATCCGAAATCATCGCTGCATCCATCCGTAATATTAAGCATGTAGAAGATGCTGCTCTGTCTGGTGCACATATTGCCACCATTCCAGGTTCCTTGCTCCCTTCTCTGTGGAAACACCCGCTGACAGACAGCGGTATCGAACGCTTCCTGAAGGACTGGGAAACTGTACCTAAAGCTTAATTCGCCAGTCATGGCAAACGATATTATATCAACCCAAACAGCCCGTATTTTACGGGCTGTTTTTTGTTTTGCTTTAGTGATGGCAGAACCCAAAACACTGAACAATTTTTTTTGACAAAATAACTTGTTGTTCATATAATTGTTATAACAACTAATTAATTTCGAAGTAATTTATGTACGGGAAACAGAAAGGAGTACCTATGAATAACTTGCCTCCCGATTGTTCCATTGGGATGTTGCTCGGGATTACTCACCGCAAAATGAGTCAGCAGCTCTTGCAGCGCCTCAAACCTTATGATATTTCCCCAGAGCAATGGTCGGTTCTGTACCAAATCTATCAGGCTGAGGGTTTAAATCAGAAAGAAATTGCAGCTAAGGCCGTGAAGGACCAGCCTACCACGACTCGAATTATTGATTTGTTGGACAAGAAGGGCTGGGTACGGCGTGTCAGTAGCCCACAGGATCGTCGGGCCTATCTGCTTCATTTGACTGAAGCAGGCCGACAGCTTGTGGAGGAGACTCTTCCTGTCGAACGTGATGCCAATCACGATTTTGTAAAAGGAATTTCCTCGGCCGATCTGAAGCAATTCCGCCGGACTCTTTTACAAATTCACGCCAACATGACTGAATCAGAAAAACAAGGAGAGAACGATTAATATGCAACAAGGCAAGCAACCTCTTTGGACCAAGGAATTTATCGTTCTTACGGTTTCCAATCTATTTTTATTTCTGGAATTACAAATGATCGTTTCTTCTATCCCTTCCTATGTGAAAAATGCATTCCACGCCAGTTCCGTTCAGGTCAGTCTCGTTACAACCTTATTCGCTTTAAGTGCGATTGCAGCACGACTCTTTTCAGCCCGTATGCTGGAAAAAGGACATCGCAGCACCCTGATCTTCATCGGACTGCTGTTTGCATTAGCAGGAACACTGGGATACAGCGTTTCACCGACGATTACAGTGCTCCTGCTCATGCGGATGTTGTTTGGAATCGGCTTCGGTATGAGTAGTACGGCCTTTCCAACGATGGCCTCTGATGTCATCCCGCCCAAACGTCTCGGTGAAGGAATGGGTTTTTTTGGTCTTTCCACCAGTTTAGCAATGTCAATTGGGCCAACCATCGGCATTTCGATGCTGCAATACGGGAGTTTCAACCTGCTTGCCTATACGACAGCAGCTGTAATTGTTGTGATATTCCCGTTGGCTTACTGGCTGATTCGTACACTACCTAAGGGGCACATCGAACCACCTATGGTTCCTTTGGAAGAAGGGCGAAAACCGGCATTTAACCGTAAATTGTGGATTCCCGCCTTGTTGAACATGCTGATGTCTATCACATATGGTGGGTTACTCGGCTTTATGGCGCTTTACGGGGATGAAGCAAATCTGGCGCATCCTGCCTACTTTTTCCTGTTTAATGCGGTATCCGTGCTGATCGTGCGTCCCTTCTCGGGCCGTATTTATGACAAAAAGGGGGCAAAAGCACTGCTCATCCCCGGCTCCCTGTTTTTAATTGGCGGTCTGATCCTGCTTTCCTATGCGCACAGTGATGTCTTCATGTATATGTCTGCTCTTTGCTACGGTATCGGGTTTGGTGTTATGCAGCCGACCCTGCAAACCTGGATGATTCAGGTCGTGTCTCCTAAACAGAGGGGTATGGCAAACGGAATGTTTCTCAATTCCCTCGATTTTGGGGTTGCAGCCGGAGCGCTTATACTTGGCATTATCGCCAAAGCAAGTGATTATGCGTGGATGTACCGTCTCTCCTCGCTGTTTATTGTACTGTTCTTACTGATCTATGTCATACAAATCGTCGCAAGCCGTAAGCCTAAGACACATGTCCCTCTAGAAGGGTAAGTCTATGATTTACAAATGAATATTAGTTTATACTTGCTCAGTTTTCAAAAACACCCGTTGCCATGATTTCATGACAACGGGTGTTTTTTCTTATTTCACAGGAGCTTTGCGTCTTAGCTTGGGAGAAATAGGCTTTTCTCGGGACACATCTGTTAGCCCCTTATCCACATTCATAGGGACAGTGGATTTGTCATCTGTGGGTTCATCCTGCTTGGGTCTGACCGCAAATAGCATCAGCATAGCTGCAATGCCTCCCACTGCGGCCATCACGCCAAAAAGCAGACCATGTCCACTGCGACCCAGCAGCAATGAAACAACCGGAGGGCCTAACGATACCCCGACAAAGCGCATGCTGCTATACAACGAAGTAATGGTTCCGCGCTCCTCTTTTTCAATTCCCTTCGTAATGAGGGAATCCAAACAAGGCAGTGCGAGCCCAATCCCGCCGCCCCCTAACGTAAACAATCCGATCACCGCATAAATATTTTGGAAAAATCCGAGAATGGCAAAGCTGATCGTCAATACGGCCAAACCACTGAAACCGATCCACTTCATGCGCTTTTTGTGCTTGCCGATGATCTTGCCTCCTACATAAGAGCACAGACAGAGGGAAATCAGCGGAATGGCTAACACAAAACCTTTCCACACTCCATGGAGGTTGTAACGACTTTCCAGTATGTCAGATAAGTAAAACAGGACGCCAAAAATGACAAACATACAAATACCGCCCATTGCAAAAATAGCATAGAGCCAGCGTCCTTTTTCGGCAAGCACTTGCTTCACATTTCCCACAAATTCTCGAAACATAATCGGTTGGTTCTTACGCTTGGGCACATGAATCAGCCAAAGCACTAAAATGAGCGAAATCAGACAGAGGCCCGGAATCACCGCCAATGGCAAAAACCATAGAACAGCTCCCAACGCAGCACCGAGTATCGGACTTAGCACTTTACCAAATGTGTTGTAGGTCTCAACTACCCCTAGGTTTTTGCTGGCCTCATCCTCATTTTCGTACAGATCGCCCACAAGCGGAATGACTATAGGAAAAGCCCCTGCCGCTCCCGCACCCTGGAGTAGACGGCCTGCAATAATGGTCCAGTAAGCTGCCAAATCGTGAAGCAGCCATGCCCCCACCGCAGAAATCCCCCCTCCAATCACAGTCAGAATCAGACAGGGAACAATCACCGCCTTACGGCCAAATCGGTCGGAAAGATAGCCCGCAATCGGTATCAGTAAAATGGCCACCACCGCATATACTGTAATCAACATACTAATCCGAAAAGAGCTTACATGTAGCTTACGTCCGATTTCCGGTAAAACTGGAATCAGCATGGAATTACCCAGCGTCATCATCAGCGGGATGGAACCTAACGCAAGCAGATTCCCTTTATTTTGTTGCATCCCGTTACCACCTTTGCAAAAGTAATAACACAGCTGTTCTGATTCGTTCAACAGATGTTATTGTGTTTACATTGGTGGGAATTTATGCGGCTACACTTTAAATCCACCGACTCTTGCATTCAGAAGTTGCGACATATCCGCCAGTGTATGAATGGAAGACGCAATTTCCTCCATGGAAGCCAGTTGCTCTTCAGCCGCCGCACTGACACTCTGGGTTCCCCCTGCCGACTGCTCTGCTACTTCACGAATACGTTCTACTGCTTCCACCATTCGCTCGGATCCACCGGACATTTGTTCTACGGACCGATTTACACTGTGAATCTGTTCGCTGACCTGTTGAATGGAACTCCCAATCTGACGAAATGCGGTTTCTGCGGATTGCATGACCTTTACGCCAGACTGCACTTCAACCGTGCCTGTCTGCATACTGGAAGCGACATTTCCAACATGCTCCTGAATATTTTGCACAAATTGTGTAATTTCTGCTGCTGAAACGGATACCTGCTCGGCCAATCTTCTTACCTCAGAGGCTACAACAGCAAATCCTTTCCCCTGCTCTCCGGCTCTTGCCGCTTCAATCGACGCGTTGAGCGCTAGCATTCCTGTCTGTTTGGCTATTCCGGTAATAACAGCTCCAATCATGCCAATCTGTTCGGCCTGTTCACTAAGTGAACGCACAGCACGTGCAGAGCTGTCTACACTTTCGCTTACCTTTTCCATCTGACGCATAGCCTGACCTATAGATTGTTCTCCTGCTTCTGCATCTTTAGCGGCTGTATCAGATAACTCGTACACCTGCTGGCTCGTAGCTGCAATATGCTCCAGTTCGTGGGCTAGCTCTTTCACGGTATCTGTAGTTTGTGTAATATCATCGACCTGATGCTCCATACCAGCCGCTAGCTCTTCCATTACACCGGAAGTATGACGATTGGCCTGATTCATTTCCTCCGTACTTACGCTAACCCGCTCTGCGGTCACGGTTAATGTACGCGCCGTATCCTGCGCATCCACTATAATACTGCGGAATCCCTCAATAAGCTTGTTGTAGGAGCTTGCAATCATACCGATTTCGTCTTTGGACGTAATATCAAGTCGGCTACGCAAATCTCCCCCACCTTCAGACATTTCCAACAGCTGCTCATTCATATGGTGTAATGGACGAATGGAACGAATCAGCACGATGGATTGAAAAATACTGTAAATGATAACTAGAAGTCCTACAACACTCGTAATCAAGGATGTATTCGTCATCGTTTGGTGCGCTTGCTGTACTTTCACCGTCACCATATCTTCTTGAGCTTTGACAAAGGCTACTACCTTGGTATCCAGTTGCTTGCGCAACACCCGTTCGTTTTCAAAATCATCGAGCAAATCAGAAAATGGCGGGAAAGCATCATCTCTTGTACTCTGATACCCCGCTGTAGTCAGTAAACGATGAACTTGATTCATATAGGTATTAATTCCCGTCTTGAGATCAGTCATCTTTTTCTTAGAATCCTCATTACCTGCACTAAGCAGAGCTTCTGTCTCCTGTAGCAACTTTGCAACTTCACTCTGCTTGTTTCCGATCTCTCGCCCGTACTGTTCGTCACGAGTTAGCAAATATGCCCGCTCATCATTAGATATGCCGTTTAACAAAAATTGAAGAGACTTCGAGTTATACGCAATAGCCTCTTCACGATTCATAATATCCTTGTACTCATTCTCACTATGTACGCTTAAAATGTAATTGGTTAGCAGCATGGCTGCAATCACACTCGGGATCAGTATCGCGCTAAGAATCATTTTGGCCTTAATGGTTAAATTCATGAATCGGTCCCCCAGTTATTTCTGAATAAAATGTCCAACTTACTATATATCGTTTTATTCGACAGTTTTTTTGAATGAAACAGAAAAAGTGTATAGATTTTTAAATATATTTGTGTCTATTCAGTGAACATATATATCTTTTTTAATATCAAAAAACAAAAAAATTCTAAATTAGGTAAATGAACTGTTTTCCGTTTGTAGCCTTCGAATTATAGACTATTAAAATGATATACTATGTATTGGTATGCCATAAGCTCAAGGAGGAACTGCATGAAAAGTCTGGAACTCAAACCACTTATTCACGTGCTTAACGAGTTGGAAACCCGCAGCTGCCTTATTGAGCAGCAGGGTAACATGATCATGAATTATTATCGTGAACCTCAAATTGCTAACGAACTCTATAAAATAAATTCCTGTACCAAAAGCGTGATTTCTGCATTAGTTAGTATCGCTATGGACCAGCAACGAGGACCGAAACCGGAGACGCCAATCCTCGAATTCTTTCCCCAATTGGCCACAGATAGTGATTTTCGAAAGCGTGATATTACGATTGAACATCTGCTGACGATGTCCGCAGGCTTTAACTGGACGGAATTTGGCGGGCAAAATTCTTTTCCTACCATGAGCAAAACGTCAGACTGGGTGCAATTTGTGTTTTCACAGCCATTATCGGATGTGCCAGGGACGCGAATGGAATACAGTTCTGGCTGTTCTCAACTTTTGGCCACCATACTACGTAATGTTTCTGGACAAACAGTTGCTGAATTTGCCGAGCAGCAATTATTCCAACCGCTCGGTATCGAAAGCTACCATTGGGAGACCGATCCTCAGGGCACGCATACGGGTGGATTCGGACTGCATCTCAGGCCGATGGACATGCTCAAATTCGGGCGGCTTTATCTGAACGAAGGAGGCTGGGAAGGAAGGCAGATCATCCAAACAGAGATAGTCCGATATTCAACCCGTCCGTTTCTTCCTGCTACCAAACCACAAAAAGCATTTTACGGCTGGCACTGGTGGACTTCTTCCTTTTCAGATAAAACAGAGACAGGAACTGAAAGGGACTATTTTTACGCTCTCGGCTTCGGTGGGCAATACATTGTTGTCGTCCCGTCGTATGACATGGTTGTTGTCGTTACCGCTGATAAATTCAAAAAGAAACGGGCTCCTATGGATATTTTCCGGCAGTATATTGTACCGCTGCTACTCCAGCAGAATGGATAGGAATAGATACCGAAACTAAAAGTTGCAACTGGTCTCTATTCAAATTGGTCTCTATCAAAAATCTGCATCAAAAAGGGCTTGCCTGTTGGATCAGGCAAGCCCTTTTTTGCATATAATCGCTACATTATGACATACTTCATCCACTTTCTAGCGCCTTACCTAGCACAACTGAATCGTAAGCTCTTGCTGTCCGCTGGAAGCTGGTGTAATGATTACACCCTGTTCTCCCGGCTGGCTGCTGCCTTCCTCCACTTGAACAGTCTCATGGATACCGCGCAGGACTATCGACCAAGGTTTAACAGCACCTTCAGCCTTCACCGTAATGACAGAATTCTTGCGGCTGGCAGTAACCGTTAGCTCTTCTTCACCTGACGTATTCACGATTACCGTTCGAGCTTGTTGCCCCTCTCCAAGCTCAAACAAATGAAGCGCCACTTGATCTGCATAATCATAGTCCGGACGACTGTCCTCATGACCAATTGCCAACAGTGTGTTCGGCTTCACGAGCACAGGCAAGGTTGTAAAATCATGATACTCGTTGACCCAACGACCACCAGACATGCTCTTGTTTGTTAACAAATTCGTCCACTGACCCTCTGGTACATAATACTGTACACTGCCTTCTTTATTAAAGATCGGGGCTACCAAAATGGAATCTCCTAGCATGTATTGTCGATCGAGCGTTGCACAGGTTGGGTCCTGCGGGAATTCCAACACCATAGCCCGCATCATCGGCAGTCCCTTCACCGAGGATTCCACAGCAGAAGCATACAGGTGTGGCATCAGCGAGCATTTGAGTTTGGTAAAGCTGCGTACCACGTCGACTGACTCTTCGTCAAACAGCCAAGGAACACGGTACGACACGTTTCCGTGTAGTCGGCTATGGGAGGATAAAAGTCCAAACTGCACCCACCGTTTGTATAAGTCCGGCGCAGCCGTTAGTTCAAAGCCGCTAATATCATGGCTCCAAAAGCCAAACCCACTCAAGCCAAGTGATAATCCGCCCCGCAATGATTCTGCCATCGACTCATACGTCGACGAGCAGTCTCCGCCCCAGTGAACCGGGAACTGTTGCCCCCCAGCCGTAGCAGAACGTGCAAATAACGCTGCTTCATTTTTACCCAGCTTTTCCTCCAGCACTTCAAACACTGCCTTGTTATACAAATGCGTATAATAATTATGCATTTTCATTGGGTTAGAGCCATCATGATAAACTACATGTGTTGGAATACGCTCACCAAAGTCGGTTTTGAAACAGTCCACGCCCTGATCGATCAGCACCTTCAGCTTATCCTGGTACCATGCGACAGCAGCCGGATTCGTGAAGTCAACCAGCCCCATTCCTGCCTGCCACAGGTCCCATTGCCAAACGCTGCCATCAGCTGTTTTGACCAGGTAGCCATTCTCCATGCCTTCATCGAACAAAATAGACTTTTCTGCAATATACGGGTTGATCCATGCGCAGATTTTGAGACCCTTAGCCTTCAATCTCCGCAGCATGCCTTCTGGATCTGGGAACATATCTTGATCCCACTGGAAATCACACCATTGGTATTCCTTCATCCAGAAGCAGTCAAAATGGAATACCGAGAGTGGCAGATCCCGCTCAGCCATCCCGTCCACA
This sequence comes from Paenibacillus sp. SER-28, assembly GCF_052906305.1. Lineage (NCBI taxonomy): Bacteria > Bacillati > Bacillota > Bacilli > Caryophanales > Paenibacillaceae > Paenibacillus > Paenibacillus sp. SER-28. The sequence continues at coordinate 929,450 of NZ_JBRECM010000001.1, read as the reverse complement.
AAATGATTCACGGTCGCTTCATCATAATCAGTTGTGAATGAAGTGGTCAGCCACAAACCAAAGGTCCAGGCTGGTGGTAATGCAGGCTTACCCGTCAGCTTGGTGTAATTGTCCAGTACCTCTTTAGGGTTAGCTCCACCAATAATAAAATACTCTAACGATTCGCCGGAGACGCTAAACTGAACCTTTGATACATTTTCCGATGCAATCTCATAGGATACCTTTTCCGGATGGTTGACGAACACACCATACCCTTTATTCGATAGATAAAATGGAATGTTTTTATAGGCCTGCTCACTGCTAGTCCCGCCATCTTCATTCCAGATATCGACCACTTGGCCATTTTTTACGAACGGGGTGAAGCGCTCTCCGAGTCCGTATACGTACTCACCGATGCCCAGCTCCAGCTGTTCTCGGAAAAAAGGCTGATCCTGCGGGTCTGTAATATAGCCTGGTCCCCGATGTCCGCTGCCTGTGACTTTACGATCCTCGACATAAAAGCCTACGTCCCAGCTCTTCCCACGACCGACTCGCACACTCAGATCGCCGCTTTTCAGTACCGCTGCGTCCTCATCCACTGTAATATCTACGTCTGTTGGCAAGGTGTGAATTTCAAAATTCGGCCCCTGATGCACCCGTCCCTTATGGTGGTTCAGACGCACCTGAATGACATTCGGCATAGGCGAGCTGTAGGTCGCTTTCAGCAACGCTCCGTTCAGTGTATCTCCTTTGTGCTCGATCCGGTGGGTCGCTGCATATACCGTCATGGAAGCATCGTCCGTCACAATATCACGGATATCAGCAGGATTTTGTATTTCATAGCCCTTGCGAACCATCCAATAGCCATCAGTAAATTTCATCTGTTACTTCCTCCGCTCCAATCTTTATTTCTTGATCCCAAATTGCTTGTTGGATTTTTTCGAAATCCTTACTATAATAATATTGATTTATGTAAGGGTTTACTTCGTTTATTTTGACGTATTGTATCAATATTTTGATGTTTTCTATATAAATCAGTTTGCAGAAGAGGAGTCGTTGAAATGCAAAGGGAAATGTTGCGGGAAAACCGCATTCACGGCAACCCCATGTACCCAGTCAGCGTATATCCGAGCGTAGAGCAGTTGAACGGAAATAGTATACTGGAGTCTCATTGGCATGAAGAGATGGAGTTTATCGTAGTGGAGCAGGGAAGCGCCATTTTTCAGACGGATATGGTCTATACGGAGGTTAACGAAGGTGAAGCCCTTTTTGTCAACAGCGGCGAGCTTCACGCCGGTTATTTACAAAAAAGCCCTCGCTGCATATTTTCTGCGGTGGTGTTTCATCCAGACATGCTGCACAGCCGCACGCAGGATACGGTGCAGACGCAGTTTATTGACCCATTTATCAGTAAAAAGCTTGTCCCTCCCCCTCACATTCGAGGCGTGCAGCCCTGGGAGCAAGAGGTGCTGGTTGCGTTGCGACACATTATCACCAGCCATGAGCAGAATGCGCCTGCCCATGAATTGGCGACCAAGGCGCAGCTCTATAGCATGATTGCCTGCCTGTTTCCACACATGACCCCTGCTAACGGAGAGGATGTGATTATGGCGGGTCAACGCAACAAAGTTGAACGGATCAAAAAAGCGCTGGCGTATATCAACAGTCATGCTCATGAACCTATACGTTTACGGGAGATCGCAGATGAGATTGGAATGAGTGAGGGGCATTTTTGCCGTTTTTTTAAGCAGATGGTTCAGAAAAGCCCGGTAGAATATATCAACTATCATCGGATTCAGAAGGCTTGCAGGTTGCTGGAGCAAAGTGATCGCAAAGTGGTTGATATTGCGCTGGATGTTGGTTTTGACAATTTAAGCTATTTTATTGCGACCTTTAAAAAATGGAACGGCCTGACCCCTTCGCAGTACCGTAAGCAGCACGAAGCAGATCAGGCGCTTGCTGTCCCTTATATAACAGACTAATATGCCATAGGATAAATCATTTATTTTTTTTGGGCTTCATAAGTACTAAAATTATTTTTCTTCCTCTTAACTTAGTAAATATGTAGCCAGCTACACCTCCTAAAACAGAGGGAATTAACCACCCTAACCCTACATTATATAATGGAAGAAGATGAGTGAAAAAGTCATTAATTACATTAATTTTTATTCCAGCAGCATTCAAGCCATCAAATAAACTAACGATAAAGGTTAATATCAAACTGCCTTGATATACTTCTGACTTTCCTTTAAATACGGGATGTAAAAAAGTTAAAAATATAAGAGAAATAGCAATAGGATATATTGCCATTAATACTGGCGTTGAAACCTTAATAAGCTGTGTTAAACCTATGTTGGCTACAAGAGCACTAAATATAGATAACATGAGAGCAACTCTTTTGTATGAGACTTTCGGAAATAATCCATGAAAAAAAGAAGAGCAGGAAGTAATAAGCCCCACACTTGTCGTTAAACACGCTACTGTAATCATTAAGCCTAATAGAATAGAACCATAAGATCCAAAATAATAGGAGGAAACCTTAGCTAGCACCTCAGCGCCATTTCCCAAAACACCCAATTTTTCAACGCTAGAAGCTCCCATGTATGAAAGAGACGTATAGATAAAAGCTAAGAGTATAACCGCAATTGCTATCGCTTTGGCACAAATGATCATCAACTCTTTTTTTGTAGTGACTCCTCTATCCTTAATTGCATTCACAATGATAATTCCAAAAATAAAGGCTACAAGAGCGTCCAATGTTAAATAACCCTCTTGAAAGCCTTTGAAAAAGACATTCGATGTATAACCTTCCGCAGGTTCTTGGAATTTTCCTATTGGGTGAATAATAGCTACAATCACAAGTAATCCAATGAATGTCAATTTAATGGGTGTTAAGAACTTTCCGATAACATCAATAATTTTTGTAGGATTAAGTGATAACAAGCATGCAACTCCAAAAAAAAGAATAGTAAATACAACAAGTGCGACAGGATGATCTGCATTGTTAGAAAAAAAAGGTTTTACTCCAATTTCAAATGACACACTACCGGTTCTAGGAATTGCATATAAAGGCCCGATGGCCAGATAAAGAATTGTTGTAAAGACTAGACCGAATACAGGATGTACACGACTCGCTAAAGTTTGCAAATTGCTTTTGCCTGAAAAAACAAAGGCTGTGACGGCTAGTAATGGTAAGCCAACTCCGGTAACCAAGAAACCCGCATTGGCTACCCATACATTCTTTCCAGCCATTTGCCCAAGCATAGGTGGAAAGATTAGATTCCCTGCACCAAAAAATAAGGCAAATAGCATTGAGCCTATAATGATAATAAAGGACGAAGAAACACTTTTCGACATAATAAATCCTCCAACTACGAACTCACAACATTTTGTTTTTATTCGTTTTCTTTTTAATTTGTATAATATATGTTAATAGAGCCTAGTGATAACCCGCGCCTTTAGGATGAGTGGGTTTCGTCTTAACTCATCGTTACACAATACTCTATATACGATCAGTATTTCAAGTAACTTTGTACTTGCAGAATGAACTTAGTGAGCTTAATGAACTATAAGAGAATTTTACACTTAGGACTTATTTCTCACAAGATGTAGATATAGAACTATTCCTCTTCAACATATTTAAAATAGTTTGAGCCCCCATTTAATCCATATCAGGATCTGCTGTTTTATTCAAATCCTCAACTGATTGAAATAAGCACAGGAAATCTTGGGAAAATGCCCTATGGAAGCAAATGAAAAATGCTTACAATTAATAGTACACACAATACATATTGACGTTGGCAACACATTGAGCAGCTACATTTTAAAGGGAGGCTTAACATGATGAATTTGGCAAAACGCAACTATTGGTCTCTGAGTATTTTTAACTTCGCTTATCTGTTTACATGGTCTGCCGCCATGTCTTTTTTTGTCATTTGGCTGGGACAAAGCCTGGGAATTTCAGAAACCTACACGGGATTTCTATATGCGGCTAACTCAATCGTGGCCTTGATCATGCAGCCCCTGTTCGGTTACTTATCCGATAAGCTGGGTCTGAGAAAACATCTGCTGTACATACTCTTTACGATTCTTTTGCTCGTCGGACCCTTTTTTATTTATGTGTACGGTCCATTACTACAAACGCAGTTCGTCATTGGTGCCATTGTTGGTGCGCTATTTATCGGCCTGGTATTTAATGCAGGTAACGGTGTCGTCGATTCGTATATGGACAAAGTTTCGCGTAAATACGGCTTTGAATACGGACGGGTTCGTATGTGGGGTTCACTTGGGTGGGCGGCGGCTACTTTTGTTGCAGGACGGGTCATCAATATCAATGTAAACCTGACCTTCTGGATTGCCTCGGTATCTGCCGTTGTTGCCATGATCTGCATCTTTCTGACCAAAGTCGAAATTTCCGGACAGGAGCAGCAGAAAACAGAATCGTTGAAGCTAATCGATGTGCTGCATCTCGTGCGTACCAAAAAGTTCTGGTTTCTTATGCTATTCATGGTTGGCGTGACCCAAATCTATGAGGTATATGACCAGCAGTTTGCCACATACTTCGTATCGCAGTTCAGTTCCAAAGCGGAAGGAAATCAATTCCTCGGTGATTTAAGCGCTGTGCAGGTTTTTCTGGAATTTGTGTTCCTTTTCGTTACCCCTTGGTTTGTGAACAAAACGACCGCCAAATGGGCATTAATTATTGCCGGGTCGATTATGTCTCTGCGTATTATCGGCTCTTCATTGCCGTTCGGTTCCATATGGGTAGCTGCAATGAAGATGATTCACTCCCTGGAGAAACCGCTTATTCTGGTAGCCATCTTCAAATACATTACCGTTAACTTTGACCAGCGCTTGTCCTCCACCATGTACCTGCTGTATTTGTTTATGGGCTCCCTGGTGGTTTCCATTTTCTCACCCATTGTGGGACATATGTATGAAGTATTGAATTTCCCGATAACTTATGTAATTCTGGGTTCCATTGCAGGCCTGTTCACCATCATATCCTGCTTTACACTGACAGCAGACAAGAAGAATGGGGAGCGGTATCTGGAGGAACGTCGTAAACAGGATCTGAAAAGAGCAGCCAAAAAAGCAGAAGCCGTTCATTCGTAATCTAATGGTTTGAGCTTAACAAAACAGCGGCAGTCTAGGACTTTTTTCTCGTCCAAGGCTGCCGCTCTTAACTCCAGTTGGTTTGAAGCTTATTTTAAATCTTGAATACCGACACCGTTTGATTCATCTCTTCCGCTCTCTTGGCAAGCATGTTAGCACCTGCAGACACTTCCTGCATGGATGCGGTAGTTTCCTCGACTACGCTTGCGACTGTTTGAGTAGAATCTGCTGCACGTTCGGAGATTTCAGCAATTTTCTTCATCGATTCCACCATAGAAACGGTTCCTTCATTTACGGATCTTGCTTCTAAAGCCGCCGTGTCCACCTCACCGCTCACTTCTTCAACGGCACCTACAATCTCAGAAAAAACGTTACCCACACCTTCGACAAGCATCATGCCTTCATTCAGAGATTGAACACCTTCATTCATTGAAATCACAACTTCATCTGTTCTTAAGGTAATTTCGTTGACAAGCGAAGAGATCTTGCCTGTTGCTTCACTTGCTTGTGCCGACAGATTGCGTACTTCATAAGCGACAACCGCAAACCCTTTTCCCTGCTCTCCCGCTCTTGCAGCTTCTATACTCGCATTTAGTGAAAGCAAGTTGGTTCGGGCTGCTATATCACTGATCATAGCTGTGATCTGTTTAATCTCCGCAGACTTTTCTCCTAGAATATTTACCACTTCCGCGGATTGAGTTACCTTGGTATGCACATCTCTTATTTGGAAGACAGTCGAAGACATTTGGGTTTTCCCGTTGTTTGCTTTTTCTTGTGCTTGGGTTGTGAGATTAGCCACATGAACAAAGCGATTGGTTATGTTGTCTACACTTTTAGAAACGTCCACCGTGTAATTCAGCGTTTCAGCTATATCTGCAAGCTGTGTCTGAGATCCCTCTGCGACTTGAGTGGCACTTATAGCTATCTGCTCGGTAGCGATGCTTGTCTGTTCCGCACTGGCCGTTAACTGTTCAGCCGTAGAGGCAACCAGTAAGGAATTATCCACAACTTCCTTTAAAAGGTTGCGAAGTGAATCGCACATTTCATTAAAATCGGACGCCAGTTCCCCGACCTCATCTTTTGATCTGACCCTGAGGGGTTCCACTTGCAGATTCCCCCTGGTTACCAGCTTCATCTGTTCCGCTATCTTTAATATGGGCTTAGTGAACGATTGAGCCAGTAAAAAAGAACCGATAATGCCAAGGATCGTACATATGATAGTCAGAGAAATCATCAAAATTCTACCTGAATGGTAAGATTGACTCGATTGATTAGCGGCATCCGTTGCGTATTGCTCATTAAGTAGCTTCAGTTTATTTACATCTTCTAATGCTGCCTTATAAATAGAAGAATTTCCATGAATGATCATGTAGGCCATCACTTTGTCGTTTTCTTCCATGGCAGCGGAAACCACTTTTAGATGGCGAAGATACATTGCCCACTGACCATAAAAGTTGGTGAACAGTTCTTTTTCCTCTGCCGTAGAGGCTAAACTTTGATATTCATTTACACTCTTATCCATTGAAGCTGTAGCTTTGGTTAGTTCTTCTTGATAAGTACTGCGAACAGCCGCATCCTCTTCAAGTATCAATCGAACGGTGAGTCTATCAATTTCTGTAATCTGCTTATCCATACCTTGAAGAAGAATAACCGCGGGTAAAGACCTGTTATTTACCTTGTTAGAAGCCTCACCCATTTCCGACATCTTAATGACGCCTATAACACTTGAAAGGGACAGTACGATAACCAGTATGAGCGCTGCACTAATTATTTTTTTCTTTAACGTTAATTTAAACATCTTTATCTTCCTCCCGTAACTGGTCTCGTATCATCACTGCTGAGCTTTCCAGTATATGCGTATTTGGCGCAACAGCTCAGTCTTATCTATCTTTCCACTGATATAGCTTTGGATAGATGCTCCTGTGATACCCCCATGATCAGGTGGAAGGGTTGCCATAAACGGCAGTGTCTTTCCGGTCGAGATATACGACTTGATTGATCGTCCCAAAGGATCGGCAGGCTCTAAATCAATATTTTTGAACGCAGGTACCATATTAGCCTTGTTTACCAGAAAATCTTGTCCGGACTTGTCGTATACCATCCAGTTCAGAAATTTCTTTGCTTCCTCTTGCTCCTGAGGTGTGGTAGCTGTGGAGTCAATGAAAATATACTTTGTTACACCGACTGTAATCTTAGCATTGTTAGGGTCATCCGTATTATCGCTTAACGGAAGGGGCAAAAAACCGTATTCCTCATTTGCTGTATCATTGCTCTTAATCCCAGCCCAAGCCCAGTTGCCCATAAACCAAAGCCCCACTTTTCCCTCTCCTAATGCTTTGACTCCATCGTCATACGTGCTGTCCAAAGGTGAATTCTTATTGATGCTGTTATTCTTGAGCAGATCTAAAGTTTGTACCCATCCAGACATTACATTATTTTGGGACATGTCTATGGAGTTATCCTGCATACCTTTAACAAACTCTGGAAAACCCACAGGTTGAACAGAATAAGACAGAGCTAAAAGATGAGAGCCGAGAGACCAGTCCATTGGTGAAAGCATGACCGGTGCTACTCCCGTCTTCTGAATCTTAGCCATTAATGAGTTCAGGTTGCTTCTACTTTTCACCGAAGAAGGATCAAAAGAACCCCCTGTTGCCTTGTCCAATACTTTCTTGTTATAGATTAATCCGTAGCCTTCTACTGCAAATGGGAATCCCAGCACAGCATCGTTTTTCTTAACTGCATCAAGTCCATTTTCTATCGTATCGGCTACCCACTTCTCTTTACTTAAATCAACGGCTTTATCCAGGAATGTCTGCGTGTCGCCCGGGTCAAGCATCGACATAGTTGCTGGACTTCCTGAGCCGTACATCGACATCAGTTTTTGATATGCTGACGTTCCCTCTGGAGCGGTTATAATCTCCAAAGATACTTCAGGGTGCTCTTGATTGTATTGTTTTGCTACTTCTTCTAATTGGGTTTTTATTTCAGATTTGGAATTCAAAAGTGTAATCTTGGTCGTCTGCTGTGATACTGGTGAAGCTGAACAACCTATAAACATCATTAAACATACTAGAGAAATCGCAACTTTTAGCTGTTTTCTCATTAACTTTCCCCCTAAGGATTTACTTTGATAAATTTTATGAATAATATTCAATGTTATCGACATAATTCTCCAGGAAGATTAGCAATTTTTAGTTGGTAAATATCGGAAGGTAATTAAATAGTACCAACTGGTTGTTACGTTAAGTTAACGGACAGGACAGCGCAACGTTTTTTTATCCAGTTGCGTCTTAATATGGGGGAAAGTTACTGCGCAACAAATTTAACCGAAAAAGGAGCAATCATTTATGAAAAAAGCATTCTTTGCGGCTTTTCTTGCAATTTTTTTATTTATTTCATCGTCCACTACTTATGCAGCACAAAATCAGATCAAAGTTGACGGTGTGGCTATTACATCCGATGTGAAACCCGAAATGAAGAATAAACGCGCTATGGTACCTCTACGTGTTATAAGCGAAAGTTTGGGGGCTAGTGTCGAATGGTCCAATTCTGAGGTTATTCTCGCTAAAAGCAAAATGAAAGTGAAATTAGCAATAAACAGAAGCACAGCGGAGAAAAATGGTGAACAGATACTGCTCGATGTAAAACCATACACGAAAAATAATCGCATATATGTTCCACTTCGTTTTATTGCAGAGGCGTTTGGCTGCAATGTCAATTACAGCAACTTTGCAGTGACTGTTGATACTAAACCATTGTTCATAAACGGTGTACAAGTAAAAGCACTTCAACAGGAATACCATATGTTTATGGGCGGCGTAGTTCAGCAAGTTCATGGCAATGCATATAATGAAACCATTTATAATATTTTCGCAAAAAACATAGGTAAAAAGGTTGAAGCACCTGCAAACTACTCTTGGAGCTTCACTATTGACACACCTGGATCTTATTATAAAAATGCACAATATGATTTTTTAGGCCAAAAAGGGAAAAGCTTAGCTCGTTTTGATATTTATTCTTTAATTAGTCCTGTTCCATCTGAACTTTCAACAGAATATCCAGAGATTTTGATTCATGACGTATCGAAAAATGAGTGGTATTTGTTTAACGATACCGCAAGAAAATTCATAAATCAGTTAATGGATACCGCTGGGAAGAACGGTTTTTTGATGATTATAAGTAACACAGTTGTATAATGTGATTTTTTCTTATTACACTTTTTCGTCTCCAAAAGATAAAAGGCGAATTCCCAGCTGAACATAAGCAGCACAGGAATTCGCCTTTTTTAACCGTATATAAGATGAACTCTTCATTTTACATAGAAAGCGGAATGACGGTTATTTTTCCATCTGTAGCATTTCTGACTCATAGGACTGAAAAGCATTTTCCATACCCATCACTACATCTTTAATCTTCATGTATCCTTTGGTATACGGCTCCGAATCGCGAATTTCTTCCCACATATAGTGATATTGCTTCATGTCCTCCGTTTCGCATACGATGAAATCAGTATAGTCCTTTCCAGGCAGTGCTTCTGCATCAAAAAAACGAACCTGAACATGTTCGCTATATTTTTGAATGGTAGCCTGCAAGGCCCCCGCATGTTTTCGACGTTCCTCCCGAGGTAGAGCCAACCAGGAAGGGTAGAACTCCAATAATACAATCATCATATAACGCATATGCCTTATCTCCTTTTTTGGTGAAGCTTGAATGATTTATCGTTATTGTACGCTGCTTGTCTACAACGTCGCATTAACATAGGTTAATGCGGATCACTACGCAGCAAACGACTAAGTGATACAGGAGAAACGCCTATATACGAAGCTATATGATATTGGGCAACTCGTTTGTCCAATCCCGGGTATTTGAGAAGAAAAGCATGATAACGCTCCTTAGCGGAAAGATACAATAATTCGCGCTCCCGTTCCTCTTTTCGAATATAAAGTCTTTCTACACTTTTACGGACGAATCTTTCCCACATATGGCTTGTATCCATACGCTCCTTCAATACGTGATATGGAATCTCAATGACAACCGAATCTTCCATGGCCTCAATCGAAAAAGTGGATAGTTCTCCTTGGATCATAGCCCCATAAGAGGTTACGTAATCATCTTCTGGCGAAAAACCAACATTATATTCTCTGCCATCTGCTAATGTATAAAATAAACGAAATAATCCCTCTGAACAAAAATAGGCATGTTTCACAGGCTCACCCGTTTCAATGAGAACCGTTCCCTGCTGAATATGCTTCACACAGGTTTGCTCTACAAACCTGTTCCAATCCTGCTCTATAATCGAGGCATGATGAGCCATTTTTTCTAATGAACGATAATAGGGATGCATCTGCTCACCGCTCCTTGACTTTTATAAAGGAATCGAAGATATTTTTTTGACTTCGTGTATGAAAAACAGGGGTTATCCCTCAGGTCTGGGCAGACCTGTAGGACAACCCCCAGCGACGTGTTCTATCAGACTTCCGCAGCATCCTCTTCCACAAAAAGAGATACCTTGCGGATGCCATCCGCTCCGATCACGACAAGCCCCTGATCCGACAGACGGATTTCAGGGATAACGACCAGTGCGAGCAGTGACAGTGTCATCAGCGCGTTGTTCAGCATGCAGCCGGACTGCTGAAGTGCCCGGCTGATACTTTCGGACTGCGCGGCTACCTCTGCAAACGGAGCTGGGGACATCAGCCCGGCGATAGGCAGCGGGAAGCGCGTCTGACCCGAGGCGGATACGACCACCACGCCACCACGCAGGGCAACAGCCTGCTTCGCCGCCTGGGTCATGAGCTCGTCATCATTACCTATGACGAGTAGGTTGTGGCTATCATGCGCGACGGTCATGGCAATCGCAGCCGGCTCGGTGAAGCCGACACCTGTCACAAGTGCAACCGCGTGACTGCCACTGGCATGATGGCGCTCGAAAACGGCTATTTTGCACAAATCCTGTGCAGGATCTGCCGTGATTTCTCCATTACGGACCGGAACGATCATTCGCACTTCCTTCGTGTCCACGTGGTTTTCCGTAACACGAATCACCCGTACAGGTACATTCCCCTCTCGTACTGGAGCCGCAATGCGAAAATCTGCAGCACTCAGCTCTCGTCCCAGGTGGACCGTGTCCATCACTTCCGCAGGATAAACGAAGCCGTCCCAATCGGCGACCATTTGACCGTGCTCGGCCACCAGCTGGCCCGCTGCGATGGTAGCCGTCACATTCACTTCGGCCAATCGGCCATCAAGCAAAATAATGTCGGCAATCGCACCCGGAATGATCGATCCGATGTCCCGTGCCACGCCGAAGCGCTCTGCCGTATTCAGCGTGGCCATCTGAAACGCGGTTACGGGCTTGACGCCCTGTGCAATCGCATGACGCACGACGAAGTCCATCTGCCCTTCATGGAGCAAGGATTCCGCGCTGCGGTCATCCGTTACCAGCATCATGCGGCGCGTGTCGAGACCCATTTCCGTGCTGGCTCGGATCGTCTCGGCCACATCATGCCATGCGGAGCCTTGCCGCATCTTGGCATACATGCCGAGCCGGATACGCTCGGCTACATCCTCGGGCGTGACACACTCGTGGTCGCCCGTAATTCCCGCGGCTGCATAGACCGGCAGCCGCCAATCATCGGAGGCCCATGTAAAATGGCCATCCGCCACCTTGCCCGCGCGCAGCGTGGCCTGAATTTCACCGATCATCACATCGTCTCCATAGACGACACCAGGGAAATTCATGACTTCGCCCAGCCCGATCATATCCGGGCCCCAGCTTAACGCCTCTGCGACTTCGGCCGGGCCGAAGGAGGCACCCGTCGTTTCCAGCTCCGGACCTGTGGATGGGACGCAAGAAGCCACCTGCATGTAAGCAGCCAGCGGTGTCGTACGTGCTTCGTCCAGCATCAGACGAAGCCCTTTTAGACCCAGTACATTGGAAATTTCATGCGGGTCAAAAAAACCACCCGTCACTCCCAGTGGCAGTACAGCCTTAGCGAACTCCGTTACGGTCAGCTGCGTGCTTTCGATGTGACAATGTCCGTCCAGTAACCCCGGTGCCATATAGCGGCCTTCCGCTTCAATGATTATGGTGTCTTCTCCAATCGTATGACTGACGTCCCTACCGACGTAAGCGATACGAGCACCTTGCACAGCAATAGACATGCCCGGCAGCAACTCGCCCGATACCACATTGACCAGTGTTCCTCCGCGGATCACCAGCGATGCCTTGCGCTCTCCTCTAGCTGTAGCTACCAACTCGGGTACACAGTCCGCTAGCGGCGGGCGTTGAAATACACTCTTCATGTCCATTACGTTTGTAACCTCCGTTTATGCTTCTTACCTGTTTTGCTTATTTGCTTATGTTACTGGAATACGCTCCATAATGCCAGCCAACTCTACATCTATTCAGGCATCGCAAGGGTTTCTAAGGCATTTGTCCCCGGCTGATTGCCAATGTCCTCTCTATAGAACACGATCACTTTCTTCCACTTTGAGGGTATACGTATCCGAATCCCGTAAACTCACGAATGGCGTAATCTCCCCTATGCTATAAATATGCAGCAGATGCATCGCTCGCGTACAGGCGGTGTAGAACAGCTTACGCTCACTCTCACGCTGGTATTGTTTCGCTGATCCGTCATAAATCAGAACCGCATCGAATTCCACGCCTTTTGCCAGGTAGGCCGGAATGATATGAATCCCCTTTTCAAAAGCAGGAGTTGTTTTCTTAATTAGTTTTGGCTTCACTGACAGCTGTCCTTCCAGCGCTTCGTAGGCTGCCGCGCTTTCGTCAGCATTTTTACAGATCACCGCGATGGATTCATAGCCTTCTGCCAACAATTCTGTGACATTCCCAACCATCAATTGATGCAACTTTTCAAGCGAACGCACCTCAGTAACAAGAGGCTTCTCACCCTTACGGTTAAACGGTACAATGTGCTCTCCCCCAGCGACCATCCCCCGGGTAAATTCCACAATCTCCTGTGTTGAGCGATAGCTGCGTGTCAGGGAAATCATCTCGGTCTGATCTGCACCATACAAGTCATACAATGGCTCTGCATCCTGAAGCACCGAGGCATGGGCATAGATGGCCTGATTAAAATCACCCAGTGCCGTCATTTTAGCCTGTGGAAATAAACGCTTGAAGAACGCCAGCTGGAATGGGGAATAGTCCTGTGCCTCATCAATAAACACGTGACGGATGTTGCTATTGGAACGAAAGCCCAGCATCAGCTCACGCAAATATAAAAAGGGTGTTACATCCTCATACGCTAACTCTCCAGCCCGAATTCGTTCCAGAGTTTGTCGACTAATTTCACCCCAGCTGACGGGCAGCTCTGCATGATTCGCCAGTTGGCTCAACAATGCCTCATTCATAAACAGCTCGCTGTAGAGTCGGGTCGTATCTACGAAGCGAAGCGCCTTAATCCATTTGCGCAGGGGCTTTAAGCGGCCACTGACCACCATACGCGCCAATATTTCTCTTTCACGCGTAAAATCGTCGAAGGTATCGCCCTTATTCTTGGATTTACGGCGCATACGGTTATAGGCACGCTGATAATCCTCCGGCTCCATCAGATCCATCTGTTGATCCACCCATGGGGCGGAGCATTCTTCCTTACCAAAACGGGCCAGCTCTTTGAGCATCCAATCCCGTAGCAGTTCCAATCGATTCGCCAGCCGCACCGTAGAGTCGAATTCATAAAACTTGCGTGCCATTTGCTCTACTGAAACCACCTCACGTCCCTGAAAACGGATGGGTTTAAAACGCATTCCCTCCTGTTCCAAATACGTCTTGTAGCTTGTAATCACATGTAAGAACGTCTTGGACGACTTAAAGCGGATACCCTCCATCCTAGCTTCATACCCAGGCTGTAACGATGCTGAAAGCACATATTCCAGCTGTTCAAATGGATCTTCTAACTGAAACTCCCGGCCCAAACGCCGCTCCAAATATTCCTGAAACGTGGCCTGAAGCATATTTTCCTCACCTAATTCAGGCAATACTGTCGATACATAACTGTTAAACATCGGGTTAGGCGAAAATAGCACGACCTGATCCGCTCGTAAGCGATCCCGGTACTTATACAGCAAATACGCTACTCTCTGAAGCGCAGCAGAGGTTTTGCCACTTCCTGCCGCCCCCTGAACAATGAGCATCCGGCTTCGATCATCACGGATGATGCGATTCTGCTCCCTTTGGATGGTAGCGACAATACTTTTCATTTGAGCATCCGAGCTGCGGCTCAATACTGCTTGAAGAAGTTCGTCTCCAATCGTCACCCCTGTATCGAACATAAAACGGATCTGTCCATCACGGATCGAGAATTGGCGCTTAAGCGTGAGTTCCCCTTCCATCTCCCCGGCCGGGGTCTTATATGAGGCAGGCCCCGGCATGTTATCGTAATAAAGATTGGAAATAGGCGCGCGCCAGTCGTAGATCAGAAATTCCTCATCTTGATTATCCAGTAGGGAGGCAATCCCCAGATAAACACGTTCCGCAGTCTGTCCTTCCTCAGCAAAATCAATTCGTGCAAAATACGGTGAATCAAGCAACTTTTTCAAACGACCTAACGCCTCTGTGGAATGCTTGTGTCTTCGTTCCCGCTCAGACAAAATCTCAGACTGCTGACGCAAACTGGTGGACGTCTCGCCCACATCATCCGCCTCACTGAAATTGATCGTTACCTCATCCCAGAAGTCTTTACGCATATCGACGACATCTCCGCGCACAGAACCAACCTCTGTCTCTAGCTTCCGAATACGCCCGCTAATCACTGCGGTCACATCTTCTACTCTTCGTTGTTCTTCATTCCATTGCTGTTCAGTAGTCACTGGCATCGCTCCTGTTCCGTTTCCTCCTGCTCCATGCAGGGCTCCCTTGCGTACAAACTATGCTCTATTATGGACCCGGGCATACTCGCGGCATCCCCCTGATCCGGGAAAATTGACTAATCCTTTGAAGCATGCTATAATGTAACAAGAAGTGTAGTTCACAACTTACGCTTATGGTTTCACCATAAAACAGAGCATTCTCTATTGTAGCAAGTTCAGTCCCTGTTCGCAACCAGCGGGCTTTTTTTGTGCGTTCTGGCAACCATCTATTAACCTGTTCTTACATACTTGAATTCATTACATAAAAAAGCGACCGTCCATCTGATTGATGAATGCGGTCGCTTTTCTTTAGGAAATTCGCCTATCTGCTCTCTTCTACAGGATGAATATGATCGGCCAGTCTGCTCAACCTCTCCAGCTGATGACCATAGTCGTACATCGCCGCAGCCACAATGGACAGCCGCAGCATTCCTTCCTGACAATGGTCAAAACGTGTAATCGCATGCTTCATAAATTCGCCGTTGGCTTGCTGAAACAATTCACTTTCGTCCTCATTCGGTTTTAGCTTATCTTCGAATTTCAGTAGAGCATGCTCGTGAAAACGAATCAGCAGCTCCAGATGACTGTCAAAAAAAGCATCCGTTCCTTTTGGCCGTAAAGACTGGAAGTAGTGTCTTTCCACTGCATCCAGTACCTCATATCCTTTGTGTAAACTTCCGAGCATTTGTTTGTATACTACCATTTGTCTCGTTTGACTAAACTTGGAGCGCTTGAGCTTCTTCTGCTCTTCCTCGAACAAATGATATTTGTCCGACAGCGATTTAATGGCTCCCTCCAGATTTCCTTTTTCCTCTTTAAAGACAGACTCCTTAATCTCATCGGAAATGGCAGTACGCAGCAGCAAGGACATGCTGTTAAATACATTTTGAATCTGATTAATAAACTGCCTTTTCGGTTTCGGGGGAAAAACACTAACATTGATGACAAAAGCAGACACAATCCCAATCAAAGTGAGCGCAAAGCGGGTCACCGCAAATTTCCAGTCCCCTGAGGCTTCCATTACAGAAACAACGGTCACGAGTGTCAATCCAACCGTATCAGCCATATTTATTTTCAGACATATCATAAGTACCAATACACATACCAGTCCAACTGCAATCGGTTCATTCGAAAATACCATTCCGCCCAGCAACGCCATGATTGCACCGAGTGTGCTTGTTTGGAGTTGATCCAGAAAATAACGCCACGACCTATATATCGACGGTTGCATGGCAAAAATAGCGGCTATCGCTGCCCCCACAGGCGAATGGGTGTTCAAAAGCGTGCTCAGAAAAAGGGCGAGCGTCACTGCGATTCCCGTTTTTAACACCCGTGCTCCAAAAGCCAAAGCCATCCCTCCTGCTTACCTTTCAAATTTATTCATACCGAATTACTATAATGAAAATTCAATGTAAAGTCCATGCTTTATTATTACCCAAAACAATCGGAGATCAGGAATATTTATGAAATGTACAGTTCCTGCTAGAATACATATCAACAGTATTAACTTATTTGCAACAACGTCACAGGAGGAACTCATCGTGTCATGGATTAGCAAAATGTTAGAAGAGCCCCGAAAGTGGCCGCGTAATATCCGATTGTTTTTTATGGCCAATCTGCTGTACCAGATGGGTACAGGAATGTTTTCTGTACTATATAACCTGTATATCCAAGGGCTTGGCTTTGACGATGATATGAACGGCCAAGTGGTCAGCATGCAGGCGCTAGCGACGGCGTTGTTGTTCATTCCGGTCGGATTTTTGGGGGATCGGACGAGCCGCAAAAATATGCTGGTCATCGGCGCGTTATTCAGCGGCCTGGCCTTTCTCGCCCGTACCTTTACAGATACCAGCGGAAGCATGTTGGTATTTGCCGTAATCTCAGGTGTATTCGCCGCCTTTATTCAGGTGCTGGCTGTGCCTTTTTTAGCGGAAAGCATTAGTAAATCCCAGCGCTTAAAAATATTCAGCTATTACTCTGCTCTTGTACTGGCAGCTCAAGTTCTGGGTAGCTTCGGGGGTGGCGTACTCGCAGATGGGCTGCAGACGTGGGGAAGCACACCGCTATCCAGTCTACGGGTTGCTCTGTTCCTTGGAGGAATGGCAACATTGACTGCTTTTATTCCTCTATTGTTCATCACAAAAACTACGGCAACCGTAGAAGCACCAGCTCCTGCCGAATCTTCACCTCAAACAGAACAAGTACATACACCGCACAGTACACCCGATATCCCTGCCTCAGAGACGCCTGCTGTTTCTTCTGATCGCCGGGTTATTGGACAATTTGTTCTTGCCCAGTTTTTTCTTGGGTTAGGTTCAGGTCTGGTCATCCCGTATCTTAATTTGTATTTTACGAACCGCTTCTCCGTATCGCTCAGCGCAATGAGTTTACTGATTGCACTCGGCCAGCTCATGACCATCCTCTCCATGTTGATCGGGCCTACCCTCGGCAGCCGGATTGGACTGGTCAGAGCTGTAGTTGGCTTCCAACTGCTTTCGCTACCCTTCCTTCTCATTACAGGCTTTACGAACGTGCTATGGATCGCTTCCATCAGCTTTCTATTCAGGCAAGCGCTAATGAATGCAGCCAATCCGCTGCAAACCGCCATTCTCGTCGAACGTGTGTCAGATAAAAATCGCGGCATTGCCAACTCCATTCTCCAGACGACCTGGATGCTAGGCACCGCAGGTATGGGACCTGTACAAGCCTATTTGGTTACAACATATGGCAACTACTGGGGCTATGCCATCACATTTAGCATGACAGGTGTTTTCTATATTTTGTCCTCCCTCGTCTATTACAGAATGTTCCGAGAAAAGCGCCCGTCCGCAGGCCAGCTTTTACAAAACCCGGCAAGCCCGTAAACAAAATCATGACACAATAAAAGCCGGAGCCTCCAAGCGGACTCCCCTGGAACGTCATAGGATAAATGAGAATGGCGGAGGAGGAATGAAGGCATGCTTCGAGTTGCATTATTTACGGACACGTATACGCCTGACGTGAATGGCGCTGCTCTGACCCTGGAACGATGGATTGGCTATCTGGAGACACATGGAGTATCTACGCTCGTCTTCGCACCGGAGGCAGACCATCATCTGCCCTCTGGGCCGGGTGTAGAGCGATTTCGGAGTATTCCCTTTTTATTGTACCGGGAATGCAGACTTGCGATCCCCAACGCCAAACAGATCAACGAGCGTCTGTCAGCCTTTTCCCCGCATTTGATTCATGTCGCTACTCCATTTAACCTTGGCCTGTATGGAACAAGCTACGCAGCCAAACACCATATTCCACTCGTCGCCTCATATCACACCCATTTTGATAAATACCTCGAATATTACAAGCTTCGCTGGCTTGAACCTGCGTTATGGAAATACATGCTCTGGTTTCACAGACATTGCGAAAGGGTATATGTCCCTTCTCAATCAACCTTGGAATTGTTGCGCAATAAAGGAATGGGACAGCTCGAAATCTGGAGTAGAGGCATTGATACTGACCGATTCCAACCAAAGGTGGACCGTAATGCAGTTTGGAAGAAATGGGGCGTTCATGCAGATGCATTTGTTATTTTGTATGTAGGCAGGCTTGCACCGGAAAAGGGGATAGACACATTACTGGATTCCTATCTCCAGTTACCCGATGACGTCCGCGCAGCCTCTGTGCTGGTCATTGCAGGAGATGGTCCATTGTATAAGATCAAAACTGCAGCGGATCTAGGGGTGCCGGAGCATGCAGTCCACTGGCTTGGTTTTGTGAAAGGGCCGGAATTAGCTGAACTCTACGCCGCAGCCGACGTATTTCTCTTCCCTTCCACCACTGAAACCTTCGGTAATGTTGTACTGGAGGCTATGGCGAGCGGTACACCTGTGGTCGGTGCCAATGAAGGCGGGGTAAAAGATAATCTAATCCATGGAAATTCAGGGCTATTGTGTCCTGCTGGGGACGCCGCTGCCTTTGCCAAAGCTGTACACCTGTTGTACGAGGATGCCTCACTTCGTGATGCTATGTCCAGAGCTGGTAGAGCCTACAGCCTGGAGCAGACATGGGACCGTATTTTTGAACGGCTACTGGACAGCTACATGGACGCAGCAACCCTACACCTCGACAGCCGTCCCATGACGCGAATGTAGCCTTCAAAAACAGTGAAATTTCAGATAGCATGATAATGGCGGGATAAATGAATTCTGCTAATACTTTAATTGCTTCAGCAGCTTGTTATGTACCCCACTCAACAAAATCACTGCGGTCAAGGCGCCGATGAACGCAAGAAGCATATCCCATTGAGTATCCCATACATCTCCCTGTGTGCCTAAAAAGGCTTCTGCTGCCGTTCCGGTTGCCTTGGCTACAGCAAACTCAATCAGCTCATACACAGCGCTGATCGCAAGACACACACTAACCGTGAGGAAAGTAAGCCAGCTCCCGCTCCCCAAGGCCGTTTTACGCAACAGCACTTCTCTGACAATGAGTGCAGGTACAAAACCTTGTACAAAATGCCCAAGTCGATCATAATAATTGCGCTCCAGTCCGAACGTATCCCGAATCCAGTTGAACAGTGGCATTTCGGCATAGGTATAATGTCCACCGACAATCAGGATCAATGCGTGCAGCCAGATTAGGGTGTATACCAGATTGGTAAACCGAAATCTACGGTACAAAGTCGCCAGCAGCACAGCTCCCAAAACTGCCGGGAGAACTTCCAGTACCCATGTAAAGTAATCCGCCGGGCGAATTAAAGACCAAATGAGGGCAAGCACCAGCAATACAAGTAAAACAAGCGGGTAGCGATCATTTTTAGACCATGCCGTTGCCTGATTCATCTTCATTCCTCCTCAGCCAAAGCTCTATCCTTCGTTCGTTACGATATGTTTGACACGCCCAACCTGTCCGTCTGTCAAACGCACTTTGATTCCATGCGGATGACGCGGGGAATTGGTCAAAATATCTTTCACCGTTCCTCGCGTCAACTTACCAGTAGACTGATCCTTTTTAAGCACAATATCCACCTGAAGACCAGCGCGGATATCGGATCGATTCTGTCCGTTCATTGTAGCTATTCCTCCTTTGATTTTACATTTTTTGATGATATTCAGCCACTCAGCTGCAATCAAATCACCAGCGACGCCATTCGTCCTGGCGGTTGTTCCCCATCCAGACTACGCACATCGTGGATACATAGCTGACGAGCAAAATGACGAATAGCATCCCACTAAACTCCACAAAATGAGTACGTTGCAAGGAGTCTGCCCATATGGAAGATACCTGTGCATACAGTTGAGAGGGCGCAGAAACAATATCCCATGTGTTCCCTCGAAAGAAACGGCCAATGTAAATACCCAGGCTGCTCAACAAGAGTACCGCCAGCATAAACAGCCAACTAACAAGCCCACCACGTGCACGTTGTACCAACTGTCGTACGGATTCGAGCGATACAAAACCCATTGTCAGGCCAAGTACGGCTACCAGCAGCATTCCCAGTACATGATTCCAAAAGTACGGATTGCCCCAGAAACGTTGCTCCCCGAGAAATGGATATCTGGCGAATACATGCAGCAAATCTGTGATCAAGTAGGGTGTATTGGGATAAAAGAAAAGCCATGCCGCCCCCATAACCCAGAGTAAAAATGTCCTCGTTCCCCGCCTCCACGAGCTGTACATTACATCAAGCAGTAACGTCAACAGCATAGGAATCCAGGCCAACATCATATTCCACCAAATAAAAAGATAAGGGCGGCCCCCTGAGGGCAGTCGCACGTTAATGATCCACAATGTACTGATTACGGAGCATAAGGCCAGTGCTAAGAAAACATAGAGTTTTAGTGGATAATTTAACGATCTTAAACGGGCATACATATGTGTCTTTCCCTCCTTGTAACCGTCCTGCCTTCCTGACGTTCCAATTTACACCTGTTCTGGACAGTGTACACCACAATGGCTTCAAGCTCAATGGAAGCGCTCTACCTCTGCATCAATGAACACAAAAAAGCATCTGTTCTCCGGGAATGTACTTCATCCCCGAAAAATAGATGCTTACTGTGTTTTAGACTTCAATCACAGGTAAAGGCGTAGCTCCGGTAGTTTTAATATTCGGGCAGCATGAATTAGCGTAATATCGCTAACGGCTTATAAATTTCGTCACTAACCCCGTCCATTCGCCATCCGGCGTCCGGAATGCACAATTACCGCTTTTGCTCCATAATGATGCGCATATTCCACAGATTGCACCAGCAGCTCTATCACACGTTGTCGCTTGCTTTCATCGTCAAACCCGAGCAGAACGGAATTCGTGCCGTAATCCGGATCTGGTGTATGAGGAAATGTATTGTGCACACTCGATATGCCATTGTTCCCCGCTCAATCATAGGTTCAAACGTCGTTAGCATTTCCCGGGTAATGTTATAGTTCAGCTCCACCCTGTAAAGCCCAACTGACGGATTTCCTCTTCAAGTTCTCGGCCGACCGTATGCTTTTTTTTATATTCCAACAGTTAGAGGCTAAATAGATAGATTTCTTACAAATGATCTGTTATCACTTAACTACCAAGTTCTCTTTTGTTATGTATATTAACATTATGAAGACGCTCTACATATCATAAAACAAATTTATATTATAAGAAAAAAGCTTATCCATCATCTACTTAAAGACGGATAAGCTTTTACTGTTGTCTAACCTTGTATCCAATTGACCAACGAATGTACTGTCAATGTACCCGGCACAGCTGTCACAAATGCTGATGAACCGTTACGCATGGCCAAGAATTCCACTGTCTTCGGAATACCAGGAGCCAGATCCAGATGGTTGTCGCTGAAAATACCTTCCTGCTCTGCCGATAGCCACACGTGCCTAGCAAGTACATCCGAACACAGCATGAATCTGCTGCCCCCGCTTCCCTGAATCTCTGTCACTTCAATTTTTGTCTGCGATAAATCCATCTCTTTCGTGTCTGCAAAATAAATTTCACCAGAGGCCACCTGTTCACCATTCTGCGTTAGACGCGCGACCAGCATATGCTCCGCACGGTTCAGGCCGCTCAGCCATTTGTCGATAGGCAGTATATGTACAATTCCTGCACCGCCTGCTGATTGCTTTACCTTAACGTTCTCTTCATGAATTGCCTGGCTGCTACGGATATGCAAAAGAGTCAGCCGCAGCGTACCTGATATCGGCTCTAGTGTATCGTTGACTAGATGCAGGGCCTTATTCCCCTGTTCTGTATCGGTTGCACTCAACAGCACATCAGCAAAGCTGCGCTTAGCCGTATATTGGAGCGCCTTCCAACGACCAAAATAGTCCATACTCGACCAGGAGGCAACGGGCCAGCAGTCATTCATTTGCCAGTATAATGTTCCCATGCAATAGGGCTTGTGACGACGATGCGCCTCTATAGCTGCTTTCATTGCTTCTGCCTGTAAAATTTGGCTCATGTGAAGAAAACATGTAAAATCCTTTGGCTCTCGCATGTATCGCTCCATATATTCTTTAATCAGACGATTGCCCGCATCGTTCTTCTGATGTGCCAGCATCACCTCAGATTCCAGCTCCAAATCCTTCTCTTCCGCATAAGTACGAACAGACTTGTATTCAGGAAAGGACTGAAAACCATATTCACTCATAAAACGACCCACATGTACATGATAATTCTCAAACGGCTCAGACGCGTGCCATACACCCCAATAGTGAATATCACCTGCAGTTGAAGACCGATGGGCATGCTGGTTCCGATCTCTGGTCAGGTCAATCAGCGGGGAGGAGGGCCAATAGGCTGTCTGCGCAGACCAGGTGTGTACCGCCTCCGGTAGAATCCGATGAAAGAGTGTTTCATAATCATTCCATAGGCGTTCCCGTTGCTCAGGTGTATAGTCCTTTTTCCAGCCCCAGCCTCCATTCTCTTCATAATGCGCCCATGCAGAATCGATCTCATTGTTGCCGCACCATAAGGCAATGCAGGGATGATGACGCAGCCGCTTAATATTGTCCTCGGCTTCCTGTACCACATTGTCCATAAAATCCTCATCCCCCGGGTACATACTGCAGGCGAACATAAAATCTTGCCACACGAGCAAACCGTATTCATCACAAAGCTCATAAAATATGTCTTGTTCATAAATACCGCCACCCCACACCCGCAGCATATTCATATTCGAGGCAGCTGCACTGGCAATTTCATACCGATATCGTTCCATCGTAACTTCAGTGACAAAGCTGTCATTCGGAATATGGTTAGCCCCTTTTGCAAATACAGGAATTCCGTTCAGCTCAAAATAAAAGCTCTCTCCTGCTGCATCCCGTTCACGTACAAGACGGATGGAACGCAGTCCCGTTTTTACTGATTTTTCCGCGATTACAGCTCCTTGTTCTTGCTCCACCAATTCGGCCACAAACGTATATAAATGCGGCTCCCCCAGCCCACGGCACCACCACAGCTTCGGCTTCTTCATCTCCAGCTCCAGCTCGACCGTCTGCTTCCCCTTCAGCAGCCGTACCGGCTTGGACCACACCTTCCCGTCAGCGGAAATACGCAACTCGGCATC
Source organism: Paenibacillus sp. SER-28 (assembly GCF_052906305.1). Taxonomy (NCBI): domain Bacteria; kingdom Bacillati; phylum Bacillota; class Bacilli; order Caryophanales; family Paenibacillaceae; genus Paenibacillus; species Paenibacillus sp. SER-28. Next base: position 905,949 of record NZ_JBRECM010000001.1, on the reverse strand, counting down.
TCTAATCTCATCTGCATTTTCGATCTCTACCACTGCCATGAGTTTAGCTCCTACCGAATTCACCTCGTCCTGTCGAATAAACAAGTCTCTCACGATTAGACCGGACCACGCCTCGATCCGGACCTCTCTCCAGATACCGCTCGTCACCAGCCTCGGTCCCCAGTCCCAACCATAGTGGTAGGGAGCCTTACGCGCGAAAACGCTTACTTTTTTGTCGGACAAACCACCGATCTCGGACTGATCATTGGGGGCAGGGAGTCCATAACCTAAGCTTTCCAGCTTGGGTACATCTTCAGCAATCGGAGAACGAAAACTGATTTCCAGCCGATTTTCCCCTTGCTGAACAATTGCCTTCACATCCTGTCTCCATACCCGAAACATATTATTGGCTGACAAGACATATTGGCCATTCACTTTTACATTCGCGTATGTGTCCAGACCTTCCAACACCAACTCTACACATTGACATTGAAGCTGATCTGCATTTATCTCAAAATGGGCTTCATATATCCAATCCTGCTTATCAATCCACTGTACCTCCATCTCGTTCATACCGATAAACGGATCAGGAATTTTGCCATGCCGTAAAAGATCAGTATGCACACAACCCGGCACTTTCGCGCTGAGCCACTCATCACTTTGTGCTTCCCTAAACCTCCAGCCATCCAACCCTATCACATTAACCATCGTCACAAGCCTCCTATAAGCATGATTGGGAACATCTGGATTCGTCAGTAACATAACAAAAATAACATTAAGCTAACAAAATAGTCAATTGTTTTTTAGAACAAATGGCAAAATACAAAATAAAAGTCGCCCTCTGCCCCTAAACAGGCTAAAAGCGACCTCCTTCGTCTTCACGGTGTATGGTGTCATAACACGTATCTGGACATTAACTATATGTGATTGTGCTGATGGGACGCTCACGGTCATCATTTTCCCGACGGATCCGGGGTGCATGAACTTCCCGTACGAATAGCTCAGCATGTAGCAACTTTTTCTCGACAGGCGAGTTCGGGTTCGTTATGCGCCATAACAACTGGTCCACTGCACGCATTCCCAGCAATTCCTTATCCACTCTAACCGTGGCATAAATCGGCATTTGTTCATTCGTATCGTCAAACCCGGTCACTCCGCAACGCCTCGGAACGTCAATCCCCTTTTCTTTCAGCACATCCACGACTTGCGCAGCAGTCACATCATTAGCACATACAAAAACCTCAGGCAGTTCGTCCTCGGACAACTTTTCCATTTCCTCAGCAAGCGCTTGCGCTCCCCTGTGAAGAAGAGCTTTAATCTGCCGCAATTCTACTCCGCTCATTTCCAGTGTGGAACGATATGCTTCCCAGCGTTCGTAGAAACTGTGAGCGTCATCAATATGACCTACAAACTGAAAGCGGGTATAGCCCCTGCACAGCAAGTCCTTCATTAATTCACTCATGCATGTGCGATTATCTGTAAACACCGTATCACTTAAAAACGCAGAATCCCAATGATCTACCATGACGACCGGAATACCCATCCGATAAATGTTCAGCAACAATGAAGTTGAAATCGTCCCTACCGTGATAATCCCTTTAATCGATTCTGGATTCAGTAAAGAAAACATGTCTTCAGTCGAGGGCTCCGTTAACGTGATCATATCCATACCCTTACGGTTCAGACGCTCGGAAATCCCTTCAAATACAGGCCCCCAGTATCTGGATTCCCTGTTCTGGTACCTAATATTCGGAAATAACACTAGCACGGTACCCGACCATTCTCTGGTATCTGTGTCCCGAGGCTCTACCCCTGTCATTTTGGGATGACTGCGAAAATAGCCCATCTGGGCGGCAAGCTTGACCAGAACCGCCCTTGTCTCTTCACTTACACCGGGTTTGCCTGACAGTGCACGCGAAACAGCGAACTTTGAAACGCCCGCCGCATCCGCAATTTCTTGCAACGTTACTTTTCCACGCATCTTCTCACCCAACCCTATTCGGAATCTTTTTCTACCTCAATCTTTCTAATACACGGGTGTACCTATAAACTGGTACCATCGTAGCATACTTTGTTTTAGATCATCAAATGATTGATTTGTACAAATCCACACCCTGCACCAAAATATGTTTGCTTAATAAAAAAACAAACCGCATAACAAGCAATTATAAATTACTTGACGTGAGGTTCTTTATTTCCTACAATTTACTATTGAAAGCACTTACATTATGTAAATCATACTTATTAAGGGGGATTTGCAAATGTTCATGAACAGGTCGGTACGACAGAGCTCCATTCTACTCCTGTCTTTGCTGCTGCTCGTTACAACGGGCTGCGCGAATGGAACAGGCGGTAAGGCAGAAAAGGAAGATCCTAATGACACCAGTCCCATTACATTTACTTTCTTTGGCGGTGATTCCAGCTCTAACTGGAACAACATGAAGGATGCTGTCGGGCAGGAAATTATCAAGAAAACGGGTGTTACGCTAAATGCCGAACATGCTGTCAATGGCCGAGGCGAGGAAAAGTTTGCTTTAATGGCAGCGAGCGGAGAGTATCCAGATCTCGTGTACCCCAAATCAGACATTGGCAAGTTGGTCGATGCCGGAGCACTCATTGACTTAACAGATCTCATTGATAAATACGGCCCTAACATTAAGAAAGTGTATGGAGACTATTTTAATCGTATTAAATATAGTAGTGAAGATCCAGCCATTTACACGATCCCGACCAATTTGGGTGTGGATCACATCGCGTTTGATGCACAAGCCGGCTTCGAAATTCAGCATCAGGCACTTAAGAAGCTCGGATACCCTAAAATCCGCACCGTTCAAGATTTTGAAAAAGCACTTAAAGATTATGTCGCCAAATACCCTACCACCAATGGCCAGCGAACCATCCCCCTATCACTTGATGCCGAAGACTGGAAAATTCAAATTACAGTGACAAACCCGGCTGTTACTGCTACAGGTGGACCCGACGATGGCGAATATTATATTGATCCTAAAACACATAAAGCCATTCTTCACTACAAGCGCCCAGAAGAACGCGAATATTTCCGTTGGTTGAACCATATGTACAATGAAGGACTGTTGGATAAGGATACTTTTGTGCAAAAAAGTGATCAGTACAAGTCCAAAATCGCCGCAGGCCGTGTCATCGGACTCATTGATCAGGAATGGAACTACCAAGATGCCGAAAATGCGCTCAAGGCAGCAGGTAAGGATGAATTCACTTACGCCCATTTTCCAGTCACTTTAAATGAAAAATACGAGGACCATTCCCTCCAGCCCATTGGCTTCGATACTGCATCCGGGATCGGAATTACAACCTCATGCGAAAATCCGGTGCGAGCTATCAAGTTTCTGGATTTTCTGGCCTCCGACGAAGGACAAATTTTACGCAATTGGGGAATTGAAGGCCAGCATTACAACGTAGAGAACGGCAAACGAGTCATTCCGGCGGATGTGCAACAACGTAAAAACACCGATAACGCTTCTTTTAGCAGAGAGTCAGGAATCGGTTTGTACTGGATATGGGGGCCACATTATGGCGATAGCGTGAAGGACCCTTCTGGCAACTATTACACAACCAATTATCCAGAGATGATTACCGAAAATTATAGTCAAGCCGAAAAAGAGTCCCTTCAGGCATACAAAGCCCAGACGTGGAAAGACCTGTTTCCGAACGAAAAGGATTTTCCGGTAAAAGAGTGGGGTGCTGCCTACAACATGCCTGTTCCGACCGATACGAATTACAATGTTATTTATCAAAAGTCGCAGGACATTGTACGCAAACGGATTCCTGAGGCTGTACTCGCCAAGCCAGATCAGTTCGACGCTGTGTATGACCGCATGCTCCAAGAGCTGGATCAGGCAGGTGTGCCAAAGGCTGAAGAAATCTATACTGGCCTAATCCAAGATCGGCTGAAACTGTGGTACGGTGAAAAATAAGGTTTGCTTTTTAATGAAATATTATAGGGCTGACAGACCATGCTGTTCAGCCCTTCTACATTAACTTTTACATTAAATATTCTGTTTGGTTTCTTTTTCTTTCCAAGAATTACTTTTCCCTGAAACACGATGGACGTAAAACAATAAAATGATTGGAATCAACGCAATCCCGCCACACATCACCCAAGATATTTGAATAGGTGTTTGATCGGAAGACAAATCCGTAAAATTACGACTGATGATCCCTGTCACGATTAAACCTACGCACATGCCTAATTGTGAAATCGCAGAATCCAGAGATAGTAGTGTAGAACGATACTCATTAGAGATTCTTTTGTTCAGAAAAATTTGTTTGGCAACCGGGTACATGCCGCGTCCAATTTCATAGATCAAAAAGGTAAGCAATACAGGATAAAATGTGTTGAACGCACCAGCTAAAATGAGCCATATCCCAATCATCCCGCAAGCATACATGAGTATATGTACATCACTGTATCGGGCGCCTAGCTTTCGAACTAGATAACTTCCCAAAGTCATACATAGTGAATAGCCTGCCTTGATAAACCCCATAATCCAAATTCCTTGTTCGGAAAGGCCAACCAGACGTGGCTGTTGAAATGTATTCCCCGCCGAGTTCGAAAAGCTGATAAATAAACCAATCATAAACACAATCCAGATGGACTTATTTTCAAAACCGATACGGACGCTTTCTCCGATAATCGTTTTAATGCGAGTAGTAGACGTCTTTCGATGAGCAACATTCTCCTCATCCATATAAAAGGAACATAGAAAAATGCATACAATAATAGATAAAATACTGACTGCCCATGGAAGTGAATAGTTATAGGTTGCGAGAAAGGCCCCCAACAGACCACAAATAAATCCCGAAATGTACTGTATACTGTTAGAGGTTGTAAAAAGAACTTCCATGGGCTTATCACTGTTTTCCACAACCCAGGATTCTAACGAACCTGATTGTAAACATATAGCCAGACCCCCAAAAACTTGCGCGAACACAAGCACCCCGATATGATCTGTCCAAACGAACAATACACTGTAGACTAAAAAACAGCAAAGTCCCAAAATAACAGAAATTTTTCTGCCATACTTGTCTGCAATCGCCCCTGTGGGTATCTCAAACAAAAAAATACTTACAAAAAATACAACCAGTAAGAAGTTCGCACTTTGCAGAGAAAGTCCTTTAGCTAATAGAAATAGGATGAGCGTAGTCCCCGTGATTTCACTCATAAAAAATTGAAGAAAGCTGACGGAGTAAAATAGCTTATGAGGTTGCACTCTCAGGACTCCGTCGCTTGCTCTGCAGCCTTATATTCACTTCGCAAAATCCCCATCTGAATAATGTCATAGTATTGCCCTTCCCTGAATAGCTTTTCCCGCAGCCGACCTTCTTCCTTGAAGCCGCAGGCCAGATAGCAACGGTGTGCACGTTCATTGAACGCATAGACCTCCAACTCCAGCCGATGCAGATTCAGCGTATGAAATGCGAATTTTTGTAACAACCGGATCGCTTCCCGTCCGTAACCTTTGCCCAGATCGCCGTCACGCCCGATCACAACACCAAGGGTGGCGTGCCGATTCACCCAGTTGATTTTGAATAAATCCAGTTGTCCGATATAGTCCAGTGTGTCTTTATGCGCAATGACAAAACCTTTGATCTCGGGGTTGCCGTCAATCATCATCTGCACAAAGGATTCGCTATTCACCTGTGAATGCGGGTAGATAAACACGTCGCTTAAACCACGTGTGATTTCCGGGTCATTGACCCATTTTCGGATAGCTGGTATATCTTCTTGACGGTATTCTCTCAATACTATTCGTTTTCCAATGATATGCGGCATCGTAATCTTCCCTCCAATTATGTATTTGTTTTGGCAATACTAACTCGCCGCCAACACCTTTACGCTTCCATTACTCTCACAAACTCCAGAAAACGTGTACCTTTATAATGAAGCTCCCCACGATCCCCGATCACAATCATACCAAAGTCTGTATCCTTCACCTCCAGCTCCATACGCTCACCCCCGTCAAACTCAAAGGTGATATAAAAATATGTCGAAGCTGAAAAATCGCCTGATCCCCCACGCACTCTCGTCCGTTTATCCACAACCTTACATGAACGTTGTACCCGTTCAGCTGCTTGATTGGACAGGCCCGCTCCTATCGTTTTGACAATTCCCATAATCATTACAAAAGCAATGAGTCCAAATACGATAAAAAAGATCATATTAAACGATTGAAATTCCATAAAATCACTTCCCATTCGCTTCATCCTTTCTACAGTAAAATGTAAATTTTCCATTCTATTGCCCATTGACAAATCGTACATCTTCACCCTCAAAAACTCCAATACTTTTTTAACATACTTACGAAAAAAAAGTTCTTTCGCTCTTTTCCGCACCCCGCTTGGACTTATACCCGATCTGGGTCCTCTGATCCCCTCTAGACCGATTGACAAAACTATATATAGATATAAAATAGAGAATGTACTCTAAATATAGTGTAAAAAACGTATTTATGCCCGATATCTTGAAGATACAGGTATGAAAATACATGTAAATATAGAGTCAAAATCTTAAATGGCGCAGCCAGCAAGGGATTCCATCTATAATAGATCCCAGGCAATGCGTTTTCTTTTTTCGTTAATTGTTTAAGGAGGTTGCATACCATGCTGATTGCATATGATTCGAAGACCGGCAATGTAAAAAGATTTATAAACAAGCTCAAGCTTCCAGCGGTTCAGATCGAGGAGCAAATGACTATAGAAGAACCTTACGTACTTATTACATATACAACCGGGTTTGGGCAGATACCTGAGAGGGTATCTTCCTTTTTGAAAAAGAATGCTCAAAACCTTGTTGGTGTAGCTGCAAGCGGCAACCGTAACTGGGGTGAGAAATTTGCCAAAAGTGCGGATTTGATTGCCGATCATTATAATGTCCCCGTGATTAGTAAATTTGAATTATCTGGAACGTTCGGAGATGTAGAGCGTTTTAAACAGGAGGTGAGCCGAGTTGCGGCATATTGAATTGAACAACATGTTGATGAAACGCGATACAGACGGCTTTTTCCAATTGGAAAAAGACCAAGAGGCTGTAGCAGAGTTTATGAAGGAAGTTCAGGAACGGAGTTTGAAGTTTGCTGACACAGCCGCTCAAGTGCTGTATATGATTGAGAATGATTATTACGAAAATTTCTATAACAGCTACACGGCTGACGAAATTAATGATATTTTCCATATCACTCATAGCTATAATTTTAAATTTCCTTCCTATATGGCAGCATCCAAGTTTTACACCGACTATGCAATGAAGAGTAACGACCGGAAAGTCTATCTGGAACATTACCCTGACCGGGTTGCTGCTGTCGCGCTGCATTTAGGACGCGGTAACGCCGATACGGCACGCCTGTTGTCCCGCTCGATGATGGAGCAACGCCTCCAGCCAGCAACACCAACCTTCCTGAATGCAGGCAAAAGCCGCCGTGGGGAATTGGTATCCTGCTTCCTGCTCGAAATGGACGACTCCCTGAACTCAATCAACTATGTGCTGAACACCTGCATGCAGTTGTCCAAAATCGGGGGCGGTGTTGCGGTCAACCTGTCGAAACTGCGGGCACGCGGCGAAGCGATTAAAGGCGTAGAAGGCGCAGCAAAAGGCATTATGCCTGTGCTGAAGCTGATGGAAGACGGTTTCTCCTATGCGGATCAAATGGGGCAACGTAAAGGCTCTGGGGCAGCCTATTACAACATTTTCGGATGGGACGTGCTTGAGTTCCTGGATAGCAAAAAGATCAATGCTGACGAAAGAGTACGTCTCAAGACACTTTCTATTGGATTGCTGGTGCCAAACCGCTTTTACAAGCTGGCTCAAGATAATGAACCGCTGCATGTATTTGCTCCTTACAGTGTGTTCAAAGCCTATGGAACGCATCTGGACGACATGGATTTGGATGAAATGTACGATACGTTGCTCGCTGACGATCGGGTGAAGAAAAAAATAGCGATGAGCGCACGTGACATGCTGACGAAAATTGCCATGATTCAGTTGGAGTCTGGTTATCCATATATCATGAACAAAAGTAACGCGAACCAGGCACATGCTCTTAAAAACGTGGGTCAAGTCAAGATGTCGAACCTATGCACGGAAATCTTCCAGTTGCAGGAAACTTCCGAAATTACAGATTACGGCCAACAGGATACCATCCGCCGGGACGTGAGCTGTAATCTAGCTTCTCTGAACATTGTAAATGTGATGGAACATGGCAAAATCCGCGAATCCGTTCACGAGGGTATGATTGCTCTCACCTCGGTCAGCGATATGACCCAAGTAGCTAATGCACCGGGTGTTGCGAAAGCAAACCGTGAAATGCACTCCGTTGGACTGGGTGTTATGAATCTGCACGGCTATCTTGCCAAGAACAAAATTGCGTATGAAAGCAATGAAGCGAAGGACTTTGTCCGTACCTTCTTCATGACGATGAACTATCATTCCATTGAAAAAAGTATGGAAATCGCTAAAGCAGCTGGACAAAGCTTTTATGGATTTGAGGAATCGGATTATGCGACAGGCGTATATTTTGACCGATACCTGAACACAGATTATCGTCCAACAACTGCACGTGTACAAGAGTTGTTCAAAGACATCTATGTTCCGACTTCAGCGGACTGGGACAAATTAAAAGCAGATGTGATGAAAAATGGTCTGTACCACGCCTATCGTATGGCGATTGCGCCGACTGCTAGCATTTCGTACATTCAAAATGCAACATCCAGCGTCATGCCGATTGTTGAGCAGATTGAAACCCGTACCTATGCCAATTCGACGACCTACTATCCAATGCCTTATTTACAAAAGGATAACGTGTTCTTCTATAAATCTGCTTATCAAATGGACCAGTTCAAAGTGCTTGATCTGATTGCAGAAATCCAGCCACACGTGGACCAAGGAATTTCGACCGTGCTTCATGTGAACAGTGACGTGACAACGCGTCAGTTAGCACGTTGCTATCTGTACGCTGCACACAAAGGACTTAAATCATTATACTACACACGCACCAAAAAGCTGTCTGTGGAAGAGTGCCTCACCTGCTCCATCTAAAGCATAAAGGGTAACAAGCTGTAGTATAAAAATTAGATTTTGAATAGATATAGATGCTTTGCATTAGAAGCTGTATCCAGCGTGTGGTTCAGACCTTTACGGGACTGGACAGACCCTCACGGATACAGCTTCCGTATGTCAAGCATACGATGATTCGCCTGCACTATTGTTTCCAGGGAATCTCGCAAGCTGAAGGGAGAATGCTAACAATGACAGGTATACAAGCTGTAAACTGGAATCGCTCGGACGATGATTTCACACTGATGTTCTGGAACCAGAACATTATGCAATTTTGGACGGATGATGAAATCCCGTTGTCTGACGATAAAATGTCCTGGGTAACCCTCAGTGATATCGAAAAAGAAGCCTACATGAAGGTGCTGGGCGGATTGACGCTACTGGATACCATTCAAGGCGGCGTGGGTATGCCGCAAATTATGGAGCATGTGGACGGACTGCAACGCAAAGCCGTACTAAGCTTTATGGCGATGATGGAACAAATTCATGCCAAGTCGTACAGTAGCATCTTTACAACGCTAGCTTCCACGGAAGAAATTGACGGTGTATTCCGCTGGGTGGAAGAAAATCCACATCTCCAAACCAAGGCAGAAACCATTCGTCAGTATTATATGAATATCCACACACCGAAAGACCTGTATCTCGCGATGGCAGCGTCGGTGCTGTTAGAAAGCTATTTATTTTATAGCGGCTTCTTCTACCCTCTTTATCTGGCGGGCCAGGGCAAGTTGACATGCAGTGGAGAAATTATCGATTTGATCCTACGGGACGAAAGTATTCACGGTGTGTACGTAGGTGTACTGGCACAGGAGATTTATGCAGAATTGGATGAGGAAGAACAACGTGATCTTTATCAGACACTGGTAGGCTTGTTGCGCTACTTGCACAATAACGAGGAACAATACACCGAGCAAATTTACACTCCTATTGGACTCGTAGACGATGTGAAAGTCTTTTTGCGCTACAACGCCAACAAGGCCATGATGAACTTGGGCTTTGATCCACTGTTTGAAGAAGAGGAAGTTAATCCCATTGTATTCAACGGCATCAGCACTCACACTAAGCAGCATGATTTCTTTTCTAAAAAAGGAAACGGCTATGTGCGGGCGATGAATGTAGAGCCGCTGACAGATGATGATTTTAATTTTGGCGTATAAGTACAAATACGTGAAATTAATTTAGCAAGGTGATACTATGAAGAGCCGTCCGCATGCGGATGGCTCAGACTGTAAAATAATAGGGTTTCAGAACTTGTTCCTAAGTTCTGAAACCCTATTATTTTCTTAAAACTACCTGCTATGCAGGTGGTTCCGGAAAGCTTCGAGCAGTAGTTTACATATTCACATGCGTTCTCTTATATAAAACTGGTATGGCCACTGCTATAAGAATCATACCCATAAAAGCGGGTGCGGCATGACCAAGTGATACATAGATTTGACCTCCAATGATAGGCCCCATCATTCTTGCTAAAGCCTGAATAGATTGACTACCTCCTTGAATCCTTCCTTGTTCACTAGAATTGACAGACTTGGAGAGCATCCCATTAAATGAAGGCCCAAAGATCGAATCACCAAAACCAAATATAAACATTCCAGCGATAATAAGAGGATAGAATGAGAACAAAGCAGATAGCGCAATAAGACTATAGCCTATAATCTCCGAAACCATTCCAAGAATGGCTATCTGTTTATCACTAAGTTTTCTCAAAAGCTTTGGCATGATGAAACCTTGTGAGATAATGTCTTGGACACCCATAATTGAGAACATAAGTCCGATTAGTGCAGGCTTCCAACTAAAAGTATCCATTGTAAATTGTGAAAAAACGGCCTGTAAAGATCCGTTGGGTATCCAAAGTAAGAACGCCGAGATAAGTAGCCTGTTTAAGTTTTTCATGGAAAGCAGGTTTGCAAGCTGTATGAATGGATTAAGTCTTACAAAAGTAATTTCTTTCAGTCTATGTTTCTTGTCAAGGCTCTCAGGCATAAAAAAGAATCCATATATAACATTCACTAAAGTTATAATTGCTCCAAAATACATGGGTACAGAATAACCAAACTTGGCAAGTAACCCGCCTACAGTTGGGCCAATGACGGTACCTACACCTACAACCGCACTCACCCATCCAAAGTATTTAGTTCTCTGTTCTGTAGGAATGATGTCTGCAAAATAGGCGAAGATCGTGCTTATGCTCCCACCTGTTATACCCTCTATTATGCGTCCCGCAAATAGTACCCATAGAGCTCCTCCTATGCCAAAAACCAAGTACCCGATTGCGGAACCCAAAAGGCATACTAAGAGCAATGGACGACGGCCATATTTGTCACTCAGAGCTCCAAGCACGGGGGCCGCAAAAAACACGCAGAAGGCATAAACAGAAGTCAGCAGCGTGACAACGATAGCTTGTTCTCCCGGATTGCTTATATAAGGCTGTACTAAGAAAGGGACGACAGGTGCTATGATACTGAAGCCTATTCCGCAAAGAAACACAGAGATAAGACCGAATATTAAAGCGTGTTTATCTACGGTTTGTTCTGTGTTCTGTTCATTGTGTGATCTAAATTTGAACATTAAATTCTCCCCTCAAAGGCTATGTTTTTATTTCCTCGGAAGCAAAAACATCGTATCACAATTTTGCTTCCTCGGCAACAAAATAATAGCAAAAAAAGGCAGCCTGTTCTCAATAGAGCCCGGCTGCCTGTGATTTGATTTTCATTATTCAGATTTATTCCGACTTAATATCTATACCCTGTTTCTTTATTTCCGCATCCAAATGCCTATTATACTTTTCCACGAAGCTAAGCATACTATCAAATTGTTCCTCGGTTACCTGTTCAAACACGGCTTTATCTCGCTCTTGAAACTCTTTATGCAAGTCCTCATGGATTTTATAGATTACTTTCCCTTGCTCCGTAAGCCGAAAATAGATTTCTTTCTTGTTATCCGGCTTCTGGTAGCTTTCGATAATGCCTTTTTTTATGAGCTTCTTAGTTATTTTACTTATGGCACCGCTAGTCATATAAAGGGACTCCGCAAGTTTTGTCACGTTGGAATCTACATTTCTTTCAATGTATTCGATGCAATGAACTTCAGAAGACTTATAACCCTTAAGACTGTCTTCCATCTTATCCTTATTAAGCCAAACCATCTTGTTATATAAGTCCCTGAAACCCATTATGACTTGTTCTTCTTTGTTCATGGCCTGTCCTCCCACCCGTTGGTGCATTAACAACATAATATAATATATTTTTGTTTCTATTTCAACAAGCGTCTAAGCATTCAGTAATTAAAGCTAATCTACTAACGGCAAGCAGGGTAAAAAAGATATCACTCCCCATGCTGTATGTATATTTATTCTTCAGACGAGGACATACACGCAAAAAACGGCCAGATCGCTAAAGTAGCGGAATCGAGCCGTTTTCCATTTCTTAAGACCGAGCCTCTGTGAATATTTGAAAGGTGACACCAAACTTGTCTGTTACATTCCCATAAGCTAGACTAAAATGGGTTTCCTGTAAAGGCATTCCCACCTGTCCTCCTTGCTGTAGAGCATCAAACATTTTTTGAGCTTGCTCCACACTATCGGTTGTAATACAGATGCTCACCTGATTCCCACTGCTAAACGGTGATCCGGGAAAGGTATCAGAAAACATGAGCTCTGTCTCACCCACTTTAAGGGTAGCATGTCCCACACGTTCCTTGACCTCTGCGGGAATGGGAAAATCGGGGTTTTCCGGCATTTCCCCAAAGGTTTGAATAAAAAGCAGTTGAGCATCCAATGCCTCTTTATAAAATTCGATTGCTTCTTTTGCATTTCCATCCATCGTGATGTAAGGAATCAAACGTTTCGACATCTTCAACACAGCTCCTTTAATTCGAGGTGATTAACCCAGCATTTCTCCTGTATTATATACAAAACTTGTCAAGAAAAACAAATCTGTATGCTTAGCTTTCATGCACCTGAACGCCAAGCTGCTTTAGCTCCTTTATCGCTTCCGTAACGTTACGCTGTGGATGAAGCGCAGAGATCATCTGTGCAGTGATCGGAACGCCGTTGAAAATCTGGCTTACCACTCCTAGAGAAATCGGCAACTCATAGTAACTTTCAGCCCAATCCTGATATTCCTCCGGTGTAACTATAATTTTCCCCAGCAAAAAGGATGAGCCATCGTCATATCCCTCAGGAAAGTTCGTGTTGCCCTTACTCCACTCCTTATCTCCCGCTTCCCTCCACATACAAAAGGTAACGTCCTCCTTCTCCAGTGCTTCATCTTCCAAAAGCTCCATCATATCATCAGGCACACCGTCATACATGCCCGGCCAGACCTCATATTCGTCTCTCGCATGAGGACTTACAGGGGATTCGTGGTCAAAACCCTTCAACAGCACACCTCCACACGTCCATAGCATATGAATCGTATCTCCAGCGCCGTTGTTCACCTCACCTAGGCACACATCACCAGACCATTCAGACTGCATACGATACGTGCGTAACCAATCTTCTGGAGACAATATAATGTCCAGCGCTGACAGCAGCAGCATTCTGTCTTTTAAGCCATTCGGCGTTACCTGTGCATCAAGCATCATATTCTTCATCATACCTCCACCTTGTCCATGCGTACTAAAATTCCATTTGTCTCTGCTTTTGTCTTTCAAGCTTTGCTTGCTCAACTATCTGCCGAATGAAAGGTCCCTTGGCTTCGGTATACGCTGCACGGTCATGTTTGAATTGATGCGCCAAATCTTTTTTTAAAGTCTCATACGCTCGCAGGCTCTCAGGATGCGCTTTCAAGTAATCTCTGAACAATAAATGGTTTTCCCAATGTTCTCCTTTATACTTGTAAATATGCAAATGATGGGTCCCAGCCCCCCATTCTCCACGGCGAAAGAAAGCTCGCTCTGAAAAATCAGGCTTATGTACATATTCATATTTAATACCTAGTAAACGCTGTCGCTGTTCGGATTGAATAATAGCCAAATCTTCTACTCCAACCATAATGTCGATAATAGCCTTGGCTCCCAGACCAGGAACGGATGTACTGCCAATATGCTCTACGCCGACACATACGTCTCCGAGAGCCTCTACAATTTTCCTTTTCTCTCGCATATACTCTTCAGCCCACTGCGGGTCATACCCGGATATTTCCACCTGCGAGGACATACATGAACACACCTCCACTAGCTTTCTAAAAAATGCCTTCTAATCGTGCTTGGCACACCTCAGAAGGCATTCTCTTGTTCAAATTAAAAATCATTTAGTTGCTTCATCCCTATGATTTGGCTTCTCAATCACGATCAGACAGGTACTGTCTGGCAAAGGAACCGGCTGTCCCTGCTCATCCATGAACTCAACACGACTGGACAGCGCCTCGGCATAGCCCTCCTGCAAATAGTGGCGACTCACCCGGATAATCGCTTGTGAACCAAGTGTGTTACGAATACATTCTTCATACTGTGACGGAGTAAAATAACCAAACTGCTCCTGCACTTCATGCACATAGGCTTCCGCTCCCCATGTATAGGTATATAGGAATTCCATTGCATCATTTACCGGCAAAACAGCCTCATGCTCACCTATACGCTCTATTTCTATGGGACGACCCGCAAAATCCTGCGCATACCGCATCAGCCATTCCATTCCGTCCGGCTCCAAGAATCGAATTCGTCTGCGCTGTTCTACTGGTTCGGTCATAATACCGTCTCGAATGATAATGCGTCCGCCGGGTGCAAGTACACGATAAGCGCTTTGCAAAGCAGCTTCCACTGTTTGTGAGTTGAACCTTTTTCCATCTCGTTCGATGTAGGAATACAGCTCGTGAAGAATCGAAGAGAAGATAACCGTGTCCATACTCCCCGTTTCCACATATTCCTCCAACCGAAGCGCATCTCCTTTGATGACATCCCAACGATGGCGCTCCAATTGCTTTTTACGTTTAAGTGCCTCAATGACATTCACAGAAATATCAAGACCTAATGGCTTCGCATCTGGTCTTTCCTGTTCGATCAGATCCAGCAGCACGCCCCCGCCGGGTCCAATATCCAGTATGCGGGTTCCAGTCACATAATCCAAAATGACCCTTTTGTAATCTACGGTCTGGTTCATATCTGTAAGATACGTTTCCTCATTGTGAAAGCGATCATAAGCATCGCGCCGTAAGCCGAACAGATCAAACAGCAGCAAAACTGCTTTGTCATACAGAGGCGTCTTTTCTGCCTCAATACAAAAGTCGATCAGTTTTTCAGCAGCTGATGAAAATACAAAATTGAAAAATACGGTACTTGGCAGCTCCTCTTTATGCTCTACAGTTACACTCAAATGAGGATTATGCTTCCGTTTTCCCTTTGAAATGTCCTGCCAGGACAGTGAGCTTAAGTATTTTTCTATCATTCGTTTTTTGTATACGTTAATTTTCTTAACACCACGATAGTCATAATACATCGTATTCATAAGCGATTCAAAACTGATATGCCGTACCGTTGCCGGCTGTTCCTGTCCTGTACCATCCCTCAGTGTGAGTAAGAATACCTTGACCAGTTCTTGAAGTGAAAAATCCTGCAAAGCGGATTCTACATACCAAAGTGTCCGATTCTCTAGCGGAGCCAGCGCCTTCTCTACATTCAGCTCCCGCTCCAGCTCGGCGTAAGCCTGCTCAAACGGCTCCCCTGCATGTATCGAAACCGACCGCAATCTCTTCAATCGTTCCTTTACACTCCAGACTACAGGTGCGTTGTCCCATGCAATCCAACCGATTAGCTCCTCCACTTCCCCGCGTACTTGGTCCCATAATGCAGGTTCTACCCCGGCGATAATACATTCGTTCAGAGCCCGTAAAACAAGCTCCAGTTCCTCAGGGCTCAGCCAGCCCTTACGAGTAATTTCAAGCAGCAGTCGATTTTCCGCAAAAGGAATTTCTCCCCGTATATATTGCCCAATCAATCCATGCGTCTCAATCAGAATTCGGGTCATGCTATTGCGCGGGTAAGCAGGGGACTCCGCTTGGGCCTGTCTAACATACAGTTGAGAGGAGCCGATATTATGTACAAATAAATTAATGCCCTCATGCTGCCAGCGTAGCCGTTCGCGGACTGTGCCTCCTTTGGCTGTCTCAGACCATACCAAAACATCCTCCAGTAGCTCTTTAACCCAGAATGACAATGGAAGTCCGTCCAAAATAAGCAACGTACGCTCCACGTAATCCAGTACAGGATTGGCATCCTTTAACTCACCTATGGATCGAATGCGTTCCAAATTTACAATACGCTCCTCAGCCGAAACAAGCAGCTTTAGCCAAGTCGGTGTATCCCAGGCCAGATCATTTTCTTTCCTGTAATTAGCAATGGCTTTTAACGATTGCAGCATTTTTCTCACCTCGTGTAATTCGGATTCGGTATGCACAGGAGACTTTGGATAGGATATTTGGATAAAACCTTGTATATATTACACTTTACCATACATTTGTAGCTTCCATCTCGTGGAAAATATTAAACATTTGTATCAATCAACCGCTTGACATACTTTCCAAACGCATACATAACCCCCAAATGTACTTTGGCCTGTGTATATTTATAAATAAACCAAGGCAGTGATGGCACATAATCATGAATGGCTACCACGCAAATATTAGTACCGGGAATTTGCAGGAACTTAAGCCTGCCGTGATGGTCTTCCCTTACAGTACCAAAAGCAAAAAGATATCCTCCAGCCTGAAGGCTCAGAAGATATCTTATTACTCTTGTTATACGCATCCGAATCATAATTACCTATGATTTCTAGAAAGTTACAGTGCCGCTGTGCAACACGTCAACCATCTATAATAGATTTCGCTTATTTATCAACAGGAACGCCATCGGGTACTGGAATACCAAAATCAGGTGTTCCATCTTCCTTCCAGTTGAACGGCTGAACACGTGTATGACGATTCTGGTCATACAGCGGGTCGCCTGTAATTTCCTTGTAATTCCGGGCGTGATATACGATTACATCGCTACCGTCAGCAGCAACCGTAAAACTGTTATGACCTGGCCCGAATTGTCCTGTTTCCTCATTGGTGCAGAATACCGGCTCAGGTGATTTCGTCCATGATTTCGGATCAAGTAAATCCGCATTCTCGTCTGCTGTCAACAGGCCCATGCAATAATTGTGGTCTGTGGCGCTAGCTGAATAACTGATAAAGATCCGTCCGTTCCGTTTCAGAACCGCTGCTCCTTCATTCACCTTAAAACCGATGACTTCCCAGTCATATTCTGGTGTAGAGATCATAACCTGCTCACCGCGCAGCGTCCACGGATTGCTCATTTCTGAAATATACAGATTGGAGTTGCCTACGATGTCCGGGTCTTTCTGAGCCCACACATAATACAAAACCCCATTATGCTGGAAGGTTGTCGCATCGAGAGCGAACGTCTCCCAACGGGTTTTGATCTGTCCTTTTTCCACCCATTCCCCTTCCAAAGGATTAGCTGATTGATTTTCCAGCACGAACATTCGGTGGTCGAACAGGCCTTCCTTCGTTTCCGTTGTACGAGCTGCTGCAAAATAAATGTACCATTTGTCGTTAATATAATGAATTTCCGGTGCCCAAATGTTCGCACTTAACGGGCCCGTTTCATATTTGTGCCACACTGCGACAGGCTCTGCTGTACTCAAGCCTTGAATAGTACTTGCTCGTCGAACCTCAATTCGGTCATACTCTGGCACAGATCCGGTGAAATAATAGTATCCGTCACTATGCTTGTAAATCCAAGGGTCTGCCCGTTGCTCAATGACCGGATTATTAATGGGTACAGATTGATTCATGGTTATTCTCTCCTCTATGTGTAAAGTTCATTTCCCATTGAGGATGGCTAGTCGCCGTTTTGCTTACCTCAAATAGATTTATCATATTAACCCAAACGATAAAAACAATGTTTTATATAGATGCCCTCCCAACGCGGGCAGGGTCCGTTTCAAAAGATGGCCAAATGTAATCAAGTCTTCCTCATAGCAACAGTAGACGACTTGTAATTAAAAAGAGTACCGCTTTGTTTAACCCTTAATACCTGAGTTCAGGTTAATGGACTGTACAAAATACTTTTGGGAAAACAAGAACAGCAACATTGTCGGAATAATTGCAAGAATTGCCGAACCCATCAATTGTCCAATCATTCGATAGTTTCCATAAATGTCCTGCAACAGCAGCAATCCTGCGGTAATCGGCATTTTTTCGACATCTGTGTACACAATAACCGGCCAGAGAAAATCATTCCACGATCCGGTAAAGGAAAACAGAGCACAAACAATCAGGACAGGCTTAATCAGCGGCAAGATGACCGACCAGTATATTCTGAAGTGACTTGCACCATCGACATGAGCCGACTCATCCAGTTCTTTTGGAATTCCGCTCATAAACTGTCTTACAAGAAAAATATTCCCCATTCCAGCCAAACCAGGAATAATCATTGCCAGAGGGGTATTTACCCAGCCCAAGGCATCAATAATTTTATAAGAAGGGATCAAATTTACTACGCCCGGAAAAAAAGAAATGCCCAACAGAGTGAAAAATAAAGTATCTCTGCCTTTAAACTTCATACGGGAATAACCGTATCCAGTAATTGAAATAACGATAACAACCAAAATCGTGTGCGAAGTTGCTATAATCAAAGAATTCATTAACCAACGCAAAATGGGGGCTGTTGACGTGTTATCCAAAATGGCGGCATAGTTTTCAAAAATCCATTCTTCGGGGAATAATCTAAAACCAGAAGAAACTACTTCCGTTTGCGAGCGAAATGAGGTAGTAATACCGAATATTACAGGTATAACCCATATAATACATAGAATTATTAAAAAGAGATACGCTACGTATTTCGAGACACTACCAGTACGTAATTTCTTTGCTGTGCTTTGTTTATTCATAGTTAGCTTATTATTTACTTTATCTGTCACCTGACCTGACATTTTTAACACCTACCCTTTTCCGTTTCCCTTGTTCATGAATTAACTCATTTGAATTTTAGGAAGCATTTCGGTTCATGACATAAAATTGAAATGCCGAAATGATCAAAATAATCAATCCAAGCAGCACTGCCATAGCGGAAGCCATTCCTGCGATTGATTCGCCATTACCGAAGGCTAATTGGCGAATATACATCATCAACACATTTGTACTCTGGTGAGGACCGCCTTTGGTCATCATTAGTGGTTGTCCGAATACGTTAAAAGCTCCAGCAGTTGTCATCACAAATGTGTAAACCATTGGAAAACGAATGGATGGCAAAGTAATACTTACAAATTTGCGAGTTGGACCCGCGCCGTCAAGTTCGGCTGATTCATATAAATCTTGTGATACACCACTAATTGAAGCACGATAAATGATCATGTTTCCGCCGACTCCTCCCCAAATCGTGATCACAATGATAATAAGCCAAGCATAAGGCTGATTTGCTGGCCAAGCTATATCCGAACCAAACACATTGCCAGTGATCCCTAACTGTTTATTAAAAATTAACAGCCAGATCAAAGCTGCCGCAGAGATCGAGATTAGCCCGGGAATGTAGAGAATGGATTGAATAAGTGTTTTCATTTTTACTTTTTTATGCTCAAGAGCTACTGCAATGAGCAAAGGAAGAATGATCATTATTGGTACACTTAAAAACACGAAGAGCAGCGTATTTTTTAGACCATTCAAAAATTGGGTATGAAAAGTGGAGCCACTGTCAAAGAGAATCGTCTTGTAATTTTCCAAACCAACCCATATAGGATCACTCATTAAATTCCATTTTGTGAAAGAAGCATAAATCCCATAAATTGTTGGCACCAAAATGAAGAGCGCAAATAAAATGACATGCGGTCCCACAAAGAAAGCAGGCATCCAATTCAATTTTTTTTTCATCGGCAATCATTTCTCCTTTTGCATAGGGTAATGCATTTTCTTACAATACCCCATGCAATCTATTCTGGATTCAGCTTATTTGGCTCCGACGTTGCTTTCAGCAACTTTGTCCTCTACAAATTTTTGCATTTTCTGCAAGTATTCATCGATATTTGCTTTGCCGCGCACCATATCTGGAGCATAAGTATCTACCGCTTCCGCAACATATGGATAGTATTCATATGTGTAAATATAAAGTGATTTCGTCTCTTTCTCATTTGAAGTGAAGTAGGATTGTAAAAAGTTTTTGTATTCTGGACTTTCGTTAACTTTTTTACTTGCTACAATCTGTCCAGCCTTAGCCCACTCAATCGAATTCACACGTACAAATTCCAGGAATTCACCAATAGCAGCTTCCTTTTCGTCGCTTCTCTTATCATTGTTCAGCATAGCAAACAAATGTGAAGAAGAACGGTTCGTAAATTTAGCGGGAGTAGGAGAATATACATTAGTAACTCCGAAATTCAAGCCTTTAACCTTGGCATGCGTTGTGGAACTCCATGTGCCGTCTGTGGAGAACAGTACTTTTCCCGACTGGAACATTAGATAGCCATCTTCACCGAACGGAGTCATCAGACCAGCATCATTAATTTTTTTCACGTTCTCAAACACTTGTTTCATAATAGGAGTATTAATTGTTGGTTTCCCGTCTTTTTGGATATCTCCACCCATATTTTGAACTTGGCCTAAGATTACCCAACCAAGCAAGGCGTCATTGACAACATATTCATCTTTGGCCAATTTTCCTTTCAAAGAGAGCATCTCATCAATCGTGATCACGTTATCATCAAGGAAGGATTCCGCATTATATTTTTTCAACAAATCTTTATTGTAGTACATAACACCACTATGAATATCAAGGGGAACTGTATACTGTGTTTCATTTATTTTTCCTGTGGACCATGCTTGTGACAGGTAGTTTTCTTTTCTGATTTCAGGCTGATTTTTTATTGCCGAAGTTATCGACTCCAACACACCTCTCTTGACAAAACCCGGAACACGATCCGCATGTATAATGGCTAAATCGGGAATACCTTTTTTGGAATTTATAACTGTAGACAACTTCGTATACATATCTGAAGTAATGATATGCTTAACCTTTATCTTCGGATTTGTGGCATTATAATCTTTCACCAACTTATCCATGTAGGCGCCATCATCGCCTGTCAGTGGTGTCCAGAACGTAATAGTATTTTTGTCATCGTTACCACATGCTACCAAGACTACTGTTGTCAGCAAAACTAAAATCAATGAAAAGATAAGTTTTTTCTTCAAGATCGTTTCCCCCTAATTAAGTTTTTTTACATGTTTTACACTAATTTCGATTGTATCAGCTTCACTGTGAAACCATCACTACACCAGTGTTTATTTTTACTATATTTTTTCTTGCTCCCTCTCTCACAAATGAAACCGCATACATTAATTGTTAAATTAAATTCATACCACTCGGCCTAATCTTTAACTGTGCGGTACACAACCCGTTGTTGATTGCCGCTGTGATTATCATCCCTCTCATGTACCGTATAATTAACATTTTTCTTTATCAATAATGAATTCGTTTACAAACAAAATATAGCATGCCTTTCCTCGGTTCGTCAATGTATTTTTCAATCTTTTTAAATAGTTATAAAACATAGGTTAGAGTAACATGGAAAGCAAAATTGAATCGTATTTAAGTTTATTCACATCAAAAAAACTAGAAATAAATCTTAAATACGATTTATTTATGGAGTAATCCCTAATTTGGAGTTCAATTCGCTCCTCTCTTGGTTTAGTAAAAAAAATTTACAAAAAAGCAGTTTACTTCTTTTTGATTTTATTTTAACATAAATCAAAGTAAATATATAAGCGCTTACATTACAATTTTTATAGATAAGGATGGTCTATAGCTATGATTTATATTAAGAACTTAATGTCAGGGTTAGATATTTTTAAAGCACTGGGTTCAGAAATCCGCATTCAAATTCTCGAGTTCCTTGCTTACCAGGGACAAAGTATGAATGACATTGCCAACAAACTTAATTTGAGTAACGGTACAATTACAATGCATATTCGAAAATTGGAAGAATGCGGTCTTGTGGAGATCAATACGGTGAGCGGCAAGCACGGTACCCGAAAAATGTGTTATTTGAACAAGGATAAGCTGATGGTAGATTTGCGCAGCAGAGAACAAAAAAATGTGTATGAGGTTGAGATTCGCGTAGGTCATTATAGTAACTATCAAGCGTCCCCCACTTGTGGATTGGTGACCCGAGACAGCATTATCGGCGATTTTGATGATCCACGCTATTTTGCAGATCCCGGGCGGCTGGAGTCGGAAATGATCTGGATGGCCGAAGGCTTTTTGGAATACCGCATCCCCAACTATCTGAAAGCGAATCAATCCTTTAAAGAAATTCAATTCTCCGCAGAACTAGGCTCAGAAGCACCCTGCTATTGTGAGGAATATCCCTCCGACATTTGTTTTCACATTAACGGTATCCCTATTGGGCACTGGACCAGCGCCGGAGATTTTGGAGAAGTGCCGGGGGTTCTCAATCCAGATTGGTGGCCACCGCATTTAAATCAATATGGTATGCTCAAATTAATTCGCATCAATCAGCAAGGCAGCTTCATTGACGGGTGCCGCATTTCCGAAGTCACAATAGACGATATTAACCTTAACTATAAAAGCGACATTACACTCCGCTTATCCGTAACCGATCAATCAAAAAACAAAGGTGGGCTTACTATTTTCGGCAAAAGATTTGGGAATTTCAGTCAGGATCTGCTTGTGCGTGTGCTTTATGATGTGCACGGGGAGGACAACGCCAACTCCTGACACGCCACATGTAAAAATAGGCCGAAGCCTGTATTCATTGAATACATGTCCTCGGCCTAAATATCCTGATCCTCACTTAAAGAGATATAGATCAATAAATAAAAAATGACTGCTATCCCAAACACCAACCAGCAAAAGGACAGTAAATGGAGCCTTGGTACTGCATGTACTCCCCATCTCCAAATATCCGTAAGGGGCACCAGTGGCTGCAACAACACATCCCAGCTATTCCAGCGAGCAAATCTGCCTATATATACGCCTATACTGTCCAGCCACAACAACACAAAAACTACAGCCCATGCGAGCCCACCTGAACAAATCCTCCTCAGCATATGGTGGATCACCAATACACAAAGGGATGTAAGAAAAAGGCCAAGCCCTGCTGCTGAAAAAGACGTAAATAAGATTAACCAAAATTGTGTGTTCAACCAAAAACGTGTATCAGGATTCACATCGTAAAAACGAAAAGCATGAAGTAGCTCAGTCACCAAATAAAGAGCATTCGGCAGAAAAAACAACCATACAATTGAGCAGAAAAATAAAAGAATACTTCTCACTTTTGTACTTCGCAGTCGGGATAAAGCCATCATTCCCAGAGTGATAAAGACCGGAACCCAGGCCAGGAATATATCCCAATACAGAAATTGATACATCCTCGTTCCACTTGTGGACTGTAAATACATAATGAGTCCGAAACAGCCCAACGTAGCTACAAGCAGCACTCCCAACAAACTGGGCAGCTTGTAACCCTTCCTTCTTAACAGCAAGTTTCCATCTACCTCCTGCCTGATCATGCGTATATACGTCTTTTTAAGCCCTATTTTATAGCGCTTTCATATTTAGAGAGGGCCTTTGTCTATTTACTCCACCTTTCGTATGTCCTCGGATACATGGGTTGTTATCGTCAAGGCATCAAAGGTAACAGCACAGCCCTCCCCCACCGGAGATTGAGCAACAACTCCGACTTTGAGCTGGTTAGGAACATTCATACCAAAATATCTCACCAGCCTCCAATGCTGACCGTCTGATGAATAATGAAATGCAAAGCAATTTCCAGCTCGTGCCACTCGTAAATACGGATTGGACACGTCCATCGCCCCAGAGACACAATCATCGGATGTATCCCGAGTGACCACACTAAGAATAGATGGAGTGCTTTCAAAATATTCAAAACACAGCTTAGCCCAGTGGGTATCATCCGCCATCATCATCAAGCATCCTGAATCATAAGGCTGCTTCATATCAACACGAACCCTCGTCCATATTGTAAAATCACCTTGAAGCGTTGTATGCAAAAAGGGTGCGGACGATTTTACCGCTGCACCGGACGGATCTCTAAAGAAATCCGCCTGCGAAGGTGCAGAAATTTGCAAAGACTTGGAATCATCGAATCTCCATTCAGCCGGCTCATTGATCCAACTCCAATCCGCCGGCAAAACTTTACCGCTAAAGCGTTCAAATACGTTCATATGGATACCATTCCTCTCTGGCAATATAGTCATATAACACATTGAAATCTGGGGCACAATCCCCTTGATACCACTATATACGTTATTTTCCAGTCGTCAATAATGATGATCTGTCTTTAAGGTTTATAAAAAAAAGACTTGCCATCCTGAAATGTTGTGCTTATAATTACACCTAACTTGATACGGTAACAAATTTCAATGACGAGAACGAGTAAGCTATACAGCGGATTTGCAGAGAGTTGGGGCAGGTGAAAGCCAACATTCCGAGGGTAGCCGAACGCCATCTCTGAGAAGCGGGCTGAACCTGAAGTAAGCTCTGCCGCCTTTCCAGCGTTAACCGGAACACGTATTGATGGATACGTGAACAGAGTGTCATTTCGTATGGAATGAAACTAGGGTGGTAACACGGGTATAAACTCGTCCCTTTACAGGGGCGGGTTTTTTTGTTTTTCAAAAAGGAGGAAATCATCATGACAAATGTATCGACAGCAGTATCTATAACCGATTTTTTGACTCCAGCTGTACGGGAAATGCCACCTTCAGGCATCCGTAAGTTTTTCGAATATAGTACAGGCAGAAAAGATATTGTATCGCTTGGTGTTGGTGAACCTGACTTTGTAACCCCTCAACATGTCAGAAAGGCCTGTATCACAGCACTGGAAAATGGTAAAACATCATACACACCGAATGCTGGACTTCCCGAGCTTCGTGAGGAGATTGCCGGGTATCTGGAGAGCAGCTTTAGTACATCCTACAACCCGACAGATGAAATCATGGTTACCATTGGAAGCAGTGAAGCACTGGATTTGGCACTACGCGCTTTGATCACCGCACACGATGAAATACTCATTCCGGCTCCATGTTATATTTCGTATTCGCCCATTACGTTTCTAAACGGAGGGCATACCGTAACCGTTGAAACCTCTGCGGATCAGCAGTTCAAGCTAACAGCTGAGGCACTCCAAGCCAAGCTGACTCCACGATCCAAAGTGCTTATTCTCTGTTATCCGAATAATCCGACGGGTGGGGTGATGACCTATGAGGATTGGTTGCCGATTGCCCGCCTGGTTGAAGAGCACAATCTTGTCGTCATATCAGAC
The DNA here is from genome assembly GCF_052906305.1 of Paenibacillus sp. SER-28. Classification (NCBI taxonomy): domain Bacteria; kingdom Bacillati; phylum Bacillota; class Bacilli; order Caryophanales; family Paenibacillaceae; genus Paenibacillus; species Paenibacillus sp. SER-28. The sequence continues at coordinate 880,585 of NZ_JBRECM010000001.1, read as the reverse complement.
GAAATTTATGCTGAACTGACCTATGGACAGAAGCATGTAAGCTTCGCTGCTCTGCCGGGAATGAAAGAGCGCACCCTGCTCATCAGCGGCTTTTCCAAAGCATTTGCGATGACAGGCTGGAGGGTCGGCTATGTGTGTGGCCCAAGAGAGTTGATTTCAGCTATGCTGAAGATTCATCAATATACCGCTATGTGCGCTCCTATTATCGGGCAAATTGCCGCTATTGAATCCCTGCGTAACGGGCTGGAGGAAAAAGATCGTATGATGGAATCTTACAATCTGCGTAGAAAATGGTTCGTTGAAAGCCTATGTCAGACAGGACTGCCATGTCACGAACCAAACGGTGCCTTCTATGCTTTTCCCTCCATTATGCACACAGGGTTAAGCTCAGAGCAGTTTGCCAAGCGGTTGCTGGAAGAAGAAGGAGTCATTACAGTACCCGGTTCCGCATTTGGACCAGGCGGCGAGGGCTTTATCCGCTGCTCATATGCGTCATCGCGAGAACAGTTGGAAATGGCTTTGGAACGCATTAGCGCATTCTTGAAACGTCTATAAATGCGATTTTCCCTATCATGAAATGAAATGAACACTGGATGAACACTACCGTAGCAGCTTCTGAATAAGCTTTTTCTGGTGTGCTGGCAAGCCTTCTGGCCATTCCCCTACACGGCAATAACAAATGTTGGAGATTTCGGCGCTTGGTCGGAAAGCACCCGGGAGTCCGGACATTCTAATCTTTAGGATGTCCGGTATTCAGAACGTTTTGCACAAAATCAGTCTTAGCCTCCGTGTACGCTTCACGATCATGCTGATTTTCCATCGCCAGCCGCCTTTTTAATACATCATATTGCTGAATCAGCTCAGGCTGTTCACGAAGTCGGTTCCGAAACAATAGCTGCCGATCCCAATGCTCATCAGATTTCAGTATGAGATGCAGATGTCCCTTTCTTTGATCCTGTTCCACTTTAACCAAAAATCTTCTCCATTCCCGACCGTCCAATTCAGGCGGAACATAGCTCCAGCCTGCTGGTTGTAAAGCAGACACGATCTGTTCCAGTTGATCCCAAGATTCTAATTTTGCCATTATGTCAATAATGGGCTTAGCGGAAAGATTGGGAATTGCCGTGCTTCCTATATGTTCGATTTCCGTCACCTTAAACGGCAGTAATAACTCCCGCAACTGGTAAATGATCTTTAAGCCCTGCTCTGACCAGGCAGGATCAGGATTCACTATTTTTACAGGCTCCGTAGCCCACACCGGCCAATGTTCCTGGTTTTGCTCCTCATGCATTCATGATCCCCCCTAATTTCTACTCATGTATTCTCTCATTCAACTGTATCTTTTTTAATATCCTTAACACCATCTTGTAACTTACGGGTGTATAACTGAGCGTTTTCCGCATCAAAACAAACAAAAATAATTTCATTCAAACCGGCATGTTCCTGTACAAAACGTGTCACTTCCTGTATAGCAATATCCGCCGCCTTTTCTTTCGGGAAACGGTAGATGCCTGTGCTGATATTCGGAAAGGCAATGCTTCGCGCATTCAATTTTAAAGCTAATTGGAGTGCATTATGGTAGCATTTCGCCAATAGCTCCTCTTCTTGATGGTCGCCACCATTCCACACAGGACCAACGGTATGAACAACATTCACGTTTATCTAAGTTCAATTTGGGTATTCATTAATCCTCCTCCTCTCGTAAAAAATCATCTTAGATAACACCCATTATTAATATCAAAGGTCGCTCCCGTATAATGCCTGGATCTTTTCGATAGCAGAAACAGGACAGTATAAGCAACATCTTCTGCTTTTAAAGGCTCAGGAATTAGCTGATGATTTGTATATTCCTCCTTTCTCCAATCAGGAATATGATCCATCATTGGAGTACTTACCATCGTTGGTGCCACAGCATTAACTCTTATATAAGGTGAAAAATTCATGGCACAGCTTTTAGTAAAGCCCAATATTGCAGCTTTTGATAATCCATAGATCGCATCTGAGCTTCCTTCCATTCCAGAAACAGAAGACATATTTACGATAATTCCCTGATGCTTCTTCTCAATCATGAACTTTCCAAAAAATTGCGAGAAATATACACATCCCTTAATATTTATGTCCAGCACCTTCTCTATTTCTTCCATACCATAGTCGAGTATATTCTTTCCTCTATAAACACCTGCATTATTGACTAAAGCTGTTATGTCCGGGTGTTCTCCCTTAATGTATGTAAAAAAATCAGTTACTTCCGTATAGTTACTTATATCTATCAGATAGGTGTACAAACTTGGTGAATTCAGTTCAGCCTCAAGTTCGTTTAAAGAACGTTTATTCATATCACACGCAATAACACTTGCGCCTTCCCTTAGACATTGCTGAGTAATTTCCTTTCCAATGCCGGAAGCAGCTCCTGTTATAATAACTTTCATTTTATTAAGCAATGAAGAAACCCCTCTCTCGTTCGGTATATAGTTTTACTCAAAATACCTCTCTCAAGTACTATCAGCTATGTGAAAGAAACTTACTTCAGTAACATAAGTGCAGTCGCAACCGAATGATCCACAAAAGAACGCTCTGGGCGCGACTTCATCATCACGGTAATCCCAATTAACAAAGAGACCATCGTATGGGCCAGAGCTCGTGCGTCCATGCTAGCCTCCAGCTCTCCTGATCTTATACCACGCTCGAGGGTTTCCTGAAAGACGGCAGAAAGATACATCTGATGTTCTCTGGTTAAAATCTCAAATTTCTCATCATGAGGGGCTAATTCTACCATCGTATTAATACAAAAGCATCCTCTATTAGGCCCATCCTCGTACTCTTCTGCCACGACTCCTCCAAAAAAATTGTAAAACGCTTCTTTTACAGAAGAATTGCTTTGTAGTCTAGAGCGTACATAAGCAGCGTGGGATTGCGTATATTTGCGCAGCGCGGCTTCGAATAATTGCTTCTTGTCTCCAAAGGCAGCGTAAATGCTAGGGCGCTGAATTCCCATTTTGGAGGTTAAATCACTTAAAGATGTAGCCTCGAATCCCTTTTCCCAAAAAATTCGCATCGCTGCATCCAACGCTTGATCTTCATCAAATTCCCGTGGTCGAACCATAAGCAGCTCCTTCTTTTCATATCGTTCAGTATATTAAGATTGTATAATCACGATAAGGAACTGTCAAATATGTACATGATGAACTCTTGACATTTCATATGTACACAAGTTATATTGACCTAAATTCATTACATACCAATCAGTATATTATACTCAACGGTATGTAAATACAGAAAGCGACGTGGTATGTGAAAATGAAGACGTCAGAAGAAAAAGCGGTACTCCTCCCTCATCAAACGGTAGCAAATGCTGCCGAAACAGCCCCCATTCCCTCCCTGTCCCGATCTGTGGCACTCTTGTTTGCCATAGCCTGCGGGCTGGCTGTCGCTAACATTTACTATGCACAGCCATTGCTGGATGCGCTGGCAAACGAATTTGGCATTACGCACTCATCGGTAGGCATGGTCATTACTATCACGCAAATTTGTTATGCGTTGGGATTATTGCTGCTCGTCCCGCTTGGCGATCTTTTGAATCGACGGCGACTGATTACAGGGCAAATGCTGCTATCCGTGCTGGCACTAATCGTGGTTAGCTTTGCTCCTACCCGTACAATACTGCTTATGGGAATGGCAATGGTTGGTCTGCTGGCTGTAGTCACTCAAACACTCGTGGCTTTCGCCTCTACCTTGGCTAATCCGACTGAACGTGGGCGTATCGTAGGTCTGGTGACCAGTGGAGTCGTTATCGGCATTCTGCTGGCACGAACCGTGGCCGGTGTATTAACTGATCTGGCAGGCTGGCGTTCAGTTTACCTTATTTCTGCCATACTTACGCTGTTTATGGCTGGAGCTCTGTTGCGGGTGTTGCCAAAGAACGAACCCACAAATGCGACACTTTCCTATGCGCAGCTGCTCCGATCGGTTATCGTACTATTTTTGCAAGAACGAATTCTGCGCATTCGTGCTGTCCTTGCATTGCTTATTTTTACGGCGTTCAGCATATTGTGGACTTCGCTTGTGTTACCTCTCAGTGCACCCCCATTGTCTCTTTCACATACTGCTATCGGGGCCTTTGGTCTGGCTGGAGTCGCCGGGGCATTAGCAGCAGCACGAGCAGGGCGTCTTGCCGATCAGGGCTTGGGACAACGGACGACGGGTATCGCACTAGTTGTGTTGCTGCTGTCCTGGTTACCTATCCGCTACACCGAGCATTCTCTGTTCGCTTTAGTTCTTGGCGTCATTCTTTTGGACTTGGCGGTACAGGCTGTACATGTCACCAACCAAAGCTTGATTTTCAATGTGCGCCCTGAGGCACGGAGCCGACTTACTGCAGGCTACATGATATTTTATTCCATTGGTAGCGCCACCGGGGCCATCGCTTCCACTCATATGTACATCTATGCCGGATGGAACGGGGTGTGTCTATTAGGAGCTGGTGTCAGTGCTCTGGCTCTCATCTTTTGGGCTTTAACTCGACGTTCAACTTGAAGGGGAGACTGCTATTGATTGAATCAGAAAAACCGCCGGGTTCACGACAATGACCGGCGGTTCTCTTCTGTCACAACAAAATCATCACTTGATTGCAATATAAATCAAAACAGGTTCATCAGGACTGCCATACACTTCAAAATCACCTGTGTATGTCCGCTCCCCTTGTCCCGTGGCAGCCCACTCCCAGATCGTCTGCCATACACGGAAGACAGAAGAGAGTTCCTGAGTTGCCTGAAAAATGGCGTAGCGTGCAGCCGGAATGACAAGTTCTTCAAGGTCATCAGGAGTTTGGAAATCTACAGCCGCTTCCTTCCCGATAAAAAACGTATACTCGCCTAAAGCTCCATTTTCATAGTCAGTATAGCAACCATAGACAGAAGCATGTCCTGCTTTTTCCTTTATCCGACCAGTCACGTCCTCACTCCAAAAACGTTCCCACATGTTTGGAATGATCCCGTGAGATGTTTGTTCATTCTGATTACTTGTACGTGCTTTCAACCCATTCAAACGGATCTCACCTCGATATTCTTCCCGAATGGGTCCATCCAGTGTAAGCCCCGTATCCTCTGAGGACCGCCATCGTTTCAAAAACGGCAGGTAATTGCGCAGCATCGAAGTCGCTTCTTCTTCCTGCATCCCCTCCTCTACCAGGAAAGGCACAGACTGCTGAATCATTCCCTCCATCGTCAATTCAGGCTGTACAAATTCGCCTTCCTTGTAACAATACTTGCAATACTCATCCGTTTTATGATGTTGTGCATCCGTTCCATATTGGTCCTCATGCTCTAGCGGCATCCCGCAACTTTGACAAGCTTTATCCATCCTCGTAAATCCCCTTTCGCTAACTGATATCAGGTATGCCACAAGTATAACGAAACAAACCTGACAACTATGGGTCAGGTTTGTTTTACTTTAACTAAGATTTCCTTTATGATTCCTGAACTTCTTCATAATTAGACGCAATACGCAGCGCCATCTTATGAATCTTGTCACGCAAATGGGCTGGTTCTTTGACAACCACATCCGGTCCCAGGCTTAAAATAAATCCGTACGCCCATGCATCCTCAGGAAACGGGACCGAAACCGTATAGATCCCTTCCTCCTGCTCGGTCAATGCTTCTACGCCAAACCAGTCCTCCGCCAGATGCCTTGAGTCACGGTTAAATTGTAGCGTAAATGGTTGTACGGCTCTGGATACCTCCATCCGCCCCTCATTCCACGGCAACACTTCATAAGAAAGATCCCTGCGAGCAAAAACTGTCTCTGTAACCACAGGGTCACTCATGCGCGAGAGTTTGAATAGACGAAACTGCTCCCTATCGGGACAATATGCATATACAAACCATTGTTGTCCTTTCAGAACGAGCGTATGCGGTTCAACATTCCGTTCCGTTATGGCTCCCCCCGCATTTCGATAGGTAAAGGCGACAGTGCGCGCTTGGCTCATTGCTTCTTTTACCTTTATCAATTTGCCTTCCTGCGCAGCCCGATTTCCCCATCCCGAATGATCGACGATAAACTGTGTGGTATGGACACTAAATTGCTCTTTCCCAGATTCCGGTATAATACTTTCAAATTTATGAAGTAACCGCGACACATTCGGGCCGCCCAACGACGAGGACAAACTCTGCAAACCCATCACGATATCCTTTATATCATGATCCGTCAGCATACTGCGATCCAGGCGGTATCCTTCCATAAGACCGATTCCCCCGTTGGCTCCCTGATAAGTGACCACCGGAATACCTGCCATACTAATCGCTTCAATATCTCTATAGATCGTCCGGATCGAAACCTCATATAAATCAGCCAGTTCCTTCGCTTGTATTCTATTTTTCTTTAGCAGCAAAATGACGATAGAAAGCAATCGGTCAATTTTCATTTTTTCAAAACCTTTCGTCATTAATAAAAATAAGCCATGAACTCCTCATCGTATCCCTGACCGTGATATTCCAAAGCATTCTTTTCTATACCATAGGTTTCAAATCCCAATTTCCTATACAGCTCAACAGCAGCTTGATTGGTAGTCACCACACTCAGGTTGATTTGCTTCAAACCTTCCACTTTTCTACCTTGGCTGATAACTTCCAATAAAAGTTTTTTAGCGATCCCCTGGCCTCGATAGGTCGATGGTACATAAACTCCCCAAATTGCTCCCTTATGCTGCGTCTTTATTTTCTGTTCTCTTCTAAACCCGGTCATGCCAACCAGCTGGTGATCCTTTGTAAATGCACCAAGTATGTAATGATCTCGTTTATTTTGTATCTGCTTCACCACATCAGATAGCGGAACTAGTGCGGCTTCCTCATAGGAGGTTCCAAAAGCTTCGGGGTTCATTTGTAGGGCTTCCAGTCTCAAATTCCAATAAGCCTCAGCGTCTGCTAGTTGTATGTTTCTGATTAAAACCATGGCTTCCCGTCCCTCCAAATGTTTTCCTTCATCTTACTCTATCTCTTATCTAAAATGAATCTGTTATTCTTCGATTAAAATAACCTCAGGTGCTCTATCCAGCCGGATAGAATGCCTGAGGTTTCAATAACTCCTTACAAATTATGACTCGTAGCGCTTCAGCACAATGACCGCATTATGACCACCGAAACCGAAAGAGTTAGATAGCCCAATATTTAGTGGAGCCTTGCGCGCTTCGTGAGGCACATAATCCAAATCGCAAACCGGGTCTGGATTGTCCAGATGCATCGTTGGTGGAATGATGCCTTCCCGTAGGCTTTGCACAAGCGCAATCGCTTCGACCCCGCCCGCAGCTCCCAGCATATGACCCAGCATGGACTTATTCGCAGTAACCGGAATCTGATAGGCATAATCACCAAACAGCTTATGGATTGCAAGGGTCTCAGCGGCATCCCCGACAGACGTACTCGTTGCGTGGGCGCTAATCACGTCCACTTCTTCAGGGGAGATGCGGGCCGAATGAAGGGCTGCTTTCATAGCCAAGTAAGCTCCGGTTCCTTCGGGATGCGGTGCAACCATGTGATAAGCATCCGAACTGGCTCCATAACCGATGACCTCACCATAGATTTCCGCACCACGGCGGATAGCGTGCTCCAGTGACTCCAGTACCAGAATACCTGCACCTTCGCTCATGACAAAGCCGTCTCGATCCTGATCAAAAGGTCGACTTGCTATAGAAGGCTCCTCGTTACGTGTGGACAAGGCAGTCGCATTAGCGAAGCTTGCCAAGGCCAATCTAGTCACCGCCGCTTCAGTTCCACCAGCAAAAATGACATCCGCATCTCCTGTGCGAATCGTCCGAAACGCCTCTCCAATTGCTGTATTTCCAATAGAGCAAGCCGTCACGGGTGAAAGCGTAGGTCCCATCGCTCCAAACGCGATACTAATTTGAGCAGCTGCCATATTCGAGATCATCATGGGTACCAGCGTCGGGCTAACTCTACCCGGTCCACGATGTAGCAGAACATCTACATTGTTCACCAACGTATCCAAACCGCCGACTCCCGATCCCACATAGACACCTACACGCTCCAAATCGGTGTGATCCAGTTCCAGACCGGAATCCTTAAGCGCTTGTTCTGCCGCATATAATGCAAACTGAGTAAACCGATCCATTCGTCTAGCATCTTTACGTCCCCATTGCTTTTCTGCATCAAAATCCTGTACCAGTCCAGCAATTTGTGCTTTCAAATCGGACACATCGAATGTATCAATTTTACGTATACCTGAATTGCCTTCCAGCAAATTCTTCCACAACGTGTCCACTTCATTACCTATTGGGGAAACGACACCCATACCTGTTATCACTACTCTTTGCATAAGCTATTCATTCCTCCTGCTCGGTGACTTACTTATAATCCTCATTTTACCCTTGTCTTATCCTATTACAAGTGTTTGTTTATCCTGGTATAATGAACACTACTATAGTAAACGCCTTATTTGCTCACTTCGGATATACCCATTGAATGGAGAGAAAATACCTATGAAAACGGAAGCACGTCTGGAAGCACTATCTGTTTTTCTAAAAACAAAAAGGGCCCGCCTACACCCACATATGGTCGGTCTCCCCCAAGGATCACGTCGCAGAACACCAGGCTTGCGTAGAGAAGAAGTCGCTCAGCTGGCAGGTGTCAGTACGACCTGGTATACCTGGCTGGAGCAAGGACGAGATATTAAGGTGTCCGCCTCTGTGTTGGATGCTATTGCTGCCGCATTGCAGTTGAACACAGACGAGCGCAAATATTTGTATGATTTGGCGATCGAGGCCGGGTCTCACAGCCTTCCTGTTCCTGCAGAGCAGGCCGTCATTTCCCCCTCTCTGCAAAAGATCGTACAAGAGCTACACTACTGCCCTGCTATTATTTCAGATCGGCGTTGTCATATTGTCGGCTGGAACGCCGCTGCTGCTCATGTTTTTATGGATTTTGCCGAGCTACCACATGAGCAACGCAATATGATTGAACTGCTATTCACCAAAAAGGAGTTTAAAAGTCTAGCCGTGAATTGGGAACACTTTGTAAAGGGGTTCCTTGCAATTTTCCGCGCTTATTACGGACAATACGTAACAGACCCCTGGTATGCACAATTTATACAAAATATGAGTCAGACCTACCCAGAGTTTAACGAGCTTTGGAATCAGAGTGAAGTAAGCTCCGCGCCGGAGGTGCTCATTGAATTTCGTCATGCCAAGGCTGGCAAAATGCTATTTGACCTGACTTCTCTTCAGGTACAGGGCAGTGTTGATCTCCGTTGCAGCATCTACACCCCTAATGCGCAGACCTCTACGGAAAGTAAACTCCAAAAGTTAATGGAAGGCAGCTAAAGGATTTCATCCCTCCTGTTATGAAGATATCTTTTTCCGTCCATACTACATCTACGATCTGTGCTAAATAGATGCCACATATGTGACAGAACCAAGAGCTTCAACTGTGCTACTACCAGGAGGGAGGGAATCATCATGAAAGCCAAATCGACAAGTTCCCCGCACATACCTAATCAAGCGCCACTGCCTGTTCCGGTGCAATTTGATCGAAGCTGGCAGGATGAGCTGGACCAGCGGCTGCGCAAAGGTGGCCCTTGGGGAGATTGGAATCTGTATCAGCTGGCCATTGAGGCTGAAAAAGTCAAACTGGTGCCGAGCTTTGATGAGCTTCAATGTCTACAGCATTTGCAAGACCTCACTCCACTACCCCATCAGCTGGATACCGCTCGAAAGGTATTGTTTCAAATGTCCGGACGTGCCATTCTTGCCGATGAAGTCGGCCTAGGCAAAACAATCGAAGCTGGAATGATCCTAAAGGAATATCTGGTTCGCGGGCTGGCTTCCAAAGTGCTTATTCTTGTACCCGCATCTCTGGTCCTACAATGGGTGCGTGAGCTGAACAGCAAATTCGGTATTCCCGCTGTCGCCCAGAAAAAAGCGTATTCTTGGTCTTCCGAGGTCGTCGTGGCCTCTATGGATACCGCCAAGCGGGAGCCCCATAGTAACATCCTACTAGATACCGATTATGACCTGCTCATTATAGACGAGGCTCATAAGCTGAAAAATAAAAAGACATCCAACTACCAGTTCATTATGAAGCTGCGTAAAAAATATTGTTTGCTCCTGACAGCAACACCTGTACAAAACGATCTGTCTGAGCTGTTTAACCTGATTACACTGCTCAAGCCTGGTCAATTGGGAAGACATGGCGATTTTTCAGCCAACTTTGTTGTAGATAAACGTCTGCCCAAAAATGAAGATCAGCTCAAGGATGAGCTATCTAAAGTCATGATCCGCAATCGTCGCGGAGAAGGCCCGGTTCAATTCACCAAACGAAATGTTTCCAACATTCACTTAGAACTTTCGCCGGAAGAGCAAGCGCTGTACGATGGGGTGACCTCTTTTGTCAAAGAGCAATACCAGGCGAATGGCGGAAATTTAAGTAGCATGCTGTCTCTCGTCACCCTTCAACGGGAAGTGTGCAGCAGCCGGGACGCTGTGTTCGTGACGCTGGTCAATTTGTCTAAAAAAATGGCCCCAGACTCTCCCCTACGCGATCGTGTCTGGGATTTGGTTGCACATATTAAAGCGATCAAGGCTAATTCCAAAGCAGAAAAAGCGCTCGAGCTTATCCGTCAGATGAACGAAAAAGTGATCATTTTTACAGAATACCGGGCCACACAGGAGTATTTGCTGAATTATTTCCGTGACCGTGGCCTTTCTGCTGTTCCTTACCGAGGCGGTATGAACCGTGGACGCAAGGATTGGATGATGGATCTGTTCCGTGGGCGCATTCAGGTCATGATTGCCACCGAAGCGGGTGGTGAAGGCATTAACCTGCAATTTTGTCACCATATGATTAACTTCGATTTACCGTGGAATCCCATGCGCGTGGAGCAGCGGATCGGACGGGTGCATCGGCTTGGACAGACGCATGATGTTAATATTTTCAACTTGTCCACAACCGGAACGATTGAGGAGCATATCCTGCATCTGCTGCATGAAAAGATAAATATGTTTGAGATGGTCATTGGCGGATTGGACGTTATTCTTGAGAAATTTGAGAAAAAAGAATCTATTGAAAAAAGTCTGTATAAGATCATGCTTGAATCCAGTAGCGATGATGAAATTCGCAAAAAAATGCAAAAGCTGGGCCACTCGCTGGATTCCATCAAACAGGAAATGGAACAACTGCGCACAGACCAGCCAAACACCGAGGATTTATTAGGCCTAGCAGGCAATACGGTTCCTCCGGGCAAAGCTCGACGCAGTGTGAAGGGAGGTCGCTAGTTTGACCATGAATGCACAGCAAGTCCAGCGTTTTGTACACACCTATCTGGAAGCTACCGGATGCAGTGTCATTGAGAGGTCGCCTCATCATGTAACCGTCAAGCTTTCTCCAGAAGCGGATAAAGCCTTAACAAACCGCCCCTACTATTGGGGATACGTAGAGCGTACTGGCGTTCCAGCGCAGACGATGTCTTTCACTTTCATCTTTGATGGGGAAGCCTATCGCACAGAACAGGAACGTTTAGCGGATCATACGCCACCAACTCCAGCATCAGGCAACGCAGCACAAGATCAGGTCATGGGGCGTTACTTCGGTCATGTGCCGACATTACCACAATTGGGACCTGGACGTATTTTGCAGGAGGAGCTTCGATATGGAAGCCGTCGGCTGCATCAAATTTTTGAAGCCGCACGAGATGGAGGGAAATATGTTTATTTGTTTGAGCAGCCTGATGCCCGTCAGCTGTCTGCCCGCTCTCCCGTAGTCTATGAAGCTTGGCTCAGCATCTGCTATAAGATTGAATTCGCCTGCGATTTGAAGCGTGAGGAACTTCAGTGGCTAGGTATTTCGCTTAAAAGCGGCACCATTGTAACCGATTTTGGCGCCATGCTCGAAACCCGGCAGCTCAGCCCGCTGCTGGCGGGCAATATGCATGTGCAACCTGCCGAGCTATCTGTTCCTGAAGCTTCTAGCTCGCTTGAAAGCTATCTCACCGAACAGCTCCGTCAGCAAGATTATGATTGGGCTGAGCAGGCGAAGGAACGATTGCGCGAGGAATTGGAGGTTATTGACCACTACTACGATGATCTAATCAAGGAGCAGAAAGAGGAAGAGGATAAAAAAGAAGCCATATCAGAGCAGCATCAAGCCCGCCGTAAAGAAATGGTATGGCAGTATGAGCCCAAGGTACTCGTATCCGCCATTAACTGCGGGATATTTCATCTGCGGTAACCGATATCTCTTGCTCCTTCGCAGGAGAGTTGCAGAAGTATCGTCAGCTTGTAACATCTTGCTTCAGCCTACATCAGTTTCCGCTGCTGTAACCACAAGTTTGGTTAAACATGTCTCCTATGTATCGACAGCAAAAAGCGAACCTGGATACGACATTTGCGCCGACAAGGTGCAGCAGTCTTTTTATCGGACAGGCTGTATGCTGTATAAAAAGAATGCCTCCGTCGGGCAATCAAGCCGACAGAAAGGTGGATTTCATTGAAGAAGAATCATTCCGGGCACTATAGCATAGGTATGATCGCAGCTGTTCTGATCGGCCTGTCCGCAGTCTGTCCGTTCGCTTCCATTCATGCGGCTCCCTCAGTCGCACAAGGCAACAATTTAAACTTGGTGTCTCTCTACAACGAAAGCTCGCGGGTTCCTCCATTGAACTCCACGAGTCCTGCTACTCCTTCCCCGGGTGACGTTTCAGCAAGTTTTCCTACTGAGGAGCAAGGCGTGCCCGCAGACGTAAAACAGACTGCAGACAACATGGTACAATCCCTATCGTCGCAGCCCCCTTTTGCCTCGTGGAAAGATGCTGAGCTTAGCTATCATCCGCTCGGACCTGGAACCCATAGTTGGCTTGTTCAAGTAAACCGTGCGGGAGAATACATCGGCTACCTGATTATCGGATCAGACTCAAATGGCGTATATCAACTCAACGAATATGGGAATGGTCCGGGTGGACCTTATAGTATGGATATACTTCGCCAATCTCTGGTGTCGCTCACAGAAACCGATTTTTCATCTATCGACAAGCTGCAAATCACACCTATGTATGAGGGACCGCTACTAGCCTATTGGCTGGTGCGTTCCTCTACAGGCAGCAAAATATGTATTGATGCTGTAACTGGCGATCCGTTACCTGAAGAAGTGGCAGATGGGAGTTGGAAACATAAGCTCCAAAACAACGTGTTCTCTTCATCTGTACCCTTTTTGAAAACACAGGCGCAAGCAGTTACGGTCTCGTCTGCTCCTTTCGATCCCTATGACGATCTGGGTTGGCTTCAACCCAAGCAAAAACTTTTTGTCCGTAACACAGCCCAATTTATGGATACACTGAGTATTTCACCGCGTATTATATTTTCTGCCACAGGTATCAATTTTGCCTTTGGAGGTCCCTTATCCATTAGTGGGTATCAGTCTTGGATATCCCCAGATCATCCGTCCCAACCCAATTTATATGCGTTAACCTACCATCATGGACTTTCCCGATTTGTACCGCTAAAACAGTTATTGTCAGCTGGCGAATTTTATCGTTTGGACTCCTAATTATTAAGAAACACGAAAAGATCGGAATGATCTCTACAACATAAAAAGAGACCTCAAATGGCATAACCTATGCCTCTTGTGGTCTCTTTGGCGAGTTTAATGTCACTCCCTTCGCCCTCTGCGTGTGGATTTCATCCACATTTTCAGAGCGAGAGGCAACATGCCAAACCATTTGCTCCCCCACGGCTCTCTGGCTTGTTTTTGACTGCGCCGAACATCACGCGGCGTTTCCATATAGCGAACAATCCGCTGCGTAATATACGTCACCAGTTCGTCACTCTTCGCCATCCTCCATGACCTCCTCCAATCTGCGCCTATTGTTTCCACTTACGTTGCTTGGAAATATCGGATTCACACGTTAGGTGCAGATAAAACTAGCTTACTCATTTTCCAAAAGGTCTAACCCCTGTGGGAATAACTATGCATGGTTTACCTTAAATGGAACATACTATCTTCAACATAACAGTTACCCCAAGGCTAATTGTCATATTTGAAGGTAGCTACGCTGCTTTAGGTTTGATGCCTGTTATGCATGGTTTTTCAGTAAATAATCAATTCGTCCACTGGAGGAATAGAATGTGAGAAAAAAAAGGTTAAATAAAATATGGCTGACATGCTTGGGGTTCAGTCTATGCATCCTTTGCAGTGCTGTATTCGCCCCATTTACCTATATAGTTGCTCAGCCCGACGAGAAAAGTAACGAACCAAACAAGTATATAGATAGTCCATCCAACGTACATTCGTCCTATCACGCTTTTGCTAAGCCCGTTGTCCTGATTGATGTAGGCCATGGCGGTGTGGATGGTGGAACAAGTCACAAAGGAATTTTGGAAAAAGATATCAATCTCGCCATTGCTCAAAAGCTGTACTTGATTTTACGCTCTCAGGGATATCCTGCTGTCCTGAATCGGGACAAGGACTACGCACTGAGTGACGACAACCGTTGGCTGCAGTCCAAATCCCGGCACCTTAAAGACCTCGCACAACGGAAAAGCCTAACAGAACAACTGCCCACCGCTTTGGTTGTAAGCCTGCATGTCAATTGGAGCAAACGTGCCGAAAAACGGGGACCCATTGTACTGTATCAGGATGAAGGCAGCAGCTATCTGTTAGCTGAACGGATTCAGCATTCATTAAACCGCTTATTTTGCATGAATAGAAAAACAGTGTACGGAAAACCCTTTTATCTTTTGAATAAAATCCAGCAACCCGCTGTAATTGTGGAAACCGGGTTTATCAGTAACGAACAGGACAGAGCTATGCTTTCCGAGGATCGTGGTCAAAAAAGCATTGCCGAAGCTATTGCCGCAGGCATTATTGCGCATCTGACGGCATGGTAGTGTTGGTGGCTGGGTCTCCCGTCCATCCCCATACAGCTCGTACCAAATCGCTAATACCCACAAATTTGGCGTGCTCTTTTAGCTTGGGAACCGACGAATGAAGAGCGGAGGATGTGTACATACCAGACACGCCGACGTGCCCAATCGTTACGCAGGTGTTGTGCTCATCCAGCCATTCAACCACTTTTGTAAGTTGCCGATTCACATGGGCGAGGTTATGGACATCATCCAGAAAAATATCATTTCGTACTGGTGGCATTCCCTTTTTAGCGGCAAGCTCAGGGACCACTGACCGATAATTAGTACGGCTATCGACAAAAAATAGTCCATGCTCCTTACAAACATCAAGAACAATGGACATAATGCGCTTATCCGAAGTGACCTTGGAACCCATGTGGTTGTTCATCCCTATCGCATAAGGAACATCCTGAATGGCTGCTGTCACCTTCGCACGTACTTCTTCATCCGTCATATTAGCCTTAATTGCTCCAGGCCCAAGCCATTCGGGCTTCCCTTGCTTTGGCTCCATTGGAAGATGGACGATGACATCATGACCGCGCTTATGCGCTTCCATAGCGTCCTGCTTGGTTGTAGGCAGGAAGGGCATCACAGCAACGGTAATCTTAACGGGTAAATTTAAAATTCGCTCAGTTCCTTTCATATGGTTTCCCAGATCGTCAATAATGACAGCAACCATCTTTTGCGGATCGTCCTGTTTGTCTATTGCTTCTGCAACACCAGTACTACAGACCATGAATAACATGCATACCGAAATACAGAGTACTACGGTTTTTCGCATTTTGGAGCTTGAATGGAATACAGGTACATAAGCTGGCTCTTTCCGAGCGCGAGATTCCTTTAAAGCCTTTTTTATTATATTTCTCATGTGCAGCTTCCGTCGTGTACTCATTGCGGGTCAGCCTCCTTCTCTGTCCCTTCATTGTGTGAGTAACGTCGTCTAAATATGTATAAGGCAGATCCATGGAATAATCCTGATCTGCCTTATCGTGCGTAGAAACGTATGTTAAAACCGCTTACCAGTTCTTATCAATAAATTCATCACGACCTGATTGGGCCCGATCTTCCTTATAGTGCTTCACGTTTTTCTTGTGGTAATCCTGATGATAATCCTCTGCAGGATAAAAAATCGAAACAGGAAGAATCTCCGTTACAATTGGCTTATCAAAGCGTCCACTTTGTGCCAACTGCTCCTTGGACTGTTGTGCAAGCTCACGTTGCTGCTCTGTATGATAAAAAATTGCGGGTTTATACTGTGTACCCCGGTCCTGAAATTGACCTTCCCCGTCGGTAGGATCTGTTTGCGGCCAATATAATTCGAGCAGCTTTTCATAAGGAAACAGCTCAGGTTCAAAAGTAATCTGCACCACCTCGTAGTGACCTGTAGTTCCTGTTTTAACCTGCTCGTAGGTCGGATCGGCAATCGTTCCTCCAGTGTATCCTGACACAATGCCATGAATGCCCGGCTGCTCTTCAAACGGAGTTACCATACACCAGAAGCATCCACCTGCAAAAGTCGCTTTCTCCATCTTACATCCAACCTTTCAATAACTTCATCATAAAGTGCGTTATTTTCTATCATATCTTAAAAGATAACCTTATAAAAGAATTGTTTATGAACTTGAGGAATTCGCAAAAATTCCACCTAAAAGAAATCAAGTAATTTGTCAGAATCCTTTATGGAAATCCATAGTTTGCGGGAAGACAAGAAACGTGTTCAGCTTAAACTATGAGCAAATCCCCGGAAATATAAGAAAAAGGCCTCTAAAACTGCTACGAGAGCAATTTTATAGACCTTTTCTAATAGATGCGGTCGAGAGGACTCGAACCTCCACGGGGGGTTAGCCCACACGGACCTGAATCTTGTATCCGATTCGGAACCAAGCGGAATCTAAGTCAATGGAACGGAATTGAGAAACCGTCAAAACCCTTGTGAAATCAGGGTTTTTGACTGTTTTTTCGTTCAAATCCAAGCGCCGAAAGGGGCTCCCGGCAATGCCGTAAAATGCGGCCGATTTTGGACGTTTGAGAGAACTCGGAGAGAACAACGAAAACCAGCCCACTCCCTGCCATTGACAAATTAACGAAGAGGCCGCTTCGGGGAGGGTTAATATGAGACACGCAACGACGATCACCGTCGCTAATCAAAAAGGCGGCACTGGCAAAACGACCACCGCCTACAATTTGGCTTACGCCTTATCCCATGAAGAAAAAAAGGTTCTGCTGGTGGATTTCGACCCGCAGGGTAATCTGACCTTATGTTTCGGCATCGAGCAACCCGACAAGTTGAACGTTAGTATGTTCAACATCATGAACGCCGTCATGGAAGATGAGCCTCTCCCCGCCCCTGACCAATACCTTCATTCCCAAGGGAACTTTGACCTCATCCCGGGCAATCCCAGCTGCGTTCAGACAAATCACATCTTGGCCGGACGACCAGCTCTGCCTTGGTCAGACTGCCCGGCTCGACCATGCTGAGACCGCAGCAGCTCGCCTTATATAGCCTCCCAAAAAAGAACGTCCCTTCTGCCAACCGGCACAAGGGACGTTCTTCGTCTCATTACACAAGTATGGAATTAATGCCCCATCATCATGGCAGTATCATTTAACCGTCAATTTTGTAGAGATTAGCGAGCCCGCCTTCTGCAGTCTCACGGTAACGGCTACTCATGTCCAAGCCTGTTTCATACATGGTCTGTACAACCAGATCAAAAGATATCTTACGGGTATTCGACAAGAAATTTGCCAGGCTCAGCGCATTGATTGCCCGCATGGCACCCACGGCATTCCGCTCGATGCAAGGAATCTGAACCAGTCCGTTAATAGGATCACAGGTCAACCCCAAATGATGCTCCAAAGCAACCTCCGCTGTATACTCAATTTGATCAATCCCCATATCTGACATGTCTGCCAGTGCAGCCGAGGCCATAGAGCAAGCAGTGCCAACCTCCCCCTGGCAGCCGCATTGAGCACCGCTGATGGAGGCATTCTGCTTGACCAGGTTGCCAATGAGCCCGCCTACGGCCAGAGCCCGGAGGACCTTCTCGTCCGGGACCTGTTTCTTTTGCTGCATATAAAGGAGTGCGGCCGGCATGACACCGCTGGCTCCACAGGTCGGGGCCGTTACGATTGCACCGGCGGCGGCATTTTGTTCGCTGACGGCGAACGCATATGCGCTGACGATCCTGTTCTCCCGGTCTCCGGGCTCTCATCAATATGCCGCTGATTATACAGAAGTTGCGCCTTGCGTTCAACCCGGAGACCGCCTTCCAGAATACCGGTGACTGAAATCCCTTCGTTGACCGAACGCTTCATCGCTTCCCAAATCCCATTGAGAAAATCCCATATCTGTTTGCCTTCACACTGCTCGACGTAATCGCTTAGGCGGATATGATTCGCTTTACAAATTTTACTGATTTCTGCAAAGCTGTTCTCTGGGTAGACTTCGGGCGCCAGCATCTCCTCCCGTCCCTCAATAACGATGTCCCCGCCGCCGATACTTAAAGCACGCATGGATGTGGTTTGCCGCCCGTCTTTATAAGCGATAAAATCAACGGTATTGGGATGCGGCAGAGTAAAATCTGCGTGTGGAACAAATTCAATCTCCGTTGGAACGGGTGACAGTGCTCTAATAATGGCCTTGTCTGTCATATGTCCTTTGCCTGTTTTGGCAAGGGAACCATAAATCAGTGCCTTGAATCGTTCGGCATCCTCATTTTCTGATTTGAAGATTCTGGCGGCTTTCTCCGGCCCCATGGTATGGGAACTGGATGGTCCCACTGCCAACCTTATAGAGTTCTGTCAACGATTTCATAGTACCCTTACACCCTTTCTGACTATTAGTCATTCCTCTGAAAACGTTCCTTGATGTTCATCAGCCTCTCATGTATACCCTCTTCATCAATGGCCATGTCATACAATTGGTGCGTAAGCTGGAGACCCTGATCGTTCGCAAGGGCTTTTTTCCATGAGCGCGACACAATCGGATGAGTAAGCTGTCTTACAGAGCGGGGGGCCTGCATGATCATCTCTGCCAGCTCCCACGCACGTGGAAGAAGCTTTTCACGAGGCAGTACCTCACTAACCAGACCAAGGTCTAATGCCGCTTGAGCATTAATGTTCATCCCCGTGTATGCGTAGTATGCCGCTTTCTTGGTTCCCAGTATATTCTGAAGTGCTAAGACGATTCCATCTCCAGGCGGTACACCGCCCAGGTAATGAGCATCGAAAAACTCTGTGCCTTCAGCACAAATGGTAATATCACAAAGCGTTCCCAGTTGCCAGTGTGAGCCTGTGCCATTGATCGCCCCAATGGTGGGAATGCCGATGCAATAGATCATATTTTCAATCATTCTGAGCGATTCATGATAGAAATCCAGTTTCCGGCTATTCGGTCAATCCATGAATTTTGTTGTCCAGACTTCAGGATTGCCTATTTGCCACAAATCTCCTGTCCCTGTAAGAATCATCACCTCATTCTCAGGGTCACGGCCAACATCTGACCATACATTGCCATATGGAGTTTGAGCCATCCAGTCAAATTGAAGCGGTCCCCCGTGAGTGAGCATACGTACTTCGAGTATGCCGTCACGGCGGGTCATGAAGAACAAGTCCTTGTACTTCTCCGAGTATTCTTCGAATCGTGTAGGTCCCGCCATATCTCTATTGAACATCTTTGCCCATTAGACGTCCTTGCATTTTTTTCAGCCGCTCCAGAGCTCCTTCTTCATCAATGGCCATGTCATACATTTGGTGGGCAAGCTGGAACCCTTGATCACTGACCAGGGCTTGTTTCCATGGACGGGATATAATGGAATGGGACAGATGTCTCGTTGAACGCGGTGCCTGCATAATCATCTCCGCAAGCTCCCATGCGCGGGGAAGAAGCTTTTCGCGGGGCAGGACTTCACTAACGATGCCCAGGTCCAATGCGGTTTGACCATTGATATTCTTGCCGGTGTATGCGTAATATGCTGCTTTCTTGAAACCGATCATGTTCTGCAGTGTGAGCAGCATTCCATCTCCGGGAGGTGTGCCTCCCAGATAATGAGGATCAAAAAAGTCCGCGTCTTCAGTACAAATGGTAATATCGCAGAGAGTTGCGAGTTCACAGTGCGTTCCCGGCCCGTTGATCGCCCCGATGGTGGGGATGTCAATGCAGAATATCAAATTTTCAAGCAGTCTCAGCGATTCATGATACTGTTCGAGCTTTTTTTGCTTCGGCCAGTCCATAAATTTTGTATTCCAGACCTCAGGGTCCCCTATTACCCATTTATCCCCTGTTCCTGAAATAATCATTACCTCGTTCTCAGGGTCGCGGCCAATATCTGACCATGCATGGGACCATGCCGTATGGGCTTCCCAAGAATGCTTGTACGGCCCTCCGTCGGTATGCAACCGTACTTCGATGATTCCGTCACGGCGGGTCATTAATAGAAATTCCTTGTATTTCTCCGAGTACTCTTCAAATTTGGTTGGTCCAATCATACGTCTCTCTGTCATTTCAATTCCTCCTGGTTTTGTTGAGATATTATCTATTACTTTCAAGCCAATCTCTGGCGAAAGCAGCGTAAGCCGCAGCCCCTTTGTACAGCACCTCATCCGAGAACATCGTCTTTGGATGGTGCACAGGGTAACCATAACCTTCCTCGGTATTGCCTGCGTTAAGAAATACTGAGGTACTTGGCACCGCTTGTGAGACAAATGCGAAGTCTTCCGATCCCATTAATTTCCCGCCGGGTATCAATTGGGTTATACCGATTAAGGGACTGGCGCCAAAAGTGTTTGCAATCGTAGTTCTCATTTGACGGTTAAGCCCGTTGTCCGTTTGCACCTCAGGACATCCCCTGGTATAGATCACCTCCACCTTTGCCTGAAAAGTTTCTCCAATACCTGCAGAAATTTCGTGGATACGGGTTTCCATTTTATCCCGCAATGTGGCGTTAAATGAACGTACGCTTCCTTTCATTCTGGCCGTATCGGGAATCACGTTGTTTGTACTTCCGCCTTCCATCACGCCAATGGTAAGGACGGCACTCTCAACTGGCGGAATTTCACGGCTGAGAATACCCTGCAGCGCCAGATGAAGATGAGCAGCCACATTTAACGGATCGACCGCGGCACTCGGCATTGCTCCATGTGCACCCCTTCCGCGGATGATGATTTCGAACCAATCAGAGGAAGCTGAGATAGCTCCACCGGCCTCAGGCACTACAAATTGCCCGATAGGAATTGGCATTCCAGTCAACACGTGTAGCATCATGGCTGCATCCACTTTAGGATTTTCGAGAATCCCATTCTCAAGCATCATCTTTGCCCCGTGCAGAGTCTCTTCACCCGGCTGAAACATAAGCTTAACCGTCCCGTGATGCTGCTCTTCGTTAGCCTTCAGATCTCCGCAGCTCCCAAGAGCATGGAAGTATGCAAGTCGTGGCCGCATGCATGCATGTTTCCGTTCAACGACGCAAAAGAAAGATCCGTTTCCTCTTGAATGGGCAGCCCATCCATATCCGCCCGGATAAGAATCACCTTCCCGGTATGTTGTCCGCCGATCGTAACCGTTAGACCTGACTCTCCTACGGGAGTGGGCTTAAGCCCCATCGACTCTAACACCTCTTTTACGTAGGCCGTTGTCCTGGGCAAACTTAAATCAAGTTCCGGAACCGCATGAAGATGATGCCTGTACATGACCAATTTTTCCTGCAGCTGATGGGCCAT
The DNA here is from genome assembly GCF_052906305.1 of Paenibacillus sp. SER-28. Lineage (NCBI taxonomy): Bacteria > Bacillati > Bacillota > Bacilli > Caryophanales > Paenibacillaceae > Paenibacillus > Paenibacillus sp. SER-28. Next base: position 858,966 of record NZ_JBRECM010000001.1, on the reverse strand, counting down.
ACCCAAAAAGTCTCCAGCTTCTTCAATCACAATGAACATCTCCCAAAACACATATTGAATGAACGTAAGAACAGAGTGAACATCCCCCTTTATATTTTAAGACTTTTTAAGAACGATTTTATCGTACTTTTAAAGGTATTCGATGTCAAGAGAAAATAAGACATTTTAAGAACACTATTTTGGGGGCTACCGGAACATTGATATATCACAATTATTGTGATATAACTCTTTTGATTGAACTGTTTATGAAAGGAATCTACCATGAAAATCAAGCTGGGTATTATCACGCCTGAGACCCATATGGACTATTTCCGTGCCATTGAAGAAGAAATGCGGCCCTTATGTCAGTTCAGGTTTCTTACAATCAGCAACTTCCGGGAAACAACAGACATCTATCTCAAAAACTTAGGTTCGGTGGATGGATTTGTGATCAGTGGCAGGATGCTTTACGAGTCAATCGATAAGGAATGCCTGGATGAAAAAGTACCTGTTCACATTTTGCAGGATGATGAAAACCTACTTTATAGGGAACTTTTCCGGCTGCTGGTTACAGAACCTGGGCTTGATATATCCAGGATCTATGTGGATTATGCGTATATAATCGAGTCCTTCAGTGAATTCCAGCAATACCTTACTCATGAGGGAAAGCCCATTGACAGCGGAGATCTGCTCGAACGGGTGGAAACAATGCTCGACAACCATATCACTCTGTGGGAAGACAAGAAAATAGACCTGTCCATCACGGCGTTCGGCCACTTTGTTCCGGAACTCAAAAAGCACGGAGTCAGATATATCTTAATCCGGCCCACTTTGGAAAACGTTAAAGAGACCATAAGCGAGATCATCAACGAAATTACCATCCTCAAGCTTAAGAGCCAGAGGGCAGTTGTTGCATGCTTATCGGCCAAAACGGCGGAGTCGCCATCTGAAGAGCAGCTTCATGAGCTGAAAGTCCTTGTCGGCAGGTTTCTGCGCAGCGTGAATCTGGCAGACACGGCCCAAATTTCAGAAGGCTTTGTCAGACTATACACCACCTACGGAAATTTCATGAAAATCACCTCTAACGCGCATAACTGCACCCTGCTGGAGTATCTGGAAGGATACATAAGCGACAAGGTGAAAATCGGGTGGGGCTCGGGGCATGAATATTTTCAAGCTAACGTCAACGCCACCAAAGCTCACAGACAGGCGGAAGCCTTTACGGGCAGCTGCAGCTTTTTTATAAACGAGGATCAAAAGGTTATCGGCCCAATGCGGAGTATGAATGTCATACAGTTCTCTGAACAGGGGGACCCGGAAATCATGGCGTTAGCCAAAACCATCGGAATAAACAACATCAATTTGCAAAAAATCATGTCCTATGCAGAAATCATGAGAACCAATAAATTATCCTCTGAGGATGTTGCTGAGTGCCTGTCCATGACCGTCAGAGGTGCAAACCGTATTCTTAACAAAATTGAAGAAAGTAAATACGTACAAACGGTATTTGAAAAACGGGACAACAGTAAAGGACGGCCCAAAAAATACTACGAGCTGTTGTTTCTGGACAAAGAAGGGCGCAAAATAAGCAGATGATACGCATTGGCAAAAAAGGCACATTTTCAAAACTGAAAACGTGCCTTTTTTGCACTTATTTACCAAGTCAAATCATTTCCTGGTCGGACGACCAGCTCTGTACATGCTGCAGGAACCGCCGCGTTGCAGGGGAAGCATATTTCATCGAGTTGACCGCGATGCCAAGGGAACGGAAGCTGTGCTCCTCCAGCTCGAGCATGGCTACATGCTCATGCTGAAACTGGGTGACCAGCTCCGGTAGGATGCTGATGCCCAGGCCTTTCTCTACCATAGCTATGATCGCATAATCATCCCCAGCGGAGAACTTGATGTTCAGCTTTATCCCGGCCTTCTCCAGTACCCGCTGCACATCATAGTCCGAGCCGGGCTTCGGAATGATGAAGTCCTCGTAGGCGATCTGGGCCTGTGGCATATAAGTGGCTTTACTCAGCAGATGGTCGGTGGAGTGAGTCGACAGCATCCGGTCCCGCTTTACCTGCTGCTTGAGCTGCTCACTCCATTTCAGATTCTCCCGGATGGGCTGAAGAACCTGTTTCCCGTTCACCGTCAGCTACACCAGAACGGCTGCGCACGAGCAGCGGGAAGCCGAATTCTTGCTCCAGGCTGCTGATCGTATGGCTGATGCCGGATTACGTGAAGCCCAGCGCCTCCGCCGCCTTCGTCAGACTGCCCAGCTCCACCACGCCAGGAACACTTCATAATGAGCAATACCTTGCAAATTTCGAGTATGCAAAAAGCCCTTGAATCTCCTCGACAGGAAACTCAAGAGCTCGTTCATTGTTAAATTGGTGCGGTCGAGAGGACTCGAACCTCCACGGTATTGCTACCACACGGACCTGAACCGTGCGCGTCTGCCAATTCCGCCACGACCGCATATAAGTTGTCGTTTATCCTCGAAAGATCAATCTTTCTTAGCGACAAGATAGATCATACCATGCTCATATCAAGATGTCAAACCTTTTATATTTGTTAATTTCCTCTTGATAAAAAAGGAATAATAAACTAAAATAAGAACATAAGTTCTTGGGAACGAATGTTCCTTTTCTTCATTCGGTTATGAATTATCATCACATTTTCCTAAGGCGGTGAATGGTAATGATCTCTTCAGATACTACTCAGCATGAATGGTCTCTTGTGAAAAGTTATCTGCTCCTTACCTTTATTCAAAAAGTATTTGAGCGGGACAGCCTAATTCTTGAAGAAAGCGGTATGCTGAAAACCCCTGGTCTTTATGTCGAAATGGTTAATGCAGGTGTAGATCGTACCGGGATCCTGCTGTCTGAAATAAAACATGAATTTAATAAATATCACATTCATGTTCTGGACATACAACAAAACCACTCCGGCGTTCACGCCACCTATATAAGTAAAGGCAATAAAGAGCAGTTCAGTATGGCAATGCCAGCGTTCCGCAAAGAAATGTATGAGCGGATGCGAGCATATCTCGGGCTCTCAACCTCTATGCCCCATACAGCTGCCCTTCCTTTACTAGAGAAACATCGCTCCGAATTACCAAACAATTCAACATCCAAACCTCTACGCATCGTTGAACGAAGTTTGGTTACATCCTCTTTGGCTTATAAGCGTAAAACGTCTCGCCCTGCTGCTTTTGCCGCAAGCGGAAGAGCATAATCCCCGCACAACCAACACGCAAAAGAAAAAAGCTTCCGCAGACACCAACTGTGCGCGGAAGCTCCATTCCATATTCATCATATATCCAAATCGATCTATAGCCGCTATGACGAAGTATAAGCTCATCAATTAATGATTCGCCTTATTGCAACGCCTTCTGTACACGCGTTACCCCTTGGCTTAGAGCATGTCCTCCACCTACTGCTGCGGCTACAGCAATGGTCTCCATAATTTCCTGATCACTGGCTCCTTTGGACCGCGCCTCGTCCACGTGATAAAACGTGCATACCTCATTGTTGGCAAATAAGCCAATGCCTAGCGCAATCAGTTGCTTGGTTTTCTCATCTAAGCTGCCGGCTTGAAAGCACTCTCCGGTAAAACGATGATATGCATGAACTACCTCGGGCAACCGATCTTCCAAATGGCTGATTTGATCCTTGTATGCATGTACTTTTTCGTCCATAACCGTCATTGACACAGCACGTCCTCTCTGTTGGATTTTCCTTCATTACTGTGTCCGATTTAGAGTTTCTGTATGCCTAATGAATCACCCAGTTATTTTTATCCAACACCCATTTGAAAACCCATTCCTAATCCAGATCTATCGGATTGTGACGCGGCTCGCTGAACGACTGGTATGTATAGCTGCGATCCAATTTGACCACACGTCGATTCTGGCGACGAATAAGCACCTGTTCCTCATCCCATGCCAGTACAATGCCCACAACATCGTTGGACTCCAATCCATCGCGTACGACACGCACCTTTTCACCGGAGAGTCGATAAGCATCCAATTCTTCGTCCATAATCATCCTTGTCCCCTCCTTATTCACTTTTTTAACATAACGATCATGGTTCTATATACATGAAAAAAGTTTAAAAAGAGACCTAAACGAATCATTTAGGTCTCTTCTCTCTTACTACTTATATGGATTGCCAACAGAGCGACAAATTATCCCGACTGATTCACACTGTGATCATGTTCTTTTGTATCATTCTTCTCATACCAGAAGTCCAGCACTTGTGCAGACAACACTCGCTGATCTACATACTCCACTTGGTGAGCAGTAAATTCTTCTTTCCAAGAGAAGGACAATTCTTCGCATAGGTTAACCAACGTCAACAACTCAGACCAGGCCACATAGCGTTTATACCAAAAAAACTGAGGATGTTCAATCATATAGGGATACAAATCGTCGAATTCCGTATGCTTACAATCCAAGGCACGCTCAAAGTGTACTTTAGCCGCTGCCAGTTTTTCCAGAAAAAACTGTTCGGTCAATTGTTCTTTCCCCATGTTGCTGCCTCCTCTCCAAAACCTTATATATATTATAAGCGAAATTGAAGCTCATGCAAAGGTTATTATTAGAAATAAGGATCAGGAGTTTTGAATTGTTACTATTCAGCAAACTCAATCTTGCCGTCAGCTAACGACGAAATTTTGACCAATGACTCTACACGAATACCCTGCTCACGGATGGTTCTCGCTCCGGCCTGAAAGCTTTTTTCCACCGCGACACCAAATCCAACCAACTCCGCTCCGGAGCGTTGAATGATTTTAACCATACCTCGCGCCGCATCACCATTAGCAATAATATCATCAATGAACAGAACACGGTCATCTTCGTAAATAAATTGACGAGACAGCATAATATCCGTAACAATACCTTTAGTAAACGAAGGTACACGTTCACACAGCGCGTCTGGATCAGCTAATAGGGTCTTTTTACGACGAGCAAATACCAACGGTACACCCAGTTCCAATGCTGTCGCAAACCCGATGGCAATGCCTGAGGACTCCACGGTCACTACTCTGGTAATCTTCTCTTCTCGGAAACGTGCTGCGAACTCTCGTCCCATTGCCATTGTCAGTTCTGGATCAACCTGGTGATTAAGCAAACCATCCAGCTTCAGCACCTGATCTGATGCAATCACGCCTTCATTTAAAATTCGTTTCTTTAATACTTCCATTACATGACCTCCCACGGCAATCCTATGCGGTAAAAGTACCATACTTCACCCGCCGCTTTCAAGCTATAGCTGCTTTCCATGCGGTCATGTGACATTTTTTTTACGCTTGTTCCAGAACCATGCAGTGATTCCTCCCGCAACGATTAAAAGAATAACGACCAGCCCTACCTGATGCGTCACCTTCTCCATTAGTTTCGCCACCTGCTCCCAATGCATGCCCACCGCATGTCCAATCCCCAAAAATGTACCGCACCACAGCAAAGCTCCTGCTGATGCATAACTGATATAGCGAAAAACGCCTAGACGGGTTGTACCTGCTAGATATGAGGATACATGTCTCAAGCCGGGGACAAAATATCCGAACAGGATTCCCCAGGTACCATAGCGCCCAAACCAATTTTCAGAAGAGGCAATCCTAGAAGGCGTAAGCCTCACCCATTTTCCGTATCGATGCAAAAGTGGTTTGCCCAGCAGACGCCCCAGTGTGTAGCTAAGCATCATACCCGTCATACTACCGAAAAATGTGACTGCCAGTGCAGCAATGAAGTTGTAGTGCCCTTGAGACACGAGCCCGCCGAAGGCGATCATTAGCACTTCGTCGGGTATCGGCATACCCGCTACTCCAAGTGCAAGCAAGCCGAACATTGCCAAATATCCGTATTCCAGTATCCATGCAAGGATTTGACCCATAAATTACGCTCCCGTCAAGCTATTCATTAATTCACTTTAATTATTTTCAGTCTCATCCAGTCATGTCCTATTTCAGTTGAACATAGTTTGTATTATATGCTCGCTGCAGCGTTATTCAAGCAGGCAAGGAGGGACTGGGAATGAAACGTAATATTCATGTTTTTCAAATTGCTTTTACATACATCGGTACAATCGTCGGTGCCGGATTTGCTACCGGACAAGAAATTCTGCAATTTTTTACGCAGTATGGTCGTTGGGCTACACTCACTATTATGCTATCCACAATCATATTTGTATGGTTGGGTACGAAAATGATGCTGATCGCTCATGATATTTCAGCCAAATCCTACGAGGACCTGAACAAACATCTTTTTGGTGCCAATGCCGGGAAATGGATTAGCTGGTTCACACTCATCGTGTTGATTGGCGTAAACAGCGTCATGCTGGCAGGAGCCGGCTCTGTTTTTGTAGAGCACCTTCACCTGCATTACCAAACCGGACTGCTTATTACACTGATTGGTACTTATTTGCTGCTAAGTAAAGGCATTAAGGCCATCTTGCACATGAACACCGTGGTTGTCCCTCTGATGATCATCATGTCTCTTCTGCTCGTTCACAGCACGCTCTCCATGCCCAATCCTCAGAGTTTTATTACGAATACGACAGATCACAGTACATTTCGAACCTTGCTCTCTCCACTGCTGTACACGTCCTTTAACCTAACTATGGCCCAAGCCGTACTTGTACCACTTGGCAGTCAAACCTTTTCCCGAAGAACCATCCGCTGGGGCGGAGTTTTGGGCGGAGTTGGTGTCGGGTTTATGCTGATGGCTGCACACTTTGCCATGTCAGCACATATGCCGGGTATTCAGCAATTTGAAATCCCTATGGGAAGCATTGCTTACCGTCTGGGTGCCTTTGTCGAAATCATATACATTCTACTCATTTTCATGGAAATCTTCAGTACCTTTGTAGCCGACATTTATGGAGTCAGTCTGCAAATTCGTCAGCATGTCCAAATTTCGCCCAAGCTCATCACACTATTCATTATGCTGACCTGTTTTTTAATCAGTCAGTTCGGCTTCAGTTCACTGTTATCTGTCCTTTATCCTATTTTCGGAATGCTCAGTCTGATGTGGGTTAGCAAACTGATCATAGCAGGACGCAGGAGACCTTTTCGTTCCTCACGTCCTCGCTCCAGCTTTCGGCATTCCGATTCCAAACCAGGTGGTACTCGTCATGGTTAATGTGGAAATTTCAAATACATTTTCTTCAACTCGTTAACCGCCCGACTTAAAGAATAGCTTGATTTAGCTTTATCGCAGGCAGATCTAGCCAGCTCATAACGATAGGCAGGGTCAGCAATGACCTTTTCTAATGCGTCTGCCAGTGCCCTCGGATTGTCGGGTGGCACGAGCAGACCATTTACCCCATCTTCAATCTGCTCCGGTATTCCTCCCACTTCTGTACCTACCAATGCCAGACAACTTAACGCTGCTTCCGCAAATACCGAACCAAAGGCCTCCGCCCGAGAAGGCAAGACAAATACATCAAAGAAAGGCATAAACTCTTCTGGATGAAGGGTATATCCATAAAAAATCGTCTCATGGTATATATCGAGCTGTCGCGCCATCTCTTCCAGCTCAGGGCGAACCGGGCCGTCTCCAATAATATGAAGCACAAAATCCAGATTTCTTTTTTTAAGTTCAGCACAGGCCCGCAATAAAATATCCAGTCCTTTCGCCGGAACAAGGCGACAAACGGTTATGAGCTGTGTCACTTCATTTTCGTGTGGAATGGGTTTGAAGCGCTTCTCATCATATCCATTTGGAATGACTGCAATGTCTTGCGGATTCTGAACGTAAGGAGTTAAGTAATGCTGAAAAGAATGAGATACCGCTATCAGGCGATCCGCCTTCTGCTCCATTTCCCCATACAGTGACACCAAGAATTGGTGTTCAGGCCCGTTCTCCTCTATTTTCCCGTTTAGAATTAACTCCTTTTCATAGGAAGAGTGAATCGTCTGTACGAGCGGAATGTCAGGAAAAACAGTTTTCATGGCGATTCCGGCAATCGGATGATGAGCATGAATGAGGTCATAGGGCTTCTGAATACGAAGCCGGGTCCACCACAAATAGTCACGGTACGTCTGAATATATTTTTGAACGATTGGATATTGTTCATATCTCGTCCAGTCAAAGGTGTCAAAAGTTACTTCGTCCCTACCCTTGTTACGAATCCGTTTAGGGATTGAAAATAGCTCCATTTCCCAACGGGGGGATGTAAATCGCTCTTGCAGATATGGAATCATGGATGAAACGCCTCCCGGTTGCTCGGGTGGGAAAAAGAGAGCCTGTAGCAATTTCATGACGTGCTTCCCCTTTCAAGCATTAAACTGCCCGGATCATAGATTGTATGTATAGGTTTCCGGATTTTCTGAAAGATGATATATTGAGAATAAATGTTAGTCACAAAAGAAAATTATAACATTTTAAATAGGATAAATCCTGTCTATTGTATCGGAACGATATCAACCGTTCAATAGATTGACTATTTTTGCAAATGGAGTCGGTGATGTTGACGTTGTTGTCCTTATCGGGAACCTTGGGTTCCCCATCTCTGGCCGGGGCCGTAAGTGCAGCCTGCGGTTTGTATATTATACTCATGATGGCACTGATGTGCGTGATCATATATAGCAGACAACGAAAAAAAGCCTATATCCTTTTTTCGGTTGCCGCTATTATTATTATGACATATGAAGCCATGAATCTCTATTCAGCAGGTGGAGGCAAGATGCAACTCCAAGGAATCGTGTGGAAAAATATGCTGGAGGCGTCTGCCTTCGTGCTCATCAATGCCGCCGTATTTCAACTCTACCGGAAGCTGAAACGTGTGCAGACATGGACCTTGCTGCTGCTGGGTGCGTTATTGATATTGCCGGTTATTGCCTGGACTGCAGGTTTGTTGCCCGCTTGGATCAGCGCATCGAAACTAGTTGGGTTCACTCTGTTTTATCGAGTACTGGTACTTATACTGAGCCTTGTGTTCATCACCCCACGAATCGGACAGCCAAAGAAGTATGTAGCGGGCTTATCCATGTATTTGCTCTGGCTCGGCTATTTGTGGCTGCGAAATGACATCCCTGAAGAAGCTGGAAGATCAAACACAGTCCTATATATGTCATTTTTACCATTGCTGTACTACACTACGTTATTCCTCATCCTGTTTGAACGGATTGTGGAGCTGCTCCAAAGGATTTACCGTTCTTCCATCACCGATGGCCTGACAGGGCTATATAACCGTAAATATTTTTCGGGACGACTACGACGATATATGGATCAAGGAATCCGCGTGTCGGTCATTTTTTGCGATATTGACAATTTCAAAAAGTTGAATGATACGCAGGGCCATGCTCGTGCGGATGAAGTACTCAAACAGGTGGCACAGATTATGGAGGATGAACTGGATGAAATCGGACTGACCGGACGATACGGTGGCGAGGAACTGGTCGCAATGGTTGTGGATCGACGTGCCAAGGTTGGACATGTTGCAGAACGTATCCGCGAGCGGGTCGCGGAAGAAAGCATTGTCACCATCAGTGTCGGACACAGTACAGTGAAGAAGGAAATGAACCCGGATGAACTGGTCAAGCAGGCCGATCAAGCGATGTACATATCCAAAACGACAGGTAAAAACAAGGTTACAGCTTATACAGCAGCCGAAGTGAAAAAGAGTCGGGCAGCACGCGCACAATAATTCGTAAACTGCGATTCAGTGTTGAACGTTGAGTTTGAATAATTCTCTGTCTGGTTGTCTATATCATAAAATGACGCACAGGAATTTCATAAGAGCCTGTGCGTCATTTATATTTAATCTCCCATCAAACTTCTGACGTTGCAGGTGCTATATCCCGGCCGATCCATGCCAGTTCTTCACTAGTCAGCTCTCGATAACTGCCCAGTGGAAGCTGTTCATCCAGCTTTAATGGCCCCATAGCTATTCTTTTTAAATAGGTAACCTTTTTACCAACCGCTTCGAACATACGCTTCACTTGATGAAACTTCCCCTCATGGATTACAAGTGAAATATAAGAAATGACTTCCCCATCTGCCTGGTGCGGATGTTCATGGCGAAGAATGGTCAACTGTGCAGGAAGGGTAACATACCCATCATCCAGTTCCACTCCTGCTGTAAATTGATGAATATCCTCCTCCGTGACATCACCCGACACGGTAGCCTCATACGTTTTAGGGACATGCCGCCGTGGAGAAAGTAGTTCGTGCGCTAGCTTACCGTCGTTGGTCAACAACAATAGCCCTTCTGTATCTTTGTCTAAGCGTCCTACTGGAAAAGGCTCAAAGTGTCGTTCCTCCGCGCTCAGCAAATCCAGCACCGTCCGCTCCCTCGTATCTTCAGTTGCAGATATAACGCCCGGTGGCTTGTGCAGCATGATGTAAATATACTCCCGAAAAACAACACGTTCCCCGTTCACTTCAATCTGATCCTGGTATGGATGAACCTGTAAGCCGCTATCCTTGGTGATCCTCCCGTTTACCGTGATCATCCCTTGCTTCACCTGTCGCTTGATATCACTACGGGAGCCATATCCCATATGGGTCAAAACTTTATCCAAACGTTGCGTTTGTCTCCCTTTTCCACTCATACCGATGTCCACCTCCAACCTGTAGGGTATTCATTTTTGAGCATGCCGTCCTGCCATTTGCCCCACCCAGCCGAATAACCATCAATGCACACGAGAGTATAGCCTTTGGGCTGGACTTCGTTCCGCAGTGCCATTCTCTCAACGGGGATGGACAAGGTCTCCCCTTTTAAATACCGGATGGCCTCAGCATCTGAACTGGAGAGATTGATGCTTCTAGCCGCCTCTGAAGGGCGTAATGCCACCGCCAGCGGGTGTGAAGGCACAAAGCGACCATTCTTGTCGGTACCCATAAACCAGCCTGGTCGCACCACCTTAAGGCCGTCCAAACGATGTGATGCCAATGGCGACTGATAAATACGATCTCCATAGACCACCGTATAGCCTGTAAAGGACACCTCCAGCTGATCCTTCACAAATTGGTGATAGGACTCCAGCACATCTTGTGGGGAGCGTGCAGCGGATTTTACATTCTCTTTGCCAGAACGAGACTTATTGCCACCCAAGCCGCGCGCGGACTTTCCTTTACCGGACTTCCCTTCCATTCCTTTTCCACTTCGTTTAGGCTCACCAGTCGCATGTCTTCCTTGACCGCTTGGCGTCAGTGCTTCCTTGACGGACAAAAACTGCTTCTTCCGTGGATACGCTGCATTTATGTTCAATGCCCTGTCATTCTTGCCCTCAAATGGAGTCAAATCCCCGGATTCAGTGTGATCTTCAGTCCCAGTGACACGACCACCTTGGTGTTGCAACACAGCGATAAAATGGCCTTCACCCTCTACGAGATGCGGCCAAAGGCGTGCTGTTCCCCGCAGTTCGGGGTGTGATGCCGAGACCTCTTCACTCATCCATTCCGGGTGGCCTGGTGCAAAACCTGCTTCCGATGGAACAGGGACTACGTCAAAATCGGGATGAGCCTCCAGAAATTCTGCGATCATTCCTTCATTTTCTTCTGGTGCAAAGGTGCAAGTCGAATAGACAATTCTCCCTCCTGTGCTCAGCATCGAGGCCGCTACACGCAAAATGTCCCGTTGCATGACTACACATTTATCCACCGAATGCGTTTCCCATTGTTTTGCCATATCCTCATCTTTGCGGAACATACCTTCTCCCGAGCAAGGTGCGTCAATTAGTATCTTGTCAAAAAAATGAGGAAAGGCATCGGCGATTCGATCCGGGCTTTCATTCAGTACCACGGCATTACGCACACCGTACAATTCCACATTTTTAGCCAACGCTTTGGTTCGGTCCGCGCTAATATCATTGGTCACCAATACGCCGCTTCCTTGTAGTTTGGCAGCTATTTGGGTCGATTTCCCGCCCGGTGCGGCGCACAAGTCCAATACAGCTTCATCTTGAGCTACATTGAGCAGTTCAACCGGAGACATTGCACTCGGTTCCTGTATATAGTACAGTCCCGCATGGTAGTAAGGATGTAACCCCGGCTTCGTACCGTGAGGAATGTAAAAACCCGTGGCACACCATGGAATCGGCCGCAGTTCGAACGGAGAACGTTCCTTAAAGTCCTTCACCGGAATTTTTAACGTATTGACGCGAATCCCGGCATGGGGCGTGTGGTCATAGGCGGTCATAAATGCTTCAAATTCGTCGCCGAGCAGTTGCTCCATGCGCTTTACAAATGCTGTGGGGAGCTGTACACCCATAATCGTAATCATCCTGTCCTTTTAAAATAAATTTTATTGTACCATATTCAACCTGTTATCCTGCAATATCGGTGTGATTTACAAACTTTCACTACAATCTGTAATGTTGTATAATAATGAGATTCATAGCTACATATTTTGAATTTTGATAGGAGAGATTGCATTGAACGCACAAAAATCCAACAAAAAAAAGCTTATACCTGTCATCGGCTTTTTTGTTGTGCTGGTCATTTTGCTTGGAGTACTGCTCGCTTTAAATTCAGGCACTAAAAACAAGCTGTATGGCGTTTCCACAGCCTCGTTAAATCCTGCTACTCAAGAGCTGCTAAATGACCCGAACTATCAGCAAATTATTAAGCCGGAAGATCTACAGAGTAAAATTGACAAAAAGGAAAACTTCTTCGTCTATCATTTCGCGTCCGACTGTGTGCATTGCCGCGCCACTACCCCTAAGCTCTTGCCTTTGAGCAAGCAGGAGAACATTACGATGCACGAATTTAACCTGCGTGAGTATGAGGATGGCTGGGACAAGTATAAGATTGAGTATACCCCTACGCTCATTTATTACGAAAAAGGCGTGGAAAAGGAACGTATGGTAGGCGGATTGAAGGAAAGTCCTTCGGACAATGGGTACACACTCGACGATTTCAAAGCCTTCTTTGAGAAATATAAAAAGAACGTAACCTCCTAGTCAAACGTTCACAGACCTGGAACGATAAAGCAGCCCGATCCTCATGAAACGGATCGGGCTGCTTGCTTATCATGTGCTTCAAACTCAAGGCGTATCCTTCGTTTCCGCCGAGACAGAGCCTGAGCCGTCAGCGGCCTGTCTTCGCCTAATTGAAGCTGCCAGCGCCTGCTGACGCTGCTCATGCTTCTCCCCACGCCGAGGACCTCTCTGCTGCGGGATGTTGACTGGAATGGACGACGATGCCTTCTCCACGGCCCGACGCAGCCCGGGCTCGACGATTTCTATCGTCAAATCCCGATAAACCGGCGGTTGGTGCTGAAGCTCTTCCGTACCGCTCATATCTGCTTCAGCAAGCTGACGGGCGCAAACGCGCGCCTCGTCCACCAGCTTCGCCATATTAATGCCCAGCGCCTGCGAAGGAGCATGCTCCAGCCTGTGGACCGCACTATTCAGCATCATATGTCCACCACGATAGTTACCATTCCGGAAATGATACAGTCCTACAGCAACTTGCAGCAAGCCTTTATATACAGGGTCACGGTCCAGCTTAAGCCACAGCTCTTCCAGTACCTCATGACATTCAAAGTAATCCCGATCCCGATTGAAGTATACCAAATAAGTCACGTACAGCGGTTCGTAGGAAAGGTTTTCCATTTAATACTCATCCCTGTCTTCTTCCTTGGTAGAGGCTTCTAGCATCTCTTTGACCTCATCGTGAAGCAGCTTGATTCCTTCCATGTCGTGCCGTTCCCACAGTTCATTAAATCTGCGCTGCGCATCAATCGTTTCACTGATCTTATGGTAGAAATACAGCCGGTGCATACCTGTTAGCACTTTAGAAACGATATTGGCTTCATCCTCGAACTTTTTCTGCGCTTCCAATATTTCAAGACGCATAGAAGACATCTCATTATCCAATACAAAGGCTGCCTCAGCTGCCTTTTTCAATCGTGTGCGCATATTATCAGGCAAGCTTTCACGATACTTATAGCTAAGAGAATGCTCTATGGTTGCCCAAAAATTCATAGCCAAAGTACGGATTTGAATTTCTGCCAGCACAATCTTCAGCCCCACTGCTGTTTGAACCGGATACTCCACAATCATATGAAAGCTGCGATAGCCGCTATCTTTATAATTGGTGATATAGTCCTTTTCATACAGTACGGTCAAATCCTTACGTCTTCTGATATATTCGGCCACCCGCCGAATATCCTCTACAAATTGACACATAATGCGAATGCCTGCAATATCCTCGATTCCCGTCTCCAGCTGATCAGAAGGAACCTGTAATCTCTTTGCCTTATCGAGGATGCTTGATATTTTTTTAACCCGTCCGGTTACGAATTCGATAGGAGCGTATTCCTCGCGCTTTTTCAGCTCCGCACGCATTGTTTTGAACTTGACCTTAAGCTCTTCCACCGCCTGATCGTATGGCAGTAAAAATGTTCCCCAGTCTCTTCCGTCCATCCCCGTACCTCCTGTCTCTTCCGACAACGCTTTTTTATCTGTGATCTGCACCAACAGCCTCGGTAATGTGTCTAAAGCCGTCCTTTCGAAGCAGCTCACGCAGGCCAGCATGTATAGCCCTATTTACTTCCGGCCCTTCGTAGATCAATGCTGTATAAATTTCAATCAGGCTTGCGCCTGCTTTAATTTTGTCATAGGCATCACGACTCGTGAAGATGCCGCCTGATCCGATAATAGGCAGCTTACCTTCCGTCTGGCGGTACACCCGTCCGATGACCTCTGTGGAACGGTCACGCAGCGGCTTACCACTCAGCCCTCCTGTTTCACTCGCATTTCGGTGCGTCAGACCAGCTCTGGATATTGTTGTATTGGTCGCAATAATGCCGTCTACTCCACTGGCAGCAATCGCATCTGTCATATATTCCAATTCCTCATCCGATACATCTGGCGCAATTTTAACCAGTACAGACTTGGCATTGCCATACTTTTTCGCCTGAACTCCCATCTCTGCCCGAACCGCTTCCAATAGCGACTTCAGTTCATTACCATGCTGGAGCTTTCGTAAATCCGGCGTATTCGGCGAGCTAATATTCACTACAAAGAAGTCCGCATACGGATACAGTGCGGAAATACACTTTTCATAGTCCTTATGAGCATCCTCATTGGGCGTGATTTTATTTTTGCCGATATTAACTGCGACCGGAACAGGTCGATGTTTGAGTGCAGCCAGACGTTTGGCCATGCTCTCAGCACCCAGATTGTTAAAGCCCATCCGATTGACTAACGCCTCATCGGGAGGCAGTCGGAACAACCGGGGCCGATCATTGCCGGGCTGTCCCACAGGTGTCACCGTTCCCACTTCCATAAATCCAAACCCGATGGAAGAAAAACCAGTAACCGCTTCTGCATTTTTATCCAGTCCTGCAGCCAGTCCAATCGGGTTGGGAAAATGAATGCCAAACAGATCAACGGCAAGATCCTCCGTTTCCTTGACTCCGTACATCCCTCGCAGTGTCGCTGCTCCACCAGGGAATGAGCCCGCATGTTTTAAGCCGTCAATGACTACATGATGGGCCGTCTCTGGACTCATTTTAAAAAAAACAGGTTTCGCAATCCTTCGATACAACACGATTCATCCACTCCGTTCTATGCCCTTGCACAATCCTAAAAAAACATCTCTACAAAATAGTTTAGCTTTTTCCATACCAAAAAGAAAGTAATTTGCGAGGTGTAGCTCCAGAACAATTCAGTTGTCATAGAGATGTCATTGAAAATGTATAATCAAACCATTTACAATGGACATAGTAAGACAAGACCTTAGCCCGTTAGAAAAGAGGGATTGCTGATATGAAGACCAAGCGCAAGCCGCCTAGTCTGCAAAAGAAAAAGGATGAGGTGAACAAGAAAGCGATTGTATGGACCGCCGTCAGCTTTGTTCTCCTCATCATTGTGATTATTCTGGTCATTGTTTTAGCACAAGCAGGAAATCGTTAAACACCAAGTAGCAATAGCATCAAAACGTTAATTTAGCCAGTGATAGGTTTTGCGGGGATTCGTCTGGTCATGCTGCGGCTCACTTGTAAATCGAGAACCAGGCACAAGCACTTGATCAGGCAATTCCCCGTTACCAATAACTACCTCCGTACCCGAAGGTACGAGTGCAAACAATTCCTCCACATCCTCTTTACCCATTCGGACGCAACCCAACGACTCATTTTTGCCAATGCTGTCCGGCTCGTTCGTGCCATGAATGGCATAATTCGTTGCAGACAGTTGCATTCCACGGCTGCCAAACTCACCGTTGGATTTGCCGTTCGGATTTACTACTTTATCGGTAATCACAAACTTCCCTTCTGGTGTTCTTTCTCCGCCCAAACCGATAGGATAATTTCGAATAAGTACATTGCCACTTACCAGGGCGAGCCTGTGCTTGGATTTGTCCACCACAATTCGCAGCGGTTGCCCCAGAAAAGGTCGTCCGTGCAATGACGATGCCAGTAATGGACTACTTTCGGCCGACGAGTCAGCGTCTAAATCTACTGCCTTCCCTGTTCCCTGTCCTGGTGAAGCAAGTAAATTACGCATAGGTGTAAAAGCCTTCTTCATCCCGTCTGTCGTACCGTACATCGTGTTAGCGGGAAAGTCTCGAGTCAGTTCATCAAGACTCTGGGGAAGACGTTGATGCTGTGAGCGAAAAGCACGCATGGAGCTATTCAACACAGCTAATTCCTCCTGTCCAGCAGCCCATTTTAGACCTGCTTTGCGAAGATTTTCACTGTCTGACGGCTTGCAAGCACACGCAGCGGCATCGTAAGACTGAACAGCTAATCCACCGTTTCCTTTGTTCTGTACACTAAGTAATGGCTTCATACCCTCTCTCCAGAGCAGCCATGAGCCCCCTTGCTCCATACCCAACACTGTAGTCTTGGACGGCAGTCGGCTAGTCTTAGCCAACAAATCAGTAAGCCCCGTTCCAGCTCCACTCCCTTTTCGAGCTTGAGCCGTAAACACACCACCAACCACACCGATCTGGGCCATCTCCTTCGGATCAGCAGTGGCCACTTTCGTAACTTCAATATTATCAATTGCTGACTGCTCAGTTCCAGATGGAACAGATGCATTTTCATTTGAAGGTCTCGGTGAATTGGCTGAAGGAACCCATATGAGCAGTAGTACCATTAACGCAGTTAACAGGTGGCGTGTTCGAGTCGTCCTTCGCTCCTTCTCCTTGGACATTTGAACCAGTTTATCCTGATATTCCATCCATACGTCTGCCGGAATCTGTTTATGCTCGAAGGCTTCGAACACTTCTCCTGCGCGATTAAAGCAATAATTTGCTTTGCCCTCTTGACCGCTGCTCTCATACTCTTTGCCGAGTAAATACCAGGCCATTTTATTATCAGGGTGTTTTTTTACATACGATTTAAGATGAGGCGAATGGTTCATCGGATCCTCCTGATCGTGTAATCTTGCATACTTCCTATTATGTATATCGGCAAAAATAGACTCGATGGACAGCACATAAAAAAACGTCTATCGACGCACTTTCACGGAAGCTAGACCGCGCTTGGCAGAAGTTTTTCTTGCGATTATAGAATAGTTCACCTCCGCTGAACCATTCTATAATCTAAAAAAACAGCACCGACAGCTTACTTTCACCGTTATACGGCGAAGGGAGCTGTCGGTGCTGTGCCTTCAAAGAAGCCTACGCTTAACCTTCTTTATTGAACGGCTCGTCTGCTACTTTGATGGAATCTGTAGGGCAACCATCGCAAGCATCCTGCATATCATCAAACAAATCTTCTGAGATTGCCTTGATGCCTTGGTTTGCATCCCCTTCAAAGATCACTTCTGCCAAACCTTCATCATCATAATCATAAATGTCTGGTGCTGTAGCGCCACAGGCTCCGCAAGCAATGCATGTATCTTTTTCTACCCAAGTGTATTTAGCCATAACTTTTCTCTTCCTCCTATACAATCAAACAAACCAGCTTTTGCATTCTATTCACATATTAATACAAACCCAATATTATTACAAATTATTTTCCTTTATCCTTCATGCAAAAAACACTTATAACGTAAGCTTCTGATGTTTGCAATAAATCACCCAGAAGTTCACTCCGGAGTTGGTAGATTGTCTTTTTGCAGCGAAGTTCCGCGCAACTTGGAGTTGCGAAGAAGTACCGAAGGATCATCTCCCAGCATCCCAGCGGTCAAAATTGCATTTTCACCAAACTTATCGCGCAGTGCATCCATCGTCTTCAATAAGCTTTCTTTCTTAGGCTGATCCTGGTATTCAAATAGATCCATTTGAACGGCCGCTTCCTCCTTTGGAATGAGCTGCTGTAGCGTAATCCCCAGCAAGCGCACAGGCTTATCTTCTCCCCAATGGCGACGATACAACGCACAAGCTTCCTTATATATGTCCTCTGCACTTTCCGTAGGAGTGCTCCTTACTTGAGAACGCGTAAAGGTCTTCATATCCGGCGTCCGAATCGTCAGTTGTATACCTCCTGCCAGCATACCGTGTCGTCGAAGCCGCCGGGCTACCTGATCACTAATGTTAAGAAGTACCCGTTGGGCTTCTTCCAGCTTTACCACATCCATAGGCAGGGTAGTCGTGTGACCAATGGACTTGTTTGGCTCCCGTTCAGTGCTGACTGGAGAATGGTTAATCCCATTAGCGGCCAATTTTAACCACGAACCCGTCACACCAAATACGCCAACCAGCATATGCTCATCAGCCTTAGCTAGTTGTCCAATGGTGCGAATGTTCATTTGTAGAAGCTTATCTGCCGTTTTGCGGCCCACACCAAACAATTGACCACAAGGAAGGTTCCACAAAATGTTGGGTACATCACGCAAACGTAGAATAGATATCCCGCGTGGTTTTTTCAGATCAGAGGCCATTTTGGCCAGCAACTTGTTGGGAGCAACTCCAATTGAACAGGGCAGACCCAGTTCGTCCTCTACTCTGCGCTGGATTTCCTCAGCAATTTCCATAGGTGTTCCAAACTGTTTGGAGCCAGAAATATCCAGATAGCACTCATCGATTGAAGTTGCTTCCAGCATAGGCGTATATGAATAGGCAATACTCATAAATGCCTTGGAATAACGACGATACAAGTGAAAATCAGGCTGTATTACGATGAGCTGCGGACAGATCCGACGAGCCTGCTGAACGACCATCCCTGTTGAAATGCCCAATCGTCGAGCTTCATAAGAGCAGGTTACAATTACACCTTTGCGCAGCTCACTACTGCCTGCCACCGCGGTAGGCAGTCCCTTATATTTCTCCGGCTCCTCCGCTGCATGAACGGAACAATAAAATGCATTCATATCCACATGCAGAATAACTCGTCCACCAGCCGGATAATAAGCACTGACATCTTTCATGCTCAACCCTTCTTTTTAACTGTAAATTCACCCGTCATCGCGGAATATGTGTTTTGATTTTATACTTGAAATACCCTTAAATGCTATTTCTATTTTACATTAAAAATAAAGGTTTTGCGGCTAAAAATGATAATTATATATTACAATTGAAGTCATAAGTTGATATAATCGACTAACATACAAACACGACCAACTAACGCTTTCCTGTTTTTAAGCGTTAAACAACTAAATTAATGTGCTTAAAAAAAGCAGAGCATCACCAATCTGAGCAATCCGCAAAGGAGGAGTCCCTCATGTCCACCGCTATTTCTATCTTTGACACAACGCTGCGAGACGGCACTCAAGGAGAAGGAATTAGCTTGTCTGCTGATGACAAATTGAAAATCGCCAAAAAACTCGATGATCTCGGTGTTCATTATATTGAAGGCGGGATTCCCGGAAGCAACAGCAAGGATATCGAATTTTTCAAACGGGTACAAGAGCTGGGCCTTCAGGCAAAGATTGTCGCCTTCGGCAGCACGCGCCGCAAAGATAGCATCGCAGCACAGGATGTCAATCTACAACGAATTCTGGAATCCGGCGCTCAGGCTGCTACACTTGTGGGTAAATCATGGGATTTTCATGTACACACCGCCCTACAGACGACACTGGAGGAAAATCTGTCTATGATTTACGACTCCATCGCCTTTTTAAAGCAAGGGGGCATGGAGGTTATTTTTGATGCCGAACATTTTTTTGACGGATATAAAAACAATCCCGAGTATGCAATGGCCGTTATGAAAAAAGCAGAAGAAGCAGGCGCGGATTGGCTCGTGATGTGCGATACAAACGGCGGTACCCTACCGCATGAGATTCAGGAAATTGTCACTATGCTGCAAAGCCAGATAACGAGGTCGCAGTTGGGTATTCATACACACAATGACTGCGAATTGGCAGTAGCGAACTCTTTAAGTGCTGTACAAGCAGGCGCAAGGCAGGTTCAGGGTACCATCAACGGCTACGGTGAACGGTGTGGTAATGCTAACCTGTGCTCCGTCATTCCTAATTTGCAGCTCAAGCTGGGCTACGACTGTCTAGATACTGAGAAGTTAAATCAACTCCACAATACAGCCCGCTTTGTGAGCGAAGTCGCCAACGTCAATATGCCTGTGAACCAGCCTTATGTAGGCAATGCAGCTTTTGCCCATAAGGGGGGCATCCACGTGTCAGCCATTCTGCGCGACTCGCGAACTTATGAGCACATCGCTCCTGAACTCGTGGGGAACAAGCAACGGGTCTTGGTCTCCGAACTGGCCGGGCAAAGCAACGTGGTATCCAAAGCGCAAGAGCTGGGCATCACCCTTGACCCATCTAGTGATGAGGCACGTGGCGTAATTAGCCGCATCAAGGAACTGGAGCATCAGGGGTACCAGTTTGAAGGCGCGGATGCTTCGTTGGAACTGCTCATTCGTGAAGCAGGTGGTGAAGTGAAGGAAATGTTCTCTTTTGAATCCTTCAAAGTGCTGGTAGAGAAAACTGCCGGCCGCCCGGTCGTATCCGAGGCATTTTTGAAACTGAATGTCGCAGGGACGAGTGTCTATACCGCAGCTGAAGGTAACGGTCCTGTCAACGCGCTCGATAACGCACTCCGCAAGGCTCTTTCTCAATATTTCCCTGCCTTGCGGGACATGCATTTGGCTGACTACAAGGTACGTGTGCTTGACGAAAAGGATGCCACCGCCGCCAAGGTACGTGTGCTCATTGAGTCTAAAAATTACGAGGACGTCTGGAGTAACGTAGGTGTATCCGAAAATGTAATTGAAGCCAGCTGGGAAGCTCTCTTGGACAGTTTCCGTTACGCATTATTGGAAGCACCGACTCCAAAAAACGATCAGGCAGAGCTTACTCATCATGGATTAGTTAATCACTAATCAGGTGCTCGCATGAGCTTTTAAGGTGTCTTTGGGGGTCTACTCGGCTCCCAAAGACACCTTCTTTTTTTCAAGAGTTTCTATTTTGCGTTCCAACTCCTGCTCACTGAGCATGCCGATTATGATTTCGCGGACCTGTCCATGATGATCAACCATTACATGGGTTGGAAAAGCTACCCCTCCAAATCGTTCAAACAATGCTCCTTGCTCATCAAGTAAAATGGGAAATTTGAGATCCAAAGAGCGGGAAAACTTCTGTACATCCTCCAATCGATCATAGCGAGTTACATTGATACCATACACATCCACATCATCTTTGTACTTACTATACAACTCATTCAGCATAGGCGCTTCTAATCGGCACGGATCGCACCACGAAGCCCAAAAGCTAATAACCAAAGCTTTATTGCGCGTGGCCCCTACATCGTAGGTCTTGCCGTTTAACCCCTTTAAAATCATAGAAGGAAGCCGCTGCCCAGGCTTTATCTTTTTCATTACCTCTACCGCATCTGCTGTTTCATCCTCTACCTCTTTCTCAGCTTTAAGTCTTTCTCTACCGTATTCCTCTTTTAATGGTGCATTTTCCATGGACAGGATTGCTGCATAAGTTGTGTTTTCAATAACTCCCCACGAAGCCCCAACCACAACCAGCATAACCATCGCTCTGATGAAAAGAAATCTTTTCACAGTCTTATCACCTGTCTTTCGTCTAAATAACCCTTACCTTCTTCATAGGATGCCCATACTGTTCCCACCTCTAACCTTCTAAATCTGAACAGGACGCAAAAAAAAACAGCAAACCCACGAAATCGCGAACTTGCTGTTTTTATGCTATGCCTTGTACTGAATCAGGCATGACTTAAATGCGCGTAGACATCTGCCAAATTGGTCACATTACGCTTCAACATTTCCTGAACATAAGCAACCCACAGCTTAGCCGTCATTTTCGCATCCTCTAACGCATGGTGCCGTCCTTCAATCGGAATGGATTGATAGGTCAACAATTCATCCAAACTGTAGGTTTGATGTTGCTGTGGCTCAAGCCATTTGGCAAGCATCATCGTATCCAGAACACGGTGAGTCAATTGAACTTTAGATGTTTTCCATAACGCAGCATTCAAAAAGGCCTTGTCATGAGCGCTAGCATGTGCCACAAGTACTCGCCCACCTACAAAGGACATAAAGTCGTGCAGTCCGTTCATAAGCGGTGGAGCTTCATCCGTCATTTCCCGGGTAATCCCAGTTAGCTCGGTAATATGCTCAGGAATCACAGTCCGTGGATTAACAAGCGTATAAAACTGCTCTTTTTCCATAATCATGTCCCCGACAACCCGAATCGCCCCGAACGATAAAATCTCATCTCCATGCTGTGCTGAAAATCCCGTTGTCTCCAGATCAAAAACTACCGTCTCCAAACGATCCAGCGGGGTCCGCAATACTTCAGAGCGCCGTTGCTCCCGGGTTAAGGAGCGAATAAACGCCATCTGCTGAGCCGTAGGAGCCCCCATTACAGATGCGATCGCAGACGGCACTCCTCCTCTGCGGAGAGCGCTCCAGAAGCCACTTCCCTGCGCTGGTTCCTTCATGACCTTCTCCCTTCCATAAATCGCAACTGCCTTTGCAACGCACGATGCAGCCGCCGTACTGTCGAAAGCGCCTCGCGCAACTCATGCCAGCCTTTACTTTGTTTGAGCGGCTTTACAGCCAGGTAGCCATTGCTGACCAGCAATCCATCATTCTTCTTCACCGGAGTAGCCATTCGAAGCTGAAGCGCGATCCGAAAGGCTCGCTCGCAAGCATCGAGTAAAGGCAACGGCGCCGCTTCCAATGATGCGAGACGACTGAGCCTTTTGAGGGTGGAGGTTTCCTCTACACCATGTTGCAACGCCAAAAAACGGACTGCGTTCACCAGCGGAATGTACAAGCCGTATTTCACATCAAAATCGCCCGCATGCTCACCGAAGCGCTCGGTAACAATCTGACCTAAAATATTAAGTGTCGCTTTATGCCTCACCGTGTTCCGAAGTACCGCCGAGGGTAAATCAGGATGTTTTCGGAACAACTCATAAAAACTTCGTTTCCAGTTTGCAGATAATTGCTCATCCCCAGCGATATGCCTCATATCAGACGAGATAATCAGATAACGGATTGGCTCCCAAGCAAAATCGTCCGACCATTTTGTTAGCTGTTCTTGCCATCCGGACAATGTTTGGCGCCACAACGGCTCCGAGCACATTACTTTCCCCTCACATTTGGGATATCCCAAATACTCTAACATCGCAGTCACTCTGCGACCAAACTCTCTAAAATACAATTCTTTATCAGCAGATATTGTGTCACTGATAATCATACCGTTATCCTGGTCACTCCACAGCGTCGATTCCGAGCGTCCCATGCTTCCGAAGGCTATAAATGCATAAGGGACGGGAGGAGGGCCGAAGCCATCCTCAACCATCCCTTTTTCACACATTTGTACAGCTCTGGCCGCGATGCGGTCATGCATTTCATTCGCCGTTCGTAACCAGTCTGATAACGGAGCGGAGGCTTGGGAAGCCAGCAGCCATTTTTGAGAGTCGACCCTGGCCTGCCTTAGCGATTCAGGCGTATCTGCTTGATCAATCGCTTCAGCGGAACTCACCCAAGAGGCCATATTTTGCAGTTCCATACTTCCATCTCCTCCGTACTGGTTCTTTATATTTTACATATTAGTTCACAATTCCAGAACGCTTTTCAGCCTCGGCAACCAACTTCATTTGCTCAGGATAGCCGTACGTACCGTGTTCACTGATATCCAGTCCCATCGTTTCTTCCTCTTCCGTAACGCGGATACCCATAATCGCTTTCATCGCACCCAGAATAATGAAGGAAATGACGAACACGAAAGCCAAGGTGCCAATCAGTCCAAGCAGCTGTACTCCTAATTGGGTAAATCCACCACCATAGAACAGACCCGCTTGACCTACACCTGTTATTTTTACAAGCTCAGGAGTAGCGAAGAACCCTGTGGACACTGCGCCCCACATCCCTGCAACACCATGCACGGAGAAAGCATATACCGGGTCATCTACTCTTGCACGCTCGAACCATTGCGCTGTAAAGAAAGTGACGATCCCTGCAACTGCACCAATGACCAGTGCCGCCCAAGGGGCTACAAAGGCACAAGAACCAGTAATAGCAACCAAAGCCGCCAGCACACCGTTTAGCATAGCAGGAATATCTGCTTTTCCATATACCATCCAGGATACGAGCAAAGCGAAAACCCCACCTGCCGCAGCAGCAATATTGGTAGTCAAAGCCACATATCCAAAGAATCCGTCGTTCATAGCCGATACAGCACTACCTGGGTTAAACCCAAACCAACCAAACCAGAGAATAATAACACCCAAGATAGAGTACACCTGATTATGACCAGGGATAATGTTCGGCTTGCCATCTTTATTGAACTTGCCCAGACGCGGTTTGAGCAGCAGTGTAGCGACGAGTGCCGCCGTAGCGCCTGTCAAATGGACTACCGTCGAACCGGCATAATCCTGCATGCCTAACTTACCAAGCCATCCGCCGCCCCACACCCAGTGAGCTACAACCGGATAGATCACGATAGAGAACAAAATACCGAAGATAATGTATACACTTAATTTTGCACGCTCTGCCATTCCCCCACATGCGATAGAAAGTGATACCGCAGCGAAAGCAAAGTGGAACAAAAACATAATTGTAATCGGAACATCCAGACCTGAAAGAGCATCAAACGATGCAGCAGCATTCGTACCACTCATGAAGAAACCTGTCAGTCCCATAAATCCGTTGCCGCCATCATTACCAAATCCGAATCCAAATCCAAGTGCCCAGAAGGACAAAGCCGCAACACCTGTGGTGAGAATCGTTTTACCAGCGACATGGCCTGCATTCTTCATTCGTGTCGAGCCTGCCTCCAGCAATGCAAATCCCGCTTGCATAAAAAATACAAGTATAAATGCCAAGAACGTAAAGGCCGTGTTTAGCCCGGCTTGAAGTTGAATATTTGTCGGACCGTCAGCAGCAAACGCACCTACCGGAAAAGCTAATACTGTCAGCATGGCCAATAATACAACTAACCACTTTTTTCTCATGAAGCCCACTCCCTCGAATGTTAAGTTTCTTTACATTTCGTGAAATTCTTATTGTCATTATAATCAGAATACATGAAAGTTGACAAGATTTTTTTTATTATGTTAAAAAAATATGGTCCCAAACACTTCATGTCATATTTACTAACTATAAAAGTAGCTTGTTTCTGTCCAGAAAAAAGCATGACGTTTGACTGTATGGTTGGGAATCATGTAAAATATTCTTTATATACACTCCGTTTGCAAATGCTAATATTGAAGGTTGAACGAAGAGCGCGAGGTGAAGACAGATGGGAATATGAAGCTGTATCGAATTGGTGAGCTAGCCAAGGCGGCTGGTGTCAGCGAACGAACTATTGATTATTACACAAAGCTTGGTTTGATCACACCTGAAGAACGATCATTGAAAAATTATCGGCTTTATAATGATGAAACCTTAAACAGGCTTGAACGTATTAACCAAATGAAACAAGAGAAGTATAGCCTTGAGGAAATCAGACAGACACTGATTAAATGGAACTCGGTCGCGGGGGAAGAGCACGTCACTGACAAACTAACGAGTCTAGAGATGCACATGCAGCGTCTAGAACGTGAAGTCAATGAACTACAGCCTCTTTTGGGGCAGCTCAAGCCCGTTCAAGCGCGCAAGTTGCTTACTGGTCTACTACCACAAAGCGCCGCTTGTATCGAAGCTCTGAAGTATCTGCTGGAGCATAGTTCTATGATGTAGATGCCCGGGCTATGACGAACAATAATGGAGGGTTGCTTTATGATGGGTATGTATATATTGATTATTCTTGCGTTCGGATTATCCTTATGGGCGCAATTCCGTGTAAAAGGTACTTTTAATAAATGGTCTGATGTCCCAAATGAAAATGGGTTGACCGGTTATGATGCAGCTCGGCATATGCTGGATCGCAATGGTTTGCATGATGTACCTATTGAACCAGTACCTGGTGCGTTATCTGACCATTATGATCCGATGCAAAGAGTCGTACGGCTGTCCGAGCCCGTTTATTATGAAAAATCGATTTCTGCAGTTGCCGTAGCTTGTCACGAGGTCGGTCATGCCATTCAACATAAAGAGCATTATCCCATGCTAGCACTCCGTCATCGGATCTTTCCGATCGTAAACTTCGCTTCCGGGATTGCACCATTTCTGCTGATTGCCGGTTTCTTATTCAGCTACACGAACCTGATTGGCTTGGGTATTATCTTTTTCTCGGCTACTGTCGCTTTTCAATTAATTACATTACCGGTTGAATTTAATGCTTCCAACCGCGCCCGGGAAATTATGGTTTCCGAAGGGTTTATCCGTAGTGATGAAGAACGGGGTATCGCCAAAGTATTAAATGCTGCTGCATTAACTTATGTGGCTGCAGCTCTCGTTTCCTTGCTGGAACTAATTCGCTTAATCGGTATCTTTAACAGCCGGGATTAATTGCTTGTGTTGCAAAAAAGGTTGTTCCTCCACCAAGTTAACGGTAGAGGAACAACCTTTTTTTCTTTATCTAAAACCAACCAGCTATACTCACTGCCCTAAATCCGCTTTTGCACTTCCATTCGGAGTAGCAACACTACCTTTAAGACCAAAATATTGCAACAAAAAAGTTCGGAATGACTTTGCAACTAATGGTAGCTTGTCATCTTTGCGATGAATCAAGCCTATAGTTCGCGTGACCTCTGGATCAACAATTGACACTCTTGCAGGTTGAAGCGGGTTGGTCTGAAACAACGCCATTTCAGGCAAAAGACTGACTCCCATACCAGCCGCAACTAATCCGCGAATCGTATCTGTCTCTTCACCTTCAAAAGCAATATCTGGCGTAAATCCTGCCTCCAGACAAGCCTGCCAGACAATCGGGCGTAACGAATATCCATCTCTGAACAGGATGAATTTTTCTCCTTTAAGCTGACTCAGCGTGATGTGTTTGGCCGTGGCTAAAGGATGATTGGGCGGGAGAACAGCAAACAACTCCTCGGTCAGCACCACGTCCCCCTCTACATGATCATGACGATCTGGAAAAGGAGATACAAAAGCCAAATCCACCTCACCCGCTAACACATCACGAATTAAACTCGGGTACATCCCCTGTTTAAATCTGAATTTAACATTGGGATACCGCTTTCGGAATTCAGCCACCACCGTAGGAATAAGATGAATCCCCAAACTGTGCGGAAAACCGATGCGGATTTCGCCCCCCTCAGGGTCCAAAAACTCATGAACCTCCAAAACAGCTCGCTCTAGATCTTTTATAATCGTCTCAACCCGTTTGCAAAATAGCTGTCCCACTGGCGTTAGCTGCAAATTGCGACCCTTTTGCATAAAAAGATTAACTCCCAGCTCCTCTTCAAGCTGATGAATTTGCCGGCTTACCGCAGATTGCGCCACATGTAGCTCCTCGGCTGCCTGAGTGACATGTTCTTTTTGCGCTACCTTCATGAAGTATTGCAACTGTCGTAATTCCACTCCGATATTCGCTCCAATCTGTTTTTCAACATCCGGAAGAAGACGTCAATCGAACATCATCCTCTTTCTTACCCTGCTAACTTACGGTAAAACTGTCTTTAGTGACGTTTGCGTTGGCCAGTCAATCTGATCATTAATCCATAAAGGAAAAACCCACTGAGTAATCCCCCGAAGTGAGCCGTCCAGTTAATGTTCGCTACAGCGAAAGAAAACAGGATACCAAACCCAAGCAGCGTGTACAGCGTTTTGCGCGAGGCGTCATCCATCAGTGACCGCTGGAACAGGGCAACGTATAGGAATGCTCCATAGATGCCATAAATCGCTCCTGAGGCTCCTACAGAGACTGTCGTTTCCGCCATCATGTTGTAATGCGCGATGGACAGTATGTTCCCTACAATGCCCGTGACCAGATACAATAGCACATAGCGGAAGGCCCCCAGCAAACGCTCCAGCGGAGGAGCGAATACGAGTATGGCGAAGGAATTGAACAGAAGATGATCAAACCCTGCATGTAAAAACATGGCTGATACATATCGCCACAGCTGATCAGTGAATGGCGCTTCATTAATCAAAGCTCCATATCGGATCAGCGTCAAACTATTTTCCGATCCACCCTGTACGGTGAGTACAATAAACATCACAATATTAATGAGCAAAATCAGACAGGTCACTGGGTAAAACCGCAAATAACTTTTCCAGTTCTCATAACGTAAAAAAATCAAGGCAATCCTTCCTTCATGGGTGTCTCCACCTTATTCAAATTGGACAATGTCTTTTATAAAAGATTATAATAGATTTCGGCAACGATAACCAATGCTAAAAACCAAGGAGGCTATTACATATGGCACAAGAACGTACAGGAGCTGCTACTTTTAAAGGCAATCCTTTGACACTCTTAGGACCTGAACTGAAGGTTGGAGACCAGGCACCTGATTTCAAATTACAGAAAAACCTGCTAGAAGCAGCTACGCTCCAAGACTTTGCGGGCAAAGTCAAATTGATCAGTGTTGTTCCTTCTTTGGATACAGGCGTGTGTGACGCACAGACTCGACGTTTTAACCAAGAAGCTGATTCCCTTGGGGATCAAGTCGTGGTGCTAACTGTCAGCGTCGATCTGCCTTTCGCTCAAGCTCGTTGGTGCGGTGCTGCCGGTATCGACCGCGTATTGACACTGTCCGACTATAAGGATCATTCCTTCGGCGAAGCTTATGGTGTGTTCATCAAGGAATTCCATTTGGATCATAGAGCTATTTTTGTAATTGATCAAAATGACAAAATCGCTTACGTAGAATACTTGAGCGAAATGTCCGAACATCCTGACTATGACCAAGCGATTGCAGCAGTGAAAAAACTCGTCTAAATCAGACGAATATTAAAAAAGCGAGTGAAGGGTTGCCTTCCTCGCTTTTTTTGACGTTTATCTGCCACATCACTGCTCACACATCTACAATTACTGCACGACCTTATGAGCGGACAGCTTCTTGTCAATCACAGCGAACAGTTGCAAAATGATGCGGTAATTCGCGCCCAAGTCCCCTAGCGATCCGCGTGAAGCAGAATAAATATCCACCGCACTCCGAACTGGCGAGACGGACAATATGGAAACGGTAATGTCGACGGTTCTACCGAACGCCGTTCGCTTCTCTAACGTAATCTCACCTACAGATGCTACCTCATGGAGTACCTTGTAGCCAGGAATTTTTTTCAAAATAGATGATACTTCTTCCCAAGCCTTGTCTCTCGATAAGTTATAATAGCGTGTCTTCATTTGGGGGTCCTTGACCCGGTCGCTTGTACCTTCTTGGCTGCGCACAATCCCTACCAGAGTCCTCTTCAACGACAAGACATTTCCTCCTTCACGATAATCGTTGCCATAAATGCAGCACATCGGTTTTTTTGCTGCAAGCGCTTTATAAAAACGTTAAACAACAAAAAGTTAACCGACCATACCTGTGGTATGCGACCTTAGTACCTCATGTCTTAGTTTAACATTGTTGCATACAAAAAACACCCTGTTTCTGCACGAAGCATGAACAGAGTGTATTCATTATCTTTGGAGTACCCGCCGATGCCGTCCGACCATAGCGTCTTCTGAACCTGCTTTAGCAGGTGGGTGACCGCAGAATAAACTTTTGAAGTCCCCTTGTCAGGAATTGACAGGGCTTTTCAGCTATTCATCCGTATAGATCTCCCTAGACATTGTCATTGGTTCAAAACAACAAATGACCGTAACGTACATCGCAGGATGTGACCTTATTATAGCGCTTCTCACTCAGAAAGTAAATGCTAGGAGAAATATGATTTATTTTTAGAGGTTATCACTTTTTTTGTCTTCAATGCTTGCCGTATCTTCATCTTTCTGCTTCATCTTTTCCATTTGATCCTGCATTTTGAGGAACGTTCCGTAAAAATTAAAGAAAGCGAACCAGGCAACCACGCTGCCAATGAAGAATAGGAAAAGCACAGGATATTTGACTCCGATAAATATAACAACAGCGCTGCCGAGCAGGGTAGAAAATACACGAAATGGTCGAATCAGCGTCAGTAACACCGCATTTTTAATAATTTGTCCGGTAGACATATGATAATGAGCCACCATCGAAAAGAAGTTAAACATAGACACAAGCAAAATAATGATAAGAATAAGCATAATTACGCCGACGATTTGCAAGTTGCTGAGTTGTGTCATATACACGGTATAATCCACATACATGATGACAAACAGCAACGTGTAAAAGATACCCCCGATCAAACTTTGCTTATAATTCTCTTTATACCCTTTAAAAAAGGTACGAAACACGCCCGTATCGGTATCGCCCATTACCCATTTGCGAACCACTGTAAACATAGCCGATGTGGCTGGAAATAAAGTAAGCGGTGCCAAAATAGCCATCGCCCAATTCATTTGTAAAGACTCATTAGCCAAATTCTGATTCATTACAAGTAGTTTCAGTATGAGGCAGAACACAAAAGGCGACGAACATAACACCCATAACAAATTTGTAGCCGCCAGTCGGGTAATCCACTCGGTCAGGCGGTAAATACCACCCATAGCTCCTTTAAACTCCAATGTCAGTCTCTCCCTCCGCAAGCCTTGGCAGTTCCAAGACTCATGTTGCTATGCCTATAAATTCCGGCTCTTGACTATATCATACCGTATTTCAGCCCTAATACGCCAGTGAAATCAATACGTGACCCATTAAAGCAGACCTCTAAAAGGTTCATACATACTGATTAATCATAACAAAAAAGCCGAAGCTTCATCTGCTTCGACTTTTCATTATTTCATTTCTTATTCGGAAGAGGAATCTTCACGTCTTGCAGGACGACGAGTTTCTCCATTGCTGCTCGGGCGTGGTTTGCGATCTCCACTGTAGCGGCTTCCGGAATCACGGTTGTAGCCACCACCTTCTTTGCCACGGTTGTAACCGCCATATCCACCTTTGCTTCCACTACCGCCGCTACCGCCAGAACGGTTGGAATTGTAACCACCGTTGCTGCGACCGCTATAGTTGGAAGGCTTGCGACCGCCAGAACGTACATCTGGTTTACGACGTTTTGCACGGATCGGATCTTCTGGAGTCAGTTCAATCGATGCTTCTCTCTTCTCACCAGTCATCAGCTTCAGAGCTGCGGAGAGAAGTTGTACAGAATCATATTGCTCCAGCATTTGAATAGCCAAACCTTTATACTCGTTCAGCTCACCGCTTTCTACAGCCTCTAAGAGACGTTCAGCAATGATACGTTGTTTACCTTCCAGAGCTTCAGCCAACGTTGGAAGCGGCTTGCGTGGAATGCGGTGACGAGTTACACGTTCGATAAAGTGCAAATGGTCAATTTCACGAGGCGTTACGAAAGACCAAGCTTCCCCTTCTTTACCTGCACGTCCAGTACGTCCAATACGGTGAACATAGCTTTCTGGATCTTGCGGAAGGTCAAAGTTCACAACGTGAGTTACGCCGGAAACGTCCAAACCACGGGCAGCTACGTCAGTCGCTACGAGCACGTCGATGCTTCCGTCACGGAATTTACGCATTACAGCATCACGTTGGTTTTGAGACAAGTCACCGTGTAAACCGTCTGCAGAATATCCGCGTTTTTGCAGAGCTTCAGCCAGCTCGTCTACCCGACGCTTGGTACGACCAAATACGATAGCAAGTTCTGGGGATTCCATGTCGATCAAACGGCTCAATGCTTCGAATTTTTGACGCTCAGGAACTTCGATATAGGCCTGATCAATCAGTGGAGCACTAACTTGTTTAGGAATAACTGAAACATGCTCAGGATTTTTGAGGAATTGCTCAGCCAATCTTTTAATATTAGGAGGCATTGTAGCCGAGAAAAGCATCGTTTGACGCTCGTCTGGAACTTGCTTCAGAATGGATTGAATATCTTCCATGAAGCCCATATCCAACATTTCATCTGCTTCATCCAAAACAACTGTGTTTACATCTTCCAGCTTGATGGTTTTGCGATTAATATGGTCAAGCAAGCGTCCTGGCGTACCAATAATAATTTGAGGTTTCTTTTTCAAAGCACGAATCTGGCGTACGATATCTTGTCCACCATAGATTGGCAAAGTACGAAGACCTTTGAAACGGGAGAGTTTTTCGATTTCTTCAGCTACCTGGATAGCAAGCTCACGTGTTGGTGCCATGATCAGGGCTCTGATTTTTTCGTCGCTTCTAGAAATTTTGTTAATCAGCGGAATACCAAACGCAGCGGTTTTACCAGTACCTGTTTGGGCTTGGCCAATCATGTCTCTGCCTTGCAGTGCAATCGGGATGGATTGGGATTGAATTGGTGTTGCTTCTTCAAAGCCCAGTTCTGTAATCGCCTGAATTACTTTCGGTTCAAGATCAAATTCTGCAAATGTCGTCAAATTTATTCAAACTCCTTCATAATGGTGGATGTGGTGGACAATCCACAATGTTGTCTGTATTCTTAAGTAGCGATATTATTGTATAAGTTTTCCCCAATACAGTGACAGTTTATTTAGACCTATAACTGTATCTTTCTGTAATAAATTTGGGGAACCTATCCGATACATCTTAAACGAATTTATCCTTTTTAAAACAGTTTAAATTTTAAGTGTTTCTCTGGACATAGGTCCCTACTCAAGAATATCCACATCGCATTATAGCACAGAACAATTCATGAATACCAGCAAGTTGCTTCCCGTATAATTTAAATGAGGTGAAAATAAGTTGTTAAAAATAGTGTTAAACTGCTTAACTGTCATTCTTGGAGCCGCTGCCATTGCATGCGGTTTTAATCTGTTTCTCGTGCCACACCACTTGCTGAGCGGGGGAGTAGCTGGTCTTTCCATGTTAATTGGCTACTTCACAAAATTTGATATCAGCGCGATGTATTTTATTATCAATATTCCGATGCTTATTGCAGGCTGGTTTATTTTAGGCAAGCGTTTTATTAGCCTGAGCATTTTATCCGTTGTCGTTACAACGTGGATTTTGGCCTGGGTGCCGGTGCAATCTGTCGTGTCGGACCCCCTACTAGCCTCCGTTTTTGGTGGGGTGATGATCGGCGTTGGAGCAGGAATTTCCTTTCGGGTAGGGGGTTCTACGGGCGGTTTTGACATTATCGGTTCCATCGTCACTCGTTATCGTGACTTCCCCGTAGGAACTGTACTTGTTGGCATGAATGGACTGGTCATTCTTGCAGCAGGATATTTGAACGATGATTGGAATATTGCACTTGCGTCCATGCTATCTATTTTTGTGACTGGCAAGGTATTGGATCAAATCTATGTCAGTCACACGAAGATTACCGTCTACATTATTACAGAACACACCGACAAGCTACTGGAGCGGATGTTGACCACACCACGCGGTGTTAGCAAAATAAAAATTGAAGGCGCATTTTCACATACCGAAAAGGACATGCTGATGACTGTCACGACACGCTACGAGCTAGTTGAATTAAAACGGATCATTAAAGAAGTGGACCCTTCAGCTTTTGTCAATATTGTGGAAACGGTTGGGGTGATGGGTTCATTTCGCCGAAGATAAGCACAAACCCAAGTGTCAAAATACAGTTTCTGTGGTACACTATATGTGCGCTGTTCCCATAGTATATAAAGACCAGCTTTACCTGCTATTTCACAGGCACTTTGCTTTTCCGAATCGTATTGAATGATTCTTTTGGAATGATTCCGAGCAGGAAAGGGTGATTTTTGTGGAAATGGAAACGGTAAAACTGTCCGACATTGTCTTAAGATGGTACCCGGAAATGCTCCCTTCTCTCAAAAAGGATGAGCTGAACTCGATGATTGTGCTTCGGGACGGGATGGCCATACTCAAGCCAACGGATGCGCTAGAAATTATTCAGTACAGTATTTGCGAGCATCAAGACAATAATTATCTTCAATAAATTTCTTTACCAAGTGCCGCTTCTTCCGGTTACATCTACAACCGCGAAGAGAGCGGCATTATTTATGCATTTTTATGGATTCAATGAACACAGGTTGGGTTAATCATGTAAGACTGTGCCTGATGATTCCAGTATTGGTTACAAGCGTGTTGTTTTTCGATACATAACTTTACGTATAATCAGGTAAGCGACATACATAAGGGAGAGAGTTAGGAAATGAATATGATTTGGGCAATTATGCTATTGGCGATGGGGATAGGCGGAAACGGCGATCAGTCAGCCAACGCTCCAAATGTAAAAGATACGGTGGTAACAACAATTAGTAGCGCCATGATCCAGGCTCAGCACAATAATATGAAGGTGGATGCCTCCAATCCCCCAGTTAAAATTGACCCACAACCGACGACTCCTGCTATAAAGGGCATCTATGTCACGGCTTATAGCGCAGGCGGTTCGCGTATGACTCAGCTGCTTGAACTGCTTGACAAGACAGAGCTCAATTCCATGGTTATTGATATTAAAGACGATGCAGGTTACATCACTTATCCAACGACCAATCCCGAGCTGCTCAAATTGGGCAAGCCGCAAAAATTCATTCGGGATATTTCCGGTTTGATGGACCGATTGAAAAAGCATAATGTTTACCCGATTGCTCGTATTGTCGTATTTAAAGATACGGTACTAGCTAACAAAAATCCCGAGATGTCTTTCCGTAACCCTGACGGCTCTGTCTGGAAAAACGGCAAAGGAGACGGGTTCGTCAATCCCTATAATAAAGAAGTATGGGATTATAATATCGCCATCGCTAAGGAAGCAGCCAAACTTGGTTTTAAGGAAATTCAATTTGACTATGTACGTTTCCCCGAAGGCTTTGAGAAAAGAGCAGACAAGCTGAAATATACCAAATCAGATCAATCCCGCTCGGATGCAGTCGCTGAATTCGTACAATATGCCCGTAAAGAGCTTGCTCCATTAGGTGTACGAGTATCGGTAGATATTTTCGGATATGCCGCATCCGTTCCTGCTGCGGAGGGGATCGGACAGGATTTCACTAAAATCTCCGAAAATGTGGATGTCATTTCGCCCATGGTTTATCCAAGTCACTACACCACAGGCTGGTTCGGTGTAAAAGACCCCGATAAGAATCCATACCAGACGATTAAAGGCTCCATGGCCGATACACACAAAAAGCTTGATCCGACGGGCAAGCTAAAGCCAATTATTCGTCCTTGGATCCAGGATTTTACCGCAAGTTGGTTGGGGAGCGGACATTATGCTAAGTATGGAAAAACTCAAGTAGAGGACCAAATTCGAGCGCTTAAGGATATGAAAGTGAACGAATATTTACTTTGGAATGCCACAAACCGCTATACTAGCGGAGTAACATACAAATAATTTATCTCTCCGGACTTTTTATTATTTTATATAAAATTTAGAAATTATATAATCATTTCGAAGGCTGTCCCGTTGTTTGGCGAACGGGTGCAGTCTTTTTTATTACTGTTCAAATGTATCGGTATCCCTTACAATAAATACTTACATGTTATGATACATACGAATAATCAATCCCTAGTAAATGAGGAAAACAAAAATGCAATTGACTCTAACAACGGGACAGAAATGGAAGCAACTTTTCTACATTTTGTTCCCTATCCTGATTACCCAGCTTGCACTATCTGCCATGACTTTTTTTGATACGAATATGTCGGGACACTTTTCCCCTGCCGATCTGGCTGGAGTAGCCATTGGAGTAAGTCTATGGGTTCCTGTACAAACAGGCCTTAACGGAATACTTATGGCTATCACGCCCATTGTATCTCAATTGGTAGGAGCACAGCGCAAAGATAAAGTCTCCTACTATGTCATTCAAGCACTTTGGCTCTCTCTCGCCCTGTCTATGGTCGTTTTGATTGCTGGCATCATTTTGGTCAAGCCTATTTTGAACGGTATGAATTTGGAATTGAGAGTTCATAATGTGGCCCTGTACTATCTTTGTGCGATGGCTTTCGGGATTGTTCCTCTATTTGCCTACACTGTGCTCCGAAGCTTTATGGATGCATTGGGACAAACCCGCTTTACGATGTTCATCACGCTCATGTCGTTACCCATTAATGTATTGTTGAACTATCTACTTATTTATGGAAACTGGGGTTTTCCGCGTCTGGGGGGTGTAGGCTCCGGGGTGGCAACGGCAACCACCTACTGGATCATCATGCTGGTCGCCGGTATCACTACGCATCGTGGAAAAATATTTACCGAATACCGAATCTTCAGCAAAATATACGGGATTGCCGCTGGTGCTTTGAAAGAGCTCATCAAGATTGGCGTACCGATTGGATTTGCTATATTTTTTGAGACTGCCGTCTTTTCAGCCGTCACTCTCTTCATGAGTAGCTATAATACAGCTACCATAGCCGCACATCAGGCCGCCATGAACTTTGCATCTACGCTGTATATGATTCCAC
Source organism: Paenibacillus sp. SER-28 (assembly GCF_052906305.1). NCBI lineage: Bacteria > Bacillati > Bacillota > Bacilli > Caryophanales > Paenibacillaceae > Paenibacillus > Paenibacillus sp. SER-28. The sequence continues at coordinate 822,379 of NZ_JBRECM010000001.1, read as the reverse complement.
TCAGCATTTGCATGGCACTTACGATTCTAGTTGGCTATGAAACAGGGGCTGCTCGTCCGCGGGATGCCAAAGCTTATAGTGTAATGGGGATTAGCAGCGCAGTAGGTCTATCACTGATTACAGCTATTGTACTGCTTATCTGGGGTGAACAGGTCGCTCGACTTTACTCCACCGATCCGCAGGTCATTCAATTGGCACAGCATTTTCTAATCTATGCGATTTTCTTTCAGATATCTGATGCTGTCGCTACACCTACACAAGGAGCGCTACGCGGGTATAAAGACGTCAATCCAGCCTTTTTGCTCACATTCCTCTCCTATTGGGTCATTGGGCTTCCTGTAGGATATATACTGGCACGCTGGACTTCATTGGGGCCCTACGGCTACTGGATCGGTTTGATAACAGGGTTGGCAGTAGGCGCTATTTTACTTCTCTGGCGTCTGGTGAGAGTACAACGTCGTTTCGCCGAAAAAAAACAACACGCAGAGGCTATTTAGCCTTTGCGTGTCTCGATTACATATGCTGCGCCTAAAGTTATTCGTTTTTTCTCCACAATAGCCACTTCGTTCAGCTTGGGAGGATATAGAAAGTGTCTCTCCACATGTTGTTCAATCTCTTCAAATGCCTGTTCTTCATTTTCAGCAGCGAGAATGACGGTCAGCGCTCCTTCCGAACTGTCCACTTCGATTTTGAATAGGTACATATATGACTACCTCCTGATAGGACTCAAAGCTAAAAAAATAGCGGATGACTCGGGTCATCCGCATACTTTTGATCATTTCCAATATCAGAGCCGATCTATTTTACATAAAGGCTCTTATTATTGGGACAAACGCAAGGCCAGCTCATAAAGCTCCATATTGAAATCTTTTTTGGTATTTACAACCTTGTCAATATCTGTAGCTACCAACTTACCGTCGATCATTCCGCAAGCCTTGTCAGATATGCCCTCGATCAATTGGCGAACAGCAAAGTCACCCAAACGGCTCGCCAGGTTGCGGTCAAACGCTGTTGGTGTGCCTCCACGTTGGATGTGTCCAAGCACTGTAACACGAGGCTCATAATCCGGACAGTTTTCTTGGATAACTTGTGCTACTGTTTCGCCTTTGCCTACACCCTCAGCAACGATAATGATACTGTGGCGTTTACCATGCTTAAAGTTTTGTTTCATCCGGTCGGATACTTCGTTCAGGTCAAATTCTACCTCAGGCACCAAAATCGTTTCTGCGCCAGAAGCCAGACCCGCATGCAGAGCAATATCACCACAATGACGTCCCATAACTTCCACGATAGAAGAACGTTCATGGGATGACATCGTATCACGCAGCTTGTTGATTGCGTCCACTACGATACTAACCGCCGTATCAAAACCAATAGTGTAGTCCGTGAAGGAAATGTCGTTGTCAATCGTACCCGGAAGACACATCGTTTTAATGCCTTGCTTGGTCAGTTTGTTAGCTCCTTGGTAGGAACCGTCGCCACCAATCACGACTACGCCGTCAATTCCACGGTTACGCAAAATTTGAGCGCCTTTTTTCTGCCCTTCTTCAGTCGTAAATTCCAGGCATCTTGCAGATTGAAGTACAGTTCCCCCACGTTGGATGATATCTCCGACGCTTCTCAGATCCATTGGAAAAATATCGTCGTTCAAAAGGCCTTGATACCCACGTTGAATCCCGAATACCTCCAGTCCAAAATACAATCCGCTACGTACGACGGCGCGAACTGCCGCGTTCATCCCTTGTGAATCTCCACCACTTGTTAATACTGCAATTTTCTTAACTGCTGTCATGATTTATGACCTCCTCAAAATAATCATATAAGCCTTCTTATCCATCGACTGTTTAATAAGAAAAACAAACGCATGAGCGGACTATTTTTCATTAAACGTCTCGAAACAGCGCGAACGTCCTGCTGCTCGCTAACTTTAGGGTCGGATAAATATAAAGCCAGCAATCCCTCGATAATCATCCGGTGAAAGGAGCTGGCAGGGACATCTGCAATATCAGCCCGCGCCCGATTCACAACGTAGGCGATCCGGTCTAGCACCATGTCGGTATCTTCATAATAATTGCAAAAGTTAAGATCTCCGCCCTTCCGGTCTTCGTCTTGATCGATTAGATAATCCAGCAAAATATGAAGACTGCACACATGTGGAAAATACGATGCATGTATTGAGGCAGCCCCTGCATCTGTCAGATGCTGGTCGCTGGCAGCAAGAAACAGCATAAAGACCCCCAGAGTTGAACCGGTAGCCGCAGCAAACTCATTCCAGCGCAACTCTGGTGTACGGTCTTTATGAAGCGACCACCAATCCAAAAGCGCTTGTTCCCGCAGCTCGGGTTTAATATGCTTGTATACTTGCAAATCCGTGTATAATCGAGCCAAATCCTGAACGTAAGGCATAGCCGCCTCATAGCCCGGAAGCCTGCTTACACAAGACTGACAGGTTGTCACCAGCCTGGTCAAATAACCGCCATCCTCCTGCTCACGACGCAACTCATAATAATTCACTGGCCTAGCCGTCGGATTAACTGCATCCAGCATAGCCTGATGCAGTAGCCTGAAATCATCCGGGTCCATGGACGTACTGCGATCACACAGGTTGTCCAGATAATCACTAATGGTCTGATACGCTACGATCAGCGGAATTAGCGTCTGCCGGGCAGACATATTGGCAGCGGCATAAACCGCTCCACCCACGCAGTGAAATGTCTTATCCGCTATGCTCGCAAGCGCCTGGCTTCGCAGCTCAGGGTCCGGAATTTGTTCGGCCTTGCTCTTCCAGTTACTCAATTCTAGTTTCGTTTCAGGGAGAATGTGCTTGTACATTCGGCTCATTAGACCTATGGGGCCTCTCGGTACTTGATAACGTCCTTGCTCAACATAACTCAAATGACGGTGCCTCCACATTGTTGTCTACGTAATTATACCTATCCAAACCATATCCATTATAATATGATCGTCCTTTTAGCACAAATGAACAACCTCACTTTTTTCTTTAAAATTCAAGGAAATGAGCTATTCTTACAAAAAGAATTTTATACCTGTAATGTTTTATTAGTCAAAAATAGGAGTTACACAAAATCTATCCTTATAAGACTTTAATCGCAAATAGTATAAATGGCCTACCTATCCCTTGTCCTCTGCGGGCTTCATGGCTTGGATTCCCTCTCCCATGCTTGCCTGCTTCCATTTCCCGAAAGCATAATAGTAAATGACTGCTACGGCAGAAATAGCAAAACCAACAGGAAAGCTCCACCATACAGCATCTAGACCATACTCATCGACAAATACATAGGCCAAAGGTATACGAATGCCCCATAATGAAATAATGGTAATTAAAAGCGGTATCATGACGGAACCCGTCGATCGAACAACACCTGTAATGACATTGGTAACACCGAATATAACAAAAGACCACAAGGTGATCAGATTAATCCGCATACCCAATTCCAATGCACCCCCTGTAGAAGGAAGGAACATGAGCAAGGCCTGACGATTAAACACGTAAATTAATACCACAGCTCCACCAGTCAACACAAAATTATACACAATCCCAATCCAGGTTGTCATGCGCACTCGATCCCAACGTCCGGCTCCGATATTTTGAGCGGCAAAGGAAGATACAGCTGCACCTAACGCCATTGCTGGCATCTGCACATAGCTCGACAAATTATTGGCTGCTGTATAAGCTGCTGCTGCCACTGTCCCGTAGCCGTTTATAATATTTCCGTTGAAGCGGCAGTCAATGCGGCTTCTCCCAGAAACTTCCCCACCCAGATCGAATTGATCGTTCCATTCAGGGATTGCAGAATGTTTCCGAACAGCATCGGCAAAGAGAACATAAACAGCGTTTTGGCAATAGGACCTTCAATCAGGGAAGGCTTACGACTAGCCTCTGCTGCACTCATTTTCTCAACTCCTTCAATTTGAAATGTCTTCTGCCTAGTTTTATTACGTATAATACCCTATTCCTGCTCAATCTTCTCATATCATAAACGTATTTACGCAAAAAAGCGCAGTCCCTTAAATTAAAGGAACTGCGCTCTCAATTCATAGTTTAACCGTAATATATAAGACATCCGTAGAAACGGAACCATTCTTACAATTCAGTTACACTTACAGTTTGATTACGTTAGCTGCTTGGGGTCCACGGTTACCTTCAGTAATTTCGAATTCAACCGCTTGACCTTCTTCCAAAGTTTTAAAGCCGTCGCCTTGGATTGCGGAGAAATGTACGAATACGTCCTCGCCACCATCCATTTGAATGAAGCCATAACCTTTTTCTGCGTTAAACCATTTAACTGTACCTTTCAAGTGAACAACCTCCTAAAAATACCGCCATCTATGGCGAATATCCATATTATACTTCATGCTTTTTCACAATGCAATTGATGTTTTTCCGGGTTTTTCGGGCTGGAATGATTTGCTTTTGCGGCGGAAACTGCGGTATCATGAACCAAAACATCTATAAAATCGGAGACATGCATATGATGAAAAAACACGAAATATACAAAAAAGACAATTGGAACATGATGACTGTCGAGGTGCAGGGCCGTTACATCGTTCTACGGGAAATATCCGATGATTGGGGCGAGGAAGCCCACACGTTTTTAAGCCGTCCGGCGCTAATGCATTGGGCTCAAAATCGGTTTCCCAAGCAGTCCTTTCAAGATAATGAGGAAGAGTGGCAGCGGATCATGAACGCTTTCAAACAGGTCTAGCCTATTCATGGTGTCCAACAGCTATCTCATCTTCATTATTCTGGCCTTCACGCTGGGCGGAGTGCTGATCATGAAGCGTGATACGATACCGACTCCTCTCAAAAAGTGGATGGCCCTCACCGCTGTAATCATGGTTTGCCTTGCCTTTTATCTCATTGTATACAGCTTATTAAATATAGGTTCCAACCCACAGTAAGGAAAATTATACTTTCGGGCGTAAGAGGTCATACTATGGCAAAACAAGCCATGGTATAAGGAGGATCTGCCGTTACATGCATCCTGTAAAACCTCTTGCCCTGCTGCTTACGGTAAGCGTGGCGGTTTCTTCGTTTTGGCATCCGTCCCTTACTGCCGCAGCTCTACCCCACATTACGTTCGATCAGAGGAGGCTCTCCATGAGTGAAATTGTAAAACGCGCTAATGCGCCAGTGGAAAATACATGGAAACTGGAAGATTTGTTTCCCAACCGCAAAGCATGGGATCAAGAATACGAAGAAGTCAAACAACTAGCCAAAAAGGCTGAACAATTCCAAGGCAAGCTCAATTCAGCAGAGTCGATTGGTAGCTGCTTTAAATTGGAAGATGAATTGTCGCTTAAAACCGAGCGTGTATATGTGTACGCACATCTGCATCATGATGAGGATACAGCTGAACCTACATACCAGGGTCTTTCGCAAAAAGCCAAAAAATTAGGCGTTGAGGTTAGCGAGTCTCTTTCTTTCGTGACGCCTGAAATTTTGGCATTGCCGGATCATCAGCTCGATGCCTTCATTGAAGATCCGAAGCTTGCAGATTATCGGTTTACACTTCAAGAAATGAAGCGGGAAAAGGCACATATTCTGGGCAAGACAGAAGAAGCGTTGCTCGCTCAGGTTGGCAATCTGGCTCAAGCCCCGCAAACGATTTTTGGCATGCTCAACAATGCCGATCTGAAGTTTCCAAAAATCAAGGATGAAAACGGCAAAGAGGTTGAGCTGACTCATGGCAGCTACATTCAATTCCTCGAAAGTCCGCACCGCGAAGTTCGCGAACGTGCTTTTAAAGCGGTATATGACACATATGCCAAAAATAAAAATACAATTGCTTCTACACTAAGTGCCAATGTAAACAAAAATATTTTTTATTCTCGTGTTCGCAAATACCCTTCTGTACTGGAAATGTCACTGTACGGTGACAATATTCCGAAGGAAGTGTATACGAATCTCATTGATACCATTCATGAAAGCTTGCCCCTGCTCCATCGCTACATCAAGCTGCGTAAAAAGTTGTTAGGTGTGGATGAGCTCCATATGTATGATTTGTTCGCTCCACTTGTGGACGAATACAAGATGGACATTACGTATGAAGACGCCAAAAAGCAAACAAAGGAAGGCCTTAAGCCACTGGGCGCGGACTATCTGGCTTCGTTGCAAAAAGGCTATGATGAGCGCTGGATTGATGTATACGAAAACGAAAACAAACGTACTGGTGCATACAGTTGGGGAGCTTATGGTACCCACCCATATGTGCTGCTGAACCATAAAGATAACCTGAACAGCATGTTCACACTTGCTCATGAAATGGGGCATGCGTTGCATTCGTACTATTCAGACAACGCATTGAAGTATAGAGATGCACAGTACACCATTTTCCTGGCTGAAGTGGCATCCACAACCAATGAAGCGTTGCTAATGGACTACCTGCTGAACAAATCAACCGATCCGAAAGAGAAAATGTACCTTCTCACCTACTATGCAGATCAATTCCGCACAACGGTATTCCGTCAAACCATGTTTGCGGAATTTGAGAAAATTGTACATGAACGCGCTGAACAGGGAGAATCCCTTACACCGCAGCTTTTATCAGAGATTTACTATGATCTGAATGTGAAATATCACGGGCCCGGTATGAAGGTAGACAAAGACATTGAAATGGAATGGGCACGGATCCCTCATTTTTATAACAGTTTTTACGTCTACAAGTATGCTACTGGCTTCTCGGCAGCAACCAGTTTCTCGAAACAGATTCTGGAGGAAGGCCAGCCAGCCGTTGACCGTTACTTGGGCTTCTTGAAGAGCGGTGGCAGCGATTATTCAATCAATATTTTGAAAAAAGCTGGCGTTGACATGTCCTCTCCGCAGCCGATCCGCGAAGCGATGAGCGTATTCGAAGAAGTCATTACAGAAATGGAAAAGCTAACTGAAGGAAAGTAAAACCGTGCGCACTTAAAATCCAGCATTGAAATGATGCACGGATAAATCCCTTGTCCATGGCGGGCAAGGGATTTTATAATGTAACGGGAGGAGGTGGCATTTTGAAAACACAATGGTCTTTGATCGCAGCTCTTGTTATTGCTTTGTTAACAGCTGTATTTGCTGTTATTAATGTGAATTCGGTTCAAGTGAACCTTCTATTCAGTATGGTTAGCATTCCTTTGATTTTGCTTATTCTTGGTTGCACTCTTCTAGGTGGACTTATTGTCGGTTCTTTCGGTATTTTCCGCCAATATAGGCTTCAGAGAGAGATTAAACGTCTGACTACTCAGCTTCATACACTACAAGAAGAGCACACATCCACGGTGGAAGCAAACGCGGATGTGACCTATAACTCGACGGGTTCTTCCAGCACAGGGTCTACATTCGACCAAGATATAGAGCAACCGTCCTCTAACCCTGATCGGTTGTCCAAATGAGGAGGAGCAACAAATGACGATTCAATTAAATGAAGATTATATGATGAACTTTTTAAATCAGCTACTGAACACACCCAGTCCCAGTGGGTATACACACCATGTGATGGAGCTGATTCGTAAAGAAGCGGAAAGCCTCGGGGTACAAATCGAATGGAATGCAAAAGGCGGTGCCATCTTGACTCTGAAAGGTCAGGAAACGGACCATACGGTGGCGCTGAGCGCACATGTGGATACATTGGGCGCAATGGTGCGTTCCATTACAGCACAAGGCACCCTACGTCTGACATCCGTCGGCGGCTTCATGATGAACAGCATTGAGAACGAATACTGCCTTATTCATACCCGAAGCGGACAAACGTATACAGGCACTATTCTGTCCAGCCATCCATCCGTGCACGTCTATGATGATGCACGGAGCTTTGAGCGCAAAGAGAGCCATATGGAGGTACGGATTGACGAGCTTGTCGGGTCAAAAGAAGACGTGCTTCAGCTCGGTATTGCGGTGGGCGATTTTATTTCGTTCGATGCGCGTCCAGTCGTAACACCCAGTGGATTTATCAAGTCACGCCATCTGGATGATAAAGCTAGTGTAGCTGCACTGTTTGGTTTACTGGAATCTGCTGTACATGGAAACTGGAAGCCTCGACATACCGTTAAATTGCTCATTTCCAACTATGAGGAAGTGGGGCACGGAGCGGCTTACATACCCGAAGGAATCAGTGAGATGATAGCTGTCGACATGGGCTGTATGGGTGAAGATCTGAGCTGCAAGGAAACGGATGTTTCTATCTGTGCCAAGGATTCCTCCGGACCTTATGACTATACTATGACGACTCGTCTGATTGAGCTGGCCAAAGAGCTGAATATTCCGTATGCGGTAGATATTTATCCGCACTACGGTTCGGACGCTTCGGCTGCACTAAGAGCCGGTAATAACATCCGTGCTGCGTTGATCGGCCCTGGCGTACACGCCTCCCATGCCATGGAGCGCACGCACAAGCAGGCCGTGGTGAACACTGCACGTCTGCTTGCAGCTTACGTGACAGTTTAATTCGAACGATAAAAACCGACCTGTTCCTCTGGAGAATAGGTCGGTGAAGGCTTAGCGAAAGGAAATCACAGCTATGGATCTGAAAAAACTACGTTACTTTATCGCAGTAGCGGAAGAACTACATTTTAACCGTGCTGCGAAAAAACTGAATATCACCCAACCTCCCTTGAGCCAACAAATTCAAAGCCTTGAAGAAGAGCTTGGCGTGAAGCTTTTGGAACGAACCAAGAGACAAGTTCGACTTACGTCAGCAGGAGCGATATTTTTAGAAGAATCCAGAAACATGGTTGCACAATTGGAAAGATCCATCAAGATCACACAGCTTGCAAGTCAGGGGAAATTCGGACAATTATCCATCGCTTTTGTAGATTCAGCCTCTGGTAGTCTGATGGTTAATGCCTTGAAGAAATTCCGAGAGCGTTTTCCAGATGTGAAGCTTACGTTATTTGAAATGACATCTGTCCAACAACTGAAAGCTATACACGAGGGCAAAGTTCATGTGGGCTTCCTGCGCTGTGCAGATCCATCTATACATATCACTTCTCGTCTTTATACCAACGAATCACTCATGGCCGTTCTTCCTCAAACACATCCGTTAGCCCACCATTCAACCTTGTCTTTACGTTCATTAGCGGACGAATCTTTTATCCTGTCTCCGCCTCATATGGGAGCTTCTTTTCATAACCTCATACTGGACTTTTGCGGACAACACGGATTTCAGCCTCAAATCGTACAGGAAGCCGTTCAAATGTATACGATCGTTAACTTGGTAGCGGCAGGTATAGGTATCTCCATTGTTCCCTCTTCCGTTTCTGTCTTTCAACGCAGTGATGTCGTATTTCGTTCCTTTCAAGAAGAGTCTCCGTCCATCCCACTTTATGCTGCATGGAAAACAGGTACACACGAAACTGTTCTGACTCATTTTCTGGAAGTGGTTGAAGAAACAGCTTGTAACGAAGAGTTAGACATGTAAATCTCCTTGATCGTATATCTTACCCTGTTTTTCTCGGATCACGTTCAACAATACCATTTAAAATGCTATCCAATTGTCTCATGACCTGCTCATCTAGACGGACACCCGCCGCTTTTACGTTCTCTTTAACCTGCTCGGGCTTGGAAGCACCGATAATAGCTGAGGACACTTGCGGGTTTTGTAAAACCCATGCGACTGCAAGCTGGGGTAGCGTCAGTCCGCATTCTTCTGCAATCGGCTGAATTTTCTTTACTGCCAAAAGGACTTCTTTACGTAACCATTGTCCAGCCAAACGTTCGAAAATTGGTGACCCTGCTGTCGTAGAAGCTCTTGATCCCTCGGGTAACGGCTTGTCTGCTGCATATTTACCAGAAAGAATACCTTGTGCCAGAGGTGACCAAACCACCTGTCCAATCCCTTCCTGCTCACAAGCGGGAATCACTTCAGCTTCAATGACACGCCACAGCATGGAATATTGGGGCTGACTTGCCACGAAAGGGACCTTTAATTCCTTAGCCAGAGCGGCTCCTTGCTTTATCTGCTCTGCTGTCCACTCGCTTACTCCTACATACAAAACCTTCCCTTGCCGCACCAAGTCGGATAAGGCCAAAAAAGTTTCTTCAAGCGATACGGTTGGATCAAAACGGTGTGCATAATATACATCAATATAATCCGTTTGCAGGCGTCGAAGAGAAGCATGGCAGGCCTCCATGATATGTTTGCGAGACAGCCCTTTATCATTCTGTCCGGTACCTGTGGGATGAAAAACCTTAGTACATAATTCAATACTTTCACGGCGTATTCCCTTTAAAGAATGACCTAAAACCGTTTCCGCCATGGTATCCGAATACACATCAGCAGTATCAAACGTGGTAATCCCTGAGTCTAGTGCAGCGTTTACACAGGCTTGCGCTATAGTATCATCCACTTGAGCACCGTGGGTGATCCAGTTTCCCAATGCGATCTCACTTAACATTAATCCACTTTTTCCAAGTTTACGATATTCCATTTTCAATTCCTCCCTTCCATATGCACTCCATTATACCCACCGTAATTTAATATTAGAAATATATAATTCACGCACTTTTAATATGAAAAACATATTAATAATTCGATAAAAAAAGCAAGCCTCCACTCTGAATGGTGACTTGCTTTTGTATTTTTAAGATTTACTTTGTTCAATCTGCTCGGCCAGCTCATTCAGGTAGGTCCAGCGTTCCATTTGGTGCTCCAGATGCTGTTCGGCCTTCACTTGCTCAGCCATGAGCTCCTGTAGTCGTGCTGAATCACTGAAAGACTCTTCCATCTGTCGCTGAATGTCGGCCAACTTCTGTTCGGCTTGTTCAATCATTTCATCAATTTGCTCATATTCCCGCTGTTCCTTGAAGGTGAATTTGAGCTTGGTTTTACTTGTCTCCTTGACTGAATCAGAAGGACCCGCAGACTTAGGCGCGGAAGAGCGATTCGAGGAAGCCGTACTCGTAGAGACAGACGTATTCACAGAAGATTGAGCATTTTTACTAATCCATTCTGCATACTCGCTATAGTCCCCTACATGTACTCGTACCTGTCCATCCCCTTCAAACGCCAGTATTTTGTCCACTGTCCGATCCAGGAAATAGCGATCATGAGAAACAATAAAAACCACACCTGGGAATTCATCCAGATAATCTTCCAAAACGGAAAGGGTCTGAATATCCAGATCATTTGTTGGTTCATCCAGCAATAGCACATTCGGTGCCGACATTAGAACACGAAGCAGATACAAGCGCCGTTTTTCGCCTCCAGACAGCCTGGAAATAACCGTCCATTGCGCGCTTGGTGCGAACAGGAAACGTTCCAGCATTTGTGCAGCTGTAATCGTCGAACCGTCTGCTGTACGAATCACTTCGGCTTCTTCCTTAATATATTCAATGACACGTAATGATTCGTTCATTTCCTGATGTTCCTGAGTAAAATAGCCAAGCTTCACCGTCGGTCCCAGCACAACGTTGCCGGAATCCGGTTCTATATGCTGGGCAATCATTTGGAGCAGAGTGGATTTCCCACTACCGTTAGGACCTAGGATACCAACACGATCACCAGGAACCGCAATGTAGCTCAAATCCTGTATCAGCTTACGGGAATCTACCGATTTGGACAGATGCTCGATCTCCAATATCTTTTTACCCAGACGTGTGGAGGCGACGGACATATCTACAGATCCAGAACGAGCTTCCGGTTGCTGATCCCTAAGCTGCTCATATCGGTCAATACGCGCTTTCTGCTTGGTGGAACGAGCCTTTGCTCCACGGCGAATCCAGGCCAGTTCATTACGCAGCAGGTTCTTCCTTTTTTGTTCCGTTGACGCTTCCCGCTCCTCACGTTCTGCCTTCAACTCCAGAAAACGGGTATAGTTAGCCTCATAACGGAAAAGGCGGCCATGATCCAGCTCCAACATGACATTTGCAACTCTATCCAGAAAATAGCGATCATGCGTGATCATTAACAACGCACCACGTCTTTTTTGCAAATATTGCTCCAACCATTCAACGGACTCATTATCAATGTGGTTTGTAGGCTCGTCAAGAATGAGCAGCTCGCAGGGTTGGATCAAAGCCGCCGCCAAAGCCACCCGCTTGCGCTGCCCGCCGGATAGAACGCCCATACGAGACTCAAACTGAGTGATCCCCAGCCGGGTAAGTATATTTTTGGCCTCACTCTCTAGCTGCCATGCCTGGAACGTATCCATTTGCTGACTTGCTCGCAATAGACGGTTTTGAAGCTCCTCGCTACCCGGATTTAACTCCAACAACTCCATGGTTTCCGTATATTCTCGGACCGCTTTCATCTCAGGCTGGTTGCCATGAAAAATATGCTGGAGTACCTTCATTTCGGGATCAAACTCCGGATTTTGTGCTAGATACTGAATTCGCACATCGTTGTTCACTGCAATATTGCCATCATCTGGCGGCTCTAATCCTGAAATTACCCGTAAAAACGTTGATTTACCGGTGCCATTTACACCGACGACTCCTATTTTGTCACGTTCATCCATACCAAAGGAAGCATCCTCAAACAACATTTTCTCGCCATAGCTTTTCGTTATATGTTCAACGGTCATAATATTCATACGGATTCCCTACTCTTCCCCAATTTTGTGATGCATCCTGTTTATTTTAACACAGACATAGCCAATGATTAAAAAAACCGTTACCTGAACGAAGTCAGTACGGTTTTTTAGCAACAAGATGTGTCAGGATTTTTGTATTCCGGCTTTACAGCCATGCATAAATAAGTTCGCCACTAATTCAGCCGTCTGATCCACGTCACATTCGCGGAAATCTTGATTCAATAAAATATCCATTTTCAGGCGTTCCAACATACCAATGAATGCCTTCGCATGAAACTCGGACTGCTGTACACCCTCTGACGCCAGTTTATTGTTGACCAAATCAGTATAGTCCTGAATAAATCCCCGCATAAACTCCATTAGATCGGGATCACTGTTGGGGGTCATAAAAAATAATTTAGTATGCTGCTTACGCTTGTAATAGTAGTGCAGATGCAAATTCGCCATCCGCAGCAGTCCTTCTCCCAAAGTACGATTAATTAATGCACCTTGCATTTCGGCTAGGTATTGCTCGCAATCTCTACGTGTGACTGCTGTAAATAGCTGCTCTTTGCTTTTAAAGTACAAGTATACTGTGCCTTTGGCAACTCCCGCTTGTTCTGCAATCTCGGAAATTTTGCTTTCATAGAAGCCTTTGGTGCCAAAGACGGCGTAAGCTGCGTCCAAAATAGCTTCATATTTATCTCTGTGTATATCGCCCATCTTAGCACCTCCTTATACAAGGATTGAAACATGGTCAATTCTTATAACAGTTAATTCCTTGTAACGATCTCCAGCTCTGTGTTCAGAGTATTAAAAAAATACCTGCAAGAGCGACCAATCCTCCGAAAATAGAACTAATGCTATTCACCCGATCATTGCTCATCCAACGCCAGCCTCGTACATAGACCGTCGTTTGTCCACAATGTGAGTCTACTTCTACTTCTCGTCCGCAAACCGTGCAGGAACGCATCATTTGCACTGTAGCACCTAGATAGGAATCAGCAAAGGCCCCCGCGCTACCGGATATACCTCCAACCAGTGCCCACAGCCATAACGGCAAGCTCGGCGTTCCTATGGCGTGTCCAAAGCCCCATGCACCTATGCCGATCAGTACACCCCCAGCCAAGGCCGCAGCCGTTCCCAATACAGAGACTCCACCTGAGGTTCCGGGTGCCAGCACCTTCCCGTTAAGCACCGAGCGAGGTGGCCTACGACTCAGGCTGCCAAATTCCGTTGCCCACGTATCGGATGTGACCGTAGCCATGACACCGACAAAAGCCAGCTGCCACGTAACATGGGGCCATATCGCATAACCCAGGCATAACAGCATACCTAATCCACCATTGGCCCATACTTGGCCTGCATCCCGGTTTCCGGTTTTGGCATACGATTTTTCCAGTTCAGCCTTGCGCTCCTTTTTGAACCTCGACAGAAGGGTCGACGTGATAAAGAACAAGAGCAATGTGCCGAACCAGAACAGGTTACCCGCCCCATAATATACAGTTCCCATCAGTACAGCCGCGGCAAAGCCAGATAAGGTTAAGGATTTTTTATAAAATGCAGCTCCGGCCACCACAGCAGCACAAAGCAATCCGATGATCCAGTCCATGATATACCCCCGCTTTTGAAATGAATCTCCGTTTTTCTTTTTTCGTTCTGATATTATTGTACAACGCTCTACGCTTATATAAAAGCCGTGTCCCATGCTTTGGCACAGGACACGGCCTTCACAATGCTTATCTACGGGAATCTCTCTTTACTCTCATCCACCAAGAACTTCCCTTTTTTAATCCTCTTCATGGATGCCATTCACAAATTTATGCGATGGTGAAGCTTCCCTGACGATCACTTCCCCAGAAAAGCTCAAAGCGATCCCCACTTGCTGTAGGCCCTACTCCTGCTGGAGTACCTGTGAAAATAATATCTCCCTCGCCCAGTCCATAATGAGTCGCTATATATTCAACGATATGCTGAATAGAAAAAATCATATCCTTAACATGTCCACGCTGCACTTCCTGTCCATTTTTGAGCAAGGAAAAATCCTGCTGCTCCAGCATGTCCAATTTTTCTAAAGGCAGGAATGGTGTCACGGGTGCAGACGATTTAAAGCCTTTGGCGGCGGTCCATGGGTGGCCTTTTTTCTTGAGCACACTTTGTACATCACGCAGGGTAAAATCAATCCCGAATGCAAATGCGTTCAGACATGTATCTGCGGACATGCCTGGTTCGTATTTACGTCCTACAGCCACAACCAGCTCAGTCTCAAAATGAATATCTCCTTGCCCCTGAGGAAGCTCCAGCGTGGCGCCATCCAGCGGCACGACTGCATGAGACGGCTTCAAAAAAATCATCGGTTCTGCGGGAACCTCATTACCCAGCTCCTCCGCATGCAGCTTATAATTGCGTCCGACACAGTAAACATTACGAATATCCACGTTCATCACGATCCGTCACCCTTCCCGCGTATGTAGTTCAATTGATTAACGAATAAGTTTACGTATATAGTGCCACATCCGGTGCTTGGAAAGCAAAAAAACCTGCTCCCAGCGATCCGGCCAATTGGTGCAAATCATCAATTCAGGATGCAATGAGGACAATCTTCGCATTATACGGCGGTCATCCACCGTCCACGCCATAACAGTAATACCGCGTGCGGTGAGATCTTTCATCAGGTTTCGATCCAAACGCGGATAGCCCATGGATAAAAAAGTGCATTGTAGCTGCTCCAGTTGCATTGCCAAATCATCTGGGCGCGCATCGATAATCAATCCGGTCCGGATCTCAGGAGACAGCTCCTTAGCCCGGCGTAATGCGGCACGCTCAAAAGAGGTTAATACCACCTCTCCCTCCATCCCTCTCATCACAATTTCACGGAGTACGGCTTTCTCCAATCCTGGATACATATCTCCCGCTGTTTTAAGCTCAATATTGAGCGATACGCGGCCACGACATAAATCCAGTACTTGTGCGAGGGAAGGGATCATTTCTCCACGGTATTCTGCACTTTTCCAGCTACCAGCATCAAGTTGTTGCAATGCTTTCCAGTCCGAATCCTTTACTCGCCCTGTACCATTCGTCGTTCGCTCCAGCGTAAAATCATGAATTACCACCGGAACACCGTCCTTTGACAGCTGTACATCCAGCTCAATCCAGTGTACAAATGGCTGCTTCAACGCAAGCTTAAAGGCTGCCATCGTGTTCTCGGGAGCAATCCCCGAAAAACCGCGGTGAGCCACGCACAAATGATTCATCTTGTTATGACCTCCATCCACAAAGGAGTCCCTCATACGATCGTTCCGTCAATTCCCATATAAAAAATTTCTTTTCGAATTTCTATTGAGCGCTTACTGTACCATCCGTCCCTATCGAGACATTTCCCGGTGACAGTGCCGCCACTCTTTGCAAAATTTTGCTGGCCTCCGTATCCTTCAATGGGATTGGTTGACCTAGCTCCGCCCGGTAAGGGGTCAGCTTCATTTCGCAAGCCCCTTTTCGGGTACAGGTTGCCTGAAATATCGCTGTATCCCAAGTGGCTGGCACCGTTGATTTAGAAAAAATAAAATTGCCTGTGCTGTATGCGATCCATTTACCTTTATATTGTTCCATCCCTTGAAGCACATGTGGATGACCGCCAATGACAAGATCAGCTCCAGCATCAATAAAAGCGTGCGATAACTCGGTTTGATGAGGCTCAAGTGCAGTAGCGCGCTCCTTCCCCCAATGGGCAATGACAATCACCAGATCGGCCTGCATTCGTGCCTCACGGATGGACTTTACGATAGCGGTCGAATCATAGGCTCCTGCTACACCGGGCAGTTTGGCGCCCGCATTCCAGTTGGCTTCAGGCATGACACGTGTAGTCCCCAACAACGCAATTTTAATCCCTTTACGTTCAAAATAATGCGGCGCATACGCTTCTTTTGCATTACGTCCAGCTCCAGCATGGGCAATACCTTTTTCATCGAGATATTTCAGTGTATCCAGTAATCCGCCTGTGCCCTGATCCAAAATGTGATTGTTGGCCAAATTGACAGCGTCTATCCCTGCCTCAGCCAACGCAGTTAACGCCTTGGGCGAAGATTTATACACATACGTTTTATTTAACGCACCCACACCATTCGTTGTCACGGGCGTTTCCAGATTGGCCATCGTCAGATCGTCTTTATGAAACAAGTTTCCGAGATATTGATATGGAAAATCAAACCCATTCTGCTCCAATCGCTGCTCAACTTTACCGGAAAATTGCACATCCCCTACAAAGTGAAGCGTAACTGTCGGAGAATCTGCATCGTCTGTTTTTGATTTTTTTACATCCTCCGTTCCTCCCTTATCGGCGGATGGATTACCGTCGTATACATCCTTGGACATATCGTTCCCTGCCTGCCCGTCTTTCCCCGAGGATAATTTTGCTCCTGAAGAGCTGCCTTCGGGAGCATTTGTGTCAGACGTTGTCGCGGGACGATGGCTTGTGTCTGAAGCAGCAGAATGCTTCGTTTCATCGTCAGCAAATTGCTTATCTGCATGTGGGCCTTCGTCCAGCTGTTTATTTGACAAGGCTGTATCACTTTCACTGACCGAGGGAGTAGACCTCTCTTCACTAGCAGATCCCGTTTGGATTTTCTTCTCCGTTTGCGAATACCCGCCATTTTCCGCAAGAGAGCCACTGTTGTCGTGTTCAAATATGTAATAATAACCGAAAAGACCTACGATCATAAGCAGTAGGACCAGATTCGTAATGATCCAAGCCTTGCCTATTTTTGGTTTTCTTGCTTTCTTGCAACCTTCATTTCGCTGTGATCTGGGAGGGTACATTCTTCACTCCTTCTATGCTATTGCATTTGCATAACTTCTTTATTAGCTGGCGAATTTTACACCTTCTCCATTATATATCAAATTTCAATATAAATAGAACCCCTCGCATGGATCGCGAAGGGTTCATCATCAAACATTTACACCTCTACCTTAACCGCTTCCTGCTGTGTCGTTTGGACGGCATTAGAGGCCCATTCCTTAGCCTGACGGATGCAGTCCGGTAAACCAATCGCATCATAGCCAGCGCCCAAAACATATACTCCCGGCATGGCAGTGCGTAACTCTTCCCGCAAATCAGCTATAGCCTGCGGGTGCCCTACCGGATATTGCGGCATGGAATTGCGAAGACGTGTAATTTCCGTGAACAGCGGAGTTGCTGTAACTCCCATCATCTCTTTCAAATCCTTACGTACCAGTGCAGTCAGCTCATCATCCGGTAACTCTACAGTGTCTTCAGCTCCTGCTCGCCCTACATAACAGCGCAACAGCACCTTATCGTCCGGGCTAGTATGTAGCCACTTGGCAGACGTCCATGTACAAGCGGTCACGCTGCGTCCTTCTTTGCGAGGAACCAGAAAACCAGAGCCGTCAAAGACGTTCTCAATATCTGTTTTATCAAAGGCCATGACCACGTTTGCTACGGAGACGTAATTAACGGCTTCCAGTGCAGCCACATTGACATGATCTCGCAATAGCGGCGCAGCAGCAAAGTTGGGAGTCGTTACAAAAATATCATCCGCCTCCAGCGTCTCTCCATTGTCCAGCATAACGCGATATGGGCTGCCTTCACTTTCCGTTGTCTTTGTGAATTCAGTAACAGCAATTCCGGTGCGTAAATCACAATCATACAAATCATTCAGCAACGCATGCACCAAACTTTGCAAGCCTTGACGGAAGGTCAAAAAGGCGCTTTTTTTCGTCCCCGTATGTGTTTCAGCTGGTTTTCGACCTGTCATCATCCCGTGAATGAGGCTTCCGTATTGCTGCTCTACCTCAGCAAATTGTGGGAAGGTCGCTTGCAAACTTAGCGTCTTCATGTTGGCAGCATAAATCCCTGCCAGCAGTGGCTCGGTTACATTCTCTAGCACTTCTTTGCCCAGTCGGCGTTCAATAAAATCACCTAACGCCTCATCTCCCGGTACACGGCGAGGCGGAAGGACAAAATCCATCATAGCCCGCATTTTCCCGCCTAAAGAGATCAAGCCGCTACGCAAAAAGGGTTTCAGCTCTGTTGGAATCCCCAGCACCAGCCCAGGAGGCATCGGATGAAGCTGTCCTTCATGCAAAATGTATGTCTTTTTAGCCTCAGGATTTGTGCTCACCAGCTCATGATCCAGCTCCAGCTCTTTTGCTAGGTCTATCATAGCTGTTTTACGGGCCAGAAAAGAATCTGGCCCCTTTTCAATTACAAAACCATCTTTATGCAGCGTTTCAATTTTCCCGCCCAGCACGGAAGCTTTCTCCACCAGCGTGATTCGAGGTGTGTAGCCAGCTTCTTTGTACATTTTTCGTGTATAAAAAGCAGTGCTAAGCCCGGTCAAGCCTCCGCCTACAATTACAATATTACGTAACTTTTGCTCCATTATGTCCTCATCCCTTTTTCCATTGGTCTATGATGACATCACTAAGCGTCTCCATATACTGTGGATCACTGTTGAGTGAATCAATACGCTGAAAACGCATATCCAATTCCTTCGCCAACGCCTGTGCTTCAATATCCAGATCGTATAACACCTCTAAGTGATCAGAAACAAAGCCAACTGGCGCAGCCAGCACATACTCCACTTGCTCCTCTTTAAGGCTGTGCATGGTATCCAAAATGTCTGGCCCCAACCATGGCTCTGCTGTACGACCAGCGCTTTGCCACGTAAACTGCCAGTTGGTAATTCCCGCTTTGTCCGCAACAGCCTGCGAAGTCGCCATTAATTGCTCCACATAAGGATCACCCATAGCCAAAATCCGTTCGGGCAAGCTGTGCGCACTAAACAGAACACGAACCTCATCCCGTTTGGCTCCAGCTTCTTCAAAAAGCGCCAGTTTGGCGTTCACACGCTCAGTCAGCGTCTTAATCAGCTTAGGATGAAGATAATAGCTCTCCACAAATGATATGGCCAGATCCAGTTCCTGTGCCTTAGCCTGTGCGCGCTTAATATAAGTGCCTACACTCATAACGGAATAATGCGGAGCCAGCACGACACCTACCGCTGCACGGATGCCATCTTGCATCATAGCTTCCACACCGTCCTCAATAAACGGTTTGGCATGTTTGAGTCCCTGATAACAGACAAATTCAATGTCCGGGTTGCGATTTTCCCGATTTAAGGTTTCCTGCAGGTTTTGAACCTGCCGATCCGTATTCTGACGCAGCGGAAACACACCGCCCACAATAGCTTCATAACGATCCTTTAATTCCTTTAATTGCTCCGGCGAAGGAGCATTACCACGACGAATATGTGTATAATAGGCTTCCACCTGATCCAGACTCTCCGGCGTCCCGTAGGACATGACCAGTACACCCACTTTGGTTTTCATTAGTAGACCACCTCTTAACATTTCTAATGTATTAATTTTTTGACAAAACCGAACGGGAATACTCATGCACATAATTAGTAAGCTCTCTTAGCTTATCTAGCGAGGCTTCAGGAAATAAACCGTGACCGAGATTGAAAATGTAACCCGGCTCCAATATGCCTTCATCTACAATGGTTTTCGCATACTGCTTGATCACATCGATTGGCGCAGTAAGCACATAAGGATCCAGATTTCCCTGTACACCAAAACCGTTGCCCAAGCGACGACGTCCTTCAGGTATACTTACCCGCCAGTCCAGTCCAATCACATCGGCTTTTAACCCATTCAAGTGTGGAAGCAATTCACCAGAGCTTACGCCCGGGAAATAAATTTTAGGTACATCCAGATCAGATAATTCATGGAAAATACGTGTGATAGTCGGCAGCACAAAAGTTTGAAAATCATAAGGCGAGAGCGCACCTACCCAGCTATCAAACAATTGAAAAGCCTTACCGCCATTAGCGATATGAGCTCGCACGTATGTAATAACCATGTCCCCTAGCTTATCCATCAGGCGATGCCACAACTCAGGCTCTCCATACATCATCGCTTTGGTGCGAATATATCCTTTGGAGGGTCTTCCTTCTATTAAATAGCTTGCAATGGTAAAAGGCGCTCCAGCGAATGTAATCAATGGCACGTTCAGTTCACGGTCCAAAATACGAATCGTTTCCAAAATATGACCCAAATCGCGTTCCACATCAATCGGACGCAACTTGTCTACGTCTGCAGCTGACCGGATCGGATTATCAATAACCGGACCAATATTTTTGACAATATCAAAATCAACCCCTAGCGAGGCTACCGGATTCATAATATCAGAATATAAAATTGCAGCGTCTACCCCAAGCTTGCGCACGGGCATCAAAGTCACTTCTGCGGCCAGCTCGGGCTGGCGGCATATTTCAAGCAACGTGTATTTTTCTTTAATTTTGCGATACTCAGGGTCATACCTTCCGGCCTGCCGCATGTACCATACGGGAATATGATCCACAGCTTGCTTGCGGCAAGCGCGGATAAAAGTATCATTGTAGGTCATGACTTCAGCCTCCAGTTCGAATCATAAATACTATATTTTATTATGCCCTTTTTCAAGAGTCGTAACAACCGCAGCTCTCGAACAAACCATGACAAACCCATGACATTTGGATAAAGTTTCAATGAAGTGTGCTATACTAGAGAAATGGCTTTTTTAAAGCTCGGGAGAAGTTATGCTTTGATAAGTAGGATTTACAACAGGATGAGAATGGGCAGAAAGGAAGTGAAAGCACATTGAAAACGTGGGAGACATGGAAAATCAATCTCATTGTGCTTTGGTTCGGTCAGTTTCTGGTCAATGCGGGTATTACGATGATTACTCCGTTCCTTGCCCTGTATCTGGCTCAGGACCTTCATGTGAAGGGAGAGCACGATATTGGTCTATGGGCCGGAGTTATTTTTGCCGCTAACTTTTTGACCTCATTTATGTTCCAGCCTTTGTGGGGGAAGCTGGCTGACCGATATGGACGTAAAGTCATGCTGCTTCGCTCAGGCTTTGGTATGGCTTTGGTCATCGGATGTATGGGTTTGGTCACCCACCCGTGGCAACTGCTGGCGCTTCGCCTGCTGAACGGTACGATTTCGGGTTTCAATCCGGCATCGATTTCCTTAGTGTCGGGTACCACTCCCAAAGAGCGAACCGGATTCGCTATGGGAATTATGCAATCCGGTCAGATGGCTGGCACGATTCTCGGCCCTCTGCTAGGCGGATTTTTGGCTGACTGGGTCGGATTCAGACCGATTTTTTATATTACAGGCACTCTAATTTTTATAGCCTCGCTTATCGCAATGTTTCTGGTTAAAGAAAATTTCAGCAAAACGGAAGCTGCACGCATACCACAAATTTCGGTTCTTGCCGGATTAAAGGAGTTAAGCCATACGCCCCAGCTTCCGGCTTTGTTCACCGTAACGTTTTTGCTCCAGTTTGCCATGATCAGTACGGTGTCTCTCCTGCCGTTGTATGTGCAAAAGCTGTATGGATCGGCAGAAGGAATTGCGCTGATTGCCGGGTTTGTTACGGCTATTACAGGTGTATCCAATATGGTTGCTGCACCGCTCCTTGGAAGACTGAGTGACAAGATAGGAGCACACAAGATCTTGACCATTGCACTGCTTGGAACGGCGGTTATGCTTATTCCGCAGGCTTTTGTCAATGAAGTATGGCAACTTGTCATTATCCGTTTTTTCATGGGTGTATTTATGGGAGGTCTGCTGCCAAGCGTAAATGCGCTGATTCGCACGTATACACCGGAAGGAATGGAAAGCCGTTCTTTCGGCTTCAATACCAGTTCGCTGGCGCTGGGGAATATGCTGGGTGCTGTCATTGGCGGGGTGCTATCCGGGTTTATCGGCATCGAAGGACTGTTTATCATGTCAGGTGTCCTGTTAATCGTCAACATATTCTGGGTACGCATGAAGCTCTTTGATCGTAAGGCTACGCCTGATTTCAGGTAAGATAACCTTCGGGTAAGACAAGCCCGCCTTAACAGACAAGAACCTCCTTGTTCACACTGCTGTGGACAAGGAGGTTCTTTTTTACATAGCTATACATATGGATGAATGCTATTTAACTCGAGCTAGCGCCAATCCATCGTAAGCTGGCAAAAGCGTGCTGACCAGCCGCGGATCTGTTGCTATCGTCTCGTTAAACCGTCTCACGGCTTGGACGGCAGGGCCGTTCTTATCCGTATTCAGCGTTCGTCCGCGAAGGAAACAGTTGTCTCCCGCAATAATGGCACCCGGATTCGCCAGAGCAATCGCATATTCCAGATACACCGGGTAATTTTCCTTATCTGCATCTATGAAGAAAAAATCGAAAGTTCTTCCCTCTTCCTGAAGTTCCTTCAAGCTGTCCGCTGCGGGTCCGATACGGTATTCGACACGGTCACCGTAGCCGTTGTTTTCCATATGTCGATGTGCCAGCGCTGCGTACGCTTCTTTCAGCTCCAGTGACACAATGCGACCCTTTTCTCCCAGCCCACGGGCTAAACATAATCCGCTGTAGCCGCCTAATGCGCCGATTTCCAATACATGCTGTGCGCCAGATACTTCAATTAGAAAGGTCAACAGTTTTCCGTAAGGATGGGCAACGGATACTTCCGGCATACCTTCTTTAACGATAGCCTCCCTGATACTGCGCAGTGCTTCATCCTCTTGTACCAGCTGGTCTACATATTGTTCAGGCGTCATATTTGGTGTAATTTCCACGGTTCATCTCTCCTTCTTGCTTAATCATAACGTAGGTTGGACGTGGTGTCCTTCGTAAATTTTTTACCTTAATGATTTGTCTCTTCGAGTACAATGACCTATACTATAGGGATTGAACCAAGCTTACATGATTATGGGGACGGAGTGAATACGTTTAATGACTCAACTGCAACTAATTGCAACTGCGCCAATGGGACTTGAAGCCGTCGTGGCCCGGGAACTCAGAGAACTCGGGTACGAAGATCTGACCGTTGAAAATGGCCGCGTCGTTTTTACCGGAGATTATATGGATATATGCCGGTGTAACCTGTGGCTTCGCACATCAGACCGCGTGCTTATAAAAATGGGTGAATTTGCTGCAACTACCTTCGACGAGCTGTTCGAGGGTACCAAAGCATTGCCTTGGCAGGATTGGATTCCTGTAGATGGTGAATTTCCCGTAGAGGGACGTTCGCACAAATCACAGCTTAGTAGCGTACCAGCCAGTCAGGGAATCGTCAAGAAGGCGATTGTAGAGAAACTCAAGGAAACCTACCACACAGATTGGTTTGCTGAAGATGGCCCTCGTTACGTCATTGAGGTCATTCTATTGAATGATCGTGCGTTACTGACACTTGATACGACCGGTCCAGGACTGCACAAACGCGGCTATCGTAAGCTCGTTACAGAGGCGCCTCTCAAAGAAACGATGGCTTCTGCTCTTATTCAGCTTAGTCGCTGGAGCCCTGACCGACCATTCTATGACCCATGCTGCGGTTCCGGTACTTTGTTGGTCGAAGCTGCCATGCAAGCCTGGAACATTGCGCCAGGCCTGAGACGTACCTTTAACTCGGAAGACTGGCCTGTCATTGGCAGAGAATTATGGGATCAGGCTCGCGACGAGGCGATGGATTTGACCCGCGATGACATTCCTTTTGAGATTGCAGGTAGCGATATCGACCCAAATGCCATACAAGTTGCTGAGGCAGCTGTAAAAGCAGCAGGCTTTGCTAAAGACATCCCTCTTAAGGTGATGCCTGTAACTAAAGTCAGACTCGAAGGACAATATGGTGTGATGATTACAAACCCACCTTATGGCGAGAGACTGAGCGAGCAATCCGAGGTGGAAAAGCTGATCCGTTCACTCGCACGCACGGCAGCCGAAATGAAGACTTGGTCCTTCTTTGCCATCAGTTCCACCAAGCAATTTGAGCATTATTGGGGCCGAAAAGCAGACAAACGCCGGAAGTTGTTTAACGGCCGGATCGAATGCCAATACTATCAGTATCTAGGCCCTCTGCCTCCGCGCCGCAAAGATACTTCGCCGTTGCAGCCTTAAATATGATGAAGCCTAGGCCAGGAAACGAACTCTCTGTTCGTTGTTCTGGCCTGATTTGTGCTGTATTTTCTTTACTTAATCATTGAAATGCGCGAGATGAGCGCTATAATAATTAAAGGCATTTCGGTTTTAACATTACGTTAATATGTAGTTTATACTAGCCGAACATTTCTGCCAGAGGGGGTAAAGTGTTGCTTATTCGCACGTCCAGTGCAAGTCGCACTGGTAACACGTTCAGCAGAATGCTGCTGTCTCAATATTTTGGATTAGGTCTGTTTTTTGTACTTATGATCGGCAAGCTCGTACTGATTCACTATAACTTGCATGCCCAAAATATTGACATGAATCCGCTGGATTATGTCATCGCTATTGGTTCGCTTTTACTTGTGAGCTTCTGGACCTTATGGCTGCCACGTCGCGGACGTTTGATTGCTCTTGTGGTGCTCGATATGTTGCTCACCGCGCTCATTTATTCCGACATGGTTTATTATCGTTATTTCCAGGATTTCATTACGATTCCCGTCTTACTTCAAGCCGGACAAGTTGATTCTCTAGGCGGAAGTATCGCATCCCTTATGTACTGGTGGGACATTTTCTTTTTTGCAGACTGGATTCTATTCATTCCGTATGTCATATTTGTGGCTTCCTTACGACGTCGACTTACAACGAATGATACTTATTTAGAAGCATCCCGAAGCTCGTTCACAAAGAGATTTTTTCTGCTTCGCTTCTCCAAAGGAGCATTGGCCTTCCTGATTGGCTACGTATTAACATTTGGGCCGATCAAATATTATACCTCCACATGGGCAACTGGCATATTTGTCGGCAACTGGTGGTCGATGGCCTTGTACAACGTAACCGGATTGATCGGATTTCATGGATATGACATCTACCGCTATGGTCAGGATCACCTTGGTCCCCAGCCTACATTGGCTCAAGCAGAATCCGATAAGGATAAGGAATGGTTTAATCAGCACCAGAAGTTGCTTCAGGTTAAAAATGATCTATCTGGCAAGTATAAGGGCAAAAACGTGATGGTCATTCAAGCTGAAGCGTTCATGAACTTTTTTATCGGCAAACAGATCAACGGTCAAGCGATTACGCCTAATTTTGACAAACTGACGAAGGAAAGCATGTATTTCAACAATTATTTTCACCAGACTGCGCAGGGCCGTACTTCGGACGCGGACTTCTCTACACATGCTTCGCTGCATCCGCTCCCTACAGGCTCCGTATTTATCCGTTATGCGGACCATAAATTCGATACGTTACCTTCCATTTTGAAGGATACTGGGTATAGTCCCAATGCGTTTCACGTGTACGACAGCAGCTTCTGGAACCGTTACACCATGTATAAGGCAATGAACTATGACAAGTTCTACAGTAAAAAAGATTTTAAAATAGATGAGCCACTGGGTTGGTCCCTGGGAGATAAATCCTTTTTCCGTCAAACGCTCAATGATCTCACCACCGAAGTTAAGCAGCCGTTCTACGCCTATATGGTCGGTATCTCGAGCCATCATCCGTACAACCTGTCACCTGACGCGGTAGATTTAGATGTTGGCGAGTTTGAAGGCACGATATTCGGAGACTATCTGAAATCCGTCCATTATGTGGATGAAGCTCTGGGCGAATTGGTAGATCAGATGAAGAAAGACGGATTATGGGATAATACGATCCTGATGTTTTATGGGGATCATGACAATTCTATTAAAGACAAAGCACTGTATGAGAAATTTTTAGACAAGCCACTTACGGATCTCGACATGCAGAAAATCATGAATCAGGTACCATTGCTTGTGCATCTTCCTGATGGAAGTCAGGCGGGCACGTATTCGGAACCGGCAGGTCAGTTGGATCTGACGCCTTCCGTAATGCACCTACTTGGGATTTCTACAAAACCATATCATTTTATGGGAAACGATCTGTTTAGCGGGAAGCCTCGTATGGTTGTACTGCGTACTGGTGCTTTCACCGATGGACGAGTGTACTACATTCCATCGGAGGACGGTACATTCTCCAAAGGAACCTGTTACAACCTGAGTACAGGCCAGCCTACAGATGTCAACGCCTGCGGACCGGGATATACCGAAGCTCTCAATCGGTTGAACATATCTGATCAGGTTATCACATACGATCTTATTCGCGAATGGGAACCACAAACAAAGAAGTAACTCCTTCTGTATCTAATAGACTTTCTGTGGGAGGTTGCTGACATAGCATCCTCCCCGGACTCCTTTAAGGATGTCGATCGCTTAACTACCATGCATATAACAAAAAAGCACGATCCATCAGCTTGTACGCTGTGGATCGTGCTTTTTTATATGGATTGTCACTCGACTGCGCTCGTTACCATTCACAAATACTTAGGAACGCAACGTTTTTTTAGCCTCTTCAAGCCGTTCTACCTCTTCACCAAGCATGTCCTCCGCAACTTCTACTGCATCGTCACCAAGGCTATCCTTCGCCTGCTGTATGGCATGTTCCGCATGAGTGCGAGATTGCTCCGCCTGTTCAATCAGTTGCTCAGCCGGATGTGACAATGCTTGAGAGACGGCATTGTGCAGCCTGTCCACCGAGTTTTGTGTTTGAGCCTCAACGCTGTGATTGTCGAGATTGGAATCATATTGGGCCATGAGTCACACCTCCTTCTGGGCAGTGTTCTACATCCATTAGCATGGATCAGAAGAAGGGGAACTATTCAAAAAAAAAATGCAAATGCTGCGTACTGGAACTATTTGATAAAGCGCGCAGCCTTCTCCAATACTTCATCCTCTGTGGCTGCACTCACATAACGTCCGTTCACATACACAAACGCCCGTTTTCCACAAGGACCGCAATACGATTTGCAGCCGATTTTGATCTCGGCATCTGGTGCCATCTTTTGCAACTTGGGCAAGATCGTTTTCAAGCGGATATGATTGCATTCATCACATACGCGAATATCATTGGCCATCTGTCATCCCTCCGAGCTCCGGCTTAGTGGTCGCCGTGATTACCTTGGGAAGGGTTAGTAATGACAAATCCTTCTTCGGGGAAGTACAAGTAATCAATTTTCACACCATCCAGCAGCGGCTGGCCGTTTTCCAAAATGACGTTAATGCCTTTATCTGTAGATACGACAGTATCTGTTTCTTTAGGCGTGTCCAAATCCAGCCCGTAATGAGCATGATCTCCATGAGCATGAGTAATAACAACGCGCAGGCTCTTTCCTTGGTTCTCTTCCTTATCCAGTTCAAGTTTCAATACTTTAGCTGCGTTACGAGTAATTTTGCAGTTCATCAAACTTCATCTCCTTCATATTCATTAAATGAAATGTGGTTCATTGGATACATATCCACACCACACAACCTAGCGGGTAAAATCAACAACTCAAATAATTAGCCTCTATCCCAGAGGGAAAGAGGTACTACGGCGGCACAGCTGCGCCTGAAACATCGTCATGAGCCAATAGATCACAATTATGTTCAGCATAGCAAAAGGCAATATTCCTATTGTAAAGAAAATCGTGAAAAATCGCAATCACGAAATTCATAAGCTTATCTACCGAACACGTACATGCTGTTTTTCAAGCACATCTGGATATTTTCGTTCGGCACGGGTGACAAACCAATTCATAAGCAATAGCGTCACACCAATATCGTCGATGGGCATAAACGGCATGACATCAGGTAATACCCAATAGAGCAACACAGGCACCGCAAAGAGTAATTTTTCTCCCAGCGGAATCCTTGATGAAGTAATCAATCGGGGCATACGACGAAATACATGTGACCATTGACGGAGAGATAGTAGTCTTTTCCACTTCATAGGTTGTTCACTCCATTTCCAATGCTCCTAAGTATATATACCCCATTGAAGGGACATGTAAAGAGGAACACTTATAAAAAACGTGTTCCTCCTAATACGCGCAAATGATTCGATACGTTTCAGTAGGCCGAATTTTTTACCATGACAGCACTGTTGCCATTAACATGCCCACTTCTGCTGCAATATCATCGTAATCACGCATGGGCAGCGGATTTACACCTAGACCGACTTCAACGGTAAACCCTGGTTTACCAAATCGCTGTATAAACCAATCCTTGTACCCTGCATCGCTACCACCCAGTTTTACCGCCCGGTACCCTGTTGCGGCAGCTAGACGTAAGGCCCAATCTCGGCTCTCCTTAGGCTCTAGATCCCGATAATTCCAATAGATCTCCTGTCCCTGACTGTGTATAGATAACACCATGTCGAACTGTTCGCGCTCCGTCAGATCGGCAAGCGCCTTGGACTCTGGTTCAGACAAAGGTGCAGGTCCTGCATAGTCTCGTCGAGACGGACCTGTTTTACCGCGTCTGCGTACCTCTTCTTCCCAATATGCCGGAAATTGATCGTTGAGGTCAACACCACGAACATTGGCCTTCCAACCGCGATAATCAGCACGTCCTTCATTCCACTTTTCGAGGTCATGATACAACGGATGAGTTGGGAGTACACCTTGTTGCACCAGCTCTACCCCATCCGGGTTGACCATCGGGACCACCCATAAGGATGTGTGCTCCAGCAAATCCCGCGGAGAACCTCCATACACCCATTGAGAGGTCCCTACATGTTCTTCAGTCCCATCGATCCCTTGTGCATATTGCTCTATAAAACGCAGCAAACAAGGCGTCGTCAGCCATTCATTAGCATGAACAGAAGCATTGGCATGAATTTTACGCGTTCCCTGCCCAATACGTACATAAGGAATATCCTTCCCCATGACACTGGTGCCAATGCTGCCAACTTCAATAAATGGATATCTGTGGGCCAAGGCCGCTAGGTCTTCCTTTAAATCTTCATATCCATACTCTCCACGTAATCGTACAATCTGATCCTGATGGTCTTCAGGAATAACAATTGTTTTTCCTTCCGTAAAATCATGCTCCGCAAGTCCTGGATTGGCTAGCCGTAACTCATCAAGCTCCACACCAAACTGCTTGGCAATCTGTCTTGCATACTCACCAGGCTGAATAACGTATTTACGATCCGTAGACGGACGAATATATAACACTTGACCACTAATCAGATAGGGTTGCGTGGCGGCCCACGGATTATCTACGATTAAAGTATCCGCCGATAGTTTAAAAGCCGAGGCGACCCGGTGCAATGTATCTCCTTTTTGAACGATATATTCCCTCATCTTACTACGCCCCTTCCATCTGCCTTACTGCATGTTATGCAGACGCGGCGTGTCTTGATGTAGCGAAAAGCAAAACAACCGACTTCATTTGCCCAATGACAAAAAAAGTCGGTTGTCTCGTTAATCCAAATTGGTGACTTGCCAGACGACAGGCGTTTGGCGAATTTGCTCCCCGAGCCACTGTGCGGCAATGCGCTGGAACAATTCAGGATCGCCGGAACAAAAAAGCTGATGTACCGGCGTTTCGTCCCCAGCTTCCAACTTGCCTTTGTTATACAAAATGGTGCTCGTCTCACGCGCCGTTTCATCTGCCGAGCTAATGAGCTTTACTGCAGGTCCCATGACTTCTTGAATCGTTTCCTTCAAAAAAGGATAATGCGTACAACCAAGAATCAGACAATCAATCGGATACGTTTGAATAGGTCTCAATGTCTCCTCCACAACCTGCGATGTCGTCTTGGAGCGGAATAACCCTTGTTCCACTAATGGAACAAGCGCAGGACAAGCATGGCTTACCACGTCTACATAAGGAGACAATTGCTTGAGCGCAGCTGTATACGCCCCGCTTCGAATCGTACCGACAGTCCCAATCACCCCGACATGCCCGGTAGCAGTCGCGCTGATCGCAGCACGAGCCCCGGGGTGAATGACTCCGATCACCGGAATGGATACCTTTTGGCTTATATAGTCCAATGCCGCGGCAGTAGCCGTGTTACAAGCAATAATAATGACTTTCGGATCAAATTGGATCAGAAAATCAACCATTTGCTCTGTAAATTTTTTAACCTCTTCCGATGGTCGGGGGCCATACGGAGTGCGCGCAGTGTCTCCAAAATAAATGATTTTTTCCCGCGGAAGCTGACGCATGACTTCTTTTACAACCGTCAAACCTCCTACACCGGAATCCAATATTGCAATCGCTTGCTGCACGTGCACACCGCTTCCTTTTTTGTTCAAATATGAGTTGTTTCATCTCGGAAAGCTATCCGTTGCTACATACCTTATGTCGTATTCGTGTAAAAGGTACCCCAAAAGATTACCCTAAAACGAGGAAGTGATCAATAAAAAGGCTCCACCCCAACGGGAGAAGCCACGAATTCAAACTGTATTCAGTATTTCGCCTACGTTTTTACAGACCGTTACAGAGCATCTTTTTCCGTATCTTCTTGAACAGTCGCTGATGAAATACTAACCTCAGGAACAATTTCACCCTTTTTACGCCATTGCCCGATTTCATGAATGACGGCTGAGGCTGTCTCCTTAATTTTGTCAGTATACTCAATTGAGGTGTCTGAAATTTTCCCCGCTAGCTCCTGTCCCTTATCACTTACGTTGCGCGCCTGATCTGTAATATTCTGACGCAGCTCACGACCTGACTTAGGGGCAAATAACAAAGCAGCAACCGAACCAACAATGCTGCCTGCCAACGCGCCTCGGATAAAACTTTTGCAATTCTCCTTCATCATCATCTCTCCCTTGTGCCCGGGCGAATGCCCATCTGTTAGTGCATTATAAGCATGGAGAGCTTGTCATGATACAGAAAACAAGCCTGAAAAGTTTTACTTTTTTTTAGAGCGAATACGATACAGGCAACAGCGGCCCCCATCCGCTAAACAATCCTCACGAACAACCTCGGCATCAAGCAGCTCCTCAAACATTTGCTGCTCGCATTCACAAGCCTTGCGGTAACGGCCTGCAATTTGTGAGATAGGACAATTGTATTCCACAATAGAGTAGCTACCATCCTCTTCCTCACGCCACTCTGCCATATATCCGGAAGCATTTTGGATGCCCGAAAGCTTTTCCACACGTGAAGCCAGTGTAGTCTCCCCCTCCATGTGAGGGGCGTAGCGCTTCATCATTTTACGTTTTCTACCATCAAACAGCGAGTAAACAGCTTCCATTCCCTGTTCTTCATCCAGCTCCTCTAACAGTTCCAGTAACAGATGATCATAATTACGAGGAAACTGCTCGCTTCCCTGCTCGCTCAGACTGTATAAAAACGTCGGGCGTCCCATCGCCTGTCTCACGATCGTAGCCACGATCAGACCATCCTGCTCCATCAATTTGAGATGCCTGCGCACTCCCATTTCGGTAATGCCCAATTGAGCTGCCAAGCTTCCGACGCCCACAGGTCCCTGGGTTTTCAATAATGTCATGATCATGCGCCTAGTGGGCATTTCGGGTACGATATACTTATCCGTCACTTTTGCCTTTACACTCCCTCGGGCTGGGGACCCAATTCCTTATTTAAATAATCATGCACGTTAGATGCAAAAAGCTCCAGCAACCCAGGCAGCTTTGGTGTAAGCGGGTGAAGGCTTGTCCGGTCCCAATGAAAGTACTCCTGTACTAGGGGTTTACGTAAGCCTACCAGCTCTACTAGCGAATGAAATACGGTATCATCCAGTACACCTTCCTCATGAATGATACCGATAATATCCTCATAGCTACTGGCGTCACGCATAATAAATCCGTCGATGATATAGCTTCCTACGTCCGTTACCGTCTCAATCGCCAGATGAAGGCAGCGCTCCTGCACTAGTCCCTGCAACAGATCGCCGTTCCAGGCAGCAGAAGTCTGGCGAAGTCCGGCGACAATGTCGGGAACAGCCCCTAGTCGAAGCTCAATTTGTTCCCGGTTGACATAATACAAGGTCCTGCACCTCCAGTAATCGCTTTAGATTTCATAATCAACTGCGATAGATACATCCTTCACTTCATTCATGTGTACAATAATTTCCTGATGCACAGGGTGTACCTGATACGTTTGCAAATCCTCCAGTGTTTCGACAACAGCGGTAAGGGAAATATCATAAGAACGTTCCGAACGAATCACATCCGTACCTACTTCGAGTGACAGCAGCTCTTTGATTTTGCCGTTCATACTGCGCAAAATGGATGCTGTGTGCTCAATGCTTTCAGGGGAGCGGTCTTTCAATTTGAACAAAACAATATGTTTAATCATGCGTATAGGCTCCTTATCTTAAAAATGTTCTCTTGAAAATTTTATCATAACGCCCCACATACGGAAAGAAACTTTGTAATTCTAGCGATCTTTTCCGCCATTTTTACCATCAGACTCCTTGTCCTTTAATAGGGCAAAAAAATTCTTGAGCTTCGGTGGGAGCGGCAGACCCATTCGTGAACAGTTTTCCGTAATAGAGATTAATTCATTGGATAAATAAAAATACGTCGCCGCCCCTTTCATGATTTCGGTACCCATCAGGAGATCCACGTGATGAGCCAAAGAAATCACCATTAGCATTAAAGCCTTTCTCGCCAGCCCCCAAAAGCCGGCTTTACTGCTCAAACCTTGCCCAGTCTTAATTGCTGCGGCGACTCCAGTCACATAATCAACAGCCATTGCAACCGTGAATAGCACCATTAGCTGATTCCAGCCGCCAAAGGCAAACGTAATAAGGGCTCCTGCGGTAGCGCAAATCATACTAAACATATTCGGATTAATATTCATACCTCTCCTCCTCTCGGGGCGGTTACTGTAATATATGCAGCGACATGGTAACCCGTAAAGTCATATGACCTGTGCATAGACATGAATTCATAGATTCATATAAAGCATCCTGCAAACTTCACAACTCCGAGCAAATACAACAAAAAGACACCTTTTCAACCACTATATAAATGGTTGAAAAGGTGTCTTTTCTTTCATGCTATTCAATTAACGATGATCATTCCAAAAATTAAGCGGAGTCATGTTATCATTCAACGGCTCGAACGAATAGCCTTCTTTCTGCAAAGCAGCCATGATTTGTGGAAGCACCTTGATCGTAGATGGCTTATCATGCATAAGAACGACTGGTGTTCTGCCTTGCTTTTTCAATCTCTTAATATCACTTAGGACAGTCTGTACAAAATGCTCTGGATTTTTAGTATAACGCCAATCATTGGAATCAATGTTCCAGTCCCAAATATGATAGCCTGCGCCCGTCAGTTGATCGCGGTATGCTTTCTTCAAATATGGTTTGCTGCCATAAGGTGTACGAATCAAAGAAGTGCGTTTTCCTGTAGCCTTAAATAAAATTTCGTTATCCTGATTCATCTCTGCCAATGCTGCTGCAGGAGATGCATAGATTTTCTTCACCTGATGCGTCATCCCATGCAAGCCCAAACCGTGACCCGCCTCTACCATTCTTTTCATCACTGCGCTATGTTGACGAATTTCAGGTCCCAGCATGAAGAAAGTAGCCTTCGCATTGTATTTGTCCAAGATATCTAGCAGCTGCGACGTATGCGCCGTAGGACCATCATCGAAGCTCAAATAAATCGTACGGCTGGATGATGAGGCAGTTCCCTTGTTGCCTGTATTGCTGGCTTTGCCCGGTTTGACAGCTGCATACTGTTTAATTTCTGTTGCGAATGTATTCAAAAACTGAGCATCAGACAAACTAGCGTTTGCATTCTGAATTCGATACAGATTACTTGTAGGAACCGTAATAGTGAAGCCAAACGCATCGGTCAAAGTGCGAATGGGCACCATTGTACGATCTCCACGCTCGAACACATCCCCCTTGTTCAAATCCAGCGTAAAGCTGCGATTATGTCCAGTCAGTACCAATGTATTTCCGTTGGCCGAAGTAGAAATCCCCATCTTTTGCCCTAATGTAACGATAGGAACATACAACTTATCATTTTTCATTACGGGCTGAATGGTATTCGAATCTAGCAACACATCATTGACCCCCAGCAAAGGAGCCTTCGCTTGTGCACTCGCCGTATTCGTATGTATACCTAGCAAACCCAAACAACAGATTGCCATCAAGCATACAGCCATCCATTTTGCATTTAAAAGCTTCATTCATTACACCATCCTGTGCTGTATTTTATAATGTGCGGGAGCTATCTCTAGCTTGTCTATGAAGTTATACAGACATGACGATATAGACATGGCAATATAGACATTCACTCAACATATAGAACATAAACGCATATGAACCGACTGAACCGGACGTCTTTTCGTTCCCCCTATATATATTAATAGATTACCAGACTATAGTAGGTAAATATAGTAAAACAATTTGAAAACAATCTCGCAACCCCCCTGCCAGAGAAGGTTACAAAGTTGTGAATAAATTTTGATAGAACTAGAACCTACCAGAAGAAAATAAAGGTAAGGTACTTGGAGCAAGATACAGTGGTATCTGAAGACTTTGAGTTTCTAATAGAAAATGGAGTGTCAAAAAGGAGTATCATTCAACCCATTTACTTAATACTAGGTGTTGATGTAAAGAAAGACCTTGAGGATTGCCGCCCCCAAGATCTTTCCATTTGCCTATTCTATTAATGATACCTCGAACCTCTTTTTAACTTCATCCAGATAATTAGCAAGAAACAAATCCTTATTTGTAAATCCTAAATAATATTCGTAGTCTTCCTCATCAATAGACGAATAATATTCCTGATGGAATAAAACATTGAAATGTTGTTTAAAATCTGAACCCTTCTTAATGACAATACATCTAAATAAATTATCAATTTCAATTGCTTTAATAATTTCTTCTTTTTTCACCGCCGAAAACCACATTATTTTCGGCGGTGTCTGATTCGGTTCATCCCAATGAGGTATAGATTCCCCCCATGGCAATACCCACTCAGAATTCACAAAAACACACCTCTCTAAGATGAATTCCTGTATATTTACATCAAATGAATCCATATTCCTTTTGTAAAAGGAAAATAATATGATTGAATCCTTTTCAATAAATAAGCTTATCAAGTCAGCAATGTTCTCTATTGACATATTATGCTTAATAACACCATAAGGACGTTTAAAATTTATTTCCAAATTCATCATCCTATCATTCGAAATAATAGTAATCCAATGTGGTTCTACCTGTCTTAGGGTAAATGTATTAAAAATGCATTGGAACATATTGGTCAGGATCATAGATTTATTATCAGTCAAGAAGT
Source organism: Paenibacillus sp. SER-28 (assembly GCF_052906305.1). NCBI lineage: Bacteria > Bacillati > Bacillota > Bacilli > Caryophanales > Paenibacillaceae > Paenibacillus > Paenibacillus sp. SER-28. The sequence continues at coordinate 786,818 of NZ_JBRECM010000001.1, read as the reverse complement.
TTTAATAACAAAGCCACAACACGAAACTATCTGGTATTGTGTACAGGCATACTAGAGGAATATTATACGGGAGCAAAGAGGGTTAAGTTCGTTTGGACTTAGCCGCATCATTTATTTGGCACCGGGTGGCGGTAAAAGAAATACCTTGAGTGGATTTACTCCTCTCAAGGCCGTAAACTACAGTGGGTTCTAGGTCAAATTATACTATTAGAAATATCCATATTGATTCTTTTTAGCTGTATCGCCAAGTTCCAATCCAAAGGCTTGGTCTTTGATGAGCTAAACCAGTTAGCCCCCTCACTTAGCCACCTAATCCTATATTCTTCGATTGACTCTGGAATGTCCTTTGCATCATCATCAAATCCAGACTCAAATCCACAACAATTACATATTTCGTGAGTTGGAAAACCATGTTTATCCCATTGAGGATAATTCAACTCATTATAACCACAGACTGCACAAATAAATTTACTCATAATGACATCCTTATACTCCTTTTGCTATTGTAATCCCCATGAAATAATTGTAACCAGCATTTTGGTCACTACTTCCAAAGTTAAGTTTATAAAGACTCCCTATGTGGTTAAATAATTCAAAATTCTACTTCAATACTTGTGCATTTCCAGCTTCTACATCAATTAAAAAAACTCTAGGATCCATACCATACCTACCGTTGTTATTTTCATCCAATGTAGACAACTCATATTAATTCGGTACTTTTGTCGGTTTTAAAATCTCCAATCCCAGCCATCGCTACCTCCACCGGTTGACACATTTTTCAAATGCAATTGTTCCCGACTGTTCCTCCGAAAAGGATTGATTAAGTCAATACGATATTCATATCCACTCTTTCTCCCTGAATAAAATCAAACTGTACAATTCAATTCTGCTATTAACAATGTAAAGCAACTACTATGCCAACAACCTATTCAAAAATTATTTATAAAAAGAATAAAAATTACAATAGGAAACCATATAGTAGAATAATCTCCATTAGTCTTTACGAGAGTTGATTTGAGTCTTGTATTAGTATCACCAAATTAATCGAATAGATTTTACCAGTAATGTTTCAATAAAAAAATATAATAAATTTATTGATTTTAGTACATGGCTCGCAAATATTGAAGTTCTGTGGTGCTGCCCCATAGCTCAACCGAGTAATGAAATGGATTGGATACCTTCTCCAGCTAAGATGTTTTATCTCGCCAAATGTCATAGTTATGTTACTAGACTTATAGAATTATACGTGGACGTAAAAAAGCACCTGAAATCACCAAAGGGTTTCAAGTGCTTTATAAATTTATTTTAAGTTACTCAGACAGTTGTCCATTGTGGCTTTGATTGTGACACAAAGCACACTCGTTGACAACTAGTTATTGCTAGAACAAGCGAGAATTAATCTCGTTTGTGGTTTAATAAAGCCCCTTCTCGAAAAAAGGAATATTTCATCTTTTCTTATTTTTTGGCTTCAGGAAAATTATCCTTGATTGGTGGGGTAGAGTCCCAGCTTAACAGTTTAATATGGTACTTATCAAGTAATTCATTTGAATTGGAAAATTGAGTATTAATAGTCCTTCCATCATTTTCAAAAACCCTTCCATCTTTTTTAATGATAATGCCTTCTTGTTCAATAAATATAGAGTCAGCAACGGTTTGCTGATACTCGTCGGTGCTATCCAAATCACCCATATAGTACTCTGCAATCCCTGGATAATAGGATATTTCTATTCTGCTATTGACTTCTAGCACCGGTAGTAATCTATCTCCACCGGCTAATCTTTCCTTCCACTTACGATATTTGCCGCGAGCTTCATTTGAACCAATGCCATCATATTCGCATATTAAAGTATCTTGAATAACCTTTCGTTGCCCGTTAATTTCATATTCCAAACGAAATGGAAATTTCCCATATGTGATTTCAGGGTGTGAAGGATTAGGTTCTAATTGATTCCCTATGAATATTAGAAGCCAAGGTAAAGCAATGAACAATATGATTGCAAATATCAACAACAACGGAATGCTTAGATATAACAATGTTTTTTTCACTTTCATTTATACCTCTTCTCCTTCAAAGCATTTATTACGGAGTCCATTTTATGGTTTCTGACCATTTGCCAAGCCTTATATGCTTTAGAGTGCCACCACTTAATTTTATACTGCGTAGGTAAGTAAACCGTTTTTCCAGTGCCTACTTCACCCAAAGTCATGTTCAAAATTTCGTCCGTAACTACATAATTCGTTGCACTTGCAGTATAGTTCCTATCACTTAAACCATATTTACCTAGTGAAGGTACTGCAGGATTAATTGTAATGACATTTTTATTAGTCACTATAATCCTTACAATCATAAGAGAAGAACATATTACCTCCATTTCCATAAAAAATGTCACAATTTAATATATCAGCACCTTAAACTTCCATTTTTATAGGCCAAATGGACCTTATTTTCCATAAACCGGTTAAGCCCATGGGATTAAAAGAAAATCAGGAGAGGAGTCACTTGCAAAGCCCCCTTCGGGTATAGTAGTATGTGGTTAAAAAAATCGGAGGGTATATGCCTAAACAACAAGATAAACATTCCATTCAGGCGTGGTCTCTGATCAATCGCAAATATTTGGGAAAAGGCGTGCGTGTCAAACGTTTTCGTAAACCAACACGCTGTCAAGTACGCAATCGCGTTTTGCTTGCCGTTTTGATGGCTAATGACATTAAACTGTCCCAACTTGCCGAGGAGCTTTCCATTTCCTCCCGTAGTGTCAGTGCGTGGGTATATGAAGGTCGCATTCCCGGCAACACTAATCTGGAAAAGACGTGTAATACACTTGGTTATCCGCACCATATTCTATTTAATGAAGAGGTTGTCCGGCGTTCACCACTCATCTGTCAACCATCGCCGTCCCGTTTTATGAAACGGACTGTGACTCGTTCTCCGGTTAAAAATCGGATCTTGGCGGGTCTGTGCATGGTACATGATATTTCGGTGACCGATGTGAGTCATTGGATTGGCGTTCACCCCGGTACATTTCGGAAATGGTTGCATCAGGGTACCGTTCCTTCGCAAACCTTCCAGGATCAGGCGGAACAGTTTTTCCGTATTCCAAAATCCATTTTGTTTGCTGATGCCATGCTGAAAAAGTAAAAATGTCCGTAAACCGAAACGATTGTAATTTTCATGAAAGTCTTTGAAAGGAACGCATTACCATCTTTCATCCACTGAGACTTTCACATCATGTAATTCACAGAATATAAAATGCAAAAAAAAGCACAGGCTGCCGATTCCTCGGTGTACTGTGCTTTTTAGATAACAGAGTTTTAAATACTTCTTGCTTATATTTTGTCAGTTTCTTAAAAATGAATGCTTGCCGTTTCAGTTGAACGTCTGGCTTCTTCCTTGATGGTCTTTAGCTTTTTCATCACCGGGTTGCCTCCACGTCCAAAGTAGTCGTGAAGACGGCTGTATTCCTCGTACAGCTTATCATACACGGCCGCGTTCTCAGGGATCGGCTTGAAGCTCTCGTCCCGTACACGAGCCATATGAAGCGCTGCTTCGACGATATCGTCGTATCCTCCAGCTTCAGCTCCCGCAGCCACTGCTGCGAACATGGCCGCACCCAATGCAGGAGTTTGGGTAGAAGCTGCCACCTTAATCTCCGGTTTATATTCAGCCGCTTTACGCTCCAGCCATACATGGACGTTCACACCTTCCGCAACTGCCTGCTCCTTCACTTCGCCAGGAACAGCATGATCCACAAACCATGCGAAAATGTCTCCTACCGCCGATTGTCCAGCCTCATACCCGTAATAGCCCGGAATAATTCCGTTCTCTACAACGCCACACATCCCCTCTACTTCTTTTTCTTCCTCACCGAGGAGCATATGGCAAATGGAAGTTCCCATCGCCATCACCAGCTTGCCTGGTGTGACGACGCCTACTGCCGGAACAGCCGCATGTGCATCCACATTGCCTACCGCTACTGCCGTTCCCGGATTCAGTCCGAGTTTTGCAGCCATATCCTCTGTTAATCCACCCGCACGGGCACCCAAATCATAAATCTCACCGCGCAGCTTTGTATCCGTCAAATTATCTAGACGCGGATCGAGCGCTTTGAAAAATTCACGATCCGGATAACCCTCGTGATGATGGTAAATAGACTTGTAGCCAGCTGTACACTGATTCCGTTTCAGTTCCCCACTGAGCTGGGAAATTACCCAGTCGGTCGCTTCTACAAAGAGGTCTGTTTGATTATAAATGTCCGGTGCCTCGTTCAGAGTTTGCCAAATTTTTGCGATCATCCATTCGGAAGAAATTTTCCCTCCATAGCGGGGCAGAAACGTCTCTCCGCGCTGGGAGGCAATGGCTTTAAACGATCCGCTTCATCCTGTGCTGCATGATGCTTCCACAGTTTCACCCAACTATGCGGGTTATCTTTCAGGTTCTCGTCAAAACACAACGGTTGTCCCTGCGCGTCAATCGGCAGCATCGTACATGCTGTGAAATCAATTCCAATCCCGATGATATCGTCTGGAGAAATCCCTGTCTCCTTCATAACAGCAGGTATGGAAGTAGTCAGCACTTCAATATAATCAGCCGGATGTTCCAGCGCCCAATCCATTTCCAATTTGCGTCCGCTACCAGGCAGCACTTCATCCATAACTCCATGACGGTAAGGTGTTACATGTGTAGCAATTTCAGCTCCGTCAGACAGGTCAACAATAACCGCACGGCCGGACTCCGTTCCATAATCGACACCAATTGTATACTTGCTCATTTGTGTGCCTCCTCCTTTTTTGTTTGACCATAATAAGCATTCGCCCATGCTTGTGCAGAAAATGCTTACCCAGCAGCGACTGATCCACTAAGGTGAATTCTGGATTCCGAACGAAAGAACGGTATAATGCCAGATGATGTGTAGGCGTATCTGACGAAGGCCGAAGGTCAACCTCGACAATATCGCCTTGTAGAATCAGTACAACCAGTTGCTCCGCTTTCAGTTCTTCATAGGCCAGGCCTTGGAAGAGCCAAATTGGCCTTCCATACTTCCTTTTTCAATTGTTCTAATATGTATAAGACACACCTTTTACTATCATTTCTGAAATCTGCAATGGAGGAGGTGACTGAAACTAACTTCAAATGGAAAATTACAGGAAGGTCTTAACGACCCTTTATCCTTGGTTCCGCTTTCATTATATGATTGTACGTACAACTTAGCCAGTCTTTTTTTATGTATTTTCTCGATAGATTTATGTACTCATTTTCAGAAAAAATATAACAAAAACAGCCTATTTCTGCAATCCAGAAAACAGACTGTTCGGTATGGCGAGAAACATGCCCATCAAATATTAAGCGTTAAAGCTGTATACTTACTAACTTGTCCTTACATGTTAAGAAATAAAAGCGACTGATCTTCCAGCCTAGTGTTCTCCAGGCATGACCTGGACAGACCCCGTAGATTCACGAACGATGAGCTCAGGAGGTAGTATTAACTGACGATCTTCTTCATGGTACCCCTTCTCTTCAATCATCGACAGCATGGTATCGGCAGCACGTAGCCCCAATTCTTCCTTTGGATGCCGAATTGTCGTTAGCTTGATTTCCGTTGCTGTCGCCAAAAATGAATCATCAAACCCAACCAACGATAGATCGTTGGGAATGTTCAGGCCCACCGAACGTACAATATCCAGGAGTCGAACAGCCAGCTCATCATTGTAGGTCACCCATCCAGTAGGACGCTCTCCCGCCTCCATCGCCAATAGCCTCGACGCACGTTGTAGCGGAATCTCATTTTTTTCTTCTGTCCGGTAAGTCGTTACTGCGTTCGGGTGTAGTGTCACACCATATTTGCGGTGAGCGGCCACAAATCCCTTCATACGAAGAATCCCCTGCATATCATCGGTTTTGAAAAATCCGGCCAAGCGTCGGTGCCCCAGCTTAATCAGATGCTCTGCCGCCAAAAAACCACCCTTTTCATCATCTACTCGCAGACATGGCGCATCCATTTCCTCATAACGCGCATTGATCATCAAATAAGGGATTTGGCGATTTTCCACGGTTAAATAATAGTTCAGATTGGGATTACGCTCTCCACTTTTGGTCGGTTCGATAATAATTCCGCTCAGCGGTTGACTCAACAGCATTTCCAGGCACTGACTTTCTTGCTCAGGGTCATTACCTGTGCTTGACAGCAGCATCTTATAGCCCTGACGACTCAATTTAGATTCAATTCCCTGTACAATGGATGGGAAAATATAATCCGATATATAGGTTGTAATGACTCCAATCGTCTTTGGATCTTCGGGCTGCTTGCTGTCCCGTGTCGCGACAAAGGTTCCCTTGCCCTGCATCCGAAACAGCCAGCCTTCCTGCACCAGCTCACCCAGCGCCTGACGCACCGTTTGCCGACTAACGGCAAATTGTTCAGACATTTCATGCTCAGATGGAAGCTGGCTTTGTGGTTCCAGTTTGGATGAATGAATCCAGGACAAAATTTCCTGTTTAACTTGTATATATTTAGGCGCCATAATTTCCTCCGTACTTGCAATATCGTGTACCTGTTCATATTCCACGATTATAGCATACCGTTCATTTGTACATACAAATGTTACAGGAACAGGATATCGTCGTATTGCTGCCGGAGGTGTAAACCCATTCGCTTATCCCTTCCTTGCCACACATGAGTGGCTGAATATCTAAAGGACAATTTGTGTAGAGGTTGCACATTACGAACGAAGCAATTGATGTTCATTCATATACTTAAGTCCAGTATAGCGATCACGCAAGGTATGAGCCGTGCGCAATGCACGAGCGAGCTGTTCCTCCGTAACCCCCAGCTCGGCAATGGTAGATGGGCCTCCGACCTGAGCCAGCCATGCACGCATCTGCTCCGACGTAGGCAATTCCAGATACACCTTAAATGCCTCTACATCCTGACTGGCTGCTAAATCCCTGTACAGGTCAGACAGCAATGCGGATGCTACGCCTACTTTGGCACCATGCAAAACTTGCTTGCGTCCCTCTGCAATAAAATCCATTTCAATTCGGTGGGAAATATGGTGCTCTCCCCCTGACGCTGGACGAGAATGATCTATCATCAGCATCGAAATACCGGATGCAATCAGCGCATTCATCAATACCTCGACCCCAGCCTTGCTACCTGCCGCAATCTCATCGACATGTTCTATACAGGCACGCAAAGCCTCCTCGGTAATGCGATTAGCCACAGGTGAATACGGCTCGTTTCCCAAATCTCTGGAAACATGCCAGTCCGCTAGTGAGGTGAACTTACCGAGCATATCGCCAAAACCAGCCGCAGTCATCGTCTGTGGCGCATTTGCCAGCACGGACAAATCAGCAAAGATCGCCTCTGGCGGAACTGCTTGGAATGTCTGCTTGCTGCCGTCCACAATTAGTGGTGCGCCTGCGGAGGTAAAACCATCCACCGAAGCAGCCGTCGGTACTGACAAGAACGGACGATTCATTTTATAACATACGAAGCGAACCAGATCATGAATCGTGCCGGAGCCTACAGCAAGTACAGCCTGACTCTTATCCGCCACACCCAGCAGCACCTTCATAATGTAGGCTTCATCAGCAATCACATCCCCTACAGCATTCGGAGGTAAGCGGACTACATCAACTGTCAAACCTGCCTCACGGATCAGCTCAGCCACTTTTGTTCCTGCCGCCACCGAAGTATGCTCATCTTCTACCAGAGTTACATGACGATAATCCTGTTGGTTCAGATAAGGGGCAACAGAGTCCAGTGCTCCATCCCGTACCTCAATAAACAATTCAACCTTTCGGTGAGGATGATCAGCGTTACTAGCCTGCGCCTCTTCGTTCCACAGCTTGATCTGTTCATTCATATTCATTTCATCAGCCTCCTGAAAAAGGAATAATTTGCACAAGAATGCTCCATAATGATTAATAGATTCCGTTTGAAAACGATTACTATTTAATTGTACGCACAAGTATGTGTCCAAGTCCAGCGAAAAAGTACAAGTTGCTTTTTAATTTACACATTCGAAAGGAACATGTTTATGAAATTTGGAACGGATATTGCCTGCGCACTTGGGTTATTGGCAGGTACAACGTTTGGCAGTGGTATTGCTTTTTTGTTCGGCTGGCAAGCTTATCGGGCCCTGACTTCTGTTGCAGTCTTTGGCGTTGTGGGAATTGTCATTACCATTGCCGTTTTTCGCTTGCTGCACCGTAAGTCACTTTCCACATCTAATTCTCGATAAATCCCGTTAGTGAAACGAGTGCAACTTGTTTTTTTGCCAATATACATAAAAAACGGGCACTCTTAAGCAATTGCATCGCTTGAGAGTACCCGTTTTTGTTTTACAAATATCACTTATGAAAGTGTATCAACCTATGGATTAACGTCTAATTCATAATCAATTTCATCAAACCCGAATCCAAATAATTGGAGGAAATCCAGACGGTATTGTTCGAGATCACCCAATTCAGATACGTTTTCTGTAGTGATTTCGGACCAAGCTGCTTTGACAGCCTGCTGCACATCGTCTCTCATTTCCCAGTTATCCAGCCGAATGCGTCCTTCTTCATCCGTTTCCACAGTGGACCCACTGTATAGCGTTTCGAACAGACGTTGCGCCTGCTCAATACATCCCTCGTGCAGTCCCTTTTCCTTCATGACCTTAAACAGCAAAGAAATATACAAAGGTACGACTGGAATAGCCGAACTGGATTGTGTAACCAAAGCTTTATTCACAGAAACGTAAGCTTTTCCATGATGACGCTCCAGTTGCTTTGTTAAAGTATGTGCTGTAGCTTCCAAATCATTTTTAGCTTGGCCAATGGTTCCTTTACGATAGATAGCCTCCGTAATTTCGGGACCAATATACGAGTAAGCCAGTGTGGTTACCCCTTCAGCCAGCAGATCAGCTTCTTCCAACGCTTTTAGCCACAAGGACCAATCTTCGCCACCCATTACCGTGATGGTGTTCTCAATTTCCTCCTGCGTAGCCGGTTCCAGCGTAATTTCTGATACGACACCTGTATTCGTATTCACTGTTTTATTAGAAAAAGACTGTCCGATAGGCTTGAGAACGGAATTAAAGGTCTCACCCGTATCGGGATGTGTCCGTCGCGGTGAAGCGACACTATATACAATCAGGTCTACCTTGCCCAGCTTTTCCTTTACCAGCTTCAACGTCTCCTGCTTAATTTCATGAGAAAAAGCATCTCCATTAATGCTTTCCGCTATGTAGCCAGCTGCTCTGGCCGCTCTTTCAAAGGCTGCCGTATTATACCAGCCTGCTGAAGCCGTGCGCCCCTCTGATGCGGGACGTTCATAGGATACCCCTATGGTGTCCGCTCCCAGACCGAAGCTCGCAGCAATACGAGAAGCCAGCCCGTATCCAGTAGATGCTCCGATCACAAGTACCTTTTTAGCTCCTTGTATTGATGTGCTTTCTTTGATGTAGTTGATCTGACGGTTAACATGAGCCGCGCATCCTGCAGGATGTGCAGTCGTACATATAAAACCACGGATTTTCGGTTTAATAATCATTGCAAGGGTCCCCCTACTTTAGCATTCATTTAATATGGATGTAATGGTTGTCCAGTCATAACTATATAGCAAATCAGCTTGCGGCTCAACACATAACATAACACTTGAAGACAGCCGAAGAAAACTACCGTAAACATCATAGTCTGCAACGCTTTTTTACTCCACTATTCATTTTGAATCATTTTCTAACAACATCACATCTTCTCCTTGCTGTTGTCTTATTTGGATATTAGTCCTTCCCCAAGAACACATTAAGTCAATAATTTCATTTGCTGTAATTCCATATTCCGTTATATAATACTCCACTTTTGGAGGCATTTGATTATACACATGTCTACCTATGATACCATCCTTTTCAAGTTCGCGAAGTTGCTGTATAAGAACCTTTTGAGAAATGCCTGAAATACTACGCTGTAATTCACTTGTCCTTTTTCTACCAGACATTAATAAACATATGATTAATGATTTCCATTTACCTCCGATGATCTCAAGTGTTGCTTCTATGCCTAAATTATATTGTTTCATAGTACCACCTCTTCAACGCTAAAAATAACAAAGTTTATCTAATTAATTCTATAATCGCATATCTTCACTTTAAGTCCAATGCATACTTTCAAGTAACTATCTTACTTTATTGTGTGTATTTACTTTTTTTGAAGCATACAGAATAATAATAGAGCATCTATAAAGGCAAATATGTTACGTAAGAAAGGTGATTTATGATGAAAACTCTTGTGATTTTAGCTCATCCCAATATCGAAGATTCTAGAGTAAATAACAGATGGAAACGAGAATTACTTCAATATACCAATGAAATTACAATTCATGAGATTTATAAAGAGTATCCAAACTGGAGCATTGATGTTTTGAAAGAACAACAGCTACTTGAAGCATACGATAATGTCATATTTCAATTCCCTTTGTATTGGTATAGTTACCCTCCTTTATTAAAAAAGTGGTTCGATGATGTTTTTACCCATGGATGGGCTTATGGTTCAAAGGGTGATAAGTTAAAAGGAAAGAGGCTAGGGATAGCCATGTCCATTGGCGATAAAAAAGAAAATTACTTACCTACTGGTTCCGTTTCTTTTACTGTAGATGAAGTTATAGCACCTTTTAAGGCAAGCGCAGTGCATGTTGGCGCCATACCATTACCCTATTTCGCTGTCTTCGGAGCCTCGTTTCAAGCAAGCGACGAAGACATTGATCAGAGTGCAAAAGACTATATTAAATATATATTTCAGTATAAATAGAATAGTTATAATGGTACACGCATCTTAACCATATAAAAACAGGCTCTTGGTGGCATCCAGCCAATCCAAGAACCTGTAAATGTTAGGCTATGATGCGGTCGAGAGGACTCGAACCTCCACGGGGGGTTAGCCCACACGGACCTGAACCGTGCGCGTCTGCCAATTCCGCCACGACCGCATATTATGTATTCATACCGATGTTTTTCAATCACGGCAATTTAGATTATATCTTCCATAGAACATAAAATCAAGCTATTTTTATATTATATTTTCTATGAATCATTTCCGTAAATATAAGAAAATAACTGGATATCACAAACCAGATATGGTAAAATGGGTCCATCAGGAAAGGAGGTGCGTCAACATCAATAATCATATGTTGAGCGTATCCCTTACCCGGTCCGTTATTCTCTAATTTACAGAGTTGACGGAGGCGCGGGATACGGATCAAAGCTTTAAATAAGCGCCACGGGTAGAAAGACCGTCCTCGGACGGTCTTTTTTATTTCAGCATCATCTATAAGATTACATACTGCACTGTGAAAGAGGAGATACGATGTCGATTAGACCCGCAAATGTGGAAGAGCTCAACGAGTTGGCAGCCATCTGGCTAGATGCTTCCATAGAAGCCCATCATTTTATTGCTCCGCAGTATTGGGCATCACAAGTTACCGAGATGGAAAACAGGTACCTTCCTCTCGCTCAAAACTACGTTATCCTACAAGATGATCATAGCATTGGCGGCTTCGTTTCCATGTTGGATGGATACTTAGCAGCTCTGTTTATACGTGTTGATTCTCAAAGAAAAGGCTATGGCAAGTTACTACTAGATTGGGTGAAGAAGCAACATAATGAGATTCAATTAAAGGTATACCAGTCAAACACAAAAGCATTTAACTTCTATACTAAAAATGGATTTACCATTCAAGCGGAATCTGTTGATGCCGAAACTGACGAGAAAGAATTTGTAATGGTATGGACAAAACATGAACGATATTGAAGCACCATTAGCTATACAATCTTCTTATTTAACCCATAGACCTCGGTATATAAAATCTCTTTAAACGGAGCAAAATCCTGTTCAGCCAGCGCACCTGGATAGCTCATAATTTGAAGCCGCAGATCAGCCTGTCCTTCTCTTAAAGGAGGCTGTACATAGTCAAAATGGTTCAGATGAAACCCCAAACGTTCGTAAAAACCAATTCTTCTCCGAGTCCATTCATCCACTGGTGGCTCAACCTCCAGTACTACCGGTTTATCGGACTGTGAAATAAACTTGCTCATAAGCTCTTTACCTAACCCGCCACCTCGTATAGCCGAATCTACGGCAATGTGCTCTACAAACCGAAAATCTGTAAACTCCCATCCCGCCAAAAAAGCAATTGTTTGCCCTTGTTCGTCCTTTTGGGTAAGTAAACGATAACATGGATGATGAAGCAGAGCACTCTGTGACTCGAATGTCCTGCATTCCGTTTCAGGAAAAGAAGCCTCCATAATCGCATATACTTGAGAGAATTCAAGTTCATTCATTTATACTTTCAACTCCTCTAACGTTAACTTGTTGGTCTACTAATGTCATTTACATTAGGGCCCTAACCCTTTAGACCTTGTTTAATTCCATAAGCGTCAGCAATATGTGTTCCAACAGCTCTGGAATGTCTTCCATTTGATCTTCGTTAATTTGTCTGGAAAATCGGAGTTCAATCCTGTTTTGGTATGTAGACGTCTTCTCTCCATAAATCTGACTAAGCGTTTGTACCGGTCGAAGATCGGGCTTCCAAATTTCGGTCAGTATATTTTCAATCCGGCTGCATTGTGACTCAATTTCACGAATTTCCATGTAAAAACTCAGCAACAAGACACATCCCGGAATTTGATCTTTGATTTCCAAAATTTCAGCAGCCAAGTTGTTTAAATCCGCCTTCAGTTGAATCTCTGCTGTCACACTCGGATGTTCTCTCAGTCTGAATTGGACAGCAAATTCACGTGACATCACAGACATTTCCAATCTGTCGATTCGCTGCGTAATGTCAATACGTGAATCCAGATTATCCAGATCGTAAACCGTATTTTCCAGGGCCACTTTTAAATTATCAAAAACGGTCGGGTCGAACATATATTTTTCACCTCCAATTATGGAGTATAACATAGCTTGTGTTACTCCTAAAATAGGATGCCCCTTTTCACGACAGCATATTAAGACGGGATTTTATAGTATACAGTAAGTTGGCTAACTCTTAATTGAAGTTTAGTGAATAAATTTGTAAAAACGCATAATTGTGACAAAAAAAATATATTTTTTTGATTATTATCCTTTTTACGTTCCAATATATTGGAATATACTATATAATACTGGATGGGATTGGTTATACATATTCATATAAATCCCAAAATATAAGAAGGGAAGAGATTATTAAATGAAAAAGTCAGTTTTTTCCACACTAGGTCTTGCACTTCTATTAAGCACATCCACCGCCGTTGCATCTGCTCAAGAAGCAGCACCCGCATTACAAAAGGAATCTATCCAGCTATCTGGAAATGGGACTGACAGAGAGCCTAATAATAGCTTTGAAGAAGCAAGCGAAATTTTTTTAGGTGATGATATATATGGAAGCATTGGAGAACTTATTGATGGAAGATACTATGACACCTACGACGTTTACAAATTCAAGGTTTTTGAAACCAAGTGGGTTGATTTTAAACTTGAAGGAGATAAGTATCCGAGTGCGTGGTTAAAAATGGTTTTACGTGACAGCAATGGTCATAAGATAAAGTCGGCAAATGATGGTCAGTACACTTTAGGTAAAGAACTTGAAGCAGGCAAATGGTACTACTTAGAAGTAGAAACGCCAGGCTACGAAATCGGTCAATTGTTCTGGTATAAAATTTCCGCTACAATTGGGCAATAAAATACGTTGCCTTCGTAGATTCAAATAAAGAGTCTAGCCTCTATTTTAAGGTATAAGGCTCTTTTAGTTCAGATTACATTATTCATTCGTGCCACTCCAGTCCATTAATTGTGTCTATTTACACTAAACACGAGCTAAAGCCCGAGTAGGAAAACTTGTCGGATCCTTAAATGCCTCACAGATATATTCACCTCTACCTATTATTTCATCTCACACATCAAGTCCATTTTTAAATAATTCCCAATTTAGTATTTATATTTTACTCATTTATCTCCATGATTTTAACCCCCTTAAAAACCCTAAAAAAGAAAGGAACTTTACTATGAAAAAGACATTGTTAGCTTCATTAGGCCTGACACTTATGCTAAGTACTTCTGCCAGTGTCGCTTTAGCCGAAGAAGCAAATACAACAAAAGACTTAACTCCTGCCTCTGTACTTGAATATCATGAACAGGAACCAAATGATAGTTTTGAACAGGCTAACTACTATTTTATAGGTGATGCTGTTATCGGAAGACTTGGTGTAGAGGGAGTGCCTGGAGTCTGGGAAGCCTACGATGTATATAAAATTAAGGCTTTTGAATCACAAAAAGCTCATTTTACAATTCAGGGAGACAGATATTCAGATTCCTGGTTGCAAATGACTGTTTACGATAATACTGGTAGTAAAATGAAACGTTCAAGAGATGGTCAATATTCTTTAGATGTAGAACTTGAAAAAGGTAAAGAATACTACCTAGCCGTCGAGGTTTTTCCAGGACTTCAACCTGGAGGGCATATATTTGACTATAAAGTCTCTTCTGAAGCTGTAAGGTAGACTAATTAAATTTATGTAACTTTTCAAGTAGTGAATCATTATTTAATGCCCGTTGTCGTATTGGATACATGCAACAGGCACATATAAAAACTAAAAAATCCCTAACTACGCCAAAAAGCCTCACCCCTTTCTCAAGGGGCGAGGCTTTTGTGGTTCAGTCATTCCATTTGGTGCACTCAGTTCTTTTACCCCTGTGTAAGTCTTACGACAAACGTGAGCTAAAGTCCTCGTAGGAGAACTGACGGATTACCTTGATGCCTTCTTCGTCGTTGTAGCTGGCGATGGCTGGCAGGTTGACTCCGTTGAACATGTGGTTTTTGACCATCGTGTAATGGGCCATGTCGCAGAATACAAGCTTGTCTCCCGGCTTCAGTGGCTCTTTAAAGGAATAGTCTCCAATCACATCTCCAGCCAAGCACGTAAGTCCCCCAAGTCTGTAGGTGTATGCATACTCGCCAGGCTGGCCTGCATCAATGATGTTCGGGCGATATGGCATAGCCAGCACGTCAGGCATATGACATTCAGCCGAAGTATCCAGAATGGCAATATCCATTCCGTTTTTCATCGTATCTAGGACTGTAGCAACCAGATATCCAGTATTCAAAGCAATAGCTTCGCCTGGCTCCAGATAAACCTGCACACCATATTTATCCTGAAAATATTGAATACAGCGTACCAGCGTGTCCAGATCATAGTCTTCTCTGGTAATATGGTGACCGCCGCCGAAATTGAGCCATTTCATGTTCTTAATGTATGGCCCGAATTTCTCATCCACGACTTTAATGGTACGCTCTAGCGTATCTGAATTCTGTTCACACATCGTATGAAAATGAATACCGTCAACGCCATCCAGATCCTCAGGTCTAAAGTTAGCCAGGGTCACACCCATTCTGGAGTTGTTGTAGCAAGGATCATACAGCGGCGTTTCGATTTCCGAATATTCTGGATTAACCCGAATGCCGATGTCGATTTTTTTGGAAGTTACGCCTTGCACTCTGCTTTTGTAGCGTTTCAGTTGATCAAAGGAGTTGAAAACAATATGGTCAACATACTCCAATAGCTCATCAAATTCACTGTCAACATAAGCAGGTGCGTATACGTGAACCTCCTTGTCCATTTTTTCGCGACCAAGTCGTGCTTCGAACAACGAACTGGAGGTTACGCCTTTTAAGTATTTGCCAACCAGAGGAAAGGTCGAAAACATCGAAAATCCCTTAAGAGCGAGCAAAATACTGCAGCCCGTCCGCTCTTGAACGGAATTTAAGACCTCAAGGTTTTTGACAAGAAGTCTTTCGTCAACAAGATAACAAGGTAATGGAAGTCCTGTAATATCAATATTCATCGCAGACCTCAATCAAGCAACGTTGGCGTAAAGTTCTCTTGCCATGGCAATCCGTGTTTATTTAGTGCTTCCATAAATGGATCTGGATCAAATTCCTCAACGTTGTAAACGCCTGGTTTTTTCCAGATACCTTTGATGATAAGCATTGCGCCGATCATGGCAGGAACACCAGTTGTGTAAGAAATGGCTTGGGAGCCAACCTCTGCATAACATTCCTCATGATCACAAACATTGTAAACATAATACGTTTTTGGTTTTCCATCTTTCACGCCTTGGATGATGCAACCAATGTTCGTTTTGCCTTTTGTTCTTGGTCCCAGAGAAGCTGGGTCTGGCAAAATAGCTTTCAGGAATTGCAGTGGAATGATTTGTTGTCCTTCGTAATCAATAGGCTCGATCGAAGTCATGCCTACGTTTTGAAGTACATTCAAATGATTCAGATAATTGTCCGAGAACGTCATCCAGAAGCGGATTTTTTTCACGCCTTTAATATTCACTGCAAGAGATTCCAGTTCTTCATGGTACAAAAGATATATATTTTTCGGTCCAATTTCAGGAAGGTCGTATACCTTTTTCTCAGAAAGTGGCTCAGTTTCAATCCATTCTCCGTTTTCAAAGTAACGGCCCTTCGCCGTAATTTCACGAATATTGATTTCCGGATTAAAGTTAGTTGCAAAAGGATATCCGTGGTCCCCTGCATTCGCATCCACAATATCAATCGTATGAATTTCATCAAAGTAGTGCTTTTGAGCATAAGCCGTAAATACTCCAGTTACGCCTGGATCAAAACCGCTGCCCAGCAGAGCTGTAATTCCTGCTTTTTCGAATCTTTCTTTGTAGGCCCATTGCCAGCTGTATTCAAACTTCGGCGTATCCGGCGGTTCATAGTTCGCCGTATCAACGTAATGAACACCTGTCTCAAGGCAAGCATCCATTATCGTCAAATCCTGATAAGGGAGAGCCACATTGATAACTACATCCGGTTGAAAGCTTCGAATCAAGTCAATGACCATGTCGGTGTTGTCAGCATCAAG
The DNA here is from genome assembly GCF_052906305.1 of Paenibacillus sp. SER-28. Taxonomy (NCBI): domain Bacteria; kingdom Bacillati; phylum Bacillota; class Bacilli; order Caryophanales; family Paenibacillaceae; genus Paenibacillus; species Paenibacillus sp. SER-28. The sequence goes on along the minus strand of NZ_JBRECM010000001.1, from coordinate 769,928 downwards.
CTGAGCCGTTTGAATCTTCGTACGACCTCCACCCAGCTTCTCTTTAAGCGCATCGCATTTCTCAACAGTTCTGCTTGCGATACAAATTTCTTCAAATACATCTGGGTTTTGGCAACATTTATGCACCACAACGCTGGCCACGCCACCGGCGCCAATAATCAATGCTTTTCCCAAAATAAATAACCTCCTTATTCCATACGCTAATCGCTAATCATTCTTGCAAACAAAATGATTATAAAGACATCCCACCAAATAATCAAGAAAAACGACAATTTGCTGTATCAAAATTCACAGGAACATGTCACAAAAACTTTACAAATCCCAAAATTAGGCATAAAAACTCCGTAAAGTGTGCAGAAAACAAACATTACCTCATACACTCCAGAGAAGTCAGCACGTATTTAACGGAAGTTTTTTTGAATCTAATGCTCATAGTCCTAAAGAGTTAATACTATCTTATTTCTAAACAAAAGACCACCCCTCCGCATCCTATGAAGAAGATTCATGGGGTGGTAAAATAATGGGCTGATAGCGTAATGCCTCATCTACGATCTCTGCTGCACTCAAGTCACGGTCATCCCAGTAGATCAAATTACTGATCCCCGGATGGGGCGTATTTTGCTTCACTATGGTCAGCATACTGTCGATTTCCTCTTCTGTTCCCTCACCTCTGATTATTTTTTCCACTAACTCTATAAGCTCACTTCGATCCAAATTTTGGAGTTCCTTTCTATCTCTATCCAGACTCATATAATTGCCCTCCTTTGTATTGAGTATGATCGGCATTGTGTGGGCCCATCCCTTCTTCTGTAAGCGCTATATGACCTATTATGGAGATTTAAGAAGTGTTTATGATAAATAAAGCCGCCCCCAGTATGGGAACGGCTCTATACAGTAATAAAGCTTGTTAAACCATGATTTTGCAAATATCGTTCGTGAATTCAACCGGATCTTGCAGTGGCAAGCCTTCGATCAGCAAAGCCTGATTATACAGTAATGCCGTATAGAGGTTTACCTTCTCCTTATCCTTGTCAAAAGCTTCTTTCAAAGAGTTAAACACCGCATGGTTTACGTTGATTTCCAGCACTTTATTCGCTTTGACATCGGCGTTATTAGGCATGGCGTTCAAGATTTTTTCCATCTCAATCGTCACTTCGCCGTCTGCGGACAGACATACCGGATGTGTCTTCAAGCGCTTGGAGGCTTTAACACTGGATACCTTGCCTTCCAGCAAGCCCTTCATATACTCGAACAGCCCTTTGTTGTCGTTTTGTTCTGCTTCTGTTTCTTTCTCGTTTTCGTCAGGCTCAATGCCCAGATCGCCGCTCGATACAGATTTGAATTCTTTCTCTTTGTAGCTTAAGAGCATTTTAATAGCGAACTCATCAATATCATCGGTGAAATACAGAATTTCGTAGCCTTTGTCAGCCACCATTTCGGTTTGCGGCAGTTTTTCAATACGCTCATTGGACTCCCCGGAAGCATAATAAATATACTTCTGATCCTCTGGCATACGCGATACGTATTCGTCCAAAGTAACCTGCTTTTTCTCTGTAGAAGAGTAGAACATGAGCAGATCCTGGAGAGTTTCTTTATGTCTGCCGTAATCGTTGTAGATACCAAATTTCAATTGTCTGCCAAATGATTTGTAGAATTGATCATATTTCTCCCGGTCATTTTTGAGCAAGGTCAGCAATTGACCTTTGATTTTGCTTTCGATATTTTTGGCAATCAGCTTCAGCTGACGGTCATGCTGCAGCATTTCTCTGGAAATGTTGAGCGACAGGCTTTCGGAGTCGACCATCCCTTTGACAAAGCTAAAATAATCCGGCAGCAGGTCAGGAGATTTTTCCATAATCAGCACACCGTTGGCATACAACTCCAGCCCTTTTTCATATTCCTTGGAGTAGAAATCAAACGGAATATTTTCAGGAATAAACAGAATAGCTTGGTACACTACCGCGCCATCCGCACTGACGTGGATATGCTGGAGCGGCTTGTCGTAGCCATAGCGTTTTTCCGCGTAGAAATTTTGATAATCCTCGTCGGTCAGCTCGCTTTTGTTTTTTCTCCAGATAGGAACCATGCTGTTAATACGCTGTTCTTCTTCGTAATCCTCGAACTCGTTGTCGCTTCCCTCTTTCAGACGCTTGCCTGTAATATCCATTTTAATCGGATAGCGGATAAAGTCGGAGTATTTTTTAATCAGTGCTTTTAAACGGTACTCGTCCAAATATTCATCGTAGGACTCATCTTCGGTGTTTGCCTTGATTTTCAGAACTATCTCGGTTCCGACCTCGTCCTTCTCAGCTGCCTCAATGGTATACCCGTCTGCACCTGTGGATTCCCATTTATATGCAGTATCGCTTCCCAAAGCCTTGGTAGTCACTGTAACCACATCGGCTACCATAAAAGCTGAATAGAAACCGACGCCGAATTGACCGATGATGTCATGACCATCCTTGGATTCATTTTCATTTTTGAATGCCAGTGAACCACTTTTAGCAATAACACCCAGGTTATTTTCTAGCTCTTCCTTGGTCATACCAATCCCGGTATCACGCAGGGTTAGCGTTCTGTTATCCTTATCGGCAGTTACTTTGATATAATAATTTTCTTTGTCAAAGACCAGTTGATCATCCGTCAATGCTTTGTAATAAATTTTGTCAATCGCATCACTTGCATTGGAGATCAGCTCTCTTAGGAAAATTTCCTTTTGCGTGTAAATCGAGTTAATCATCATTTCGAGCAGACGCTTGGACTCAGCCTGAAACTGTTTTTTCTCCATTCGGATATCTCCTTTCAAATATGAACCTATGTAAGGCCAGCGGATATGAGCTATGCAAACGATTCAACTTTGTTAGCACTCCCATCATTCGAGTGCTAGCCTACCTTTTTTATATCATTCCTCATTTTTTATGTCAATATCTCGGTCGACTAAACATTAAAATTACATTTCAGGAAATCGTTAGTGTCTAATGTGCTTAAACATCACGTTAAACATTTCGACAGAAGATGGAAACAGCCCCTGTACATGGGGAAGCAGATTACTCCTGATCCGCAGCTCATCCTCATTCAAATGCTGTAGGTCCTCATGAAAGAACCAAACAATAGGATAATCGCCGTCCTTATGTCTGCTGCCTGCATTTAAACAAACGGGACCCTGGTCGTCCTCTGCTATTGCAAAAGGAATGTAGCCTGCTGACAGAAGAGGTGACCATTGATCAAGCAAATCATAAAATGCCTTTAAGCCTTGACCTACAGGCAGACGTGGGAACTCAACAAACGTACAATCGCTCCAGTATACTCCCGGGATAGACTCATTATCGAATTGTAAAGATACATAATGGTAGGACATGATAAAACTCCTCAGCAGGGGCGGCAGCTCAAAATGGTATTTTTCCTCCATCTCCCGAACTTCCTGTTCAGTAATCTGTGAAAGGAGAGGCTTCCACTTGATCCATCCCTCCTCGTCAACATTTCCATCACGCATTTCCATCGGTACATTTTCTTCCACATCCATAAAAAAGGCTTCATCCATCTGAGCAAATAGTTCCTTCATGGATGTACGAATATCCGCTTTCTTGTCCATGTCTTCACACCTCTTTCCTCTCTATTCACATTTTGCATCATGGGTTAATGCCAAATGCCCTCTATCTGAAAATAGCATTGTAATCATGTGCTGCTACGCTTTTTAAGTTCAGCTTATCAGAACTTGCTTTTATCACCATTTGCGGAATATTAGTATTACCAGCGCAAGGGCTCATAGTTCCGCCAGATCACCCAACGCGCTGTCTCGTGAATTGGCGCGGTGCCAATGCTATATTCGTCCTTCGTGCCGCTCTGCAAATCAATCAAATGAAGCATACCGCCATACGTTCCAACCGCCAACATACTTTCATCAGGTGTAACTGCCAGCCCGGATATCGTACTGCCGACAAAATAGCGCCAAAGTTCACGGCCCTCCCTGTCAATCAGACGGAGATAACCGTAGGCATCACCCAAAATAGATCCTTGTGTCAGCGCTGTTGCAGCGTATACTCGCATTTCTTCATTCATCATCGGCCATTCTTCCTTATTCTGAGCAAGACCCTGCTCCACCTCAGCAATCGACACTTGAATGGTAGCACCGTTGTAGAAATGACAGGCATTGTACCAGACGTCCAGATCATCTTTGGAAAATAGAGCATAATGCGGATAACTAGAACTTGGCTCCAATGTATGCACCGTCTTATCAGACAGATCCATAAGCATATGCTCACTCATCTGGCTACCGTAAGCAATCCAACGTCCATCCCTCGACACAGCTCCATGGGCCATATCCACAATCGTGTCTTCCAACTCTAGTTTTCTTCGTTCAGACGCCTGGGGATGGATCAAATCCACCTGATCACCAGCCAGCAAATAAACGCCGTAACCGCAAACCAGCAGAAGTCGCTGTCCATCGCCAAACGGAATCACTTCATCTAATATATCTTCAGGATGCTCCTCATCTCCCAAGCACTCCAGATCAGGAATGGATGCTTTTAAGCGGCCTTGTATATCCTTCCACTGAAAATGTGCTGTCTCTTCTCCTTGCAGATTTAAGTCCGGTTGACGAACAATCCGAATCCCCTGTCCATCCACCAACGCAAAATAAGTCCCGTCCGGCGAACAGCCTACTCGATGCAGTCCGGGGATTTGCAAGATTCTATCTTTTCCCGTCACATAGATCGTCCCGCGTTCCCGAGGATTGCCCGCATGTAGAATGACTTCATTGCCTCCATTCACAAAAGCTATCGGCCTAACGGCTTGCAAAGCCTCCTCGAACGCTGGTGTAAGCGGCCAAGACGCGGCTGGAATCTCTCGACGTAACTGCTCCATTTCACCAGCCTGATTCGCCTCCCGAATCATACGAAAAATATCTTTGGCCATCTTGGGGCGTTCGTCCTGGTTTGGCTCTGATTGCTCCTGCTGCCATTTCATGATTCAACCAACTCATTTGCTTCCCCCATCCAGTGTATGTATGCCCTGTTTATTCTACAGGCTTTGTTCATTCTGTTAGGTGGTTTCTCACCTTTGTCAACACAGACCACAGGTCTGTCACTGCCTTCACCTCTTCATAGTCCAGAAAGGCATCTCGTTTGTCATAGTATTTTACCGCTATAATCACCATCTGAAGCGTCACTGGCTGTCCAGCAGCCTTAAGGACTTCCACAATACTTTCGAAGGTCGCCAACTCAAACCAGGTTTGAACCTGACGATCCGGCACCCACTTGGGAATATACTCGTCCTGTTCGTTGGTTACGACTGTACCCTCCTCTGCACATTCCTCTAGCCAATGCTCATCCCAATAATAAATCGGTGTGTGAACAGGGTCTTGATCCCATTGATCCACATTCACATATAACCAGTTATTATGCAGTTGCCCCACGCTACGCACCAATTCCTGCAATCCTTCAAATACACGATAAGACGGGCGCTCTCTGCGACGGTAATCCTCAAGTCTTGTCTCATACCTGCTCATCTCCAACCTCCCGCTTCCTATATCAGCTAAACACTCAAAATTCGCATAACATACATTTACAACTTATAAAACCCGATATAATTACAAGCACCTCGTAAAGTGTCAAGACTACATAAGGAGATTGATCTATTCATGAAAAGAACCACCGCACTTGTTATCCTGTCCTTGCTATTACTGGTATCCCCGATCTACGCTGCTGCCCCAGCACCTATGCTGGTCTATGTGGACCAGAGTAACCACTCCTTCATCCCGCTTCGTCTTCTGAACAGCTATGAAGGGATCACATTCAATTTAACGGCAGCGGACAAAAAAATAGAAATTGCGCAAGGCAATACTCGGATCACCCTATTTGCCGGGAAATCTACTGCCAAAGTGAATGATCAAACGGTCCATTTGCAAAATGCTCCTTTTACCGATAACGGTTCGACCTATGTCCCCTTGCAGTTCATCAGTCAAAATCTAAACCTGCAAGTCTCATGGCAAAAGGAAACCTCAGCTGTACGCATTAAGCAAGGTGCAACGTCCGTCACGCTTCCGGTACATACTGGCAAGCTACCCGGAAACACTACACCCATTACGACAGCTCATAAAAGCTTCAAGGTCGGGTCTCGTACATTTTCCGCTAAGGTGGTCACCATCTCTATGCTCCATCCCAAGGTAAGCCTGGACGTGGCACTGGCAGGCGATTCCATTGGTAAAGTGGAAGACTTAAGTAGTCTCGCCAAACGTAACCAAGCGGTTGTAGCCATCAATGGTACATTCTTTGATGCCTATACCAAAAGCTCTTACAAAACGCCTTACGGCTATCTGGTCAGTCACGGAAAGATGTTGAAAAAAAGCTCTGGCGACCAACGAACGGTCTTCACCTACGATACTAATCATTTAGCTGAGCTGGTGTCGGGTTCTGCCTTTGAACAACGCTTAAGCCAAGGTAGCGTCGAAGGTGCCCTTCAAGCCGGGCCTCGTCTGGTCACGAACGGTCAGGTTTCCCTAAATGTCAAAGCCGAAGGCTTCAAGGACCCTAAAATATTAACAGGCGGCGGCGCCCGCAGCGCACTCGGGATGAGTCGGGATCATAAGCTGATCCTCCTGACCACAAGTGGAGCGACTATACCGCAGCTCGCCCAAATGATGAAGCAGGCTGGCGCTTATCAGGCCATGAATCTGGACGGCGGTGCTTCCAGCGGGCTGTATTACAACGGCTCCTACCTCACCACACCCGGCCGCCAAATCAGCAATGCCATTATTGTAAAGTATCAATAGACAGATAAAGGGCTGTCTTCACGGATGTGTAAGTCGTGGGGATAGCCTTTTTTCTATTTCCCCAGTTTAGGTTGTCCGGCCTCCACCTGTTCAGGCGGCTTGTATGGGCCGTTACGGGTTGCCTACAACCTACAATCGAATCAAACCTGTAAAGCTATTGCTGCCTTCGCTTCCTTTTTTTAAAGAAAGATAAATACGATTGTCTTCTCTGCTCGCCAAGCATTCATAAAATCCCGGTTGCACAGAAAGGAACGTTCCTCCCCATACGCATTCAGGCTCCAGTCCACCACTTGTGGCTTCCTCCCCTGCTCCAATAAATAGGTTGCCTGAGGGAACCTTCAAAAACAGCCGTACAGTAGGCTTGTCGATATGATCTGTCATCAAAACCTCATAGGTCCCGTCGGCTCCCAGATTCAAAAAAGCTACATTTCCTTTGTTCAACTCGCCCAGCTCGTCCTCTTCGATGGACCACCAATCCGGATCATCGTCCAAACGGTGCTTAAGAGCTTGCGTATCAAATAAGCAAAGAGTCGCCGTGTCTGTCGTAAATTGAAATGGACTGCTTGCCGTATTCATCATGCGATCCTCCTGATTTTGGTCAGCGAATTTCTGTTTTTCCACGTCTTACGCTATCCGTATTGCCATATATTTGAGGGAAAATCTCCCTGTATGTAAAGTATAACAATGCTTGCAGGGCCAGACAACATGTTGGGCTAACACCCATTCTGCATAAAAAGCCCTCCCTCACGATGTCGTGAAAGAAGGCCGATTTGTGGATTTAAGCGATGCTAACCTGCTGTTAGATCAAAAAAGACTTAGTAATAATTACCAACAAAATGAACAATACCAAAATCGCTCCTGTGGATGTCCATGCTCCACCGTAACCTACTTCACCCATGTCTGAATCCCTCCTTGCGTTAAAGCTTACTCTTATCGTATGAAGAAAAGCGGATAACGACAGGGCGAATCGGCAAGTTTATTTGCCATGGAAGGACTACTCAGAAAATGGACTGATACGTTTGAGATAGATCGCTAATGACTCTGGATGACAACTGGCAGAGAATGTCGTCCGTTCTTCGCAGTAACCTGCTCACATCCCTGTGCTTCATCTTTTGAAGGAGCGGGGTTTCTAACTGGGATGAAAGAAATTGAGTGGTGCCTATAAATACAACAACATCCAATCCCGGGTTGGTTTCGGTATGTAATAAGTGCAGCAGATCAGTCATAGACAGGAATCCGGGAGGGAAACGGCTGTTGTTTTCTTTCATATATAGTGCTTTCAACATGGAGGTCAACGCCCAGTCACATAGGATAATGCAGCATTGGACTTGATTGTGCTTGTACAGGATTTGGGCTAGTTTCATGTGGTAATGGGATAGAGTGTGGAAATCAGTTATTGAATTATGTAGATGTTGTGAGGGTCGGGACGGTTGAGTGGGACTTGGAATAAAGGTAGAAGGAGCTTCTTTCATATCTATTCCTCCAGAGAATTTAAAGATTAGTCTTATTATACTCTAAAATAATACTTATAGATATAATACTTGCTAAATATACGATTCTTAATCTCATGTTTACCCAATAAAATCTTGTCTACACTTTTTAGTAGAAGGGGTGTAGATAAATGCAGGACAAAGAAGTACTAAAGCTAGTTGGGGCTAGAATAAGAGTGTTACGCAAAGAAAAAGGCCTCTCACAAGAAGCTCTTGGGGAAAAAGGTGGATTTCATTTTACATACATTGGACAGATCGAACGTGGAGAAAAGAATGTTTCTTTGATAAATGTAGCTAAAATTGCAAAAGCACTAGACGTAAACTTAGTTCAGTTGTTTTCATATGTAAGCGAGGACCCCAAAATTGTGGAGTCTGATGAAGATATTATAGAAATTATTACGATGCTCAAAAAGTCGAGTCCAGAGAAAGTACGTTTGGCGAGGAATGTAATAAGGGAGATTATCAACTAAAGAAGAATGAAATGTTTCAATTAAGAAAACTAAGCTAGCCCACCTGTGGCTTATAAAGTGTCCTCTATAATGAACATTGGAAAATCCCCGGGTTCAACCGAGAGAAATTCTAGGCTTGCATTTTTTATGCCCGCAAAAAAAGGAGAAAATTATAGACTTATGCTGACACTGTAAAATAAGGGCCATTTAGCCTACATCTCGAAGAAAAGTGGACCTATCCACAGATTACCAAGCATTTGGAGATTCAGAATCAGGTCAAGCGATAGATAAGAAGTATCGTGAGCAAGGCGAATTCGGCTTGTTAGTCCAACAGGGGGAACATGAAGAATACAAGAATCAAGATCAGTATGTGCAACAGTTGAAACGGGAGAATGAAATGCTAAAAAGTGTTTGGAAAACTGGAAGCAGGAGGAGAGCAACAAAAATATGCTATGATCGCAAAGTTAGCAACCGAATACCTGGTGATCCAACTCTGTCTGTTGTTCGGGGTGTCTAGAGGTGAATATTACGCCTATTTGAAGCGCAAGGATACCGACCGGGATGGCAAGCAAAGGCACTGATTCAAGCGGTATATCGACGCTACGAAAGAATTTATGAATACCGCCAGTTCCAATTGTTACTGCTTCACGATCACTGAGTTTGGATGAACCACAAGAAGGCACTGTGGCTCTTGCAGACGCTGGGTATCCGCTCGCAGATTCACCGCAAACAGCATATGAATTATAAGGTTTTGCTTCAAGAACGAGTGATCGAAAATCTCTTAAAGCGAGCATTTCAGGCGGAGCAACCGAACCAAAAATGGGTAATGGATGTGACACAATATCATGTACAGGATACGTGGCTTTATCTCTGGGTGATTAAAGACTTGTTAAACAATGAGATTGTAGTCTATCACATCAGCCTTCTTAATGATAGCGAATTGGTTCTGCGAACCTTTGCGAAGTCCTTTGAAAAGCTTAAGGACGTGACCAGACCGGTCATTCACAGCAACCAGGATTCCAGTGCACGCCTCATGCTTACCATGATATGCTGCATCAGGTTAGCGCCCAAATCAGCATGTTTCGCCAGAAGGTTAGAACAAATAATAAAAGTTCATTAATTCACTAAACTTCATTTATCTCGTATCATAGCTGATTCCTCAGCCATCCCATACATGTGATAAAAATACCCCTGAAGCTCAATTAATTCACAAAATGTTCCCCGCTCCACAATTGTTCCATCAGCGAATACAAAGATCATATCATATCGTTCTAGCACTGATTTTGACAGCCGATGAGTAACCATTACACAAGTAGTGTTCTCCAAATCCAGTACAGTTTCTTCAATAGCATTTGCCGTTTCATAATCTAGTGACGAAGTCGGTTCATCCATTAGCAATAAGGGAGTATGACGTATCAAGGTTCTTGCAATCGCTATCCTTTGCTTCTCCCCCCCAGACAGTATACTTCCTTTCTCTCCAACCTGGGTATCTATACCTTCTGGCAACTTATTTATTAATGTAATCAAACCGGATTTTAGGATTACGTCAGCGATCTCATCATTTGAATACGTTTGGTATAGTAAAATATTATCCCTAATGTTGCTATCGAATAAAAAAACATCCTGATGTAGTACAGACTCCAATCGGCACCACTCCTCAACATCAATCTCCTTTAAATTCACATCGTCCACACTAATCGTACCTTCATAGTTCTCATACTGTTTCATAAGGAGCCGTAACACAGTTGATTTTCCTGATCCGCTCGGCCCTACCAAGGCGTATTTTTTTCCCTGTTGCAATTCCATATTCAACCTGTGAACATTAAAACTGTTTTCTTTATAACCAAAAGATACTTCTTTTAGTGAAATCTTATTCTTAATCGTCGGTTTGTGAATGTACGCTACATCCTGATGCTCTGTATGTAAAAAGTCTGTAATCTTTGCCGATATATCACGTAATGATTTAATCTGAGTTATATATTGAATGCTCATTTGTATTGGATTGACGATACTATTGGTCAATTGTACACAAGCAATCATGGTCCCTAAGGTAATAAGCTGCCGTAATGTGAGAAAACTACCGATGATAAACACTGAAATAAACATAAAGCCGCCGAAAACTTCACTTATAGAGGTAACCCATGCACTCAATCTCAAAAATGCATATTTATTTTTTTCTACTTCCCTATTAAGATGATCATATTGCCCCTTGACATACTTCTCAATGCCAAAACTCTTAATTACTGCGAATCCTGAATACATATCGTTCGTATTAATTATGAATTTCTCTACAGCATCGGCCACTTTTCTCTTTCGATTTACCAGTTTTTTCTCAAACATACGAGGGATAAACATGGATAAGAGCGTTAACAAAAGAAGACAAATTACAATAGTAGGACTGAGCAGAAACATGCCAACTAAGGATGCTGAAAACGAGATACACATTCCAATTAACGAGAATATGTTTTTAAAATAGTCATCTTCAATCATCTTGATATCATTACTAAAAATAGATATATATTTAGCACTGTTATAAGCAGAAAACTGAGTCAGGCTTTTATTCATAATATGTCCGAAAACAACTTCTTTCAAATATAACATCGTCTTCTGAATATAAGAAGCATGGAACAAATTAGTTAATAGCCTAAGAATTGCACCTATCACAATAAAAGATAAGGCCAAAATAGCTGTCCCGACAAACTCTTGCTCGCTCCCTACGGTAACAACGTCTACCAGGTCTTTGAAGATAAAGGCCATATACATATTCATTAGACTCGACAGAATAATAAATGTGATGAGCAACATTAACTTGTATCTATACTTTAGTAAAAATACAATCATCACTTAGCCCCCGTCATAATAAACATAGTATTCATTTATTTCACTAGTCGCCACGCTATGATATATTTATATTACTATTTTGCTGAAGAATTGTAGCCTTACACATTAATAATCCCTCTACGTTTTGCGGCAATTACAGCCTCTAATCTGGAACTAACTTTAAATTTATTAAAAATATTAGTTAAATAATATTCAATTGTCCGTTGGCTGACACAGAAAATAGTAGCGAGTTCCTTGTTACTTTTTCCCTCAGCAATCCACTCTAAAATAGAACGCTCCTTGTTGTTAAGCGGTACATAATCCATCATTCCTTCATGGTGATGCAGCTGTTGTAACAGAGATACGGGTAAAACGGCGATTCCATCCAATGCACTTCGAACAGCTCGAATCAATTGTTCTGAGGAAAATTCTTTATCAATAAATGCTATAACTCCCATGTGTAATAACTTATCTATCATTGTATACGTATGAACCTGACCGACAAATAGTATAGGTGTAGCCTGAATCCCACGTATATGCTCTAATTCTTCCAAGATAATCTTATTCAGATAATAAATACAGAGATTAAAACTATATTTCACCATTTCCTCTGCAGCTTCGATTGTAGAGGCGACACGTGTGACACAAAAATATCCTTCTTGTCCAATAAATGACTTAGTAACCTCACCTGATTCAAGATGATCATCCATAAGTAATATGCTATACATTCATCTAACCCCCTATGCATTGTATACATACTTATTCGATTTTTCGAGTAGAGAAATAACCGCCTGTTAACATAAGACAGGCGGCCATAGATGTTTAAGGTTAAGATTTATACATAATACAGCCATGTTTATTATCTACCCAGCAAAAACCAGCTGGTACAACTGAGCTTTGAAGTGCTTTAGGCTCAATAATCCAACGCATTTTCCTCACCTCCTTTCAAGTCACAACAGATTAGATACGGACAAAGGTGAGGCTTACAATTCAAGTCGATAATAATTAAATCTTAACATTTCGTTTAAATTATATTTGTATTCACAGCAAACAGGCTGCTTGTCATTACTTTCAAATGCTTGTTGCGCACATCCTCCACCACACAAAGGTAGAACAGAACAACTTCGACATTTTTCAACTTTATAGGGTGAATAATCAAGCCACTTCTCTGCACGTTGATCTGAATTTATTAAATTACTAATATGACCTATGGTATACTTGGGGTTTCCTACGGTATTCCAACATTTTTGAATCCATCCATCTGGCTGCACAACGATTGAATTGGCTGCAATAGCAGCACAGATAACAGGAGCATACTGAGGGTAATAGGAAATGTTTAGCCCTTTTCTTAACGCTTTCTCGTACAAGCTCAGGATGATTCCCGAAAACTCCTGATTCGCAAAGCAGCTACCGCTACTTGAACAGCCTCCCGCAACGTAGTCGGTGGTAGCAGAGAAATAGATGCTAACCTTTTCCTTGAAGTCTTGTTGCATTATATAATCCATATATTCCTCTAATGAATCTACATTATGGAGATCCACATTTGAACGTATACTTATGTGAATTAGATCACATGTTTCTCTAATATTTTCTATAATTTGATCAAATGTCCCCTGTCGGTTCTCCAGAACTCTTCTTTTATCATGATTTGATTTGTTACCATCTATTGTAATCTGAATATTTTTCAAGCCCAAATCCCTCAAAACAGCAGCACGCCTCCTAGTAAGTAAATATCCATTACTTACCATATCGTGTGACACTTCGATGTGTTTTTCCGCAGCCATTGCATTCATTTTCTCCATAAGAAGGGTGACCTTCTTAAACTCAAGAAGCGGCTCTCCCCCCGTCCAATTTACAACTACATGCTTCAAATCTGAAGCCTCCATGGAGGTTTGTACATAATTCAAAATATCTTGCTGTACTTGAGTTGTAAATGAACGATTACCCGATTTTTCCGTTAGGTTCTCGAAACAATAAGAGCATCTAAAGTTACAATTAAAGGTAGGCAAAATAGTGAGGTGTAATGTGTGTTTCTGATACCTTGTTGCAGTAAACAGTTTCTCCATTGTCTCCAACTCATCAATGGGATGCATGTATATAAATTGTCCCTGAATTAAATGTTCCAACTCTTCACAATGTATAAGGTGAGAAAAATCCTTATTAACAAGAGCATCATACAAATCCTTTTTTATTTCTCCCAAACCGTTAGTTAAACTGTTATATATTAAATACTTTCCATCATCTACCCCATCCAGTTTCAAGTACTCGTTGTAAGATGAGATTTCCATATTCATTCCTCCCAATCTTAGTATTAGGTACTAGATTGACTTCATTTTCAGCGCATAAAAAGTTTCCATTAAGCGGATAATAATCATTCATATATTAATATATTTATATTTTACCATTAATTTTCGGGAAAATCACCGTAAATTAACCGCAAACCACAAAAAATAGTTTTTCCCGATTAGTCTCCCGTTTATTAGTTAATAAATAATTTAAAAGTAAAGTCCTCACACTATCAATTATAATTGTTGAACATTATGCGAATTTTTAGTAACGGTGCCAAGGACTACATTGTCTATACCAATCACGAAAGGGCCCCTCGAATGTTCTCGCGTAGACCACGTCTCATTTCTCCAAGCCACTTATGGCTTACCTTGGCAAAAAACCGGGCGAATCCAGGAGATGAACTGAATGTCCTCGGTAGGATCTATATCTAGTAGCCTCCTAGGTATTCTCTAATTCTTCAATTCTTACTGTTTTCCTCTATGCTAGAGACAAAATATCCAACAAAGACGATCGCAATGAATGATGCCCCGATAATCAATAACATGCGCGTGTCTGGATTGAACTACATTCCAACCATCACTTGCGACAAGAAGAGAATTGTGATGTAGTTGCTGATTGGGAAAAAAAGTGACCTAAAGGGAGGATCACCTATTTCGTTCTTCCACTGAATTTAAATTAAATGATTGCCAATGTAACCCCAGGTAAAAGGGCTTGTCAATAATTTTATGTAAAAATTTGTTATATATTACTACATAGAGAAGGATACTCTTTTTTCGAAGATGTTGACCGGCACGGTATGAAAGAAAACAGACAATTGACTAGTGAGAGAGGGGGAAAACTTTGCTATTGCTGATGAGTTATTAGCAAAGAAATAGTTGACTCTAGATATTTTATAACACGAAAATAGTGTGCCAAAGGACAAAAATCTAGCCTTCAAAATCACGCAGTTCAAAATATCCATCATTATTTTGGTTTTTACGATTGATGAGGCAGAGTCTTTCAAAATTTTTATGTAAACTCTTATTGATTGAATCCCCCGGGAGGGGGATTTCGCATTTCTAATGTAGGTTGTCGCCAACTCGTTTCCGGGAAGAAAATGGAAAGTTGTAGCAACATCTGGCCCCAATTCTGAATGCGCCCCGTCCATTTGCGGGTGACATCCATCGTCGCCAGGCAGAGCATTTTAAGCAGAGCTTTATCGGTGGGAAAGATACTCTTGCCTCTCGTCACTTTACGCAACTGCCAGGGTAGCTTTCGATCATGTTTGTAGTGTAAATCAGTTTACGGATCTCCGGTGGATAACTAAAAAAGGGCGAAAGTTCTTCCCCGTCGTTCTGCCAGGAACGTACAATGATCGGGTATTTACACTCTAGATTTCCTCGAAACATTCCAGCTCCAACTGTGCGCCTTCCTCGGTAGTTGCCTTGTAAATCGGCTTCAGATCGGCGGTGACTTTCTTGAGATCTTTGTAAGTCACGTACCGGGTGGAATTGCGAATTTAGTGAATGATGCACTTTTGAATTTCAGTCTCGGGATAGCAGGCGGCAGTGGCCCTAGAGAACTCACTCAGATTATCCACACAGATGAAGAGAATGTCCTGAACCCGGCAATTTCTCAAGTCATTCAGCACGCTGATTCAGAACTTGGAGGATTCGTTTTCGTCCATCCACATGCCCAATATATCCTTATTACCATCCAAATCCATGCCGATGACCATGTAGGCCGCTTTGTCCGCAATGGCCCCATCTTGCTTCACCTTGAAGTCGGTAGGTCCATGTAGACGATGGCGTACACGCCTTGAAGTGGCCGCTTCTGCCTTTCCTTGATGAGCGGAATGATCTTGTTCGTGACACTGGAAATGGGCGTCGGGGACACCTCGACGCCGTACAGATGCTGAAAGTGATCCTGAATTCACGGATGCTGACTACTTTGACGTACAGGGCCATGATTTGGTCTTCAATGCCCGTTACGTTGGGCCGATGCTTCTGAACAACGACAGTCTCAAATCCATCCAATTGATCCCGAGGAACAGCAATCTCTTGTTCGCCGTACTCACTCCCCACCGTAACCATTCGATTACTTCCATTTACTAGGTTTAGGAGTTTGCACAATCTATTTTACAGACTCATGAGACTCTCTTTTTCAATAATGTCCAAGGCTAATGATGAATGACACCTTCACCTAGTCTTTTATATAGCAGAAACCTTTAAGTTAATAAAACCTATTTATCCCCTAAACTAAACCCTTACTTCCAAATCTCGTCTGCAATCTCTTTAATGAAAGCAAGCTTTTTCCACTGCTGCTCTTCTGTCAGAATATTGCCTTCTTCTGTCGAAGCGAAGCCGCATTGTGGGCTGAGGCAGATGTGGTTGATGTCGACGAATTGAGTCGCTTCCTTAATGCGGTTAATGACCGTCTGCTTGTCTTCCAGTTCACCCGTTTTGGAGGAAACGAGGCCCAGTACGACCTGCTTTTGATCTTTCAGATGCTTAAGCGGTGTGAAATCACCTGCACGGTCGGTGTCGAATTCGAGATAGTAGCCGTCGATGTTGTCGATGCCGAACAGGGTTTCGGCTACAGGCTCATAGCCGCCAGAAGATGCCCAGGTGGAATGGTAGTTTCCACGGCATACGTGAGTCGTAACGACCAAATCGGCTGGAAGATCCTTCACCGTTTCCTGATTCACGCGGGCAAACAGCTTTTTGGTATCTTCCACATTCTCACCCGCATGCTGTCTAGCTTCCCAATAGTTTTTATCACAGAGCATACCCCATGTGCAATCATCCAGTTGTAAGCTGCGGCAGCCCTCATTGTACAACGCTTGAATCACGGATTTGTAGGCTTTGGCGATATCCGTCACCAGTTCATCCAGATTGCTGTAATACGTATCGGTTGTTTCTTTATTCTCTCCGCGCAACAGCTCGGCCAGGAACTGTGCAGGTGCCGGGATCGTTTGGCGTGCGATCGCATCCTCACCTGCTACTTGCTTCAGGAATTTGAAATCTTCAATGAAAGGATGACGGGAATGTCCGATTTTACCGGACAAGCGTGCGGTTTCCGCTCTTGTTTCCACACCTTGGAATTGGTAGCCGTTCGAAAGCTGTACCTTTTCCACACCATCCAGACCCCACATAAAATCAAGATGCCACCAGGAGCGTCTGAATTCACCGTCTGTCACGGCTTGAAGTCCTACGGATTTTTGCTTTTCCACTAGCTTGATAATTTCGTTATCTTCAATCTTTCTCAGCTCATCCGCAGAGATTTCATTGTTTTGAAATTGAATTCTGGCGTCTTTAATCGCTTGCGGGCGCAGAAAGCTGCCGACCATATCGTGTCTAAAAGGGGTCACTTTACGTTGGGATGCATTATCAAGGATGCTGCTCATTAGGGTTATCTCCTTTTTCGCTTCTGTAGTGAAGTTCTTGTAAGAAAGATAACATACATTTTCAGTTATAAGGTAACTCCAATAAACTATAGCTAGTTATAGCCTAAGGCTATACCCAACCTTTTATTCCCCTATCGCCTCATGCAGCGCTTCTACATAGACGGTGGCCAGCTTGGAGAGCGCAGCGTTTTTATGGCAAATCCATCCCACATTAATAGACTCATCACATTCCAGAGGAACGGAAATAATGTCGTTACCGTTCAGATCCGCACTGATCACCCCGGTAGAAATGGTATAGCCGTTCAAGCCAATGAGCAAATTAAAAAGGGTCGCCCGGTCATGGACACGAATGCTTTTGGGATGCGATAACGTACTGAGAATCTCCTCGGAAAAGTGAAAGGAATTGTACTCCCCTTGCTCAAAGGACAAATACGGATACGGATGTAGCTGGTCAATGGTCACGATGGACTGTCGGGATAGCGGATTATTGGCACTGATAAAAATATGTGGCTTGGCCGTAAACAGGCTGTTAAATTGCAGATTCGCATCTTTTAGCAGCTTGTTAATGACCTTAGCGTTAAATTCGTTCAGATACAGGATTCCGATCTCACTGCGCAGGCTTTTGACATCCTGTATGATTTCATGGGTTTTGGTCTCTCGCAAAGCCAATTCATACTCTTCTTGACCATATTGATTTACCAGATTTACGAATGCATTTACAGCAAAAGCGTAATGCTGCGTGGACACAGCAAAATGCTGTGGTGAAGGCTTGGCATCCAGATAGCGACTTTCCAGCAGCTCCGCCTGCTCAACGACCTGACGTGCATAACCGAGGAATTCCACGCCTTCCTTGGACAAAGAAATCCCCTTATTGGTACGCTCAAAAATGGTGATATGAATTTCTTCCTCCAGATCACGAATCGCGTTCGACAGACTGGGCTGGGAAATGAACAACCGCTTTGCCGCCTCATTCATGGAACCGCGATTGGCAACCTCAATGACATATTTTAATTGTTGTAAAGTCAATGCATGATGTCCTTTCCGTTTGTGTTTCTTCTATTATATAATACACGATCACACTTCTGGGAAAGGAGTAATTGGATGCTTGAATGAATTCAGACTCTCCCCAAGGCTATAAATACAAACACCCCCTCAAAATGGTAATATCCATTTCAAGGAGGTGCTTTTTCACGGCGGCTTTAATTAACGAATTTCACCGTTTGTGGAAATCAGCTTTTGATAACAATAGAAGCTTTGTTTACGAATACGACGCAGATCCTTGAGATCAAACTCCTCACGATCCACATAGATAAACCCGTAACGTTTGCTGAAGCCCTGATTAGTACTAACAAGGTCAATCGCAGACCACGGACAGAAGCCGAATACTTCTACACCGTCTGTAATTTCCAGTTGAATTATCTGGGTATCGCCTGCTTATCAGTAACAATGCAGAATAACAACACAATCATGCCAAAAAACTGCTAAACACTCGGAATCCCTTGCGCTTAGCAGTTTTTAGGTTCATGCTTAACTCTCTTTCTCTTTGCAAAACACCTCTTTGGCAACCTGCATAGCTGAGGCTGCCCGGGGCCATCCTACATAAAAGGCAAGCTGTGTAATGACCTCAACCAGTTCTTCCTCCGAAATTCCGTTCTCCTTGGCCAGTTTCAGATGATAAGGAAGTTGATTTACATGCTCACACGCTACCAGAGCGGCAACTGTAATGAGACTCCGTTCTCTGAGAGATAGCTCACTTCTTCTCCATACATCTCCAAAAAGAACATCCTCCGTATAACCTACAAAAGCGGGAGCAAAATCACCGATGGTTTCCCGAACACTCGATCTGATCAATTTATGCTTCATACAATCATCTGGGCAAGTCCGTTGCCAAAGGACCAATCCTCTAATTCAGTCTCTACCAGTGTCACAAATACATCCTCCGGTCTAACCTTACATTCAATAGATAAGAGTTCCGCTAACTTTTGGTAGAAACTCTTTTTTTGTTCCGTAGTTCTACCCGATCCCAATGTAATTTGGATGTACAGCAGCTTGTCTGTTCTGGATACATTCAAATAATCGGGACTATAATAAAACTCGCTTTGCTTATGAGCATGAAAAACCTGAAAGTAATCTTTTTCTGGAACCTGAAAATGTTCGATCAAAGCATTCATGATACAGCGACTAATCCAAGGCAACTCTTGCTCTGTGTATTGCTGCTCCATGTAGCCAATTCGTACAAATGGCATGTTCATCTCTCCTATTCGCTGGGATAAGATGATTGTACTCCTCTTATTTTCATCTGTATAATTGAAAACAATCATAAATATATTCAATTTTACCGATGGAGATGAACATGCGTGGATCTGAAAGAATTAACTACATTTCGTACCATAATCGAAGAAGGAACGTTTTCAAAAGCTGCTGCCAAATTAAACTACGCTCAGTCTACAGTCACGAACCAAATCCAGAGGCTAGAGAAAGAGCTGGGATTTCAGCTTTTTAAAAGGGGTTGGGATGCAGAGTTAACGTCCCCAGGCAAACTATATGCCGAGGAGATAAACGGGCTTATTCAGCATTGGAATTTTGTAATGGACCAGGCGAAGTCTCTGAAAAAAGAGGAGATTGGCACGCTCCATATCGGTGTGATTGAAACGGTGGCGGCTACCGTACTGCCCTTAGTTCCGCAGCAGTTTAGAGAGCATAAACCGAATATTACGTGCCATTTTACAGTTGGAAACACGGATGTACTCGCAAATGCTTTGGTGGACGGTAAGCTGGATTTTGCAATCTCCGGGGAACCTCACTCGATTCCTTCCTTACACTTTGAACCCGTATATCACGAACACATCGCCTTTATTGTGTCCCGTAATCACCCTTTTGCGGTAAAAAGTGAGCTTCAGCTCGAAGATCTGTACGAGTATCCGCTTATCGTCGGAGGTAAGAACTGCTTGTACCATATACGACTGGAGAAAGAGCTTTCACGCTTTCCGTCGATGCCGTTTTTTTATACTGTCAGTCAAATCTCGTCGATCGCCACATTTGTAAAAACGATTCCATCAGTTGGAGTGGTTCTATCGTCAATGCCTTTGCCGGAGGAACTGGCCACCGTCCCCCTCCAGTTAACAGACCCGAATATTCCTATTGGACTGCTACAAAACAACCATCACCAGCAGTATATGTCTTCGGCCCGAAAGCTATTTATACAGCTGGTTAAGGAGCTTTATAGGCTATAGCTCCAATGCAATAACTACTAATAAGCTACATCGGCAAAGCCGACACCTTTCCATAAAGAAAAAGCCGCCAAACACTCAGAAACCTGATGTTTAGCGGCTTTACTATTTTGATGGCCTAAGGAAAATGTGGCCCTCTTTTTATTTTTATACTCTTGACATACCCGTTATTTCGCTTCGAGCGGTTTTTTCCACAGTCCCAGAATGAGCGCGGAAATCACGGAGCCAATCACGACTGCAAGCAAGAACAGCAAAGCATGATTGGCAAGAGCTGCTACAAAAATCCCGCCATGTGGAGCTGGAAGATTGATTTGCCAGAACTGTGTCAGACCACCAGCAATCGCTGAACCTACAATACAAGAGGTCAGGACACGCAGAGGATCGGCAGCTGCGAATGGAATGGCTCCTTCTGTAATGAAGGACAATCCAAGTACATAGTTCGTCAAGCCAGACTTGCGCTCTTGCTCAGTAAACTTATTTTTGAAGAACGTCGAAGCTAATGCGATCGCCAGCGGAGGTACCATACCACCCGCCATAACAGCCGCCATCATAGCACCGTTCGTGTTACCGCTGGAAGTAAAGACACCGATCGAAAATGCGTAAGCTGCTTTGTTAAAAGGTCCACCCATGTCGATCGACATCATTCCGCCCAGGATCAGACCCAAAATAACTGCATTACCTGTTCCCAAATTGTTCAAAACATTAACAAGCCACGTATTAATACCACCGAAAATTGGATCGAACAGGTAGAACATAATCGCGCCTGAAATTAGAAGTCCAAATACAGGGTATAACAAGATTGGTTTTAAACCATCCAGTGCTTTCGGCAGACCTGCCAAAGCTTTACGCAGGAAGATCACCACATAACCAGCCATGAAACCAGCTGCCAGACCGCCAAGGAAGCCTGCATTAGAGTTTACAGCCATCAGACCCCCAACCATACCTGGCATCAGTGCCGGGCGGTCTCCAATGCTCATCGCGATAAATCCGGCCAGTATCGGAATCAGGAAGTGGAACGCACCTGTTCCACCGCCAATTGTCTGCAACAGTTGGAACAATGCATTGTCTTCTCCTGCCACTTGCTCAATCAAGAAGGAAATTGCTAACAAAATCCCCCCGCCTACAACGAATGGCAGCATATGAGAAATACCGTTCATTAAATCCTTATAGATTTTACTGCCCACGCTGCTCTTCTCCGCTTTCGACTCTTCAGCGCTGCTTTTACCTTCACTACGATAAATGGGGGCATCGCCGTTCAGCGCTTTGCGGATCAGTTCCTCAGATTTACGGATACCGTCGCTTACCGGTCTTTGCAATACAGGTTTACCGTCAAATCTGGCCATTTCAACCTTTTTGTCAGCAGCAACGATTACACCTTTGGCACGGCGAATTTCATCCGCTGTGAGTACGTTTTGCGCACCTTCCGAGCCATTCGTTTCTACCCGGATGTTAACACCCATTTCTGTCGCTTTCTTAATGAGAGCGTCTTCAGCCATAAACGTGTGCGCAATACCTGTTGGGCAGGCAGTCACCGCAACCACAAACTCGTCTGAATTCGGGTTACCAACGATAACATCCGGCGTTTTCTGTGCTTTGGCAGCCTCTTTCTTTGCTTCTTTTGCTTTCTTGGCTGCTTCTTCTTCCGCCTGCTTGGTATCAAACAGCTCGGATACTTCATCCGGTGTTTGCGTATTCATCAGTTTGTCAATGAAATCGGTATCAATTAGAAGCCGGGAAAGAGCCGCTAGTGTGCGAAGATGCGTATTTGCTGCTCCCTCTGGAGCGGCAATCATAAAGAACACTTTTGCCGGCTCTCCGTCCAACGATTCGAATTCTACGCCTTTACTGCTTTTGGCGAAAACGACAGTCGCTTCATTCACGGCTTTGGTCTTGGCATGCGGCATCGCAATGCCGCCGCCGATTCCAGTGCTAGACTCTGCTTCACGTTTGTAAATCATTTCTTTAAACAAGGCACGGTCATTAATACGTCCACTTGCTTCGAGACTAGCGATAAGCTCCTCAATCGCCTCGTCTTTTGTCGTCGCCTGCAGGTCCATGATCATCGTTTCTTTAATCATCAGGTCTGTTATTCTCATTTTTTCACACTCTCCTAAGTTCGATCAGCGTGTTGGCACACGCATAATAAGCTCATGATGCAGCCGAATTACCGTTTTGAAATCGTGACTTGCGGCCGTAATTGTTCAATCTTCTCTTTAGTAGCCAGATCATCGGAAAACGCAGTTGCGCTTCCGGATGCCACTCCTGCACGGAATGCTTCGATCGGATCGCCATGAAGAGCCAGCGTACCCACGAATCCAGCAATCATTGAATCACCTGCGCCTACAGAATTTTTCACCGTACCTGCTGGTACATTTGCGTGATACACTTCATCTGCCGTAATGAACAAAGCCCCTTCTCCTGCCATGGAGATCAGTACATTTTTTGCACCTGCTTCCAGCAGCTTACGACCGTAAGTGACGATCTCCTCCTTTGAATGAATCGTTACGCCAAACAACTCAGCCAACTCGTGGTGATTCGGCTTGATGAGCAGCGGTTTATGAACCAGTGCCTTCATCAACGCCTCACCTGTGGTGTCGATGACGAATTCAGCGCCAGTTTGCTGACATACGCTAATCAGCCGATCGTAGAAATCTCCTCCAAGTGACGGCGGAATACTTCCCGACAAGACGACAATGTCATTTTTCTGGAGTCCCGCCAGCTTTTGCACCAACGCATCGGCCTCTTGCTCACGAATCGCAGGTCCCAAACCATTAATTTCCGTTTCATCGCCATGCTTGAGCTTAATGTTAATCCGTGTGTCATCTTCGATCATTACAAAATCAGTTTTAATGGATTCTTCCCGCAATGTATCGTCGATAAACCTGCCTGTGAACCCTCCGAGAAAACCAATCGCCGTGCTATCTGCTCCCAACTGGTTCAGTACACGTGATACATTAATCCCCTTACCACCTGGCAGTTTTAAATCACGTTTCATCCGGTTCAAATCACCAAGCTTCAAATCATCAACTTCCACGATATAATCAATGGAAGGGTTCAGCGTTACTGTATATATCATTGTTATCCCTCGATTATCTTAGTTTTCTGAGCGATGGATCGGCGTGACCGTTCTGGCATCGATTCAGTAATAAGTATAGCTTCCTTAAGCTCGAACAGTTTGGCGAAGGTTACTTCTCCAATTTTGCTGGAATCGGCTAACACATACGTTTTGCCAGACAGCTGGTGAGCACGTCGCTTGATCAGCGCCTCTTCGGGATCAGGAGTTGTATACCCCATTTCCATATCCACCCCGTTCGTTCCCAAAAAGCACTTGTCGAATCGAAAATTGTCCAAATTTTGTAGGGCAATACTCCCGATTACGGCTTTGGTATGAATTTTCATCATCCCTCCCAGTAGATAGCTTCTGATTCTTTTGCTTACCAGTGCTTCTACGTGGGATAGTCCATTCGTCACGACCGTCACGTCTTTAGCTTCAATGTAAGGAATCATCGCCATCGTTGTTGTTCCCGCATCCAGATAAATACATTCGCCATCCAAAATTTCTTTGGCTGCTATACGGGCCACCGCATTTTTTTCTTGAACGTTTTTGAATGTTTTTTCTTCCATGCCAGGTTCCTGACTTTTCTGATTCAGCAAGGTTGCCCCGCCATGAATCCGCTTGAGCAACTGACGGCTCTCAAGATCTATCAAATCACGCCGAATCGTTGACTCAGAAGCTCCCAACAGATCAGCCAATTCTTGCAACTTTACAACACCACATTCTTGTAAGCGCTGTATTATTAACTTGTATCTTTCTTCCGTCAGCATCATCATTCCCCCAACTGATCATATCGTACCACAAACTTGACAAAAAACAATCACTTTTCTTCAAAAAGATTCAAAAAAATTCATTTCTAATTCATTTTTTTACAAAATGGTGAATTCCTGCTCCAATCATCATGATTGCGTTTACATTTTAAAGAAAATACATCTACTTTTATGTAAATTCATTCTTCTTACATAGGAATTCAGCAGTAAACATTCAAAAACGTTCTAAAGCTTCCATCAGTACTATTTTACCATTATGCGCACAATTCGTCCCCACCTTCTCTACTACTCAGAAAAAGGCTAAACACGAGGACTGCTCCCCTTTGTGTTTAGCCAATCGAGACGCTTAGCGTTCAGCCCTTAACGATTCCAATGACGAAACCGTCATACCCCTTGCTCCCCACGGTTTGGATAGCTGTAGCTGTAATCCTTGATTCCTCAGCTAGCATCTCATAAAACTTTCTTACTCCCTGCACACGAGGGTCTGTGCTATAAGCTTGAACCACTTCTCCTTCACGGATAACATTATCACCGATAATAACGGTGCCAGGATGTGAGAAGCGAAGTGCCCAATCCAGATAAAATGGATTATTGGGTTTATCCGCATCGATAAAAATAAGATCAAAGGGGTCAACTCTCTCCTCTTTCATCTGTGCTAACTGCTCTAAAGCGTCTCCCTCCCGAAGTTCCACTATTCCATCCAACTGAGCCAACGATATATTATACCGGGCAATTTTAGCATGGATCGGATTGGCTTCCAGCGTAACTATTTCTCCATCCTCCGGCAACGCCCTTCCCAACCAGATTGTACTGTAGCCTCCCAAAGTACCGATCTCCAGCACACGTCGCGCTCCCTGCATTTGAGCAAGGATATTTAATAGCTTTCCCTGATTGTGGGATACATCATGCGGAGGTAGTCCCGCCTTTTGATTAGCGGCCAAGACTTGTTCCAAGACAGCATCATGCGGAATGAGACACTCCGAGATATACTGGTCTACTTGATCCCACGTGTTCGTTTGATTCATTCGCTCCACTCTCCTTTGGATTAACTTACAATTTGATTGTAAATGAATTATTATTATAAAAATAATATATGTTTTTGCTCTATTCATAATCTACATATATGAATCTGTCGGAAAGGAAGTATGGTCTTGAACCTGCATGCATTACGCTTATTTCACGTGGTCGCCTCTACAGGGAGTGTGACACGTGCCTCTGAACTTTTAAATATTAGTCAACCTGCGATTACTGCCCAGATTAAAAAATTTGAAAAAGAAATATCTCTCACACTGCTCATGCCGCTAGGAAGAGGGATTGCCTTAACGGATGCTGGTGAAAAACTTGCTGTACTCGCCAGACGGCTCTTTGCTGTCGAACAGCAAATCGAACAATTTTCACAAGATTATCGTGATGGAGCCCATGGTCATATCCGGCTAGCGGCTACTTATTTACCGGCTCATTTTCTCGTTCCGGCCTGGATTGCAAAATTCAAACAACAATATGAACATGTTGAAATGACGATTAACACTACAAATTCCAACGATGCTTTGCAGCAGCTATTAAATATAGAAGTGGATTTGGCTATCTACGGAGGACTGCCTGAGCAGTACCCCGATACGATTCAGACTGAAGAATTATTTCGTGATGAGCTGTGGTTCGTGGTGGCTCCAGATCATCGATATGCAAATCAGCAGGTTTCTTTATTGGAAATGATGCATGAACCCTTTGTTATGCGTGAAAAGGGGAGCTCGACACGGGAGAGATTATTTTCCTTATGTCGAACCTATAATGCCCCCGCCCCCCAGGTCACCCTAAACTTCACAGGGCTGCATGAGACGATTACCGCAGTTATTGCCGGATATGGCGCCAACTTTGTGTCCTCACTGGTCGTGCGTGAATATGTAGAACGTGGCGAGCTGTGCCGGGTATACGTAGAAGACATCCAGCTTCTCAATTCAATCGCCATCTGTACCCGTAAGAACGAACCCCTATCTACCGCTACTCTAAATCTCATTCAGCTCATACGTAACCATTCCTGATGAGCATTAGGCACCTGTGTACACTAGCGCTGTATTTTAAAATAACAAGAGCCATGACTGCGTGCATACCGCATTCATGGCTCACCTTGTTATGATAAATATTCACCCTCAATAATCTTCTCCAGATAATCTTCCGGCTGTGCAAGAAACTCGGCAAAGCTGCACACATCCGCATATTCCTGATGCTCCTTGTCATGATAACCCAGACACTTTTGCTTCGGATTCCACACCAATATGATATCCGAGTAATTGTCTACGTTTAGAGACAGACGCAACAGCTTTTGCCGACCTACCTTCATCTCAACCGTATCTATGAATGAGAAGAACTCAACAAATTGAATATCAAGATCATTTTCTGGCAGGTTCACACGGAGCTGATCCCCCATCAGAAAGGCTATTAAATCCTTCGGAAGCTTGTAGCTTTTCAAAGCATGTCGTTTATTTTCCAGATTATGAAATGCCGGAGGCTCTAGAGACTTTAAATACTCAGCCATTTCTACGTTTTTATTACTTAGTGCAATTGTATATGCCCGTTCTCCATCTTTTTCTGCCAGCGTCACATCAGCGCCTTGCTGAACCAAATACTTCACCATCGCAAAATCGTTGTTGCGTGCCGCCACTGTCAAAGGTGTGGCTTTATAAGGATATACCATATTAGGGGCATTGAAATTAATATCTACGCCATGTTCCAATAGTAATGCTACTGTTTTTAGGTCATGCTTACTAACTGCGCTGCGGAGTGTTGCTCCAGCATGCTGCTTCATATCGAGGCCCAGCTCATGGATAAGCAGCATATTACTTTTGTTACCGTAGTAGGCTTGCTCATAAGCACCGGATTTGACATGATTTTTACCGTCGAGCTTGGCGCCATGGGCGACCACATAACGGACAATCTCTTCGGCACCATAGCGAACAGCCGTCAGGAATGCGGGATTATCCTTCACATTAAGTTGGACCCCCTCATCGACCAGTAGCTTCAAGACTTCCATTTGCTCAGTGATGAGTGTAATATCTAATGGACTTAATGTCGTATATTTGCTGAGTACGATTCCTTGTTCTATATCCCAGCCTTCGGTCAGCGCTTGGCGTAAAGCGGATATATTGCCTTGAACGATATGCATCGCTATCTCAGGAAGAACCTCGAAATTGCCTACATCTTTTAATTTAATCATCGTTATTCCCTCACTCTTTATGTATCTACTATTAATCATGTATATCTATTCTATGCCAACCTCTCCTTTATATAAATCCAACAGACTCCCCAAAATTCATTATTCACTCTAGCGCAAACAAGTGAGTAATAGAGATCAAAATACCTTATAGAAGCTATCATTGTATTATGATTCCGTATACCCTGTGCAACGAAAAGGGGCTCCCGGGCTCCATCCCATCCCATCCAATCCATATCTAAAATATTCACATAAACTATAATATTTATCTGGAATATTAGGAATGGAGGAATTCCTATGTCTATTATTCGAATCTATCTGGAAGCAGACAGTATTGTATCTGGAAACATTGCTATCACAACAAGTATCAATGTCACTCCAGTGGTTAATCGTTACACAGCTATTGTCGTGCTTGGTAATATATTAGGTGGAGTGACCACTATCCCAGCACAAAATTTCACGAATGATAGTGGTACTTCAGTCGCGGCAAACAGTCTTGTGGTTCCGACCAGTAGTGGATACTACAATGTATTTGTAAATGGGACGTTGCAGCGAGGCGGCTTAACAACGCTTTCTGCTACAAACCTAATTATAAATACAGGCCTGATTGTTGGTGCAACAGTAGTCATTGAGGTTATTAATTTCAACTCTAGTGCTTCCTCAACCTCTGTCAACAATGTCACAGTAACGACTACCATAAGTGACTAAGCTACGTAAAACAGGACAAACGCCTCTTTTTTATAATTTTATAAAAGGGTAAAATTTCCTTTGTAAATATGAAACAGAGGGAGTTATTTCCATGCAATTCAATTTTGCGCATTTCCGATTTTATGTTATTGCACTGATCGCAGTGCTCATGCTTACCAGCTGCACCTCAAATAATGCTGCAACTACAGTCCAAACAAATTCTGATGTAGACAATGCGACTCATAGTACAACAGTTGTAGACAAAGAAAGTCAGCCTGTTTTACCCGTCACAGAGTCGCTGGCTCATACCGTTACCTCGGATAAGGATCTTGTGGCTCTTACCATTCCCGCTGGCTGGCGTAAATTTAAACAGGGACAACTGGATTCGGTGCTTAGTGTTTGTGACAAAGAAAAAAAGAACGTAGGTCTGGTTTTCCGTGTCCCCAAGTCAGCTTTTGCAAATAATATGACGCTCGACGAATTCGTACAGCAACGTGAAGAAATCTCCGCATTGGGCCTAGAAAACTTTAAGGTTGTGGATACTACCCCAATCCAGATTGATTCCACAACCGCCAGAACAGCCGATTATAGCGGGAAATACAATGGCCAACAGGTCTATTACTTCAGTGCCATGTTAGAGAGTAAGCAGCACTATCTTCAAGTATTAATCTATTCAAGGGGAGGCTCTGCAGTAGAACAACATCACGAATTTGCAACTATAGCCAGCTCCTTGAAAGTCTTAAGCGACTCACAAGTTAAGCCAGACCTTCGCTCAACAACTATTTTGAAAACATTTAAAAGTGAAGATGCCAAGCAACAAATTCGTCTCCCTTATATATGGAAGACTGGTTTAATTCTTAATCCAGATGCGCTAATTCAAGCCTGGTATGAAAAAAACGATGCATACATGACGATCATCAAGGATTGGAAATCCGAACTGCCGTATGAGAAATCCTCAATGATCACATTAAAAGATTACGCTGAGTTTTCAGCTCAATTAGTACTCAAAAGGTCTGGAAAAGGGATTATTTCGACGGGACCAGTAAAGGTCAATATAAACGGGAATCAAGGCTTGCAATACGAAGTATGGGTAGAGAGTGATAAAGTAAAAATTGTATATTTAATCACTTATTTGGAACATTCCGACTCATTCTCTCAAATTATTTTTTGGACGAGAGCTGATTATTAC
Organism: Paenibacillus sp. SER-28; assembly: GCF_052906305.1. Lineage (NCBI taxonomy): Bacteria > Bacillati > Bacillota > Bacilli > Caryophanales > Paenibacillaceae > Paenibacillus > Paenibacillus sp. SER-28. The sequence continues at coordinate 740,587 of NZ_JBRECM010000001.1, read as the reverse complement.
GATAATCAAAAATCTGAATTTCAAAGATACACCAAAACATACAGAGAAGAAGAAATATAGACATAATAAAATCCGCCAAACACTTAGGAATCTTTGTGTTAAGCGGATTTTGTCTATATGACTATCACAGCTTGAAATTCTAAAAGATTCCCCTTGTTTAGATAGGAGATGTTACTGTACATCCTTTTATTTTTTGTGGGCTAATAAGAGATTAACTATCGTATCCAATTGAAGTTCCAATGAATAAGGATCTTCCATCACAAACTCATCCTCTTTATCGCTGAATGAACCGTACATATAAACCTGTCCTTTTTTTACAGCCGGAAGGCCTTTCCATAGCTCACTATGCAGAATCTGGTTAGCCCCTTCATCTTCTGAACCGTATACAAAGATGTGATCTCCCATATACTCGGGTAAAACCTCAAGCGAAATATTTTCAAAACCTTCTTTCATGTTCAATGCCTTTTTGGTAGGTGGCAGCTTTAGCATCTGATAAATGGTCGGACTTCCGTAATTGCCGCCTTTCGCTGCCAAAACATATATCGATTTATTGGCGACTTGTACAATTGAAACCGTCTCTCCGTCTTTAACGATACCTTGAATTTTCGTTCTGGCCTCTGCAGCTTTCTTCTCATATTCAGTAATCCACTGCTCGGCTTCTTTCTGCTTGCCAAAGATTTCACTGATTCTGCGGAATTTATCCAGTGGCCCCGCTGTAGATTCGCCCTCCCAATACGGCAAGAACACAGTCGTTCCTACCTTTTGGTAGCTGTCGATGTTCTTTTCGATTGAACCGATAATTAAATCCGGTTGCAGAACGGTCAGTTCCTCTAAATCCATAGGAAAATCACCGAGATCCTTGATTCCGGCCAACTTCTCTTTGGGATATCCCGATTGATCAATCCAAACCTCATTCAGCATATAGCTTCTGACCCCCACCGGAATAATCCCCAGTTTTAAAAGATGACCCATATACTGATCCGATGCCACTCGTTTCGGGTTTGCAGGTACTTCCACATCGCCTTTTAATGTCTTAACCGTTCTTGTCTGTGCTTGCACTGCCGCTTGTCCATCGCTGTTGGATGATGTCGCTGTATGATTAGCCTTCGTTTGCGAGCTTCCATTTGTATTCGTCGAAGCCGAGCAAGCTCCCAGCATCAATGATAAACACAACATAATCATCATGGCCGTTATTTTGACTCTTCCGTGCATGAATAAAAGTGGCGTCCGTCTGCATTAGCAGTTCTGCTGCTCGATCTGCTCTTACTTGGCCCAAGTAATGAATCGGACTGGTATGCATTTTACTTTTGAACAACCTTGATAAATGTCCAGTACAGCATTGTAGCTCCTCCGCAATGGACTCAAGTGTCATAGGCCGACTAAAATGCTCACGCATATAGGCTACAGCCTGCGATACAAGGTCGGGCTTAAGAGGTTCGATGTCCTGCCCATACAACTGCTGCAACAACTCATATACAAATTGATGAAATAAGGCTTTAACATGCAGTTTGCCAAGTCCAGAAGCTTCACGCCATTCTTGCTCCAACAGCTTCACTTATCGTACAGGGGCAGCGGGTAATGAGGTGCAAAAGCATACTGATTCTGAAAAGGATTTTCCTTTTCAAGCATGCAGTACATGGAAACGCTCTACCCTGTGAATACTGTTATCCAACCGTACCCATGCGCTTCCACGCACAGCATACAAGAACGCACTAACAGGAAGTCGATAGGTTCGTAGCTCCTCCCCTTTTTCTATCTTCTTATGACGAACATCCATCACCTGTATAAAAACATGATTCCACAGCAAAATGTGATCATTCAACTTCATTGCTTTTGTTCAGCCTCCATCCAAACCGTTCCTTCAGTTCTTATTCCGCGCTATCAGAATTAAATTCATTATAATTGATAATCATTCTCACAAGCAATCGATTGTATCTAACTTCCTCTGAACAGTTCAAAACCATTGATTATGTATGTATATATCGAAATATATGTAAAAAAGCCCTGCAAAAGGGCTATCTTTCTTGCAATTCATTCTACTGTTGATTAGAGCTCACCTGTATGATTATGTTCCAAATCGTTTGCGGTACCCGCATTTTCGGCATAACTCTTCTACCGCTTCTCTCTTGGAGAAACCGAAGTACAGACGGTTGGCACGCTCCCCTTCCATAATGTCGGAAAAAGATTGTTCGTGCACGTTACCTAAATTAATGACACCTTCTCCATCCAGACAGCAAGGGACCACCGTTCCATCCACCAATACCGCCGCCTGGCTACGGAGTGCATGGCAAAAGCCTTTTCCGTCATCTTCCGGGGCACTGAGGCTCGGCCATTCAAATTCATGGTCTTGATTCAAATAAACGTTTGGTGCGATTTTGACCCCACTGCCTGGTATCACCTTTTCCTCAATCCGATAGTCCAGTCCAAACTCTTGCTCCAGTCGTTCAAGCGTTTCCCGGTTGCGCTGACGCTGCACATTAGTCAGATTATCCTGAGTCAGGTTCCAGAGACGGAACGAAATAATGACATTGTGTTTTACTGCTTCTCTTACAAACGTGAAAATATTACCCAAATATCCTTCTCGATCCACGGAGCCTTCGTGCCCGTCAAAGCTGTGAAGAGAGAAGTTCATCTGACGCAGCGCTGGTTGCCCAAGCAGCTTATGTCCGGTCTTCGGCAGCAAGGTACCATTGGTGGTAATATTGACCTTCAATCCTTTCTCATGAGCACTTTCCAGCAAAAGATCAATTTTCGGATGGAGCAACGGCTCTCCTTTTACATGCAAATAGATGTAATCCGTGTGTGGTTTGACCTGATCAAGCACATTTCGAAAGACTTCCGGATCAATAAATTTTTTGACACGCTGTGTTTGAGGACAAAAACTGCATGCGAGATTGCAAATGCTCGTTATCTCAATGTATACCTTTTTAAAAGTTTTCAACATGATTTCCCCATTCTAACCTTCATCCGGAGCATCTTGTTTATGCTCACTAATCTTATGATTATAACGGGTTATCACCGACAGGTAAACTCTCCAGTCTCCCCCTTGGTGTGGGCATCAAATGCTCGACACCTATGCCTATCCAAGATTTGATTTGATATTTTCTATTGACCCTAGGTCTGACCTAAGGTTTATAGTGGAGTTATTCAACTATCAGTAAGGAGTCCTGTCATTGAAAGAACACATTACGATCAGTCAGCTTGCTCAGCTCATGAATGTATCTGTACATCAACTGCGATATTTTGAAGAAAAGGGAATCCTGTATCCATCACATACAGAAGAAAATCAATATCGGATGTACGGGATTCATGAGATTTATCAGCTTTCGCATATTTTATTGTTACGCAAATTAAATGTCCCTGTCGGTCAGATTCAAGAATGTATGACTTTCTATGCTGCCGATGACTATAACCAGCTTTTAGAGCATTCGTTGCAGAAGGTACAAGCTGAAATAGCTAACTTGAAGATGCATGAACAGTTTATTCACAAAGTGCTAGAAGAACATGATAGCCTGACTCAGCGAAATGATGAATATCAGGTCAAACGATTAGGTCCCCGTCATTTAAAGCTATGGTTTGCATTGGAGAATGGTCAAGAGCTCACTGCCGGAAACTTATTTGAACACCACCCTGCCCCACCTCGATTATTTGAAAATGACCTGCATTACTTGTCTGATGCCGGACAGGTGAAGCTTTGTTATGAAACGGTGGATGTGGCTGACTATATTCTGGAAGAAGGCAACTATCTTTATAAGCATCTTTCCGTCATTGAAGAATCTGAGATTGATTATGAAATCAAACAAATGGAACGATATGTAGCTCATCACCAATATAACTGCCAAAGCAAGATTGTCCTAGTAGAAAAATCTTATCTTTCGATGTTCGACAACAATAAGCTGCAATACGAAATTCAGGTTAAAGTAGAATAAATCTTGGAGGGCGTTACATGAGTGCAAAATCCTTTGACATTGTTGCATACCAGAAACAAGACCATGAAGCTGTTTGCAGTCTTTTAGTTGAATCGTTTAAAGCAAAATTTCAATCTCTTGTTACACTGGAGGATCAAGCTATACAGCAGTTGTTAATGAAGGTTTGGGTTCAAAATCCTTATTCTACATCTATGAAACAATTTGTAGCCAAAGAGAACGAAGAAGTTGTTGGTGTTCTTTCCCTCAAATGGAAGACCCCCTCCTCTTCACTTCCTGAAACAAACCCCATTTCTTTGGCTCCGCTCATAAAACAGTTTGGTTGCTTTAATATATTTAAATTTTTGACAGGTATGCATGCGCTGGAGTATCCCCCCGCTGCAGATGAGTGTTACATTGATCATCTGGCAATTCGTTCAAGTCATCGTAACCAGGGAATAGGACGCCGTCTTCTAGCTTTCGCACAGCAATTTACGGTTGAATCTGGTTTTCATACATTGACGCTTCATGTAGCGTATAAGAACCAAGGGGCTATCCGTTTGTATCACAAACTGGCGTTTGAAGTAGAACAATCTAAGTATAATGGGTTACGGCATTTTTGGTTCAAGGAGCCTGTATGGCATCTGATGAGTTGGAAAGAGAACCTACATTCGAGGAGAGAACACCATTGAAAAAAACATTTAAGCTTACACTTGGTATTGTGGCAGGGCTAGCTGTTGCCTTGATACTCATTGTTCTATATCAAAATTCCTACAAGATGACAGAAGAAAAAATACAAATCACGACACCTAAAGGGCTGTTAACAGGTACATTAGCTTTGCCTAAGAACTACTCGGAAAAGGTTGGATTAGTTGTTTTTGTTCATGGGGATGGTCCTATTAATGACACATATGATGATGGATACAAACCACTGTGGGAAAAGTTCGCCTCCAAGGGTTATGCCTCCCTGTCATTGAATAAGCCCGGTATTAATAGTGCCCCTGGCAATTGGCTGGATCAAAGCATGGAGGACCGCGCACAGGAGATCCGATATGCAATAGACTGGGCGAGAACCTTGCCGATGATTGATACGCAAAAAATCGGCCTATGGGGAGCCAGTCAAGCAGGATGGGTCATTCCGAAGATCGTTAAAGAGGAACATGATATTGCATTCAGCATCCTTGTATCGCCTGCCGTGAACTGGATTTCCCAAGGACAATTTAATACCAGAAAAGAAATGGAGCAAGAAGGAGCTACTCCGCAAGAAATTCAAAAGACATTGAACTACGATCAAGAGATTCTACAGTTACTGAAAAAACATGCTTCTTATGAAGAATACCTAAGCATAGCCGATCCTGAGGATATGATCTCCAAAGAAAGATGGAGCTTTATAGGCAAAAATTTTCGGTCTGATTCCACCGAAGAATTAAGTCACTTCCATTCTCCTGTACTCTTGGTTCTGGCTGGCAAAGATATTAATGTAGATGTAAAGGATACCGAGCGAGTCTACCGCCAGAAAATACCCGCAGAGCTGCTGTCCGTTATTCATTTACCTGAAGCCGACCATTCCATGATGGATGAAAAAATCGCGCGTTCAAAATCTCTAACTTTTTTAACAGCCGTATTCACCCCAAGAAAATTGGTGAATGACGAGTATCTCAAATTCCTTGCCGATTATGTCAATCAATGGAAACCCCATAATGTTTTCAGCTAGACTGAGAATAGATCTATAAACAACAAAAAAACGGCATCTCTGCCGTTTTTTCTAAAGGATGGACTCTCAGGGACTCGAACCCTGGACCAATTGATTAAGAGTCAACTGCTCTACCAACTGAGCTAAGAGTCCATAATAAAAGTTTGGTGGAGCCTAGGGGGATCGAACCCCTGACCTCATCGCTGCCAGCGATGCGCTCTCCCAGCTGAGCTAAGGCCCCATCGTAAGTAAGTTTTTTCAACGTTTCAAGCGACTTCTATATCATATAAAATTTTTATTCCTGTGTCAATACTTTTATAAAAAAATATAATCATCTTCCCACTTTGTCCCAAGAAGGATACAGTCAGCGATCAGTCGCTGGCTGTATCTTTAGATAACAATGTTTTCAGTTCCTTCATAAACATATTGATGTCTTTAAACTGACGATAGACGGACGCAAAACGTACGTAGGCGACTTCATCCACTGGGTAAAGCTGTTCCATGACCAGCTCACCGATCTGCTGGCTATCCACTTCTGTGGCTGCTGTGTTGCGGATAGCATTCTCTACCTGGGATACGATCATATCCAGTTGCTCGACGGATACTGGGCGCTTCTCGCAGGCTCGAATGAGACCGCGCAGCATTTTATCACGACTAAATTCTTCACGGCTGCCGTCTTTTTTGATGACCATGAGCGGGGTTTCCTCCACCATTTCAAAGGTGGTAAAACGCCTGGCACACTGCTCACATTCACGGCGGCGACGGATGGACTTGTTATCATTCGCAGGTCGCGAATCCAACACTTTCGTGCCGTTGTAGGCACAATACGGACATTTCATAATCTCACCACTTTCTTTTTCCAATAAATTCCCGAAGATTCTTAGTAATAATTTTGTCAAAACGGATCATAATATGTTTACCATATCGCGAGGAGGTGAACAACAATGGCACAAGGAAACAATGGCAACTCCAACAATCTGGTAGTCAGCAGATCCTCCGGCGCTCTGGAGCAAATGAAATATGAAATCGCTCAAGAGCTGGGTATCAGCATTCCTCAAGATGGATACCAAGGTAACATGACTTCCTATGAGAACGGTTCGATCGGGGGCTACATCACAAAACGCCTCGTAACGATCGCCGAACAACAATTGGCAGGTCAATACCAATAATCGCGGTAATAATGCAGAAATAACAAGATAAAGTGTATGGATGGGCTGCTAAAAACAGCCTGTCCTGCGCTTTTTTCATTTTAAAGCGAAAAGGCTCATCATGTCATTAACTTGCCATTTAAAAATCATTATAAATTTTCGTGTATTGCCTGTAGTAATAAATGACCCGCTGTACATAATGTCGTGTCTCACCAAAAGGGATTTGCTTAATGGACTCTTCTTTTCCATCCCACACTCCCTTATCCAGCCACTCCTGAACTTTCCCTGGCCCTGCATTGTAAGCAGCTACGATTGCTACAGGATTATCCTGAAACTTCATGGATAGGTTATGCAAATACCAGGTTCCCAGCTCAATATTGGTGCCAGGCTCGTGCTTGACACTGTCCAGCGGAACCTTTTGAATCTGGGCACTGTCCATAATCCAATTTGCCGTATTCGGCATAATCTGCATCAGGCCCAGTGCACCCTTATGCGACTGCTTGCTGGTTTTAAAATTGGTTTCTACACGGATAATAGACGCCACCAAAAATGGGTCCACTTCATACGTTTGTGAATACTGCCGAATCTCATCCTTATATTGAATTGGATAGAACCAGGACATCCAATTTGAATTAAGGAACAGGATTAGGACAAACCCGACAAACAAAGTGAGCAGGACTCTTTTCTTTCGCAAAATATTCATGCAAGTCCCTTCCGCTGCCAAAATTGATCAATTTGTCGTTTCGTCTCAGTCTGTGTTCCGCTATTATCGATAACGATATCGGCCAAGCTTTTCTTTTGTTCAATATCCATTTGTGCGGACAGCCTAAGTCCAGCTTGCTCCTCCGTCAGACCGTCTCTGAGCATCAGACGCTGGAGCTGAATATCACGTGGTACGTACACAACCATAATCTCCTCGTACAAGCTCTCCAGCCCGGACTCGTACAATAACGGGATATCTGCCAAAACAAGCTTGTCCGGCTGTTCCCGTTCATATGCTTCCATGCGCATACGCATTTCCTCACGAATAGCAGGATGTGTAATATCGTTAAGTGCCTGCCGCTGGGCAGGGTCTCCGAATACAATCTCACCCAGTTTTTTGCGGTGCAGGGTTCCGTCATTGTTCACTATAGCTTGTCCAAAATGCTGTATGACCGCCGCCAGCACCGGATGCCCCGGAAGCATGACTTCCCGGGCAATGGCATCTGCGTCGATCAGCAGCGCACCTTTGGCGACCAAAAGAGCCGACACGGTGCTTTTTCCGGTAGCAATACCTCCGGTTAATCCGATATTCATGCTCTTTCACCTCATAACAGCTTCAATATGCCCATCATAATCAGTAATAATGCCGGCAATACACCCAGCGCCTTCATAAATCGAAATGCTGATAGAAAGAAGCCTGCCTTCATCCCTGCAATCAAAAATGTTCCACTGAATAACGTAATAGCCAGCGCAGTAGACAGTGGCTGAAAACCAAGCATAGCTGCCCCGAGTCCCGCTCCGAACGCATCGACCGATAATGCAATGCCCAGCCAAACCGCTTCGGTAGCAGATATACTGCCGGAACGGTCCATATCCGCAGCAGACGGACTTCGAAGAATCCGAATAACAAGTCCCCATTTGCGGAACTCCAGAGAAAATAGCGTTCGCTCCTGCTGCTCCACAGAAACTTCTGACGACAGGTCTTTTCTTGAGCTAAGGAAAGACTCTGTATCAGTATCCTCTATACTCTTCTTCTCCCCAAGAACAGATCTGCTCACTGGATCAGTCTGTTCTGTAAGAAGCAACCCCCGAGAGGCCTCCGCTGAATCCTCTGGCGAATCCTCTTTGCGGTGCAGAGCTTGAAACAAAGAGTAACAGCCGATACAGATCAGGATGACAGCGCCAAAAACGGTCGTATATACAGGAGACAGGACACGAGATAGTAACGCGCCCAATTGCATGGATATGCCAATCACCAAACCTGAACATACGGAGATGATAGCAATCGACAACAGTGGAATTTTCATTTTGCGCAGACCATATGTAACACCGACTCCGAAACTGTCCAAACTTAGCGCAAATGCCAGTAACAGCAGGCCTCCCCAATGATTAGCCACTCCAATTCCCTCCCATTGCGAAGGCAGGGCCTTATAACAACCGAAACCCTCCGCAGTATTGGTACTTGGAACAATATATGAGAGGGATGGGCTTGGGGTGACTGTGCCTGTTTAGCGCAGAGGCTGGCAGACCGGACAATGATGTGTGCCACGTCCGGCTACGACAGATTTTTCGATCAATGTGCCACAGTTAACGCAAGGCTTCGCGTTACGTCCATAGATTTGCAATTGATGCTGGAAGTCGCCCGTTTTACCCTGTCCATTAACGAACGATTTAATGGACGAGCCTCCAACCTGAATCGACGCACCCAGCGTGGAGACAATAGCTTCATGCAAGACATGAAATTGGCTATCCGTTAGGCTTTTGGCTGGCTGTGCTGGATGAATCCCCGCCTTAAACAACGATTCATCTACATAAATATTCCCGATGCCCACCACATATGACTGGTTTAACAGCGCTGCCTTGATCGAAGTCGAACGAGTTCCAACAGCAACACGCAGCATTTCGGGTGTAAAGGCCTCGTCCATCGGTTCCAAGCCGAGCTTGTTCAGCGGCTTTTCCAGCAAATCCTGTCCTGCCGGAAATAAGTGCATTGTGCCAAACTGACGCACATCCTGATAACGCAGCTCCGTACCATCTTTAAAATGAAAGATGACATGGGTATGCTTTTCCACAGGATCTTGTTGCGAATACAATCCATATCGCCCTTCCATTCGAAGATGGGAGACCAGCACCAGCCCGTCCAGCAAAATCCGCAGAAACTTTCCGCGTCTCTCAACCCCTGTAATCCGGTGATCGGCCAATTCCATCGCAAAAGCGTGGATATCATCGGGCCGTTGAATGATCCGCGGCAAATTAACGGTGACATGATCTATATGTTTATCAACGATAAGCTCGTTTAGCGTTCGTTTAATGGTTTCTACTTCCGGTAATTCCGGCATGATGTCTTCACCTCACCCTATATTATAACGGAAGCAGCGTCAAATTGGGACTATCTACTCATTGAAATATATTACTTGGCCTCATACCAATTGCTGCCATAGCTTACTTCGGCTTTGAGCGGCACAGCCAGCTTTAATGCGGCTTCCATGGTAGCCGGGACAAGCTCTTTCATCGTTTCCATTTCCTCAGGCGGAACCTCGAACACAAGCTCATCATGTACTTGGAGCAGCATTCTGCTGCGAAGTTTACGTTCACGTAAGGCCTCATCCATCTGTACCATCGCCAACTTGATAATATCGGCTGCGGTACCTTGAATCGGCGTATTCATCGCTGTACGCTCAGCGAATGAACGCAGGTTGAAATTGCTGGCGTTAATCTCCGGCAAATAGCGTCTGCGTTCCAACAGCGTTTTTACGTAGCCGTCCCGCTTCGCATCCTTCACAATATCATCCATGTAACGGCGAACGCCTTGGAACACATCAAAATACTGGTCGATAAAACGAGCCGCTTCCTTCCGCGTAATATTCAAATTTTGTGACAGACCATAATCACTGATCCCATAGACAATCCCAAAGTTGACTGCCTTCGCAGAACGCCGCATATTGGAGTCCACATCTTCCGCTGCTACCCCAAACACATCGGATGCGGTCTTGGTATGGATGTCCATATCGTGGACAAAGGCCTCCTTCAAACGTTCATCATCCGAAATATCAGCCAGCACCCGCAGCTCGATCTGTGAGTAGTCTGCCGCCAAAATAGACCAGCCCGGTTCGGACGGAACAAATACTTTGCGGATTTTGCGACCCTCTTCAAGACGAATCGGAATGTTTTGCAAATTCGGAAATTGACTGCTCAAGCGTCCAGTTGCTGCAACCGTCTGCCGGAAATACGTATGCACCTTACCCGTTTTCTCCGAAATTTCTTTCAGCAATCCTTCGACATACGTCGATTGGAGTTTGGCAATGGTGCGGTACTGCAAAATATTTTGCACAATATCATGATAGGGGGCCAGCTTTTCCAATACCTCCGCATCAGTCGAGTACCCCGTTTTCGTCTTTTTAATGACAGGTAAACCCAGTTTATCAAACAAAATCTCACCCAACTGCTTGGGCGAATTCAGATTAAACTCTACTCCAGCAATGCTGTAGATTTCACCCACCAAGGTTGCAATCTGGGCTTCAAATTCTTTCCCCAAAGCGCGCAGTTCTTCTACGTTCACCAAAATGCCCTGCTTCTCCATATCCGCCAAAATGCGGGACAACGGCATCTCCAGCTCATGAAACAGCTTGTGCATTTCCGTTTTTTCCAGCTCCGCCTGCTGTACAGGCACCAAAGCTTCAATCACCGCTGCCTTACGCGCCACATGATCGGACAGTACAGCCACGTCAGGAACTTTATATTTAGCTCCTTTACCGAACACTTCTTCGTCTGGACGGATCGAAGACAAACCATATTTGGCTGCCAATCCGCTCAATGTCTGGTTTGCATCGGTCGGGTCCAGCAAGTACCCTGCCAGTTGCACATCAAACTCGGCCCCTGCAAACTCAATTCCATGCCAGTGTAAAGCCAAATCCGTACGATGCAGATCATGACCACGTTTTTTGCGTTCAGGGTCAGCAAGCCATTCGCGAATAGATGAAGCTGCATCGCTTTGCAGTACATCCAGTGTCATAAAAAACTGCTGTCCCGTTGCGGCAAATATCAGACCTACGATGTCAGCATGATGCGGATTATCACCATGCGTCTCTACATGCAGCACATCCACATGATCCAACACTTCTACCAATTCGCTAATCCGCTGCTCATCCAGCACTGTTACGTCAGCCGCGGCTTCCTCTACGTCTACCCCAGTACTCCCAACCTCACCTGAAAAGGATAAACGCTCCAGCAAGGACTTGAACTCTAGCTTCGCCAGAGCTGGCCCGGCCGTTTCTGCTTGCAACCCGCCAAAAGCCACATCTTCCAGCTGCTTGTCCAACGTTACATCCCGATAAATGGTCGCCAAATCTTTGCTCATTCGTGCATCATCAGCATGTGTCTCTACGCGTTCTTTCATTTTGCCCTTCAGCTCATTCGTGTGCGCCAGCACTTCTTCAACTGAACCGTATTGATGCAGCAGCTTGAGCGCTGTTTTTTCACCCACGCCGGGAATACCAGGAATATTGTCTGACGTATCGCCCATCAGACCCTTAAGGTCAATAATTTGCAGCGGCTTCAGGCCATATCGTTCCTGAATTTGCTCAGGTCCATACGTCTCCACCTCAGTAACCCCTTTGCGGGTCAAGCCGACTGTGACATGGTCTGAAGCCAATTGAAGCATATCCTTGTCCCCGGTCACGACCAGCACATTGAAACCGGCTTCGTCCGCTGTCTTGGAGAGGGTCCCTATAATATCGTCCGCCTCATAGCCATCCAGTTCAAACTGAGCAATGCCGAAAGCGGTCAATAGCTCTTTCAGCAACGGAAATTGCTGGGACAGCTCTGGCGGTGTTTTCTCCCGTCCACCTTTGTAATCCTCGTATCCTTTATGGCGAAACGTTATTTTACCAGCATCGAAGGCAACCAGAATATGTGTTGGTTTGTGCTCCTCCAAGAGCCGCAATAACATCGTCGTAAATCCGTACACCGCGTTCGTCTGCTGCCCGCTCGAATTCGTTAACGGTGGCATAGCAAAAAACGCCCGGTAAATGATACTGTTACCATCTATAAGCATGAGTTTATCCATTTAGCACCTCGCAAGTTCATCAATGCATTCGTAACGTTCTTACGTTTTACGCATTCCTCTTCCTATCTTAACATACAAGACTCCTTTTTCAGAAAAAAACGGCTGCTTCCTAACCAAATTTGCCTTTTGCTCAAAGACAAGTCTGGGTCAGAAACAACCGCTATATACCTGAAAGCTCTACTGGTTCAAATCTGGTCTCTCCCCTGTCACGAGATATACAGTGCTTTCACCGATATTCGTAGCATGGTCACCAATTCGTTCAATGTATCGTCCTACAAGCAACTGCAGCATGGCTTGTGAAGCCTCTGCCGGCTTTTCTACCATAAAGGCATACAGATCGCTGATCATGTGGCTATACATGGAATCCACACGATCATCCTCTTTGGCCATTTTGTAGGCCAGATCTGTATTTTCATCCAAATAGGATTTGATCGCATCATCTATCATTTCTTTAACAATGGAAGCCATGTGCGGAATATCCACCAGCGGCTTAATGATCTGCTGCCCTTCCAAGCGAAGTGTCACTTTGGCAATATCAAGCGCCAAATCGCCCATTCGTTCCAGATCACTGGAAATTTTAAATGCAACAATGATCCGGCGCAAATCCTTCGCTACCGGCTGCTGGGTAATAATGAGCTTGGAACCCATATCGAGAATATTCTCTTCCAGCGTATTGAGGGATGCATCATTTTTGACCACTTGCTGAGCCAATTCTGTATTTTTGGTCTGCAAACATTCAATGGCCTGATCGAGCGCCTTCGAAACGTGTGCACCCATTTCGCGCAGTACGGCTCTCAGTTCATCTAACCCTTCATCAAAACCTTTTCTACGTATCATTTCGAAGTCACCCCTTCTGGCATATTCATCTGTAGGCTTTAGCCAAATCGCCCTGAAATATAATCTTCTGTACGTGAATCTTGCGGCGTGGAAAACATCGTCTGCGTATCCGCCGCTTCCACCACAACACCATTCAAAAAGAACGCAGTTCGACCGGACACACGCGCTGCCTGATGCATGTTATGCGTCACCATGACAATGGTATACGTGTCTCGCAATTCCTGAACCAGTTCTTCAATTTTCATCGTGGAGATCGGATCCAGCGCAGATGTCGCCTCGTCCATAAGCAAAATATCTGGCTGTACAGCAAGCGCCCGGGCAATGCACAACCGTTGCTGTTGTCCACCGGATAAACTCAGAGCAGAACGCTTCAGAAAATCCTTGACCTCTTCCCAAAGTGCCGCCTGCCGCAGGCTTTGCTCAACCAATTCGTCCAACTTGTCCTTTTGCCGAACTCCATGCAGACGCGGGCCGTAGGCCACGTTATCATAAATCGATTTGGGAAATGGGTTAGGCTGTTGAAAAACCATTCCCACCTGCTTACGCAGAGTTTCTACTTCCATAGTATCGCCGTATATATCCTGACCTGCGATACTCACAGTGCCTTCAATACGCGTTCCCGGTATCATATCATTCATCCGGTTCAGCGTACGCAGCAGGGTTGATTTGCCGCAGCCGGACGGGCCGATGAAGGCAGTTACCGTTTTTTCAGGAATATCGAGGTTTATATGTTTCAGCGCGTGAAATTTCTCATAATATAAATTCAGCTTATCGATCCGGATTACGGAATCATTCATGGATTTATGATCTCCTTCGTGTTGCAGTTATGATCCTCAAGCATTGCACCTGATTTGCACAATATGAAGATTATATAAGCTGTGTGTAAATTTAGTGTGGTGGATTTGTTAACGGTATGTAAAATGATCAAGAACTTAGCATGAGCTCAAGCTCCTGCGCAATTTCGGCTGCATTCAAAGCCGCTTCCTCTGCGGAACGGGACATTTCGCTGTTTTTGGCTTCAATTTCGTTGACAGCCTGCAGTAGTTTGGCAAAAGTTTGTGTTCCGGCAGAAATATATTGAGAGCCTGTATGAATCTGCTGCATACTCGTATCCGTCAGTTCAGCGGTGTCACGCAGCATTTGCTCGATATGGGTGAGTAAGCCTGTAATCTGCGTGGAAAAGGCTTTCGTCTGGAGTGACATATTCCGCACCTCCTGAGACACAATCTGGAAGCCTCGTCCGTGTTCGCCAGCATGCGCCGCTTCAATGGACGCGTTGATCGCCAGCAGTCCGCTATGATCTGCCAGTGCACGAATGGATGAGGCCATGCGCGCAATGTCATTCAGCGATTGGGTCAACGCCGTCATCTGCTCATGCTGGCGCTTCATTTGCTCCGTGACTGCACGATAGGAGAGCAAAACATCCTCCAGTTCTACTTTGCCACGACGGGATAATTCACTCATTGAGCGGGTTAGCCGCACACTGTCGTCGGCCTCTTTAGCTGCATCCAGCACAGTCAGCTGAATACGCTGGACTCCGTCATAGCTATGCCGAATCACATCGCCCCGCTCTTCGTCTGCTTCTCTTTGCATTCGCTGCACGACGGACAGGATATCACGAATCGTGAGTACGCCGAGTAACCGTGTTCCTTCCTTAATCAACACACAATCGTAAAAACGCTGATCTTCGCGCAGCATCGCCAGTTCCACAATGTCCGATGCCTGGCTTTTCAGATCCACAATTAATGTATCGGGGTCGGCAAATATGGCCGCAGGCTTATCATAGAACAACGCCGCAGCAAATCTGCCCGTAAAATGGCGATTGTACGCATCTCTCATAATAATGCCCAATGGAAGATCATTTTTATCCACAACAATGACACAAGGAATATCCTCCTGTGTTTTCATAAGCGCTAACAGTTCTTTACAAGTCATATCCGTACCAATGATCGGAACCTCCCGGCATGGCACATAGGTAGTAATCGGCTTGTATGCTTCACGTTCAATCACGGCAGTGGAACTCGGCTGGGTCTTTGGTTCCGTTATCATCGTTCTGAAGTCCCCTTTTTTTAACTACTTGGAGTGACGGGAACATCATATCGGTCATTTGTTGATTCTAGCGTCTATTTTTGTTAATGAAATGTAAAATCACGAAATGGACACAAAAGTCGTCAGACACTTCCCTGGATAAAGAAAAACGCTCCTCATTTATAATAAATGAGAAGCGCTTCTTTTTTTATTTACAACCAGCTTGTACCCCACTCCACGGATCGAATCGATATGAACCGAGTCGGGATCCAGCTCCAGCTTTTTACGTAAGGAACTGACGTGCACATCCACGGTTCGTTGACCGCCAATGTAGTCAAAACCCCAGACAGCATTCATCAGATCATCCCGAGTCAATACCACACCCGGCTTGCGGGACAAATAAAGAAGTACCTCAAATTCCTTTGGTCTGAGGCTGATGGACTGACCTCCAAGAATGACCTCATATTTCTCAGGGTAAATCTCCAGCTCGCCCAGTTGAATTTTGGAGCTATCTTTCTGATCAGACAGCACTCCTTCATCCCCGCCGGAAGTTCTTCGCAGCACAGCCGTTACACGGGCCAACAGCTCAGAAACGCCAAAAGGCTTCGTGATGTAATCATCTGCACCCGACTTCAGCCCTTGGACAACCTCGGCCTCGCCGTTTTTGGCCGTTAAAATAATGATAGGCGTTGTCAGCCCCTGATGGCGAAGTCTGCTCAGAATGTCCAGTCCGTTCATTCCCGGCAGCATCAAATCCAGCAGGATCAAATCGTAGGACTCTCTGGAGGCTTTTTCAAACCCTGCACTGCCATGATCCTCCGTGTCCACTTCGAAGCCTTCTTGTATCAAATTGTAGGATAGCAATCTGGCAAGCGTTGGTTCATCCTCAATAACCAGCAAGCGTTGTCCCATAAATAACTTCATCTCCTGTTTACCTGTTAAAGGCGCATTGGTCAAAATCCTGAAACCTTTTCCATACTCATGCGACACCCGTTTATTTTATCACGGCATTGTTAAGAGAATGTAAAAAAGGTTATAGTTCATTCTTCCTGTTGCAATAGCGGTAATTCAACTGTAAATGTGGTACCCAATCCAAGCTCACTTTCCACCGAAAGGGTGCCATGATGCAAATCGATCAAGTGTTTGACGATCGACAGTCCCAGTCCCGTTCCTCCAGAGTTGCGCGAGCGTCCTTTGTCCACCCGATAAAAGCGTTCAAAGATACGTGGCAGGTCCTTCTTTGGAATTCCAATACCTGTATCACTGACTGTAAATACGACCTTTTCCGTGTCATTCTCCCGCTGGATCGTTAAAACCTTAATCTTTACCTTGCCACCATCAAGTGTATAGTTGATACCATTAGACAAAAGGTTCAAGAAAATCTGCTGAAGCTTATCTTCATCTGCCTCCATAAACAGCTCATCCGGGATATCCATGTGCAGCGTAATTCTTTTTTTGGCAGCTACATTGTTCAGTTTTTCCAGCAATGATTCTATGAACGACGAAACGTGCACTGGCGAGCAATCCAGCGGAGAACGCTTGGATTCAATTTTGGATAGCTCCAAAATGTCACCGATCAGCCGATTCAATCGTTCGCTTTCATCATATATAATTTGCAAAAATGAACGGGCCGTCTCCTCATCTTTAACCCCGCCACCGAGTAACGTCTCGGCAAAACCCTTGACTGCGGCAATTGGTGTTTTTAGCTCATGAGAAACGTTTGCCACAAATTCGCTCCGCATATTTTCCAACCGTCGAATAGCCGTAATATCCTGTAAAAGGAACAGCATCCCCCGGTATCCGCCTTCATCCTCATACATCGGAACACCATCCAGCAACACGAGTCTTTCCTCGGGATTGTACAAATGAACCTCACCATGCAGCCTTTCTCGGCTTTGTATGCTGCCCTCAATTAGCTTTGTGAGCTCATAGTGCTTCTTCAGCTCATGATACGGCTTGTCCGTCACCCGTTTACCCACGACACCGAGCATTCGCTCAGACTCACGGTTTACAAGCGCAATAGACTCACTTGCATCAATCATTAGAATCCCGCCTGTCATATTACTCATGACGCTCTGGAGTAGATCCTCATTGTCACGTATCGTTTTCATTTGGTTTTGAAGACTGTCAGCCATACGATTAATGGCTTCCCCCAGTTGCCCTACTTCGTCCCGGCGCTGCACACCAACCCTTGCGTCATAATCCAGTCCTGAAATGCGGTTGGCTACCCCTGTAATATGCTCAATAGGCGAGGTCAGACTGCGGGCAATACGATAGCTCACCAATCCAGCAGCAAGAAATAGCAACACGAGTCCAATCCCGATAGCCGTCCAGCCGCGGCGTACTCCCTCCTCCACCGCTTTCAGACTCATGGACAAACGGATATATCCGTCAAAGCCCTTGTCCGATACAACAGGCTCTGCAACGTATAGCATGTTCCGTTGCAAGGTTTCGCTGTAACGAATCGTGCGTCCGATTCTCTCTGTTGAGGCTTGCTGAATTTCTTCACGAGATGCGTGGTTTTCCATCTTACGCGGATCGCTTAACGAATCGCCAACCACCGTCCCGTCCTTGCGAATGAAGGTCACCCGCGATTCCGTCAGACGGGCAATTTCCTTCGCCTTTTGAGAATAATAAGATACATAATCCGTACTGGACAGGGCATCTGCATTCACAAAAGGGAATGTAGCGCGAAGCAGGTCGATCTCCCGTCCCATGTTCTCCTCTAGCACCTTCATATTCGAATTTTTAAAGATTTGTCCCATCGTGATTCCAGCAGCAAGGACAGATACGCCAATCAAAATCAGCATGATCAGGGTAAGCCTGAAACGAAACGATTTCATAAAATATGCCCATCCTTTATGTAAGTTAAGTCTCATTCTACAGGCTACCTTCATTATGTTCCACTGTGAAAAGAAAAAAGGGCCAGGGCATAACACGGCCCCAGCCTTTCCTTTGTCCTCTTATCCGTTTATAACTTCACCGCCATTGATATGAATAACCTGCCCGCTTACATATGAAGAATCATCAGAAGCAAGGTACACATAGGCTGGCGCCAATTCTTCCGGCTGACCCGGACGCTTCATTGGCTGTGCTCCTCCAAACTCGCTGACCGTCTTGGCATCAAAGGTAGACGGGATTAGCGGCGTCCAGATTGGCCCTGGTGCTACAGCGTTCACCCGAATACCTTGATCCGCCAAATTGAGTGAAAGGGAACGAGTAAAGGATGTGATTGCCCCTTTGGTCGAAGAATAGTCAATGAGTGTCTTGTTCCCAGCGTACGCGGTAATCGATGTTGTATTGACGATTGTGCTCCCTTTCTTCAAATGCGGCAATGCTGCTTGCGTCAGGAAGAACATACCGAAAATATTCGTACGGAACGTGCGCTCCAACTGTTCCTTGGTGATATCCTCCAGCTTTTGTTGTGGATGTTGCTCTGCCGCATTGTTCACGACAATGTCGAGCTTGCCCAACTCGTTAACCGTCTGTTGAACCGCTTTTTTGGCAAATTGGTCATCTCCGATATCCCCAGGAATCAATACGCATTTGCGCCCCTCCTGCTCTACCTGACGTTTTGTTTCTTCCGCGTCCTTATGCTCATTCAAGTAGATGATAGCTACGTCCGCACCTTCTTTGGCATACGTGACAGCTACAGCCCGTCCAATTCCACTGTCCCCACCAGTAATAAGTGCAACTTTACCTGTTAGCTTGCCAGCGGCTTTATAAGTTGGTTTTTCAAATTGAGGTGCAGGCGTCATTTTAGATTCAATCCCCGGTTGCTGGTCCTGATGCTGTGGGGGCAAAGTTTGCTGAGGTTGGTTACTTTTAGCCATTGTACATTCTCCCTTCAAAATTAGATATTTTTTAGGATGCAACATTTGCATCCACTCTACTCCTGATTTACCACACAAAGTTATTCGTTAAACGAAAAAAGAAAAATGTAGTTATTTGAGTGCACAAAAAAACGGCCTATGCTTATTCAGCACAGACCGTTTTTTTCAATTTAGCATTTGTCATCATTGGATTATAGGCTCTCACCAAATGCATAATTAAATAATATGGCTGTATACCATTAAAATCGTAATTAGAATCATGAAGACAGCCAGCAGCGTGCTGAACATCCGCATTTTACCAGCGTATTGCGTAATCGGCTGTTGGTTACGAACCGCTTCCAGTGACAAGCGTAATGGCTTACCCATAGCACCAGCAATACCAGAAATGGCAAGAAACAACACCAACACAACAACGATCCATGCTACCGAATAAGAATCCCAAACAAAAATCATATAGATGCCGCTAATAAGTACAAGAATCAGTGCAAATTGAGCCAGACGGTTTAATAGCTGTACAGCCGATATCGTCCCTTCCTGCGCACTTGGAGCCAATTTGTCGATTTTGCCCACAACGAAGGGGAGCAATAAATAAAAACCCATCGCCAGTGATCCAATAATGTGAATAAAAAACATTCTTTATAACCTCCATTTCTTTGTTTTCTCACAAACTCTTTTTCCATAGAACGATCATATTCCAACGAATGACTACCATCTTTTCAGTGTTTTGGGACATGCTTTTCTATGTCAGGATTTTGCAAAATCTTCATGTAACTATCCATGCATATGAACTCTATTATACCGGGGAAGTGGTCCAAAGCAAAGGAAATAAGGAAGAAAACGAATAGATTCCTTATATTCCGTTTAAAAGTAAAAGAGGTGTCCGATGGCCATGGCTATGGCTTGGGAACACCTCTTCAAGTAAAAGTATACCGTTTTAGTAGAAAATTGAATCTATACAGTAACTATTTTAATCACACTGCGGACCGATTCAGCGGATTGATCGAGCGCTGCTTTTTCTTCGGCTGTCAATTCCAACTCGAACACTTTTTCGATACCATTACCGCCAAGAAGTGTCGGTACGCCAAGGAACAAATCCTGATAGCCGTACTCTCCCTCCAGATAGGCAATGACTGGGATAATCCGTTTTTTATCTTTTACAATCGCTTCTGTCATCTGTGCAAGCGAAGCTGCCGGTGCATAATATGCGCTACCATTACCCAACAGGTTGACGATCTCACCGCCACCACCGCGTGTCCGTTGTACGATCGCTTCGATACGTTCCTGCGAAATCAGGGTTTCGATAGGTATACCTCCAACGCTGGAATAGCGTACCAGGGGCACCATATCATCACCGTGACCACCCATAACGAAGCCGCGTACGTCTTCGACGGAAACGTTCAGTTCTTGTGCAATAAAGGTACAATATCGCGCTGTATCCAGCACACCTGATTGGCCAATAACCCGATTTTTCGGGAACCCAAGCGTTTGATAAGCAGTATAGGTCATAGCATCTACAGGATTACTCAGAATAATGACGATAGAATCGGGCGCATACTTCTTCACGTTCTCACAAACGGATTTTACAATTCCTGCGTTCGTATTTACCAAATCATCACGGCTCATACCCGGCTTGCGTGCAATCCCGGCAGTAATAATGACGATATCCGAGTTAGCTGCATCCTCGTAACTGGAAGTGCCCGTGATCTGGCTGTCAAATCCCTGTACCGGACCGGCCTCCAAAATATCAAGCGCCTTGCCTTTGGTCGGATTCTCTAGTTGCGGAATATCGATCAGTACGATATCACCTAGCTCCTTTTGAGCCAGCAGCAATGCGGTAGTGGCACCGGTAAAACCGGCGCCAACAATGGATATTTTTTTACGTTGAATGGACAAGTGGTATTCCCCTTCCTTACAGGTTACTAATAATGGTATCTGCGAACTCGGAGCATTTCACTTGTGTAGCACCATCCATCAGACGAGCAAAGTCATAAGTTACAATCTTCTTATTAATGGACGTCTCCAGCCCTTTATAAATCAGGTCAGCCGCTTCTTTCCAACCCAAGTGTTCAAGCAACATTACGCCCGACAGAATTACGGAACCAGGGTTCACTACGTCTTTGTCTGCGTATTTTGGAGCTGTACCATGTGTAGCTTCAAAGATAGCATGCCCTGTTACATAGTTAATGTTTGCACCTGGCGCAATACCAATTCCACCAACTTGGGCAGCAAGAGCATCGGACAGATAGTCCCCGTTCAGGTTGAGCGTAGCAATTACATCAAATTCAGAAGGACGAGTCAGTACTTGCTGAAGTGCAATATCAGCAATCGCATCCTTAATAATGATTTTGCCTGCATCTTCAGCTGCTTTTTGAGCTGCATTTGCCGCATCCTCACCGTCTTTTTCCTTGATTACATCATATTGGGCCCAAGTAAATACTTTATCTGCAAATTCTTCCTCAGCCACTTCATAACCCCAGTTTTTGAAGGCGCCCTCGGTAAATTTCATAATGTTACCTTTGTGTACGAGCGTTACACTCTTGCGTCCGTGGTCAACAGCATACTGAATGGCTGCCCGTACCAGACGCTTTGAACCCTCGGAAGAAACTGGCTTAATGCCAATACCAGAGGTTTCAGGGAAACGAATTTTGTTCACACCCAGCTCTTGTTGGAGGAACTGAATAACCTTTTTCACGTCTTCGGACCCTTCGGCATACTCGATCCCCGCGTAAATATCTTCTGTGTTCTCACGGAAAATAACCATGTCTACCAATTCAGGACGTTTCACTGGAGAAGGAACACCGTTAAAATAACGAACAGGACGCAGACATACGTATAAATCCAGTTCTTGCCGCAATGCCACATTCAACGAACGGATACCACCGCCAATAGGTGTCGTAAGTGGACCTTTGATGGCTACAATATACTCACGGATGGCTTCCAAAGTATCGTTAGGGAGCCATTCGCCGTATGTATTGAAAGCTTTCTCACCAGCGAATACTTCATACCAGGCAATCTTTTTGCTGCCGTTATATGCTTTTTCTACAGCTGCGTCCAGTACGCGCTTGGAAGCTTTCCAGATATCGCGACCCGTGCCGTCACCTTCGATAAACGGAATTACCGGATGGTTCGGAACCCGTAGTTGACCGTTATCAATCGTAATCTTTTCGCCTTCAGTTGGGAGCTCAAACTTTTCAAATTTCGCCATAAGTTCCTTTTCCTCCTCAGATATGAATGGGTACAGGACGAAAGACATGATCTTTATCACAGACAAAAACGTACATCTCTCGTCGTCCCCTCTATTGTACCTTATTTTTTAAATTCAGGGTATACAACCTCAATCTTCCTTCAACAAAGGGTTAGCGCAACTCTGGTGATACATATTTTTGATCCATTGGACCTGTATATTCGGCGCGAGGACGAATCAGGCGGTTATTTTCATACTGCTCTAAAATGTGTGCGGTCCACCCGGATACACGACTCACAGCAAAAATAGGTGTAAACAGGTCTCTCTTAATACCCAGCTGGGTATACACAGAGGCAGAATAAAAATCCACATTGGGCTTCAAGCCTTTTTGCCCTGTTACAATTCCTTCAATTCGAACTGACATATCAAACAACGTTGTGTCGCCGTTCATTTCCCCCAGCTCGCGGGACATTTTGTGCAAATGCTTGGCACGTGGATCACCGTTTTTATAGACTCGGTGTCCAAAGCCCATAATTTTTTCGCGGTTATCCAGTTTCGCCTGAATATAGGAGTCCACCTGATCCAAGCCACCAATCTCCTCCAGCGTTTTGGCCACAGCCTCATTGGCCCCACCATGCAGTGGTCCTTTTAAAGCTCCAATAGCAGACGTGATTCCGGAATAAATATCCGACAATGTGGCTACCGTTACACGCGCAGCAAAGGTAGACGCATTTAATTCATGATCGGCGTGCAACACGAGAGCCTGATTGAACGCTTTAATAGCCGTCTCCTCTGGATCCTTGCCAGTCAGCTGATACAAAAAGTTTTCAGCGATGGAAATACCTTTTTTAGGCGCAATCGGCTCCAAGCCCTCGCGTATACGTGCTATAGCTGCCACAATGGTAGGCAATTGCGCCTGAAGCTTGACGGTTTTGGTCACATTAGACTCTCTCGACATATCATCCGCCTCTGGGTCATACAAAGCGAGAGACGATACGGCTGACCTCAAGGCAGCCATCGTGCTCAAATTTTTCGGATATAACTTTAATTGAGTAACAATTTCATCCGGAATAGCAGCGTATTCGCTTAACTGGTTGCGAAGCTCCTGCAATTGCTCTTTATCAGGTAATTTTCCAAACCACAACAAATAAGCTACCTCTTCAAAATCGGCGTTAACAGCCAAATCATCAATGTTATAACCCCGGTACGTGAGAACGCCATCTACGATAGAGCTTATGGAGGAAGTGGTCGCTACGATCCCTTCCAGACCTTTAGTCGCTGTCATCGTTACATCTCTCCTTTGTAAAAACATTGTGAACGGACTTGCAATGTAAACATTTTCAAAAGTAAGATATGTCTTTTAAATAGCTGAGTAATGTTAACGCCATATGTCAATATTTAAACCTTCTTTCACTATACTGGATTTTGTCGTTTATGTGAACATTGAGGGCTATTCCAACACATTCAAATGTTTTATCGCTTCCATAAATAAATTTTTGAAACCCCTTACAAAAAATATTGATTCATTTGCACTTTTTTACACAGGTCTTGTCTTCCCCCTTTCCCGCATATGTATAGTAGAGCATTTATTTTATGAAAAACTATCGTAAAAGAAAGGAGCCGTGAAAGCTTGAGCCGGTTAATCCTGAATCGCATATTTCGTGCTCTATGGGTGGCAATCGTGATTGTAGCTCTGTTACTGGGCATATATGTGCTTTTCCCTCTCGTCTATCCTTTCCTATTCGCCTGGCTTGTGGCTTATGCCATGAATCCACTGGTTGGTTTTCTGCGTAGCAAAGCCCGTATGCCACGTTGGACGGCTGTCACGGTCTCATTATTTGTATATTTAGGTGGAATTGCAATTATCCTATCTGCGGCAATCACCCGCATGGTCCGAGAAGTTATAAAGTTGGCCATGACTTTTGACGGACATATTGAGCGTTTTAAAAGTCTGTTTATCGATTGGACACAAAGTGATTTGATTCAAAACATAATTATTGAAATTAACCATTTCATCCGGGATAATCCGGATTACCAACATACCATTAACAGTAACATTGATAAGACAACTCAAACTGTCAGTTCGGCTGTCACTACGCTAGTCGCTCAATTTTTTAATGGAGTTTTGAACTTGCTGACCTCTCTGCCTAATATGGGAGCAGTTCTAATGGTTATCGTATTAGCAGCCTTTTTTATTAGTAAGGATTGGGACCGACATAGTCGGATGCTCTCAAACACGATTCCTGATACGATTCGCAAGCCATTGTCGGATATATGGCACGATTTGCGTAAAGCACTGTACGGCTATTTGCGTGCACAGTTCATTATCATCTCCATTACGGCATTAACGGTCATTGTTGGGCTGTTCATATTGCGTGTGGAATCCGCCTTTACCATCGGTTTGATGATCGGGTTGGTGGACTTGCTACCTTATTTGGGGGTTGGCATTGTGATGATTCCGTGGATACTGTATGCGTATATGTCTGGTAATTTGGCACTAGGGGTAGGATTGTCGATCCTTTATATTATCCTGTTGATTGGACGACAGATCGTGGAGCCTAAGGTGCTGGCCAGCAGCGTGGGCTTGAACCCGCTTCCCACCCTCATCGGTATGTTCATCGGGCTCAAGCTGTTTGGCGTTTTAGGACTAATTATCGGACCTGTATCACTCATTGTCATTGATGCACTGAATCGCGCGAATGTCATTCAGGACTTGCGCAACTATATTCTCGCTGGAAGAGTCCGCTAGATCACGGATAGGAAAACGGCAGCTCACGTCAAAACCGCCGAAACGTAATACTGCCGTTCTTCATTTTTTTCTCCAACCACTTCAATAAAAAGCGTCGGTACAACGCTCGTGTTAAAGGGAACACCAACGTAAAACCAATAATATCTGTTAAAAATCCAGGGATAAGCAGCAAACTCCCACCGAAAAAAACACATAATCCATCCAGCATTTTACGGCCAGGCATTTGTCCCCGGTTCATTTCATTTTTCGCATCGGCAATCACCTTACGACCTTCAAATTGCATCATGGCAGCCCCGATTAGGGTCGTCAGAATGATGAGTAAAATCGTTTTGCCCGCTCCAATCCAGTGACTTACCCATATAAACCCGTACAGCTCCGCCAAAGGAATGAGCAGCAGCAACAGCCACAGACGTTTACGCATCATCATGACTTCTGTCCCTCCCCGCCTGTAAAAGCAAACCTTAATGCAGTGTACAGCTCAGGTAGCGCCTGATCCAGTCGAACGGGCTTCCATTCGGTGTTCAACCATACGTGCCGTGTCATCCCTGTGACAAGCAGCTCTCCCGGCAGCGTGTCTGCCTGGGTCCATACCTTTCCCAGATACCTTTGATGCTCATCTTCCGTTACCCGTCGAACCTCATAGATATAGTTTAGACGTAATCTGGAGAAGTCCGTAATTGCGGTATAAATGGTAATTAAATCATCATATCGAGCAGGACTCGCATATTTCGCATTGATTTCAATAACTGGCAGCAAGACTCCTCGTTCCTCCATACTCCGATAGTTAAAACCCGCCTGTCGGATCATTTCGGTGCGCCCGATCTCAAACCAGTTCAAATAATTCGCATGATATACGACCCCCATCTGGTCGCTTTCCTGATAACGGACGCGTAGCGGTGCGCCATACCAGCGTAATTCCGTTTGTTTCTCCTCTTGAGTCATACAAGCTCTCCTATCTTTGTGCATCTTTATCTCTATTTTGCCCTCTCTCCATTAAACCATATTTACAGCCCGGGAACAAAAAGAGGGCAGACCGAACGGTCCGCCCTCTCCAATCATATATAATAATGCCTTTATTATTGTGGCAACGGCTTGGACAGTTTATAATATCCGCTATCCGAAGCCAGCTTGAGCAAGCTCTTAGCCTGGCTTCCCGCCCAGGCGTAACCAAGTCGTCTTTCCTCACTAATTTTCATGATGTCGGTATACTTTTTGCCATCCCGGTCTGAAAAGAAATACTTATTGTCTTCCACATTATAGAACCGATACCACATTACGCTCGATGCATCCTTTTGGAAAAACTCCGGACCTTGACGATTGTATTTGATACCGTCGATTCGGTTCGCGTCAAACCATTTCAAAGCACTCTGAGCCGCTTTTTTCACTTCAGCAGTTTGCGGCTGGGACATGAGAAAAGCAGTAATGCCTACTGATTCTGTAGTTGTTTTGGAAGGTAACTCAAATGCCCGGGCTTCAACAGATGCATAAGTAGCCGGATCGTGCTGTGCACCCCAGATTGTTGGTGTACCATTATTTACAATTTGAGATTTAATTGTGTACTGGATACCTTTGTTTAGCGCTTGCTGAAGTCTGGAGCGGTAAGAGTTATCCAGAATATCGCTATCAAACGGCTGCTTCTTGTTCACAATATCGTCAGCCAAAACCATAACTCTTACCATCGCATCATCATTATAAGTTACAGCATCGGAATAATTACCACGTTTAGGGTATACCTGAGGCCAGCCACCTGAGGAATATTGAGAGGTTAGTACGAAGTCGACTGCTTTTTGTACACTGTTCTTAATATCTTTATTTTTGGTTTTTTTGTATACATCCGCTAAAAAACGAATCTCGGTTGTCGTGGCCTCGTTATCAAACGTTCCGAGTTCAACACCATCCTTGCTTTTCCATGTGGAGCGTGCAGCTTTGCCATCCCATTTGGATTTATAATTCTTTTCCATAGCTTTGAAGAATCCGCCATGCGGCAATTGCCAGGATACAATATTTAAGGCAAGCGTCGTATCCTTGGATATATCCCCCGTAGAAAACTTGCTAAAGTCGCGCATTTTGTTCAAGAGGCTGTCTGTATTCACAACAGCGGTTGGCTTCGCCACAGCCGACAGCCCAAATAATGGCTCACGATCCAAAACACCTGAATTTACATCACCACCATAAACGTCCCGTCCCACAGCTGAATCTGTGGTAAGTTCATAAGAAGCAGTCGCCGATTCACGTCCTGAATCATATGTAGTCGACACCATCTCCTGTGCCGCAGCCCATGAGGGACTTAGGAGTCCTGACGTTACTGTAATCGCCAAACTTGAAAGCGCTATCATCTTTACGGTTGGACACATCTTCTTTTTCATTTGAACCTCTCCCTTATTTTGATTTGGGTAATTGTGTTCAGTTTAACCCTATTTACTCTTGCTGAAGATTCTTTTTGATAGCGAGGGGAACTAAACCACTATTTATGCATGATAAATAGTTAGTTGTATTATATGAAAATATACCCAAACGATCAATATATTTTAATTTACTAATAGATTAAAAAAGTTACAAAACGTTGAACACAATAAAAATCCTCTTACTAATGCTGGATTAGTAAGAGGATTTTACGTGCAGCTCATATATAGTAGGTCGATGAGCAACATCGCTTAACCAAATCGACCCATGATGTACTCCTGAGTAAGCTCATTTTCAGGATTCGTGAAAATATCGTTCGTTTTCCCATGTTCAACCAGACTTCCAATATAAAAATAAGCAGTATAATCGGAAATCCGTGCAGCCTGCTGCATATTGTGCGTCACAATAACGATGCGCAGTTCTTTTTTTAATTCGGTGATGAGCTCTTCTACCTTGCCTGTAGACACAGGGTCCAGCGCGGAAGCTGGCTCGTCAAGCAATAGAATTTTCGGCTGAACGGATAGTGCACGTGCAATGCAAAGCCGCTGCTGTTGCCCGCCAGACAGCGCCAGAGCGGAGTCGTGAAGGCGATCCTTGACCTCGTCCCATAATGCTGCTTTACGCAGGCTACTTTCGACGATTTCATCAAGCTGTTTCTTCTTGCGCACCCCACGGTATTTAGGACCGAAGGCGATATTATTGTAAATGGATTTGTAAAAAGGATTGGGACGTTGCCACACCATGCCAATTTGCTGACGCAGCTTGATCACGTCCGTTTCCGGTGCCGTCAAATCCTGTCCATCCATCCAGATATGTCCCGTTGTAGAGGAAGACGCAATCTCATCATTCATCCGATTAAGGGAGCGCAAAAAGGTCGATTTACCGCAGCCGGAAGGCCCGATCAGGGCAGTCACTGTCTGTTCCGGAAAGGCCAGATTCACTTTTTTCACAGCCTCAAAGCTGCCATAATAAATACTCAAATCCTCAGTACTGAACGGATGCGGCGGTTGCCCCGCAAGCTGTTCCGAACGCGTATACTGAACGGATGTTGCTGGTGCGGCGGTTTTTACCGTTCGCGTAATCACATGTTCCATTGTTCTCCATCCCCTTTCTAATCCATACGTTTGGCAGCTGTCAGACGGCGGTATACAACTCTTCCGAACCATCTTGCACTCAAGTTGAATGTAAGCACAAGCAGCACCAGTACGGCAGAAGCGCCTGCAGCGATATCTTTGGAGTCGGGAGCAATCCCCTCACTGTTGACCTTCCAAATATGGACAGCCAATGTCTCAGCAGGTCGCATCGGGTTAATAGGCGATCTGGCATGCAATGGATTCCAATCAGTAAAATCAAGCGGCGGCGTACTCATCCCTGCTGTAAACAGCAATGCTGCGGCTTCCCCGAAAATACGGCCTGCGGCCAAAATGGTACCCGTAATCAAGCTTGGCAGCGCAGCTGGCAACAAAATGGAGGTGATGATTTTCCACTTGGACAATCCAAGCGCAAGTCCAGCTTCCTTTTGCTCCTTCGGCACAGCTCGGAAAGCCTGCTCCGTTGTGCGAACCATCAGCGGTAGGTTAAATACGGCCAAAGCCAAGGCTCCTGATAAGAGGGAAAAGCCAAAATCAAACGTATTTACGATAAGTAGTAGTCCAAACAATCCGATGACGATAGACGGGAAAGAGGACAATACTTCGACGACAAGTCGTATAAAGTCCGTAATTTTCCCCGGCTTTGCATATTGCGCCATGTAAATACCTGCGCCCCAGCCAATCGGAATGGTGATAATCAAAGTTAAGATTAACAAAAATACGGAATTAAATAGTTGTGGGCCAATACCACCGCCTGCACGTAATGTTTGGGGAGCACTGGTTAAAAAGTCAAAAGAAATATGACTGACTCCGCGGGCCAAAATGAAGCCCAGTAATCCAACCAAAAGTGCAACAATGAACAAGGCGAAGAAACAGATTACAAATGTAGCGATCTTGTCGGTCGTTTTAGCTTTCATCAAACCCGGTTTCTCCTTTCAAGCAGCCTTACCAGCAGCACGAAAATGAATGTCATGAGCAGAAGAACAAGCGCCATGCTCCAGAGAGCATTGTTATGAACGGAGCCCATCGCTGTATTACCCATGCTTAGTGTAATGACGCTGGTCAAGGTCGAAGCAGATTCCAGCAAGGAATGCGGTATATGCGGAGCATTCCCGATTACCATCTGTACAGCCAACGCTTCTCCGAAGGCACGAGCCATACCGAGAATAATTCCTGTTAAAAGAGCAGGCAACAGCGTCGGAATAATAACACGGGCAATTGTCTGCCAGCGAGTAGCACCCAAAGCATAAGAGGATTCACGCAGCCCCCCCGGCAAGGAAGACAACGCATCTGCCATAATACTCGTTATCGTCGGCAAAATCATGACTGACAACACTAGGCAGCCTGCCAGAATGCCGATGCCTTGTCCTCCAAACACGTTCCGCAGCAGCGGGACGATCACGGTCAAGCCGACAAAGCCATATACAACAGACGGAATACCGGATAATAATTCAATCGCAGGTTGAAGGATACGTTTACCCGATTTCGGCACGATTTCCGTCATAAATAAAGCCGCACATAAGCTGAGTGGACTGGCAATTAAAGCCGCCAGTATGGTTACTGCAAAAGAACCCGTAATAAACGGAAGCGCGCCGAAGGACTTAGGTTCGCCATCCGGGCTCCATTTGGTTCCAAAGAAAAACTCTCGCAGACTGACTCCATTCACCGCAAATGTAGCTACACCTTTGGAGGCAACAAAATATACGATGGAGACAATGACTGCAACTAAAAAAACGACACAAACCGACGTATATATTCGGCCGGTCCATTCTTCCCAGTAATGTCTTTCTTTCATAACTCGGGATCGTTTATTCTGTTCCATGTATGCCTTCCCTTCAATTGGTTCCATACTGTAACTCCTTTAACCGAAGAATAGAGGCCGGACGCTAGTCCGCCTCTTCTTCGTGAATATACTCGCGTTAGCTGCGTTCATCGAACAGGAGGTGTGACTCTCCTTATTTCGTGATATTACCGTCAGCATCACGTTTCACTTGCATACCTGCTACTGGAATGTATCCCAAGTCTACGACATCCGTTTTTTGGATTTCATCTGACAGAATGTAGTCCAGGAATGCTTTCACATGCTCTTTTGGCTCACCTTTAGTGTACATATGCTCGTAAGCCCACACTGGATATTTACCTTGTTCTACATTTTCAACGTTAGCTTCAACACCATCGTATTTCAGAGCAGTTACTGTGTTGTCGATGTAGGACAGAGCCAGATAACCAATCGCACCCGGTGTTTCAGCAATCAGCTTTTTCACAGTACCGGAGGAATCTTCTTGAATGGAGCCCGGCAGATCTTCTGTTTTTTGTCCCAATGCGTATTTTTCAAATGTTGCACGAGTACCAGAGCTGCTTGGACGGTTTACAATAACGATTTTTTGATCCGCACCGCCAACTTCTTTCCAGTTCGTGATTTTACCTGTAAAGATTTGTACCAATTGATCTTTTTTCAGGTCTGTAACGCCTACTTTAGGATTCGCTACCGCTGACATGGCTACAACAGCTACTTGGTGATCGACCAGCTCCTCTGCGCCGCTCTCCAGTTTTTCTTTTGCAAACACGTCGGAGTTACCGATATCCGCTTGTCCGCCGGAAACCTGAGTCAAGCCAGTACCGCTACCGCCGCCCTGTACTTGAACTGCAATGCCTTTATATTTATCGACAGCCATAAATTTTTGTCCCGCTTGCTCTACCAATGGTTGAAGTGCAGTGGAGCCAACAGCCAGAATGTTTCCTGTCAGTTCAGCAGCTGCTTTATTGTCTGTTCCTGTAGCAGCTTCTCCTTGTGGTGCAGCATTGTTACCTGATCCGCAAGCTGCAAGTGCAAATACCATGGTGAGAGTCATCAGAATGAACGGCCATTTTTTCAACATTTTTTATTGTCCTCCCCTTAGTTAAGTGACGGTTTTTTATTTATGACCATCAACACTTTTACATTGTAGGCCTGGAATGTTAGACGAACGACGTGGTTTTGTAAAACAAATATAAAATATTGATAGATAAATTATTTTTCGGTATATAATTAATCTATAGTTTGAAATTCACATATGAATGGCACATAAGGAGAGCTGTTGGATTCCATGAATATTCTAAAATTGCGTATCTTAATGCTGATCGACAAATTCCATAAGGCGACGGATGTGGCCGAAGCTTTGCAAGTCAAACAACCTACCGTCAGCTTTCATATGAAAAGCTTGGAAAAGGAAATGGGTGTTTCTCTATTCTCTCTTCAACAAGGCAGAATTATGCTAACGGAGGCTGGAAAAAAATTATTACCTTACGCAAAGCAGATCATCTCTCTGGAGCAAGAAGCTAGACAAGCTGTAGATGAACTGACAGAAGAATCACAGGGTCAATTACATCTGAGTGCAGAGTCGATATCAGGTACGTATCTCCTCCCCACTTTGATGGCTAAGTTTGCTGAGCGGTATCCAGATTGTCGTATTCAGTTGGAGATTCAATCCCCGGATGCAATTAAGCAGCTACTGAAACAAGGGGAAATTGATTTTGCTTTTCTCGACGATAGAGATTCTCTTCCAGAGTATACGGTGGCAGAGCCAGTGGCTTCTGATCAAGTAGGAGTTATCCGTTCTGCATCTGCATACAAATTAGGGGAGGTCGATGGACCCGATATGCTGGACAAGCACACATGGGTAAAATATAGCGGTTCATCAGTTGTAGATCAGTATTCCTCGCTAGTTAAGCCTCATCTGGAGATCAACTCTTGGGAAGCGGTAAAGCAAGTCGTAAGCGGCGGAGAAGCGCTTGCCTTCTTTCCTGCAAGCGGAGTGGATAATAATGAAAATGCTGCTCCCTCGGTGGAATGGCTCCCTTATCCCGAGGCTGATAACCAAAGGAGCCATTATCAAATAAACATCGTGTATCAACAAGATACACACATGAACTTGATGCAACAGGCATTTCTTGATTTCATACGACGAGAAGGACTGGAAATGAAAAGCTAGAGAACATAAAAAAAGAGCATCCAAGTCTTATTGACTTGAATGCTCTTTTGCTTGTTATAACGATACATACAGCCTCGGTATTATGTCATGAGACTTTAATTACGCTTGTGCTGGAACGCAGCTAATTTTGATCAGGTTCGTAGAACCGGAATCACCAAGAGGTACGCCCGCAGTAATTACAACCAAATCGCCCTCTTTAACGAGGCCAGATTTGCGACCGCCTTCCAGTGCGTTGTCAAACAGACTATCTGTTGTGTCAACGACTGGTCTGCCTTGTACTGCATGTACGCCCCAGATCAGAGCCAAACGGCGAACTGTTCTTTCCTGTGTTGTCACAGCAACAATCGGAGCTTCAGGACGGTATTTAGAAATCATACGCGCCGTTGTTCCGCTTTGTGTGGACGTCAGGATCGCTTTGGCATGCAGGTCAAGTGCAGAAATAGAAACAGATTGACTGATTGCTTCTGTAATACTAATTTCTTGAGCCGTTCTTTGTTTCTTGAACAAATCACGGTAGTTCAGAGAGGACTCAGCTTTTTCTGCAATACGTGACATCGTCAATACGGATTCTACCGGATATTTACCCGCTGCTGTTTCGCCGGACAGCATAATTGCGTCTGTTCCGTCAAAAATAGCATTCGCCACGTCACTTGCTTCCGCACGAGTCGGACGCGGGTTACGTTGCATGGAATCCAGCATCTGTGTTGCCGTAATAACAGGCTTGCCAGCTACATTACATTTGTTAATCATCAATTTTTGCGCCAGAGGCACTTCTTCAGCAGGAATTTCCACACCGAGGTCACCACGGGCAACCATCAGACCATCCGAAGCTTCCAAAATTTCATCCAGGTTGTCAACACCTTGCTGATTTTCTATTTTGGAAATGATTTGGATATGACTTGCGTTGTGTTTCGCCAGCAATTCACGGATTTCCAGAACGTCACTTGCTTTACGAACAAAAGAAGCCGCGATGAAATCAATGTCCTGCTCAATACCGAAAATGATATCATTAGCATCTTTTTCGGTAATACCAGGCAAAGAAATAGCAACGCCTGGAACGTTAACGCCCTTCTTGCTTTTGATCGTTCCGCCATTAACAATGCGGCATTTGATTTCAGTGCCTGATACTTCAATAACGGTGAGTCCGATCAGACCATCGTCGATCAGAATGGTGGAGCCGGGCTCCACGTCCGAGGGAAGATCTTTGTACGTAATGGAAATACGATCTTGCGTACCGAGAATTTCTTCCGTTGTCAGCGTAATGAACTCGTCCTGAACAAGCTCAATAGGTTCAACTTCGAGCTTTCCTGTCCGGATTTCCGGCCCCTTCGTATCGAGCAAAATAGCAACGTTTTTGTTAAGCTCCTTACAAGCTTGACGGATGTTTTTAATCCGGTTGCCATGCTCCTCGAAATCACCGTGAGAGAAATTTAGGCGGGCTACGTTCATACCAGCCAAAATCAGTTTCTTCACATTTTCCAATGACTCACTGGAAGGACCGATGGTACATACAATCTTAGTTTTGCGCATTTGGGTTTTTCCTCCGTTTTCAAAGGTGCTACTCTTTATATCTTTTTCCAACAATTAAATCTACTACACTTTTTCCTATTTGTATAGGAAGTTCGTCATATTTATTGTTACCCGTTTACAGCGTATTACAACATAGGCTCAGATTCCGAAGGTTTTAAGAAGGTGTATTGACCTATTTTTCGGAATTTTTGATACCGATCTTCCCTCAATTCATCGCAGCTCATATTCGTAAGGTCTGCCAAATGACGTTCCAATAGCTCCTTGATTGCGGCAGCAGTCACTTCATAGTTACGATGCGCGCCCCCTTTCGGCTCCGGCACAATATCCTCGATAATTTCCATGCGCAGGAGGTCATTAGCCGTAATCTTCATGGCTTCAGCTGCCTGATCGGCCTTGGAAGCATCTTTCCATAGAATCGAAGCTGCACCGTTTGGAGAAATGGCCGAATAAATGGCATGTTCCAGCATCAGCACACGGTTACCGACTGCAAACGCAAGCGCACCGCCGCTTCCACCCTCGCCGATGACCACACAAATAACAGGCACCGAAAGCTTTGCCATCTCCCGCAAGTTGCGGGCAATCGCTTCCGATTGACCTCTCTCCTCTGCTGTATTACCCGGATAAGCGCCCTTCGTATCAATAAATGTAATAATAGGGCGTTTGAATTTATCAGCCTGCTGCATAAGACGCAAGCCTTTACGAAATCCTTCCGGATGAGCACTACCAAAGAAACGTGCAATGTTATCTTTCGTATCCTTACCACGCTGTTGACCAATGACGGTCACCGGAATACCATTTAGCTTGGCAATTCCGCCCACAACCGCCAGATCGTCTCCAAACAAGCGGTCGCCGTGCAATTCAATAAAGTCCGTAAACACCTGCTCAATCAGATCAAGAGACGTTGGTCTTTGATGATGACGGGCCAAATGCATTTTTTGTGGTGCTGTAATGTTCGAATATATTTCTTCTTCCATCTCGAGATAACGTTCCTCGAGACGGTTGATTTCATCTGTAAAATCAATTTGCTTATCCTGTCCGAATTGCTTGAGTTCTTCGATCTTCTGTCGCATCTCGACCAGGGGCTTTTCATAAGGCAATTCACCAGCCATCTATTCCACCCCTTTCACACTGTGCAGATCAAGCAGTTGCCCGAGGGTATCACGCAGTTCCTTGCGGTGTACAACCATATCCAATTGTCCATGCTGCAAATTAAATTCGGATGTTTGAAAATCATCCGGCAACTTCTGTCTGATTGTCTGTTCAATTACAATACGCCCTGCAAAGCCGAATACAGCTCCTGGCTCCGCGATATTAATATCTCCAAGCGTAGCAAAGCTGGCGGACACTCCACCTGTAGTCGGGTCGGTGATAACAGAAATATACAGCAAGCCCTGCTCATCCAGACGAGCAAGAGCAGCACTTGTTTTGGCCATCTGCATCAAGCTTAAAATACTTTCCTGCATACGTGCCCCGCCGGAAGTTGAGAAAATAATTAGCGGCAAACGCTTGTCTATTGCTTGCTCAATGGCGCGGGTAATTTTCTCTCCTACGACCGAACCCATACTGCCAGTAAAAAAGTCAAAGCTCATCACAGCAACGACAACAGGATGTCCATAAATAAGGCCGTCGCCCGTAACGACAGCCTCTCGCAAGCCAGATTTCAGGGTCTGTTGCTCCAGCTTGCTCGCATATCCCGGAAAGTCCAGCGGGTCAACCGAAATCATATCGGCATCATATTCCGTAAACGTGTCTTCGTCGAGCACCATGCGAATGCGATCCATAGCATTCAAACGCATATGGTATCCGCACACCGGACACACTTTCAAATTTTTCTCTAGTTCTTTGCTGTATTGAATACTTCCACACTTGCCACATTTGGTCATAAGACCTTCGGGAATTTCCCGTTTGGGACGATCCGGCATGTCCGCTTGATCGCCGCTCAGCGCCCGTTCCGAAGGGATGGTCGCGTATTTACGCTTCTTTTGGAATAAATCTTTAAACACAACTACACCTCTCCA
This sequence comes from Paenibacillus sp. SER-28, assembly GCF_052906305.1. Lineage (NCBI taxonomy): Bacteria > Bacillati > Bacillota > Bacilli > Caryophanales > Paenibacillaceae > Paenibacillus > Paenibacillus sp. SER-28. Next base: position 704,430 of record NZ_JBRECM010000001.1, on the reverse strand, counting down.
GCCGTTTATTTGTCAGCCGTAACCGATACAAGGTCCTCTGCCGTCTATGCGGCACCTTTAAGCATTATGTTCATACACACGTCAACGCCTGTTACTAAAACTTTACCGCCGATCGTGCATCCTTTGTTCCACTCATGCTGCTGTATCACTTCCGCCGTTCCGGACTCAAGGGCGCAAAATCGAATTAAGCACTTCCTGTATTTCTTCGACTTCACCCGAAGGCACAAGTATCTCAAACTGTTGCTTGGACGCGCTGATGGCCCGGGCCTGCACCATAAAACCTTCTTCAGACAGTTTGAGCTTAATCATGTCAGCCAGTCTGGCCGTCGGTGCAATATAAATCACCGTCCACATGCCTTGTTTCTACCCCCTAAGCCTCAAGTTTTGAGCCCATATAATAGACTCATGATAACATACCTTACTTTTTTCCCGCAACAAAAGCCCTCCTGATCATTCAAGTTCGTCGGAGGGCCTAGAAAATCATCAACTCTGTCTACACAGGTCAATTAAGCGTCCAATGATGCAGGATAATGCTTGGCATGGAGGCTCCGATGTGCAATGCGCGAAGAAGCAGCGGCAGCTAGTCCGGCGACAAGATCGTCTAAAAACACATGAATACCACTGCCTTTTTGGTTCAGCTGTTCAATAATCCCCGTCTTTTCCTTATCCAGATAACCAAAACTGGTTAAGCCGATCATGCCGTACACACTCGTAATTCCAAGAGCCAGTGTCTCGTCCACTCCGTACAGCGGTTCGTCAGCCTCCATAATGGCTTGCAATGGCTGGGGGAGAAGTTTTTTTTCGGCCAGCTCATCGAGCGCAATACCTGTGAGCAACGTATATTGAACCTCACGCTTTTGTAAAACCGCTTTGACACTGTCTATACATTCTTCCATCGTCAAATGAGGATAATATTTTAGCTGAAGCTGAAAAACAATGTCCGCAATGGACTCGATACGAATGCCTCTGCGATTTAACAAAGTTTCTGCATATTCATAGGACATAATTTCCCTCCCGCTTTCACCGTGCAGTCTATTCTTTCACCGTACGGGACCTTATGGTGCAGGGTACGTGTTGAATCTCCTGTTCCGCCAGTTTTCCAAGTGTATGCGGGAAGGAAGGAAAATGTTCATTAAACCGTTACAATAAGGGCGGTTTGCTGTGTGCCTATCATTTGACTTTCACCGTACCTTCACCCAACATCGACTCCATTTGATCAAAAAGCTGAGGAGAGGGCTTAATGCTGTAAGCATCGCTCAAGGCCAGCAGACGCTGGTTGCTCTCATAAAAAAGTACGGTAGGCATAGCACCGGGATGCTCCTGGAGCAGTGCCTTGAGACTGACCAGCAAGCTGGCGTCCTCCTCGGCCTGGCGGGTGATTTTGACAAACACCCGCTGATGAGTGGTCGGCTCCGAGCTGCGCGGGACTGGCACCTGCTCACCTCGAGCCGCTTCGGCTCCACGCGGTGAAGCAGCCATCACGGGACGGGCCGCCTTCGGTTGAGGCGAAGCAGATGCATTGGCTGCCGAAGGCGGGGGCGACACGCGCGACGTTCTCCCGCCCGGGCCGCCAGCAGCAGAGCCAGCCGCTGGCACGGATGCTCCAGCGGCGGACGAGCGCGTACTGGCACGTCGGCGCTGGAGGAGCCGTGCCAGCGAGTCTTCCGCCAGCGGGGCGGTCTCATCCGCAAGGAGCTTGAAGTGCTCGTCCTGCTGCTGCATCTTGGCTCGAAGCGTAAGCAAAGCTCCCTTTTCAATCCACTGCTGGCTTCGCTTCCATACCTCAGGAAACAGCACAACCTCACAGCGCTCAATCTGATCCTCCAGCTCAATGAAGGCCATGGCCTTACCCTGCTTGGTCGTAATCGTTTTGAGTGACACTACCATGCCTGCGGTCACAACAACCGTTTCATCTGGCACATCGCCAAGCTCCATCAAACGATCCGCCTCGCTGCTTTCCAACAGCGACTCAAAATCATCCAACGGGTGCCCGGATAAATACAGTCCCAGCAGTTCGCGTTCCAGCTCTAACTGCTGGCTGGCACTGAATTTGGGTACATTGGGATATTCGATATCCCAATTGGGCATTTCCACAAAACCAAACATATCAATTTGCAAGTCATCCCGTTCCTTGCGCCACTTGACGGCTGCATCGACCGTTTCATCCAGCATGGCAAGCAATTGTGCCCGATGACCCGTCAAAGAATCAAAGGCTCCTGCCTGAATAAGCGATTCAATTACTCTCTTATTACATACCCGCAAATCGACACGTCGACAAAAATCGAGCAGGCTGTCGAAAGGCCGTTCCTTGCGAACAGCGAGAATGCTCTCCATCGCCTGTGTGCCGACATTTTTAATCGCTGCTAGGCCGAAGCGGATGCCTCCCTGCTGTAAAGGAGTAAACAACACCCCGCTCTCATTCACATCAGGCGGCAACACTGCGATATCCATACGACGGCATTCGACGACATATTCAGCCACTTTCCGATGACTTCCCATCACGGCTGTCAGCATTGAAGCCATAAATTGCACCGGATAATGGGCCTTTAGATAAGCCGTTTGAAATGCTAGCACACCATAAGCAGCTGCATGAGCACGCGGGAAGCCGTAGTCAGCAAAACGGACAATCATATCGTAAACCCTTCCGGCCTCCTCCTCCGTGTATCCCTGCTTGATACTGCCTTCGACAAAATGCCCGCGCTCCAGATCCAACACTTCGCGCTTTTTCTTGGACACAGCCCGGCGCAACAGATCGGCTTCTCCCAGGGAAAAGCCCGCCATGCGTGAAGCAATCTGCATGATTTGCTCCTGATACACAATAATACCGTACGTATCCTTTAAGATCGGTTCCAGGTCAGGATGCGGATAAGAAATCTCAATCTGACCATGCTTGGCCTGTATAAAGTTAGGAATAAAGCCCATCGGGCCCGGACGATACAAAGCCAGGACAGAAATGATATCCTCGAATACACTCGGCTTCAAATCCTTGAGTACCCGGCGTACACCGGCCGACTCCAGCTGGAATACGCCTCCTGTATCTCCTTTGCCCAGCAAGTCATAGGTATGCGGATCGTTATCGGGAATACGACTAAAATCAGGCGTTTCTCCATGCTCTTCCGCAATCCAGTGTATGCACCGTTCAATAATGGAGAGCGTACGCAGCCCAAGGAAATCCATTTTAAGCAAACCAATGCGCTCTAGATTTTCCATCGAGTACTGCGTCAAAGGTACCCCTTCGCTCCCCTCTTGAAGCGGAACTGCATCGGTCAATGGAGTCCGCGAAATGACAACACCTGCTGCATGTGTCGAAGCATGACGAGGCATTCCTTCAACCTTGATCGCCATATCCAGCAGTTCACGTGTCTTGGGCTTCGTTTCATATAGCGTTTTCAGCTCCGGGGTGATTTCCAGCGCATGACGGATATTAATGCCTAGCTGCGCCGGAATCAGCTTGGCTGCCTTGTCCACCTCGCCATACGGCACGTTCAATGCACGACCGACATCACGGACAGCGGCTCTTGCTGCCAGCGTTCCAAAGGTAATAATTTGCGCTACATGCTCATTTCCGTACTTCTGTACTACATAGTCGATAACCTCGTCACGCCGTTCATCACTAAAATCAATATCTATATCTGGCATACTAATTCGTTCTGGATTCAGAAACCGTTCAAAGAGCAGGTTGTATTTCATCGGATCGACATTCGTGATGTTAAGCACATAGGCAACCAAACTGCCTGCTGAAGAACCCCGCCCCGGTCCCGTTGCAATCTTATGCTTATGAGCGAAGGCAATAAAATCCCATACAATCAGGAAATAATCGCTGAAACCCATACTGTCAATGGTATTCAACTCATAGTTTAGCCGTTGGTTCAACCTTTCCCGTTCCTCCGGTTGCTCCCATCCGGGATCGCTTCCATAGCGACGCTCCAGCCCTTGCACGCACAGATTGCGTAAATAGGACGAAGAGGTCATTCCTTCCGGCAGCGGGCGATATTCAGGCAAAATGGATTGACCGAATTCCAGCTCTAGTTCGCATTTTTCAGCAATACGCACCGTGTTGGCGATGGCTTCTGCCACATGCGGGAATAAACGAGCCATATCCTCCTGACTTTTCAGATACAACTGACGTGTTGGTATACGCAAGCGTTCCTCATCGTCAACTGTCTTCCCTGTCCCGATACAGATCAGAACGTCTTGCACGTCCGCATCTGGCTCAGTCAAGTAATGCACGTCATTCGTCGCCACCAGTGGAATATTCAGTTCCTTCGCCAGTGCGATCAAGAGAGGATTTACACGTTTTTGCTCCGAAAGACCATGGTCCTGGAGTTCCAGATAAAAATCATCGCCAAAAATGTTACGATACCGTTCCGCTGCTCGTCGTGCTTCGGCTTCCCGACCATGCAGTAAATGCTGCGGCACTTCACCGCCCAAACAAGCGCTCAGGCATATGATGCCTTCATGATGGGCAGTCAAAGCCTCCATGTCGATGCGCGGCTTGTAGTGAAAGCCCTCCAAATGGCCGATGGAGCACAACTTCATCAGATTTTGATAGCCTGTTTTATTTTTGGCGAGCAAAATTAAATGATATATAGGCTGATCCTTCCGACTGCCACGCTCCTTACGCGATCCTGCCGTCATATAGGCCTCACACCCGATAATCGGCTTAATGCCGTTCTCTACACACGCTCTATAAAAAGGAATGGCACCGTACATAACCCCGTGGTCTGTAAGGGCCAGCGCCTTCATTCCGTAAGCTGACGCCTGTTTGACCAACTCCGCGGTACGAGCCGCGCCGTCCAGCAGGCTGTACTCGCTATGAACATGCAAATGCACAAATGAACTCATGCGCTTCTCTTCCTTTCACCGCTTGATTTTCTTCAAACTATTTTATCATATCCGCGTTAGTAGCGCCCATAGAATAAAAGTACAGACCTCGGCGGACAAGCGCGGTCCTGATTCGTATACCTAAGGAGGAAAAGAGCATGAGCACTTTTATATCCAAAGCGATTCTCGACTTCTTCATTGCCTTTGGCATCGTGCTCGGGGGAGCCATGCTCGGCGGAATGGGAGCTGTGGTATCGCTTCAGCCGCCAACCCAGACGATGCTGGAGGTTGCCGGAAGAATTAAAATATGGGCGCTTGCCGCCGCTGTGGGGGGAACGATGGACCCGATCCGGGTCATTGAAAGCAATATGTTGGATGGTAATTTGTCACCTGCCATTAAGCAGATATTGTATTTGATTTTCGCCTTTTTAGGCGCTCATATGGGTGCAGAGCTGGTCAAGTGGGTATGCGGCAACGGACGACCGTGAGGTGAAACGACTATGAGAGTCCCCCCTTTTGAGCGCCTGCGCCCTTTTATGCAATTATCCTCCGTCTTTGTACTCGGTATGATTACGGGAGGAATGATCTACAATGCCATCTGGCATGCCAGCTTCAATCAGCTATGGACGAACAACCAGGATCTTCAATTCCAGCTCCAGCAAGCCGAGGAAGACAACAAAACATTGCGCAAATACAGCAAGCGCCAAACCGTTGTCAAAGAAATCAAGCTGATCGCGGAGGAAGCTTCGGCCGAAAAAATTGATTCTATCAACCTGAAGGAACTTCTTCGCCGTGTCAGTCGTGATCTGGAGGTGCTGCGCGGCAGAGATATGTTCGAGATTGACTCTGACAGCAAGCTGGTACGTATGTTGCTGCACCAAAAAAAATACACCGTTCGTGACAAGGAGTATACGATCCAGGTCAAAACGATGCTTGTAATGGAAGGGGTGCTGCAAATTTGGCTGGAAGCAAAAGAAAGACTGCCTGAAAGCCACTAAGTCGATCTATTCGACTTCACACCCTGCTCCGATCCATAGGTAGCCACAGGTAGACTAACCATGTTCAATGGATTGAAGTGTCATCACTGCTTTGCATACCAAATGGTTTTCCCGTGAAATTGCAATTTCTAGCTTGCAGGTGCGGCGACTCAGCTCGAGCAGCAACGGACGAAGAACGACAGCATCCTCTATCTGTACGGGTCTAATAAAATAAGTCGTCAAATTGTCCAGCACATAATCTTTGCCGGTCATGTCTCTAGCTGCCCGGTAGCCCGCTTGTGTCATCACGTTGACCAGTACGCCTTCCGAGATCGTACCTAAATTGGTCGCCATCTGCGGAATAATAAAACCGCGAAAAAATAACGATCCGTCCTCATTACGCTCTTCAGCAAACCCGTTCCAGATCAACTGGTCGAACGTCTCGCCAAGTTGTGGCTGCTTTTGGGCGTTACGCAGCGCCTCCAGCACCTCACGCCGTGTAACAGACCCAAGCAGCTTGCGGTTACGGTCCACGACCGGCAAATAATCTACACCTTCCCACGCCATCATTTGCGCGGCGGAAGCCAGCGAGGTCTGGTAGGTGACCGTTATCGGATTGCGGATCAGACATTTATCCATCGTATGCTCAGGTAGAAGCCCCTCCACATCTTTGCGGCTGACGATACCAATTAAACGATTCCATTCATCCACTATTGCAAAATGATGATGTCCGGTCGTCACCGAAAGTTCTTCAAACTCGGTAAGCGTGCTGTTGATTTTCAAGGTCAACGTTTTCGGTTTGCCTGCCGTAATGTCTTCAATCAGCATAATTTTCTTTTTGATCAAGCGGTCAAATATGGCTCTATTAATCATAGATGCCACTGTAAAAGTATCATGGCGTGAGGAAATGATCGGCAGACTAATCTGATCTGCGAGCTGCTTAACCTCTCGGCTCGTACCGAAGCCCCCTGTAATCAGCACACCTGCCCCCTGCTCCAATGCAAGTGAATGCGCATCCTCACGGTTACCTACGATCAGCAAACTACCTGCGTCAATATAACGGGCCATAGCTTCCTCGCGCATCGCTCCGATCACATACTTGTGCAAGGGCTTCTCCAGCCCCTCACTTCCGCCCAGCACATGTCCCTCTACAATATTTACGACATCTGCAAAGGTCAGCTGCTCGGACAAGCCGCGCGGTCGCTTCTCCACTCGTACTGTTCCGATCCGTTCCTTGGTAATGACGATTCCCAGGTTCTCGGCTTCCTTCACGGCCCGATAGGCCGTTCCTTCGCTGACACTCATTTCTTTAGCCAACCTGCGCACAGAAATTTTGGAGCCTATTTTCAACTGCTCGATATGTCGCAATAGCTGCTCATGCTTCGTAACTGTTTCATCTAGCCCGTCCAACTCTGTTACACCCCCAACGTTCAATCTGTATCATTCTGTATCTATTATAGCACAATATCCCTATATTTTAGACCCTTGTTCATTTTGAGTTCTCCGCTTCGCAAATAGTAAAAAAAGCGATCCCCTCTTTTACAAGGAATCGCTTCTTACTATGATTGATTTGCCATCTGGGAGGCAAGCCCAGGACAAGCTGAAAAAACTCACTACATGCTGCCTTTGTCAGCTTTTTTATCCCATTTCATCTGCCACTGCTGCATTTTGGCCCGCCGCACACGCTCCAGCGTTTTGCGCTTTTCCTCATCCACACCCAGCAAAAAATGCATATTTGCTCCGATGACTAGCAACGCAAAAAGTACCCATACCATTCCAAAGCCGTTGACCCAGTTCAAACCGCCTGCAAGCGAGATGCGTGGTAACGCGACCAAAACCATAGCCAATGCAATGAGTGTGTACAAACCGTGTTTCCATTTTTTGAAAGAACCCAATCGTATCCCTTCCTCTCCCTGTGACTCTATGTATCTAGTCTATGAGAGGACAGGAAGGAATATGAGACAAACTTACAGAGATGAACCGTACAAATGTTGAAGGCTGTCTGCAATAATTTTGTTAACGTCCTCAATAATCACGCTCAGGCGACGTTCAGCGTCGAACAGGCGACGGATGTTGAGGTTCAAGCTAAGTACCTCAAACAGCTTCTCCATCTTTTCCATCTCTTCCTGTGCTGGCATATCGCCGCTCATCATGCGTTGCTGTACTTCCATTTGGCGTTCACGGAAATCGTCGAGCATTTTCTTGGCTTCTGGATCGGTTTCGATCAGCTTCATCGCTGACGTAATTTCGTCTACCTCTTTGCTTTCCTTCAATGCTTTCGCTAAATCATGGGCTTTGTCATAGATGTTCATGATTGTTTATTCCTCCAATACAAGTTTAGTGTCAACATTTCACATTGTCCGTCAATCACCAAGGGATATATGTCCTCATATGATGAATCAGTGCTATTACAGCCCATTCACGTTTCCCGTTACTTTCAAGACATCAAGTTGCTGCCCGGAAGGAGATCCACGATGTCCATCAAAAAAACAACGATTCAAATCATCGGATCGGGCATCTTGCAGGATGACGTACTCATGGTCGGCGAGTCCCTGCTTCGCAAATGGAAAATATCCGCTGGCCACCCCGTTCAGCTCGCCTTCGGTTCGTTCCGCCAAGAGGTTACCGTCATATCGGTGCCCCGCTACAGCGGCCTACGTGTGGGAAGCGTGCTAGCCCGAAAAATGGGGCTTCATGCCAATTGTAATCTGCGAGTAACCTACAGCCGAGGTCGCCGGACACTTCGAGTGGGCCCACTTATTAGCGTGCTGGTCAGTCGGGACTATCCCGAACAGCCCGACAAGCCTTTCGGGTCGATCACCCTGTTCTGCCGTGAACTAGTCGGGGAATGCCGCAGACAAGGAGCATATGTGTATTTTTTCACCCCGGAGCATATCGGAAGTCAGCCCGGGCGAGTTCAGGGATGGGTGTATGACGGAGGCTGGAAAAAGACGGTCATGCCTGCCGGCGATGTCGTCAATAATCGTCTTACCTCCCGTAAACTCGAGAACAGAACTAGCGTACAGCATTTCATGAAAGAAGTAAAATCGCAGTACGGCACGACCATTTTTAACGAAAAGTTTCTGGATAAGAATGAAGTATTTGATGCGCTTAAATCCAATTCTTCCCTGCGCAAGTATTTACCCGAGTCCCACTTGCTGCAAACCTTTGCTGTTTTCAAAAAAATGTGCAACCAGTATCCCGCTGTTTTTCTCAAGCCAGTGCGCGGAAGCCTAGGTAAAGGCATAATGCGCATTAACAAACAAACGGATGGTACCTTTTCGGTGCTATCCACAACAGCGGGCACACCCCGCAAGCAAATGTATGCCAACGTCGATAAACTGTACAAAAGCTTAGCGGGAAAAATGAAAACAACACGCTTTCAACTCCAACAGGGACTTACCTTGATTGATCACGGTAAGCGTCCGGTCGACTTTCGTGCGCTTGTACAGAAAAATTCGTCTGGAACCTGGACCGTAACATCCATTGTCGCCCGGATCGCCGGAGGCAGCCACTTTGTGTCCAATCTGGCAAGAGGCGGCACGCTGAGTACAGTCAAGGAAGCACTTGCCAAAACCACGCTGCCCGCAACCGTTAAATCGAATGGGCATACCTCTCTCAAAACAGCAGCACTGGATATCGCAAGCGGAGTGGAAAAAGCGATTCCCGCCCATTTCGCAGAATTTGGTATAGATCTGGCAATAGACAGCACGGGGCGCATCTGGTTGCTGGAGGTCAATTCGAAGCCATCGAAGAATGACAACACGCCGTTAAATGATCAGAAGACTCGCCCGTCCGTAAAAAAAATGATTGAATACTGCTGTTATTCAGCCGGCTTCAAATGAATTCATCTCTTCCAGAGTCTGGCTGCCAAAGGAGCTGTTGTCGGTGTCTCTTGTTGTGCCAGGCACGCTGGGCGTGCTTGTTAGCCGGAATCAGGCCGCCACTCCCCCTATTACCGAAGCCGATTTTTGCCGCAGGCTAAGTCTGTTGGGCAGGCGCTCTGGTCTTAGCGTAATGGCGTTTACCGCCGAAGGAGTTTCACCTGAAGATCACTCCATACGAGGTTATGTTTACCGTAACGGAGTATGGACATCCGGCCGCTTTCCGTTGCCGGACATTGTGTATAACCGCTGTCTCCATGTTCACGAGAGCCAGAATGTCAGGCGCACACTGGAAGATATGGCGGAGCAAAAATCGCGCAAGCTCATCTACTGGTCGCGTAACTTACCTGGCAAATGGCAAGTGTATCGAGCTTTGCATGCGGTAGATAAAGTGCGTCCCTTTGTGCCGCCTACGGCGCCATACCGGGACACGATCCAGCTTGTGGAATGGCTACGACGCCATTCGGAGCTGTTTATGAAGCCACAGACCGGAACACATGGCAAGGGCACACTGTATCTCCGGCTGGCAGAAGGAGGCCTGGGACTACTTGTACAGGGTAGAGACTCCCGTAACCGCCCGTTCCGGCGCTTGTTTTCCGAATTGGATGCAGGATTGTCATGGGTCCACGGAATTGCACACAAACGCGCTTATATCGTGCAGCCTTATTTGAAATTAACAAGCCAAAGCAATCATCCCTTTGATGTTCGCGCACTCATGCAAAAGGATGGCAACGGCTATTGGCGCCTGACGGGCTTTGCCGTAAGAGAAGGCAGACAAGGAACTCTGACTTCTAATCTTCACGGTGGGGGCGAAGCCCATCCAGCTGAGCCTTACCTTCGTGAACAATTTGGCGCGGACACCACGCGTCTCATCATCGGGCAGATGATGGCGCTGTCCTTGACCATTACCAGGGCGCTGGAGGAACGTTATGGCCGCCTTGGCGAGTTGGGAATTGATTACGGTATTGACCGGAGCGGGAATATCTGGCTATTGGAGGTTAATTCCCGACCTGGCCGGGCCTCCTTTTTTCAGACCCGTCAGCCAGAGTGCGCTTTCCAGTCGGTCAACCGCCCGCTCGAATATGCTCGATATTTAATGACCCATTCCAAAGCGACAGGGCCAAAGGGCGCGGGCGCCTCCCTTGAACATACGGTATAGGAGGATAAACAGATGAGTTTAACGCATTGCAATGTGCATTTCTCACAGCAGCCCGACAAGGTGGCGTATATATCCACTTCCTTGTTGAAAAGCCTTAAATTATCCGGAGCCAAGTCCGTACGTCTGCGGCTCGGTAAGGATCAGATTCCCGCTACAGTAAAACCAATTCAGAAGGCGGGACGCCATCTATACTTGACCTCCGGCTTACGTAATGCAATCCGTGTTCCCAAAAGCGGGGCCATCTATTTGCGAAATCTGGATGGGGATATACAGCTAGGGCCGTTGATTGGCGTGCTGTCTGACGGTACCAACTCCACCACTCGCCCTTTCGGATCACGCACAGGCTTTATTAAGCAACTGCTGAAGGAAGGCAGCAAAAAATCTTATATTTTTGCCTTTACCCCTCGGGATATTAACTGGCAAAATGATACGATTAACGGCTATTTTCTGTCTTCCAGCGGGGAATTCACACGTAAACTTGTACCTCTGCCGGACGTAATTTATAATCGTTTGCCGAGCCGACGCTCTGATTTTTCCCCGGCGATCAATCAACTACGCGAACGCTTTTCCCGCAAACGAATTCCCTTCTTTAACTGGAGCTTTTTCAATAAGTCCGATATCTATAATCTGCTGGAAAATAATCCAGATGTTAACCGCTATGTTCCTGAATCATATATGAATCCCAGCTCTGAACGTATCCGAGGTATGTTGGAGCGACATCAATTTGCTTATTACAAGCCAAGTGGAGGTAGCCTCGGTAAAGGAATCTACCGCCTGTCCCATGTTCCCAAGCAAGGCTATTTTGTGAGGTACCGTAAGAAAAATAGCAATGTATTGCTAAAATTCACCTCTTTTAACTCCATGCTCAGGATGCTTCACTCCAATCAGGGACAGATGTTAAAGGGTTACGTCATTCAACAGGGTATCCAGCTGATCGAGATTGACAATTGCCCGATTGATTTCCGGTTTCACATGCATAAAAATGGAAATAATCAGTGGGTCGTCGTCGGCATTGGAGCCAAAAAAGCCGGACGCGGCAGTGTCACGACCCACATCAAAAACGGCGGCTCCCTTATGACACCTGAACAGGCGTTGAACCGGGTATTCGGAGACCGGGCGGGTGAAGTGCTTCAACGTGCCAAAAACGTAGCAGTCACGCTCGCAGAAGCCATTGAACACCATCACCAGCATCTACTGGGTGAAATCGGCTTTGATCTGGGTATTGATCAGGATGAAAAGGTATGGATGTTTGAAGCCAACTCCAAGCCAGGCCGATCCATTTTTCAGCATCCATCGTTGCGTGCGGAGGGTAAAGCATCCGTGGAGCATATTTTGGACCACTGTCTTTACCTCAGTAAATTCCGCAGAAAAGAGGAACTATGAATACCCGGGCGGAGCAAAAGCCAGTCGTTGCTGTATTGACAGTGCACGACGAAGAACAATTCTTCAAGGGCAATCAGCGCAATTTCAGGGATATTCTTGAAACGGGAACACGGATGGGCTATCAGGTGTACATTGTTACCGTCAGGGACCTGAAACTGGCAGACGAAACGGTTAAGGGCTACGTTTTCAACAAGAGCTTACAGACGTGGGAGGAACAGAATTTTCCACCTCCACAGGTCATTTATAATCGCATCCCCAATCGTAATTATGAACTTAAAACCTCTGTGCGCACAAAGTTGGATGAAATTTCACATGCCTCAGGCATTGAGCTGTACAATCCAGGCTTTTTTAACAAATGGGAACTGTTCAAGTGGTTGCGTACCTCGGAAACCACTAGTCAGCTTGTTCCGGCAACCAAACGGTTAAGCAACCTGTCTTCCTTAGGAAAAATGCTGTCTGCGTATCCATACCTGTATCTCAAACCGGAAAACGGTAAGGCCGGAAAAGGGATTATGATTCTTAAATTCCGCCCAGAACATCTAATGGCTTACAGACTGACCATTCAGCATGACAAAAAAAGTGTAACCTACAGATCTGTATCGCTATCCCGGCTATGGGGACGTATCCGCCGGGAAGCGGGCAACTCGCCTTATATCATTCAACAGGGTATCGATCTGGCAACCTATCAGAAAAAACCCTTCGACCTGCGTATCCTGGTACAAAAAAATATCCGTGGCTCCTGGAGTATAACCGGGGTCGGTGCCAGACTGGCGGGAAAAGGGAGCATTACCACACATGTCCCGCGTGGCGGGAGTGTAGAGGACCCGTTCAAGCTACTGTCCTCACTGTTTGGGCCTGAGGACAGCACGGATCTACTGAACAAAGTTAAAAGTACGGCCATACAGATTGCACGTCAAATTGAACGCGCATCCGGTCTTTCTCATGGCGAAATGTCCATGGATTTGGGCGTGGATACGCTCGGAACCCTCTGGTTTTTTGAGGCCAATGCCAAACCGATGAAATTTGACGAGCCGGAAATCCGCCAAAAGTCGCTTAGACGCATATTCCAGTACAGCTCCTTTTTGGCCGGACGAATGAAATCATGATCAAGGAAGTGGAATCATGCCGCAAATTAGCGATGTTCAACAATTGCCTGCCCGGAGCTGGCTGCTGAGACGACGACAGTTACTGTTTCTGGCCCGCAGCTCAGGGGGCATGCGCATTACTCGTAATGCTCTGCGGCAGTTGGCTGTTTTGACGCCGGAGCAATTGAACACCCCTGGTTCCTCCCTCCTGTGCGCATATGTGCGCACGGAGAAGGGGCTGCGGATTGCGGGATTTTCCCTCGCTCTGAATTACGGGAAGGATGCTTGCATCGTAATTGTTCGTCCGCTTTACCGGGGCCGCAGACTGGGCGCTAGACTGCTGTCCGCCCAGCTCAAACAGCTGCGCCGTCTGACGTGCAGCGTAGCCGCCGACAATATGGCCAGTCTCAAAACCTGTTTCCGCGCTGGACTGGTTGCGCATGAAATGACGACTGGACCGACCGGGAAACCCACGCTGATATTTCACGGGGAGTTATCCCAAGATAAGCAGACGGCAGAGGAAGGTGGAATGCTGTGCCAAAACCTGTCCTAGGCATCATGACCTTGTATTTAAACAACAAGAAGCAATTGGAGGAACGTGATATATATGAGCGCATGATTGCAGAAGGGAAAAGACTGGGACTGGATATGTATGTATTTACTCCAGCAGATGTCCATAAGGATCGCAGGCTGCTCCTTGCCCAAATCTATGATCCACATAGCGGAAAATGGAGCCGAAAGTGGCGAGAGTTCCCAGATATGATTTTCGACCGTTGCCGAGTACAGCGCAGTGAACGATATCGTCAGTTAAAGCAGTTTCGATTGCAGTATACAGACCTTGTATATTTAAACCGACCGCTGAGTAACAAGTGGGTCATTCATCAGCAGCTTGCGAGAAGGTCTGCCTTTCGCCCCCATTTGCCTGCAACAGAGCTGTTCAATGGATTTCATAGTGTAAAACGGATGCTCAAACAGAATTCATTAGTGTACCTCAAGCCGATTAACGGTACGGGAGGACGCGGCATTTTACGTATTGAGCCTGTTAACAAGCAAGGGGGCCTGTATCTGATTGAAGGCCGCAATCGCAAACGCCATATTATTCCCCAGCAGCGGGTACGTCTAGACCGTCTGGAGCCGCGTCTGAGCAGCTGGAACATGGATAACTACATTGTTCAGGAAGGCATTCCTGTGCAGTTGCCGAATGGCAGGGTCCATGATTACCGTATGCTGGTGCAGAAAAATAGCCAAGGAGTATGGGAGCTAACCGGATGCGCCGGGCGAATCGGGGCACATCGGAGTGTCACTTCCAACCTGCATGGTGGAGGCAAGGCGGTACCGATGAACCAATTGCTGACGCAATGGATTCGTGATGAGGGCCGTAGAGAGAAAATCATCAAGCAGGGGGAAAAACTCGGACTGGACATCGCTGCGTATCTGGAAGAAAGCTACGGGGCATTGTGCGAGCTTGCGCTCGATTTGGCAATTAATAAGGACGGTCATATATACGTGCTGGAAGTCAACCCGAAACCAGCCCGCGAGGTATTTTCACGTATTGGAGAAAAAGATACCTATCGCCGTTCTATCGCCAAGCCCATGGAATATGCCTTGTGGGTCTACCACACACAAATTAATCCAAAGCCTCAGACGGACTACAAAGCAGAAGATAAAACAGAAGATAAAGCAGAGAGTAAGACTGAGAATAAGACAAAGGAAGGCTCCGCGTAAAGTGGCTGCCTTCCTTTCTTTTTCGTCTGCCCGACAGTGCTAGCATGTTTTATTTATATGGTACGTCAAGCCTATTTATAACCATTAACCTGTGTTTCACAGTTACTCGGCGTTTTTATAAAGTGTAAGCAGTTGCGTAAAGTCCGTAATAATCGCATCAGACCCCTTCAACTCATCGTTCACGCCAAATCCAGCATAAGCACAACCGATCACCGTCTGTCCGTTCTTTTTGCCTGCTTCCACATCTGAGGAGCGATCTCCTACCATCCATACATTCGAAATATCGTGCTTGCTCAACAGGATTTCCAGCAAATTCACTTTGGAAAGCGTGCTGTACTCCCCAGCGCTGTACAGTCCTTCAAAAATGGGAACCATTTCATACGCAGCAGCGATCCCTTTTACATAATCCTCCAGCCCGTTGCTGGCTACGAACAATCGGACACCTTGCTCATGAAGGGACTGAAGTGTTTCTTTTACATGTGGATACAGGGCATGACTTCCGCTCTTCAATCCCTCCAGCTCCAGCTGAAGCAGCAGCTCGTCCGCTCTTCTGTGGGCCGCTTCGCTGGCTTCCGGCATCACTCTTCTCCAGATTTCATCCAGCAACATACCCAAACTATTCAAAATAAGCTCCTCGGGAGGAGTCTCTCCTTCATAAAGCCCTTCGGCGCGCAGCGTATCAAACAGCTTGTGGTACGCAGGAAGCAATAGCGTCTCCGTCTGAAAAAGTGTACCGTCCATATCAAATACCATAGCCTCAGGTTTCTTCAACACAGGTGCATTGTTCATGTAGTTATCAGTCATTCCTTTCCTATGTAGGTTTACAACTCTAACCCCTCTCATGATAAGCAATAAGAGAGGTCCGTGTAAACCTCATTGCGCATACCGCTAACTCTTATATTTTTTTAAAACAGTCCTAAAACAATGCAGACCGCCCCACATATCCGTGTGTAAAGCACCCCGTGGAAGCTTGATATCCACACCATTCCAATACGAAAATCCCGCCTGCTCTATCCATTGCTCCATCGCTGATAAGTCCACTGTAGGATAATCAAACGTCAGCAGAAGCATTCCGTCATCCCGTAAAGTCCGGTGAAATTCACGTAAGGCTGCCAAAGATTCATCAGGCGTTAAATGCTCCAGTACCGAGATACATACAATTTTGTCAAAACTGGCATCCTCATAGGGTAGAGCCGTCAGATTGGCATGTGCAGAGTGGAGACGAACTGGTAAAATCTCCTGAATGCGCTCGGCAGCCTCCTCTCCGATATCCCGCCGCACCTCGGCCAAAATGGCATCCACGGAAACGATCCGTATATCCAGATCGCAGGCATAGACCTGAGCGCAACGGCGGGCCAACTCAAATTTGAATGGATGAGGGATTCCACATGCTGCGTCCAGTACTGTGTCTTGCCCAGACATAAATTGGAGACACCACTCATACTCATAGGGGCGACTCCACCAGCTTTGGGGGAGTCTGTAAATCATGTTGGAGGAGTTGGGGTCAGAATATACAAAAAAGCGAGACAGATACGGATCAGACATGTTCATGGATACTGCCTCCTTTTGGGGATGACTAAATTACCCTTGCGACACAGCACAGTTCATGACCCCGTTTCTCGCCTTGAAGTTTGGCTAACAATCCCATTTGCTCCGTAAGGGTAAGCTCACCGTACAAAGGATGGGCTTGCAGCAAGGCATCTAAACCAGAGGGAAGCTGGCGGGTGAACAAAGCCACCGGGCGCAAGCCGGACTTTGCCAGTAAGAGCGCAAGCGTATGCTCAGAATAATGATACAAATGATCTTCCTCCGTAAATAAAGGCGAGTAAACGCCATAAGCCTCATTGGTGAACGAATTTTTGTTGGGCACCGTAATATAGATCGTTCCGTCAGGTTGAAGCTGTTCGCGTAAATCTGTCAAAAATGCAACTGGGTCCGCAATATGCTCCAGCACATGCCAGCATGCTACGGCCTCGTATTTGTGATCCAGTGGTAAATCAGTATCAGTATCTTCTTCTTCGGCTTCATTCAATTCCTGTATTTCATGTGCTTCTTGGGTTTGAGTATCTTCTTCGGCTTCATCGCCCCAGTAACCCGGCAATAAATCCACGTCATATTTGTATTTGGCGTAAGCACGCGAGTCTATGGAAGGTTCAATGCCCACTGCATCCCAGCCGGCTTGAAGGGCAGCATGGATAAATTCTCCGGTACCTGATCCAATCTCAAGCAATTTTCCTTTACCGGTACTGAACATATCCAGCAGCATGAGTCCAAAAAGGGTATGATCTCCATAAGTTGACGCTGCTGCACTATCCCGCATAGCAACCCATTTGGCATTATAAATCTCTGCAATCATATCTTCTGGGCGTATATGATCCACATCATTACGAAAAACCAATCCGCAGGAACCGCATCCCATCAAGGTAAAGCGTTCATAGCTATGAAACACTGCCGTGTCAGATGAGCCACACAGTTTGCATTTACTATAAAGTAAGTCCTTGGTTTCACTTTTTATTTGCAGATCGGAATTATCAATAACCTGAACACTCGAAATCTCGGCAACATCCATGTCGTTTACCTGGTGGGCAGCTTCATATTCTGGTGTAGTTTCTTTTTCTACATTTATGTTGTCCTGATCCACCCAGAGCGTGAGTCGGGGGTTCGGGTCCAAAATAGATTCATATTGCTCTTTCCAGCCATAACGAGCACTTGGATCAAGCAACTGGTAACGCTGAAATTTGGCCATGCGAATAGCAGGTGTATACCATCCCCAATGCTGGATGCGGTAGTTGCTGATTTCACTGGGAAGGTTAAGCACATTTTCGGGAAATCTCCCACAGTGCAAGGACTGCTCCTTCCATTTATAAGAGAACCCTTCCTTATACCGAATCAAAAATGGACGGTAATACCGATGAGCCTGCCAATAATCATCATCACGGTAATGCGTGGAAGACCACATATCAAACAACCTGAAACAAATCGTATCGGCTTTCGTTCCCGCTAACAACGAATGTACCCCTTGAGCAAAACGGGATTCGAACATTTCGTCAGCGTCCATGTTTAATATCCATTCGGGAGAGGAAGCCAACGTCTCTCTCCACTGCTGCTTACGCAGCTCTAATTCATTGGTAAAAGAAGCTGTTTCATTGCGTATTAAACGCAGTGGGATTCCCTTTAGAATCTCACGGCACAACTCTCCGCTATCATCCTGACTACCATCATCAATAATGACCGCTTCATCAATATATTCCCGATGACTCCGCAGCACGTCAATGAGCTTGCGATCTGCCTCATTGTATACCGTCATAGTCAGCGTCAATTTGGGTTTGGAGACAGGCGGCGTATGAAGTTCACTTTGTCGTGGACCAGAGAATGTTTGTGGTACAGTAAAAGAATCTGCAGTGTACTTGGCAAAGACAGCTGACTCACGGAGATCATACGGTATAACAGGAGGTTCAGGGAACTTAGAGGGACTTGATGATGCAGAACGATTGAAGGCAGGAGAGTTAGTAGAAGTATCGGAGTAATCCAGATATGCTAAATGTTCTGAATGGTCCGTATGAACACCACTCGTTGTAAAATACTTTAGGGCGAGTAGTAGCTGCTCTGCTTTCATTCTGTCCGCTTCCCGGTACAGATGCATCGCCGGATAGTGTGTATCCACAAAAAGTGGAAATCCATATGCAGCTGCTCGAATACAAAAATGTCGATCTTCTCCCCAATAGGAAACGTTTTTGATTTTACCAAAGTGAATCCCTGCTTCCAGTGCACGTCTGCGGATTAGGGTGCAAGCGCCTAGACCACCCACCTCGTACAAACCAGGAACATGCAATTGGTGTATGAAATGCAACTCGCGTTGCGCTCTCTCCTCTGCCGACAACACTTCGCCTTCTTCACGATGGAACAAATTATATTCATCACTAACCCACACCTGAGGCAATAGAGGCCCCTCCGGCTGCCAGCGTGTCCAGAAAATCTCAGATACAATATCCTTCTCCGCCTCCACCAGCTTACATAAGGTACGGGAATGGAGAATCAGGTCAGAATCGACCAAAAACAGCGCGTCATAATTATGCTGAAGTGCATAATCAATAAGACGATTTTTAAAGCCAGCCACTTTCCAGACGAGGGCAGGCGGCCAATAATGAGTGTGCTCATCACTTCGGTTCTCTACTTGCTGTGAGCCTGTCAACAAGGGTAAAACCCTGCCCGGCAGCCGATTGGAAAAATCGGCAAGCCATTGGCTTGAAGTCGGATTGTCATTATCATCGACAAATAAATAATCCGGCAGCACATCAGGTGCCTCCAGTCGCTCCAAAGCTTGAAGAAATAAAGACAATATTTCCGGCTTCTGGTGCACCGGGCTACCGATTAGTATACGCATGATTCAACGCCTCCATCAGGTAGAAGCCTCATAAACCGTTCTCCCTCCATGCCCTAAGACATACCATAATTGCGACCAAGCGATATGGGAGTGAAGTAGTATGAATGGACTTACACCTGGAAATATCAATGAAAACGACATCCATACAAAAATACAATCTTACCCTCCAGTTAACTGCCTTTTTTCTGTTACCGGTTTTCTAACTACATTTAGCCATCAAATTTATTTCCCGGTCGCACTTGATAATATCGAATTTTGCACAATCTCCTCCTCTTCATATCAGACTTTGATTTTCTAATTTATTAGAGCAAGATTGAATTTATGATCATCACACATCCTCTAAACGATCCATAGGAATTACTACATAATGAGCAAGCTATCCTAATAAAATGGAGATTATACCAAGTTTTTTGGGGGGGGACAAAGAGCATGGTAACTGTCAGCTTATGTATGATTGTCAAAAATGAAGAAGAAGCCCTTCATACCTGTCTGAAATCAGTCCATGACCTAGTAGATGAAATCATTATCGTTGATACTGGTTCTACCGACAGAACCCAAGAGGTCGCTGCATCGTTCAATGCTCGGGTATACAATTTTGAATGGTGCGATGATTTCTCCGCAGCCCGCAATTATGCGTTTGATCAGGCAACACAGGAATATCAATTTTGGCTGGATGCTGATGACATCCTAGAGGAGCAAGATCGACTGGCATTTCTCGACTGGAAAAAACAAGCCACCGTCTCGTATGACAGCATTACGATGGATTATGTACTATCTGTAGATGAACAGGGGCAGCCGCTGCATAAGCTCAAAAGAAACCGAATGGTGCGGCGTGATCGTAGATTCAGATGGATCGGCTTTGTGCACGAATTCCTGAATGTGACTGGCAGCACCTTTCACAGCGATATGGCAGTGACTCATAAAAAGACACGTGCCTACACTGACCGTAATTTACATATTTATCTCCAGCACCGGGAGAAAGGCACTGCATTTTCTGAGCGAGATCACTATTACTTCGCTAATGAACTATATGATAACGGACGCATACTAGAAGCCATCCAGCAGTACGAACACTATCTGGGGCTCAATCAAGGATGGATTGAGGATCGGATTGCTGCTTGCTTTAAGCTAGCAGATTGCTACGCCCACCAGGGTCAAAAACAGGAGCAGCGTATGGCACTGCTTCGCACACTCAACCTCGATGTACCACGCGCCCAGTTCTGCTGTGCCTTTGGCAATTTGTTCATTGAAGATGAGCAGTATACTCAAGCCATTTACTGGTTTCGTCAGGCGACGCTGATCGAGCCCCCACAAGATGTGATGGCCTTAACCAATTCGTCGTACTATACCTGGTTTCCACACTTGCAATTATGCCTGTGTTACGACCGAATCGGCGACATTGAAAAGGCAAAATCGCATCATCGCATAGCTCAGTTGCACCATCCTACTCATCCAAGTGTTTTATATAACGAGCAATATTTTGCACAGCTAGAGCAACAGAAATAAGGAAGACGAACACTGGCTAAGGGCAGGGACTTGCCAGTTCCCGTTCGGGATTTCCCACTCTGGAATTAACACCCATGCTAGGCGTACTTAAGAAAGTCGATTCCTCCTATAGGGAATCGACTTTCTTGATTTAAAATTCGTGATATAAAATAGTAGAAAGTCGCTCCTCTTTCAATCATTCCAGGTGTTTTTCGAACCACGTGAGCGAATCCCTTAGGGCTTTTTCTGGATTCATAACATACCTTCTATCCAATAATTCCAGACCTAGATATCCCTTATAATCTATATTGTTAAGCTCCTTTAACACTTCCGCCATTGCTAATTGGCCTTCTCCGGGAACCAGATGTCCTCCAGGATTACCATCCACAAAATGTACATGCATTAAATTATTTCCCAGTTCCCTTATAAAATCATGAATGGTATCCTTTCCTGTAGTTTCCATCACATCTGTATCCGCTAAACCTTTTAAATAAGGACTCCCAACTTCTTTTATCATCTTGGAAATGTGCTCGACTCTATTAAACACCTGTGTAGTAAAAGAGGTAAAAGCCTCCATAGGAAGGTAAATCCCCTCTTTTTCTGCTGTTTTACAGATTTCGCCTAAAGATTCTCTGCACCATTTCCACATTTCTGTCTCATCAACATCCAAGTATGCGATGCCTGTGGTCACTAACACTTTGTCACATTCCAGCAAAGATGCAGCTTCAATATGCCGGCAAAAAAACTCAACACTTCTCTTTCTATACTCTGGATCAGGATGACTGATGCTTACCGGGTAGACATACTGCTCAGGGGTAAAGCAGATCGTCTTTAACCCTCTTTCTTTTACTTTTTTATTTAATTTTTTTATATCCTGATACGTCAGATAGTCTAAATGGAGATGTGGACCTGAAGCCCACAATTCAATATTATGGAATCCTAGCCTTGCAACAGATTCTAAAAAATACTCCAAAGAATATCTTTTATAATGATAGTTTGCAGCCGCAACTTGTGATATCTGTACCATAATAATTAGATACCTCCTTTTTACACGACGCTCTATATTAAAACGCTTCCAATTAAAGTAGCTAATATTACAGATAAAATAATATTAATCATTCCAGGTATCATAAAACTGTGGTTCAATACATATTTACCAATTTTAGTCGTACCCGCTGTATCAAAAGATATGGCAGCAAGGCACTGAGCAGATACTGGTAAAAAGAAGTTCGCATTTACAGCCATCCACGCTCCAATTATGATGTAGGTAGGCAGATCAAGGGCAATAGCAATAGGTATCATAATTAATGTCGTGACACCTTGACTCGTAGTTAAAGCAGCAACGATAAACATGATAACGGCAAGCATCCACGGATGGCTATTTACAATCGTAGCAACATGATCTTGGATAAAAGCGGTTTGTCCGTTTATAAAGGTACTGCTCATCCAGGCTAACCCAAAGGCACAGACCATAGCCAGCGCCCCTGCCCTGAATATGGGTCCGTTAAGAATTGTTTCAATCGTCGGGCGGCATACGATAATAATCATAGTAGCGCAAACTAGCATAATCATTTCAATGGTATGCGGCATTGATAGACTAGTAACCTCTCCATTTAGCTCCCAGGATGGACGCAGTTGAGTAAACATGCCCATAATAACAATGGCTAAAACTCCCATCAAAAAGATAACAACAGCGGCTTTCGCTCCTTTTGAAGTTTCTTTTTTCTCAGCCTTCTTTTCTGATTTTTCAATTAAGCCTTCTGCCAATCTATGCAAATATTCCGAATCTTCAGACAATTCTTTCCCTTTACGCAACGTGCACACCGCACTTGTAATGACACCTAAGAGTGTAGCAGGTATGGAAATGACCAATATGGTCCCCAAACTTACTCCAAGGGGTGACATAAATCCAATCATAGCAGCAGTGGCCGCTGAAACCGGTGAGCAAGTTATTGCCTGCTGGGAAGCGATGATACTATTTGAAATGGGTCTTTCCGGTCTGATATCATTATCAATGGCAAGCTTATTGATAATAGGCAATAAACTATATACGACATGCCCGGTTCCTGATAAGAAGGTAAATAACCAGGATATGATTGGAGCTATTATTGTAATATTCTTAGGTGACTTACTAAGCATTTTCTCTGCAATCTGGACGAGTAAGTTAAGTCCACCTGAAGACTGCAGCGCAGAGGCAGCCAATACAACCGCTAAAATGATCAGCATTACATCAATGGGAGGGGCCGCTGGTTGGACATGAAAGATAAATACAAAAATCGCTACGCCCACTCCACCGAGCAAGCCCATAAAAACATCGCCAACTCTAGCGCCGAAGAAAATGAGTAAAAAGATGATCAATAGCTCAAACCAAAACATAAGAATTCTCCCTTTTTTTGATTTTACGAACTTTACCGATCTTTCATTATCTACAAGGGCGTAGCCGCCCTTCACTGAATACGCTTACAAAATTCTTATCATGCTTATTCTTTCGAGTCAGAACAACGAATTGGTGTGCCGTGGCCAAAAGCTCCGTTTATCTGGCATATTTTAGCCGCAAAAACCGCTCCTTTTTCCATGCTTGCTTTGATACTCCGAAGCATATCCTCATCTTCACCGTAGAAAATCTTACCGGCTTTAGAGCTTTTAATCATCTCTACAATAAAAGCGGTTATATAAGAGTCACCCGCTCCCATCGTATCCACGGTATCCGTTAATACTGCCGGCTGGTGCATCCATTGATCTTTATAGAGAGCAACTGATCCATTTTCTCCCACAGTACCAATCACTATTTTAGAACCGAATTTCTGTGCTTTTAGCATTTCTCTTTTTCTTTCACTTTCCGTTAAATGACTGCATGAAAGGAATGAAATGTCCGCATACCGGCATATTTGTTCTAAATATTCATCATTCCAGCGTACCGAGAAATCATAGGAGATAGGCACATTCGTTTTTTTAAATGTTGCGAGATCCTGCTCTATATAGCTGTTTAGACTGGTATGAATCACGGAGAAATTTTTAATGTAGTTCAAGTCATTTTCTGTAAAATCCCAGGCATTTTCCTTTGCAATACCGCCTTTATTGGAACCCAGAAATACACGATCATCGTCTTCCAATGTAACCCGTGCATACCCATTTTCCCCTTCAAAAATCCGGCAATGGTTATGTTCTATCTCTAAATCGTCTATAACCTTTTGAATATACTGAGCTATATAATCATTACCAAACTTTCCTAAATAAGATGCCTCCATACCACACATTCTGGCATACGCACAAAAGTTCAAGGCATTTCCACCAGGGTACATCATACCCTGGTGGACATATTTATCTACTACATTGTCACCAATGCCAATAACCTTATATTGTTCCATAAGAATATCCCCTCTAAAGGTTGCTAAAAGATTAATATTCAACCTTCCACATATATCTACGAGTTGTAAGCGGATGCGCTCTTTCAATGGCCAAAGCTTGGTTATAAACGGGGTAAACATTATTAAATAGGGAATGATTGAAGTAATCAACGACAGAGCTGTCAATGGTAGACAGTCCTAAATCCTTTGCGTCTAAAACCTCTACTCTCTGGGTATAACGGTTAAGGAACTTTAACGCTCTTTCATCTAAAGGTCGGGTACTTCCTTCAGAGACCTGAATGACAAATGGTATTTCAGCATCAGTAATCTCAAATGGTCCATGGAAATATTCACCTGAATGTATGCTGGAAGAGTTAATCCATTGCATCTCCATAAAAATGCAGATGCTTTGCATATAGGCAGCCCCGTAGCCAGCTCCGCTTGCCATGGTGTAGATTACGGAATCATCTTTATGGTTTTTCGCAAAAGCCAGAGCACGCTTTTCCACGTGTTTGCATGCATTTTTAACAATTCGATCTATTTTTCCTACTCCGTCCAGGAATTTATCATATTGCTCATATCCCTCGGTCTGATTTAATACCTCTACTGCCGTCATTAGTGCTTTCATGGTTTTTTCGCGGGCAATATCTTTACCATCCCCAAATGTGTACTTCACCACATAGTCTGCTTGTTCCGTAATAGGAGAATCTTCAACCCATGTTAATGCAATAACTGGAACTCCTGCTGTTCTACCTAATTCTGCGGCTTTCACAGTCTCTGGTGTATTACCTTTATGTGATGCCACTACCAGTACTGAATTTTCTCCAAATGCCTTAGGTGTGTTATGCACAAACTCATTACTGGTATAAAGACCTACCTTAACTTCCTTTGCTTCTTTTTCAAGAAATGTTTTTGCAGGATAAAAAGCACCATAAGAACCACCGCAAGCTACATAATATACCTGCTTAATACCGCCAGCCTCTTGTTTATTTGCTACAATTTCTTCAATAATTTTTTTGATTTCCATTACCATTTCCTCCTTGTATGATACATTTCCTTGTTTTCCATTCCACACCGGTGTATGTATTGGAATGTTATAATGAAACAATAACACAAAACAATACATGAAGCAATAACACTTTGCTACTTTTTCTAGAGCATCGCTTCAACTATCCCCGATTTTTAAAGGGAGGACCCCTAGTTGCAAGGGCTTACAAGCTATTCATAAATTGTATATACTGTTATAATATAAGCATCCCGATATAAAACAATATAATACATTTATAAAAACTTGATTTGGAGGTTGACCGCATGATTGATCATTCAGAATCTTCGCCGTTATATAGACAGCTGCAAGAAAGAATTTTAGATTCCATCCACAACGGTACCCTAAAACCAGGAGACAAACTCCCTACAGAATTAGAATTAAGTGAAACCAATAATGTGAGTCGTGTAACTGTCCGTGCGGCACTTGATTCACTTACCTCTGAAGGTTACTTGGTACGGATTCCGGGAAAAGGAACATTTATTACAAAAGATAAAATCAAAAAAAATGTCGTAGAGACCATTGGATTTAGCGATACTTGTAAATTACAAAATAAAGTGCCTGGTGCAAAAGTAATAAAATGCGTGATTGAAGATGCTACAGCATCAGACCAGGAACATTTAGATTTAATGCCAGGGGATAAAGTAATCAATATAGAAAGAATCAGGTATGCTGACAATGTGCCGGTATCTGTAGAGTATTCACGTTTCCCTTCTTCTTTTTCTTTTTTATTACAAGAAGATTTAAATAATATATCTCTTTATGATATTTTAAAAAATAAACACAAGATTACATTTGGAATATCAAGAAAATATATATTTATGGAGTTTGCTTCCTTTGATGTAGCCACCTATTTAAATATTGAGGAAGGTTATCCTCTACTTTGTATTAAAAGCACAGTTTGTAGTCCAGACGGCCAAAAAATCCATCGTTCCAAGCAACTAATATTAGGGGATAGGTTTGAGTTGATTGTTTGAGGTTATGAACAGCTATATCGCCTGTCCTGTCTCTGACAGGTGCTTCTATGTAGATTTAACCCTAAAAAAAAAGGCCACCTGCATTTGCAGATGGCCCTCCTTACAAAATACCTTAAAAGACTTTCTTCCGGTCTCTTTCCCCCTTCAAAATTTCCACTGATTCACGAAAACGCAGCGAATGAATCACTTCACGTTCACGCAGAAACTTCAGACTATCCTGCAAATCCACATCGTCTGTCAGATCAATCAGCCACTGATATGTAGCTCGAGCCTTTTCCTCTGCCGCTATGTCCTCATATAGATCGGCAATCGGGTCGCCTTTGGCTTGAATATAGGCCGCTGTAAAAGGAACCCCGCCTGCGTTTTGATAATATAGCGCATGATCGTGCGCCGCGTAATATTCCCCTAGCCCAGCTGCCTTCATTTGCTCCACGCTCGCATCCTTGGTCAGCTTATAAATCATAGTCGCAATCATCTCGAGATGCGCAAATTCTTCCGTGCCTATGTCGTTCAGTACGCCAATTACCTTATCGGGAATCGTATAGCGCTGATTCAGATAGCGCAATGCCGCTGCCAGTTCGCCATCCGCTCCACCATACTGCTCCATAAGCAGTTTGGCCATATGAGGATCACATTTGCTGACACGTACGGGATATTGCAGTTTTTTCTCATATACCCACATTCATGTTCCTCCTTTATAAAAGGTTATACCTACCTAGACCTGCCACGGCCAAGGGGATTGACTCCACTCCCAAGGATACTTGGAATAGGCACGGCCAAAATTTTGTAAAGGCCCATATAGCATCTGATACTCGTTAGCAATCGCCGTTCTTTCCTGCGTCAGCTTATTGAACTGTTCGATAGCCTGTAAATCATCTGGGTGCGTATCCAGATACAAATTCAGCTCCACCAACACAAAATCCACCGCTTGGAGCTTCTCCAGCAACGCATAAAACTGGGCATCAACTGGCTTGGTTTGGGGCGTGCAGCCTTGGGCCGGGTTTCCGGCTTGACCATAGCCCTGAGTTTGGTTCTGATACTGATTCTGGTATGGATACGGATTTGAATAAGGGCTTTGATATGGATTCGGCTGTTGCTGCCCGCTCTCATGCTGATTTTGCTGCTGGAATTGGAATGGGGACTGACCCTGATTTGGATTCTCCATTCTATTCGCCTCCCCCCTGGTTTCTCCTAGGCTCATAAGGGCTGTAAAGCAAAGGCCATAGCGTTCCCTTCGTCAGCGCCTCATCTGGACTGAATTGTGGTAGACCAGGGGGCTGAAATTGTATAAACAAGTTTGGCGGAAGCACATAAGTCTTACACAGAACGGGCGGACACGGATCGAACGGGCCGACAAACGGGGCATACTCACCTTGCTGTGGAAATTTCACGGGCCGGGACCTCCTTTGATTGATCCATCTGTTTTACTATTCAACATATGCCGCATCGCCCAAGTCTCGAACAAAAAATCACAGATAAAAATAATTGTTCAAGAAAATAACTATAGAACTGTTTCTAATCAAAAAAGAGCCTTTAAAACCACGGTACGTGGATCTAAAAGCTCTTTCTTCAGCACTCTATAATAACTTACATACCTGAAAGCTCATCTTCAATCACAGGCTCAGGCTTGCGGTGAATCTTCACTCTCATTATGCGAAGCCTTGTTGCTTCCTCCACCTCAAAGGTAAGGTTATAAAACTCAATTCTCTTCCCTTTCACCGGAATGCCCTCCAATTCCTTGAACAGCCATCCCCCGATGGAATCCACCTCGTCGTCTTCAATGTTCACTCCAGTCAAATCATTGACATCCTCAATGAGCATACGACCGTCCACAGAGATGAAGTTTTCCTTCATTTCCACACTCGGGCGTTCATCCTCAAATTCATCATAGAGATCCCCGACGATTTCCTCCAAAATTTCCTCCGCTGTCAGCAGCCCGGCCGTTCCGCCGTACTCATCTACCACGAGAGTCATTTGGGAATGTTTTTTCTGCATAAGGCGTAGCACGTGACTCACTTCCATGGACTCCGGCACATTCAAAATAGGACGTACCACCGAAGCCAGATCCAGTTGCTCTCCCTGCTCAGCTAGCAGAAGATCTGTAATATGGACAAAACCGATAATCTGGTCTTTATCCTCAACCGCTACCGGGTAACGGGAATGCTTGGTCTCGCTGATGATCTTGAGATTTTCCTTAAACGACAAATTCGTATACAAACAATCCATATCTGTACGCGGCAGCATGATTTCACGGGCAAGCAAGTCGGAAAAATCAAAAATATTATCCATCAGCTTAATTTCGTCCTTATCAATCACACCGCTTTTGGCGCTCTGATTCATCAATATACGAATCTCTTCCTCCGAATGAGCCGCTTCGGCTTCACTCGCCGGCTGAATGCCGAATGCGCGCAACAGCAAGTTTGCCGCAGCATTCAATACCCAGATCACAGGCAGAAAGACCTTATAAAAAAGCAGCAAAGGCGCCGATAAAAACAACGCCACACCTTCGGTCTTCTGAATCGCTAAGGACTTTGGCGCCAGTTCCCCCAATACAATATGCAAAAAGGTAATTACGCAAAATCCGACGATAACAGATACCGTTGTAATCAGTGTACCGTCAGTTACACCGAGTTTGTGCATGAGTGGCTCTATCAGGTAGCCGGATATTGCTGGCTCTCCAATCCAACCCAAGCCCAATGAAGCCAGTGTAATGCCCAATTGGGTGGCGGACAGATAAGCATCCAACTTTTGGTTCACCTTCAGCGCATAGCCTGCCAGGCGATGACCCTCGCTTTGGAGCTGCGTCAATCGGGATTGGCGCATTTTGACCAGCGAAAATTCTGCGGCCACAAATACACCATTTAGAAAGACAAGCAGCAGTACCAAGAGGAGATTCACAGCTAGCAATCCCCAATGAAACTCGGTATGACCATCCAATACGAACTCCCCATTTCTATAGTTGTAATGCTTTTCTTGATTTAAAATCTATTCCTTTGTAATACATATCCGCCACGAGCAGATTTGGTCCACAACAGGCAGCGGCATCACAATGACAGTTCACAGTCTGATTCAGCGGATGCTCATTCAGCCATTCACCAAAAATATCGTCCAGACTATCTTCCTGAATATTTCCGAAAGCCGGTATGTCTGCAAAATCTGTCACATACACGCTACCCGTGAACATATTCACATTCACACGGTTTCTTCCGTCCGGATCATTACGCACCGTAATATTCGGTTCCTGACGCAAGCGTCGAAGCAGTTTGCGGTCTTCTTCCCGATCCGAACAAGCAAAGAACGGTAATGTACCAAACAACATCCACATGTCCTGATTACGTACATCCAGCAGCTTATGGATAGAGTTCCGCATGTCGTCGAGTGAAAGCACAGGCAAAGCAGAGGCAAAATTCGACGCATACATTGGATGAACCTCATGCCGTCGGCATCCCATTTCGTTGATTAATTGATGAATGCCCTCCAGCTTCGTGTGTGTCCGATAGTTAATCATGGATTCAGCTGAAATGAACATCCCCATTTCACTCAATCTGCGGGCATTTTCCATCATTTTTTCATACAGGCGAACAGCACCCGCACGCGGAGTCGGCCGGCCGGTATTTGCAAAACCCACTTCATAAAAATCGTCTGCATTCAAATAGTTAAATGAAATATGCATCACATCCAGATAAGGAAGCATCTTCTCATATCTGCGAATATCTAATGTCAGATTGGAGTTGATTTGCGAGCGAATACCGCGCTCCTTGGCATATTTCAGCAGTGGAACGATTACTTCATCCACTGTTTTATCGAGTAAAGCAGGTTCCCCACCTGTAATACTGATCGTCTCCAGATGCTCGACTTCATCCAAACGCTTCAGCATTAGGTCTAGAGGAAGGAAAGGGGCCTCCTTCATAACCAGCATATCGCCAACAGCGCAATGCTCACAGCGCATATTACATAGATGTGTTACGGTCATCTCCACACTCGTAAGCAAATGACGACCATGTGTACGCAGTGAGACAATCGGGTCCCACGGATCATAGGTTGGCGATATTTGGGGTAGCGTGTTATTTTGTAGAACTGTCATTATGTTTTCACCTTATTTCTGTTATTAACCTCAAAAGACGTATAATTATCATATCATGATGTGTAAAGTGTCTGCATACTTTCTTCCACATCATCTGCTAATCTACGTGTACTCCTCCGAAAGGGGCGACAGTAGCACCCAATGTGTTTGTAATCATAACCGAGAGGGATACGGACAAATCCACATCATAAGGTGCCTTCACTTCCTGCCCATCCCGGTCTCTTACAATGCGAATGACGGGTCTTTGCGGGATTTTGGGATGTATACGCACCACGACCCCCTCTTCCCCCGTGTTGAGCACCACAGAGAGTCCCAGGGGGTAAATAGCTACACAGTCACGAAAGGCTTCCAGCATTCGCTGCTCATATAACGTTCCTGCCCCGGCGTACAGCACTTCCATCGCTTCATAGGGCAACAAAGCCTGTTTGTATATCCGACTTGCTGTCATTGCGTCGTACGAGTCGGCCAGACCGATCCATTTCGCATATTCGTGGATCTGGTCCTTTTTCCAACCGTGTGGGTATCCACTGCCGTCGATACGCTCATGGTGCTGTAATGCACAATGAGCCGACAATAAGGGAATGCCAGGTTCGTCTTTGAGCAGCTTGTAGCCGATCACCGTGTGTGTTTTCATATGCTCATATTCCTCATCCGTCAATTTACCCGGCTTATAGAGTACTTGAGGTGAAATTTTCATTTTACCAATATCGTGCAGTAGTGAACCTATCCCCAGCTCCATGAGCTGGTTATTATCGTAGCCATTGGATATCCCAAGTACTAGTGAATATAAACATACGTTCAAAGAATGATGATACAAATCCTGATCCGCGGCCCCGATATCCATCAACATAATGACGGCGTCCTGACGGCCTCCAATATCGTCCAGAATGGATTCCATCACCTTATAAAATGACTTGCCAAAATATTTGTGCTTATGATCTACGGAGTAGGATGATAAACCTTGAAACTGCTTTTTGATTTCCTGTAGCGCCGCGGCCCTTGTCTGTTCATGGATCATCTCAGGAATGACGATATCTTCAGTCACAGCATCCTCAATGTATACATATCCAATACCGACTTGGCCTAGACGTTCAATCAATCGCGAAGTAAGCTCAACACCTTCCGAGAGCAGCACCATTCCGTTTTCATTGTATATTTTTTTGCCCAGCTTCATGCCGGCTCTCAATAATGTAACAGGTACCAGTCGCAGCTTAATCCTCTCCCGATTGTTTTGATACCTGAAGCCACCTAGCTGCAAAACATTCTTCCATCGCGCCCGGACGCTTCAACTCCATTTCAATCATATCCCGTAAAAATTCTGGAAGCATAAATCGGAGATCTGTTCCGTTCGCAAGCACCTCATAACCTGCTTTGAAAGTGAACATATCCAACGTGCCCACTGTGTATTCCTCATGCTCTTCCAAAGGTTGACCCGCTACACGAATGTCCGTCACTTTTTCATAAGGAGCACGGCCAGGGTCATACTGAATGGCCAAGCCTTCCACACACATCGTGCCAAGCACTTTGCCTCTGAAGCCAAAACCCGTCATGGGCTTGTCTGTAAATTCAGGCAGCAAGGACTGCTCCAGCGCCAACCGAATATCTCTTCCCCGCAACTTCATAACACAGGCATTAATCGGCGAAGGGCATAAGGAATGTAGTATTCCTTTGCTGATATCCCCTTGAGGTAATGGGCCGAGCAGTTGTCCCGCATTGACGAGGGCAATTTCTGTTCCTGTAAAATGGGACACCGCTTGTGCCAGCATATTCCCGAAAGGGGATTCCTGATCATATGCGATCTCCAGTTTCCGATCCGCCACTGCAACTGTGCTCTCCATGGCGCGCTCTGCTTGTTTGCGATGCACCACAATGGCCGATGCCACTTTTTCGTCCAGTAGTGTCTGATCCACAGGAACTACGCCGCCCGATGTGACTCGAAACGGTTCGAGGCTATCGTTACGACTTAGTGTCACTTCACCCAGCAGCGTTCCGAACTTACCCGCCCCACATAAAGCTGTTTTTCCGATCCAAAGCGGTTCCTCCAGTACATGATGGGTGTGACCTCCAAGGATAACGTCAATTTCAGGAAACTGCGACGCTAATTTTTTATCGGAAGGTAGACCCAGGTGCGACATCAAGACCAAAACATCAACCTGCTTTCTCAGTGCCGCGATCTGCTTCCCCAGCACCTCAAACGGATTGAGCACATCCCAGCCCAGCAATTGATAAAACTCTACAAAAGGAGCCGTCGCACCAAGTAAACCGACCTTGATTCCTGCTTTATCTACGATAAGGGATTCCTTCATCCACGAAGGGCTCATCCCCGTGGCACGCTCTGTTATATTGCCGCATACGACCGGACAATGAATCCCCGCATATGCCTGTTCAATCATATCCGGGGTAAAAGTCAGTCCCTCATTGTTACCGATCGTAATTGCATCGTATCCTGTTAGATTTATCACATCCACATTTGCCCCACCGAGCGTTCCTTCCGTTTCGGGGGCCATCCGGTCCATGTGGTCTCCTATGTCGAGCACAAGCAGCGCATCCCGTGATGCGGCTCTTCGTTCATCGATCATCGCGGCTATCGAAGGCATACTGCCAAAATGACTATGGATATCATTGGTATGCAAAATGGTCAACGTTTGCCGAGTCGTCATCTCCATAACCGCCCTCCTCTATACTTTATATATATCGACTTTGGAGCTTCTAATGTTTAAGCATACCATGTTATTTAGCAATATGGTACATATGAGTGGACATAGTCCTTAAGCTTCGCTGTAGTCTCTGGGCAATCTCATATCATAAACATAGTGAAAAGTATTGACGTTATTTACTGTAGGTATCTGATAGGAAACGGGTTCCTGGGACCTATTTTACAGCTTGGAATAATAGTAAATTAGTCGTTGTCATCCCATTTAATTCTTGATATATTAAGTTTGTTTCGTATTTTCGACAAATTTACGACAATAAGGAGGTTAGCGCATGAGAGTACACGTTACCGATGCCAAACCGGGAGATCGCCTCAAATCCGATACATACAATGGGCACGGTGTACCTGTCATGATTCAGGGCACCGAGCTACAGCATGACGATATTTCCAAACTCATTATGCACGGTGTCGATTATATCGACATTGATGCCGGTTCAGCGAGCATTCCGGTTGACTTTGCCCCCGATGTCCCAGCTTCCCCCGAGTCCCTCAAACGTGCCGTTCCTCTCATGGAGCAGACGATCAGTGGCTTTGAAAGCATGTTTCTCGAAGCCTCCTCAACTGGAAAATTTGATGAATATCGAGTGGATGAGCTGTTCGGCCCTCTCGTTTCAGAGCTGGCTCGTCAAAAAGATGTCGTATCTCTGCTATTAATTATGGAACGGGGAGATCACTATACCTATAATCATTCTCTCCAAGTAGGCGTACTGTCATATTACATTGCCACATGGCTTGGATATACGGAAGAAGAAGCATATGCCGCCGGTAAAGCTGGATACTTACATGATATAGGCAAGTGCATGATACCGGATGAAATTTTGAACAAACCGGATAAACTGACACCCGAAGAATTCCATGAGATGAAAAAACATTCGCTATATGGCTATGATATTATCCGCAATTCAACCAGCGATGAGATTTCTGCAATTGTCGCCCTGCAGCATCACGAGCGTGAAGATGGAAGTGGATATCCCCATGGACTGTTCAAGGAAGAGATTCATCCTTTTGCCAGCATAACAGCTATTGCCGACGTGTATAGCGCGATGATTTCCAATCGTGTGTACCAGACGAAGCAGGAGCTGCTCACCGTATTACGTGAGCTGCACAGCATGAGTTTTGGACATCTAAACCCAGAAGCTACCCAAGTGTTCATCAGACACATGCTTCCTAATTTCATTAATAAGCAGGTTCTGCTGACTACAGGTCAGACAGGAACGATTATTCTCAACAATCCTGCTGATTACTTCAGACCCTTAGTGAGAATTAACGATGATGAATATGTAGATTTGTCTAGAGAACGCCATGTATCCATTGATGAAATTTATTTGGAATCCTGATCCGCTACTACTGCCTCCCGGCGTTACTTCGGTAGAACGAAATGTTTTGCCGAAGCACAGGCTACGCGAATAAAAAGAGACTGTCCTTGATTCGTAGGTTCTTTACGAAGGACAGCCTCTTTTTATGTTACGGACATTAACCTAGCTACTATCCTTACTTATTTGTTTAAACCTAAGTGTTAAGATCATGCAGACCTGGGCTATGTTCATTAGGCAATTCAGGCATATACGGAAGAGGAAAACCTTCTGGAGGATCCACTACACTCAAATCCCCACCGTTTCTGCTTGGAGTTTGCCCATTGAATATTTCTCCAATACGGGTAGAATCCAATCGAAAATTAAACTGTGCATTGTGAAAGCCCATTTCAACATACTTCCGGCATTCTGGATACTTGTTAATATCGTAGTTTGGAACCGGGAACAATTTTCCCCAATCAACTCCAAGTGTCTCTAAAGCTTTAGCAAACGCATTTTGATGAGCATTATCCCGCACAATCAAAAAAGCCAACGTTTCCCGGAATGTTTTGTTCGAGCTCATTTCGTAAATTCGGGATTTTTGCAGAACCCCTGTAGATTCGAGTACGAGATTATCAAGCAAATCACTAATCAGATTGCCGTGGGAATAAACATAACTACCTAGCCAAGGATTTCCACTTGCATCAACAGGTAAGGAACTTTGAGCTCCCATAATAAAATGATGAGGATTTGCGTGTTTTATCGCCTCATCTAAAGGAGCATGATCAATTCCGGCATCGCCGGCTTGGTCTGCGCCTGAGCCAGTCAGAAGTTGATTTATAGTATGTTGGACCAGTTCAACATGACTAAGCTCCTCTAGAAAAACTCCCCGTATCAAGTCCCTATACTGCACAGCATTACCACGAAAATTATTACTTTGAAAGAAAAACTGCATCATGGTACGCATTTCTCCGAAGCGACCACCTAATACTTCTTGAATCACTTTAGCAGCAGCCGGGTCGGGCTTATCAGGTACTATTAAGTTAATTAAATCTTCTTTATAAAAATACAATGCAAAAATCCTCCTTGAACTCTTTATTTTAA
Source organism: Paenibacillus sp. SER-28 (assembly GCF_052906305.1). Lineage (NCBI taxonomy): Bacteria > Bacillati > Bacillota > Bacilli > Caryophanales > Paenibacillaceae > Paenibacillus > Paenibacillus sp. SER-28. The sequence goes on along the minus strand of NZ_JBRECM010000001.1, from coordinate 668,962 downwards.
AGTGAAACATATGCTTCTCTTTAATAATTTTTATACAAACCAAACAAACAGATAGTTAAATATAAAAACTCCTATCAGAATGTTGTTATGCTGATCCTCGTTTTATTACATCTTGAAAAGGTTAAATACAGTTAGAATTCACTAAGCTGCTTTAACTATAGGAGGAGTAATTATGTTTAGACATCAAAAAGAGCTGCAGTTTGAAGTGAAAGTGGAGCGTCCTGATCCTCTTTTTGCCCGGCAGGTACAAGAAGTTTTGGGAGGGCAATTTGGAGAAATGACCGTGATGATGCAATATTTATTTCAAGGGTTTAACTGTCGCGGTGAGCAGAAGTATAAAGATATGCTAATGGACATTGGAACTGAAGAAGTAGGGCATGTGGAGATGCTGTGTGCTTTAATTAGTCAACTACTTGATGGAGCTAAACCAGAAGATCAAGAACAAGCTGCAAAAGACCCTGTTACAGCTGCCATTATGGGGGGAATTAACCCGCAGCACTTGCTGGTCAGCGGTCTTGGTGGATTACCTAGTAATTCAAATGGAGTTCCATGGAACGGCTCTTATATCGTCGCAAGTGGCAACCTTTTGGCGGATATGCGGTCTAATTTGCACGCAGAGAGTCAGGGTCGGTTGCAGGTAGCAAGGCTATATCATATGACACAAGATGAAAGCGTCAGAGCTACACTACGGAAAATGCTAGCACGTGACCGCTATCACCAGTACCAATGGATGGCGGCAATCCAAGAATTAGAAGAAAAAAACGGTGTTGTGGTCCCGGCTTCTTTTCCTCCTGAAGCAGAGCAAGAGTCTCAGCCTGAAGCTTATGAGTTTTGGAATTTGTCTGAAGGCGAAGAATCTAGTGAAGGTTTGTGGGCAACAGGAAGTGCGCCGGATGGAAGCGGGAGCTATGTGTACATCTCTAAGCCTGTTGCCAAAGGTCAAATCTATAGTGCCAAAATACCAGCAACCGAATTACATCATGACTTAGACCATAAAACTTCAGATAAATAAACAAGTAGCAGACGAGCTGTCTCAACATTAAAGATTGCTAATTGGTGATACTGACCATAAAAATGAAACAAAAAATATATACTTAAAATTCGAATAAGGCGGCTTATCATAAGGCATAAAATCATAGCCGGTCATTAATCAAGAAGTACAGAATCAATGTAAGACTAAAAAGCCCTGCCGACCATTTATGGTTAGCAGAGCTTTTTGATTTATTTCGAGTAATTTACACATCACCGAAAAATCGAAGACGATGCTCTCATTCTTTATGAGCAGCTGTCTATAACAATTATTTGTGTTACCTCAGCTTCGGTCAAACCACCGTTCATTAAATAAGAGGTGCCTGAATTAATGTTGCAAAATTAAACTGGTGTACATGACCATCATTTAATGTAGTTTGGCCCGTAACAAAATGTACGTGTTTTCCATTTCCGACTGGAATAGCTGGTCCTGTTCTAATTTTTTTCAGATTATGAAAGTGGTTCACGAAATCAGTTTTTGTAAGATCGATTTCATGGACATGACTTCTTCCAACTCGAATCGCTTGCCCAGTAACACCTGCAAAGCGGTGGTTATGTCGGTCTGCACCTTCTTCAGCCAGTTTGGTGCTACCTTCAAATTCATGTACATGTCTCTGTGTCTGTTTAGAAGAGAGAGGTTTCTTCTTCACTCCAGCTTTATTCTTCTGCATCTGTTGGCATGCCTCCTTATGTTTATGTCACTCACAACATCCTATTAAGCAAACATACATAAGTGCTAGGCAACTATCCGCAGTCCTGAGCATAATTTTTTTATGTAGTAGAAAGAAGGCTTATGGACTTAGGCATCACAGAAAAAATAAAAGAAGACGAACTTAAAAAGTTCGCCTTCTATACTAGAGAAAATCCGAGTCAGCACAAATCGGCACGACTCCGATCTAACAGCTTTAATTACCTCAAGTACCTTGTCACGCCAAGGATTACTGCGTTTTAACCGATGGAACCTTCCATTTCGAACTTGATCAAACGATTCATCTCTACCGCATATTCCATCGGCAGTTCTTTGGTGAACGGCTCAATAAAGCCCATAACGATCATTTGCGTTGCCTCTGCTTCAGTCAAACCACGGCTCATCAGATAGAACAGCTGATCTTCCGATACCTTGGAAACTGTTGCTTCGTGCTCAAGCGTGATGTCGTCATTCATAATTTCATTATAAGGAATAGTATCTGAAGTTGATTGATTATCCAAAATCAACGTATCACACTTGATATTTGATTTTGCACCTTGAGCCTGACGACCGAATGAAGCTAATCCGCGATACGTTACTTTACCGCCGTGCTTACTGATCGACTTGGATACAATTGTGGAGGTGGTGTCTGGTGCCAAGTGGATCATTTTCGCACCTGCATCCTGATGCTGGCCTTTGCCTGCAACAGCGATGGACAAGACCATCCCTTTCGCTCCACGGCCTTTCAATACAACGGCTGGATACTTCATCGTCAACTTGGAACCGATGTTACCATCGACCCATTCCATCGTTGCATTCTCTTCAGCAACCGCACGTTTGGTTACCAGGTTATAGATGTTTGGTGCCCAGTTCTGGATCGTTGTATAACGAACACGTGCGTTCTTCTTACAAATAATTTCCACCACCGCACTATGCAGCGAGTTCGTGCTGTAAATTGGAGCCGTACAGCCTTCTACATAATGCACAAAGCTGTCTTCGTCAGCAATAATGAGCGTACGCTCGAATTGACCCATGTTTTCCGAGTTGATACGGAAGTAAGCCTGCAATGGAACTTCACATTTCACACCTTTTGGTACATAGATGAAGCTTCCGCCTGACCATACCGCACTGTTCAGTGCTGCAAACTTATTGTCCGCAGGAGGTACAACTGTTGCAAAATACTCTTTCAGAATCTCAGGATGCTCACGCAACGCCGTATCGGTATCCATGAAAATAACGCCCTGATCTTCCAGTTCCTTTTGCATACTGTGGTAGACAACTTCCGATTCATACTGTGCGGATACACCAGCCAAAAACTTTTGTTCCGCCTCAGGAATACCCAATTTATCAAAGGTTTCTTTAATTTCCGTCGGAACTTCTTCCCATGTCTTCCCTTGTTTCTCGGAAGGTCTTACATAGTACTGGATATCGTTGAAATCCAGTTCATCCATATCTCCGCCCCAGTTTGGCATTGGCATTTTTTCAAACTGTTTCAGTGCTTTCAGACGGAACTCCAGCATCCATTCTGGCTCATCCTTAATTTTGGAGATTTCCTTTACAATTTCCGGAGTGAGACCCTTACCTGTTTGGAAAATGGACTTGTGCTCGTCACGAAAGCCATATTTATACTCTTCCATTTCCGGTGCTTTCTTGGCCATGTTTCTCAAACCTCCTCTGTTCTATTTAAATTATTTATCTTCATCAATCCCTTTGCGCAGCGCGTTCCAAGCCAGTGTTGCACATTTGATGCGGGCCGGGAACTTATTTACGCCTGACAAAGCTTCCAATTCTTCATAATCATCGAATTCGACGGCTTCTCCCTTCATTAAAGAAGAGAAGCGGCTCGCCATATCCAGTGCCTGATCAATCGTTTTTCCTTTGACCGCTTCTGTCATCATCGAAGCTGAGGACATACTAATCGAGCAACCTTCACCGGTAAAACGGGCATCTTCGACCACGCCGTCTTTCGTTTTGAGTTGAAGAGAAATCCGGTCACCACACGTAGGATTATTCAAATCCACCGTAACGGCATCGTCCTCAAAACGTCCGCGATTGCGCGGATTTTTATAATGATCCATAATCACGCGTCGGTACAAGTCATCAAGTTGCATCGCCAAAATACTCCTTTGTTTGGATTAAGGCGCTGACCAGAGCGTCGACTTCTTCTTCCGTGTTATAGAGATAAAAGCTAGCACGTGCAGTTGCACTGGCTTTCAGCCAGCGCATTAACGGCTGGCAGCAATGATGCCCCGCACGTATAGCTACCCCTTTGCTATCCAGTACAGTAGCTACATCATGCGGATGCACATCATCCAGGTTGAAGGTTACGAGCCCGACATGACGTTCTGCAGGTCCGTAAATCGTCAACCCCTCCACTTCACGGAGACGTTTGAGGGCATAGTTGGACAGACGGCTTTCATGCTGCGCAATGGCGTCCAGTCCGATGCTTTCCAGAAAATCAATGGCAGCTCCCAAGCCAACAGCTCCGGCGATAATCGGAGTTCCACCTTCGAATTTCCAAGGCAGCTCCTTCCATGTGGATTCATACAATCCCACATCGTCGATCATTTCCCCGCCGAACTCAATGGGCTCCATATCCTCCAGCAGCGCCTTCTTGCCGTACAGTGCCCCGATCCCAGTAGGAGCACACATTTTGTGACCCGAAAAGGCATAAAAGTCAGCATCGATGTCTTGCACGTCTACTTTCATATGTGGTGTGCTTTGTGCACCGTCTACAACGATAACTGCCCCTTTGCGATGCGCAATAGCTGCAATCTCTTTGACAGGGTTCACAACACCAAGCACATTGGAGACATGTGCAATCGCTACAATTTTCGTGTTCTCTGTAATGGTATTCTCCACATCAGCAAGATCAACGCTACCATCCTCTTGAAGTGGAATATATTTCAAAGTCGCGCCTGTGGCTTTGGCTACCTGTTGCCACGGAATCAGATTACTGTGATGCTCCATTTGTGTGATGACAATTTCATCACCTGCCTGGCAATTAGATCTGCCATAGGAAGAAGCGACCAGATTCAGCGCCGTTGTTGTTCCTCTTGTAAAAATAATTTCCTGACTTCGCTTTGCATTCAGAAAGCGGGCTACCTTCTCCCGCGCACCTTCATAAGCATCCGTTGCGCGGCTACCCAAGGTATGCACACCACGGTGAACATTTGAATTATCATATTCGTAGTAGTGCTTGATCGCCTCGATGACCGCCAGCGGTTTTTGCGAAGTGGCCGCATTATCCAAATAAACCAGCGGATGACCGTTAATCTCCTGATGTAAAATCGGGAACTGTTCACGGATCAATGCAGTATTCATTGGCCTAACTTCCTTTCAACAAGGCTTTGCAGCTGATGTTGAAGTCCTTCGAGCGGAATTTCAGATACGACAGGTGCCAAGAAGCCATAAATAATCAGACGTTCAGCCTCTGCACGGCTAATCCCTCGGGACATCAAGTAATACACTTGTTCACGGTTTACCTGACCAACCGATGCTGCGTGACCTGCCGTTACATCATCTTCATCAATCAGCAGGATCGGGTTAGCGTCACCACGCGCTTTCGGGCTGAGCATCAGAACACGTTCTGTTTGCTGACCGTCTGCTTTGGTAGCACCTTTTTCAATTTTTGTAATTCCGTTAATGATGGAAGAGGCTTCTTCACGCATTACTGCGCGCGTAATCATCTGACTGGCGGAATTTTTACCAAAATGCTGTGCTTGTGTCGTATAGTTCAGCTTTTGTGAGCCGGAACCTACAGCAATGATCTTGGCATCCGAATTGGAGCCATTGCCTTTGAGCACGGACATGGTATTGCTTGCTGTATTACCGTTGTTCATTTCGCCCACAATCCATTCGATAGCTGCGTCATTTCCCAACGTGGCACGACGAATCGAAATATCCGTTACTTGCTCCCCAAACTGATGAACTGTCGCATAACGTACTTTAGCTCCTGCATTTGCAACAACTTCTACCGCACCGTTATGAAGAACAGGTGCCGCCAAATCCGCAGATACATAGTTGTCTACGTAAGTCACAGAACTGTGGCTTTCAACAACGAGCAGCACATGCGGTGCAAATGTTGCAGTCGCATCGTCCGTCAGGAATACAGCTTGAAGCGGAACGTTCAGCTCTACATTTTTAGGCACATAAGCAAATACTCCACCGTTCCAGAGTGCTGCATGCAATGCAGATAATGAATTTTCTTCAGCCTTAATAACTGTGTTCAGATGAGCTTTAACCAAATCAGCATGCTCTTTAACCGCTGTTTGTAAATCCGTGAAAATGACGCCTTGCGCCGCCAATTCCTCGCTCAGCTTCACATATACCGCGCCGGAGTTGCGCTGAATAATCAGACCGCCCTCCTGTTGCTCTTTGACCAAATCAGCAATGGCTGCAGGAACCTGCCCTATCGATGCAATGACCTCGCTCTGTTTATGTTGACCGTAATCGTTTAATTTCCAACGTTCGATTTTTGTTTTTTCAAATACCGGAAGCTCCAGTTTGCCTGCAAGCTCAAGTGCTTTTTGTCTGTCTTCGGCCAGCCAAGATGGTTCGCCGTTACGTTCGGACAGAACACGCAGTTGCTCGGAATCTACCGGAAGGATTGTTTGTGTAGTCATTAGTTTTCCTCCTCGCTTCCGGCTTACGCCTCTTGTCCTACAGTTTCATCATCGATACCTAGTTCTTCCTTGATCCAATCGTAACCGTCCGCTTCCAGACGCTCAGCAAGCTCAGGACCACCGGATTTAACAATACGTCCTTGCATCATCACATGTACATAATCTGGTTTAACGTAGTTTAACAGACGTTGATAGTGAGTAATGATAAGGAAACCACGCTCTTCGGAACGCATAGCATTGACACCGCTAGCCACGATTCTCAAAGCATCGATATCCAAACCGGAGTCGATTTCATCAAGAATGACGATTTTCGGATCAATCATCATCATTTGCAAAATTTCATTCCGTTTTTTCTCACCACCAGAGAAGCCTTCGTTCAGGTAACGGTGAGCAAACTCAGGATTCATTTCAAGCTCTTTCATTTTGCTTTCCATTTGACGGATAAACTTAATCAGGGAGATTTCTTGTCCTTCTTCACGACGCGCGTTGATCGCACTACGCAAAAAGTCGGAGTTCGTTACCCCTGCAATTTCACTCGGATACTGCATCGCCAAGAACAATCCTGCACGTGCACGCTCATCCACTTCCATATCCAGCACGTCTTCCCCATCCAAAGTTACTTTACCATCTGTGACTTCATATTTAGGATGACCCATCAAAGCAGACGCGAGTGTACTTTTACCCGTACCGTTAGGACCCATGATGGCATGGATTTCTCCGCCCTTCATTTCGAGGTTAATACCTTTCAAAATTTCCTTGCCTTCAATGGTCGCTTTGAGACCTTCAATCTTAAAGTTTGTAGCCATATTTGCAATACCCTCCAAAAAATGTAGTGTGGTGTCGAAATCAGAAAGTATATTTAAACAGGGGAGCCCCCTGATTTCAAGTAATATTTAAAAATTTATTTATAATCATTCTAAACTGATTCTCAATGATTCTCAAGTTATTTTATAATAAATATCTTGAAGGGTGCAACCAAGAGACACACGTTATCCAACTTTCTTCATAAAATGTTCACCCTACCAGCACACAAATGGCAAAATACACCCTGTGGTTGTTTATATAATTATAAATTTACACAAAAAACATGAGATGCATGATCTCTTTTCAGCCATAAAAACGCTACTGACAGCATGACGTCAGTAGCGTTTTACATGTAAAGGGTTATTTCAGAGCGTAACCCCACCACTATGGAGTGGAATTAAATTCACCGAACTAGGCATAAGTGATGAATCGAAATTCTGACAATTAGCCCAAATAAGAGCGAAGCATCCACATATGTTTTTCCAAATCCGCTTTATAACCGATCAGCAAATCTGCAGTTGGCTGGTCGGAATTGCTTTCCGCCAGTTCGATGCCTTCCTGAAACTCCTCACATACAGTTGCAAAATCCTCGATCAAGGTTTGTACCATCTTGGGAGCATCTTCGTTGCCGTTTGCTTCCTGAATCGATGACAGCTCCAGGTATTCCTTCAACGTTGCGGAAGGAGAACCTTTCAACGCGAGCAAACGCTCGGCGATCTCATCCATTTTCAATGTCACTTCATTGTATAACTCTTCAAATTTAACATGGAGTGTGTAGAAACTGGAGCCTTTCACATACCAGTGATAGTTATGAATTTTTACATATAACACATTGAGGTTAGCGACTTGACGGTTTAAAAGTTCCTCCACCGATTTGGTTTGCGTATTTTTCGAGTTACTTGTTGTTTTAGCCATCATAATCCCTTCCTTTTTCATCAAATTGATTTTCAGGAACGTTTACGTATCCATCACCGTCATGCTGACGGTAAGACGCCAGCGGGCATCCTAATATCACCTGCCGGACGTCTGTCTCATATTTACCCTCTCTATACGGAGTCGAAACAAAAAGAAGAGTACTCCTTTCTTCCTCTTTCAATCCCCATAAAAAAAATGTACAAAACTTCAATGATTTTCGTTATACTTTCTCTATCCTATCAAAATACTTGGTTTAATTTTGTAATATTTTTTAACTATTTACATGCGCACAATTTATGGAGGTGACTTCGTTGTCCCAATATCATCCTTTAACGACCGAAGAAGCAATCGAATTCGTTAAGAACATCCCCGGATTTTTTAGTCAGGATGCCCGTCTGGAATGCCGAGAAATCGGTGATGGTAACTTAAATCTGGTTTTTCACATTACGGATTCTAAATCTAACAAGAGTATCATTGCCAAGCAGGCACTTCCCTATGTAAAAATTGTGGGTGAATCCTGGCCGCTTTCACTGGATCGTGCCCGTATTGAACGCGAGGCACTTTTGCAGGAACACCATATTTGCCCAGAATTAGTTCCTGCGGTACTGGCGTATGACGATGAGCTTGCGTTGACCGTGATGGAGGATCTTAGCTCACACACCATCATGCGCAAGGGACTAATAGAAGGAAACACCTATCCATATTTCGCTAATCATATTGGGGAGTTTCTGGCACGCACGCTCTTCTTCACCTCAGATTTGGGCATGAATCAGCAGGACAAAAAAGATCTGGTTAAACGCTTTATCAACCCAGATCTCTGCAAAATAACTGAAGATCTGATTCTGGATGAACCGTATCGGTTCTCAGATAATAACAGCTATGGTGCCTACATCGAAGACGAAGCACTGGCACTACGTACAGATCAAGTGCTTCACTTGGAAGTGGCTTTGCTGCGAGAAAAGTTTTTGACACGAACCGAAGCGCTTCTGCACGGTGACCTTCATACTGGCAGCATTTTCGTAACGACCGAATCGACTAAAGTCATTGATCCTGAATTTGCCTACTACGGCCCCATGGGCTTTGATATCGGAGCGGTGATCGCCAATCTGCTGTTGAACTACGCAGCTCAGCCCGGATGGACCTCTGGCGAGAAAGCTCTAAAGGAAAGGCGTGACTGGCTTCTGGAGACTGCCATTCAGGTATGGGAGCAGTTTGAGGGTAGGTTCCGTAAACTGTGGGACGAGCATGTCACCGACCATATGGCACGTACACCTGGATATCAGGACTTGTATCTCCAGAAAGTACTGCAAGATACGATTGGTTTTGCAGGGTGCAAAGTGATTCGCCGTATCATCAGCCTGTCGCATGTGGCAGATATCGACACCATTGCCGATCCTGCTATCAAGGAAGCTGCGGAACGTCTGGCGTTATCTATCGGTAAATCCTTGGTTCTTCGCAATCGCGAGCTTCATTCGATTCGGGAACTGGGAGACATTGTTCGGACAGCAACAGCTGCCCAAACTAAAGGAGCTTAATGAATATGAGTGAAAAGAAAGATTCGGCACCCGTAACCTCCGGGAAAGCTGCAGTGTCCAGGCAGGCTCTATCTTCGCTGGTGTGGAAAGGTAACCATTTGTCCATGCTGGATCAGCGTCTGCTGCCCGAAACGATTGTCATGCTGGATTTATTCACGGCCGAGGAAGTATGGGACGGCATCCATGCCATGAAGGTACGCGGTGCGCCTGCCATCGGGATGGCTGCGGCCTACGGCGTTGTGCTGGGAGCTACCGCCTACGACGGCACCGACGTTGCTGGGTGGCTGGAGCATGTACATGCCGTGTGCGGACATTTGGCTACCTCACGGCCGACAGCCGTAAACCTCTTCTGGGCCCTGGACCGCATGAAGAAGCGGGCCGGGGAACTCATCGTTGAAGCTAGCGGAGGTCAGGTCGAAGACTGGAATGCCGGGCTGGAGCGTGAAGCCATAGCCATTCAGGCAGAGGATGAAGAAGTATGCCGCCAGATCGGCATCCATGCTTTACCTCTGTTCGAGGACGGGATGGGCGTACTCACTCACTGCAATGCAGGTGGATTGGCGACAGCGAAATACGGAACAGCGCTCGCGCCGATGTACCTTGCGCAGGAGAACGGCATCCACCTCAAAGTATTTGCCGACGAAACCCGTCCCGTGCTGCAAGGTGCGCGCCTGACCGCTTTCGAGCTTCAGCAGGCAGGCATTGATGTCACCCTGCTCTGTGACAATATGGCGGGCATGGTGATGTCCAAAGGATGGGTACAGGCCGTTATTGTCGGCACAGATAGAGTCGCTGCTAATGGAGATGTGGCCAACAAAATCGGCACCTACAGTCTAGCTGTGCTAGCGAAGGCGCATGGCATTCCTTTTTATGTCGCTTCCCCACTATCTACCATTGATTTGCAGACCGCAACAGGCGCAGATATTCCGATCGAGGAGCGTTCTGCGGAGGAAGTTACCGAAAGCTTTGGTAAAAGGACCGCCCCGCAGGGCATCAAAGTCTACAACCCAGCTTTCGATGTTACACCTCATGAGTACATTACCGCCATCATTACCGAAAAAGGAATTGTGCAAGCACCCTTTAGCGAGAGCCTGACCAATTTGTTTGCCGAATAATTGTTCTTACAGATCATATAGTTCGTATATAATTCAAAAAATTCTTCTCGATAGAATAGAACTTTTCATAGAAAAAAACCGGAGCCAAAAAGTCCGGTTTTTTTCGGTTCTTGTTCCTCTACTTTTATGCAACATATGCACATAGGCTTCATTACACCAGTTTCAATAATGCTTCGTAGCCTGGCATCCCCGGCTTAATCCCCAGCTGCTCCGCTTCTGTCGTCACCGATTCCATCGGCGCTTCCAACAATTCTTTCAGCGTTTTTACCCCCACAGCTCGTGCGGCAAGAATTTTCCGATCCGCCAGCCGCTCATTGAGCAGTCCAACATCCAGTGCACCACACATGATGTAACCACGGGAGTTGGAGATAGTCAACAGCGTTGTTTTAGGCAGTTTGACCTCGACTCCGATAAATGTATGCTCACCCACTTGTACGGGTTCCATGTGTATCATGGTTATTACATGCACCTCCTCTTTGTTCACCCGGGATATTTTATGCGGCATTTGCGGGTAAGTGTGGACGCTCGTGGATACGTTCAAAATATCATGGTGAATAACTATAACTCGAGGGGGCCTCCTAACTTTGGGCAAAATTCAGTACAATGTTCTTTTCGTTTAGTTGTTTAAATATTTTGTAGGCGTAAGTTCATTGTTTATATTTACAACACTATAAATAAAGATAGGAGTATGCGATTCGCATACTCCACTTTTTCAGATGCCTTAATTTATTTTATGAAAATCGCAATACATTATAAATCTACAGTAATTGTACTACTTGTGTTCCCTTTTTTATGTCTTTAATATTTCCTGAATCCTGCACACTAATACCAATGAGTGGAAGGTTAGCAATGGAAAAAGAAATGCTAATATCTAATACGTCCAGTTCGCATTTTGTCCCATCTACCTTATCTACTTGTATTTTTGAACCTATCAAACTTTTCAAATTCGTATGATCCTGCTTATCAAATTCAATATTTGTTCCAACTAAAATAATTCCTTTATTGGGTGTTTTAATGATATCGTCTAACTTCATAATCTCCAAAAGAACATCTCCATTCTAACTAACGTTCATGTATGAACAGTATATCTTTAACTTCCCTAATTTTGATACCTTCGTTTTTTAATCTAGTAATTCCATCTCTTAAAAGCATGATTCTTTCTAATTGAGTCAAGTCAGGAGCAAATCTTGCAGCTCGGATACTTGCTTGAGCTTCGTCAAGTGCAAAGTTCCTAGTTATAACATTAAATTCATCATCCATAACTTGAAAGGATTTTCCGGCTAGTCCTGCTTCATAATGCCCGACAACTTCATGAGCTATTGTTCCATGACCAGTAATCCGGCTATTAGCTGCTAATTTACCTGTGGCATTAGAAGGAAGTACATCATTATTTATATTGAGAATCGTATCGAATAATAATCCTGTAGGAGAAGTATCATTAGGCCCCGCTACACGGATATTTTCTTCTGGCATTCCTATTTTTTTTGCATACTGAGTTAAACTTCCAATTTGTGCTTCAGTTAAAGGCACTTCATTACGCAGACCATTAGTATCTATAATTTTTCTTGTATTGTCCGCACCTTCTATTATTCGGGTAGTTCCATCTTTTAACGGAGTATATTTTACAGACCCCGATAACCCAATTTTAGGTTTAATTACTGAACTAACTCCTCCAAGTAATCCAGCAGTACCGATCATATTAGCCCAGTGTTCCTTTGACCACGCATTGGTAGGATTAAATGCTCCCTGAATCATACCCGTTACTCCAAATGTACCGAAATTGAGCATGTCATTCCATGAATCGTTTTGTTTAGCTGCCCGTTCCATGTATCCTTGATACATTCCTTTTGGAATACCATACGACATATAATCTAAGAAGCTCCAAACTGATTCAAACTTTTTCTCATAGCGTACTGAATTAGCGTCTACAAAATCCTGACCTAGTTCAGTTAAGCTATCTACTGATTTCTGGAATGCATTTCGTGTATCTGGAGCAGGAACAGCACATGAATTAGGTGGAGGTGGTAAACAACTTGCGTCAATGTTACCTGCTTCCATCAAATCTGCTAATCTGAATTTATCTGCATAGTGACGTAATTCCCTAGCAATAGAATCCGTCAAGGTAACAAAGTCATTCATATTCTTCTGAGAGGTTTGGAAGGAATAGTAAAAGTGCTCTTTAGTCAGTCCTTCCCACAATTGCCCCATAGATGAAATTTGTTGTACTAAGTTACTATTCATTTGAGTTGCCGTTTGCTGTGCTAACTCAAACTGCTTGGAGACAGACATAAGCTGTTCTGGTGTCACTTTAATGGTTGTCATAATATACCTCTAGTGTGAGTTCGTTATGACATAATAACACTATTCAAATTTATGGAAAACCATCTTAATTTCTAATTGTTATGTGAAGGATTAACCTTTCTACCTACGTCTAGAGGCCTTATAGTTGTAACGAAAACCATATCCTAAAACTCAGAAATGAGTGTAAATTTTTTTATAATTATGTAGTTGTTGCTTGGTTGTGCTAATTTCTTGAGCAATACTTAATTGTGTTTTAGGCTCGTATTCTTTTTCATGTACTAGTAGCTTCTATACTCAATCCATAAGAATATGCCCCTAACCAGATCGCCGCAACTTTCTGGCATGTATAGGAGCATTCATGTATGAACATATTTAATGAGCTGATAATTAATTCTCTGAATTTTTCCATTTTAGAAATGTATTTAGGGCAATAACAATAATTAGTACGATGAGTAAAACATTAGTCATAGTAAGAGTGCTATCTAAGTTGCTCAATCTAGTTTCAATGTCCTGTAAACCTGAACTAGTTTTATCCCCTATTTCACTAATGCTAGAACTCATCCGATTTAAATACTGTACTAATTCACCTATATCCATCCAGCACACCTCCAGTCAATTGTTTACAATAACATATATTTTTATTATTTGTTTACAATTATTTCATATAGTGCTATAACGAGGTCGTTAATAAATTCTATTTTCTGGAATTAATTTAAAATATTAAAATCTAACCTTACTTAGATCTTAATACGCAGTGGTGCCAAACAATTACTAAGTTTTGTCATTATCGGCACCGGTGTTTTTCTACAACTTAGAGACGAACCCCAAGTAAATAATTTCAATTCCTCGTATTTTCACCCCCCAATCATTCCCTAACATACAAAAAAGGCTAAACGGGCAATCCCGTCTAACCCTTAATTGTGACTTAATATTCTTCTTTCGAACAAACGCTCCATACTATTTATACAAACGTGCTAACTTCCTATATGCCAGCCCTAAACTTGAAACCAACCACTTTGAGCTGCCGATGGTATAGTTAACTTGACTACTCGTTGTTTGTGTACTTATAACTAATACTAATAAGAAAGTCGTCGTGCATAGCTTTCTAAAGTTTTTAATTTGTACATCAACAAAAGATAAAACAAGATCTGTGTATAGGATAAAACATAATTTTTATGATACATTCTGATCATTATCAGAAAATATATATTCGTTCGGTAAAATCTTTGTCTTCATTTGCTATTGTTACCGTATCGTTTATATTTAGTTTAACCTTGGTATGGCTATCAAGCGTTATAGAAAAATGAATATCTTGTAAGACTTCTTTATCCCCAATTAATAGGTTAATGATTTTCTTCTGGTTCACTAGCAGCATGTAATATTCCCCCTCTTACTTAATAGTTCTAATTAAATTTTTGAATAGGTCAATCATTCGTCAATTGCACCCCTTTCACTTTTAATAAATACCGAAGCATTTAATTTTATAAATCGAACTTCCTGCACCAATCAACTTCCTTTTCAACATAAACTTAAAACTGGGCTATCACCCTATTCTTCTATCAGGATAAATAATTGCTACTCAAATATTTATTCCCACGTATTAACCTTGTTTATTATTGTTGTTATAATAATACTAAAACACTAAATTAATAACCTCAATGGTAAGTCAGTGTGATTGGAGGGTAGAATATTGTCCTATATAAGTGAACAGAAACATAAAGAGGGGTATGGAATTTACGGTTTTCGTTTTCAAGATGCATTTCCCAACAATGTGACGAACATTTTCTCGCTAGGCAAAGAAGAGAAAATGCCCGGTGCAGAGTATCATTGGCATGGGTTAAAGCGGAAAGACGTTGACACGTATGTGTTTAAATACACTCTGTCAGGATCAGGAAGTCTTGATTTAGAAGGTAAGAGTTATTCATTGAAGGCTGGGGAAGCATTCTTTGTCGAGATCCCCAGTGATCATCGTTACTACTTTCCAAAGGATAGCGAAGGTTGGGAGTTTATATTTATTACCTTAGTGGGAAGAGAAGCCGCCGAATGCTGGAGATTTATGAAAGAACAGAGCGGCCCTGTCTTGAAAGTTCCACCAGACTCTAAGCTGATCCAACTTTTGCTGAAAATTTATCAAGATACATCCGATCAAAAGATTACGGACGCATATCATGCCTCTGCAAAAGCTTATGAGTTTATTATGGAATGTTACCGATTCATAAAGAACATTGAATCAACAGAAGGTTTCTCTCTTCAGATTACAAAAGCCTTATCATATATCCAAACACATTATTCTAAACCGATCACACTCGACGAAATAGCGGCCGTATCTGGATTCTCAAGGTATTACTTTATTAAACAGTTTCAACATCAACTAAATATGACACCTATGCAATACCTTACCAAAATCAGGATACAAAAAGCAGCGGAGCTTCTTCGTTCAACGACCTCTTCTGTTACAGACATTGCCGACATAGTAGGTTATGCAAACGCAAATTATTTTAATAAAGTGTTTCGTAAAGCTGTCGGTGTATCCGCAGGCGCTTTTCGCGACAGCAAAGACGTCGTCCCGATTGATCATTTGATCATTGATTAATTGATGGCACTGGAAATGGATTGGTGGAAAAAGGTTAGATAAAGATATTAAGGAATATCGGGTAAAATTGAAAAAAATTGTCATGTTATGCAATAAGGAGAGAGGAATCAATTCAGAAACCTGAAGCTACAATATAACCACATAAGAAATACCACCAACTAAAACTCAATTCAAAGATAAAATGGTGTATCTTCCTGGAGGAGAGGTAAGATTGCTGGTACTACCCCATTTAGGAAACTATCTATTTGATTTATACTTTTTATGAAATGAACAAAGATGTAGAAGGATTAGAACGAAGATTGTCATTTGGAGTTTGGGACAGTCCCTCATCACTTTAAATTGATGTGAGACTATCCCGCTTTTATTTAAACCAATACTTTATTATTCGTAAACTGTGGTAGCCAGTTGCCATGCGCTTCAATTAAATCGTCACACATTGCGATAATGTCGTCCATTGATAGCTCAGCAGCGGTATGTGGATCCAGCATTGCTGCTTGGTATACCGTTTCCCTTTTACCTGTAATTGCCGCTTCAATTGTTAGTAGTTGTGTATTAATATTTGTTCTGTTTAGTGCTGCTAATTGTTCTGGAAGATCGCCAATATACGTCGGTATAATGCCATTGCGATCAGCGACACATGGTACTTCAACAACTGCTTTTTCTGGAAGATTACTAATTAAGCGCCCTGTATTTAACACATTTCCACCAAATTTAAATGGTACATTCGTTTCCATTGCTTCAATAATTCTTGAGCCGTATTCATGTGAACGAATATGTGTAAGCTGACTGTTATTTACCATCTCTTCTCTCATAGTTTCCCATCTCTCAATTTGCTCCACACAACGACGTGGATATTCATCTAAGGGAATATTGAATCGTTCAATAAGCTCAGGATACTTACTCTTGATGAAATATGGATGATATTCTGCATTATGCTCAGAAGATTCTGTAATATAGTAACCAAACTTGTCCATTAATTCGTAACGAACCATGTCACCATGTTTTGCTTTTTGTTTTTCTTTAGCACGGCGTTTGATCTCAGGATATAAATCCTTGCCATCACGTTTTACTTCAAGTAACCACGCCATATGATTGATACCAGCAATTCGTTCTTCAATGCCTTCATGGTCCATTCCTAAATCTCTGAACAGGTGCTCTGTGCAAACTTGAACACTATGGCATAAGCCAATTGTTTTTACATTTGTGTAGCGTAGCATTGCTCCAGTTAAGCTTGCCATTGGATTCGTGTAATTTAGGAAAAGTGCATCTGGACAAACCTCTTCCATATCTTTTGAAAAATCTAGCATAACAGGAATTGTACGGAGAGAACGGAAAATACCACCGATACCAATCGTATCTGCAATTGTTTGTTGGAGACCATATTTTTTAGGGATCTCAAAGTCAATCACTGTACTAGGCTTATAACCACCTACTTGAATCGCGTTAATCACATATTTTGCTCCACAAAGCGCTTCTTTTCGGTCATCGTATGACTTGATCGTTACATTACTATTATAATTCTTCTTTAAATTGTTCAGCATGTTCTCTGAATCTTTTAGACGCTGTGCATCGATATCAAAAAGAGCAAATTCAAATCCTGCTAAAGCAGGTACCATCATACAATCTCCTAATACGTTTTTGGCAAATACTGTACTTCCTGCACCGATAAATGCGATTTTTGACATAATTCATCTTCCTTCCTATTCATATGTTTTTTCTAATACTTCTTATTAAATTAGCCTTTAACAGCTCCTGAAGATAAACCTGCAATAAAATATTTTTGTAAAAATAAGAATAAAATTGTCATTGGTAGCATAGCTAAGATAGCAGCTGATGCAACTAGATTCATATTATTTTTGTTTTGACCAAAAAAACTTGCCAATGAAACTGTTACTGTATGCATTGATTTATCTTGTAAGAAGAAAATCGCAAATTGATAATCATTCCAAATGAATACACAAGCAATAATAAGAATGGAAGCTGTGATTGGCTTAAGTAATGGGAACACGATTTTGAAAAAGGTTCCTAGTGTACTTGCACCATCGATTTTTGCAGCTTCTTCTAACTCCTTCGGAATCGTTGAACGGATAAAGCCAGCATACAAAAAGATTGTTAGCGGCATAAATGAAGCAACATTATTTAAGATTGCCACCTCATATGTGTTCATCATCCCAATGTTTACAACCAATTTGTATAACGGGACCAATGCAGTTAGTGGCGGGATAATCATGATCGCAATAAACAAGAAATAAAAGACTTTATTTAATGTTGTTTGGCGGCGTGCCATTGGATAAGCAGCCATTGATCCAAAGAAGATTAATAGAATAGCAGAGCATGCAGTGATGATCGTTGTATTAATAAAGGACGGACCCAAATTAGCTCTATGCCATGTATCTATAAAATTCTGAAAATTCATCTCCTTCGGAAAGACCCACTTTGAAGTAAAATCACCCTTTGCTTTTAAAGCCGTTGTAACCATAATATAGAAGGGAATGATATGGAATAACAAAATAAGAACAGATACACCTGTTAACAATCCTTTGTTTTTCTTCTTAAGGTGTTCCATTATGCCTCAATCTCCTTCCGCTTAAAGTAAACAAGTGCTGATAAGCTTAAGATCAAAATGATGAAGGCCATAAACACACCTTGGGTTGCTGCATAACCTGCATCCTGTCTTTTAAAATAGAGATCATACATAAATGTTGACATCGATTGTGACGCATTCCCAGGTCCTCCACCAGTTAATGCAATAATGACATCAAATAATTTCAATCCACCAATAATATTAAGCACCATATTGATTGTGATCGATGGCATTAATAATGGTAATGTAATGTTTTTGAATTGCTGAAGGGCTGATGCCCCATCAATTTGTGATGCTTCATAGAAATCCTTTGAGATACTTTGTAATCCAGCTAAATAGATGATCATCGCAATTCCAACATATTGATACGTATTGACAAATACGATAATCCACGTATTAATCTCTGGATTTCCCAATGAATTGATTTTTTCAAATCCAAAGTATTGTAACGCGTCATTAAGTGCCCCACCTTGAAAAGCGAAGAAAAAGTACCAAATATACCCCATGATCAACGGACTAATTATTACTGGTAAATATATGACTGTACGTGTAATTGTCTTCATTTTAATGCTTTGGTTTAAAAGCAACGCATATAATAAGCCAATAACATTTTGAAGAACTGTACTACCGATTCCATAAAGCAGAGTATTTTTTGCAACAAGCCATGTCGTAGGATCTGTAAACAGTCTCTTATATTGATCCATACCCACAAAATCATATTCTTGAGAAAAACCGTTCCAATTCGTAAAGGATAGTTGAACACCATTAAAAAACGGATATACAATAAACAGAAAAACAACTGCAAAACTCGGTAGGTACATCCACCAAAGGGATGATTGCTTTTTCTGTTTGAGATTCTGGTTTTTTTTCGTTATTGCGTGCTCAGTTTTTGTAGCTAACTCGCTCATACATTCCACTCCTTTTTTAGACATTGGGTTATTATGTAGAGGAGAGTCCCTCCATCCCCTCTATGTAATAACCTCTGTCTCCAACGAAGTTACTGACTTCTTAAACGTTTATATTCTTCTTCCATTTTTTTCGATAACTGTTCAGGAGTTAAGTTACCTGAAAGCAACTCTTGACCAGT
Source organism: Paenibacillus sp. SER-28 (assembly GCF_052906305.1). Lineage (NCBI taxonomy): Bacteria > Bacillati > Bacillota > Bacilli > Caryophanales > Paenibacillaceae > Paenibacillus > Paenibacillus sp. SER-28. Next base: position 649,686 of record NZ_JBRECM010000001.1, on the reverse strand, counting down.
AGTTCCCATAACATCCCACATTCCACTTGGTAGATAGACACGATCAAAGTAAGGTTGAACTTTAATTTCCTCATATTCTTTATAGTACTTAGAGAAAAAGTTTTCCGCTTCGACATTCGTTAAAGCATCCGGTGCTGATGTGCCTACTGCAATTGTTTTAACATTTTCTGGTTGAGCTAAAAACTCAATAAAACGTCTTGCCTCTTCGGGATACTCTGTGTCTTTCCATACTGCTAATGTATGACGCTCTCCCCCAATCCAGCTTGGTTTATCACCTTCATGAATCGCAGGTACAGGCATTGTACCTACTTTTACATCTGGGTTTAATTCTGTTGCATCAGGACCAAGTGATCCGGCAATGAACGTAAAAGCAATTTTATTTTGTGCAATTAACTCTGTTGCCTGATGAGCTTGAGCTGTTAATAAATCTTCATTTACCAACCCTTTGTCTTGCATTTCCTTCATTTTCTCAGCAAGAAGAGTGTAATTCTCCCAGTTAAAAGTTCCATCTAATAATTGATCTCCGTAGCTATTCTCCTCATCGGTAATAAGTAATGGAGTTGCAAACTCGTCAAAAATTTGCGCAATTGCAGATTTATCACTACCTGAAATCCATAGCGGTACAACCTCACCATCGCTCTTTTCTTTAACTGTTTCTAAAGCTTTTATAAACTCATCTAGAGTTGATGGTGGTTCAATACCATACTTTTGTAATACTGTAACATTGTAGCTAAGGCCGTCTTTTGCTTGATTTAATGGAAATGCATATACTTTTCCATCTTCATCTTTTATAATTTGGTTTAACGCTGGATCAAGGTTCTGTACCCAACCCATATCCTTTAAATCAGCGACATATTCACCATATCGAAGCTGTGACCAGCCATGTGTATCAAATAAATCCGGCATATCATTTGCTGCCATTTTTACGCGAAGCATATCTTCATAATCGCTCGGTGAATTCACATCAATATCAATTTCAGGATTTTCCTCTTCAAACTTTGCAACAACACTTTCAAATGCCTTTTTTTCACCTTCATTTACCATTGATGAATAAAGAGATAATGTTACTTTACTGTCATCTCCACCAGAATCATTTGATGCACCTTTATTTGAACAACCCGTTGCAAACAATACGAAAGCGCTAACAAAAATAAACATCCTCATAAACTTTTTCATTTTCTTCCCCCACATTCAATATAAGTTATGAATGAAATGAACAGTTCCTTACTGTATTGTTAAACAAAGTTGTAAATTGAACGCTTAGACGTGCCATTTACTCTGTAAAAATTTTAACCATTGTCAAAAGTGTTCTTCCAATCTCGCCATTGGAACTAAATATCTGTTATCTGTCTCCTTCAACAGTTCATTTTTAATAAACGGCCGAACAATATGCAATCACTAAGAACATTTTTGCAAAAATTGTACATCCTGTTCCAATAAAAGCGCTTTTTAACAGAAATTCACCTCCAGTAAGTGGACTAGAGAATGTCCATCTAATCTTCAGGTAGGATAAAAAATTGTTTTAAAAAAATTTTACTGTCCCTTATTTAACTTTGTATTTTTGTTGTTATTTGTTATTTGTTATAATGATAAAACGACCGTTCAACAATCTCAATGGTAAGTTAGTGCGAATATAGGGTAAAATATTGTTCATTATAACAGTTTAGCTAGGAAGTGATATATAACGGTAACTGTATGTAGGACCCTTAATAATTGTTTAAGTAATGTAGTGTGATTACAGCTTAGTAAATAAGTATAAAAAAATTAATAACGAATGAAAAACCGATTTTCGAGCGCCGCTCCTGACTGGGATCTAGAGCATCCTAGAGGTCCAGTTGAGGACATTCCCGTCTTAGATCCAGCCAGTAACCGGATAACACCCATTTTGTTATATAAACTATATCACCAGCTATGACCCCCCGGAAAATTTTCCGTACCCTTTACTACTTTACAGGACAGTTCAAAGTTGCCCCCCATTTGAACGTCCTAAGCTTAACTTAGTAGCCTAATACTGAAATTGTTTAAGTATTCAGTTAGGACACCAATAAGGTTCCCCAAAATTTTCCTAGATGCTTCTCAATTCACATAGTAGTGATTGTTATACTGGTGAATTACTTCCGGCAAAATTTTGTCTAATGTTGATTTCATTTTCTCCAATTGGCTCAGCAACATCCTTCATTGACCGCTGGACAAAACGACCAGCGCTTTGATCGCCATTATTCTAGATGGACCATTGGTCCATCCGCTTCTCAATATCAAAGTACAGTCCAAACTGCTCAAATACGTCGATGTCGTCGTATTTTGATACAAAAAAATCCAGTTACCGTCAATATGGGGGCAACTGGATGGTAAAATTGGTGTTTTATATGGTCTTCATTTCTCCAAACTACCTCATATGCTCATTAACCACATCAATTACATCAATTAATAGCTCCCAAACCTCTAGTACCATTTTTTTGGTTTCACCTGATGAAGTATACACAATATGGTCTCCAGAAAGAGATTTAGTTATTTTATATTCTTCTCCCCCCAAGTTAGTCACTGGCCTCTCCTTATCTTTATAAAATATTACACCTGATGTGGGAGACGAAGGAGGATAATTATGCGTAAAGTCATTTCTAATTCGTCTAAAGTCTTTATAGATTGGCTTATCTATAATTTCTCTCAGGGCAAAGTAAAGCTGTTCATTTGATAATTTTACAGTACTTTCTGTTTCCTTTTGATCCCAACATTTTTTAAAAGATGGCTTATACATGTTCCAATTATATAATCTATTACTAATATGAGATAATACATCTAAAGCAGAAGAAACTTTATAGAAGAAATTATCAACATAATAATCAAAATAAAATTTGAGGAAGTAATCCTTCTGTTCGAAATGAGGAAGTAGGCGAACAGTTCCCTTTCCCTTGACAAGCCACTCATCATCATTAATTCCTTGCTCAAATATATACAATAAATTGATCAGACTAAATTCTGCCTGTGTCACTTTATCAAAAAAAGTTGTAGACCATGTAAAGATATCATAACCTTCTAAAAACGGGATCTCCGATTCGGTTATAGATAAATGATTATCTTTTTTTAAAGGTATTCTTAATTCTTGATCAAGGCGTAAGTAATCATCATACTTTGGATGAATCAAGTTATATAATTCCTCCACTTATTCAACCTCTCCTTTTATTTGAGATAATTGTTCTAATCAAAATATTAGACTATGTCTCGTTCATTTATTCTTAGAATAACATACACTTCATAATCCACATACTCCTGAGATGCTCTCACGTTCGTTTTAAGGCCAGCATTTAAGTTCATGAATCATCATTCTTCGAAAATCTATTTATACATCCCCCATACCTTGCATCAACTCAAATAACCATTTGATCTGACCTCACAGGAGTAAAATGCACAGTCACATGCTTGTCCCCCTTTAGAAGGTCACAAATGCGGTCACAAAATTCCGTCATTTATAAGATTTTAATAGAATAAATCAGTACAGATCAGTAAATTGAAAATGCTATGAAAACTTGTCCCGCTTGACCTTACGGCTTAAACATCGAAAAATTTCACCACCTCAAATTCGGTACATCTTAGACGCACCACACATGATGTAACCACGGGAGTTGGAGATAGTCAGCAGCGTTGTTTTAGGCAGTTTGACTTCGACTCCGATAAATGTATGCTCACCCACTTGTACGGGTTCCATGTGTATCATGGTTATTACATGCACCTCCTCTTTGTTCACCCGGGATATTTTATGCGGCATTTGCGGGTAAGTGTGGACGCTCGGGGATACGTTCAAAATTTTAGGAGGATTATGTATTTACAGCAAAACAAGCCATATCAAAAAGACTAGATGAATCATCACATCTAGTCCCTTTATCATCGTTAATGTTCTAGGTTTACACTTTATTCAAGCTTCTTTAAGTACTGTGGGGATATAAGGTCGGCAAGCCAAACACCATGATTGGCTTTATAAAACTTTACTTGATTATAATGCCTTTTCTGTGTCTACTTCGAGGATCACTAGTTCCCCACGTCTTTTGCCTGCTAAAATTGCAAACTCAAGGGATTCCGACAGATGTACACACTTTCTACCCATTGGCTTAATTCCTTCATTGAAAATATTATGGATTACCTTTGTGTTTGTACCATGATAGAGAATGGTTGGTGGAGTAGCCTCCTTATAATCTAACCTGTCTGTACTGTGACCATAATTAGCTCTTATGTACCCATTAACAATCTCATAACTTTGCTTTGAACAATAGTTTACTACTTGCTTGATACCCAACTCACTAACATCGGCCCATCTATTCTCTGATCTTATCCCTTGAATCAGGTCTTGAATGTCACAATAACCCTCATGGTCTAGCTCAAACCAAACTGTTCTGGTGTATGTCTCAGAATCTTACTCATAAACTTACTGAGGCTCTGTCTATCTATAATAACCTATCCGATGATTCATAGCGCCTTGTGAAGTAAAGCCCCAAACCTCCGATAAGGAAAGATGTAGCTCCAATTAAAAAACCTCTTAGACTGTATCTGTTATAAGCCTCAATATTTTTGCAAGTCCCAGCCCACAATGAAAATAACCGAAAATACCTCTTATCAAATCCATGATAAAAAATTTCTGATTCTTAAATCCCTCCTCTCTAATAGTTGTCCGATGAAAATAAAGATTTAGACTGGATTTGTTGGTCCTAAGCTGATTCTGAATTGCTAAATCGTCAATCTTGGAATAATAAGTTTTAGACTGACCCAAATATAAAACTAGCGGCAGTCAAGGACCTGAAAATAAAGTCCTAGACTGCCGCTGGTTTATTGAACTAACGTTCTCTGTTAGCGTAACAAGTGGTGCAAAATTATTTCATGCGATAAGACTGGCTGTTTTGATAAAGTTTATTTCATACAAGATGAGGTTCTTGTCATCCGCCGTACTGATCCAGCCAGTCGCGCTACCACGCCTCGAAGGACTTGCCACTTATACTCTGCAGCGGCTTGCCACTGGGAGCGAGAACATGCCATCCCCGTTGATAACCACAACCCTTTCGGTCCTGCCGATCGGCTGCCGTCAGTAAGAAACGCCCAGGCGATAATTTCTCCCTGAATCGCTAGGCTTCCAATCGCCTTAAATCGTTCTACCTCTATGGTTTTGCCGAAATAATCGGCTGGATCAACGTCTTCCCCATTCGACCATATCTGGCGTACGGGTCAGCACTTTCCGATGCGACTGTCGAGAATCCTCTCTATCTCTGGATATTCCTCGAATCTTCGTTCGATGAAATGTTGAATAACCGCCCCGTAAAGGGGCGGTTTTCTTAGGCTTGCATAAATGCTTCTAACGGTTCCAGAGTCGCGAACGTCTTCTTCGCATCCTTCTTCCGTTGCTCATCATAGAGTTTGGTCAACTCTTCGAATGATTTAGCTTTAATCTTCGTATAACTCGATTTGGTGTATCTGATTATGTACGTCTTTACCCCTTCCTCTTCACTCCACTCGTAAACGACATCATATTTGTCCCTCAAATTCTTTAAATGAAGTGACCGGCGCAACACTGCAAAGTGTTCTTTAATGGCTTCATCACATTCCTCCATAATCTTCACGTATGTGCAGCCAACTCGCATCAGAATCTCCAATGCCCGTTCATCGCCGTATCTCGCGAGAAATTCCTTCAACGAAACCAGCGCATATAGCATTATTTGTTCCTTGTCATTTGGATTCCTGTATTCATAACAGCCTACAACCAAATTGCGGTCGATCATTTCCTCCTTACTGAATTGCATATTAAACAAATACTCGAGTGTCTTTTGCTTCATAACGGTTTCCAACATCTGTTCTTTATCAATCCTGATGCCCGTTGTCACCCACGGAAACGGTAGTTGGCCGTTACTTTCACGCGGTATGCTACCCCTAAGATTCAAAATCGGCATACCCGTAGCCATTGCGTACGACCTGTTATATCCGTCGCCCGCGAATATTTCCTGTTCTTCTTGCATGTGTCCTGCCCCTCCTTTTAGTACCAAGTTCCATTCGGCGCGTAGTGCCACCAGTTGTCTGCGAAGTGAATCTCCGCTCGATTTCAGCGAATTGCGATCCAAATTATCTTCCGCACTTTCCAGTAATTTCTTGGTTAAGCTATAGTTCTCCGTTCGTATTATGAGCTGTGACCTACGCTTATGGGCTTTGCCACTCCACTTTCGCTCTTCCAGTCCCGCTCTGTCCATTGTCAGGCAACACTTTTATTTCCATCCCTCCAGGCACTTCATGAATCTCCGTTACAATCGGCTAGACGAACCGAGGAATAAGATCCTATAGTAGACTATTGCATATCTATAAAACTACCACTTTTTTGTGTTGGTCTCCTATTAGTTCATCACCGCTGCTTTTCATGAACCCGCGAAGATACTTCTGGGATAAATTGTATCATATGAGAACCATAAGTCCATCTAATGGTTGCGTTATCCTGCCCGTTGGCTAATGCCGGCTGCCAGTCTACAACTTTATTTTTCACGGTCTAATGCTTTGTTTTTCAGTCTAACACTTTATTTTCGCAGAACAATAGTCTCATTAGACTATTTTGTTCTTTCCATAATTTTAAGAATGTATCATACTTCATAACATTCACGCACCTTCCGTATACTTTACCCATATCACTAAGTTAGTAGCCTGATTGAAGACTCTCCTGTTAAACCCGCCTCTTAATTCTTAGGTGCATGCAAATTATCTTCTTTATCAGATAAATTACTATGAAAAATGAAAAAAGCTCACTCCCATTTTATTGTTAAAGGAGCAAGCTTATAGATATTCATTAATCGTTGTGAATTATATTGATTTAGGATTTTTATAGCACCAGTTTGGATCATAGGGCAGAGATCTGAACTTCTGCATATCTTCCCAACTGTAGACCCAATCGTAATCAGGAATCCAAAAATAGTCAGTAGGATTTAGCTTGAGATATTCATATATAAATCGAAAAATCAGCTCTTCAACACCATAAACATCTTCAATACATCCTACTTGATACAAGGACAAGCTTGAATCTAATCCACTAATATCTTCATCATGCTCATAATTAATTTCGTAATTATCAATTCCGTCAATATAGAATATAAACTGCTGGTTATTTTCAGCACCCAGTGGGTTATAAGATATATTTAGAGTTGTTGAAAAAAACTGTTCGTTCTTATATTTTTTATCATTGTCAAAATATAATCCAGCATCTGCATGAAAGGCAGCTACGATTGCATCTCCTAGTAATTTCTCAGGTGTATATTTTTCTCGTTCTATTAAAATAAAAGCCGAACTTCCCATCACTTAACCACCTTTCTTAATTCCTCTAAGGAATTTACAACAGTTACTCCTAGCTTCTTGATATTATCTAATTTTTCTATATTACTTTGAGATAGATTGCCCCAAGGCTTATCGATATAAAGTATAACTTTCTTCTGTTCTGGATTAAAATAAAGCTTATCAGTCGTAATTGTCATTTTCTCAAGTTGTCCTTCTTTAACTGCTTTGATTGAAGCCTTAACCTCAATTAATTCATTTTTTGTAACTACATCTAAATCACCTGCAAATTGACCATCTTTCTTTAAAATTTTTTGTCCAAAACCAGTGACTTCCCGTTCTTCTTTTAAAAAGCCAGCTACTTTTGCTTCAGTTGCCTTTCCTACATCTGAGCTATTCATAAAGTTCTCAATATCCCGGTTAATATTTTTGGGATGTTGATCAACCCATGTCAATTCATTGCCAGCAGGGTTTGTATATTTCGTCTTATTTCCTTCCTTAATTATACTCCCTATATTATTATTGTGAGTTCCCTCGATTACATGTGGAGCCTTTTCTGCCTTAGCTCCCGAAGATGGAGTAGAATTAGATGAACCTCCACCTTCTCCTTTCGCCATCTGCCACAATTCCGCTGAGCTCTTCCCTATTCCGCTTGCGCCTTTAACTGCGGTTGTACCTCCATGTGCCGCTAAAGCTGCTGAGCCAATCAATCCAGGTATTCCGATAATACTACCAACTCCCGTGGATGAAACAGCAACTGATAATCCTTCTCCACCTGTTCCAACGATTACCTCACCAGCTCCCTGCAATGTTGTAGCTACGTGACCAAGAATTTCACCTACTTTAGCTGCCATTGGATGATCATAGTCACGGTCTTTGTCAGGCAGCATCCCCAAGGTTAAATCTTCCTGAATAGCACCTTTCGCTCCCTGAGCAGTATCCCACAGAATTTCTCCTTGAAGCTTGCTAGCTTCCATCTGGGCTTCAGCCTTGGTGATCTCCGCTTTTCCGATCTGTTCAAAAATTTTATGTAGCCAACCTTCGCCGCTTGATGCCGTTTTAACAGGCACACCATTCCCTGGCACATCCAGTACAACTTTTTCTCCATCTACCTGTGTGAAGTTTTTTGAAATAAAAATGAGTTCTTGTGCAACCGTAGAAAGTCGTTCAAGTGTCACGCCCATGGATTGTCTAGAGACCTGAAAATCTTGGAAAAACCTCTCTCGGGTAGCACCAGACCAACCTTGTTGGACAAAATCAATTCTTCCATTCAGTAAATTCAACATACGTTCCATTTCGTGTTTACCATGCAAGAACTGGTCAGCCACTTCCATTAGCTTATCAGGTGGAACCAATATTCTCCCCAATTGATCACGTCCATTTTAATTTAGATGGAAATAATCTTATCAGAAGGAGATGTTTAAGGATATCCTCCTATTATCCTGAAATTTCCTTTTATATTATATGACAAGTGGACTGATATAAACAGATTTACTATGTCAAAAGTATTGTATAGATCCCTGGCAAAGTAAATTATTTGACTTCACTCTTTTGATAGCATCCAATTTTATAGAATAATAGTTTCACTAACAGATTCAAGTAATGCAACTGACTTTATAATATAAACGAAAATATCATTGTTAAATTTTTTTAAAATATTGTGGTGGCACAAAATCGGCAAGCCAAACACCATTGTTAGCGATATAGAACTTCACATTATTATCCAGCGCTTTTACTGTATCGACTTCAAGAATGACTAATTCACCACGTCTCTTACCTGCCAATGTTGCAAATTCAAGTGTCTCAGATAGATGAACATATTTTCTCCCCATTGATTTAATTCCCTCGGTAATAATTTTATCAACTACTTTGCTATTTGTTCCGTGATAAAGAGCAGTTGGCGGAATGGATTCTTTGTAATCTAATCTTCCTGCACTGTGCCCGTAGTTCGCTCGTATGTATCCATTTACCATGTGGTACCGCTTCTTTGGACAATTAGTTACGACTTGATCAATCCCTGCTTCTCCTATATCCGACCATCTATTCTCTGATTTAATTGCTGAAATTAAGTCTTGCACGTGGCAATAACCTTCATGATCCAACTTAATTCCAAACTGTTCTGGTGTATGCCTAAGAATTTTACTCATAAATTTACTAAGGCTCTCTTCTTGTTTTGGTGATAACATCATATACTCCTTCTAATGTAATATTTGCTTTATCTAAAGTAACCAATCTGATGATTCATAGCGTCTTGTGAAGTAAAGCACCAATCCCCCGATAAGGAAACATGTAGCTCCAATTAAAAAAAACCTTAGACTATATCTGCTATAAGCCTCCAATAATACTGCAACTCCCAGCCCACAAGGGAAATACCCGAAAATACCTCTTATCAAAGCCATGATAAAAAACTTACGATTCATACATTTTTCTCCTCACTAATCGTACTTCATTATATAAAAACGAACAAATTTATTTCATCCATATCCATCCCATTCCACAGCAATCCAAAGTCTCCAACAATAACTTCCATTCTAAGCCTAAATTAAAAAGACAACAGGTGATACCTGCTGCCTCTACTCGCCATTATTCAGCTTCCGTCAACATTTTTAAAATGCCAGTAAATGAGCCGTCAATCGACATAATATCTCCATTAACTTGTTTGCTAAATTGAGACTCAGTAAGTTTATCTTTTCCTGCTGTGTGATTCTTAATGAATTTTATAAGCTCTGCTTTCTGATTTGCAATATCCTTTAATGCTTGTTCACTTTCTTTTTTGTAATTTTTAACTGTTTTATTTAGTTCCACTTTAGCCACGCTGAGCTGCTTCTTTAATTTATCGCAGTCAGCCTTGGATTGAGCTATTACCGCTTTACTTGACTTATTTTTCACTTCGTTTTTATACCGCGCTGATGCTTGACTTAATTTCTGAGTTAGCTCACGAACTTCTGCCCCCAGAACAGCATTAAGTTTTTTTTGTGCAATTTTAATTTCCTTCACACGATCTTTGTAATTCTCAAAGTATATTTTTTCGATTTCACTTGTTGACATTGCTTTTGTAGATGTTGCTGCCAATACTTGTGATGGAATTAAGATAGCAAACATCAATAATAATAAAATAGCTTTCTTCATATGTATCTCCTTCTTAGGTAGTAGTGCAATTATCATAAGGGAAATGGAGGAAATAGGCAATATGTCTTATTTTATTATCATGATATTTCTAAGGAAGCGTTAGAATGATTATAATAGAAATGCAAAACAAATAATAAACAAAATCCATTAAATACTTTTGCAAGCATTTGGAACTTAGCTCTGAACTCTCACATATTAGTTTATTTTAAATGGAACCTCTATATCTTCACCAATTTCATCTACAGTTTCCTCGATGATTCCCCTTACATCTTCATCCAAATCTTTGTTTAAAGATTCTTTCATCAAGTTATAGCTATTTTTTAAGTTCAGATTAACAACAACTGAAGAATATACATCTACTATCTCTGAAGATGTATCATTCCATATTTTCTGGAGAAAGCTGTCTAATCTTTTTCTCAACGAATCACTTAACAATTCGTAAGTATAAGTCTTCCTGTCAGCAAATTCCGAAAAACATTCCAACGTTTCAAGAATATTTAATTTCTCTAAATTTTCAATGGAGTCTAAATATTGAATAATATAAGACTCTAACTGTTCTTTAGACATAACATCAGGCAATTGTTTAATTTCATTCAAATTCATTGTTCACCTCCCAAGATCCACTGGTATATAGGTAATATTTTGCTGATGGGCCTTCCCATTCTCCACCCAAGAATCTGCCATTTCTTTGGTTACCCCTCGCTCCTGCATGGATTGTCGAGAACCCTGAAATTCCTAAAAAATCTTTCTCGGGTAGCTCCAGACCAGCCTTGTTGGACAAAATCAATTCGTTCAATTCAGCATACGTTCCATTTCATGCTTTCCGTGTAAGAACTATTCAGCCACTTCCATCAATTTTATTAGATGGAACCAATATTCTCCACATACCATCACGCCCGCTTTAATTTTGATGGAAATAATCCTATCAGAAGGGGTGATTTAGGAAAATCTACTATCCTGTTATTTCCTTGTAATCCATGTGACATGTGAACTGAAATAAACAGATTTATTATGTCTTAAGTATTGTATGTCAATGTTAGAGGATGTCTAAGCTAGAATATAGCAGTCATCGCTTTTAAATCTCGATCTTCAAAACGTGCTAACAAAAGTTTTGGTAACCCCAGAGCCTCGGTAATTAAGTCGAGCTGATTAATAGACATAGGCTTATTCTCTGAAACTATGCTACTTATTATCCCCTATTCATGTCTGAAATATGTCCAAATTCTAATAAATTCAACCCTTCTTGTTATAGATAGTGTTCTAATTTAGCTCTAATCGTAATCGTGGGTGTAATTTTCACATGGATAAACCACCCTTCAGCGTGAACTCACTATATGATGCATAGTTAAAATTATTATGTAATTGTGAAACAAGTAATAAAATGGTTTAACGCTCTGATGGTACCATCTTTTTGAACAAATCATATACTTTTCATGCAGTACTCGAGATACCTTTTTGGAAATTTTCCTGATAAATAGATCATTTTGAATACTAGATCTTTTGTATTTTACTTAGTATTTGCAAAAAATATTTTAGGAGAATTCATCTTATGAAGAAAATACTAACAGTATCATTGTCTGCTGCATTAATGTTATCTTTGTCCGCTACATCTTTTGCAGATAACAGTTACATAGAAAATGCGGAGCAATCAATATCTGCAACTCAAGATCAAGGTAATGCTGATGGTAATGAAGTCAAGGATACCTGTTTAATTACACCTATGGATGTTATAACTATTCCTGCTGTTCATCATATAGGAAAAGGAGCTTTCAAAGATTTCTTCACACTCTCTCCTCAGAACGGTAAAAAATTGAATATTTACACTAAAAATAATGGTTCGTCAACAGTTTATCTTAGTGTAAAAGTCAACGGTCAGGACTTCGGAGAAACAACTATTCCTGCTGGTGGACAAAAAACTAGGAATTTTGAACAATTAGTTGGTATTGGCTTATCAGGTAACTATAAAGTATATATTTACAACAATGACGGCTCTCTCTATGACCTTAACATAAGTGCTAGACAATTCTAATTACAAGTGGTTTGTCTCTTTTGTAAGATAGACTCCTGTTTTCATTCGAACGTCTTAAATTCCATTTTGAAATTTGTATGGAAGCTAAGTCGTAAAATTAGACCATGTGTAAAAAAATCGCACATTGGTTTCCAACTACTCAAAGGCTTGGATTATGTGTGTTGCCGTTTGATGTACAATATCAATAGTCTTCAATCATTATACTTTATAAATAGTATACTCTAGATTTAAAAATATTAATTAGAAGTTGTAATGTTCACATTTAATGTTTCACCTATTTTTTTGGCATCCACTTTTGCTCCCAACACTTCAGAAACAATTCTTAAAGGAACTTGAACACGAGTTGTAGGAATCTGCGGTGCAGCTAACATGGTTTTCTTTTCATCGTTGACATACGCAATCTTACTACCGATCGCCAATTTAATTATAGTTCCATCCTTTGATTCGATGGTGACTTGTTGTAAAGTTTTGTCCCAGTCCCTTACTTTCCCCCTAGATTTTCAGAAACGAAGCGAAGAGGAACAAAAGCTGTATTTGTAGCATTTTCAATTATATGGAGGTGAATCTGAATTAGTTCCAAAATTAATAGGAACACCGTTTACCTGTATATTAATTGTGTAATTATAAGGATGTTTTGCACTGGCTTGTACGCTTAGTACAAGTATAAAAATAAGGAATACGGAAACCGTAAAGAATCTTTTCACGATGCAGCTCTCCCTTTGTTAAAATCACAAAATTATCAATTTACTGAAAAGATATATCTTTCTGACCTCCAAGATGTAATTTTCCTGTGAGTCCATACATCGTTGCCTAATAATAAGAATAAAGCAAGGGAGTTGTTTTTTTATTCCAAACTTTGCTATTGTTATAGAGTTTGATTATACTTTAGCCACTATAGAATCGCGTATTTCTACCGAGGAGGGATCAAATTCCGATGAATTTAGCCGTCAAGTTGATGCAAAAATTCAAAGACCGCGATACCCAGAATAAGCTGAAAGGCTATCGGGACAAAGCGGAGCTCATTAGGAAACGGAATTTGGAAGCATGGGACGATCAGCGGCTGAAAGCGGAATCTCTCCGGCTGAAAAAGGATGCAAAATTGGGTACCCCTTTGGATGAGCTGCTTGTCGATGCTTATGCGTTAGTCTGCGAGGCAGCGAAGAGAAAGCTCGGATTACAGCCTTATGATGTCCAGATCATGGCTGCCATCGCTCTGCACGAGAGATTTGTGATCGAGCAACATACCGGCGAAGGAAAAACGCTCTCTGCTGTTATGCCTGCTTATCTAAATGCGCTGACCGGCGAAGGCGTTCATGTGCTCACTTTTAACGATTATTTGGCAAATCGGGATGCGGAGTGGATGGGTCCGATCTATCGTTTCCTCGGGTTAACGGTAAAATCGGTTCAAGCGGGCATGAGCTTGTCCGAGAAACGAGAAGCGTACGCCGCGGATATAACCTATGTTACGGCCAAAGAAGCGGGATTCGATTATTTGCGCGACACGATTACACTAAGCGAAGCCGATACCGTGCATCGTCCTTTCCAGTACGTTATCGTCGACGAAGCGGATTCACTGCTTCTCGACGAAGCTCGGGTGCCGCTAGTCATCGCTGGCGAGCCGGATTCTTCCGGCAACGACGTAATTCGTTTCGCAGATGTGACTAGGCAGCTTGAGCAAGATAAGTATTACGACTTCGACGAGTTCAAGCGGAACGTTTATTTGAATGAGGCGGGCGCTGCGAAAGCGGAGTCGCTGCTGGGATGCGGTAATTTGTACGAAAGCCATAATAGTCATTTGTTGTCGTCGTTAAATTGCGCGTTGTATGCGGAAACGTTATTGAAAAAAGACGTCGATTACATCGTCCGGGACGGTAAAATCGAGCTGATAGACGAATATACCGGCCGCGTGGCGGAGAACAGGCATTTGCCAGAAGGACTGCAAGCCGCGCTTGCAGCCAAAGAAGGGCTGTACTCGAAAGTCGGCGGGAAAATTCTCGGAACGATCACCCTTCAACACTTCATTAGCCTGTATCCAAAAATTTGCGGAATGACGGCTACCGCGTACGCTTCCGCAATGGAATTCAAAGAGATTTATGCACTGCAGGTCGTGCAAATTCCACCGAACCGGCCAAACATACGGATCGACCAACCGCATCGGATTTATACCCATAAGGAAGCCAAGCTTAAGGCGCTTGTCCAAGAAATCTTGTCCGTCCATGCGATGGGACGACCGATTCTCATCGGTACGTCAAGTGTGGAGGAGTCTGACATGCTGGCAGAGGCGCTAGCAGTTGCCGGCGTACCCTGCCATGTTCTGAATGCAAAAAACGATGCAGAAGAAGCCGAGGTCATTGCAAGAGCGGGAGAAATCGGCGCCGTGACGGTGTCTACGAATATGGCGGGACGCGGCGTCGACATTCGGCTCGGCGGTGGCAACCCTACGCAAGCAGAAGTTGTCGCCAAGCTGGGAGGGTTATACGTGATTGGTACGCATGTAAACGAAAGCGTGCGGATCGACGACCAACTGCGCGGGCGTTCTGGGCGCCAAGGCGACCCTGGAGCTTCCGTATTTTTCGTAAGCTTGGAGGACGAGTTGTTACTTCGGTTCGGCATCCATAAAGCGATTCGCGCCCACAGGCAGGATGAGGCTCTCGAAGACCCAGCGCTACGCAGCAAAATCGCGCATATTCAACGTGTTATTATGGGCCAAAACTTCGATATCCAGCAGGAACTGAACTGTTATTCGGATATGGTGGAGGATCAGAGGCGAATTCTATACAAGGAGCGGCTCGCAATTTTAAAAGGCAAGAAGCCGATGAGTCCTTTGGAGCAGCGCGTACGGCTTTTTTATATCGACAAGTTCTGGGCCGACCATCTAGCATACGTTTCTTACCTCCGTGAAGGCATCCACTTGGAAAGCCTTGTCAGCGGCAATCCGATCGACGAATTTCATGCACAAATCACCCAAGCATACGAGCAAATTCCAGCTAAAGTAAATAGCGAGTCGGCGAATATGCTTGTAAGGCTCGGAGGTTCGAATGATCCGGCGAAGTGGGAAGAGTTCGGTCTGAAGAGTCCTACTTCCACTCGGACTTATATAATCAACGATCAATACATCCAGAATATGCGCAGCTCATGGACCGCAATGACTGTATTTGCTTTTGGGATTCGCAAGATTTTGAGGCCGATATTCAAACTGTCAAAGTTTTGATGCAGCGTAGCTTTTTCGAGGATGACCGGGACGAATACGAGCGAACGCTCGATTCATCCTGCGCTGAAAAAGTTGAAGCGAAGCATTGACTCCGTGTTGACTTCGGACGATAAAAAATACATCGCAAGGGCGTGCAGGCGCATGGCGATGTAATCAAAGATGAAGTACTTTGAATTAAATCTGTTTCCCTAGAATCTGATTATATATCTTGTCCGCTTGGATTTCTCAGTTTTATCAACGGTATAAACATACCAACTACTGCCGCCAAAGCTATGGCGGCTTTTTTGCATTCATTTTGAGGGGGGATTTATATGCCGATGGCAACAAGCATAGCCAGTATAAAGCAGGCATTCTCATTGAATGTAACCGCCATCGGATGTTGGGCTGATAGTCAAGCCTGATTCTGAGATTGAGCCGTTATTCTTCTCTTTTTCTCAGCAATAAGTAAACCTAGCAGTATATATCCTCTGTACAATAATCCAATTAAAAGCACTCCACCAGCAATAGAAAGGAGAATAACTAAAATATTAAATATAAATAGAAATAACTCCAAAAAGACACCTCCAAAGTAAATTAGCCTTATATTTATCCTATAGTAAGAGTCGTGTCGAAGTATCATGAAGCTTGTCATAAAACAAAATAAGAAAGCAGTTGAATGAAAGAACTAAGTTATTCAAAAAGGCTAGTGGTCAGAATAAAATACTATATCTGTGCAACTTCCTTTCGTTTTTCTGGTATATATGATAAAAAAATGAAATCAGGTGTTTATTGAATGAGACGAATTTTTGTTTCTCTACTTGTAGCTTCCTGCCTTCTTATTTCTGGCCTGCTTCCAACGGCTCTGAGTTATGCGGAGAATTCAAATTCCACTCTTCCCGTTGTAGCAGAGGATGCGGCTGTGTTCTATCTGGTTCCGCACCAACTGACTGCCAAATTAAACAAGTCTTCTTTATCGCTGGATTCCGTCTCCCTAAAGGCCGCTCCACTGCTGAGGAAAAATAATCATTTGTATTTCCCGTTCAAATGGCTGGAAACAGCTCACTTGGCAACCATCAAGCGAGATGCAAAGACAGGCAGCACGTGGGCGGAGTTTGACACTGAGAACTCGGTACCTTTTTCCTCATTTCGGTTGATGCCTAACCAATCAAAGATTTTCAGGTACTCAGACGGAACAATGACAGCGCTGGATGAGTCAATCCCTAAAACGTTTATGAAAAACGGTCAATTGTATATTCCAGCGTCACTCCTGCCTAAGATGGGAATAAATTATACATGGAGTAATGGAGTCATGCACTGGATGTGGAACGATAAAGTAGCCAAAGCGCTTCATCCAACGTATACAACGGACAAGGAAAACATCACTTTTAGCGCATTAGTACAAAAAGAGTTCGGGCATGCTTATGTTTTGGTGAATACAGGACACGGTGGTATGACAAGCTCCATTGGAGGTGGCATAAGCACGTTTAAGGGAACAGAAAAAACAACTGAAAAGTCAATTATAGTGAATGGAAGAACATTTCAGCGGATTGAATATTCAGTAGGCCTTCGCCCTGGTCCAAATCCACTGGAAATTACGACAAATGATAAAGGATCTGCTAAGATAATGGTCCATCGTAAAGTATTAAACCCGTCCTCCGTTCCTATCAGATACAACCATCCCGAGAACGAGCAAGACATCCGCTTCACCAATCCGACACAGGGGTACCTCCGTGTACAGGCTGGAGATCCAATAGCAATTGCTGGAGTCGTGACAGCTACGTATCTGGAAAGCAATGAAGTTTCTTTTGGTGTGGCAGCATTTCAAAACGATGATTTTATTGAAGTTGAAAAAAAGACCGTTGTCCCACTCAAACAGGATAAATCCTTTAACGGTTCTATCGTTATTCGAAAACCCGGTACTTATTTGGTCAATATTCTAAGTCCAGATGTATTCGTGGGAGGTAGTTCACCGTACGGCTCTGTCAAATGGGCTGAGATAGCAGTCGAAGTGTTGCCTAAAACCAAGAAAAACCCATAATTCTTCTCTTTCAGATCTAACACCAGCTAAATATGGACCAGTATATTAAAGGAGCAGCGGCGGACACAAGACTTGATAAATAAAGTCTTGTGTCCGCCGCTGTTGTCATTGAACTAACGTTTCCCGTTAGCGTAATGAGACTGTCACTTTTTTAAAAGTGGTTTCCAGTTCTCATTACGCTCATCGTTAATCGTTGGCTTACGATTAACACGTCCTTGTAAATAAGCTTTTTGATATTGCCTTAGCGATTCAATATTTGCTCCCCCTTCATAATCGGGATCGTGATATTGAACAACATCATCCTCCCAAAAACAAATATCACAAATGTCATAGGTACCTGGTGGTTCATAATCCAGTGTCTTATAACCACAGCATGGACATGCATATTTCATATATAGTGACCTCCACATAAACAGTCAGCACTTTGATGTGTTCGCTATATGATTACCTAGCTTGCCCGCTAGCGTAATGAGCTAAAGTAACTTATTAAATGTATATCTAATCGTCGATCGGTACAAGTTCTTGTCCCTCGACAACTCGACTTTTGATAGGAACAAATTTCTGCCTCTTCAATATGGTGCTTTTGACTGTGTAAGAAGAACTTGTCCTTTTGGTAGACCTGTCCCACCGTAAATAGTCACTTTATAAGCGCCTGAAGGAACAAGTGGCATACTATCATTATTTATAAGTTCTACTGTTGCGTCTGCTGCAACACTTACATTAAAAATAACCGTATTCTTGCTGTTGTGCTGTACTTCGACCCTAAAAGAGTGTGCTCCAGTATTTTTTGCATTAAGTTTAATATGTGGATATCCAACTGTCACAGAATAATCTTTTTCAGGGTCCACTTTATCACCCGCTAAATCCCAAGTTAGTGTATCTTCGAGTGCATCAGGACTGCTTTCAAAGATTTCATTTTCTTCTTTGGATTTTAAATCAACATTATTTTTCAAGGCACTTGAAACGCCAATAATAAGTAAAATAGATGCAGTGGTAACAATAATCTTCATAACTTTGTTTTTCATTCATGTAACATTCCTCTCAATGAACAAATTTCAACTAGCGTTTCCCGTTAGCTTAACAAGGATTTCTTTTAAATACTAGGCTTTTCCTATACTAATTTGAATGGCTTCATAGTACACAAATTCTCCTTTTCCATAAACATTATTGGAGGCTAGTAAATGAGTAAATTTGAAAAAATTATAATTAAGTATTTGTTTTACGTTTTTTTTGTAGGAATATATTATTCCTTTATTAAGGGGCCAACAACAATGAGTTTTTCAATCAACGGTATGTTTGAATTTTATACAGTACCCACTTCTACCTTTATTTACAGAACTTTATCAAGCTCGTTTATACTAAGCCTCATTGCTGGAGTGGTCTATACAATCGTTTTTTTATGTATAAAAGGAAATAAGTGGATTTCCCAGAATAATTCCAAAGCAAAAAGAGCCGTCCAATCGCAATAGCTCCTTTTCTTTATTGACGGTTCAAAGCAATATTGCGCCACTGGTAACGCCACTTTAAGCTTGCTCCTACAAAGGAGATAGTTATAAAGAAATATGGAATGCCAATCTTTATTGTAATTATATTTGCAAGCATTTGGATACTTAGTAGCTACACTAAAAGTCATACTCAAATCGAAGTATTCAATTATTTATTCAGTTGAAACTCAAATAGCTTAAAGCTCCCTTAGTTAGTACATAAGTTATATTTAAGGACGAAATCAATACAAGGTATTTTTATAAAAAAGATCAAGCCCAAAATATACTTTTTCAAATTTCTATGTTATCCCACAATTCTAAAATAGTCTTTTCGTCAATCTTTCCATTAACAAACAACTTTTTTTTCGCTGATTGAAACGACTGCGAAAAACTGTCTCTTTCCCGAGTAAGAAAATACTTTTCTTCATTATAGCTAATCCAGTAGCTATCGTTTTTATAATAGAACTGAAACTCTTCCCCCATCTCAAAACGTTCTACTAATTCAGTGTATTCCAAAACATTCCCCTACTTTTTATTGATTCTTTTTTACGTTCCGTCTTCTTTCCACTCAAGTGTTCTATTTCATGCCTTGGTAAGAACTGATTAGCTACTTCTATCAATTTATCAGGTGGAACTAATATTCTAGCCATTTTACCACGCCCACTTTAATTTTGATGGAAATAATGTTATCAAAAGAGATGTTTTAGGGGAATCCATCTACTATCCCGTTATTTCCTTTTAAATCATGTGACATTTGAACTGAAATAAACAGACTTTTATATCTAAAGTATCATAGTCCCTTGTTATAAGATACATGGGCCAACGTAGCACTATTAGCTTTCAATTCCCTAACCTGACCATACCCTGTAACCCAGGAATCCGTGCCAGGATTTTCTTGTAAGTATGTAGCTGTATTTTGTGATGCCAAGTTCCTGAATGATATCAGCTTGTGTTCTGCAAAGAAATTAAAGTTATTTACCTCCCTATCATCGTCTGGTTATTTCTATTTTTGATTACCATAAATCCTTTCTAGCTCAACAATGCACTTATAAATATTATATATATATTAAAAAGGCTAGACGGATCATTCCATCTAACCTTTTTGAGAATAGTTTAATCAGCTTACTCTTCATCTTCGTTAACCGCTTTAATCAGATTTCCATAGACTTCCTTCGTGTGAGCAGATGCATGTTCTTTAAAATGTGTAAACAACCTCATACATCTAATTGCTTGTATTCTATTATTAGCTTCAGCAGACTTTTCCAAACAGCTGAACAAAAATGTGAAGCCGTCTGAAAATCTCCCCTTACGCAAAAGATAGATTGCCAATTCCCTTGAAAAATGAGTAAAACGTTCTGAACTAATTTGTTGAGTATATACTCCTACCTGATTTTGTTCATTCAAAAGAGACTGAATTTCTGCTTCAAACAATTCAAGGATGTGATCTATATTTATATTATATCGATTAGCCACCTCAATTATATTATCTATTGCGGGGAGTATTTCATCTTTCTTTGAAGAAAAATAAGCAACATAATCAGGGATTACACTTAAGTCGCCTGACATAAGCCTATTCACATAAATATTAGCGCTTGCCCATTCTTTAAATTGATTTTTCCATTCTAGGGTCGTTTCATCTTTCTCTTCTACCCAGCTTAAATCGGCATATCTCTGGATATGTTGGAGTGCTGTCTCATAATCTTTATTAGCATCACAAACTTCAGCACGTATTAAATGCGAAAATGCCCAGTAGACAAATGAAGGGTATAGCGGCTTCTTTGTATGTTCACTATTTTCAGAATGCTGTTGATCAATTTTGTATTGTATTTTCGCTTTATTTCCCAGCAATTTAGCAAAATAATCTAATTTAACCCATTTTCGTAGAGAACGATATGTATTCACCAACGCTCTTAGTGCATCAAGCTGATCTATTTCATCTAATCTTTCAACGTAAGGCTCGAACTGAACCGCTGCATCATAGTTTTTCTCTTGATCGTCTCCAACACGAATCGTAAACAATCGATAATGGCAAACCGCCAATCGCTCTGAATGTTGCTGTCTTTCACTCTCGGCCACATTTTCATAAAGAAACGCCGCTGCTTCATTGTGACCATCTCTGTAAATATTCTCAGCTACTTCAAAGAGTAACGGAGGATAGATTGGATTATCCAGCAACAAAAATACAACTCGTTGCAAGCAATCGAGTCGGTCAAGCTCCACACATCGGTACAAAAAAGGGCTAATTCTTCGCCAGTTGAGCGTTTCTTCTATGATACACTCTTCAATGTAACGTTCATAAAAATAGTCTGGTGGTAATTCCATCCCGGCAGTAATGCGATCCAATTGGTTAACGGATAAAATACGATTTCCAGTAACAATACTGCTAACCGTACCTACATTCAAATCAATGATGTGTCCAAACTCGGTCATGGTTAAGCTTTTCCGTATCAGATAGGTTTGAACTTCTGCTCTAATCGTAGGTGTGATCTCCATAGATAAACCACCCTTCATCATAAACTTTTCATATGATGCATAGATAAAAAACTATGTAATTGAGAAACAAGTTATAAAATTAATTTATTTGATCACTCATGATTATACCGTTTTTTAGAATAAAATCATATATATTTCAGATATTTACTCAAGATACCTTTTTGGATAGTTTACAATGATTTCATAATTAAGTGGAATATCAGAGGACAACTCAAGCAATACAAAGTTACCAGATTGAGTAGATGTATTCAAATTCCATTATAATTTATCGGTAGATTCGTCTTAAAATTGGTATGTAAAGCTGACCAACTACCGTCTACAATTTGCGTATGGTATCAAGTCGAAAAATAGGCTGAGTCAGGAAGTGGAAGTGCTATGCCTATATTTGTGGAAATTGAATGGTAATTTGATTTTAACCACCTCCGGGGTATATAAAAGCAGAAATCAGCGTCCATTAAATAACTATACGGTGTAGATAGATGTGCTAGAGGAAATTGTAGAAATTAAAGAGATGTTTTGGGTGAACGCCCCCATTTAATCTAAATAATAACATATGGATATTAAAAACAAAGAAACCTAGACTTATTATCTAGGCTGTAACAGTATACGTAGTGTACACATATGAATTTAGAGTCTGTTCATTTCAGTCAGTTATGAGATTTTAATAAAATGAACCCGTACATGTCAGTAAATTGAAAACAGCTATGAAAGCTTTATTTATCCAGATATTTTTATGCAGCAATTGCAGTGCTGTGGACATCCGTGGAGCCATAAAATATTTAGGGTTTATTCATGTATAGCAAAATAATATTAAAATACGTCATATAAAAAAAGAGCTAGACGAACAATCCCATCTAACTACTTGATAATAGTTGATTTTCTATGCTCTACTGTAATCATGAACTTGCGACATTTTATTCTCACATTCCTCCATGTTGCCCTGTGGGCTCATAAGTAGACCCTTTGTCTTGGTGCTGAAGAAGGGGAACCGCTACTACTACTAGTATAAAACTGGTAACTAAAAAAGATAGAATTACTTTACGTTTCATCATTATCCACCTCATTAATTAAATTTCTATATGCTGTTTTCGTCTCAGATGCTGCACATTCCTGATAGAACTCATATAGCTTTACACACTTAATTATATACGACTTATTATTGGTTAATGTAGATTTTCCCAAACAATTTAACAAAAAAGTAAATCCATCCACAAAATTATTTTTGTTAAAGTAGTAAACCGCTAATTCATGTGTGAAATGAACATAACGTTCCATAACTAATTGTTGATTGTACGTACCTACACACTCAGGTTTATCCAGCAAAACTAAAATTTCTGTTTGAAATTGATTTAGTATATTATCAACATTTAAATGATATCGATTAGCAGCTTCAAGTATGTTATCTAATCCGGAAAGTAACTCTTCTTTCCTTGAAGAAAAAAATGTTACATAATCAGCCAAAACACCAATTTCACCAGCATGAAGTTTATTTACATAAGTATTGGCTTTAGACCATTCTTTATATCTCATTTTCCATTTTGAAGTGACTTCATCAGTTTCTTTCACCCAACTTAAGTTACCATATGTGTACGTATGTTGAAGTGCCTTCTGATAATCTTTATGAGCTTCACAAACTTCAGCACGAAGTAAATGAGAAAATGCCCAATAAGCAAACAGAGGAAAACTTGGTTTCTTTGAATTTTCTTTTTTCATATGATGCCGTTGTTGTTCCAGTTTGTATTGAATCTTAGCTTTGTCTCCCAAAGCTTTAGCGAACAGTTCTACTTTGTCCCATTTACGTAACGAACGGTATGTATTCGCCAAATCTTTTAACGCTTCTAACTGATCTATCTCATCTAGTCGTTCAACATATATTTCAAATTGAACTGCCGCCTCATAATTTTTCTCTTGATTGTCTCCTTGCCTCGTGTGGAACAAGCGGTACTGACACATAGCGAGGCGTTCTGAGTATTGTTTTTTCTCACTTAAAGCTACATTTTCATAAAGTATGGCTGCCGCTTGGTACATCTTTTCATGAAATAATTCTTCAGCAAGCTCAAATAAGGATTCTGAATAGCCCAACTTGTCCATCAATAGATTGACCACATCATGAATGCAGTCCAGTTTGTTTAATTTCGCACAGTTATGTATGAAAGGACTCATTCGACGCCAATTCGGATTAGCCTCTGTTAAATACTCAGACACATACCGTTCGTAGTAATAGCCAACGGGATGCCCCATTGCTTTTGTAATTCGGTCTAGCTGATCCACTGAAAGAGTGCGGTTCCCATTAATAATACTGCTCATGGTGCCCGGATTCATTTCCGCTGCTCTAGCTAAATCACTTAGGATTAAATCATGATCTCTCATATGTTTTGCTATCTCTGTGAGTATCGTGGTTGTTGTGTTGTACAAAGTAACCACCCCTTATCAGGAACTTATTAGGATATCAGCTCATTAAAAAAGGACTATTGCAATCCAATGATTGTATAGCCTTTCCGCAATTCATTGTACCATCTTTTGGCACAATATCATATACCTTTCAGAACCTTACTTAAGATACCTTTGAAGGGTTTGCAAAGAAAATTAAGCTCTATAAATCCTGAGACATACGAATCATATCTCTACATTGTATGCCATTCTCATAAATTTCTTCTAGATAGTTGTGTCTAACAAAGAAATCTAGATCTACACCAACAATTCTGAACCCACATTTTTGGTAGAGAGCTAACTGCCCAATGCTAGAGTTTCCTGTACCCATTTCCATCATTTTATAACCTTGTGCCCTGGCTGTTTCAATTGCATGTGTTACTAATTGTCTGCCTATTCCTTTACCATGCATACCTTCTGACACTGCTATATTCACTAACTCAACTGTTTCAGGTCTTGTAGGTAAAAGAACATAGACCCCAACAATATGATGGTCAATCTCTGCTACATAACACTCCCCTCTTTTTAAATATTCCTCAACAAGTTGGTGCGATGGATCAGCTAGTAACAAAAGCTCTATTGGATATTTTTCATTTGAATTAAGTAGTCTAATATTCATATATTCTCTCCTGTATGTATTATGATCCCCCTATTTCCACCCCATCGTAAGCTTTATTCCAGAAATCCGGGGGTGGTGGAGATGGGAAGCACTATCCGTCTGATCTCAATTCATACAAACCATTATGCAGTGAAAGACTGGCAGAGTATGGACCTTCAAACAAGACACTGATGCTGAACACGGTCGGAAGCCTATCATCAGGAAACCAAGGCCGTTGCTTGTCTATGACTATAAATGATCCTTCTACATCCCCTAGCGGCGCGAATTTCTGTCCAGCCCCTCCCCATGAATCAAGTTGGAACGTTTCGGTGATTATCCTAGATACTTCGGGGACATCATCGACAGGAAGACCGATCTCGCTTATACGAAGTAGAGAGTTGGGCCCGAAAGCTTCAGTGACTGCGTTGTTGAGTGTATGGTGAGCGATGAACTCGACAAGGTTATGATCCGGATCATAGAAGTAAAGCGCTGTTGCATTCCAGTTTTCGAAAAAAAACTCATCTTCTTGAGGTCTTGAAATCAATGAAATCCCACGGTCGATGGCCCAATGTTTTGCCTCTATGAATTTATTTGTTGGAATCGTAAAGGCAATATGGTAAAACTCATTTTCCATGTGGGAGGATTCCTGAAAAGCAAGAACCGATTCCCCTACTTGAAACGACAACCGCGAAGGACCTTCCTCCGTAATCTGCAAACCCAAGAGAGAGCCGTAAAAAGCTTTCATTGCTTCGAAACTGTGGGTGCCTAAGAGCACTTCTTTTAATTTCAATGCATTGATCCTCCCCATAAATAATATTGAAGCCCATTAGTCCGTCGTATCCAGATCAGCATTTTATCTCAGACTGTATGAGGTCATTACATTGGTTATTAATTATCCTTTAAATCGCTTAGAAGTTTGGCATTCACATCCAATGCCTTAAATCGAAGTAATATATCCTGTTCATCCAGAGCTTACTTTTTACCATTTCGAGATAAAGCTTGGGCTGGTCCCGAAATGCTCTTGCACTTCCAATCGAGTGTGCCTTCTTGAGATATTTATGAGCTATTACAGGGTTGCTCTGATGAAGAAGTGTTTCCGCCATCTGAATATAAGGTTGAGCATGTATAATCCGGTGCCCTGTACCTTCCAAATCTAAAATCTCCTCATTTAAAAGCTCTACTGATCGCTGAGTATGCCCGTTATAATTGAGAATTTGAACGTATTGATGCAAGGTTACACCTGTACATAGAGATGCCTACCCCTTCATTGCGATTAGCGAAAACGCTTAATTAAGGATATCACTCCCCAGATGAGCAACGCCAAAATCCCGATAACGATTACGAATGTCATTAAGATCGAAGTCCATACGAAATGCAATCAACATCACCCCATGCATCATTTTATGGTCATCATCGTCTAGAGTACTCTTCTAATATCTCTCCATATTTTAACGCACGTTGACTTCCGTTGCATTCGAATTGAACCATTTTATTTTTATAATCATAGATAAAAACGCTAGCAGTGCAAACATCATTCCGCTCCAGATGAGCTGGTGTATTCCCAAGTGAGAGATAAACCACCCGCCCATAGCAGCCCCTATCGTAATACCCAGATTAGAAAATGAGACAAACAGACTGTTACCAAACTCTGGAGCTTCTTTCGCTTCAGTGGTTAACCATGTTTGACTAATAATTAGCCCCCCGGAATGCACGGCCCCCCAAATGAGTACAACCACAACCATCGGTAGGAAAGAAGCTCCTAGAGCATAAGTGAATACGTAAATGACCATATATAGCAATGGGAACATGATGACGGTCTTTGTCAGATTTTTATGTAATAATCCTCCAAATAAAAAGTTTCCAAAAATCATGACGATTCCAAAGACCATCAACATCATACTGATCCATGACCCGTTCATAAGAGTTACTTCTCCAAGATATTCGGCAAAGTAGCTATACACCGAAAACATAGCTGCAAAGATAAAAATAACAGTCACAATGTTGAACCACAATTGAGGTTTACGTAATATACCAAGCTGTTTGCCATAAGACATCTTTTCCTGAACGGGCAGGGAAGGAAGCCATACGAGTATTCCCACAAATGCAATCATGCTTACGACAGCTCCAAACAAGAAAGCAGCTTCTAACGATATCTTTTCAGCAAGATAGGAAGTCAAAGGCACGCCAAACGCAAATCCTACTGTAATTCCAGCGAAAACCTTGGTGACGGCTTTACTACTCTTTTCAGGAGGGACAAGATGAGATGCAGTCACGAGAGCGACCGAAAAAAAGACAGGATGAAAAATAGCAGGAAGAACACGAAAAATGAGCATGACCTCAAAATGAGTGGTATAGGCATAGACAATATTAGAAATGACAAAACTGAATACAGCGGTTAATAGAATGACTTTACGATTCATGCCGGAAACGAGTAAGGTCAAGAACGGACCTGAAATGGCAACAACTAAAGAAAAAATACTGACGAGCCAACCAGCCTGGGCAGCTGATACATTGAATTTTTGGGTTACTTGAGGGAGAACGCCTATAATCCCCATTTCCGTTGTAATAATGCCGAATACGCCTAAAGCCAGAATGATAATAAGTAACGGGTTAACCTTTTTCATTTTAAATATAAGCCTCCAATTTAATTATATATATAGATTTGTAGATATATTATGTGAAAAAAACCTCCTTTCAGTTTATAGTTCCTTTTGAACGTACTCGGCAAATTCCCGGATTGTTTTTTCATTCCGACGATAGTACGTCCACTTCCCAATACGCTCAGACTCTAACAAACCGGATTTTTGCATCGTTAATAAATAACTTGAAATCACAGACTGCGCAAGTCCTGATTTAGCCTGAATATCTCCCACACATACACCAATTTGAAAATTAAGCCCTTGTTTTAGATAAGCCTGTTCATCAAAAAACTCTTCTGGTTTTTTTAACCACAGCATAATTAGACGACGAGTTTCGTTTGACAATGCTTTATAAATCAATGACGGTTCCATATAAAACATTATATCTATTTTATTAGATTTGTAAATATAAAGTCCAATGATTACGTAGAAAATTAATAATAAAGGCTGCTTCCCCACGGAAAATCCGTTGGGAAGCAGCCTGTTCAAGTACATATTTAACTACACTGACTTACTCTTATTGGAGCGATACATCAAGTACAGGAAATACGGTGCACCAATCAGTGCGATCAGCAATCCGGAAGGAATTTCGGTCGGCGCAAGCACTGTCCGGCCAATCGTATCAGCCAGCACCAGCATTACTGCTCCCAAGAGGCTCGACAGAACAATGGAGCGGCGTACATGGTGCCCAATCAACGTACGCACGATATGCGGAGCAATCAGCCCGATGAAGCCAATTGTCCCCACACAGGCTACCGCTCCACCCGCCAGCAGCACACCCACTGCCATGGCCAGCAGCCGGGTGCGGCGCACCGGAAGTCCCAGTCCCATAGCGCTGCTATCGTCAAATACCAAAAGATCGAAGCGGCGAGCTAGCCACCAGGCTATTGGCAACAACACGAGCAGAAAGGCCAGAATCGTCGCCACCTGTCCCCAGTTTCGAGCGTAGGTACTACCCGTCAGCCAAATATAGCCTGTACTGCCCCAAAGCGAGCCTTGGATAATCAGTACCTGAATGCCGGCTGCTCCGATCGCTGATACAGCAATCCCAAGTAGGATGACCACAGACGGGTTTAGGTGCTTGTTCCATGATAAAAAGAAGATCACCGCCGCCGACACCGTCGCTCCGGCAATCGCCGCGATGGGCAGCATATAAACAGGTAGCCCAGGCCAAACGATAATCACTGCAAGCGCACCAAAGCCAGCCCCTGAAGAAACACCAATGATCGAGGCATCCGCTAAGGGATTACGAACGGCTAATTGGATCAAGACACCGCTGACCGCAAGCGCGATACCAGCCCCGGCTGCCACCAGCGTGCGCGGAATTCTAAACTGCAGCAAGGCCGAATTTGCGTTCTCACCGCCGAACAGGCCGGACAATAGATCGCCGACAGGAATTCGCATCCCTCCAAACATCAGGCTGAATACAGTCAACAGCACGGCACCGCATCCAAACAACGTGACTAGCCTGCCATACGGTAATTTCCGAGAGCGCACACCTATGTTCATGGAAGACTGCCCGCTAATACCAGAAGGCAGCTTCATTTTCCACAGAATCAGCCAAATTAACCAAGGAGCACCGATCAAGGCCATCACGGCTCCGGTCGGCAGGTCCATGCTTGATTGGTGGACCATTTTCGCCAGCACGTCAGCACCCGTCAACAGCAATGCCCCCCAGAGGAAGGAACCGGGCAGCACCCAACGATGCATTTTTAGACCGCTTAAGCGCACCAAATGTGGAGCTACCAAACCCACAAAACCAATGGGTCCAATGACGCTGACTGTAATGGTTGACAGCAGGACAGCCAATACAATTCCCACCGCCCGGGTCAAGCCAACCTTTTGCCCGAGTGACGTGGATGTGGACTCATCCAGATCCAGAACATCAAACTGCCTTGACAGCAGAACGGCAATGACCGAGAGTCCTACGACCCAGGGCCAGGCGTAAGTCGTCCCGCTCCAATCGTTTTGCACAAGCGAGCCAGAACCCCAGAGAAAAAGTCCCTGGGTTTCAAATGAATAAAAGATATGCAAAGCTCCGGTAAACGAACCGAGAACCATGGATACAATCAAGCCGGCAAGCGCCAACCGAATCGGACTTCCAGCTCGTCCCCCGCCCATGAAGTAAGCCAGTACCGCTGCAAGCAGGCCGCCGACAGCGGCAAATAGAAACGGCGCCTGATGCAGCAATCCGGGAAACATCACCGCGCCAAGGACGACCACAAAGTAGGCACCAGCGTTAATTCCTAGTGTATCAGAAGCCGCCAGCGGATTTTTGGTGATGGCCTGGAGCAGAGCACCGGCGATGGCCAGCGCACCACCTGCTAGGATTCCGATGACCGTACGCGGCATTCGGAGATCCCACACCATGTTATGATCAAGCGTATTCTGACGCTGGGTCAACGCCTCAATTACTGTATGCAGCGGGATTGAAGCCTCTCCATAACACAAGCTTACAAAAAAAAGCACGATGAGGACGATCAATCCGCCCCCAAAGATGCTTCCTACACGCCAAGTCTTCGATAAACCCGTTGTGTCTGTTCGGGTCATTTCGTCAGAACTCCAACTACTTGATCAACCAGTACTTTGGATGAGATAGGACCACCGAATGTCCATGTTGTACCGTCCAGCGGATAGGTACGTTTTTCTTTGACAAAGTTCAGTCCGTTCCATACCGAGTTGTTCTTCATCGCGGCTCCAAATACATCGTCCGTCTTTTGCGTAATATAGATAAAATTGCTGTCCTGTACAGCTGGAAGAGCTTCAATGCCAACGGTGCTAAACCCGTATTTCTCGGTCTTGTCCGACTTCCAGTCGTTCACCATGCCGATTTTCGCAAGCGTTCCTACTACAACCGAATTTTCTTTGAACATTCGTAGACTGGCAGCATTTTGAGCTGTAAAGGCCTGTGTCAGCGCATAGTGAAAGTCTGCTTTGCCCGCCTTCTCCAATGTAGCCTTTGCATCTACATAGTGCTGGTCAAGTTCGCTTAGGACCTTATCAGCCTGTTCCGTTTTACCGGTAGCTACAGCTACTTGCTTAAAGATTTCAACCATACGGTCGTAATCATAGCCGTTCCCCTTGTAAGGATCGAATTCTATCGTTGGTGCAATTCCTTTAAGCTGCGCATAGATCGCTGCATTGTTATCGGCGTTAGAGATAATAAGATCCGGCTTGAGCGCTGCAATCGCTTCTAGATTCGGTTCGCCCCGTGTGCCGATATCAGTTACGGTATCAGCCAGCTTCGCCTCCGGTGTTACCCACAGCTTGTAGTTTTCATTGTCTGCATTGCCGACCGGCTGTACGCCAAGTGCAATGAGATCCTCGGTAAACGTCCATTCGAGTACCACGACACGTTCCGCTGGCTTGTCCAGTTTGACTTCCCCGTGGTCGTCCTTAACCGTAACCGGACCAGCCGTTGTGGATGTCTGCTCAGACCCTGCAGTACCTTCCGTCTTCGAGCTATCCCCAGCTGCACCGCAGCCCGCCAATACAATAGTAAAAACTACAAATAATAATAGGCTATTCAACATCTTTTTCATTTCTCTCAATCACCCCTGTATGTATATTGCATTGGAAAATGATAATCATTATCAGTAAAAGATTATAGGGGTTAGTGACTTTTGTCAATACGGATAAATCTAAAATTGAATCACAAACAGGTTCCGTATATGATAGCTTTATCATTGTTTAAGGGAGGCTACATTTACGTGGCAGTATTAATCAACGAGCAAATTAAAGCTGACGAAGTGGTACTCACTGGACTCGCGGGAGAGAAGCTCGGCGTTGTCTCCAAGTCAGAAGCCTTGGCTATGGCCCGATCCCAAGGGGTGGACCTGGTATGTACCTCACTCATGAGCAGCCCACCGCCCTGTAGCTTGGTCGCAAAAGGCAAAGGAAAAGCGCTGGCGCAAAAAGAAACCGCAGCAAGCAAAAATGTCGGCCGAGCCGCAAGAAACAGCGGCAAAGAAAAGGTCAAGGAGCTTCGCTTCACTGCTCATATTGAGGAGCATGATTACGACACGAAGCTGCGTCAGGCAGACAAACATCTGCGTTCCGGCAAACCGGTGCAGTTGGTCGTTAAAGCGTCTGGAGCAAAAGAAGCCCCCGTCGCCAAAGCGGTACTAGAGCGGCTACTAGTCGATCTGAAGGAAGCCGGAGTGAAGGAAACTGGAATCCAGACAGGCGGCAAGGGCTCGCAAGTGAAATTAAACCCGCGCTGAATGGCGAATCCGTAAATTGGAAAAGTCACTTTGACCCTAGGAAACAGAGGGAGGTCACTAATGGACATGAATGGACCTGTCAACATTTCTCGAAGTGAGAGTATTAAAGGAAGCGGCCGAATCCCCAACAAAGGAAGATTTCAGGCATGCCATCAACGAAGTGCCTGTAGGTGAAATGTATGAGTTTAATCGAAAATAAAATTGCTTTAATTGCGCTTACTATAATATATCATTTTTTTGATATGCCCAATCCCTCTTTCGATAAGGGGGATTTTACTTTTCTTCTGGATGTATGATACTGCTTCGTTATATTTTTCCACTGTAATATATTTAAAATTTAAACTACTTGATTTCACTCCCTACCTCCTTTATTCTCTGTATATGTAACTCTGGCTTTGCTTATCTGAGAAAATATTACGCATAGGGCTTTATATAGATTTTATTTTTGTTAATATCCAACAACAGGGCCTTAGGCACTATGATAGATTACGTTTTAATGATATATTGATAGGTACTATAAAAGACTAATTACCCATGGCTTGGGCTGGAGGATGTATGCAAAAGGAATCAAATCAAGACGAAACCAGTTATTTATTTAATGTAGATGTATTAGTTAAAGGTCGTTCGAACGTAGAGGCCCTTCAGTTCCTGCTTAATCTCTTGAGCCAAAATGAACAAATTGCGGATAGCCGGATTCAATCCGGTATCGAACTTGGCAATTTAATTGAAGCTGCACTGTACCTAAAAAAACAGTCGGCCGTGAATAACCCATCTAATGCAGCCGCTACGCTCGCGGAAAAATTCTCTAAAAAGAAATCAGCCGCAATTGCGAACAAGCCACCAGTCGTTCAAGAGATCAAACAATCCCATGTACAGCCAAAGCCTGCAATTCAACAAGACCTTAGTACGTATGAATGGATCAAACGCTATATTCAAGATAACACGCTTGTACGGTTAATCGTGAACCGCTATGGCGGACAGCGCAGCATTCCTTGCCGCATCCTCAATCTGGATCATGATAATAGCCTACTGAGTGTGTATCATGTAGATGAGAAGCAAGTGTACTCCTTTAAAATGAATGAGATCGATGAAATCACATCGTAAATGTAAATATTTCACAAAAAAAACGAAGCACGAAAAAAGAGAACGGTCAGGAAAAACATGACGTCTTTCTTGTCCATTCTCTTTTTTTGCATTATCCGAAAAGAACTCTAATCCTCTTTCTTCAGACCCATGGCAGCCCATGCCAGCAATATCCATCCTGCAATAAAACACACGCCTCCTAGAGGGGTAATAGCCCCCAGCACACGGATTCCGGTCAAACTTAGCACATACAAGCTACCAGAAAACAAAATGATACCCGTCAATAACAGACGCGCTGCCCATCTTAAACGGTTGGAAGGACCCCACTGTCCGGCAGCCAATGCAATGATCAGCAAACCGACAGCGTGAATCATATGATATTTCACACCTGTTTCATACACGGCCAAAGCATCCGCGTCGATCCGGGCTTTCACAATATGTGCCCCGAACGCTCCAATGGCTACCGCCAACATCATCATTATAGATCCCACAAATATCCATTTTCGTTGCATGTTTGTGTACTCCTTTTCATCTCATCCTTTTAGCCGAATGTTCTTCTTATTTTATCGAAACCGTATGAAGTTTACCAGCCAGCGTGTGTGAACAGACCGCATACAGAATTGGATGATTAGACCCTGTCTTTTGAAGGGTAATGTGTAGGATGGCTTGCTTTTTTGTTTATTTTGTGGAAAATTAGTACCTGTTCGGACTATGTTCAAGGAGTGGAAAAAATGAGTTACCAAGATCCTAATTTGCAAAAACCTGCTGCGTCAGAGGAGCACCCTGTTTTTTCAGAAGCTCCTGTGTTTCAGCCTCCGGTCAAGCTCAAACATTCCGGTCCCGGAATTGCTTCTTTTATTATGTCGCTTGTCAGCCTGATCGGATATATTATTCTGGCTATTATGGTCATTAATCTGCTGGCTCATTTCAGCCAATACCAAACGTTGAACCCGGAAGTCGCTCTACAGCAAACCGGAACGGTATTGCTTCCTTTTATTTTTTTAGGCAGCCTGTTGCTGAATTGTAGCGGACTTGTGGTCGGTATCATTGGAATTGCGTTAAAAAACCGTAAGAAAACCTTTGCTATTATAGGCTTAATCATTAATGCACTTATTATTGTGGGCTTTATTGCTCTTCTTGCCATCGGTCTTTCCGTTCCGAATAGCACAGCGGATATCTATCCTTCCTCCGTGCAATCTTTATAATTTTTCTGCATCACACAGAGAGGATTCAATGTATGAACAAAATTAAAATTTTTGCCGACAGTACCAGTGATGTTCCTGCTCACTGGCGTCAACAGTACGAGATTAGCATTGTGCCATTGTATACAGTATTTGGTGATGAGGCATTGCAGGATGGGGTGAACATTCACCCGGAACAATTATTTCAACGTGTAAGCCGCGAGGGACATTTACCGCGTACCGCCGCACCTTCTCCGTCGGATTTTATTCAAGCCTTTGCGCCCTACATAGAACAAGGGGACGACATTTTATATATCAGTCTGTCTTCCGAGCTATCATCGACGTACCAGAATGCGCTACTCGCTGCCTCTGAATTTCCGGAAGGTCGCGTTACGGTTTTTGATTCCTTGAATTTATCGTGCGGCTTTGGCCTGCTTGTGATGAAAGCTGCTCGTGCGGCAGCCAACGGCAATACGATAGAGCAGATTGTAGACATGTTGACGAAAACCAGGCCGCTCATAGACACGGAATTTGTCATTGATACACTTGAATACCTGTATAAAGGCGGAAGATGTTCAGGCATGCAAAACCTGATCGGCAGTCTGCTCAAAATTCGTCCGGTGATCAAAGTGATTGACGGAAAAATGGCACCTGCCTACAAAGTCCGCGGCAAACGTGAAAAAGCTTTGGATCAGATGCTGCAAAATGCACTGAATCAACGAGATCAGATGGATAACGATATCATTATTGTCGTGCACGCTTTGGCCGAGGAAGATGCGCTGATGCTGCAAGCTCGCTTGAAAGAAGAAACGAACGCACAAGAGGTACTGCTAACTACAGCAGGCTGTGTCATTTCCAGTCATTGTGGTCCACAGACCATCGGTATTATGTATGCCAAAAAAGCATAGTTTATCCAATATCAAACCCGTTGCCGCATAGGTGGCGGGTTTTTTGGTATTTTTCCAGCAATTTAGCAATGAATAACTTTCCTCTTTTTGATAGTATTATTCGTCGAGTAACGATATATGAGTCTACAATCTATCATAAAAAAGAAGGTTATTTGGTATGAGTTCCAAACGATCACGTTGGTTAACCAGGCTCACGCTTTCAGCAACTGCAGCCATCACAATATTCACAACATTCACTTCATACTTAGCTGCTCCAGCAGCAGCATCCGGCGCTACGTTCCAAGATATTGCACACAGCTATGCCTATCAGTCTATTATTTCCCTGCACGCTAAAGGAATTTTGAACGGTACACAACCTGGTTACTTCTCTCCTAAAAAGGCTGTTACCAGAGCCGAATGGGTTACCGCACTGGACCGTACACTCGGTCTGGAGCCTGTACAAGCGACCGTTTCCTCCTACCGGGATGTTGCCAAAAAGACGTGGTACTATGGATGGATTGAAGCGGCTTCTCAACTTAATATCGTTCAGGGGGGAACGTCTGCTACATTCCAACCTAATAGTTCCATAACTCGTCAAGAAGCGGCCTTGATGATCGCACGTCTCATCCGCTCTTCGGGCGGATCAGGAGATGCTACTTCCTCCTTCACAGATACTGGCGAAATTGCAGACTGGGCCCTTGATGCGGTAACCACCATAAATCGTTACGGCTTTATGAAAGGTGAAAGTAACTATTTCCGTCCTGCATCCTCTCTGACCCGTGAAGAAACAGCAGTAGTGCTGGAACGACTGCTAACGTATTCAACAAAGCATGCTAACCAAACTGCTTCCACCGCTTCTTCCATCCGAATAGGCTGGCAATATGATCAAACCGTTCAGCAGTTTGAAAATACGGTGCTCCAATCCAACATCAACACCCTATCACCACGTTGGTTTTTTCTAAATGAAACAGGTATTATCAGCGATTATACCAATTCGTCGCTGCTTGCCTGGGCCAAACAGTATCATAAAAATATCTGGGCGATGGTAGGCAACCGTTCCAACCTGGCACTGACGCACCAAATTCTGTCCAGTGAGGTTCTACGAAATACGACTATAACTCAGCTTGCTAATGCCGTATCTGTGTACGGTTTGAACGGACTTGTCATTGATTTTGAAAATGTAGATGGTCAGGATCGTGCCAATTTAACATTGTTCGTCCAACAATTAAAAGCTAAGTTGAAGAGTCAGAATACGGTACTGGCGATTTGTGTATCCCCTGATTACGGAACGGACTGGACTGCCGCGTTTGATTATAAACAGCTTGGCGCTGCGGCAGACTATCTGATCCTGATGGGATATGACGAGCATTGGGGAGGTAGCTCGATCCCCGGCTCTGTGTCCTCACTGCCATGGCTCCGTGAAAGCGTGCGGCGTTTTGTACAAACCACCTATCCGGAGAAAGCGATCTTGGCGTTACCATTATTTACACGGAACTGGACGCTTAACGCTAGCGGGCAATCAATCGCTTCCTCTGATATTTCATTAGATCAGCAAAACCAGCTAGTATCTCGTTCCGGCTCCAAACCAATCTGGAATGAGGATATTCAGCAGTATACCGTGTCTTACAAAGACACGCAGCTTCATAAGCTGTGGCTCGAGGAAGGACGATCCTTCACTCGTAAGTATCGCTTGGGACAGGATGCTGGGTTTGCTGGCTTCGCCTACTGGTATCCGGGCGGAGCAAGCTCTGATCTGTGGTCCAGTGTAAAAAACGCAGACCGATTTATACAGCGTGGTTTATAAAATACGAAGCCTTCAACCTCACATGAAAAGTGAAGTTGAAGGCTTTGGCATATATACTTATCCCCAGCCTATGACCGATATGCAACTTTCCCGTTTACAACTGTCATTCGTACCTTAACATCAAGTAAAGCTTGCGGACTTTCCGATACATCACGGTCAATGACTGTAAAGTCAGCGGCTTTCCCTTCAGCTATCGTCCCTCTTTCATCAGCCTCACCGGCTGCTACCGCGCTTCCCGTGGTAAACAAATGAATGGCTTCATGTACATCCAGCTTTTCAGCGGGAAGATAGCCCTCATGCATTTCTTCCGGCTTGGCACGAGTCACGGCCGCATGAATACCAAGAAAAGGGTTTAACGGCTCAATCGGCGCGTCACTACCTCCAGCACATGGAATGCCTGCTTCCAGTAGCTTTTTCCAGGCATATAAATATTCAGTCCGTTCTTTCCCCACCCGATCCAGTACCCAAGGGAAGTCACTTGCGACAAAACGGGGCTGGATGTCCGCGATCAGCGGCAGCTTCGCCATTCTCTTGACCAAATCGTCCCTGAGCACCTGTCCATGGATCAGGCGGTCTGGCAAACCGCTTTCCTCCGTGAGCGCATGAGCCTCCATCGCTGTCAAAATCATGTGCGCCGCCCCATCCCCTATGGCATGCACAGCCACCGGATAGCCTGCTGCTCTGACAGCAGCCACCATCTGATTCAGCTCTGGCTGCGGTTGAATCGCCATTCCACAGGTATGTGGAGCATCACTATAAGGTTCGGATAATAATGCCGTTCTTCCACCAATAGCGCCATCGGCAAACATTTTTATCGCACCGATTTTAAACCACTCATTTCC
The DNA here is from genome assembly GCF_052906305.1 of Paenibacillus sp. SER-28. Classification (NCBI taxonomy): domain Bacteria; kingdom Bacillati; phylum Bacillota; class Bacilli; order Caryophanales; family Paenibacillaceae; genus Paenibacillus; species Paenibacillus sp. SER-28. Next base: position 612,352 of record NZ_JBRECM010000001.1, on the reverse strand, counting down.
GGTACCTGCACGCATCCCTTGCACTTTCGCTTCTTCCAAAAATGGATGATAGATGAGCTGGTGTGTGCGAAAAGGAAGACCTTCTTCCCTCAGCTCCCTGTAAATTCGCTGCATCGTCTCCACGCTGCCCAAAAAACGTAAATCCTCTGTGTGCGCAGCAGTCAAACCAAGCCTTAGCGCATCCATACAAGCCCGCCGAATCGTATCCTTCTTAACCGAATAATCCGGCTCTGGCTGCACGCTAGTAAAGGCAAAGGATGCTTCCTCATAAATCAATCCGTTCAACCGTCCATCTGCATCTCTCCCATAGGCTCCCGAAGCCGGGTCAGGGGTGTCCTCGTTAATACCCGCACGTCGAAATGCCTCTGAATTGGCCAAGAACGTATGAAAGCACGTACGAGTGAGATATACCGGATGCTGATCTGTAATGGCATCCAGCTCGGCTATATCCGGTATTTCAACAGGAATAAACGCATTTTCATTCCAGTTGAGTCCTAAAATCCATTCTCCCGGCGGTGTTACAGCGACCCGTTTGCGCAGCATAGCCAGCATCTCTTCCTTGGAGGTAGCTGATGTTAAATCCAGCATAGCCAGCTTCATACCATGCATAGACAAATGCATATGTGAATCGGTTAAGCCTGGCAGTACATAGGCGTCTTCCCAATCCACAGTTTCATATTCCTTACCGGACAACTGTAATTCAAGCTCCCGAGCATACCCGATGGCCTGTATCCGTCCATGCTGTACAACGATGGAGTCTCCTTTGGAAGCCCACTCCCCATACAACCGACCGTGCTTGAACAAAACGAATGTCAACGCCACTCATCTCCTTTTTTCAACTATACGCATATCCACTTCATATTACGCCTATGTTGCCACTTCCAAGCGTAGTGTATTTATATCTATCTGCTGCACCTGCTGGGCAAATTGGTCATGAGCTGCACAGACAGCCATTTTATAATCCTGATCCAGCTCATACTGCTTAAAATGACAATACTCGGTGGTAAAGCCCTCTGTCGTGAAGCCTATGAATGGTTGTGCCTTTAGCTCAAATGAAAAAGACTTCAACGGTAGGGTTAGTCCCTGCCCCTCGGCCTTGACAAAGCTTTCCTTAAGCGTCCATAGATCGTAAAAATACGATAAGCGGCTGTCTGCGTCCTGACGCATTAACGCATCATACTCTGTGTCTGAAAAGCACACTCTACCTACCTCGAAATCAATAGGACGGAGCTGTTCAATGTCGATTCCAAGCGGGTGATCATCAATAGCGCATACCACCCATTTTCCCGAGTGAGAAACATTAAAATGGAATGCGGGTGCATTGATCAAGGAAGGCTTACCGAATGCATTGTATGTAAATTGAAGACTGGCATTAGATACCTTCAATTGCCGGCAGGCCAACCATCTCAGCAGCACATCGGCATATAACCCCCTCAAAGCATCTTCCCGATGTAAAAAACGATCTAACTTGTGCAGCTTTTCCAGCGAAACCTGATTTACCAGTGATTCGTAATGCTCCTCAGCCTCCGGCTTGCTCGTATCAATCGCGTATATTTTCATGGTTGCCTCCTGTATACCTAATGAATATCAGCCAGTTTGTAACACTCACCGTTCGATGGAAGTCTGTTAGATATGGATGGCGTGTGCCGTGTACATGGTCAATATACTACTCTAGCACTTTCAATTCAATATGGATACAATTGGATAAGTAGCTCTATTAAAACTACTTCATAGACTCCATTAATGAGAGCGCTTTAAAATAAAACATACAGAGGAGGACGAAACAATGAAATATGATTTTGCCCGCTTGCTGTGTATTATGCTCTCTATTTTGCTGACGTTGAGCATTTTTCAGATGTTTTCACCTAAGATCGCTTCAGCCGCTTCAGCGAATGTTGTGAATGGCATTCAGTTTAAAGATACAGATGGAAACGTGGTCCATGCCCATGGGGGTGGGATGATTAAAGTAGAAGGTTACTATTATTGGTTTGGTGAAAATCGTAATCCCAACGGCACGTTCAAGGCGGTATCCGCCTACCGTTCCTCTGATTTAAAAAACTGGGAGTTTCGTAAAAACGTACTGACCAGCAGCTCCGCCGTAGAGCTGAATGTTTCGAATATTGAACGTCCGAAAGTGATTTATAATGAAAAAACACGTAAATACGTATTATGGATGCACAAGGAAAATGGGGTTAATTACAACGAAGCCCGAGTGGCTGTCGCCTCTTCCGATACGGTGGACGGCGATTACACGTATCAGGGCAGCTTCCGTCCTCTGGATTACGATTCACGCGATATGACCGTATACAACGATAACGGTACAGCTTACCTCATTTCGGCTACCCGGGTAAACGCAGATCTGAACATTTATCGTCTGACACCGGATTTTCTGCAAGTTGAATCGCTGGTGACTACACTTTGGCCTGGACAATATCGTGAAGCTCCGGCGATGTTCAAAAAAGGAGACGTCTACTTCCTGATTACATCCGGGGCAACCGGCTGGAATCCCAATCAGGCCAAGTATGCTACCGCATCCAGCATTGAAGGAACCTGGAGTAATACGATAAACTTCGGGGACGGTACGACATATGGTTCACAGTCAGCTTACGTGATTCCTGTTGAAGGTGCCCAGACAACTTCATACCTGTATTTGGGCGACCGTTGGGCGGGTGCATGGAGCGGTCCTGTGCAGGATTCTCAATATGTATGGTTGCCACTGCGTTTTCCAACAGCGACTTCATTAGCCATGGATTGGTTCGACAGCATTAATATTGACACCGCCAGTGGTGTGGTCGAGGGGATAACGACGCCAATTGCCATTGATCCGGATGCCTATTATCAGCTAGTGAATCGCAAGAGCAATAAGCCACTAAGCATTATGGGCAATGCAACGACGGACGGCGCAGACCTGGAGCAGCGTGCAGATTCCGGGACAGCAAACCAGCAATGGCAGCTCAAGGATGCAGGCAGCGGATATTATAAAATTATGAACCGCAACAGCGGAAAGCTAATTGGTGTTGAAAGCGGTACGACAACAGACGGTACAGTTATTGAGCAGTGGAGCGACGGAGGCTGGTCCAGTCAGCATTGGCAATTAGTATCCGTAACCGGTGGTTATTACAAGCTGAAAAATCGGGCAACCGGCAAGCTGATCGATATTTCTGAAGGCGCCACCGCCGATGGAGCTAAAGCCATTCAATGGGGCGATAACGGTGGGACAAATCAGCATTTCCGTGTAGTTAAAGTAGAATAGCTCAAGTTATTTTCAAAAGGAGCCGTATTCCAAGCAGATCATGGGCGACTGCTAACGGAAAAGACGGCTCCTTTTTACGTAAAACGATGAAATTGATAATCTCTAGTACGTTACAGTTCCCACGGATAATCTGTTGTCAGAAAACTAGCCAGCTGCTTGCTTTCTTCCCTCCGCTGACGCCGTATGGCTGCGCGTGATGGAGCCGTCTGGTGCAATTGTAACTGCTCTTCTGTTTCTGGAATCACCTGCGGCACGGTCACTTTACGGTTATTCTCGTCCAATGCCACAAAGGTCAGGAAGGCGGTGGCTGCGATTTTTCGGTCGCCAGTCATCAGTCCTTCACGAATTACCTTTACGAACACCTCCATCGAGCTACGGCCTGTCCAGGTTACGAACGCTTCCAGCGTGACAGAATCACTCGGATGGATAGGTAGCAAAAAATCCACCGAATCCGTAGAGGCTGTAACTGTGTTCGTACGACACAGCTTAGCAGCTGCAATAGATGCGATATCGTCGATATACGACATCAATCGGCCGCCGAAGAGCGTGTTATGATTGTTGATATCGTTGGGAAATACTCGGGACGTCTTGAAGCAGTAGGTTTCTCGGATGTACTTGCTTTCCATGGGTTCTTTCCTCTCTTTTCCTCGTTGCTCTCTTTTTATATCTCTGGATTTTGCAAAATCCTGATGTGGAAGCCTGTTTTAGACTATGCTAATCATCCCACTAATCCGCATAATAAATCAATACATAAAAATCGGCATCCTCTTCCGAATCATTGCGGTAGGTATGTATGTCAGATACTTGAAATTGCACAGCATCCCCTGCACTCAGCTTGAGCTGTTGCCCCTGCATTTCAAAGTACATCTCCCCACGGATCATGAGAATCGTTTCCTCACCCAGATGCTTCTCTGCCTGGTGTGTAAAGCCTGGCTTCAGACTTACCGTGAACACCTCAAACTTCTTTTCAGCGTGATACGGGAATACAGGGTAAACAAAATAGTTACCATCCTCATCAATAACCGGATGCAGGTCTTCCCTCCGAATCTTCGTGATTTGCGGCGGGTCTTCTTTGAGAAAGGTGGAGAAGGATACATGCAGACCGTTCGCAATTTTCCAAAGGGTTGTTACCGTAGGATTGGATTTCCCCTTCTCAATCTGAGCCAGCATCCCTTTGCTGACCCCTGTCAGTTCAGCCACCTTATCCAAACTTAATCCTCTAGTCTTCCTGATTTGAGCCAAATTAGAGCCAATAATATGCTGCATTGAATCCACGGACGTTGCCTCCTTGTATCCAAAAGTCTATATAAGAAGAATACACAATTTACTCGAGAGAGGTTCATTCGAAAATAAATCTACAACTAAGTCTTAACAGACCTATTGCTATCTAGCTTACACAAACTCATTATCTTATCCAATATAAAAAAGTGTCAAATTGAAAAATCAATTTGACACTCGCTACTCAATGAGTTCCTTCGTGATATAATTAAAATTTGAATGATATCAATATGTTAACGTCTAAACATTCTCATTTCCCCAAATGCTTACCAGATCATTGATCTGAAGCGACACGACCCTTAGTTCTCCACCAATGGCGTAGAGTTCTAGACCCTTACTTTCGAAGTCCGGAAAAATCATGTCTGAAATGATTGCTTTTCCATGATTGCCGAAGACTTCGACACTTGACCAATCCAGATAAATGCTCATCTGTATCCTCTCATGCTCTGGCTTCATAGTGGCCTTGTGTATTGCTGTGAAATCGGAATGAAAATCAGTGGCGCTCGACTTCATCCGATCGACGAACAATTCCTCATTCGAGATATTATATCCGATGATCGTCTCCTGATTGGTGGACTTCCGTACTTTAAACCCGAATTCCACGGCAGTACCGATTTCAAATTCTGCAATAATTTCTGCCTTGGCTGCCGAAATATCAGACAACACGTTCATACCTGGCTTAATCGTCAAATCTTGCAGAGACAAAATCGGTTTTCTTAGCTGACTTAATTCATTTATGGGTGTTTGGATTAGGCGAAGTCCCTCCGGGTAAGTCCTTAGCTGTAGCTCCCGGGGAATTGATGTCTTGCCACGCCATTCCTTTGAAGGAAGCGTAGTAGCATAACGCCAATTATTCATCCAGCCGATCCAAATTTTCCGTCCGTCTTCGTTCGAAATGCCATTCCAGGACACGGCCGCGTAAAAGTCTGATCCGTAGTCTACCCATTTAATAGTATCGATAGATTCCAACGCTTCATCTGGCGTGAACGACTTACCGTCAAAGCTGCCTACGAAATACATCATGCCAGAACCGCCTGCCGGTGGTTCCGGATCATCTGGATTCACACCATTTCTATCCCCGACGCTTAGCATCAGAATCCACTTCGTGGTATTAGAATCCTCATCCACTTGGATTCGAAATATATCAGGACATTCAAATATCCCTCGGTGGATATGCGGAATGTCGGAACCGAATTCGCTTGCAAAAGACCATTCTTTCAGGTTTGGAGATGTGTAAAATTCTACACGGTCCCTTACGGCAAGAACCATGATCCACATTGATGATTCATCATGCCAAATCACCTTCGGATCACGAAAGTCTAGCGTGTCCGTTGGAAATAAAACCGGGTTACCTTCATATTTTGTCCAGGTTCGACCCTTATCCTTGCTGTAAGCAATGCTTTGCACCTGCGGCTTTCCAGGCTGAGCCTTGTTGCCCTCATTCGTATAAATGGCAACCAATCCTGATCCTTCCTCGTCGAAAAATCCGCTGGTATTGTTCTTATCCACCACCGCACTCCCCGAGAAGATCGCTCCGTCCTCCCCAGGTGGAATTGCCGGTGGAAGCTCAGTCCAATGCACTAGATCCTTGCTTACCGCATGCCCCCAATGCATGTTGCCAAAATCAGGTCGCGTATCATGGGGGGTATGCTGGTAGAACAGGTGGTACTCTCCTTCAAAGTAAACCATGCCGTTGGGATCGTTCATCCAATTTTTCTCCGGTGAATAATGAAATTGAGGCCTGTACGTTTCACTATAGTTACTTTTTAATTCTTTCATAGTATCCGCTCTCCTTTTGATTGTTGATAAGGTATTTAACATAATAATTTGAGTTTGCTCGTTTGCAAATGAATTTGAGATACTACCAATTAAATGTTTCAGCCTTGATCTTTAAGATATCTGTCATAGCCTTTTTGTTTGATTTTCAGCCATTTATCTAGTCCCAGTCTGGACAGCTCGGCTTTATATTCGGCCCATTCTTCTTCCACTTTACCCGTCTTGATCCATTCAGCCCGCTTGCGGCTAACGTAAGCAAACAAATCGGTTTCCAATGTGGAGATCTGCTTCTGATCCTCCAGCGAGAAGAAGACTTTCGGGAAATTATGGTCAGCCTTCATATAAGGAACGAGTCTTTCCTTCATGAGCTTAAGCCGTCCCACTGCATCATCGGGCTTGGTCGTTACTTTTCCGTAATACTCGTCAAGAATTGCCAATGGACCGCCGATATTCGTTTTTTGCCGCAGCTCGACAGGGGCCGCTCCCTTAAGCGGAAGATGCTTCAGCATATGACTCGCTTCATCGTATTCAAAAATGTTCTGCTGAGTTTTGTCGCCGTAGGTGCCCCAGTTGTCCTGAACGGACTGGATAGGATCATACAGTTGGTCAATCCATTTTGCCGTAAGCTCAAGATTTTTGTTGTCACTGGTAATCACCATTTTCCCCCGGTCAAAGCCGAGATTGTTCGTGCGGGTCACATTGACTTCACCGCTTGGCCCGGCGAGCGGATTCATCAATTCATATTTATCGTTATCTCCTGAGATGTTCGCCTTATCCCATTGAAAGTAGAGACCATATTTTTCATTCTGGCCTTTGGCCAGATACGTATTGTAATCCTGCTCGAATGACTCTTCGTCGATCAGGTTCAGCTTATACAGCTCATTAAGATATTTAATCCCCTCTTTATAACCATCCTGATCGGCAGTGAAGACCACTTTCCCATCATTGGTCACTACCGTATGATCGCCGTTGTCCCCAAGACCGAATGATCCGAACAGAAAATTCAGGTCCTCATTGCCGTTATTGAGTATAAAGGACAGCGGGATTTCATCCGCTTGGCCATTTCCGTTAGGGTCGCCATTTTTAAATGCGAGCAGAACTTTTTTTAAATCCTCGGTGGTTTTTGGCATTTTAAGTCCCAGCTTTTTCAGCCACTCCACATTGATCCATGGCATGCCATTTACAGAATGAATGCTCTCCTTCTCAGAACCCAGCTCTTCAATCCAAGGAAAGGCATAAATGTGCCCGTCCTGTGCGGTTATCATGGATCTGTACTCAGGTGCTTCCTTCAATACCTTCTGCAGATTCGGCATATATTTTTGAATCAAATCTTCTACAGGGATAATAGTCCCATCCTTTCCCAGATTCAACAAATCGTAATCGGAATATATGGCATCCAGTATGGCATCTGGAAGATCACCACTGGCAACAGCAAGGTTTCTTTTTTCAATGAAGGAATCGGAGGTGAAGTTGGTAAAATCGATATGCACCCCTGTTTTTTCTTCCAGTCTTTTATAAATCAACTTTTCATTTGGATCGGAAGGTGCCAGCGGCGAGCTTTGAGTCATAAAATGCAAAGTAACTTTCTCTTTAAGCGGCAGAGTAACATTTTCCAGCTTGTAATCTTCGGATGCCGCAGAATTATTGCCTGAACCGCCACATCCGGCAAGCAGTGAAGTAGAAAGTGCCAACACAGACAAGGTTAGTAATGTTTTTTTCATCTCTATTCCCCCGATTTGTTATTTGATCGAACCTACCATGACACCCTTTTCGAAATACTTCTGGAAGAATGGATACATGACAATCAAAGGCAAACTTGATATGACAATGGCAGAGTACTTAATCATTTCAGACAATTTCTTAAGCTCCGCTTGTGCCATCGCATCGGCAATCATGCCGGGCTGAACCTGATTCTGTATCAAAATGGAGCGCAGTACTAGTTGAAGCGGAAACAGCTTCGGATCATCCAGATAAATCATGGCGTCGAAATAAGAATTCCACTGTCCGACAAAAGCGTATAAAGCTAGAACAAAAATAATAGGCTTGGAAAGCGGCAGGACGATTTTAAAGAAAATACTGAGCTCGGAAGCTCCGTCTATACTCGCCGCCTGGAACAGTTCTTTCGGAAGTCCCTGGAAATAAGTCTTTGCCAGAATAATATTGAATACGCTGATCGAGCCGGGCAGAATAATGGCCCAGACCGTATTCAACATGCCTAAATCCTTAATCACCAGATAGGTAGGAATTAGACCGCCACCGAAAAACATCGTTATCAGGAAAAAGATCATAATGGACCGTTTCCCTACCAACTCTTCAATCGCAAGCGGATAAGCCGCTAAGACGGAAAATAATACGGTTGCGAACGCAAAGGCTGCTGAATAAAAAATAGCATTAAAAAAACCGCGGATCATGGCACTGTTGCTTAGGATTTTGGCATATCCCGTGAGTGTCCAGTCTGATGATGTAATGGCAAACCCTTTGGTAATCAGGGTATTTGGAGTTAAAAAGGACGAAAGCACCACATAAACCAGCGGTAACAGAATAGCGAGAACAAACAAACCAAGTAGAATATAATTGATGATGAGCAGAATCCGGTCCTTCCCGGTGTAATGAATATCCATAAATACCTCCTTCTTTAATACAGCCCTTCTCCTTCGTTCAGCTTCTTGACGACGGTATTTACGAAAATCAACAGGAATACATTAATTACGGAATTGAACAACCCGATTGCCGTAGAATAAGCATAATCGCCGGATTGCAACCCCACCTTGTATACGTAAGTCGCGATGATTTCCGAGGTAGGTGTGTTCAGAGCAGTCTGCATCAGGTAAGCCTTTTCATAGCCGATCGACATAATACCTCCTGCAGCGAGAATGAACAGGACGGCCATGACGGGTTTAAGAGCTGGCAGATCAATGTGGAAGATTCTCTTCATCAATGAAGCGCCATCAATTGTTGCAGCGTCATGCAACTGCGGGTCCACATTGGCTAAGGTGGCCACATAAATAATAGAGGACCAGCCCGCTGTTTGCCATATACCGGACAAAATATATACCGTTCGGAAATAGGCAGGATCAGTCATAAAAGCAATCGGCTTGTCGGTGAAGGTTGTTACCAAAGCGTTCACTATTCCAGCTGGCGATAGAAAAACAAACAGCATACCGGCAACAACAACAACCGAGATGAAGTTAGGTGCGTATACAATAAGCTGAATATTCTTCTTGAACTTCGCTCCTCTGACCAGATTTAGCATTAAGGCCAGAATGATTGGTACTGGGAAGCCGAGAATAAGACCGTAAGCGCTTAATTTAAGCGTATTCATTAAAATGTCATAAAAATTTGGTGATGAAAGAAACCGCTGAAAATGTTCAAATCCAACCCATTCGCTGCCGAGGATGCCTTTTCTTGGGCTGAAATTTTTAAACGCAATGATCGAGCCGTACATGGGAACATACTTGAAAATGACGGTAAGAATTATGGACGGAAGCAGAAACAAATACAATATATAATTTCGAAGCATATAGCTTAACCAATGGTTTCTTTTTTTTGTTTCTGAAGCCTTTAGTCCCCTTTTTTGAACGATCGAATTTGCCAATATTTTCCCTCCTACTGTTCACGGCTTGTTATACGACACAAAATATAAGCCATGTTATGTCATCTCTCTGACATAATTAACCAAGATGTTTTTCAAATACTTGCTTGTAATATCCACACCTCCAACAGAACGAGAATTTTACACATTCCCAAAATGAATGGGCTTACAATTTACATTTGAACATTTTTACTCTTACAATTTATCAGATGTACATTTAATTAGTCAATATATTTCGGGTGAAAAATTCATTCGAAAAGCGTATTTCAAGATAATTATAATGTTTTTAGCAAAAATATATCAAAAATACACAATATAAATAAACAAACGTAAACTCACATTGTTCATTTGAATAAATACATTGTTAAAACCATGAAAATACTATATATTTAGAAATATGAAGAATCTTAATTCGGAGAATAAGGTGAACAATATGACGAGAAAGTCAAAGGTTACGATACAAGATATCGCTGATGCCTTGGGGATTTCCAGAAACACTGCCTCCAAGGCGCTTAATGGAGTGGAGAGTATTCCCGCCGTTACTAGGGACAAGGTGGTCAAAAAAGCAATGGAGCTTAAATACAAACAATTTTCTTATATGGAAACAGCTTCTGAAAAACAAGGCAATATCGCACTTTTGACCTGTAATCTTCCTAATAGCTCACACTTTGGATCATTGTTGATTAGCGGACTGGAGAAGGAAATCAGCAAACAGGGCTATACTTTATCTATTTATTTTGTCCGTGAGAATGATATCAATTCGATGACCCTACCCGGCAATTTTGAACCTTCGAATGTGGCTGGCATCTTCTGCATCGAAATGTTCAGCAAGGAATACAGCAAGCTGATCACAGATCTTGGCATCCCAACCATTTTTATTGATTGCGCTGCGGATATGATGTATCCAGAATTGAAGGCGGATCTAGTATTAATGGAAAATGAACACAGCACATACTGTGTTACCCGGAAATTAATCGATTATGGCTATGAAAGCTTCGGTTTTGTAGGCGATTACAATCACTGCAAAAGTTTTAATGAACGCTGGACCGGATTTAATAAGGCCTTAGCAGAAGCAGGAATCGCCGTAGATCCTGCCCATAGCATTGTAGCGCCTGACCGCAACTTCGTTCTAGAGGAGAACTGGATGGAACAGCAGTTGGATGCCCTGAGGGAATGTCCCTCCGTCTTTATTTGTGCCAATGATTTCATTGCCATCAGCGTGATCAAATCTTTGAAAAACAAAGGGATTAAAGTCCCGGAAGATATTGCTGTCTGCGGGTTCGATGATGCTTTGGAATCCCGGGTTGTCGAGCCTCATCTTACAACCGTGCATATTTACAGTAGTCAGATGGGGATTATTTCAGCCGAAATGTTATTGTCCAGAATCAAAGACAATACCATGCCATACCGAGTGACTCATGTTGCAACGGATATCGTATACCGGGACTCGACCCCTGTTCTAAACTAAATCTACCAAGAGGTGAATCAAAGTGAAAAATGACAGAACGGTTCTTTGTGTGGGCGAGTTGCTCATTGATTTTTTCTGCACGGATATTGATGTTAATCTTGCCAAGGGTCAGCATTTCTCCAAGCAGGCCGGCGGCGCTCCGGCAAATGTAAGCGCAGCCGTAGCCAAGCTCGGAGGAAAAGCGTCATTCTTGGGGAAAGTCGGGGCTGATCCCTTTGGCATGTACCTGAAGCAAACGTTGGATGAGCAGCATGTGGATACGTCCATGCTCCTTTTTGATCCGTCAACGCCGACTACACTGGCCTTTGTTTCCCTTGCCGCTAACGGCGAACGGGATTTCGTGTTCAACCGGGGAGCTGACCGTCAACTGTCTCTGCAGGACATTGATAGAGAATGGACCCGACAGGCTGCCATTCTGCATTTTGGATCGGCAACGGCCTTGCTCGCCGATCCTTTCCGAGAAGCGTATTTGTCTTTATTGGATGGAGCGAAGGCCAACGGGCAATTCACCTCCTTTGATCCCAATTACCGGGGGGACCTCTGGAAAGACAGGCAGGGGGAATTTATCACACTGTCCAGAAGAGGAATACACAATGCGGATTTGGTAAAGGTAAGCGAAGAGGAATTAAACATCATTACAGGGCTGGCTGACCGCGATGCTTCATTGGATCTTTTGCATGGGTTGGGAGCCAAGACGGTGGCGGTTACCTTGGGGAAAGAAGGAACCCTCATCTCAAGTGGTGCCTCCCGTTCGTTAATCGGCAGTATCGCTGTCAAATCGATCGACTCTACTGGTGCCGGAGATGCCTTCGTCGGAGCAATGCTGTATCAAATCAGCCAGCTGAGTCAGCCTAAGGCATTTACCTCCAACGCGAAGCAGCAGCAGGAATTTGTGACACTTGCCAATCAAGTCGGCGCCATCGTGTGCACTAAAGTTGGAGCGATTGCAGCCTTGCCGTCGTTGGAAGAAGTTAATCGTTTCGTAGCGCAAGGTTGAATCAAGGAATGAAGCGTAAGAACAGCAAAAGGTGTCCGACGATCTCTAAGGTCGCTGGATACCTTTTTAGTCATTCTTTTGAAGATGAAGTGAGAAACTAAAACATATCGAGGGAGTTTAATCAAAAGAAAACGAGTACTTATCCTACGTAGTCGTTTTCTTTTATATAAGGCAGGTCAGGATTTTTTTCGATTGCCAAAAACTTTTCATCTTTAATTAACTCAGATATTCTCATAAACCATTATAATTCATATTGCAGACTTAGCATTTATCCTGATCGGATTGCAAAGCTATTGCTAATGCAATAAATGATCCTGATGATACATCTATGAGTAAAATGATAATTCGACCAACTATTCAGGCATTGTAAACAATGACAGTCGACAGAACGAGAAAGCGCTTGCCTAATTAACCTAATTAAAACAAAACATTGTTAAGTTACTGCCATCATATTATAGAGTTTTAGTATCCTGATATCATCCTTCGATACTTTTAGTTGTTGGATGAGGCGTGCACCCTCTTTTAGCACTTCTTTGGAAAATAGCATTTTAGCTGCGATAGGCATCATAGGTCTAGAAGAAAATCCATAATACTCTGTTGTCAGGTTGCCTCCTGCTATTCGAAATAAGTAACTAGTTAACCCCTCTCTTCTATTTCCAATGCCTACCGTCTTTTGGTGTTTGGATATCCAATGTCACTGGATCATTTCAAACGGACAAAATGTATTCCTCCAAGCCTATTTTCAAACCGTCTTCATCATTGCTCGATGTGACCCTGTCGGCAATTTTCTTAACTTCCTCCGGCGCATTTCCCATTGCAATCCCAAGGCCTGCGTACAAAATCATATCCATGTCATTATAGTTGTCTCCAATGGCCATCGATTCACGATAAGTAATATTAAATATCCCCTCGAGCTCCTGAATGGCATACGATTTGGACACCATCTCATCCATAATTTCCAGATAAGTTCCCTTGGATTTATAAACACTGATACCAGTAACTTCTTTATTGATTTGTTGTACAAGCCGCTCAATGTCTTCGGGATCTCCCATGCATAAAATTTTGTGAATATCATGATCTTCTTCTATATATGAGGGGAGTAACCTCTGTATGGGGGAGCCATTAATAATTTCCGCTTCCTGAATTACCCAAGGATTTTGAATGTTGCCAACGATCCACTGGTCATGTCCATACAAGTTAAAACTGATAGAAGGATAATGATCCATTACAATATCATATATTCGTTTAATGCTCTTTTTCGATAAACAGATGCTATGAAGGATTTCCCTGTTGCCGCCCAATATTAGAGCACCGCTATAACAAATGACGGGAGCGTGAATATTGAGCTCTTGCTGAAGAGGAAAAATGCCGCTTGGCATTCTCGCTGAAACAAGTACAAAAGGGATATTTCTTCCCACAACTTTTTGGATTGTATTTTTGGTGTCGGACGTAATTTGATGTTTTGAATTTAACAACGTCCCGTCAATATCGCTAAAGATTGCTTGTATCATGGCCGATGGCTCCCTTGCGATTATTTATCACGATTCTTCCTCAAGCGCCTTGATAATTTCTACTCCGCTATCCTGCAACATCAGCAATGAGTGCTCCGGTGCATCCTGATTTGTAATTAGAATATCAATTTCGGAAAAATTCAGGCCTTTAAACGGGCTTGTTAAATTAAATTTTTTGTAATCAGCAAGTAAAAATACTTCTCTGGCACGTCCCGATACCAGCTTTTTAACTAAAGCATCATCACGGTTTGCAAAATACACTCCGTCTTCCATGATGGCGGCAGCTCCTAAAAAAGCTTTGTCAAAAAAAACATCGTTCAACTGCATAGCCGTGTAATGGTCATAAAAAAAACGGTTTTCATGATTAAATTTGCCCCCGAGCAAGTTTATGTTAATTTCACTTTTTGCTGATAAAGCTTCTGCATTATCCAACGAGTGTGTATAAACCGTGAGATTCTTGTCCAATTGCCCACAGAGCAGTTGAATGGTAGTCGATACATCCATGAAACAAACATCTCCGTCAGCGATGTGCGCGGAAGCTGCTTTTGCAATGAGCATCTTTTGCTTTGTTGCTGAAGTTACACGTTCCTTGTAGGCTCTTATTTCTTCTTTTAATAAGGGCAAGGCAATACCTCCATGGGTTCTGATAACCCCCCCTTCGTGAACAAGCTTAATAATATCCCTTCTTGCCGTATCTCTCGAGATGTTCAATAAATTACAAATTTCCGAATTTGATAATTGGTTACGGCTTTGGAGATACTCCAAAATTTTTAAAAGTCGTTCCTCTTGGTAAATATAAAGCCCCCCCCTATCCCTATATTCACTATAAGCGATTAGACGCTTTTTGTTAAGTGTTTTTAAGTATTTTTATAAAGATAAGCAAATTGCTTATATTGTGTATTTCACATAGCAAGTCCCCGGTCCGCATGCATATTGCATTAAGAGTCCGGGGACTTTATTCATTTTGCCTATTTATTGATAAATTCAATCTTTTGAAGCAAACGTTTTATCATAACTGCCGCCTCGGCGCGGGTAGTTGTTGCATGTGGCTCATAGTGTCCAGTGTCCATACCTTGTGCGATGCCCTGAGCTGTAACAGCAGCTACTGCATTTTGCGCCCAAACCGCGATAGACGAGCGGTCGGCATATCCATCTAGCGATTGCCCATTTTTGCTGTTGACTGAGACATACCCGGTATATTGTAATGCTTGATGGACAAGTAGAGCCATCTCCTGGCGGCTAATTCCCGATTCAGGACGAAAAGCACCGTCTTCATAACCTTTGACCAGCCCAGCTGAATAGGCTGCGCTGAGATATCCGCTGTACCATGAACCCTTGACTACATCCCTAAAGGCTGGAGTCGCCCGTTCTTTAAGCCCAAGTGCATGAACAAGCATAGCGGCAAATTCGGCGCGGGTAACAGGCCTGGATGGCTCAAATATTCCTTTTATCGAACCGACAACAATTCCTTTTGCGGCAAGCAGCTCTATGTCGGCTTTGCCCCAGTACCCAGCTGGTAAATCACCGAAGGTTGGGCTGCTGTTGACAACGGTATATACACCATTGGAATTATGCTTTATTTCAACGGAGGCTCCATCATCCCCAGCCCGAAAAATGCTCGGTACAAAGATAAGTTTCCTTCTGGCTTCGTCGTAGCAAACTGCGGTGGAACGATTTGGGTCCATCGCTGATGAAAGCGGAAGTGTCCGGCTCACATAGGTATCACCGAAATCAAGAGCGGTTGTTGTACTGCCCGTTACTGCTTCAGCCTTGAAGTCTATAGGAGTCGTTTCCACGGTTGCGCCCGCTTTTACAGCCGCTTCTTGAATAGCCGCATTTTGCTGCATTGTTGCCTTGGATAACGTAATTCGCAGCCCTGGCACGCTATTGGAAGGTGAGGTATTTCTATTCACCCTGCTGGCTGGAAGGGTGTACGTCCCCAGTTCTGTAATTAACTGAAGATCCAGAGTTCGATGCTCGCTCCAAAGCTTATTGGCCATGCTGGTCAGCTCAACGATAACCACGTCAGCCCCAGCAGCTTTCACATGCAAAGTTAGTGCAGAACCTTTTCTTACCGGCAAAGCTTTAAGCAAAGTAAGATCATCCACGACCACTGCGGCTTCTTTCCTGCCATCAGCCTTTTGTGTAATACCCGGAGCATACTCCAGTATTCCTGAAGTGGCGGAAGCCGGAATAGATGCCTTGACTGGCAGCTTTACCGCCTGGCTGTCGCTACCCTTGTTGTTCTGAGAATTGCCACCGGAATGGCCGGAATTGGAACTTGATATTATTCGAACACTATTAAAGAATGCTGTTGTACCCCTTACATTTAACCCAAAGTATCCTCGTGTGTAACTTTGGTCTTTGGTATCAATTACCAGTTGTCCGTCCAAATAAGCCTTTATGGTATCCCCGACAGCTACAATTTTGAGGTGATAATCCTGATTTGTCCGTAGTTTCAGCTTCGCGTCATTATTGTAGATGGCAAGATCACTACCGGTCCCTTTAACAAATTTCATCAACTTAACTACATTATTCTTTACATCCAGATTAATTGCATACGCATTTTTTGCCGTAGGGTCTGAACGAAAGACCAAGGCACCTGCGCCGATGGGGTTTTCTATGTTATCTTTTTCAGGATCATCGGGATGCGAATCTGTATCCGGCACTTTAATGTCCGCTTCATATATAAAGTTCTCACCGAAATTACTTGCCAGAATAAACGCATCCCCTACGCCCTGCCCCTGTTTTCCATTAATAGTATCCGCCCATTTGCCGCTGATCGTCGTCCAATCTGACAGTACGGAGACACTAGATGGGGGCGTTTTCCAGACACTTTTTAACGGAAATATTTTTAAAGACTTTAATTCCACATCCCCGCCCTTACTGTAGATTTGCATTCCTTTACTCGAAGATTGAGGGAATATTTGGTCAGTTATCACTGTTTCTCCATTATTCCCGAACACCTCCAGCGCTGACCGGTCAACAAAAATATGCATTTTCACCGTACCGTTTAAAGCCTTCAGCGGGCCCTCATGTTTATTTGTGATATCAGGTCCGAAATCATAATTCCCGGAATTCGTACGGTCAACGAACAGCTTTTCATTGTAGACATCATACCCGACCGTTGTATATTCCTCAGTTCCTTTACGAACCTTAAAACCAAACTCAGTTGCTTCGGTGTTGGAAAGATCAAACTCTGCAATCATTTCAAATGTATCGTCAGAAAAGTTGGATAGGAGGTCGCTTTCTCCCTTAATCTTTTCATTTATATATGAAATTCCCTTTGTTTCAGCACGAATGCCGGCCAGAGAAATTGGTGTTTGTTTTAAGCGTAACCCTTCCTCTGTCTGGGTCAGTTCCATCATTCGCGGCAGTGACATGGAACTTCTCCATGTTGAAGTAGGTGTATCTTGAGCATAAGTCCAGTTACTCATCCAGCCAAGCCAGTATTTCTCGCCCTTCTCCCCTTCAATTCCGCTCCACTCCACACCGGCATAATAATCAGCTCCATAATCGGACCATAATATTTGGTCGGAAGAATTCTCATTGGTGAAGGTTTTCCCATCAAAGCTTCCTACAAAATATTGCATTCCGGATCCGCCTGCAGGTCCTCCCGGATTTATACTTACCTGCAGAACCCATTTCTTTTTTGAAGGGTCGCCATCAATAGGCAATTCAATTAATGCAGGACATTCCCATACGCCGCCTATACTTCCGTTTGTAGAAGGTATCCACGAACCTGAGACGGCAGACCAATCCGTTATGAGGCCACTTTGTGGCAAATTGCCTTTTTCCGGCTCTTGTGCAACCTGGTCAACGTCTTCCGGAATTGGTTTGTCATTATAAACATTGATATCATCCAGGTTGATATGCCCCCAACGTCCCGTTGCATTGTCTATAGCTTTGATATATAGCACTTCACCAATATAATTGGAAGCATCCCATACGTATCTGCTATACATTTCCTTTTCGGATTTCGTATTTGTTTGACGAAGCAATTCCTGATCGTCAGAAGCTCTGACTAACGATAAATAACGGTTGCTGACGTCTTTGCCTCCGCCCATCATCAGGTTAATCTCTCCGGAGCCACCCAGTTTGAAATAGGATGAATGCAGTTCTCCAGTAGCATCATCCCCCTTGTGACTATCGGAAAACCCCCATAGATGATACTTGCCTTGCTGGTCGAAAGTTCCACCCCACCAATCCTTTCGATCTGTTACATGGTCATTAGTAAATGCTTCCCCTTGTACACTGGTCCACCCAGTCAGATTCCCTGTTTCAAAATCATGGTTAAGTATTTCATTCTCCTCTGTGATGATATTTTTGCCCAACTGAACATTCTGGAAGAGCACAGAGGAATTCGCCAAATGCAAGCCGAAAACGCCGGAGGAAAAGGTAGAATCATTTACATCCTGAGTAAGTTTACCATCTAAATATACTTTTATATTCTCTCCATAGGTCCTCACCTCTAAAGGGTAATCCGTATACGTAGCGAGAGATACAGTGGCCTCGGCCAGAACTGATTGCTTCCCGTCCTCAAGCTTCATCAATTTTATTTTATCGTTGTGAGCGTCGAGGCTCGCCATATATCCATTTCTCACCTCGGCATCTGCCCGAAAAACAAGTGAGCCGATTTCATCTCCGCCATCCGATAATTCAATGTTCGCCTGATATCGAAAGTTTTCCCCGGCTTGCCCGCTCATTACATATGAATTCACCGCGGAAGTCCCGGTCATTCCTTTCACGGTGTCTTCCCAGGAACCGCTTACAACAGTCCATTTTGACAAATTGGTCACAAAGTTTGATGTATTATTGAATTTCACATTTCGAAAAGAGGCTGTTGAATTCCATGCGGTTAACCCATAGTAGCCGTATACAAATTCATCATCCGTTTGTTCGATAACCGATTGGTTGTTTACAAAAACCTGAATGTGATGTCTATCTGTTACAATTTGTAAATGATAGGTAGATGAAGTATCCAGGCGCAAAGAACTGGCCCCAAGTTCAATGCTTTCTCCATTCCTATTTTTAGTTAAAGTTACGCGATCATTTTTGGCATCTAGATTGACTACATAGCCGTTGGCCGCACGCTGATCAGAACGAAAAACCAGTCCTCCTGATCCTTCCCGGCCATTTTTTGCATTAAGGGTAATGTCGCCCTCATAGTTGAATGATCCACCTTCTTGTGAGGAAATCGCGTAAGAAGTGGAATCCAGACTATTGGCCTGTATTCCACCATCTGGACCAAATTCACTGGCATAAGTCCAATTTTTTAAATTGGGAGAAGTATAGAACATCACCTTATTGTTAGCAACTAACGACATCACCCACTGATTGGATTGTTCATGCCAAAATACTTTGGGATCGCGCCAATCGGCAGCGGGAGGTTCAGGCATTACCGGATTCCCTTCATACTTTTTCCATGTTCTCCCTTTATCCAAGCTGTAAGCAATGCTTTGAACCTGACCCTTATCACCTGAATGGGTAAAGATGGCTACCATTGCTTCCTTTCCAAAGCCGGCTGTATTTCCCCAGTCGATTACAGTGCTTCCGGAAAAAATCTGTCCGTGGATATCAGGAGAAAGTGCAATAGGTAGATGTTCCCAATGAACAAGGTCTCTACTCACAGCATGCCCCCAATGCATCGGTCCCCATGTCGTTCCATATGGATAATTTTGGTAAAATAAATGATATTCACCCTTGTAATAAACCATTCCATTGGGATCGTTCAACCAGTTGGCCTCGGGAGAAAAATGAAATTGATTGCGGTACGTTTCCTGATAATATCCTGGATCTGATGCAAACGCTTTCGTGAATGAAGTTAAAGATAATAATAAGATGATACTAAGTGCTAAAGAACAAATCCGATTCATATTTTTACTCCTCATCTTGTTCACTCCCTTTATAACTATTTTATAAATCAGTTCAAAACGCCTTATAATGAAAGCCTATCCCCGGTGATGGATAACTCCTTGACCAAATAGTTTTAAGAATTATTCAAGCCAAGACACCGAGAGCGTATCCAATAATACCAATTGCGAATAGCGCAAAAAATGAGAGCCATGGCGTTCACTTTCTTTTTAAGCAGTCTCATGCAAAGGAAGGTCAGTAAGAACGGTAGTAACCTTACTGTACAGCCGCTTAATCGTCGGAATTAAGGAACCAAGAACGTACAAATATTTTGTTTGAGTCGTTTTTGGTCATCATCTTTTCTTCCATATGTACTCCCCTTCTTTCATAAAATATTTTCTTATAGCTCTTCAATTTCCGCCGTATTTCGAACTGAGCTGGATGTATAGCAGAGCCAGCACAGTTCCTACGATCCCAAAACCAACTAGATTGATGTTCGTGAAAGCGGCAATGACAAATCCCAGGAAGAAGAAGGGATGTTATAGCCCACTGCAAATAAGCAACATACTTAACTTCCTCTTCACCATCTTTCATATCCTCTTTTAATATTTTGAACTCCAAGTAATGTTCTTGACAAAGCGTTTATATTTAACTCTATAGTTCAATATCTTATGTTTACGCTGCTTTGGTCACAAAAATCCGACAAAGTCCGGCCAAGGATGACTCCCTGACCGCACGTTTTAAGCCAAAACACCAAATGCGTACCCAATAATGCCTACTGCGAATAAAGCAAAAATCAGAGCGATTGCGTTCACTTTCTTTTTCAGTAGCCTCATACATAAAAAGGTCAATAATAGTGGTAAAAGTCCAGGCATCAATTGATCCAAAATCATCTGAATGGTCGTAATAACCTCTTTTCCATCCGTTCCCACATATCTTGATACCACCAGCGGCACATTCAGGGTAGTCCATTTAGAAACAAGTGCGCCCATAACGAAAAGCCCCAGTATGGAGGCTGACTCCGTGAGTTTTTGCAACCGGTTTCCCGACATATCGGAGACAATCTCCGTACCTTTGTGATAACCGTATTTCAGACCGTACCATTTCGTTGCCAAGCGTGCAGTGTTAAAGAGAAGGAAGAAAAGAACCGGTCCGACAAGGCTGCCGGATAAGGCGATTGAGGCTCCGAGAGCAGCCAGAACCGGACGTAAAGTCCCCCAGTAAATGGGGTCACCCACTCCCGCAAGAGGTCCCATTAGACCGACTTTGACTCCACTTATGGTCGCATTGTCAATCGGCTGGCCGCTCGCTTTCTGCTCTTCCATCGCAGCCGTTACACCCATAATAGGCGCCGAGATAAACGGTTGAGTGTTGAAAAATTCCAGATGTCTTTTCAATGCCTCTTTTTGATCTTCTTTCTTGCTGTACAGCCGCTTAATCGCAGGGATTAAGGTGACACAGAAACCGATCGACTGCATTCGCTCAAAATTGAACGAGCCTAACAGGAAGCATGAACGGACAAACATCTTATTTAAATCACTTCTAGTCAGCTTCTTTTCTTTCATAGTGCTCTCCTCTCCCTTCAGGTAGTTACTATAACTCTTCAATTTCTTCCATCTTCTCATTACGCTGGTTGTATTTTGGGCTCAACTGGATGTAAAGCAGAGCCAGAACCGCACCAATGACCCCAAAACCAACCAGATTAATGCTGGTAAAAGCTGCAATGACAAAGCCCAGAAAGAAGAATGGCATCAGGTATTTGGCTGCCATCATATTAATGACCATCGCATACCCTACGACTACGATAAAGCCGCCCGCAATTTGTAGTCCTCTTGTGATAACCTCCGGAATTGCGTTAAGCATAGCAGTCACCAGGCCCGTTTCTGCGGCAACTGCCACCAAAACAGCGGGCAAAGCAACGCGCAGACCTTGCAAAAGTAAGGCAATAAAGTGACATAGCTCAATTCCTTTGAAATTTGCAGATTCCGCATACTTATCAGCTAAATGCTGGAAGAAGACAGTAATCGTCCTGACAAAAATGGTAAGCACTTGTCCGGCGGCTGCAATTGGAATCGCAACGGCAATTCCGGCGCCGATCGATTGATGGCCGACGATGACCAAAATGGTTGAAACCACGCTGGCTAGAGCAGCGTCTGGTGCTATGGATGCTCCTACATTCATCCATCCTAAAGCCATTAATTCCAGAGTACCGCCAAGTATAATGCCAGTTTTGAGATCGCCAAGGACAAGGCCAATCAACGTACACGCAATCAGAGGACGATGGGTTTGCCCTTCATCTAGAACGCTACCCATGCCACATATGGCCGCTACCAGTGTTACCATCACAATTTGAAAAACAGTCATTTCTATAACTCCTCTCTAGTTGCCGCCTGGTATTTACGATCACATATCCTGCAGTTTGGTAATCATGTTGATTTTCGGATCACTGGCTACTTTTCTGATTTCCAGCTCAATGCCTTTTTCATGCAGCTTACGAAATGCATCTACATCCTGTTGGTTTACGGATACCGCCCCGGTAATCTGCGTCTTTCCTTCCTTAAAACACATTCCTCCAACATTCACCGAGCGGATGGGTACTCCCCCTTCCACAACCCGCAGTACATCCGTAGGGTTGGTAAAGAGAAACAATGTTTTAAAATCACTGTATTTGGGGTTATTATAAGCCTCTATCGCTTTGTTAATCGTTACGACATACGCCTTAATTCCAGGCGGCGACACCTGAAGCAATAAGGTTTTGCGTAATGTATCCGCTGCGACATCATCGCTAACGGCGATAATCTTATTGCACTTCGCTTCTTTCACCCAAACGGTCGCCACCTGACCGTGAATCAGACGGTCATCAATACGAACTAATGCAATTTCCATTCTATAATTCCTCCTCTAATTGACTGTTTCGAATGGCACGAAAAGACATCATGGAATCGTGCCCTGCATGGATCGCTAAATTTACCAAATTCTCCACTTGTTCAATTCCTCTGTTTGCAAGAAGGTCAACGATCATTGGCAGGTTTACTCCTGTCACAATATCCATTTTTTCATGGTTAACTGCAATTCGGCTGGCAGCATTATAAGGACTGCCGCCGAATAGATCAACAAGGAAGATAACACCGTCCGTCCAATCCAGCGATGCCAACGCAGCCTTATATTTCTCTACAAGTCCGCTGACACTTTCACCTGGTTCAAACGTAACACCTGCCACATTATCCAATTGGCCGAAAACCATTTCTGTTGACCTCAGTATTTCTTCAGAAAATTTCCCGTGTGTCCCAACAATTACACCGATCATCTGTCTCACCCCCTTTTTTTCTCTCCACATATCTATGATGCAAGTTCTGTGCCAAACTTCTGTATAGATCAGAGGAAATTTTGTAAACAACAAAAAAACCCCCGTTGCGTCGGAGGTTTTTTTCCAGTCTGAACAGATCATTATTTATCAATCTCCACTGCTTTCATACACATATGAAAGCGTTTTATACTCTTTGGCCATTACTGTGGAATAAAGTTATATACTTCGCTCAACATTTCGCAAATATAATATTTTTCGTCTTCAGAAAGTATAAGATTCATACCAGAAACAAATATGCTGCATGAACGGTTTACCACCTCGAATATGTGCTGGTCGAGCTGTTTCACTTCCCCCTGATAAACAAGTCCATCGCGAATAACCATACGTTCCAGCGCATAAGCTGTGTGAGTAGAAATTTGGACTTTTGTTGCATAATCAAATTTGACTTCTAATCCAAGTTCCAGCTCTTGCACAAATCTCATCACCATTCCCAGAATTTTGTGGGGATTCAAATAAGTCATAAATTCTTTCAGACTTTCCTCGCATAACTCCCTGACGACTACACTTTGATCCACAGCAGGGATCTGCTTGTTATTCAGCAGTAGCTCTCTCAATGTCTGCTCACCGCTCGCTTCAATCAGCTTTTCCAAGGGAATAAACGGGATTTCCGGCTCGCTTGGCCGTTTTACTCCAATCACGGCAAGAATGGTTCGCTTAGACCGCATATCCTGGACCACTTTATCCAACTCTCTTACGTTTGCCGGGACAACCAGTATCTCCTCATCCGTCAAATCGCAGACAACTTTCTCTACAAACTCTTTCAATTTGACCGCTGCACCTTTGCCGGAGGAGCAAACCGTCACAATTGCCTTATGAACTACTTTCACTGCGGCGCTGCTATTGTTATATCCCCTGAAATCCTTTAGCGATTGGTATATCTCCTCTATCCCCATGTCAAAAACACTGGCCTTTCGGACAGCCTCCAGCGTGAGCGGAGTTGAAACCATATCAATAGTCTTTACATTGATTCCAACACGTTCCATAATAGTTTCTTCAAGATTGAGCAAAGAGCCCATATCAACCAGCAGCAACACGCCTCTACCACGGTCAATGCTCTTTACTTTATCGATAATAAGCTCCAAAATTTCCCTAGGACTGACATCGAGGGGCATATCAACAGCACAAAGATTAGAACTGCCCAGCAAGCTGTCTACGACGCCGACGATGCTGCTCGCTGTACTGGTACCGTGTGCTGCCACAATAATTCCCACACTACCCTGTCGTTCTTCCTCAACAGATTTCAGAAGAATCGCCATATAAGTTATTTCGGCCTCCGGTACATGTACACCAAACTTAGTCTCGATCAAACTTTTGATAGTCTGGGCCAGTCTGTACTCTTCATCATGTTCATTCATCGGTTCATAGATTCGTGCATCACCGTATTTTTTCTCTCTGGTGCGCTTGAAAAAGGCGCTTAAATGAAGACTGAAAGCATACACGAATCTCTCACTGTAAATTCGGTTTAGTTCCTTTTTGGCCATTTCCTTAATCTGCTCGGAGAATTCAAGGATGTCTTTGTTCACAATTTTCAGAATTCGTTCCCTGCTCCCCTTGGTGTTATAAAAACGGTTATAAAAGCTTTTAATATGGATATTGACATCCGTAGCAATAAATCTGTGGATGTAGGCGTCGTCGAGCCCTTCTTCCTTCAGCATGCCAATCTTGTCTTCAATTAATTTGTAAAGGTTAAACGGCAGCTCGGAAACAACCTCTTCATCCAAAGCTTTTCTTCCTTCTGGAGTAATGTATAGGCACGAGGAAATACATCCGATTTCCTTCATCTTATATTGCGTTTTATCAATATTAAACAAACCATCTCGGATATTTCCCGGCAGGTTTTTAAAATCAAGTCCTATTTCTTCTTTGTTTTCATGTATGCTGTTTAAAAAACCTTTAGCGCATACCAGCTGGATGTTCGACTTTAACTGGCCGATATTGCCGTAGGTGACGCTGCCGATCAGTGCTCTTACTACCTCTGGTTCAATCCTAATCGGCTTGTTTACCCTATTGGCCTCGTTAGCAAACAAATACTTCAAAATCAGCATTTGCTCCTCAATAGCACGTTCCTGAAGGGAAGGGATATTGATCGTGATGGGTATGCGCCTAATGAAGGTTTTCAGCATGGATGATCCGGGATCTTCCGTCGTAGCTCCAATCAATAACACACTCGCATCTCTTTTTCGATCCGTTTCGCCCAATTTGTTATAGGTGTGAGTATCCATGAAATAGAAAATCATTTCCTGGCCTTCCGGGGGTAAACGGTGAATCTCATCCAAAAACAGGATGCCTCCGTCAGCTTTCTCCACCAGCCCTGCTTTTTCATGATCAGCGCCTGTAAACGCCCCTTTAACGTGACCAAAGATGTGGGAAAGTAACAAGTGGGGGTTATTGAAATAATCAGCGCAGTTAAAAACGATAAATGGCGCATGCTCTGAAAACCGCTTCATATATTTGCCATAATGGTACATCAACCTGGCAAACATAGTTTTTCCAACACCCGTCTGCCCGACTATCAGGGTATGCAGACCTCTAGGAGGATACAGAATCGCTGCCTTCCCCTGCTCAACCTGGTTACGCATGCTGCCCCTGAAACCGATCAAAGCATGGAACGGATCGACCTGTTCGTCAGGCAGCAATACCTCTTTGATGCTTTTGACCTCAATTTGTTTCTCTTTCAGCCGAACCTGAAAGGTGTCCTCGATAATCTGCTTGTGCAGAAATCTGACCGGTCTTCCTTTGATTTTAAGGATTAGATCGTCACGCAGCAGATTATTCAACTCTTTGCTCACATTGTTTCTCAACATCTTTTGATCATCAGCAATTTCCGCAGCCGTAATCCCTTCCCCCGCAAATAAAGCCTCTTTGGAAATTTTCTTGGTGCTTTCGGCAATATACTCTAAAATCTTATCTATTCTTTTCACCTGTATTCCTCCAGCCTGAATCAGTCATTGGAAATTTATTCCAACCCGCTTATTTAGGGAACAGAATATGGTTTTTCAGCGCATGAGCTACTCCATCCTCGTCATTCGAGAGAGTAACGGTGTTGGCAGCAGCTTTGACCTCAAGGGGAGCATTTTCCATGGCAATGCCAAGTCCCGCAAAGGCCAGCATGTCGATATCATTGTAGTTGTCACCCATAGCCAGACAATCGCTTTGTTTCAGTTGGTACTCTTTTAGCAGAATTTGAATGGCTGCCGTTTTGGAAGCCTTTTTTGACATGATTTCCAGATAAGTAGGCTTGGATAAGTAGAGATTTACTTCTTCGCCGTATAGGGGTCGCAATACTTGAAGGACGCGTCTGATCTCTTCGGGATCACCCATGCACAAAATTTTACTGGTTCCATCAGTCTCTTCCCTCCAACCACTGGTAAGCTTAGAAAAACTATAAATGCGAGGCTCGATATTGGTGATGTCACGTTCTTGAAGCGCCCATGCATCCAATTGCTCAATATACCACTCATCATCCTTATACAGGCTTACGTGAAGATCATAGGCAGCCAGGCTGTCAAGCAAACACTGTGTCATTTTCTTATCTATATAACGGGTGTTCAGCTTGTTCCCGTGTTTATCTATAACAAGTGCCCCACTGTAGCATATGAGAGGCTCAGAAATACCAAGATGATTCTGCAATGGAATAATTGCTTTTGGCATTCGCGCAGAGACAAGAACCACTGGAATCTGCTTATCATTTATAACCTGGAGAATGGTTTCTTTGGTTGCTTCCGTGATTTGATGCGCCGAGTTAAGCAGCGTCCCGTCAATATCAATGCAGACAATTTTATAAGTTTCCATAAATGATTCCTCCAGCTCCAGTGTATTTTGTTATTCAATGAATGAGTATACAAGAAAGATAGTGTATATAACCAAAAATACAACACACATAATAACTGTTACTTATTACGACAATCTTTGGCTTGTTTATGAATCGTTTCTATCAGATAAAATTACTCGGTAACGTTAACATCTAGGCAGGAGAATTGCATAGGCTTAGAGAAGTAGATCTTTCATAAATGACTGACTGTGAATTTGTACCGGAAATGTATGGAAAAGGAGTTTGAATAAGTCAATGATACGATATGGATTACAACAGGAACAAGGATTCAAGCTGGTTATGACGCCCGAATTGCGACAAGCAATCACGATCTTGCAATATTCTTCGGCTGATTTAATATCCTTTCTGCATGAACAGGCGAACAATAATCCAGTCATTGATTTGCAAGAGTTTAATATGTCCATAGGCAGTATCAAAGAAGAAGCAGAGCGGTTTTCACAGAAAGATCAAGGAGATCTGCTTGAACATTATCGTGGCGGAGAAAAATATCCATCGGTCCAGCGAGCAAACCCCGTTACATTTCTGGATTTTGTCCCCAATCCGAATGATACCCTGTTTGAACATCTGAACAGGCAGCTTGGACTGGTATGTGGGCTTACAAATTCACAGCGTATGGTGGCACGGTACCTCATTGGCAATTTGAACGAAATGGGATATTTAGAACTTGATGTTCCAACGGTCGCCTCACTATTGGACGTTCCCATAGCCGAAATTGAGGATATGCTCTTGGTGATACAGAGTTTTGATCCACCGGGGATCGCCTCTTACAGCTTGGAAGAATGTCTTCTTCTCCAGCTCCAGCTTGCTGGCATGGATGATGAATGCATAGTCAGAATGGTAAGCAACCATCTGGCCGATCTGGCGAACAATCGGATACAAAAAATTGCGGATGCTCTTGAAATCGGTAGGCAAGAGGTTATACAGATGGCCGATCGAATTCGCAAGCTAAATCCATGCCCGGGCGCAGCATTTGCTCATAAAGAGCAGCAATACATCATAGCAGATATAACGGTCGAAAAAGCCAACGGGGAATATCTTGTCCTGATTAATGACATTAGTGCGCCGCGGGTTGAGATTAACCCTTTTTACCGGCAAATGATGCAGGATCTACCGAATAGTGAAACCAAACGTTTTATCCATGAGAAGATGAATACGGCAAAATGGCTGGTCAATAGCCTGAAGCAACGTCGGCTGACCCTTCTACGGGTTGCCAAGGCCATTGTGGAAAAGCAGCAGGATTTTTTTGAGCATGGCGTGTATTTCCTCAAACCAATCACCCAAAAGGAGATTGCCGATAAGACGGGCTTACACGAATCCACGGTCAGCAGGGCGGTCAGTAATAAATTTATACAGACGCCTCGCGGATTGTTCGAGCTCAAATTTTTCTTTACTTCCTCCTTGACGTCAGCGGACGGAGATGCTGCTTCATCGGAGAGTGCAAAAAAGCGTATCAAAAATTTGATAGATGATGAGGACAAGCAAAAACCGTTATCGGATCAGGCTATTACTACCCTACTGGGAAAGGAAGGTTTGCATCTATCACGCAGAACCGTGGCGAAATATCGGGAAGAACTGAGATATCTTTCTTCTGCCAAAAGAAAAAAGTTTGAAGTTTGAATGTTTAAGGAATAGTCGCGTTTGATCCGGTTCCATATTTTTCGATTTGGCTTGATCCTGAATGATCCGACTCGCTAGTTCTTGAATTCACCATTACACCTTCTTTCTTGAACTAGGATGTTTTCACTTTTAAAACGTTTCCAATTTGATGTGAGAAAAACATCAGTTAGTAGATCCATACTATGAATCGACCGAATGAGCTAATATTTTTACAATAAAATCATGTAGTTTCGCCTTGCTTGAAGACAACGGGGAGACGATACACTTGCTGATCTAAAGTCTCACCTTCGATTTTCTTATAAAGCAGTCTGATTGTCATACGTGCCATCTCCTCCACTGGCTGCCTGATTGTAGACAATATCGGATGAAAATAAGGATGGTCCTGAATCCCGTCGTAGCCGATAACCTTTACATCCTCTGGAACGCGAATGCCCTCCCTGCGTGCTCTTTCTATATAGTTGGCGGCTAACATATCGGTAATAGCAAAAATGCCGTCCACATCGCGATGCTCATTTAGGAACTCGTTAAAATAGGCATCGTCGTCCACTATAGGGTCGGGCTTCTCGTAGATTACATAATCGACTCCCAATGTTTGCGCCTCATGAATGAAACCTTTTCTCCGATTCATGGTTTCACTGAAAATGGAAGTGACGCTTCCCATAAAAGCCGGTTTCTGGGCCCCCACTTTAACAAGCTCCCTCAAAGCCAGACGCCCTCCCTCATAATTATCGGAGGTCACACAAGTAATTTTTTTGTTGAAGTGCCTATCAATACTTACAATCGGAATGTCATTGCTTACGCTATTTTCTATATCATTGTAAGTAATGCCGACAATACCAGCCACTTTGTTTTGCCGTAGCATATCCAGATAATACAGTTCTTTTTCGGGCTTGCCGCCGCTATTACACAACATGAGCTTAAAGCCTTCCTGATCCAACTCATCCTCAATGTAATAAGCCAGTTCAGAAAAAAAAGGATGCCAGATACTTGGAAGCAGCAAGGCTACCATCTTGGATTTCCTCATCTTGAAATTTCGAGCGACTTCATTAGGAAAATAATTCAGTTCTTGTATAGCTTCCTCCACTTTTCTGCGTGTATCTGGTTTTACAGAGCCCGAGTTGTTAATAACTCGGGATACAGTTCCTACAGCTACGCCAGCTAAGCTAGCTACATCTTTAATACTTGGCATCGGCATCTCCCTCCCCCTATCTCTCTTTATGAAAATTATAATAACACTAAGATGGAAACGTTTCAATTTTGTTGATGCTCTTTTTTCGCTGAAGCTCTTTATCTTCCTTACCGGGCTGAAGCACCAGCGCGGATTCCATTAGGTATACGTCCTTGTCCTCTACATCTGTTCATATTCATCTCTATCCTTAGGGTCAAGTTCTAAAAAACAATAAAATAAACATTCTCCCTGTGTGTTCGCTATACATATTATTCAACATAACGTACAGACGTATAATATATTGATACTTTACAACTTACGTTATATACTATTATAAATTTATACACTGGGGGTAAGGTTAAAATGTCCATAGCTTCGGAGTTGAGCGAAACGAAGCCCGATTCACTCAGCTTTTTACACGGGGTTAAAGATTGTATTCCTACATTGCTCGGTTATGTATGTATTGGGTTCGCGGCAGGCATTGTGGGTGCCTCATCAGGGGTTAGCACCATGGAAATTGCCTTCATGTCGGCGCTTGTATACGCCGGAGCCTCTCAGTTTATTATGTGCTCGATGCTGGCTGCAGCCAGTCCTCCATCCGTCATTATTTTAACGACATTCATTGTGAATGCTCGTCATCTGCTGTTAAGTGCGTCGCTGGCTCCTTACTTTTCTAAATATTCATTGTGGAAAAACATAGGCATCGGCGCTCTTTTGACGGACGAATCCTTTGGAGTAGCGTCGGATAAATTGGCTAAAGGCGGGCAGGTCAGTGACCGCTGGATGAACGGGCTTAATATTACAGCTTATCTCGCTTGGATTGCATCCTGTGTGGCGGGAGGGGTTCTCGGG
The DNA here is from genome assembly GCF_052906305.1 of Paenibacillus sp. SER-28. NCBI lineage: Bacteria > Bacillati > Bacillota > Bacilli > Caryophanales > Paenibacillaceae > Paenibacillus > Paenibacillus sp. SER-28. Next base: position 581,788 of record NZ_JBRECM010000001.1, on the reverse strand, counting down.
AACTGGATTTCCCGGCCGGAGGCTTTTGGTCTGGACTTTGCCTTGCCTGCGATGTTCCTTGCCCTGCTTATTTCCCAGCTCCAAAGTGTCCAGACCTCCAAACTCAAGCATCGTCTGCTGCTTGTGCTATGTATGGCTGTTCTGATGTACCTTTTGTCCTGGTGGGTGCCATCACATATCTCCGTCATTGTAGCAACCATGATCACCGCAACGATTGGAGTGTTAACCGACAAATGAGCATTAATCCCAATGTCCTGTATATCATTATCGGTGCCATGATTGTCACGGCGATCCCAAGGATCATTCCTTTTGTCGTGCTGCAAAAACTGGCGCTTCCCAAGCCAGTGCTACAATGGCTTTCCTATATTCCCATCTGCATATTCACAGCCCTCGTGATGGAAAATCTGCTCGTCCGAACCGAATCCTCAGTCACTCTTAATGGGCAAGTACTTATGGCTGTCTTTCCTACGCTAGTGACCGCCTTGTGGAGCAAAAACCTGCTGGCTACCGTCGTTGTCGGTATTGTGAGTATGGCTGTAGTTCGACTATTGTGGTGAAGATAAAAATGCCCTCCTACAATAGGAGGGCATCTGCCATTTCTTATGATCCACCTGTCGTCCTTACTAACGAGGGTGACAGATCTTCTTCCTCAAAACCACGTTCTCGTTGTGAAAGATACGAGGAGGCTTGAAGCCTGAACATTTCTGCATACACTCCGTCTATATCCATTAAGCGTTCATGGCTACCTGCTTCTACAATTCTGCCCTCCTCCATTAAAATAATGGTATCCGCCATACGTGCGGAGGACAATCTGTGGGATATAAACACTCCAATTTTCTCATGAATAAGCTGATCAAACTTTTGAAAAACCTCTTTCTCCGCATGTGGATCCAAAAAAGAGCTCGGTTCATCCAAAACATATATATCGGCATTTCTCATAAAAGCCCTGGCTATTGCAATACGCTGCCACTGTCCTCCAGATAGCTGCTGTCCATCTTCAAACCATTTTCCAAGCAAGGTATTCATTTTATCAGGCAGGCCGACTATCAAATCTGTAATTCCCGCCTTATCTATAGCTGTCCAAATAGCCTCATCATTTTCTCTGGAAGCCACATGACCAAAGCCTATATTATCTCTAACAGCCATCTCATAATGTACAAAATCCTGAAAAACAACGCCTATCTTTTCTCTAAAGATGTCTTTATCCAATTCATGTATAGAGTTTCCATTAATTAGGATTTCTCCTTCAAAATCGGAATACAAATGAGTTAGTAACTTCACGATCGTTGATTTACCCGATCCATTTCTCCCTACAATCGCCAGCTTCTCTCCTTGATGTAGCTTGAAGCTAACATTAGAAATGGCATTCTCCTCCGTGTTCGGGTATCTAAACGATACATTCCGAAATTCAATACTATGAATAGCGGACAAAGGCAATTGCTGAACCGTTTTTTGTATTTTTGCCTCTTCCGGCATATCTAAAAAATCAAATAGCTGCTTGATATATAAATTATTTTGACACAAGCTTAAAATCCCTTGTACAATGCTCTGCGATGTTGACTGAGTTAACGTGATACCCTGAATTAAGCTCACCAAGTTCCCCACTAAAATTTGACCAACATAAGTGGCTTGTATGGCCATGAAAATAATAAATGCACACGCACCCTGATTTACAATCTGAAATACAAGAGAAGTATAGGATCTACGAACCGCTAGCACTTTATCCTCGCGATAAAACCCTTCGAGTATCGTTTTGTATCTTTTTCGTAGATAGTCTCCCAGTTGAAATATTTTCACTTCTTTAAAACTATTATCTCTTGTCACTAAAAACGACAAATACCAGGATTCACGTTGTCTTCCTGCTCTTTGAAAGTGAACATTAAATTCTCTTTGCCCGATACGTAAAAAAGAATAGAATGACAAGCATGGAATGAGAAAAATGAATAAGAATGCCCACCATCTCCATGCGATAAGAATCGCACCCGTCGAAAATAAGGTTACAACACTGCTAATAATAGCAAGGATTTGAGTAAATATTTCAAACGGCCTAAAATCTGCCTCTCCCTGAGCACGTTGAAGCATATTTTGCACATCTGCATCCTCAAACGACTGCAAAGACATCTTTTGTGCTTTTTCAATAATTCTGATATTTACCTGGTTTGATAGCCGGCTTTGAAACATTTTACGAAAAAAGCTTTCGCCAATATTGATCAGATCGTACAGCAAATTGACACCGATTAAGACGCCAAAAGCTATAAATACAGGTTGAAAGCTTCCCCCTGACGCTCCCGCCACGACACTGTTAATTAATTCTCTCGTGGTTAAAAGGATCACAGCAGGAATTGCACCCTTCAACAAATTCGTAATGAGTATAGCAATCAAAAAGGAAGGATGTGTGTCCCAAAGCAGTCTGAATATACGAGGCCAAAATAGAAAGGTACGAAATATATTTTTATAGGACAAAGAGATCAGGTCATTGGTTTGTCCATTAGACTGTGACATAGCTTACCCCTTTCCTATGCAACAGGTTAGCTACTGTATGCTTAGCTAAAGCCATACATTTTATTTCTCGCTCCCTATTTACACCAAGCAGACGATTCAAATGCATATGAATGATACTGCCCAAAATATCATCAGGATGATTGGTAAGCTCGTGATTATTTTTAGCCAGGATTATCGCTTGAGCATACTGCTGAATCATAGTCTGTCTTTTTTCTACAAGTGCTAAGAAAGCAACCTGTGTGGCCGTATCTGCTTGTCCAATCCATTTATAATTCGCTTCTACAGTGGTAATCAATGTTTTTTTGACATCCCTAAACGCCTTCATATGAGGCTTGCAATCAATTCTCTCTTCTAGCCAGCTCACTTGCTCCTGAATTGTTAAGCCAAAACCACTCAGATAATGAATAATGTTAATCACAGCCGCTATCTCTATGTCCAGATTGAAAGCATTAGAGCGAATTCCCTTCATATAGGCGATGACCCATTGACTATCCACGTCAAAAACCTGTTCTGCCAGCTCCATAAGTGTCTGTCCTCCATACCTCTCCAATTCAGGATGGTATGTATCTATGACCATATTCGTAATTATCCCCTCTTCACGCAACTCGGCTGCCCACTGATTTAATTGAGGCAAGCCAACAAGCCATAGCTTTTCTGGTTCTCCCTGAAACCGTAGACGGATATGATGTTCAGGATCAACGTATCGTAAAAAGTAAAATTTTCGACTCCAATCCTTAAACCCCGGCTGTTTTAAGAGATGCCCTAGGCTTAAGCCTACCAGGTCAGTCTCTCTTTCCTTGACTCCGTACAATTTAAGGTATAGCCACTCCCCTCCTGGAAATATGCCTCTATGAATGCTGGAAGAAGTATGAGCAATGAAGTTTGGAGAATCAATATGATTTTGTGAACTAGGGATACTCGGTTTCACCTTTATTTTTTTCTTCTTTAGTGGAAACACAAATTCCCCCATATATCTTCCTGCTGTCCCCTGTAATGGGGTATGGAAGGGATTACCCAAACACTCGGTAAGAAGAAGCTCCTGTCCTTCGCGTATCTTGCTCACCTCACGTAGCAATTCTTTGATATGGAAGAGGTTGCATAGGTCTAATAAAAGGCGATTATCCCCCATCGTTAGGTAAACATAGCGCGGTACATTCCATTGTTGTCTCCACACCTGGAAAAGTTCTTCGCCTGCTTTGGACTCGCATGATTCTGAAATATTCAATGAAGCTTTGCTCAGTTTCCACTGCGCAGCACTAATAATGATCTTTTTATATACTAGTCTTGGCAAAAAAGGGGACTGCTCTAATGGCCCCCAGTCAAAATAAGACCACGTACCAATCTCTTTATTAGTAATATCCGTTAGAAATCTGAATATATGTGGTGAAAGCTTGTAATTCAGCATGTGTGTTTGCAAGGGGATTATTTCCTTACCCAAACGTCTGGACTTGACATAAAAACGATCATGAGTAGCACCCACCACTAAATCATCAATACAAAGCGTATGGTCCTCATCTTTAGAAGACGTGGTTCCCGATACAATCTCATATTCCATTAAATTTTTGCTTAATGAGATGTTGGATATTTTCCCCTGTTCCGGCATAAAAACCATCTCTGACAATAAGGCATCGGGATGAAAGCATCGGTGATGATCATATATTTCAGATAATTTTTGTACAAACTCCTCACTAAACATATCCAGAAAACGTCCAAAGGTTTTACCCGCTCTATTCGAGCCAGCACTGGCTCCAAGTAAAAGCGAATAATCTCCAGAATCAACTTTTTCAGGAGAATCAGCAAATATACTATAATAGATCTCCATTGACTCTGGGGAAGTGTCGTAGTTATCAGAAATCATCAGTTGCTCTAACTGTTCATCTGTAAGGGCGAGTTCTATTTCATGATTAGAAATGGCATTCGAAACCCATTGAAAGAGAACAGCGTTGCGTTTAAATGCCTCCATGCCCATTGATTTTTTTTCATTTGAACGATACATTTCCGGTATACCCAGACCCCAATCCTCATCAAACAGTTCATGAATAGGAACCTCCTGATACACACCGTACTTTTCCAAGAAACGATTCAAATATTCAGCCAATTCATCCGTTTTGGGGGATGCATACAATTTGCACATGACTTCAGCCCCTAATGAAACCTCATCAAGCACATGTTTCGGCAGCGTTACTTCTTTATCCAATTTAACATCAACTTGTACAGGTGTTTTTACAGAAATGATATCCAGCATTTTGTCACATAATTTCCGGTAGACCTTCTCTCCTTCTCCAATCGTGCATTGATTATATTGAAGTAATAAAGCATCAATTTCGTGTAAAATGTGAATCCAAGGATCGGAAATATCCAGTTTTTTAATTTTTTCGAATATGTAATGAAAGGGTGAATGATCCATTAATGGAGGTCTAAGCTCGCTCAAAATAAACTCTTGTTCTACTAGTTGCTGCAAATAATCAGCTATGATTTCCAAAGTAGCGTCAGGGAATGCCTTTAATAGTATTTCTTTGAGTTCCATCACTCGAATTGGATGTTCAGCAGCTTCAAACGTCATTCGAACAACGTCAGTAAACCGAATGGAATTAAAATTTTCTGCCGAATCATCAGCTTCTGCTGCTCCATGCTTAGGTCGGAATGATAATTTGGCTCGATTTCCTTTGATCATAACCGTTTTGTTTAGGAAGACCTTTAGTTGATTAAATATGGCCGGATCAGCTTCTATTTTTTGAATCAGTTTATATATCCATTCCATGTCAGGTCTGGCTCTCTTCAGATGCTTAGGATAGCTACCAATATCCAGATCGGTAGTCTTCCCGCAAATTCCCTGCCCCACTCCTGAAAACAACCCAAATGGAGTCGTTCGGGTAGTCATCCGAATAAAATACCGATAAAAGCTGTTCAGCGTCTTCTCATACTTTTGTAGCTCTCCTTTATCATCCAAAGCATGGCCATCTTTCAAGTAATGTAGAAACTGCATTAGGGACGGAGAGGCTAATGATATGGCTTCTTGAACAACAGCTTCTTGGGATGCCAACTTTAATCGACGAGTTATTTCCTCCAAAGTAAGCTGGCTGTCCACATTTTGATCCGAAAACACCTGAAAATATCGGTCTAGCGGTAGTAATGGAGCTCTGATTAGAAAAAAATCACATGCACTAAACCATCTTTCATCCCGATCTCTCACTTCATTATGTAGTTTATGCGCATCAGTGTAATGCAGTTGTCTCTTCACAACTGACCACCTCCAAGTTTTTAGGAAATATATTCAACTTGTAACCGATTCCATGACATGTTACCAGAATTTTTGGATGACTTGGATCATCTTCTATTTTCTCTCTCAATTTTCGGATGTGCACATACACCGTATTAGACGTAGTAAAAGCATCCACTCCCCAGACTCTGTCTATAATGTGATCAATCGTAGAAGCACACTCTTTTGTAGTAAGAAGATACATTAATAATCGGAATTCCATCATAGTCAGCATATGCTCATGCCCTTGCTTCCAAATAACCTTTCCAGTAGGATCAAAAATGACATTGGGTGATAAACTAATAGCCTGCTGTTCTCTTTCCATTCCATATTCAGATGAAGCCATTGAAAACAATTGTTTGAGGAGATCCAATTGCCGTTGATCATCACTATGATAGGAAAGAAAGATAAATGGAACCGTAAATTTTTCTTTAATGCTGTGCCAGTAAGACAAGTCCTCTAGCGTTACATGATCCTGATTCAAAGCTACACCGATACACTGCTCATCAATCTCCGGTAGAGCCTGGTAAAGCGAATCATAAAACATGATTCGAATGTTTTCTGGAGTGCTTAAAGTCTCAAAAAAATGCTTAATCTTCCTAAAAGATGATATAACCATAAATTTTTGTTTCATCTAATCCCCCCAAAACCAATGCTTCAGATAAAGCAATAAGGTAGCACCCTTAAGAAATTAGAAACAATTCACTCCATCTCCCTGAATATTTAAGATGTTCTTTCCCAATTCCATAGTCCAGCAAACTTAACGCAATCCCTGTTGCTCCTTGCAGTATTCCTACATTATGAACATGAGTTGTCCCCTCCAAATCCTGGTATCCAAATGGGAGCTCTTCATCGTATAAATTTACTAACTTTAAAGCTATCTGATCGGCAAAGCGTAACGCTGCTAGATTATCGGTTAAGTTATAGAATCTATGAGCTATATGAAGCAAACCAGCCAACCCGTGACAGAAAGTAGGGGATAGCGCATTTAGTAGCTCATCATCTAAGCAAAATATGGATTCCATAGCTTTTTCCGCTATCTTTTTCCATTCTTCATTACTGCACTCAATTCCTGCTCTGAGTAATGTCAAAGCTATTCCAAAGGTTCCATGACACCAGCCTTCAATTTCTCTCATCCCTACTTTTTTCACTCTCTTGTTCATTGAAGGCGCTTGAGAGTTTACAGGCCAATACCAGCCATATTGATCCTCCTGAATTTGAATAAGCAAAAAATCGGCTATATGTTTTATAGCCTCTTGTAATCCTTCAACTTTGATCTTTTTTTGTAGGGCAGTGACAAGCAGTGCAAGTATTCCGGTGATACCGTGCGCCAAACCTAGATGGATTGAAGCCGAATCTTCCCTTGACGACAAATGTATATATTCAGGTATAAAGTGCGTAATGGTATCTAATAATTGACGGGACAGATCACACATCGTGTTGTCTTCAGTAACCTCCAGTGTGTATCTGCCCACTCCAAGCAGTCCATTGATGATATCCATTTGGGTACTGAACTCTGTAGTTGTACCAATTACAGGTAAATCTCCCCACTTTACTTCAATATACTTATTAAGCTGAGAGATTAGTTTGTTATAATTAGCTCTGTTATTGGAAGCTAACAATATGCCATAAGCTACTCCGGTTGTTCCATAATAAAGAGAAATACGAGGCAATAATAATAGAGAGTTAGCATCTAAGTACCGTAACTGACTATGCACATGCTCTGCCCAATTTTGATCAGGCTCCAGGTAACCCCATTCAGACAACAGCACTAACACACCCGGAATTCCATCGGCAAGCGAGCTAGGATTCCAAGGGGACTTTCCACGTGAAGGTGAAAGGTTGTTTGTATGATTAACTATCTTTTCTGTATATGATAGGTCTATTAGCTTTTGTGCTATATACTTACTGATTTCAACTGATCTCCCCTTCAAATCTTCAGCCATAGATCCTTCCCTCATTTTCATAACTGGAAAAGACACGGTTATAGAAACCGTGCCTTTTTTCCATGTATTTTCGTTATTAACACGTTTTGCAGAAGGTAAGACTAACTTGACAATTCAAAGTACCTGTTGCACATGAAGGAGTACAGATAAGACCACTGGCTGGTTGAACCCCTTTTGGAGCAACCTCATTTTTGGCTACTTGCAAGTCCAGATCAAATTGATTTTTCATCTTGTTACCTCCTTTTATTTTTTACAATTTTATTGTAAGTTATATAATCTTAACTAGACTTTATATATTTCTTACATTTATCTTAATTTCAACGAGTACATTTAAGATAAACCTTTATTACTTTTTAGTATTTTTAAGGACAGCACACTAGATTTTAGTGACAATATAATGAGGGAAAAAATAATGGAGGCTTTCATATGAAAATTGATAGTTTTGTTATACAACAATCCGACCAAGTTCGTGCAAGAGATATTAGTAAAAAAATTGCTTTACGTCTGTGCGAGCCCGAATCCGTCTATTCAGCAGTCCATTCGGAACACAATGTTTCGCCAGAAACAAAGTACCACCCATGGGGAGAAACCTCACTTTCGCATGGTTATCCTGGTAACATTCATTTACTATCGCAATGGCGTGCTACAGACCTTTCGTATGATTGGAATAGAGCCACACATTTAAATATGGCTCAGATCCAATCCTCACTTGCTATAATTGGTCTTGACGACCTCTCTCTTTACAGTGGCTGGGCAGGCATCGCTGCGTCCGTAAGAGAGGCTTCTAATTATGGAGAATACTACAGCAATTTTTTACAGCAAATACATCAATGGATGATGCCTCTAACAGAGCAATGGCTTCAGTCGAACACAGAACAATTAAGCCTTCACGAAGGTATGCCCATGCAATCCTTTGACACCATTTCGGGAGCTTCCGGGATTGGAAGATATATTTTGATGAACTCAACCGATCCTATTTGTACTCCTCTTGTTGAGCCAATTCTTCAATTTCTTACTGATCTTACACATCCCATACATATTCACAATCATTATGTCCCAGGGTGGTACTCCCCACAAAAGTTTCAATTTTTAGATCGGGATAAACGTAACTATCCTCTGGGCAATTTCAATTGTGGAATGGCACATGGCATTCCTGGACCGTTGGCTTTATTATCTGTAGCTTATAGTTCTGGAATTGAAGTAAAAGGCCAATATCAAGCGATTGAAACCATTACGGAATGGTTGCTTAAGTATAAATATGAGGATGAATATGGTAGCTACTGGCCTCATATTGTTCCATTTGAAGCTGAAACAGGCTCTCTACGGTTTGATTTGGAACGAGCAAGAGAAGCATGGTGCTACGGTACACCCGGCATCACCTGTTCCCTATTTCTTGCCGGAAAGGCTCTCCATAATGTGGAACTGCAAAAATTAGCTGTGAAAGCTTGTGTCGGTGCAATCTCCTATGAGATAGCTAAGCGGGAAATGGACTCTTCTGCACTCTGTCACGGTCTTGCCGGATTACTTACCATCTCTTGGCGAATGTGGCGTCACAGTAAAGAGCCTGCATTTCTCCCGCTTATTCAACAGTTAACGAATTGTCTGCTTGATCGCTTTCAAATGGATAGCCCACTTGGATATCTAGACCCCGAGCCAAGGTCAGATGGCTCTTTGACTTGGCTGACAAAAGCAGGCATGCTTGAAGGCGTTGCTGGGATTGCAGCTGCTTTATTAAGTGTTTCTGAGAACAAAGAGATCGGTTGGGATTACATCCTCATGCTATCCTAACTACAACCAGTCCCTATTCACAAACATCTTTCTCCCACCATACAGATAGGCTAAAAACGTAAAAATGACAATCAATCCGAGACTGTAAGGCTCAACTCTGGGTGCATAACTCGCTGTTTGCGGCATCATAATATAATAAGGGATCGTAAAAGGAAACCACGCACCTATGGAAGAATGAAAGCCTGTTATGACAATATTAGGAACCACACAACAAATAGACATTCCCAAAGAAGCTCCAAAATTCCGAATTTTTATCGAGAGGATAAGCTGTAATGCTGCCAGGGGAAAAATCCCGAGCCACCCTCCCAAGCCGGTAGAAAGAACGACAGACCAAGGGATTTCTCCTGGAGCACCTGCTATATTTCCACTTACAAAATAGCCTACTATAAATATAAGCTGATCAAGACCCAGTATGAGAATGAGCAATATATATTTTGCATAATAAATTTGCTGACGAGGATACGGGCTGCTTAATAAAATCTTCCATCCCCCATCCCGATGCTCATACGCACACAAAAGAGAAGCGATAATTCCACAATAGAGCGGATAAAAAAACATAGAGTGAAATTGCGCTGAATACGTATATAAAGTTAACCAGCTGGGCGAAAAAAACTGCTTCAAATCGTTCAGCTCCAGGACTCCCATTAAAGAATTTATGACCGCATCTAATATAATGAGAATCCATACCATGATCCATTGAAGCTTTATCGTCTCTACGCGTAAAATAGAGCCCATGTATCTTCTCCTCTCTATTTGAATTCATGCTTGGTAAACTGTAATGTACCAAATCCCGTAAAGATGACTCCCGCACTTAAAGCAACGATTACCCAAATCATGTGTTCCTTCATCAGAGGACTTGATAGTGCAGGGTACGACCAAGGCAATATTTTAATCCACAGAATACTTGTGCGTGCCAAAAACAAGCTTGCAATAGAACCGAATATACCAAACGCTAATGGGAATGCCTGATTAGTGAAAAGCGTAGACAGCCAAAGTTGAATTGCAAGTACTGGTAGGGTAGCCAAGCTTGCATTAATCGGCTGTAACAGCATGATCCGCCAAGGAATGGGTTCGCTTGTATATAACACCCAGATGAGGCTCATACCTGCTACAGTGATCAAGGCAGTACCCAACTGCAGAATCACGATCCATACGATTTTGGATAAATAGATATAGCTTCTGGGAACAGGCATGGCCATAAGCTGCTTCCATGTTTGAGTATCATGCTCTGTACCGGCCATAATGCTCGCCAAAAGTGTACCGCCAAGCAGCATCACAAACGAAAGGAACATAAACATAACGGCAAAACCAGCATAGACACCTCCTGGTCCTTGCCGAAAGTAAAGATACCATTCCACGGCAGTCATGCCTGTAAGTACACACCCCTGTATAAGAGGAATCCACCAGCATATTTTCTTCAGCTTAAGACCCTCTGCCTTTATAACCCGGAGTATCATAAGCTTCGCTCCTTACCTGTCAGTTCCAGGAATATCTCCTCCAAGGTTTTTTTCTTCTCTGTGACCCGATAAATGGGATGATTGTGTTCCACAAGCACCTTGATCATCTCCGAAGATTGTTGCCGATCTACAATAGGAGTCACGACCTCATTTTGTTCAATCGATTCAGCTCCGGCCGTCCAACCATACTGAATCAGTGCACCGGCAGCCAGAACAGGATCTGGGGTTTCAATGAATAATTGAGGCTTGCTTTTGGCGGTGAGTTCCTTCATCGTTCCCTGGAAAATCATTTCACCCTGATTAATAATTCCTACATAGGTTGCAATCTGCTCAATTTCGCTTAATAAATGACTCGAAACCAGTACCGTCATTCCGTAAGCGCCAGGAAGGCTCATAATTAACTCCCGAATTTCCTGAATACCAGACGGGTCCAAACCATTCGTCGGTTCATCAAGTATCAATAATTTGGGGTTCGCAATAAGCGCCATAGCAATCCCCAGTCTTTGTCGCATCCCCAAGGAATATCCCTTTACCGGACGATACGCATCCTTGCTTAATCTCACTAAATCCAGCACTTCATGAATTCTTCGGGTCGGAAGTCCACGCATGGTTGTGACGATTTCCAAATTTCGATATGCAGATAAATGGGCATAATAGGCAGGTGATTCAACCAAGGAGCCAACATCCTTCAATATTTCCATACGCTGATCCTTTAGCTTTTTCCCGAAAATCTCAATTTCTCCAGATGTGGACTTAATCAGCCCAAGCAGCATACGAATCGTGGTTGTTTTACCCGCCCCATTAGGTCCTAAAAATCCATAAATCTGCTGTCCGGGTACCTGGAGATTTATTCGTTTTACAAATTCCCGTTTTCCAAAACGCCTAGTTAGCTGCTGTGTATGTATTACATATTCAGACATTTCCTGATCTCCTCTCGACTTCTAATACTGAATCTTAAGTTACATACAGTTTACTGAAGTAAAGTAAACATCAGGTAAACAGTCTCTAAACAACAGGCAAAAAAATCGAGCAAACTCCAAAATGTGAGGTTAGATGTTAAAAAGTTAGATGTTTAGCGGCAGTGAAATCTCCATCCTTGTACCCGCTTTACTGCCTGGAAGGATATGAAGTGTTCCGTTATGCGCTTCAATAAAGCTTTTGGCAATAGGTATTCCATGCCCTTGGGAGTGAGATACCTGCATGAACTTATTGGGATTCATTCCTATTCCGTCATCTTCGATAGAAATATGAAGCTTATCGTTCGCTTTGTTTACTTCCATGGAAACGTGTGTACCTGGAGGATTATGAATGATTGCGTTAATCAAAAAATTCTGCAGCGCTCTGCCTAATAACTTGCTATCGAAGGACATAATACAAGCAGCCTCCATGGACGTAAAAGAAAATTCGTATGGCTCGGCTGAAGGATGGTTAGCAATATCTATGACCGCACTACGGAGAAACTCTACAATGTCCTCCTTCTCCAATTGGATTGGCAATGGACTTTCTTTAAGCTGCATAGAAGCATTCAAATCCTGAATCAACTGCTTCATTTCAGTCACTTTCTCACTGATACTCATACTAAAGCTTCTTCTTTCTTCATCAGACCAGTCATACTCTTGAGCAGTCAGCATGGCCGCATATCCCTCAATATAAGATAATGGTGTTTTGAGATCATGGCTTACACCTGCTACCCACTGCTGTTTTCGTTTCTCTATTTCCACTCTCTCTTCCTCATTGCTGCGCAATTGAGCCGATAAGATGCTCATTTGTTCAAAAACTTCTTTATACAATTGATACGGAGGTTTATAACTATTTTTCTGATTCTTTTTGCCCTCCGGCAGTTCCAGTTCACTTAGCGGCGCTTGGAATTCCCCCGTCGCAATATTTCCAATCCATTTAATTACATACACCAAAGGTTTGCCTATATACCATCCGTAGGCAGCTATGAACACAACACTCTGCACGATACCAAGTCCTGTCCAGAATAGATCAATATTTATATTTTGAGATGCTCCAAATATACTTTTTATAAAAATATATAAGATCGTGCAAATAACAAAACATAGGACATAGGCCAGTACAAAGCATAACGTTACTTTCATAAAACGAAAGGACATCTTAACCAGAGAGTTCATTCTTGCTCCTCCATCTTGACTGACATCATCATTTTATAACCAAGTCCTCTTACATTGATTAAAAATTGGGGGTGCTTGGGATCAGGTTCAATTTTTTTCCGCAAACGGGAGATATGAATCACTACAGTCTTCTCATCACCCAAGTAGGCCTCGCTCCATATCGCCTCGTAAAGCTGCCGTACACTGAAAATACGATTAGGATGCTTGCACAAAAATACCAGCAGTAGCCATTCACGTGCCGGACACTCGACCTGCTTGTCCTTCACAAACAACACACCGGATTCCAGTTCCAGTCGGAAATATCCAAAATCTAAAGTTCGTAAGGTCGGTTTCATGGCCACTGTCGAAACTTTCCGATATTTCATTCGAGCCTTCATACGGGCAACGACTTCCAGTGGGTTAAACGGTTTGGTAATATAGTCATCCCCTCCGATACCAAACCCCATTAATTTGTCTAGGTCTGTATCCCTTGCCGTCAAAAAAAGAATAGGGGCATCCGTATATAGGCGCATTTGGCGACATACCTCAAACCCATCGTTATCAGGCAGCATAACATCAAGTACAATCACATCCACATGCGATTCCATCACGACTTGCAGCGCTTCCCGACCTGTTGCAGCATGCTTGACTTGAAGGAACCCTTCTTTTTTTAACACCGTTGTCAGCATATCCCGCAGTCCCTGCTCATCGTCTACTATAAGTACTGCAATTTCTTCCATAACCCAAGGTTCTCCATTCTTTTTTTACATTTTTTACTTTCATTATAAAAGCAAACGGGCAGAATTTAAATCGAGTTCCATCACATATCGTTCATCCCCGTGAATATACTTAATAACCAACAAGGCCAAACTGTGCCGTGTATCCACTTGGGGGGTGCCTAATAATGCCGGAACCACGCCAGCCATATTCATTCGTCGTATCCCGCGAAGATTGGTCGCTGCATCGCAAAGGGTACCAGGACCAGCAACGTCATCAGCAGAAGGTCAAAGATGTCATTAAGCAAAATCTACCCGATCTGATAACGGAAGAAAATATTATTATGTCGGACGGTCAACAGATTATTAAAGTGCCGATTCGCAGTCTGGATGAATATCGCTTCATTTATAACTATCAAAAGCAAAAGCATGTAGGCCAAGGGGATGGAGATAGTCAGGTGGGGGATGTCATCGGACGTGATCCTGCCTCCCAGAAGCCTGGTAAAGGTGAGAAAGCCGGCGACCAGCCGGGACACGATATTATGGAAACGGAAGTCAGCATAGAAGAACTGGAAGATATGCTGTTCGAGGAAATGGAATTACCGAATTTACAGCAAAAAGATAAGGATCAAATTGAGGTTGAATCTATCCTGTTCAATGATATACGTAAAAAAGGCATGCAAGCGAACATTGACAAGAAACGAACCATTCTCGAAAATCTGCGCCGCAACGCCCGTGAGGGGAAACCGGGCATTCATCATATTAGTCCGGACGATCTTCGCTACAAAACATGGGAAGAGAAGACTATTCCCCAATCCAACGCGGTGATTATAGCCATGATGGACACATCAGGCTCGATGGGCTCATTTGAAAAATATTGCGCTCGTAGCTTCTTTTTCTGGATGACCCGCTTTTTGCGCCGTCAGTATGAAAAGGTGGAAATTGTCTTTCTCGCGCATCATACCGAGGCTAAAGAGGTTACGGAGGAAGAATTTTTTACCCGCGGAGAAAGTGGCGGCACGATCTGCTCTTCGGCTTATCTGAAAGCACTAGAGATTATCGACAAACGATATCCTCCTTCCAGCTACAATATATATCCCTTCCATTTCTCGGATGGCGATAACCTGACCTCGGACAATGAGCGGTGTGTGAAGCTAATCGAGGAACTTATAAAGCGAAGCAATATGTTCGGCTATGGAGAAGTGAATCAATATAATCGTAGCAGCACGCTGATGTCAGCCTACAAGAATATTAAAAAGGATCAGTTTATGTACTATGTCATCAAGGAAAAAGGTGAGGTATACCAAGCCTTACGTACCTTTTTTCGCAAACGGGAAGGGGGAACGGTGGGATGAGCACCGACCAGAAGGAGCTAGAATATGCGATATCAGAAATTATGGAGATTGCAGATGGATTCGGGCTCGACTACTACCCGATGCGGTATGAGATTTGTCCGGCGGATATTGTATACACGTTCGGAGCCTATGGTATGCCCACGCGATTCAGCCACTGGAGTTTTGGAAAAACGTTTCACAAGATGAAAATGCAGTACGATTTTGGATTGAGCAAAATCTATGAGCTGGTCATTAACTCCAATCCCTGCTATGCCTTCCTGCTGGAAGGAAATTCTTTGGTGCAGAATAAACTGATTGTCGCCCATGTACTGGCACACTGTGATTTTTTCAAACACAACGCCCGCTTTTCAGCTTCTAATCGCAATATGGTGGAGAGTATGTCGGCCACAGCAGATCGAATCAACAGCTATGAAATGGAATACGGTTCAAAGGCTGTGGAATCCTTCATTGACTCTGTACTGGCGATACAAGAGCATGTGGATCCACAGATCATCAAACCAAGGCATCTGGATAAGCAACGCTACATGGAGCTCAAAATTCGGGAGCAGAAAGAACCTGGAAAACGCCAGCGTCCCCCTGGGCCTTACGATGATCTGTGGTCACTGGACACAGTGAAGCAGCATGATCCCGCCGAGACCGAGGGCATCAAGGTACGCAAGTTTCCACCGGAACCTGAAAAAGATATCGTCTGGTTTATTCAGGAATTCTCGGAGGTGCTGGAGGACTGGCAACGGGATATTATGACGATGCTACGGGACGAAATGCTGTATTTCTGGCCCCAAATGGAGACCAAAATCATGAATGAAGGCTGGGCCTCCTATTGGCACCAGCGAATTGTAAGGGAACTGGATTTGACCGGGGAGGAAACCGTTGAATTTGCGATGCTGAACGCTTCTGTCGTACAGCCTTCCAAGCAAAGCCTGAACCCGTACTATTTGGGGCTGAAAATATTTGAGGATATTGAAAAACGATGGGATAACCCAACCCGTGAGGAACAAGAGCGACAAGGACGCAAACCAGGCGAGGGTCGAGCTAAAATGTTCGAGGTACGAGAATTCGACTCGGACACCTCTTTTATACGCAATTACATGACCAAAAAACTGACAGAGGATTTGGATCTGTACGTGTTTGAGAAACGGGGACCCGATTGGAAAATTACCGATAAATCCTGGGAAAACATACGGGATCAGCTCGTGTTTTCACGTGTGAATGGAGGCTCCCCTTATATCGTCGTCGAGGATGGAGATTACCTGCATACGGGCGAGTTGAAGCTCAAGCACCAGTACGAAGGCATTGAGCTGGATTTAAAATATATGGAGCGCACACTTCCGTATGTGTATCAGCTGTGGGGGCGCACCGTTCATTTGGAAACATTGATTGAGGGTAAGCTCGCCTTATTCTCATATGACGGTAAAAAACATCATCGCAAGTTTGTATAGATATATAAAATCAATAGCCATCCTAATTTAAAAAGGTGCATTCCGAAAAAACGGATATGCACCTTTTTACTACTTACTTAATAACAGCTCTAAGCAATCACCATTTCTTACGGACTGGATGGACATATTTTTCCAGAAACTACTTCCTCTTAAATTCGACGATGTAGCTTTGATTGAGCTGTTTTCCACCTTCCGAAATGTTCTGGTACATGGATAAAAACCGGGCGGATGGGCTCCATATCGTTGGGCTGTCATAGGATTGGATATCGGTCGTAACCGGAGTGGTTTTACCCGTGGACTGGTCAAACACATACAGCCCTCTCATGCCTTGCTGATCCTCATCATAAATGGAAAAAGCAAGCTTGGACCCGTCACTGGACCAGCTTCCACGACTCATTAAAGTACCTTGACCGACGATTCCTTTCTCTTTGCCCTGTTCATCCAAAATGATCATACGGGCTGGTTCGGATGTATTCCATTTCCGCTTTTCAATGGCAATAGACTTACCGTCAGGCGACACGGCAAAGGACATGGCACCCTCTGCAATGGTCACAGCCTGAGGATGATTGAGGGTGAACCGATTCAGCACCGGATACCCTTGTTTATCACTGCCTGTATAAAATATGGCGTTACCCACTTTTTCGACATGAGACATCAATTCAGAGCGATTCGGATCTTGAAAACTCAATTCTTCAGCCTTGCCGTCCAGACCAATCAGCTGGATTTTACCATCCGGTGTGCCTGTAATGAGGTCATTCTCATCGCTCCAGCTCACTTCGTTAGTCATATCCAGCTTGCCAATCGATGTAATCTTACCACTGCTTAGTTCCAAAATGTAGCCCTGGATATCATATTTGCTGCTGGTGCTACCTTCAGTAAAAAAGACATGGCGCTGATCCGGTGATACCACAGCAAGTAACTGTGGAGCCTTACGACCTGGTGTTAAAATCCGCTCCTTGTTTGTCTCTACATTATGAATCCACAGCTGGGTTTTACGCTCGACAATCAGCTCTTCGTCGCTCAGCCAAGACCTCGCGTAGACATCCCCCAGCCTGTCGATAGACGATACCACCAGCTCGTCCGTTACTTGCTTCTGGGCTGTATCTGTGTCAATCACAGTAAGCTGTTGGCCCGGTTTCATACCGAATGCTGGATTTGTCTCTTCTGCGCTCTTCATGCCGCAACCGCTGAACAATCCCCCGGCGATTAAGCCGGTCATGAGCACCCCCGTGGCTTTCTGACTGAAAACTCTGGTACGGGAACCTTCGCGATGAGAGAAGCCGTTTTTATGCCTATAGCTGTCTATGTTTTTCTTTATCATGTACAACGGCCTCCTTGTTAACGATACCCCCAGTTTAATGCCAGAACATCTCATGAATACATCGAATTGTTTCCAAGTTGTAAACAAGACATCATTCTATCTAGTCCTGTGCTAACAATCGGCCGTTTACAGGAAGCTATCGTGAACCAAGAGGGGGAGTCTAAGCGAAAATTCATTACCACTTTCATTCGTATGGCCGTTGTCATTTTCCAACCCACTATGATCTGAAGCTGTAAGCTGCAACTCTCCCCCCATGCGCTCCGCCAGTCTGCGCGCCAGAGGAAGACCGAGTCCCGTACCGCTGTCCTGACGAGATCGATCACGACTTAAGGTAGCGAACGGCTCAAAAATCATGTTCCATTGCTCCCTGGGAATCCATGGACCGGAATTACGTATATACACCATCACAGTGTCCTGTTCTACCCGATTCGATAACGTAATCCATCCACCGTCCCGATTGTACTTCACTGCATTATCTAGCAAATTCAATACAATATGCATCAGATGCTTAGGGTCTCCCCACACCTGGGCAGGAACAGTATCTATCGAAAAATTCAGTCTACGCGCTGCCGCTCTTCCTCGAATACGACTCCCTGCATCTTCCAGTAACGAATGCAGTTCCACAGCCTCCGTATGCAATTCAAAATCATATTTATCCAGCACAGATAGCCGCAGCGAGTCCTCGACAAGCTCGTACAACCGTTTTGTTTCCTTACTGATGCTTTCTCTCGCTTCACGCACCAGTTCAGGATCATCCCCATACATATCCAGTAAATCAGCATAAGCTTGAATAGAGGTTAATGGGGTCTTTAGTTCATGGCTTATATTTCCAATAAAAGATTTTTGCTGCTGCTCCAGCTCTCTCAAACGCTGAACCGCTTCTTCCAGCCGGAGCTTTTCGTTTTCCAGCGCGGTAATGCTCTCCCGGATCACATGACTCATCTGGAGCATTCCTTCATCCAGTCTTCCCAGCTCATCCTGCCGCCGCAGCAGTCTGGCTTCCGGATAATGCCCTGCCGATATCTGTTCGGAAGCACGAGTCAGTCGTCCGATGTCCCTCGTCTGGCGGCTGACATAGCCTAAACCCAAAATAAAGCTCAATACCAGCACCGCACCCCCCGTCCATAAAAACAAGTGGGCAATGGCCCCGTAGAACTGCTGCTGTGCTTCTGTTGAGCTGTGAAGCTGTACCACTCCCAGTAAGCCGTCTGGACCTTGAAGCGGAGCCAAATAAGTGATTGCGCTTCCTTCCGTAATATACGCAATTTTGCCTTGGATCGCATAGGAGAGCGCCTGGCTGACATCTGTTCTAAAAGCCAGCGGTAGAGAATTGCCAACCTCATGCCCCTGACCATCATATAAAATAACACGCATATTACTGGATACGCCCAGTTCCACTGCGAGCCCAGGTGCCTGCTTCTTCATAAAGTCTTCCGGTGATTGGCGCACTCCCAACAGGTAAGACTGTTTTACACGCATTTCTACAATTTCGGCCTGACGCTTTAAGCTGCGTTCCATTTGATCTGTCTGGTTAGCGCGAATACCAGTAAGCACGAGCCAGCTCAGCACACCGACAGTAAACAGCAGCAAAGCCGCCAGTACCAGCGGAAATTTCCAACGCAGGCTCAAGCCTGTAGGTTTGCGTTTGCGCTTCTGTTGGTCGGTGGACCGCAAGCTTCCTTGCTGATGGAGTGAATGATGTTCGTTCACGTTATTTTCTCTGCCTTATAGCCGATACCATACACGGTCTGCAATATCGCCTGGTGTGGCTCAAGCTTCTTGCGCAAACGCTGGATATGAATATCCACCGTACGCGTTCCGCCCACATAATCGAAGCTCCATACCTGCTCCAGCAGCTCGTCCCGTGTATATACCCTCCCGGCATGAGACACCAACAGCGCCAGCACATCAAACTCCTTGGGGGTCAGATCCAGCGCTATGGCTCCAAGTTCAGCTGTTCGGCTGGACGGACGTACCCGTAATGGGCCGAGGACCACTTCTGTTCCTTCCGGGGCAGGCGCTCCTTCTCGCTCCAGTCTCCGTACCAATGCTTTAATACGAGCGAGCAGCTCCCTCAGGTCAAACGGTTTGCTCATAAAATCGTCCGCACCCAGCTCCAGCCCGAGTACCTTATCAACGATATCGTTTTTGGCCGTCAGCAGTAAAATACCGATGCCCTTCCGATTTTCCAGACGGCGGCACACCTCATATCCACCCAGTTTGGGCATCATCACATCCAGTATGAGCACATCTGGATGGAACAAACGCACTTTTTCCAAGGCGTCCTCCCCGTCAACGGCGGTTTCCACCAAAAAACCCTCTCGCTTTAATGCATAAGCCAGCGCATTTCGAATGCTCGCCTCATCGTCCGCTATCAGTACTTTTTTATCCATGTCCTGCCCTCCCTGCATAAAAAAACACTCCAGCTACCTATGTTCTCGCAAATAATAATGAATCAGACATGTATGGCATATAAACTGCTCACGTGGATCGTTAAGATCAAAATCCGTCATATCACGTATTCGTTCCAATCTGTATTTTACTGAGTTGCGATGTATAAAAAGATAATTGGCTGTATCTACCAGACTACCTCTGTTTTCCAAATAATAAAATAACGTTTTGAGTAAGTCACTGCCATGTGAGCGATCATATTGCTGAAGTCTCCCCAGCTTGCGTTCAAATACATTTGAAAATTCCTCTTTGTCCATCGCTTCTCCAAGCATATAATGCATCTCTATATCGCTGTATTTACATACACGTTGATCAGGATACAGCCGCTGGGCTACAGTAATGGCACGACGTGCTTCATTGTAGCTTTGCAGCAGCTCCCATAACTTTTTGGCACTTCCGATGCCTACATAATAATCGGCGGTCCCCCAGGCCTTCTCAGTCGACCAGTTTTTCAGCGTATCACTCCAGGACATTTCCTGATCAGAGCCAGGTACGTTCTGGTAATCATTCGGCTGAAGAGTCGGCAGAAATAATATCGCCCGATTTGAACGAAACTCAATATGAGACACCACACGCCGTCGGGTCGATTCCATACTCAGTAGCCCAGAAAGAATCTCTTCTGGCGGAGCCGCAGCACTTTCCAGTACAGCCACCTCCCAGTCATATTCCGGATTGAATCCCAATTGACGGCCTCTCCGCTCAACCTCATGCCGCAACGGCAACGGAGGTGTCATTAGCTCATCTATAAAGTTCCCCCGTAGTCGGCTTTCCGTATCTTCTACTGCCTTTTCACGCATGAGTTCCAACGCCATCACCAGCCGTGCCTGCTCAATACCAACCTGCTCCATATCATCCAGCTCATTGCGGGCAATGACCAACTTGGCAACTGTACGTTTATCTACGCTAATGGGAAAATGACGAGCATCTTGTACCATCGTCCAATCCCATTCTTGTGGTGAAGTGACAATGGCTTGACCTCCATTATCAATCAAAGCAACCGGAGCTTTAAAAAGCTCTGCTATATTATCGCTTACAGCCTGTATGCCACTGTTCTCCAGCACCATCGTCGTTAACGTTCGATAGATTTCTTCCGAACGTCGCAGCAGCTCTGCCTGTCGGTTCAACACCATATCCATGACACGCTGCGTAATATCCGTATAGGGAATATCGGCTGGAATCTCAATCACAGGAAGGCCGCAGGCATTGCTTTCTTCCAGCGCACTGTGGGGAATTCCCGTGAGAAAGCGGGTAGGCTTGATCACAAGCGCCGCCGCTCCGCCCTGATGCAGTAATTGAATAATTTGGCACAATACCTCAGGCTCATGACGGATCGAATAAGCCGTTGTCATCAACAATACACCTTCCCGGACCCAGCCTTTCAGGTCAGGGACTTCCATAATGTCAATAAACCGGACAACCCGGCTTAGCCCCTGTTCTCCGCTTAATACCTTCGCCTCCTTCAACACGGGTATTGCCATGAGCTCTTGAACTGTTACACCCGGTATTTTCATAAAGACAGACCACCCTGCTATTTATTTTGCAAAATCCTTACTTCATCTAATTTTCAGGATAGTGTACCAAAAAAGTGTACAAAACAAAACCTTTTACCGCTTGGTCAAGTCTATCCACACCAGCCCATTCCTATCTTTAGGAGCTCAATGGAACCTAAATAAACCGCCTTTCTAAAGAAGGCGGTTTATTCCAATATTGAACTATTTATGATGAAGTTTAAGATTATCCTGCCTGTGCCCCGTCACGAAGCAACTGCTAGCGTAACGAAACGGCTGCACCCAACGCCACAATCGGATCAATAGCCCGAATACCCAGTGTACGCTCCAGCTCTGGCGCAAAGTTCATCGTTACAAAACCTGTGCAGGCAAGTACGATTACCTCAGCTCCCTTCTCCTGAAGCCGCAACGCTGCTGCCATAGCCGCCTCTTTACCTTGTGGAGTGTTCAAGTCCAGTGTCGTCTGCACACCTATGGGACGCTCTGTACCGATATAGGAATTGCCCAAAATGTGGCGAATCAGCGGCGGAGCCTCCTCCAAAATGGTCAACACGCCTACACGGCTGGCCGATGTCAGAGCCAAGAGTGCCGCACAAGACCCCGCCCCGTATACAGGTACAGATACAGCTTGACGAGTTTCCTCTAGCGCCGGATCAGCCGCGCAGCTAATACCGATAGACGTACAGCCTTGTTCAACGAGTTGTTGCGCCGCAAGCACAATTTTAGGCACCGCTTCCCGGTCTGTGATATCATCGTAGATTCCTTTCGGCTGATCAGGGATACATACACTGGTGACAGGCAGCCCGTAGCGCTGCTCAATGACCCGGCCGTGAAGGTCGATAGCTGCTTTGTCCTGCATGGTAAGCACTCTGATCATTCCAAGCATGATAACTTCCTCCCTTTTATCTCTCTAGCAACTGACCAGCCTTCATCATCAGACGATCATCCAGATATACATCCGGTTTTTGTACGACTCCGTCAATATGTACACCCGCAGCGACAGTTCCCCCGAAGGTATTATTGCTGCCAAAAGCGACATGAATCGTGCCATACACTTTCTCGTCTTCTAACACAACACCTGTAATGCGGGCTTTATCATTCGTTCCAATACCAAATTCGGCCAGCATTCTACCATCGCCTTCGCCGAGCATATCCAACAGGGACTGTCCGGCTTCCCCTTCTGCGGCGATTAATCTGCCATTTTGCACCGTCAGCAGCAGCGGCTCTTGTAAGGCACCGATTCCTGCTACAGAACCGTCCACCACAATCTGACCCTGTGCCGTTCCTTCCAGTGGAGCAATATACGCTTCACCGGAAGGCAGATTGCCCGATTCGCCAGGATTCAAATACATACCTGTGCTGGGAACGCCGTTGCGCCCTTCTATGGTAAAGTTCAGGCTATATCCATCCTTTTCAATCCGTACCTGCTTGGCAGCAGTCAGCAATGCGGTTACCTCTTCGGTCAGCGCCTTGACCTTCGGATAATCAGCAGCGATTGCTCCATTCATGAACATATCGTCTGTCATACCAGGCATGGTCGCCAGGCGTGCTCCAGCAGCTGCGGCCTGCTTACGGGCACTTGTATGTGTCAGCGAATACCGGGTGACACATACAACAACGTTGGAGCGAAGCATGGCTTCGGCAACAGGGACTGGAGGCTCCTCGCCCGATTTGGAGCGAACCTTCATCGTCAAAATAGCTGCTTCTGCTCCCAGTGCCTTGCCAGCCTCATATATGGACTCGCCCAATTCTTTTTTATCATCGTCGGTTACGACCAGAAGCGTCTCCCCAGCGGTAAGTCCCAAACATTTTTGCAATACATTTTTACTGATTTCAATACGTTGTTGACTCATAGTTCTTACCTCCAATTTTTAGCTCCTTACACCATTTCCGATACCAGTTTGCCAATCAAGGCATTGGACAATACAACGGGAATCCCTGAGTAATGCGCCGCTAGCTCTCGATGCGTTTCCGTATAGCCCATGCAATCCAGCACGATCAGATCGGCTTGATTCTTGAACTGTCCGGCTGCTCGGCAAAATTCTTCCTCACTGCCACTGTAAGGCGAGGCCGCCGCAAACTCTGGATTCAATCCATAAGGACTGAATTTAAGCTTGAGGTTATTCTTCTGTTCTTCGAGCGGTCCAATGAGACCCAGTCTTCTTCCGCTGGACATGGCCTTTAGTACAGGAGGAAGCACTTGATCTGGCTCAATTAGAAAAGCGCTTTGGGTATGTAATCCAGGAAACACACCGGTACAGAGTAGCAAAATCGTACGTATGCCTTGCTCCTCCAAATGTGTGATTTTTTCCTGGAGCAGCGGCTGGATTTTTTCGCGTGAAATGACCACCGACTCCCCGGTCGTCAAGCGCGAGGTTAATACATATTCTCCCGGTGACGGTGATAGATGCTGTTGTATATAGTCCAATGAGAGCCCATCCAGCGCACCGGCCTGTACCAGCTCTGCCCGTCCTTCCAATGCCCTTTCTACGATAGGGGCCACATCTGACCGAGGGGCTTGCCCAATCGTAATCATCCCAAGCTTATACATTTTGAACCCCTGCTTTCGCTTCATTTTATTTTACGCTCCTGGCGACAAAGGGCAAGCCCGCGGTCTGCCCTTATTTCGGTTCTGGTGAATAGTTTTAACTTATGTTACTGCAACTTTCCTAACATAAACAATGTTCGTTCTGACCAAAACAAAGGCTTATTTGTTGTGCATAAAGGATAAAAAAACAAAATCATAGCGCTATTATTACATTTTATCCCTCTTTTAATGTCAAGAAATATAACGCAGTATAAATATCTCTTCCCTCACTGCCCTGCGCTTTGAAGTGTCTTACCTGTCCGTATATGCTAAAATACTTCCGTATCGGCTATTCGCCTACAGGAGGGCATGATCATGAAACAATCTATTTTGATCGTAGAAGACGAAGAAAAGATTGCCCGGCTTCTAGAGATTGAACTTCAATTTGAAGGCTATCAAGTATGTAAAGAAAAAAACGGAATTGATGGGCTGGAGACGTATTGCAAAGGCAATTGGGACCTAGTGTTGTTGGATATTATGATTCCCGGTCTCAATGGCATCGAGCTACTTCGGAGGATTCGTAAGCATGATGCGAACGTTCCTGTCATTTTGCTGACGGCTAAAAGTTCCATTGCAGATAAGGTCGAGGGACTCGATTTGGGAGCCAATGATTATGTTACCAAACCGTTTGTGATCGAAGAGCTGCTTGCACGTGTACGGGCCGCACTCAGAGTGGGTGCAACGAAAGACACGGCTCCACAAGTGGTAGATAAATGGCTTAGTGCCGGGGATTTACGTCTCCATGAAGGTACTCGCGAAGTTCTTCGGGGAGAGCACAACATTGAGCTTACACCGCGAGAGTTTGACTTGCTCGTTCATTTACTCAGACACCAGCGGCAGGTACTTAGCCGTGAACAATTACTGGAGAATGTATGGGGCATAGATTATATGGGCGATACCAATGTGGTCGATGTGTATATTCGCTACGTGCGCAATAAAATCGACCCTACGCGCCAGCTCCCTGAGCTGATCCATACTGTACGTGGAATTGGTTATGTTCTGAAGGAATCCTTATGAAGCTACAAAACAAAATCCATACGTATACCTCGTTATTATTCGGGATTTTACTTGTGGCCATTAACTTCTCAGTCTATTTCCTATTCAGCCAACTTTCGATAGACAGTCGAAAAGACCAGGTAGAGGCCGCAGCAGAAAACATGATTCGTGGGATTCAACGTGCTCCGGTATCCGTAGCCGCTGAGGATCTTCTCCGAGCCTATGTACCGCTGGATGGCATGCTTCGGCTAATGAAACCAGAAGGCGACTTTCTTCCCCCTATCACCTCTTCTTCCGAGCAATCTCTTAGCTTGATGAAGGGCGTTTTTGATGAAACACGGCAGGTTCGCATCATTACCTATGAAAGCAACCGTTACATTCTTGTATCGCTCCCCATGATTTGGACCAATGGCGAGGTTGTCAATCTCCAGGTGACCGAAAGTCTGCAACCGACGATGCAGACGCTACAGGTACTCAGAATCGTACTTGTTGCTGTCACTGGAATTGCGCTCATTCCTGTCGTGGTATCGGGAAGACTGCTCGGCAGACTGATCACACGTCCAATTACATCTATGATTAGCACGATGAAAGAAATTCAGCGCAGCGGGAAATTTAAACGTCTTCCACTCCATTCATCATCACGCGACGAACTGGTCGAAATGGGTGAAACATTTAATGACATGATTGAACTGCTGGAGCGGAATTTCGTCAGGCAAGAACAATTTGTATCTAATGCGTCCCATGAATTGAAGACGCCGCTCACCATTATTGAAAGTTATGCCAGCCTGCTCAAACGGCGGGGGTTGCAGCATCCCAAGATTTTTGCCGAATCCGTTGAAGCGATCCATTCCGAGGCGATCCGAATGAAGGACATGGCAGAGCAGCTTCTTTTGTTGGCCAGAAACGAAGAACAGTGGAATGTCGTGCTGGAGCCTGTACGCCTGACCAGAATAGCGACAGAATTAAAGGCTACATTTGAAAATGCGTTCGCCCGACAAATTCAACTGGATGTACAGGCAGACTGCATTGGCTATACCGATGAAAATAAGCTGAAGCAGCTCCTATTTATCTTTTTGGATAATGCACGCAAATACAGTGACGAGCCGATACACCTGATGATTGATACGATAGGCGATACAGCTCAACCCTGCATAAGAATCACAGACCAAGGAATTGGAATCCCGGAAGAAAAGTTATCTAAAGTATTCGACCGCTTCTATCGTGTGGATGAAGCCAGAAGCCGCGAGGAAGGTGGAACTGGACTAGGCTTATCATTGGCTACAGGAATTGCACAAGCTATACATGCTCAAATTGGGCTAGAAAGTGTAGAGGGGAGCGGAACAACGGCAACGATCATCCTCCCTACCGTTCCAAAATAATAAGCCAAAGGAGGGAATAACGATGAAAGCCATCTATGTGTGGATGATTGGGGGTACGCTGGCGGCTGTATTGATTACAATTTGTCTTTTACAGTGGCCTTGGGCACGGTCGTTAGCATCTTCTCCATTGGAAGAAAAGGCCGTCATCCAATCCGTTTTGCATCAGTATCCCGGCGAGGTGCTCGAATCCCAACGCTTGGGTGATTTTTATCTGATCAGGCTGGAACGCGCCAAAGGGAAGTACGATATAAAAGCCAATGCCTATGACGGTGTCATCGACTCCATTAAGCGGACACAAGCTTATACAGATGTGAAGCAGGAGCCCCAAGACCACAATCCCGGTAACTCACCAACCAGAGACACATCGAATCCAGCTAATAAACCTGACCCGGTTTCTCTCGTTATTACAGAGAAAGAAGCAGCCAAGCTTGCTGCCAAAGCAGTTAACGGAACATCCGATGATATTGAGCTTCACCGCAACGACAAAGGCCTCTATTATCTGGTTGAGGTTGAGGTGAAAAATGGGCGTGAAGCAGTGGTACAGGTCAATGCAGTATCGGGCTCTATCGACTCTATAACGTGGGAAAAAGCAAAACAGGAGCACGACGAATCATGACGACTTCATGATCATCATCTCAGCTCATGTTTTCTCATGGTTTTCTCATGATTCTATTATGTTCCTCTCATGTTTAAGAGATAAGCTGTATTCATGCTTATAGCACAAGGAGGAACAATGTAATGAAAAAAAACTATACATTTGGAATTATGGCAGCTACGGTTCTGCTTGGAGTTACGGTTACGGGTGTCTCAGCGAATGCCGTATGGGCCGCTAAACCTACGGGCCTTATTGGAGCGACCGCCGCTGCCAACATTGCCAAGAAGGCTGTGGGGAATAATGCACAAGTTGAAGATGTCGAACTGGAGCGCAAGAACGGAAAAGTCTACTATGAGGTGGATCTCCAGCAAGGGGATAAAGATTGGGATATAGATATTGATGCTCATACCGGGAAAACCATCCGTTCCCATTCTGAGCTTGATCATGACTCTAATAACGAGTCCTCCCTTAACAAACCAAATCACATCACCCTGACAGAAAAGCAGGCTGGACAAATCGCGCTTAAGCACGTGCCCGGGAGTACCCTTTTGTCTTCTAAATTGGATAAGGAAGATGGACAATTCATCTACGAGGTAAAGGTACTCACCAACGAAGGAACCGTTGAGCTTGATATCCATGCATCATCTGGCGCAATCGTGGATACAGACGACGACGATGATGACAACGAATATTAATTACCCAGGTCATAATTAGGGTAACTAAGTACAGAGCTAATTAAAACGGAGCAGCGAACTTTCGCTGCTCCGTTTTTTTGACCAATGTGACACAGGAAAAGAACGAAGATGGCTCCATAAAACTGCACCTATTATTTCTTCATGAATAGACTGATAACTAACAGAGGATTACCTTTTTTCTTCAATCCAAAGTCAAGTGAGGTTCTTATGGCGAAATCCTATACTAAAGCACAGATTCGCAAAATCACCCGTCGTTTCGGCCTGATCCCGTTAAAATCAAGCTTAGTCTCATCATTATACCGAAAAAATGCAGTGATCCAGGTGAAAACGAAAAAGGGAACTTATGCATTAAAACCCTTTAGTCGTACAAAGATGGTCCGTTCAAATACGATTCAACAGATGGAACGAGCTGCGAGCCATATCAGGCTTTTGAAAAAGAGAAAGTATACCTACATGCCCGCATGGCTCCCCACTCATTCCGGCAAGTTATGGACTCTATATCAGGGAACGCCATTTTATGTAAGTCAGTGGATCAAAGGACGGGGACTGGAGACCGCTGAAGATTTCGAAAAACTGGGGCGGGCACTTGCCACACTTCACGCCACCTCCACCGGCTTGCATCATATGGATAAAGGAAAGTCCCCTCCGACCATTCAACAATTGCGGATATGGAAAAACCAGGATCGTCTTTTTCAAAGAAAAATGACAAAAACCAGTCGACATGATAAAACGTACCGTAATTGGTACAATGCTCACGGCGAAGACTGCAAACGTTTATCCAGGCGAGCATGGAAGGATTTGCAGGATGCATCCATTATAAGGCTGCTTCGGATGGAACATCGGCATCCCTCCTTGATACACAGTGATATCACTACCCCGAATGTCATTATTTCGGATGACGGTCATCTCAAAATCATTGATTGGGATCGGGTTAAGATCGGCTCAGCCTATGCTGATTTGGCAAAGGCCCTTATGAATACGACTCAATTCAACCCTGAATTTGTGCAATCCTTGCTGAAGGGATACCAAAAACGCAAACCGCTAAGCCGTACTGAACGGAAGATTGTTACAGCTTTATATAAACTACCACGAGAAGCCTGGCATGCTTCCCGACACCCGAATCGTTCAAGAGATCGCGAAATCCTGGACAATTGGGATCAGTCGTGGCCTCTTCGATTACAAATCATCCATATTTTGCAGGATTGGGCTCATGTATAAAAGAAAGTGAGGAGCAAAATGTCGATTTTATCGAACGTTGAGCAGATGTACGGAATCAAAATTCAGCGTAGCCGTCAAATGAAGGACATTCACAAGATTGAGACCGCTAATACGACTTATTGCTTAAAACCCTACAAATTCCCGGAAGAAGAGATCCGTTTTATTACACGTGTCTTGTCCTACTTGGATGAGCGCGGGTTTACACGCAGCCAAAAGGTCTATCCAACAGTACAACAAGCGGCTTACATGACCTATGAAGGTGTTTCGTATACATTAACCAATTGGGTTCATGGACTCAGACCAGAATTCACAAAAAGAATAGACTTCAAAAAGGGAATTGCTACTTTAGCCAAATTCCATTCCAGTGCCGTGGGCTTTCCTGTCACTGAAGCTCCGCCATCCAGAATCCGTTATGAAGGCTTGAGCGATGAAATAGCTGGATACAAAAAACGCCTCATCCCATACAGAGGCACAGCACATCTCGTAGCTCTTTGTGAGGAAGTGTCCCATCGCCTACAGCAGCCCAAAGTTAGAGAAGCCATTGCTCAGGAGCAAAAAGCCGCCGCATTTATACACGGCGACTATAATTATCCCAATCTGATTAAAGACAAACAGCTCAAAATCCATATGATCGACTTTGAAAATTGCTCCCTACATGTAAGGATGAAAGATCTCTCCCATCTTCTTCATCGGAATTGTCTTTGGAATGGGACAAAGATGCTGCGCGCGATAGATTACTATCAACGATATCGTCCATTGAGCACCCATGATTTGCATCTGCTTCACGCACTATTGATCTCTCCCTATCATGTGGTCCGCAATATCAGAATAGGCGGCTTCCGTTCTGCCAAGCGAGTCATTCCGTCGTTCGCGCATTTGAACAAATACCGACGTGAACTTAGATCACTCTTATAATCTGTCAGCTTGGAACTAAACAAAAAAACAGACCCGATGAAGCGGTCTGTTTTTTTGTGTTCTGACAACCAACTACAGGAAAAGCGCATGCCGCTAAAGCCAATCGAATTGCTGACTGTACCGGTACAACCAAAAATATATAGCATTGTAAACAGCACTTCCCCCTTCTACAATGATGCTAAGACTCAATGCTTATGGTTTCGATAAGAGAATTTGGGAAACTAACAATAGAGGTGATGGTACATGTACACCATGACAAAAGAAGAAATAAAAGCTTATTTAAACAGAATCGGAATTCCCGAAATTCAGCCTCCTACCCTTTCCTATTTAGTTGAACTGCATAAGGCTCATGTAAAACATCTTTCATGGCAAACATTGGACATTTTTGCAAGGAAGCCGGCAGCCATTGGCTTTCAAGAATCCGTTCAACTCATTCTACATGGGAGAAGTGGTTATTGTTTTCATCTGAATGGTGCCTTTAGTGCACTACTATATTCACTAGGGTACAAAGTCTCTCTGCATCGTGCCGGGGTACAACCTCTGGGAGCTGAACCACGCATTAATTCATTTCATCTTGGACTAACAGTGAACTTGCTAAATGAGCATCATGAAGATGAAGTATGGATCGTTGATGTCGGGCTAGGCGATATGCCATATGAGCCTCTTCCACTCCGTATGGGGACTTATGAACAAGCCCCTCTTCATTATAAAGTTATGGAATCCGGAGTTGTTACAAAAGGTTGGCGCTTAGAGCATGACTCGCTTGCTTCATTTGTTGGCGTTGATTTTGCCCCTGCGGTTGTTCAGGATTTGGAAGAATTTATGCCGAAACATCATTTCTATAGCCGCTCAGCGGAATCTCCATGGTTTAATCTGTTTCTGATTCGGCAAAGGCAAGCATTAGAGGCGAATGAACTCAGAGGATGTATTTGGAAAAGACGCGGGCTACACAGTTTGGAAAAAATAGAACTGGATAAGAAGTCGCAGTGGCTGGAAGTGTTGGCAGATGTATTTGGCGAGCCGCTCGTTAACTACAGTCGCCAGGAACGGGACGAGTTATGGAAAAGAGTACTTGCGGCTCATATAGAATGGAAAAAGTCTATGACTGAATCGTTACAGTAGTGAAGCCTCCAACGTAAGGATAGCCTTCAAGCCACATCTTACACCTTTAGCATTTCCGAGGAGTGCTGCAGCATTTCCAATTCCTTCACCATGTTTTCGATCAGCTTTGTGAACGAAGCCAATTCCTCTGAGCTGGAAGCCTGTTGCCGGGCACTGGCTGTTGTGACAGCTGTTTCGGATTGCACACTGTCAAGCATACGGGCAATATCCAGCACCTTGCGCTGAATTTGCTCCTGTGCTTGCTTCGAATTAGATGCAAGCTTTCGCACCTCCTGTGCCACAATTTGAAACCCGCGCCCTGCTTCCTGCGCATGGGCAGCTTCAATCGCCGCATTCAGTCCCAGCAGATGAGTCTGATCGGACAGTTCCCGGATCGTACCACTCATCTGCTCAATATGCTTAATCTCGTCACTCAAATGCTGTACCAATTCCTCTGTATGTTCCTGCGAAGAAGCAGTGTTGCAGGCACTCTCCGCGATATTATCCGTATTTTCCCTAAGCTCAGCAATCATCCCGGTCAAATTTTGCGCAATTCGGGACACAACGGTCAGCACCTGCGTTTGTTCGTCGGCCAGCTCGTTGATTTGTTCCTTTTCCTTTTCCTGATAAGCTTCCAGTACAAGCTGGGAATCCAGGTTGAACATTTTGGAAAGAGCATGCACAATAGAAAACCAATCCTCTATCCCCGAACGCTTTAAAATGTCGACTGCAATATCAAGATAAGCAATGTACGTGCCTAAATAATAATCGGAAGACAATCCGATTCGGGAATGTACCTGCCCCACAAAAAGACGGTGTTCGATAAACTGATCATCTATTTTTCCATCTGCGAGAGAAAGCCAGTATTCACGTTGTGTTTGTTTTAGTCGTTCAATATTCGACCATTTGGAAATAATCGACATGAGATGCGGAACCTTTTCTACATGCTCATAAAACCGATCGACCACCTCATTCACAATAGATTGGAATAGTCCCTGATAATGATGCAATAAAGCCAAATCATCATCAGTAATACCAATATATTGTATCTGTTTTAATCTACTCTCCGCGACATGAATCATAAGTTCCTCCAAATAATAGTTTACATAGATTTTACATTACCATATTTATCGGCAACTTTTTAGAAAATGTTAAAAAAGCAGAAGATTGATTATGATTTTTTTCATAGCAATTTCAGAAAAATTATATATAAACTCAACTGCTTAATGATACAAAAAAAAGAATCCGGCAGCACCTGAAATCCCCTGTGCTTGCCGAATTCCCTCTACGAAACACGTTCATCGGATACCTCACAACCGTATGACACCATCCAGATCAACCCATGGTTTCACCATACTGTACTTGTTTATTATTCGTCTTACCGATTCAGGAGGCTACCTACATACCTTAACAGATCGTTGGCGCTGGCTCCTGTGTAGCCGTGCTCCTCAATCAGTCGCTTAATCACCTCATTCATCCGTTTGAGCTGATTAGCGTCAGGCGTTTTGGTCGAAGTCGTAATCTTCACAATATCCTTCAAATCGGCGAACAGCTTCTTCTCAATGGCTTCTCGCAGCCGATCATGATGATGATACTCAAACTTTCGTCCCTTGCGAGAATACGCGGAAATACGGATTAATATTTCTTCACGGAACGCTTTTTTCGCATTTTCCGATACCCCGATTTGCTCCTCAATAGAGCGCATGAGCCGCTCATCCGGGTCGAGTTCCTCATCTGTGAGCGGATCGCGAATTTTCGCCCAATTGCAAAAAGCTTCGATGTTATCCAAATAGTTGTCAAACAGCGTCTTGGCTGATTCCTCGAAAGAGTACACAAAGGCCTTCTGCACTTCTTTTTTCGCCAATTCGTCATATTCCTTACGAGCCACGGAAATGAAATTCAGATACCGCTCCCGTTCTTCCTTTGTGATGGAGGCATGTTGATCCAGACCATCCTTAATTGCTCGTAAAATGTCTAGGGCATTGATGGATTCCACATTTTGCTTAATCAATGCACTAGAAATACGATTAATGACGTACCGCGGGTCTACCCCGGACATACCTTCCTCCAGAAACTCACTTTGCATTTCCTTCAGATCGGCTTCCTTGTATCCTTCGACCTCTTCACCGTCATACATGCGCATCTTTTTGACCAGATCCATCCCCTGTTTCTTCGTCTCCTTCAAGCGGGTAAGCACGGAGAAAATGGCAGCCGTTCTCAGCGCATGAGGCGCAATGTGGATATGTCTCATATCACTTTGATCAATGAGCTTGGCGTAAATCTTTTCTTCCTCAGATACTTTCAGGTTATAAGGAATCGGCATTACAATCATCCGTGATTGCAACGCCTCGTTCTTTTTGTTTGCAATAAAGCTTTTATACTCGGATTCATTGGTGTGAGCCACGATCAGTTCATCTGCACTGATGAGCGCAAACCGCCCAGCCTTAAAATTTCCCTCTTGGGTCAGAGAAAGCAAATTCCACAAAAACTTCTCATCGCATTTCAGCATTTCCTGAAACTCCATCAGTCCACGATTCGCTTTGTTCAATTCTCCGTCAAACCGATACGCACGCGGATCGGATTCCGAACCATACTCTGTAATCGTGGAAAAGTCGATGCTGCCCGTCAAATCAGCAATATCCTGTGACTTCGGATCAGAAGGGCTGAACGTACCAATACCAATCCGGTTTTCTTCCGATATAAATACCCGCTCCACGCGGACCTTTTCAATATCACCATCAAATTCCGTGCGCAATCTCATCTGGCAGGATGGGCAGAGATTTCCTTCAATCCGTACACCCAGCTCCTTTTCAAAATCGGGACGCAGCTCATGGGGAATCAGATGCAGCGGGTCCTCGTGCATGGGGCAGCCTTCAATCGCGTATACGGCTCCCTGATCCGTTCTTGAAAATTTCTCCAGACCACGTTTTAACAACGTGACCAGTGTCGATTTCCCCCCACTAACGGGTCCCATCAAAAGAAGGATACGCTTGCGAACATCGAGCCGCCTGGCTGAGGAATGGAAATATTCCTCCACCAATTTTTCCAGCGCTCGATCCAGTCCAAAGATCTCCTGCTCAAAAAATTTGTATCGCTTATGTCCCCCAACCTCTTCTACACCAAAAGATTCAATCATCTTGTAAACCCGTGCATGAGCTGTCATCGCCGGCGTCGGGTCTTTCTTGAGTATCTCAATATACTCTCTAAAAGTGCCGCTCCAGGCCAGACGGTTGTTTTCCGCCCGGTACTCCGCAACGCGTTCAAAAATATTCATGCTCGGTTCCTCCCATGACTGCGTAATGACTATCCTCCACTCCTGATGATTATGGCTACACTCGTCACGCCTTTCAGGATATGATGCAATCCCCTTAAAAAAAGTGTAATACATACCTATGCAGATTGATTTCAGAATTGACCTATTTTTTGTGACAGGTCTCTCTGCTTTTTCGAAAAAACCAAGGGATACACTGTGCTAAAATATACAACAACGACGCGGACCTGACGCATTATGGTACAATATAAGCTCGGAATAATGGGATAAAGGAGCGGGAGAAGTCATGGCGGTTCGGCATGAGACGGAGCTGTACGCTCCAGTGAAAGCCTTTTTTGAGAACTTGGGATATGAAGTCAAAGGAGAGGTGCGCAACTGCGATTTGGTGGGTATCAAGCCAGGGCAACAGACACCATTGATTGTGGAGATCAAAAAGACGTTTAACCTGGCGCTTGTGCTGCAAGGCATGCAGCGTTTGAAACTAAGCAGCAATGTATATGTAGCTGTAGAACGAAATCGTGCCAAAAAAGGGGCCGTGAATCAACGCTGGAACGAGCTGGTCGGACTGTGCCGCCAGTTGGGACTTGGCTTGCTCACCGTCACCCATTTTAAAACGAAGCCGCCGCTCGTTGAGGTACTGTGTAAGCCTGCGGCGCATAGCGACAATGTCCACAATGCAGCAACGGTACGCCACGGCTCGCGCAAGGAAAAGCTGCTGCGGGAATTTCACGCACGCAGCGGTGACCACAATACCGGCGGCAGCACCCGACGCAAGCTGGTCACTGCCTACCGGGAAAAAGCGCTGCGCGTAGCCGCAGCCTTGCAGGGCTTGGGGGAAGCTGCCCCGGCGCAGCTCGCTCGCATAGCAGCCGTCAGCACAGCTGCTGCCGTACTTCAGCACAACTACTACGGCTGGTTTGAGCGCGTATCCCGCGGCCGCTATCGACTGACTCCGTTTGGCGAAGCTGCCCTGAACGAGTATGCGGCAGTACTGCAAGAGCATGGCATAAAAACGGCCGCTGAAATAGACGCAGAGCTTGACGAGGACAGTGGACAGCTCCAGATTGCGGAAGCGCCAATCACTTACTCCACCGTTGTTGTGGAAGCGGAGGATGACTGACATGGGGCGATGGTTTTCGCTAGCTCCGCGCAGTAAATTCGCTAATCGTCTCACCGATCAGATTCATGCCCATAAGCAATTGCTCACGGCCCGGATGGCTAAAATTAAGGCGAATATGGGACGCGCCTTCACTGCCAACCGCACATAGTGCACCTGGCATAAAGGCTACGCCTTTGGGTAACGCCGCCTTTAGCAGCAATGCGCTGTCCAGCCCATCGGGCAACTGCACCCATACATACATGCCACCGGACGGAATATGATACGTCACGTCTTTCCAAAACGGGCGCTTGAGCAGCTCCAAGATTAATTGAAGTCGAGTCGAATATTCCTTGTTCAGCATCGCTAAGTGCTCGTGCCATTGAAAACGCGAGCTGGTCAGCAATTGGAACAACAACCGTTGGTTCATCGTACTGGATTGCATATCAGCCAGCTGCTTCAAGGCGTACATTCCTTCAATCAGCGGCGCAGGACCAGCAGCCCAACCCGTTCTGAGCGCAGGAGCAACTGTTTTATTGAACGAACCGATATAGAGCACTTGGCCGCCCTGACCCGCATGATCCAGCGCAAATAGAGAGGGGTAAGTCTCTGCAAATTTTCGACTCTGACCATGTGGACTCTTGTCATGGAACTCATTTTTTTGCTTCAAATGCAATTCACCATAAGAATCATCCTCAACTACTAACACCTCATGATGCCTGCACAGGTCCAAAATTTCCTGCCGCCTAGCCGCGCTCCATAAGGAGCCCGTCGGATTCGTAAACGTCGGCGTGGCAAAAAAAAGCTTGGGTCGATAACGGATCATTAAAGCTTCAAGCTTATCAGGAATGACACCTTCCCCATCTGATTCTACAGGAACGATCTGAGCACCCTGCATAGATAGCACTTGTAAACATCCAGGAGACGTAGGGTTTTCGACCAATACCGGATCACGCTCATCCACCATCAGCCTTATGATCAGGTCAATGGCCTGCTGACTGCCTGTCGTGAGGAGGATTTGACCTGGTGGTACTCTTACTCCTTTACGCTGTTCCCACTCTCCCGCAAGCCATGCTCGCAAAGGGAAATAGCCCTCCGGTTCACCATACTGGAGGGCGTCAGGGCCGGAGCCAAACACATCATGGGCCGCTTCTTCCAGCAGCTTCACCGGAAACAGCTCTTGTGCAGGTAGTTCTTCAGCCAGAGATATAAAGGAGTGTCTTCTCGCATTTTCCCGGATATGACGCACTGGAGAAGCCAACATCGCAGCCGTTCGTGAAGCAAAGGAATATTGCATGAACATCCTCCTTCTCCTGAAAAATAGGTCATGATCTCCGGGCTGACGCATCAGGCATATAGCTGCTTCATCTGACGCGCATATAAGGCATAACGTTCAATCGCCTGCGCCCGGCTGGACACGCCTAATTTCGCATAAATTTTACGTAGATAATTATCAATGGAGCGCCGGCTAACTTCGATCTCGATAGCAATTTTGTCATATGTAATTCCTTGTACAATACGTTCCATAATAAACACTTCGGTTTGTGTCAATTCGTCAAAAGGCTCGGATGCCATTAACGGTATAAAGGGCCAGTTTCCACACCGAATCCAATCCATTGGTAAAGAAGCAAATCCTTCGCGCAAACCGTTGATCAAATGGATTAACTGGCTCGGTGATGCCTGTTTGGATAACATTCCATTTGCTCCAAGCGAAATTAACTGCTGAAACAACGTAATATTATCCTCATCCGTCATAATAACAATATGGCTGTCCGGAGACAAGGCCCGCATTTGTGTCAAAAATGGTTCCGCCGTTCCCTCAGGCAACCTGTAGTCCATTAAAATGATTTCCGGTCGAATGGAGCAAGCCAGCTCCAAGCCTTCCGTTCCGGAGGAAGACATCCCTCTGACAAGCAAATCCTGCTGGTCTTCCAAAATAAGCTTTGTTCCCAGCATACTTGTAGGATGGATATCTATGATGACCACCTGCCATACTTTTCTCATATCTAAACCTCCTGAGTTTACAAAAAAATACATAGTTAGTAGCGAAAATAATTCTAAAATTAGGGATTGCATATGTAGAAATTGCGCGAATATGAACGTATAGGAAGCGAAAAACGTTTAAGGAAATTGTATCCTAGGACTTCCTTCCGATGCAATCTCTTTTTCCAATATTTTTATACGACTATTTCGCTTTTGCGAAATAAATAGGCCCATGATAGAATTGGTACTGCAAATAAAGACTGGAAATTTGACTTTACACGGGAGTTGAAAATCGTATGCAAGCTTCACCTGAACGTCCTCCTGCCGAAGCTCGGCGGAGTAATTCAAGAAAGGGGTTACCCGTAAAGGCTTTTCTGCTATTTTGGTTCATTCTTATTATATTAGGTGCTCTCGCAACCTATCTGTATAGCAATCACTTGAAGCAGCAAATGCTAAACGAGATGCAGACCCATACAGACCAACAGATTCAAGCACTCAAATCTGACTATGAAAAGCAACTGACTGCTCTTTCCAAGGAAGTTAGCGGATTGCAGGGAAAAGTCCAGTCCTTCAATGAACTACTGACCTTTACTAAGGATAATGCAAACAATAAGACCGATAACAGCAACAAACTGTATACCCAATTAAACGAAGTCAAGCAGCAGCTCAATACACTTCAGAAAAAAATGGACTTGCTAAAATGAATGTAGACGCAAAACAAGTGAACCGGTTCTTTATGTTGGCCCTTGCTCCTTTTATCGGCTTGTTGGGGTATATTTTGTTAGTGCATCCCTCATTGAGCTTTCCTGGGTCTACTTCTTTGAGTTTGCAAAAAGCTGAAGTCACTCTACAAATGCAATCAGTAGGCAAGCAGCTTGATGAAGCCAAGCAAACGGCAACATACACCTTGTCTACAATTCGCCGGACTTCTGAGCTATACAAGCAAACGACTCAAACGATGAATCAGCTTGTCGTGACTGCCTCTACGCAGTCCAAGCGGCCCGCGATCATCTATGATCGACGCATCACCGCCAAACTGGGGGTTCCCTATGAGCGGGTAGATAGCAATCGGATTACCATTGAATTATTTAAGGTAAACCCGGGAATTTATCATGGCTACGCTATGAAGGTCAAACTTAAAGATCCTACTGCTATGAAAATGTCTTTGGGAAGTGACAAATTGGGTGGCTCGGAAACCACCATGCGTGCAGTCTTGAGACACGGAGCTATTGCAGGCATCAATGCAGGCGGCTTTGCGGATGGAGACGGCAAACGCTATCCATTAAGCACTACTGTCTTGAACGGCCACTACCTTACTGGCTTTCAGTCCAGTTTTAAGGATTTGTCCTTCGTCGGACTGAGTAACGATGGCAAGCTTATCGGTGGCAAATTTTACAGTCAAGGTGCTCTTGACAGCTTAAAGCCTGCCTTTGGTGCTACCTTCGTTCCCGTCCTGCTGCAAAGAGGACAAAAAATGCCTATTCCTGACAAATGGAAAGTCTCCCCCAAGCGGGCCCCACGTACGGTCATTGGCAACTATAAAGATGATCAGTTACTCATTATTGTCGTAGACGGCTACAATGAAAGCGGGGGTTCGGGCGCGACGCTCGAAGAACTGCAAGGAAAAATGTACAATCTAGGTGTTCAAGATGCCTATAATTTGGACGGAGGCGGTTCCTCGTCGCTTATACTTAACGGTCGAGTCGTAAACAAACCGTCAGATGGTAATTTGCGTCCAGTCCCTACTCATTTTTTGTTCTATAAATAGCTATGTGTAGTCTGCTAACAAATTAAATATGCTTGCCGACGTACGGCTCTATCCGAAAAAAAGCATCACGAACGAATGTCGTGATGCTTTTGCCTCATTTAGGAGGAATACTGTGTCATTTCTGTCAGGCATTGAGCACAAATATAACGGTCTTTGAAATCGTTCACTTGTTCTACTGACCCGCAGAATACACATTTTGGACGATAACGCTCCAAAATAATGTGGTCACCCTGAACCAAAATTTCGACAGGATCTCCCTCATTCATTTGATATCTTTTACGCAGTGACTTAGGCAAAACTATTCTTCCCAGCTGATCAACTTTACGTACCACACCGGCAGGTTTCATCGTGATCGTACACCTCTCCTATTAAGTAATAACTTACAATTTTCTTTCCATGCGAAAAACTAGGTACAAAGACACTATTCTTTATGTAGTATTCGCTGTCTTTTTGTCGAATCCTGCTGATCACAGGAAATTTTATTACATTTTTTCATAAAATCATGAACCATATCAAAGTATGGTACAGAATGTCTATAATATTTTTATCGACCGGAAAGCCAATTATCATTAGCCCTCGCTGAGAAATTTCGCAAATTTTTGACCGTACAACCTTTATTTAAGTTCCACTATCATATAGATTTGAGCAATATAGGTGAAACTTTTATTACCAACTAAGGTCCTGGTTCTTTATTCGCATTTATACTTGTTCACTCGATGTTCTTTACGATAAACCTGGAAAATCCATTTGTCTCAACGCTTCATATACGATAATCGCAGCGGAATTCGACAAGTTTAGAGATCTTACTTTATCTGACATAGGCATCTTGATGCATGTATTTGGATTAGCAGCTAGCAGCTCTGGCGGCAAACCTTTCGTTTCTTTACCAAATACCAAGAAGTCTCCATCCTGAAATGCAATATCACTATATCGCTGATTCGCTTTGGTCGTCGCATAAAAAAAGCGACCTTCCTGATATTTCTCCTGCACTTCAGCAAAAGACTCATGATATTCAATGTGGACAGCATACCAATAATCAAGTCCGGCCCGTTTTAACGTGGCATCGTCGGTACGGAAGCCCAGTGGCTTTACCAGATGTAGATGAGTTCCGGTTGCAGCACACGTTCTAGCAATATTCCCTGTGTTAGCCGGGATTTCCGGCTCGACAAGCACAATATGTAATGGCATCACGTTTCGTTCCCTTCATTTTAAATTCATCAGACAAATAACCTACAGTTTAACCAAAGTGTATACATTGAAAACATACACATTCTTTTATTTTAACAAAATCAGACAGATATGAACATCAAACGACAAAAATTTCAACCCACACCACTAAAAGCCTTCCCCTATACACATTCAGGGAAGGCTCTACATTTACATTTTCGATTTCAAATATCGTGTATCGAAATATATGTCCGTGTAATCAACTGTTACGTTGCTTGAATCCGTCCATAAACTCGGCTAATGCTTGACAGTTCTCCAGTGGAACAGCATTGTAGATCGAGGCGCGAAGCCCTCCTACACTGCGATGTCCCTTCAGTCCGATAAATCCGGCCTGTTCGGATTCCTTAATAAATTGTTTTTCCAGATCCTCATTCGCGAGGCGGAAGGTTACATTCATGATAGAGCGATCAGCGCTGTCCACACAACCACGATAGAAGCCTTCGCTACTGTCAATACGGTCGTATAGCAAAGCAGCTTTCTGCT
Source organism: Paenibacillus sp. SER-28 (assembly GCF_052906305.1). Lineage (NCBI taxonomy): Bacteria > Bacillati > Bacillota > Bacilli > Caryophanales > Paenibacillaceae > Paenibacillus > Paenibacillus sp. SER-28. Next base: position 540,618 of record NZ_JBRECM010000001.1, on the reverse strand, counting down.
GGTTCACACGCTCAATGCCTTCCAAACCGCCTTCTTCCTGAATCCATTTCAGCACTTCATTCACCATGTATATGGCAAAGGATGGGGGAGTATTGTAGAGAGAGTTATTTTTTTCATATGTGCTATAACGCAACATCGTAGGAATATTGTCCGGTGAGGAAGTCAGCAACTCTTCACGGGCAATCACGACCGTCACACCAGAAGGTCCCAGATTTTTTTGTGCGCCAGCATAAATCAATCCAAATTGAGTAACATCAAAAGGCTTGCAAAAAATATCACTGGACATGTCCACAATCAAGGGTACGGAACCCGTATCCGGGAATTGCTTAAATTGTGTACCTTCAATCGTTTCGTTGGACGTCATATGCACATAAGCAGTATTCTCAGGCAAGTCCAAGGAATCCACATTCGGAAGACGCATGTACTTCTCATCAGCGGAGGATGCAGCAACATGAGCCTTGCCCAGTAGCTTGGCTTCTTTATATGCCTTGTCCGACCAGCTACCTGTCATTACATAGCTCCCAGTCTGTCCTTCGCGCAAGAAATTTAAAGGCAGCATCGCAAACTGCGTACTTGCACCACCTTGTAGGAATAACACCTTGTAGCCTTGTGGATTGCCCAGCAGAGATAACAGGCGTTCCTGCGCCTCATTATGAACAGATTCATACACAGCTCCACGGTGAGACATTTCCATGATCGACATCCCTGTTCCCTGGAAATCTACGAATTCAGCTTGTACACGTTCTAGTACTTTAAGCGGCAATGCCGCTGGTCCTGCATTAAAATTGTAGGCTCTCTTACTCAACAAATTCCCATCCCTTCTCTACTCTGGTGTGGATATTATCGCTATGATAGCAGTATTCATAAATGCGTTCAAGACTTGTATAAAAATGTTTTCAATTTCATTTATGATGTGACAGAGTTGTGAATGTCAATATATTTAACATCTTTATTCTGTGATTTTCACTTTAATATTAAAAGGTCCCCGGCATAAGACCGGAGACCTATTTTGAATAACAACTGTTACCCGTAAGCTAATGCTTGTTATTCAAAGCAGCTATGCTATCGACTTATTAGCAGTCAAAATACAGGCTGTATTCGTGTGGATGAACACGGATATTCACCGATTTAGCTTCAGAACGTTTGAGCTCTACATAGTTATCAATAAAGTCCTTCGTAAATACGCCGCCTTCAGTCAAGAATTCGTAGTCAGCTTCCAGAGCGTCCAGAGCCTCATCCAATGAGCCAGGTACGCTACGGATTTTACCTTTTTCAGCGTCAGACAGCTCGTAGATGTTGCTGTCAAGTGGACCATATCCCAATTCGATTGGGTTCAGTTTGCGCTTGATGCCATCCAGACCCGCCATCAGCATTGCTGAGAAGGCAAGGTAAGGGTTAGCTGTGGAGTCCGGTGTACGGAACTCGATCCGACAGCCTTTTGGAGTAACAGCTGCTACTGGAATACGTACAGCCGCAGAACGGTTACCTTTGGAGAATACCAGGTTAACTGGTGCTTCGTAGCCAGGAACGAGACGTTTGAACGAGTTGGTGCTTGGGTTGGTCAAAGCGATCAACGCAGGTGCGTGGTACAGAATACCGCCAATGTAATGAAGAGCCATTTCGCTCAGATTAGCATAACCACCTTTTTCGTAGAACAAAGGAGTGTCGCCATCGAAAATAGATTGGTGAACGTGCATACCGCTTCCGTTATCCCCAAAAATCGGTTTCGGCATGAATGTTGCCACTTTACCATATTGACGAGCTGTGTTGTGTACAATGTATTTATAAACGAGCAGGTTGTCTGCTGTTTTCTTGAGTGTATCAAAACGGAAGTTGATTTCCGCTTGGCCTGCCGTAGCTACCTCATGGTGATGGCGCTCAATTCTCAGACCTGCTTCTTCAAGCAAACGGCACATTTCACTACGGATATCTTGTTGGGTGTCTACTGGCGCTACAGGTACATATCCGCCCTTCACCCCCACTTTAAAGCCCAGGTTACCGCCTTCTTCCTTACGGTTCGTGTTCCAAGCTGCTTCCTCGGAATCTACGAAGAAGGAGGAGCTGTTCATGCCGCTTTCGTAGCGTACATCATCAAAGATGAAAAACTCGGACTCAGGTGCAAAAAATGCTGCTGTGCCCACTCCTGCCGATTGCAGAAATGCCTCAGCTTTTTTTGCGATGCCGCGAGGATCGCGGTCGTATTTTTCGCCGTCTGGCGTAGCAATGTCACACAGGATATTCAGTGTAGGATGCTGAGTGAAAGGGTCGATAAAAACCGCTTCTGGATCGGGCAGCATAACCATGTCGGATTCCTCAATGCCACGATAGCCGGGAATGGAAGAACCGTCGAAAGCAACACCGTTAACAAATGTCTCTTCATCTACTTCGGAAGCTGGCAATGAAATATGGTGAGCACGACCAGACAAATCTACAAAACGAAAATCTACCCACTCAATATTATTTTCCTGAATTGTTTTCAATACGTTTTCAACGGACATGTCTTCTTCCTCCCAATTTTTCCGAACATTAAGTCTTATACAACCCTGAAATGTTCATGATCGAATGTTTTTTTCTGTCGTCATTATAAATCTCAAACATGACACGGGTCAATAGCTATGTAAGGTATTTTTTAAACTAATGTTAGATATGCTTACGCCCTTGATAACATTTGAATAGCACAAAAAGCCCGAAACATCGGGCTTTTAGGCAATTTAAATCTAATTACTGCGTTGCAGCAAAACTTTTATGCATTAATGTTGAATATTGGTTTTAAGCAATGGTAGTAGGCGTGTGAAATGTTTTCCCCACAGCAGGAGCCAATATTTCCAAATCTTTTAGCAAATCTGAAAATTGATCTGGGAACAGGGATTGTACGCCGTCACCCGTCATCGAGTTGTCAGGGTCTGTATGCATCTCAATAATTAAACCATCCGCTCCGGCAGCTACCGAAGCCTTCGTCATAGGAACAACCAGTTCACGTCTACCTGTGCCATGGCTAGGATCGGAAATGACCGGCAAATGGCTCAACTGTTGCAAAACAGGGATCGCGGACAAGTCGAGCGTATTTCTAGTGTAGGTTTCGAATGTACGAATACCGCGCTCACACAACATAACATTCGGATTGCCGCCTGCCAAGATGTACTCAGCAGCATTCAAGAACTCATCATAGGTCGAGCTGAAACCGCGCTTGAGCAATACTGGCTTGCCGCAAGTACCCAGCTTGCGCAGCAAATCAAAGTTTTGCATATTACGTGTTCCTACTTGCAGAATATCGGCGTATTCCGCGCAGATGTCTACGTATTCAGGTGTCATGACCTCTGTGATGGTCAAGAGATCGTGCTTTTGCCCCGCCTCAGCCATCATGATTAAACCTTCTACACCCGTTCCTTGGAAGCTGTATGGCCCTGTACGCGGCTTAAAAGCCCCCCCACGGAGAACTTGCGCGCCTGCAGCTTTGACCAATCCGGCAATTTCATCTATCTGTGCAGCAGACTCAACAGCACATGGTCCACCCATAATGACAAGCTCGCCCCCGCCGATATTTACATCTTTAATAGAGATAACCGTATTTTCCGGATGAAAATCACGGCTGGCCAATTTATAGGACTTCGATATTTTAACCACATTTTCTACGCCTTTCATTTGACGCAGATGTTCAGCCAGCTTGGGTTCTACGCTACCGATCAGTCCGATGATCGTGCGATCCGATCCCCTTGATACATGAGCCTGCAATCCTTCTTTCTCAATAACTTCAACAATAGCTTGAATATGCTCTTCAGGTGTTTGAACACCAGCGATAACGATCATTTTTTTCTTCCTCTCTATGAAACATATTTTATAAACCAACATATAGGTTAATATTATGGCACTTAGACGCTTGTTCGCTTTTAAGCTTTTATTCGTTAAAGCAACTATACCTGTTTTAGCTATACTCGTCAAGGCTTAATTATCCCGATTTATTCAATATTCTAACTTAATGAAGCTAACCGGATAATATCTACAAATTAAAACAATTTAAAAAGCCGCTATCCGGATGGTTGTATCCAAATAACGGCTGTAATCAATCACATACTATTTCGTTGTTTTTGACTTCTCTCGTACAGGAGGCAGCAGTTTTTTCATATCTATGGTTCGCTGAATCTCCCACGTATCCGGGTTAGCCGCGTCATACTGCTCCAAATACGTAATAACCTCTTTGGTAATCAGTGTCGGCGTTGAAGCCCCAGAAGTCACAGCCACTTTGGCTACACCTTCAAGCCACTCTCTCTTCAGCTCGGTTACATCAGAAATACGATAAGCTGTTGTACCAGCAATCTCCTCCGAAACCTGAGCCAATCGGTTTGAATTGTTACTGCGCGGATCACCGACAACGATCACCAGATCCGCCTGTCCAGCCTGCTCAGCTACCGCTTCCTGACGTACCTGCGTCGCCAAACAGATTTCATTGTGTATCTCAGCACCCGGGAACTTCTCCAGCAGCTTTTTCATAATGTGCTTGATGTCCCATTGGCTCATGGTCGTCTGATTCGTGATAAGAATTTTGCCAGCTGGCAACGTAAGACTGTCAATCTCTTCTTCTTTTTCAATCAGATGAACATGATCAGGAGCAATACCGATAGCTCCTTCTGGCTCTGGATGATTCTTTTTGCCAATATAAACAATCTGATAGCCTTCGGCAGACTTCTCCCGAATCAGATCATGCGTCTTTGTGACGTCAGGGCAAGTCGCGTCTACCGTAGTCAGCCCCTTGTCTCGTGCCAGCTTGCGAACCTCTGGTGATACGCCATGAGCAGTGAAGATAACAGTGCCGCTCTCTACCTGGCTTAAAATCTCCATGCGGTTCGGGCCGTCCAGTGTAATAATCCCTTCGTCTTCAAAGGAATTGGTGACATGACTGTTATGCACAATCATGCCCAATATATAAATAGGCCGGGGTAAGTCCAGATTTCTGGCTGCCTGACGAGCCAATACCATGGCATCGACTACGCCGTAGCAGTAACCCCGGGGCGAAATTCTGAGTACTTCCAAAATGAGCCCCCGCTTTCTTCGACACAGTATACAGCTCCGATAACTCGGTAGCTGTGGGCATCCTAGCCTTTACCGGCCAATTCTATGATGTAGTTGCCTTCCTATTATAGCCTATTCCAAAGGCGCGGAAAAGCTGACCGGAAGCCAGATGACAAATGTCGTTCCTTCTCCTTGGCGCGTAACCACTTCCACAGACCCGTGATGTTCATCAATAATCCACTTGGCAATAGATAGCCCCAACCCAATTCCCTCTGTCACCCCGCGTGATTCATCTGCCCGGTAAAAGCGGTCAAAAATAAAGGGAACCTCACTCTTGTCCATTCCAATGCCCGTATCACTGATCCGTAGGCCCACCTGTCCTTGATAAACAATGGCATCAAATCGGACTGTGCCCTCAGGTGTGTATTTGAATGCATTATCAATGAAAATGAATAGCATTTGCTGCAAATAATCCTTGCTGCCATCCATATAAATACCATTCAGCAATGAAAAATCTCCCACATTCCATTCGGCCGTTCGCTCTAAAAACTGAGCACGACGGGCAACCTCACTTACAAGTGGTTCCAGCGCAACGGGAGTCTTATCGAACGTTTTCCCTGTGTCCGCTCTCGCGAGTGACAACATATCACTCACTAAACGGCTCATCCGTTTGCCTTCATCCGCCATGTCATTTAATGCCTCCATAGAAAGCTCGCGAATCATCTCTTCATCCATATTCGGTCGCTCTCCTGGTTCGGTAGTCCACATTTTGAGCAAAAAATCAACGTTGCCACGGATCGTCGTTAGCGGCGTACGAAGCTCATGGGAAGCATCAGCCACAAAACGGCGCTGTGCACCGTACGCATCTTCCAGCTCCTTGTAAAACACCTCTGTGCGCCCCAGCATGTTGTTAACCGTCCCGATTAATTGGCCAATTTCATCATGTGGTCCGTCATATTCAATCCGAACACTCAAATCATTACTGGATTGAATCTGATTAGCCCCCTCAATGACCTTGACCAGCGGCTTCATAGACTTGCGAGCCAGAAAGAGACCTGAAGTCGCAGCAGCGAGTAATGCAAACAACGAGCCGTATACAAGCACATTTTGTAACCTGTTCATGAGTCGGTCCTGAGAGCCCGTGAATTGTCCTACCTGTAGCAGCCCGACCACCAAGCCCAGCTCCTCGGATTTGATCGGCTGTTGAATAATCATAAAGGAATCCCCATTGACGTTCACACGTCGAATTCCCTCATTTTGAACTGCTCCTGCCGCTGTAGATGGAACAGGGAAGGTGATACTGAGGTCTTTCATATTTTGGGTCGTTTTCGTTACACCAGACGTATAATTGTAAATTTGTACATAGAGCTGTGAGTCATCTATTCCACGTCCCTGCTCTAATCCCAAATCCAGGTTGGGGACTTCAAACAATCCCCCTTTTATAATAAGGCGTAATTGCTTGTTAATCTGTGGCGCCTGAGTCATAAGCTGACTTTTCACTTCATTATATGTGTAGTAATATACTAGTCCGTAAGTAACCAGACCAAAAATGACTAGTACTATAGCCAAGATGCTCGAATACCAGGCCGTCAGCCGCCACCGAATAGACATATTACATATCACCTCTTAAAATATAGCCAGCTCCCCGAATTGTACGAATGAGTCGTTTACCGCCATCCTGCTCCGTTTTTTGTCGTAGCATGGCAATATATACTTCCAGCACATTCGATTCTCCGCTATAGTCATAGCCCCAAATTTTGTCCATAATCAGATCACGCGACAGAACACGCTTCGGGTTTTGCATGAACAAATGGAGCAGTTCAAATTCTTTGGCCGTCAGTTCCAAACGTTTGCCGCCACGAACCACTTCGCGGGATTCGTTATCCAGTTGTAAATCCTCGAAGGTAAGCCGATTTCCGTTATTGTCCTGTTGTTCGGTTTTACGCCGCAAAAGCGCTCGCACTCGCGCCAGCAGCTCCTCTAGAGCGAACGGCTTGACGAGATAATCATCGGCCCCTAGATCCAAGCCCTTAACCCGATTCTCAACCTCATCCTTGGCTGTAAGCATCAGGACAGGTACTGTACTTCCACCCTCCCGCATACGACGACATACCTCAAAACCATCGACCTGCGGCATCATTACATCTAGCACGACCACATCAGGCTCAGCTGTCAACATTTTATTTAATCCTTCTGCTCCATTGGCGGCTGTCAGCACTTCATAGCCTTCAAATGCCAGCCCTCTGCGCAGCATGGAAACAATTTTTTCATCGTCATCAATGATTAGAATAGTAGAACGCATACACGATCGAACTCCTTTATCTCTTCTTTTCCTTCTATTGTAGCAGGAGTAGACGCGTGTAGCATCTGGCTGCTTCATACAGAAAGAAACGGAAGGGATCTTCCTTCCGTTTCTTACGTGCACTTGTTCATTTTTGAAGAGTTTTCATCTATTGCTGAAGCGTCGAGCTAAAGTCATTTTTGTTGCCAATTTTCAGCTGAACATCTTTTTTCTGCCCAGCTCGTTCGATGTTAAGTGTCAGCGCTGTACCCACTTTTTGTTTTTGAATGAACTGGATCAGCTCTTGTGATGTGCTATAAGGCGTGCCATTCGCTCCGATAATCACATCGTAAGGACGCAGATCGGCCTGATAAGCTGGTGATTTGTATATAATATCCCGTACAACCGAGCCTTCGGTCAGAGATGTACCCAGTTCTTTGGCTACTTCAGGACTCAAATTTAACAGACTTGCACCAATGAAAGGTACAGGTTCTTTCGGGATAGGCTGGTTATTTTTCAGCTTATCGACGACTTCCAAAATCGTATTGGACGGAATCGCAAACCCGATCCCCTGTGCGTCTGCACTAACAGCTACGTTCATACCGATAACCTGCCCTTGCAGATTTAATAGCGGTCCGCCAGAGTTACCAGGGTTAATGGACGCATCCGTCTGAATGAGATGCTTGTATTGCGTCGGTTTTCCAGTCGATTCACTATTAATGGTGATCGTACGTTCTTTCGCACTTAGCACCCCGGCTGTTACCGAATGTTCAAAGCCTTCAGGGTTGCCGATTGCGACCATCCATTCGCCGACTTTAGCGTTATCGGAGTCACCCAAAATTACTGTCGGAAAGTTGTTTTTGCCTTCAATTTTAAGTACCGCCAAATCAAGATCAGCATTTTTGCCCAAGACTTTGGCTTCATAAGGCTTATTAGTTCCCTCTACTGTAACCTGAACCACACTCGCGCCTTCAACAACATGGTTGTTGGTTAGGACGTAACCCGATTTATCAAAAATAAAACCAGAACCAATACCAAGCGGAGTCAGCTGCCCGCTGTTGCTACCTTCATTTTCATTACTGTTACCGCTGCTGCCACTGTCACCATACTGATTACCGAAAAAGTATTGATACAGCGGGTCATTGTAATAAGGGCTGCTTTGTCTGCCACTGCTACCACTGGTTTGTTTGGCAAGCGTTTCGATTTTAACGACTGCCGGCCCAGCCTTTGCCACAACAGATTGAACATCAGCGGTACCTGAAGGCATCACAGCCGGAACTGCGCTTGGAGTCGAGCTGGTGGTTCCTGAATTAGTCGTTTCTCCGCTTTCAGCTGCCGCCGAAGTCAACGCCGTCTCGGGTGTGAACATATTTGTTCGGTCAGCTGTATACATCAATACCGTAATGACCAGCATCCCGGCCAAAAAAGATAAGAATATTGTTTTCACCTGCGACTTGGGCTTATTCGGTTTGAATTGCCAGTTGCCACCATTCCGACCCGAACCATCCTGTTGCTCAGGCATAGCCCGATGGTAAGAGGGAGGAAGAGGTCTCACTGCCTGCGGTGGCGTAATCTCAACATCCTTTTCCACCGGCTGCCCTTCCTTACGTTGTCCGTCCGATTGAACTGAAGAAAAAGGGCCGTAAGAATAATAATATGAGGAACCGTTCGAATCGTTTTGCCGAGTTGCGTTATCGGTATCAACCTGATCGTTGTCGTTCCGGCGTCCGGAGTTATTATTTTTAAATTCGTCCATTGTATATCTCCTCCCAAACCCTATGCTTCAAGGTGGTGTTGTTTAACTGACTTTATTTTGCGCTTTAAACCTTAATTCCACCTTAAAAAAAATTAAAAAGGAGATAAAACCTTAGACCTATTGTACCTAATCACTTTCACTTAAAACGAAATGCCCCGGATATAATCCGGAGCATTATCGATTGTATATGCTTTTTTATTTCGTGTTAAAGTTTTCGTCGAACTTTTCGTTCGGTGTTTGAGCATTGTTTTGAATTTTGTTGCGACTGGAGTTTTGAACTTTTTGCGCTACTGCACCTGTACCGCCTTGATCTGTTGCAAATTCTTCATCATACTTCTCATTTGGTGTCTGGAAGTTGTCTTGAATTTTATTTTGTTCAGACTGCTTTACCTTTTGTGAAACGACACCTACCGTATTGTCTTGTGCAAATTCCGCTTTGAACTGATTTCCTGTGCTTGCCTTGAAGTTGTTCGTGAAAGAACTTCCGCCTTGATTTGGCATAATTCTCAACCTCCCAGTATGTTTTGTGGGATAAGCTTATCCCGCAACATAGTATGTGATGTTGGAAAAAACAATATTCAAGGATTATATGGAAGCATCCAGTGTCGCACTCGGAATGGTTTTATGCGTTTCTATCGCTTTTTGGAGCGATTTTACCATCTTTTCCGTACATTTTCCGTTCCCTTTTTTTATAATTTGAACATCCACATCTTTCTTGCCCCATTCAGAATACACCTGCCGGGTTGTTTTAAAATACAAGTCAATTTTATTGCCCTTAATCGCAGAACCTGTATCTGCTACAATCCCGTATCCATAACCTGGAATGTACAATATGCTCCCCAAAGGAAACGTTTTGGGATCAGCCGCAATCGTAGACAGAGTGTTCTTGTCACGACGCACTTTTACACCGGAATACGTAATACCGTAGCCGGGATGACTTGGCCGTTTGCCAGTCGATTCATAGCCTGCTGTATATCCTGTTGCCGTGACCGTCATGGTCGTAATAACCTGCTCCTCGCGTGGAGCCAAAACAGGTGCGGACTGCCATTTTTTATGCTGGACCGGTTCTTTGTGACCGTAAACTTCATTGCCGGGCAATACCAGACAGGTTGCAATTAACACGGTTCCCAAAATCCGTTTCCATACCAACATGGATCTCATAAAAAACCTCCCCTTGAGGCAAAGGCTTTCCAGAAATCCATTGGTTTATACGAAAAGATTATTATTTTTGAACATCCTGACCTGGATAAAGTCTGCTCAGCTTCACTTTATCTTCAAAAATATGCAGGAGTGTCCGCACTATGGGGGTGTGCTCATCGTCTGTGTGCAATATAATGGAAGCAGGAGAAATCGAAATAAGGGTGCTTACGATTCGATCTTCGACCTCCATTTCTAGTTCAATGCCTGGCATCTCGACAATGATGTCATCTGCATCAGGAGTCGGTATGGGTACCATGGCACTATCCAGAATCGTAAAATTATGTCCGCCTTGGTGAAGTACGTGTACGAGCGGAACTTTGCTTTCCTGAAAAAAAACAAAATATTTAAGCAGCCCCATAAATTCTTCGTATTGCCGATCTGCCCAGAATTCTTCCATGGCATAGTCGACGATTTCTTCAAGCTCTTTTTTATACGCATGGAGCCTAAATTGAATCAGTCCTTCCAAATTGATCACATGAAGCTCCTTAAAATCCTTCTCCAGGAGAGTGGTCAGCTTACCATGACGCTTCAAACGGCCTCTCGGGCCATCATCGTTTAACAGTGAACGAATCATACTGCGAATTTGCTCTGTATCCTCTTTCTCCAGCAGCGAACAGGCTTTGGTGAGAATGAGATTGAGCAATCCCCACTCCTTGACTTCGATAATATAATCCGCTATTGCCGAAGACATGATGCTGTATACACAGGGGAGAAAGCTTTCAAACGCCGAATTGCTTTCTGTGCCCTTGCAGGTCCATGCCACTTTGTTGTCCAGCTGTCTGAAAGTGAATCGAAATCCGCGCCGTGACATATGTAGTCCCTTTGTTCTACTTTTGACCACTTCATAAAACCGGTCGGTTTCCTGATCTCCGTCTGTATTGGTCCACACTGTAAACAGTTCCATTGGCTCACTCCTTTCGATCACTGCTTTCAGTATATGGCGGCCTCTAAAGGGTTATACGAAGTGAACGACTGGAAACAGAAAGACATATCCAAAAGAGGATGATCAAGTTTCAAAAAGCCGGTTGGCGTGTTATAAACAATTACTGTGATATGGAAAATAACGAAAGACGTTTGAATATTTAGGGTGGGGTATGTTAAGGTTATAGTAATATGAATTTTTCACAAGAGGGAGGAGATAAGATGTTAACGATGCTGAACATGCTGCGTACATTCATGATCGTCATATTGAGCCTCGTTCAGATTTTGTCCCTTCCTGTGACGTTTCATGCGGAAGACACCACTCAATCCCTTCAGTTTACTGTGGGATCTTCTGTTGTGCCTCATGCTGATGTTTCCTCGTTAGAAACAGATTCTCACAGTCTGGAGCACCATTCCAAACCAGCTATACGCAAATCCTCCCCTTTACTTCATCTGGTGATCGCTGCGGCCAAATCACTTCCCTTTGTCATTTTGATAGCGCTTGTGCTGCTATTGAGCATCCCTAAACTACGTCTGCCTTTTATTCCTGTCATTTGCAAACTAAAGAAGCAATTGTACTTGTTCCCCATCAAATTCACCTCTAGTTATGTGGCTTAACCTCCCTTTGCTTGCACATCACCACATTTGCATGTCTATTTGTTAATATTTTCCAATAATTGTAATACGTAAGTGTATGTACCAGGTTTTTTACGTTAATTCATAAAATTTAATACAAAAAGAAAGTTTCCATGTCACTCCCAAAGTATGTGATTTATTTCCCATACCATTCATTTAAATAACGTATCGTACAGGAGGCTTTACAAATGGATATTCGAGAGTCTATTTTGCCAGGAATCGGGATTAAGTATCGAATAGATGCAGAGAGTGGCGACCGAATTGTCATTATTATTCATGATGATGGCAGGCGCGAGTTGTATCACTTTGATTACGAGGATCTGGAACAAAGTATTTCTATGACAACCCTGAATGATCAGGAAGCGCGATTGGTAGCCTCCATCATCGGGGGTATGACATATAAGCCCAAACAGCTTGAAAGTGTAGAAATGACGTTTGATGATTTTATTATCGAATGGTATAGAGTGGAATCCCACTATGCAAGTGTCGGCAAATCCATCGGTGAGCTGGATGTAAGGCAAAATTCGGGAGCCACTGTTATTGCCATTGTGGAGAAAAAAGGAATGAAATATGTAAATCCTGGTCCTGAAGTGATTATTAACGATGATGCCACTGTAGTCGTTGTTGGGGAACGCGATCAGCAAAAACGCTTTAAACAAATCCTTATGAACGGAAGCGGGTGATTGGATGGATCATCTGGTATTTGAGGTTGGATTGGCAATTGCTCTCATCGCTGCAGCTGGACTTATTTCCTCCAAACTGCGCTTCTCGGTCATCCCTTTTTATATCCTGATCGGAATGGCAGTTGGGCCGCATGCGATGGAGCTATGGCATTTTGATTTTCGCTTTATCGAAAGCGCCCCATTTATTGATTTTATGGGAAGAATCGGAGTGCTGTTTCTTCTCTTCTACTTGGGTCTCGAGTTCTCAGTAGGTCGGTTAATTAAATCAGGCCGTTCCATTGCCGTGGGCGGCACCATTTATATTGGCATCAATTTTACACTGGGGCTGGCTCTTGGCTTCCTGAGCGGCTTTCCTGTAGCAGAGACACTGGTTATCGCCGGAATTACAACAATATCATCCAGTGCTATTGCTGCGAAGGTGCTGGTAGATCTCAAGCGGACTGCCAATGCAGAAACAGAAATGATTTTGGGCATTATTATGTTCGAGGATGTTTTCCTCGCCGTATACATCTCCATCCTCTCCGGATTGGTTCTTAGTGATTCATCCTCGCTCGGGGGTGTGCTGCTATCAGCGCTAATCGCGCTTGGCTTTATGCTTGCAGTCATTATTATCGGCCGTAAGGCCGTCCCTCTGTTAAATCGGATTCTCCGTATTCGCTCCAATGAGGTATTCGGACTTGTTGTTTTTGGCTCTCTGTTTCTGGTGGCTGGTTTTTCGGAAACGATTCATGTGGCGGAAGCTATCGGCGCCCTGTTGGTCGGTCTGGTACTGGCCGAAACGGAACATGCCAAACGAATCGAGCATTTAATTGTTCCTTTCCGCGATTTCTTCGGTGCCCTGTTTTTCTTCAGCTTTGGACTATCCATCGATCCACTGTCCCTGGGAGGAAACGCGATATGGCTTGCACTGGCAGCAGTCGTCCTAACGTTGTTTGGTAACATTTGGGCAGGAATGCTGGCTGGGCGTACGGCCTCCTTATCTCCCAAAGCGTCAGCAAATATCGGTCTGACCATTGTGGCACGAGGTGAATTTTCGATTATCATGGCCAACTTGGGCAAGGAAGGCGGTTTGCTTGATATTGTTCAACCCTTTGCAGCTATCTATGTACTCATACTGGCGATTCTTGGACCACTTCTGACAAAGCAGTCAAAACCTATCTTTAATATGTTAAACAAAATATTTAAGTTCAAGGACCCCCGCCTACGAAAGGAAGAAAGTAACTCGGCATAACTGCAAAAGCTGGATACGACAATCCATAGGAGGGAAGGCTATGCCGCACGCTGTAAAACATGCCGAAACTCTATGAGGCGGCTTGTGAAGTCCGCTTCAGGAGATGCGAGCAGGTTCCCTGTCTTTTATACGGTGATTGGTGGAATTACAGCATCCGTCGGTCTGGAATTGTTTTTACATCCGCATGATATGATCGCTGGAGGCGTCACGGGGATCTCCAGACTGATGTCGCTTTATACACAGGAGCATTTTGGGTTACTGCTATTCGTTTTGAACTTGCCACTCATGTTGCTGTATTCTCTGTCTACTCACAAACCCATGCTGCTTCGAGCACTACCCGGCTTGTTCGCCTTTTCGGGCTCAGCCATTATTCTTTCGCCTTTTCCGGCAGTGAGTGGCCATCCGGTCGTATGCGCTTTGGGCGGCGGAGTCTGTATCGGTCTTGGCGCAGGGCTGGCAGCTCGTCATGGTGGTCTGCTCGATTCACTAGGACTTAACGAATCTGACGATGGCCGTCCATCCACATTGTTGCTAACACACCGTAAGATTCCATTAATACAGATTGTTATGCTGTGTAATGGTCTGCTGCTCATTACCGCCGGCTTTGTGCTAGGCTGGGAGCCAGCTCTCTATTCAGCCTTATCCTGCCTCGCCGCCTATGAAACGACCCGGCTGATGTTTACCGGTCTGACGCGTATGGTTTGTGTTGTCAGCAAGAAACAGCAAACCGTCGAGGATGCCATATATCGCAGGCTGCGTATACACAGCACACCTGTTGGAGGCTCTGCACAGATAGAGGGTAAGATTAAAAGCGAATCTGAGGATAAAAAAGAACAAATGGTCATCGTTTACAGCGTTCAACTGTTGGATTTGCAGCGTTTTAAGGCAGTCATCCAAATGGCTGACCCGCAGGCTGAGATCATGTATATGAAACGATGGAAAACATAGCAAAGTAACACATCAAAAAACGCTTATCTACACTAATCCTTATACATAGATTAGTGATGGATAAGCGTTTTGTAATTAACAATATATTAACGGATATTAATTTTGCATGATAAAATCATGTTCAATACTGCTGGCACTGTCAAAAGTACGAATAATATCATAACGGGTATTGCGCTGTGCCGGAATGTGACCCGTCTCGCGGATCAACTGTAAAATGGATTCGATGTTTACCTTATATGTTGCGCCTGCAGCGGAAACTACGTTTTCCTCAATCATGGTGCTGCCAAAATCATCGCAACCGTAGTATAACGATTTTTTACCGATTTCAGGTCCCATAGTTACCCATGAGGATTGAATATGCTTAATGTTATCCAATACAAGACGACTGATCGCAACGGTCTTCAGATATTCTTCTGGCGTCTGGCGTTCCTTCTTCAGATTGGTGTTGTCTGGCTGGAAGGTCCAAGGAATAAAGGCCAAAAATCCTTCAGAATTATATTTGTTTTCAATGCATTCGTCCTGAGCATCACGAACCCGCAACAAATGCAGCGCACGCTCCTCCATCAACTCACCAAAGCCGATAACCATCGTAGCGGTTGTGTTCATCCCAACCTTGTGAGCCGTTTGCATGACATCCATCCAATCACGCCAAGAGCCTTTGAGACGGCTAATTTTGCGGCGTGTGCGGTCATCCAAAATTTCTCCGCCTCCACCCGGAAGCGAATCCAATCCAGCTTCATGAATGGCTCGAATCGTATCTTCCATGGATAGACCGGATTTTTCCTTCATTTTGTGAATTTCAGCTGGCGAGAAGGAGTGCATCGTAATATCGGGAAAACGCTCCTTAATAGCTTTCAGCAAATCCGTATAATAACTGAACGGCAGATTTGGATTCACACCGCCTTGCATTAGAATTTCGGTGCCACCTACCTCCTGCGTTTCCTTGATCTTCTGAAAGATCACCTCATCCGG
Organism: Paenibacillus sp. SER-28; assembly: GCF_052906305.1. Lineage (NCBI taxonomy): Bacteria > Bacillati > Bacillota > Bacilli > Caryophanales > Paenibacillaceae > Paenibacillus > Paenibacillus sp. SER-28. The sequence goes on along the minus strand of NZ_JBRECM010000001.1, from coordinate 524,983 downwards.
CAAAACATAACCTTCATCGGAACCCGGTCTACGGTAAAAAGCGCAGAAGCGACAGTATACGTCACATACGTTCGTATAGTTAATATTTCGTCCGATGACGAAGGTTTTAATGGGATCGGGGTGCATGCGATTCATGACTTTATTCGCCGCGTGACCTATTTTTTCTACCTCGTCTGATTCGAACAAAGCAACGGTATCCTCTAAATTCAGGCGTTCGCCGCGTAGGGCTTTATCTAAAATATGGTCGATTACACTCATGGTGTATCCTCCTTCGCTGTCACAGGGCGACGAAATGAACGACAGGACTTATGAACGAGAATGCTTTCACAAACCTGCGTTCGAACCCTGCCGTAATGTATGTTCATGACTGGCCTTGTATGTTGTCTGTGCTATTTAGCATAGTAAAACCTAATGATAATACTAACATATCTTTAGGTAAGGGACCATACTTATTCCCGCTTCTTTCTGCTTTTCACCTAGGAAAACAAGCTTATCTCAACATTGCGTATAGCCAAGAAATAACAAAACAAGACTGAAAGTACCTTTTTTCACACTGTCCTTCATGTCATTCTTATAGAAAACAGCAAGCCTCCTGAAATACTGGAAACTTGCTGTTTAGTGCTGTACATATTTGCTCCCGGCGTGAAAACGACAAAGATGCTGCGGATGTGCTAACGCTCTAGCGCTCTATCGCAGCGCCTCATCCAGATCACTGATCAGGTCATCAATATCCTCCAAACCTACGGAGAAACGAAGTAGTCCGTCCGTAATCCCGCGCTCCAATCGTACACTATGGGGCATAGCCGCATGTGACATCATCGCCGGATACGACAAGATGCTTTCCACAGCTCCCAGACTCACCGCTACAATTGGAATACGTACGCGACTGAGGACTTCTTTTGCACGCTCACCAGAACCCACATCAAACGATATCACTGCACCATAACCGCTGGATTGACGCTCATGAACTTCACGCCCTGGATGATTTTCCAGACCCGGGTAGTATACTGCCTCAATGTCGTTGCGCTCGTTCAGCCAGTTAGCGAGCTTAGCTGCACTCTTTTCGCTGTGAGCCATACGAGCCTCCAGTGTCTTCATACCGCGCATGAGCAACCATGACTCCTGCGGAGCCAGCACGGTACCCAGTCCATTTTGGAGCTGCTTGATTTGTCTCCCGAGCGATTCGGTACGTGCTACCGCAAGTCCTGCCAGCACATCGCTGTGTCCGCCCAGAAACTTGGTCGCACTGTGCAATACAATATCGACTCCTTGCTCAATCGGACGTTGATAATAAGGTGTCATAAAAGTATTATCCAATAAAGTTAAAAGTCCGTGATCCTGTGCCCAAGAGGTTATTCCTGCTACATCGGTAATTTTGAGTGTCGGATTGGACGGGGTTTCCATATATACAGCCCTTGTATTCTCCTGTAACGCCTCTTTCACAAGGTTAAGGTCCGTCATGTCGACGAAGGTCGTTTCGATATTCATCCGTTTCAAAATGGAGGTCAACAGTCGATATGTTCCCCCATATACATCCTCGGAAACAATGACATGATCTCCAGCGGATAAGAGCATAAAGGTAGTGGAGATGGCCGCCATACCTGACGCAAAGGCAAAGCCGCACGCCCCGCCTTCTAATAAAGCGATATAATCCTCCAAAGCTTGTCGTGTCGGATTACCTGAACGGCTATAGTCATGCTGTGGAGGATTAAAAATATCATGATGGTGAAAGGTAGAAGCTTGATAGATCGGGACGCTCGAGGCCCCCGTAACGCTGTCAATTTCAGAACCAAAATGCAGCAGCTTGGTAGCGAACTTCCGCTCTTTGTTCAAATCCTGCCCGATCCTTCTCGCATCCTCTATCATTGCAGCTCTCCTCCTTCTACTTCTTGACGTGCCGCTTCCAACGCCGAACGCAAATCTTCAATGAGGTCGTCTGTATGCTCAATGCCTACGGAGAAACGCAACAGCCTGTCATCTACCCCGACTGCATCCCGAATTTCTGCTGGTATGTCCGCATGTGTCTGCACAGCGGGATAGGTCATTAACGATTCCACACCGCCGAGACTTTCCGCAAACGCAATGAGCTTAATGTGACGAAGCAAAGGTTCCACATAACGAGCATCCTTTACTTTAAAGGAGAAGATACCTGTATTTCCGCTGGATTGTTTATTTTGAATCTCACGACCTGGGTGGCCTTCGAGAGCTGGATAGAATACTTCTGCCACCGCCGGATGCGTCAGTAAATAGTTAGACAGCACTGTTGCATTATGTTCATGTCGATCCATACGCAGCGCTAACGTCTTCATCCCCTTCATCAACTGATAGCAGTCACTCGGGGAAAGCACGGCCCCTATGGAATTGTGCAGAAAGGAAATTTCAGCTGATAGCTCTTTGCCTTTGGTTACGATTAACCCTGCCAGCACATCGTTGTGTCCGCCCAAATACTTGGTTGCGCTATGTACCACAATATCCGCGCCGAGTTCCAATGGCCGCTGGAAGTATGGTGTTAGCAGCGTATTATCTACAATGGTAAGCAGCTGATGTTGTGATGCCCATTCAGCCACCGCTCGAATATCAGTAATCATCATTAACGGATTTGTAGGTGTTTCTATGAATACAGCTTTGGTATTCGGTCGACATGACTGTTCGAGTGCTTCAAGATCGTTCGTATCCACATAACTGGCTGTTACACCAAATTTAGATAAAATACGCTCCAGCAAACGATATGTCCCGCCATACAGATCCAGCGATACTATGAGATGATCTCCCTGTCCAAACAATGCAAATACCGTTTGCAGCGCCGCCATACCTGAGCTGCATGCAAAGCCTGCATCACCAGATTCAAGTGCAGCAGAAGCCTCTTCCAGTACCTTTCGCGTGGGATTGATCGTCCGAATATAATCAAATCCTGTGCTTTGACCCAGACGGGGATGGCGGAACGCCGTAGATTGGTAAATCGGGTAATTAACAGCCCCGGTTACTGGCTCCTCTACTGAACCGATTTGTGCCAATCTACTTTCGATTTTCCACTGTTTCTCACTCATATGAATCCTCCTGTTAACTTCCATAGTGGGTGCTATAACCAATCCTGCAAAAATGGATGTCAAAGACTATACTGCTGCGCTACTGCAAGGTGGTACTGTACAAGGGTAAACTACAAGCCCCTTTTTTAAATCTGGGGCCCGATATCGTAAGGTGTCTCTTGGTATACATAATAGTTCAGCCAATTCGAGAATAATAAATTGGCATGCGCCCGCCAGATTGAGGGCGGTGTGCGCTCAGGATCATCATTAGGAAAATAATTTTTGGGAACTTCAATATCCATTCCTTTGGCCACATCGCGGTCGTATTCCCATTTCAATGAAAGCGGGTCATATTCAGAATGCCCAGTTACAAAAATTTGTTTACCGTCAAGCGTGGCTACGAGGTACACTCCAGCTTCCTCGGATTCGGATAAAACTTCTAATTCGGCGATATGATCAATATCTTCCCGCCGAACCTCCGTATGTCTGGAGTGAGGGGCATAAAACAGTTCATCAAAGCCGCGTAGCAATTTTACTTTAGGTTTAATCACGGTGTGTGGAAATACGCCAAAGCATTTGTAGTCGAGCCCGTATTTCGGGACATTGAAATGATGGTATAAACCTGCCTGTGAGGCCCAACAAATGTGCATGGTCGAAGTTACATTCGTTTTCGTCCATTCAAAAATTTGCCGGATCTCCTCCCAGTAGTTCACATCCTCAAACTCAAGCTGTTCAACCGGAGCTCCTGTAATGACCATGCCGTCAAAACGACTGTTCTTAATCTCGTCAAACGTTTTATAGAACATATTCAAATATTCTTGCGATGTATTTTTGGATACATGAGACTTCATGTGCACCAGCGTGACGTCCACTTGCAGCGGCGTATTGCCGACCAGGCGCAATAGTTGGGTTTCCGTTGTTTCCTTCGTAGGCATCAAATTCAAAATGGCGATGCGCAACGGACGAATATCCTGATGATAAGCCAAGCTTTCATCCATTACGAAAATATTTTCGCCCTCCAGCACTTCCTTGGCAGGTAGTGTATCTGGAATTTTAATCGGCATGTAAACTCACTCCTTGTTCGGTAAGTTTTGCGAAAATCGTCCTGCTGAGATGCCGGGCATATAATAAAAAGACCTTTCTCTGGTTAGAGAAAGGTCATATTTGTATCCATATGCGCCTCTCTCATCTGTCAGGGCAACGCTCTTTGTACAAAGCGCGCGTCCTGCAAGAATTAGCACCGTGCGATTAAAATCGCCGGTTGCCGGGTATCATCGGGCTAGTCCCTCCACCTGCTCTTGATAAGATTTCGCTATATTCATTTTGGGTTCACAAAGTTCTTGTTGTTCACTTTAATGCATCGGCTGGGCTTCGTCAAGATGGGACTTGTAAATTTGTGCCCTGCAATCACATTTTGTCTACCTTTTCCATAGGTTAAATCATATCCCTCCTTTCGCTGAAGCTCTTGCCACTACTGTTGATTTAGCCCATGATTTTGCGCTTGAAAGGCCGTAGGCCGAGCGTTATACTATACAAGTGCTATTAGGCAAAAATATGGAGCAGTAGTGCAGATTTGAGTGTTTCCTGCGATACTGTGGCAATCTAAAAAAGAACATTTGAGAGGTGAATCCGGAATGGAAGGCGACCCGAGTCCGAGTAGGCGGCGATCCCTGAACAACAGCATAGGAATGACTTCAGCTTGCCGAAAGACGGGACGCCAGGCTCTGCATGCTCCAAAAGCCTCCGGCTTTTGATGAGAATGCACGCTTACCCGCACCGGCTAACTGGCTAACTGAGTTCATTCCTTATGCTTAAGGTAAACGTATTTCCGTTACGACGGAGCATAAGGAGTGACATATATGAAAATCCGTTTGGTCAACAACGGGGTTTTTACCCCTGTCGAAGAAATTGAAATGGCGCTTACTGCACCGGCAGAAGGTTTTTATTGGATTGATGCCGATGTCGATGATTTGGCAGTGCTCCAACCTTTATTTTCCATGCATGATCTTGCAGTAGAAGACTGTTTGAGTGAAGAGGAACAACGTCCGAAGATCGAAATTTATGAAAGCCATTATTTTATCGTTGTAAATAGCATTCGTTTTGATGATGAAGAAATATTTTTGCGAGCTTTGAACATTTTTCTCGGCCGCCATTTTATCATTACGGTGACCAAGCAGAAAATCAATGAGCTTCGTACCCTCAAGCCTATGCTGTGGGAGCAAGAAGTCAGCCAGCCTGACCGTTTTATGTATCTGCTGGTCGACTTGATTGTTGACAACTATTTTCTGGTTGGTGACCGGATTGAGGTCCGCATTGAAAAGCTGGAAGAAGATATTCTAATGCATACGAAAAAGTCGCATTTGAACGAAATCATCGGCTTACGAAGTGAGATTCTGTGGCTGAAAAAAGTGCTGGGTCCGCAAAAGGAAGTCATCAATACCCTGAACAAACGGGATTTGCGACTCATCGACGATCAATTGCAAAAATATTTCAGCGACATTTATGAAAATGCTGTGAAAATTTCGGAGACTTTTGAAACTTACCGCGATTTGATGGGTAACCTTCGAGAAGCTTATCAATCCAGTATCGCCAATCGTGCCAATGAAATTATGCGTGTGTTTACGGCAATAACGACCGTATTTATGCCATTGACGGTCATTACCGGAATATATGGGATGAACTTCGATAATATGCCTGAACTTCATACACGTTATGGCTATTTTGTCGTCATTGGTATTATGGTGGCACTAGGTGTCAGTATGTTCTGTATTTTCCGCAAGAAAGACTGGGTTTAAAAAGAAAAGGGGAAAAAGTACGGAGTTGGATACCTATTTCGATTTTCAAGCTTGATCATAAAAAGCAGCAGCCGTGTCCTATGAGGAACTGGCTGCTGCTTTTTAGTATGTTGGACCCTGAATGTACTTAATACTTTAGCTTTATCCAATCAGTTCTATATTATCCAACATGTCGGTCGGGTACCTGCTGATGGCGAAACCGTATACGGATCAGACGCAGACGCTCATAAATTTGATCCAATCCTGTTTCTGTCGCCTTTTCTTCCCCATACACTTTCAGCATGACAGGCTTGAGCAGCGTATCCCCCAACTCTTCATAAGCAGACCAGATGACTGCCTGCTCCTCCTCAGATACATTCACCAATTCCTTGCGGATCAGCTTCTCCATATCAATACCATCCCTGTCCAAATGCTCCACAGCTTCAATCATTTCTCTACGATGCAAACCTGTCTTCATCCCGATATGCTCCAGTGAAAGACCGTCCGAAATGCCTTCGATAATCGTTCTAGTTAGGCTGAACTTATTCAGCTCCTGCCTGTATTGGTTCTCTTTTTGCTTGTATAGCCATGACAAAAAAACTTCTTCTTCCAGCGTCTCTGTTACCCAGTTCAACGGAAATGGCGTGGTCCGGTCATTTTGTGTCGTAATAGCCAATAGCTCCGTCCCATATTGCGACACCTTACCCTGACCCATACCAGGCAGCTCCAACAATTCTTCTTCGGTATGGGGAAGATAGACGCTAATGAGTCGAAGCAGCCGATTCGTAGCGATAAAATAAGGCGCTTTTCGTTCCGTTGCTGCTTTTTGCCGTCTCCACATCGTCAACTGCTCATACACTTCATCACGTGGAAACAAATCACTGTAGCAATACAGCTTTTGCAGCGTTTGTCCTCGTCCTGATGATCCTTCTTGCTCATGAAATACGCCATGGATTAAGGGCCTGTAGCCCTCAGCCATTTTGAGCGCCAGCTCATGACGGTATACATGCAGTAATTCCTGCCACAAGCTGCCCTCATACCAAAGGTCGTCTATACTTTCATCCGGGACATGTTGTGTGCTCCACCCTGCACTCCATCCCCCTTCATGTTGCCCAATCCATACCTGAGCAAAGTCCTCATAGCCCTGTTCATTCCGTTTGGACAAGCGATTTAAAAATACAATCTCCATGATTTCTTCCTCCCTCATATCGTTGAAAGACAGTCCCGCACAACACAAAAACGCAAAAAAAGCACCTATCCTGCGTATTCGCAAGAAAGGTGCTTCCCTTTTTGAGCCGTACTATGCTGTTGCCTATATAATAACCGTACCTTGGAGTGCCGTCAACCATAAATTCTAATGATTCAGCTTTTCCTTTGCCAATGCCAGAGCACCGCACAATCCAGCATTGTCACCCAATCCCGGAGATACGATATATTGCTCAATATCTGTCGTCAGACTCGAATGCTGTACGTATCCGTTCAAAAGTTCTTGAAGCTTGGTACGAATGAGCGGGAACAGTTGGTCCTGCTTCATTACTCCCCCACCCATAATAATTTTTTGCGGTGACAGGATTAATACATAGCTCATTAAAGCCTGTGCCAAATAGTACGCTTCCATTTCCCAGGCTGCGTGATCGACAGAAAGTTCATGTCCTTTAACCTTCCATCTTTTTTCGAGCGCAGGACCTGCTGCCAGTCCCTCCAAACAATCTCCGTGATAAGGACATGTCCCCTCGTAAGTATCTTCTGGGTGACGACGTACCAGAATATGCCCCATTTCCGGGTGGGATAATCCATGTATCAGCTTTCCACCAACCAAAGCACCCGCCCCGATGCCTGTACCTATCGTAATATACAGACAGTTGTCCAATCCCTTGGCGGCACCCCAAATAGACTCACCAAGTGCTGCTCCATTCACATCCGTGTCAAACCCCATAGGCACATCAAAATGCTGTTTCAGTTTGCCAATTAGATTGTAATTTCCCCAATGTGGCTTTGGCGTTGTTGTAATATAGCCATATGTATCACTGCCTTCGATAGGATCAATCGGCCCGAACGAGCCTACACCCAATGCTTCAATGCCCTTGCCTTCAAAAAATGCGATGACATTCTCCATTGTTTCTGCTGGGGTGGTCGTTGGAAAGCTTGCTCGTTCCAGTACCTCCCCATGTTCGTTACCAATTCCACATACAAATTTGGTACCGCCTGCCTCAATTGCTCCCAATACTGTCATAGTTGCTGTTGTCCCCTTTCAATAATCCGGTTCTCTCTCCACTATATTCACCTGAAATGTGCCCGAGGTCAATCCCCTTATCGCAATTGTATATAATCCTTCACATGACTATACAACTCCCTTGACATAACGGTATAAAAATAAGGACACTAACGCACCTAGCGTCAGCATCCCTATAAACTTACTTCACTTAAATTGTCCGTATCAAGCCTAACAGCTTCATTATGATCCGGTTGCGACACCCATCAATGTACACAAGCTTTTCATTTCAAGCTGCTCAAACTTGTCTACAATTTGCACGTGATCCAGCGTCAGCAGACAGCTATCCAAAGCACATGCTACAGGTACACCGCAGTGAATTTCAGCAAGCTTGCGTGAAAGATGCAGCATATCCAAATCACTCTCAATTTTTTTACGGACCGAGGGTGTTAATTGATCCAAATTCTCCAGAATGCCTTCAATAGAGTCATATTCCTGCACCAGCTTGAGTGCCGTTTTCTCACCAATACCTCGTACTCCTGGATAATTATCGCTTGCATCCCCCATCAGGCCTTTAAGGTCCACCACTTGGCGTGGCTTAAGCCCTTTTTCAGTCAGCAGAGTCTCCGGGGTGTATACCATATAATTGCCGTGCCCTTTTTTCATAATAATGACCCGTGTCCGATCATCCACTAATTGAAGTAAATCATGATCTCCCGAGAGAATCATTACATCCATGTCCTCATTTTGCGAATAATGGCGTGCAAGCGTACCGATACAATCATCGGCTTCAAAACCTTCCGCTCCAATGTTGGGAATGCCGAGGCTGTCCGTCACTTCCCGAATCAATGTAAATTGGGGAATCAAATCATCTGGTGCGTCGGCTCGGTTTCCCTTATACGCAGCAAAATGTTCCCCACGAAATGTCGTTCCGCCCATATCCCAGCAGCAAATGACGTGTGTAGGATTAAATGTTTGGACTGCATCCCAAAAATATCGAATAAAACCATATATGGCGTTCGTTGGCACTCCAGCTTTTGTACGACGGATATAACCGTTTGCGGCGGTTGCATAATAAGCGCGAAATAGCAGGGCCATGCCGTCAACCAGCATTACGGATTGTTCATTGCGTTGTGTCACAGATTGTATTGCTCCCATTCATCATAATATTTAACCCCCACAGTATAACATATCGTGGGGGTAAATTGGGCGTTATTGAGCTCCCCATGTGCCCTCAAATGTTTCCTCTTTGAATCCTACCGTTACTTTGTTACCGTCGGTTACAATCGGGCGTTTGATTAATCTTCCATTCGAGGATAAAAGCGAAATTTGCTCTTCACGGCTCATGTCCCCAAGCTTATCTTTCAGCTTTAACTCTTTGTACACCTCACCGCTTGTATTGAAAAACTTTTTCAGCTCCAGCCCGCTTTTGCGAATCAAGTCCTCCAATTCCTCCGGGCCGGGCGGTTGTTCAAAAATAGGAATAAGTTCCGTCTCATGTCCCTTGTTTTGCAGCCATTTCACTGCATTACGACAGGTACTGCATTTAGAATACTGATATACTTTCAGTTGGCTCATCGCTAGATTAACCTCCATTTGATTTTCATCGCTTATTTATATTTTATTCTGAAAGATATTGCGCTCTTAATAGCTCCTGCATTTCAGCCATATCGTCAGGTAGCGGAGCATAGAACGTCAGCCGCTCCCCGGTAACAGGATGCTCCAAGGATAGCTCTGAGGCATGCAGAGCCTGTCGAGGCATCTTGGCATCAAGCTGATCATATCGCTCACGTTGCGCAGCATCATCAGGTGTAATCCGATACATTTTATCTCCGATCAACGGACAACCGATATAAGTCATATGCACTCGAATTTGGTGCGTACGCCCGGATTCCAACTTTAGCCCAATGCGACTTCCCCCGTTCCACACTTCCTCCAGCTTATACAGCGTAAGGGCAGGATAACCATCCGGGGTCACCATACGTAAATGCGGATCATCCGGGTTGCGGTCAATCGGTCCGTCTACCTTTCCTTCCTGCAGCTCAGGCCGTCCATGCACCAGAGCTGTATAGCGCTTATCCACCGTTCCCGCAATCATTTGCTCAGAAATATGCTGGTGTACATACGGATTTTTGGCTACTACCAGCACACCCGTCGTCTCCTGATCAAGACGATGAACAGGACGAAACCGGAACAGTTCTCCCTTGGCCTGCCAATAATGCACAACCCCATTAGCCAGCGTTCCTGTGTAATGACCGTGAGTCGGATGGACAATCATGCCCGCCGCCTTGTTCACCACTAACAGATGTTCATCCTCAAACAATATCTCAAAAGGAATGGGTTCAGGTAAAATATCATCAGAACGCTCGCGCTCCATGCGAATTTCTACTCGATCCCCGGACTTCACCTTTACGCTGATGTACACACGTGTCCCGTTTAGCATAATACCTTGCTCGGTCAGCTTGAGTTTGGATATTAACTTTCGAGAAATGTTCATACGTTTTTGTAAAATAGTCTTCAACAGCATGCCCTCCTCCTCAGGAGGGATCGTATATACGATAGGTTCATAATACAAGCTCATCACAAATTCCCGGTTGCCTCCTTATTTGCGGAACACTTTTTTGCTGCGCACATATTCGACATCGGGCACGCCTTGACGGACATTCGCCGTGCGAGCGACGGCAAAGAAATAATCAGAAAGGCGGTTCAAATACCGACGTACCGCCGGATTAATGTCCGTATGTTTACCTAGTGTAACAGCACGGCGTTCCGCGCGTCGGCAAACTGTACGGCAAACATGAAGCGTTGAGGATAATGTGCTACCACCCGGTATAATAAAACGCTCCACCTTCGGATTTTCCTCCTGACATGCATCAATCCAGCCTTCAAGACGCTCTGCCAGCTCGTCTTTCACCTTATATTTGCTTTCACTAATTTTAACAAACGCCAAATCCGAACCACAATCAAACAGCTCCTGCTGTATTTCTTCCAATTGAGTCCGAATATCCGTAAACTCTTCCCCTTCGGCAAAGCTGATCGCTTGTCCTACAAAGCTGTTCAGCTCGTCAATTGTACCGTATGCCTCCACACGATCATCATCTTTGGACACTCGACCGCCGATCACAGAAGTTTGTCCTTCATCACCTGTTCTAGTATATATGCCCATTTCATTCCATCCCCTTTATCATTCCGTAAGTGCTTTCAGCACCTTGATGGCTTCTTCCTTATTGCTTGTACGAGGCGGCACGGTAGCAAATAATGTTTTGGAGTTATATTTTAGCTCCTTAAACATCTTCATCTGCTCCACCGGAATTCCGAACAAATGAGTTTCCTTGCTTACATCTGATCCTTCTTCCTCCTGCCCCTTCTTCTTAAATACGCCGCCCTCGAACACGCCCCGAGCGTACGTCTTCTTGTCAAAAGCATCATCTAACGGCAGATTCGAGCCATTCTGTCCATACAGCTTCATGTCCTCTTCCGGCAAAAGAAACAGATCATGCTCCCCGGCCGCATATTCTACAACCAGCTTCTGCTGGTTATACAGCGGACTGACTGAAATCTCAATAGTCGGAGCCTGTTCGCCTAGCTTATCCTTAAGCTTTTGTGCCAGCTCTTCACGGATGACTGAAGCATCCCCTTTATCCATAATAAAAATGGAGAAGCTGTCCTTGTCCCGTCCCCCACATCCAGCCAATAATACAAGTGCAAGCATTCCGATGATCCATGGCGATAGCCTTTTTAGCCCTGCTCTCATATGTACGCCCCCTCTTCCATGCCATTAATATATCATAAGTTGTGAACGCAAAAAAAGAAGGCCCGACGGCCTTCTTCTTGCATTGGCTGACTTCATACGGTTAAACCTTGCATTCCGTACCATACAGCTTCATATATTCATTGATTTTCAAATCGAGCTTGCAACTGATCTGGATAACAAGATCAGAGGTGAAGGACTGCTCTTCCTGAAATGTCCGCATCATCTCATTGCGCAGGAACAAAATTTCATCTTCCAGGGAAATGTCGTATCCTATTGAATTAGATGAATTATATCCAACATATGACATGAGCATTCCTCCTACAATTGAAAAATTGAACTTCCTGCTTCCGATTTCAAATTATAGCATAGAAATTTAGAAATAAAAGACTATTTTTTATGAATTACCCATAAAAAAATAATTTTAACCTTCTTTTCTTACTTTTTCTACAAAATGACCAATCCGATCCAGTGCCTCCGTCAGCTGAGCAACAGAAGTCGCGTATGAGCAACGAAGATAGCCTTCGCCTCCCAAACCGAACACATTACCCGGTACAGCCGCAACTTTAGCCTCTGCCAAAAGACGCTGTGCAAATTCATCTGAGCTGAGTCCCGTGCTTTGAATACTAGGGAAAACGTAAAAAGCCCCTCTTGGCTCATGGCACTCCAGGCCGATTTCCCGGAACCCTTCAACCATCAGACGGCGACGCTGATTATAGGCTTCTACCATACGATCTTTCTCACCCAAACCATTCCGCAAGCCTTCCAGTGCCGCAACTTGACCCATAGAAGGCGCACACATTACGGTGTACTGATGGATTTTGAGCATAGCGGCAATCAGATCTGGATGCCCGCATGTATATCCAATACGCCAACCTGTCATGGCGAAGGCTTTGGAAAAACCACTGACGAGAATCGTACGATCCATCATACCAGGCATAGCGGCAAAACTGACATGCTTTTCTCCATAATTCAATTCAGCATAAATTTCATCAGAAATGACGATCAAATCATGTTTTTCCACGACTTCGGCAATCGGAAGCCAATCTTCATAAGTCATCGTAGCCCCAGTTGGATTGCTCGGATAGCATAAAATCAACACCTTGGATTTAGGTGTAATTTTTGCCTCCAGTGCTTCAGCCGTCAGCTTGAATTCATCCTTAGCAAATGTTTCAATACCTACTGGAATCCCGCCTCCAATCGAAGTGATTGGAGAATATGAAATGTAGCATGGCTCGGGCACGAGAATTTCGTCGCCAGGTACAATTAAAGCACGCAAAGCAAGATCAATCGCCTCGCTTCCCCCAACGGTCACGATAATCTCATTTTTGGGATCATACCGGACTTCAAATTGCTCATTCAGATAATCACTAATCGCTTCACGCAGTTCTGGCGTTCCCGCATTAGACGTGTAGCTGGTAAAACCTCGCTCCAATGAATAGACACAGGCTTCCCGCATATGCCAAGGGGTTGTAAAATCCGGTTCGCCCACACCAAGGGTAATAATATCCTTGTTGCCACCCACCAAGTCAAAAAACTTACGAATACCCGAAGATGGGATCTCGCGCACCAACGGGGACAAATAGGAACTCATGGCTTTGTTACTGTCAGTAAATGCTTCTGTTTTGAGATTCATCATGATCTTCCTTTACGGCGAAATCATCAGACGATTATCTTCCTGATGGTCCTCAAAGATAATTCCGTCCTGCTTGTATTTTTTAAGCGTAAAATTAGTCTTGGTAGACAAGACCGAATCAATAGGCGACAGTTTTTCCGACACAAAATTAGCAACCTCACGGAGATTGCGGCCTTCAACCTCTACCAGTAAATCGTATGCTCCAGACATGAGATAGACCGATTTAACTTGCGGATACAAATAAATCCGTTCTGCAATCCCTTCAAAGCCTCTTCCACGCTCGGGTGTAATCTGTACTTCGATCAAAGCGGTAACCTTTTCGTCGTCGACTTTGTCCCAATTGACTACAGCGGCGTATTTGACGATCACATGTTGGTCTTCGAGCTCTTTAATTGAGGTGCGAACATCCTGCTCGTCAACCCCCAGCATAGTAGCTAATAGAGTCGGTGTTCTTCTTGCATCTTCTTTTAACAATTCCAGCACTTTTAATTTCAATTCATTCAGTTCTGTCATTCTACATAAGGCCTCCATCGAAAGAGATTACTATACATCATACAATACGCACTTTAAACCTGCAAAGAAAAACCGTCCACTCCGGTAAACCCGGCAGATGGACGGCTGTTATGGGAATCTGCTTCAAAAACGAAAAATCCCGTTTACATATAATAAGGGTTGTTTTGATGAGTAGACTGGCCTTGCTGGTGCATAGATTGGCCATATACTCCCGCGGATGCCGACTTTTGCTGAATGAACTGTTGGCATTCTTGTTGGGTCTTGCGAGCTTCTTGAATCTGTTTGTCTAAATCGATGCGCAGTGCTTTAGTCGGAGTGGCATACATATTGTTTTGGCTCATCAGGTGATACAAATCACCTTGCAGACGCAATGTATCATTCGTAAGGTCGGTGAACATCTGACGCACAGACGGACAATTGGATTCTGTCGTCGCCGTTGTGTACTCGCGCACCGTACGTTTCATATCAGCAAGAATGGTATAGAGCAAATCTTCTTCGGGCATAAATGACATATTGTTTTGTGAATACATTCTGTCAAACCTCCTTTATTGTAAATCCAAATTACTGCTGCGGTTGCATTGGGGCAAGCTGCTGATGCTGTTGAAGAGCATTAGAAAGCAGATTCAAGTGGTGCTCATGAGTTCTTGCCAGTTGCAAACAGGCTTGTTGGATGGCTGGGTGCTGAATAGAAGCCGCTGTCGCCGCACTTTGTTTGAGTAGTAGTTCTTCATTGGAAATGGAGTCCACGATGTACTCCAGCTCTTTGCCTGACAAGGGTTGCATGTTCGTAGATTGCATAATCTCTGTGCCTCCTTGAATGTTTTGTTGCACGCTGGTTATCTTGTCCGTTTGGCGAAATACTATGTACACCTAAGAAATATTACATATTACCTTATGAGGAGTGCTATTTATATGGAATTGATAAGCGGGAATACATATTGGCCCAGTACCTTGGAGAAAATGTTGGATTTCCCGCCTTTGGCAGAGGATTTAAATTGTGATGTATTGATCATAGGTGGCGGCATGGGTGGATCCATCTGCTCCCGACTGTTGGGAGAACGACAGGTAGACGCCGTGGTTATTGACAAACGCAAGCTAGTACATGGAAGTTCTTCGGCCAATAACGGACTGCTGCAATATAGCAATGATAAGACCTTAACTTCCTTCATCAATACGTTTGGTGAAATGAACGGTGTACTGTTTTACCGTATGAGTAAAGATGCTCTGGATCAGTTGGAAAAACTGTCTACCACGCTGGAAATTGATCCGTCTTTTTCACGCCGAAGTAGCCTGTACTATGCAAGTACATCGGAGGATGTGCAGACACTTCAGGAAGAGTACAAACAGCTAACCCGGTTTGGATTTCCCGTCGAATACTGGGATGATCAACAGATTGCTGCCCGATTTCCTTTCCGAAAACCAGCAGCCTTATATACACGCGAAGATGCCGAGGTTAATCCATTTTTGTTCGCCCAAGGACTGCTGCGATCTGCCAGCCGTCTTGGTGTTCGCTTATACGAGAATACAGAAGCTGAGCATTTTGAATTCAACGATAATGAGGTCGTTTGTCATACCAGCGGTGGGATTATCCGAGCGAAAAAAGTTATTTTTGCAACAGGTTATGAAACACAAGAGATTAAAACAGACCGCGGAGCCGTTCTGGAAAGCTCATATGCTATCGCCACCAATCCAATCGGAGATACACCCTTGTGGCATGAACAGTGTCTCATCTGGGAAACCGCTCGTCCTTATCTATACATGCGCTCCACACCGGAAGGACGCATTATTATTGGTGGTTTAGACGAACCTGTACTGGACGCCAATCAACGTGAAGTCAGGCTGCTGCACCAACAGCAAAAGCTGCTACAAACGTTACAGGAATTTTTTCCGGGTATACCATTTCAGATCGACTTTGCATGGGCTGCTGTATTCGGCTCCTCTCAAGACGGTTTGCCGTATATTGGTCCACATCCGCGTTTTCCCAACTGCTACTTTTTGGAAGGTTACGGGGGAAATGGAGCAGTCACGAGTATGATGGCCGCACAACTTTTGGCTGATGAACTGACAGGCACACACCGACCTGAAATGGAGCTTTATTCTCTGACCCGTACTACCAAGCCCTCGCCCGAAACAACGGAACCGATGGTTTAACGTGTGGAAACAAAAAAAGAACCTCCTTTCCCTTTAAGTGGGTCTGGAGGTCTTTTTTTAAATGTATTTTAAACTATAAACTATTCGGTTTGCTTGTGCCAGCGTTGTGCGTGGGAATGAGACTTGCTCTGCTTTGTCTTTTGTTCCATTTTCAGCACACTTCGCATAAAAAACCATCCTAGCACTGGCATCAATGCCAGTCCAATCAACAACCAGATCATCGCCGTGGGAGCCTTGCTGATACTTAGGACACCCAAGAAAATGAGTGTTCCGGTCAATCGGCCTACCATTAAGCATAGTTCGCGTAGTACAACCAGTTCCACTCTCTGATTGGCGTCTCCTTTACTCGTACCCATTAAATCAAAGCTGGCAGAAATCATGGGAATTAAATACAAGGGCATAAATAAAGCGGTGCCGATCCCCATAATCAGTAATGTACTATACTCCATACGCCACAATAACGGTAAAAGCGCGATCACCAACAACACGGCACCCAACAGCATACCCGCCGAACGATAGTGTGGCTTGAGCCATTTTCCGACAGCCCAAAAGCTGAAAAATGAAACCGCCGATGTAATAAGTGAAAACTGCGCCAGCTTCCATTCCTGTTGAGTAGCTACATACACGAGCAGCGTAATCAGGAAGGCAAATACCCCTTCACGGATGCCCTGGGCAACAAGCGATAACGACAACGGACGCCACATACTCCCTTTTTGTGACAATCGCTGCTTGGGCTCCTTCCAATTGTAATTTCCTGTCGGCTTGCGCTTGCGAAGAAAGAAACTAAGCACCACTCCTACGACATAAAAAGCCAAGGAAATACTGAATATCACGCGGTAACCTGCGTCATCCTCCATACGGGCAATAATCCAACCGGACAGCCAAGGTCCCACTATACCGGAAAACGAGCCTAGCAGACCCACCCATCCGTTAAAATGATCACGACTTGCCTGATCCGTGACTTCGAAAAAAATCACATTAAACGCCAGCCAGAATAAACCTAATGCTGCACCCAGCAACATCCCGAGCGGCCATATGTAGTTCACAGCCTGCGGTCCCGTATATAACACGATCAGATAAAATAGGCCGGATAATGCGGTCCCCACGCGCAGGGCATTCATTTTGTTATGTTCCTTGACCCACTTTCCAGCCACCCAGACCATAATTCCCAGTGCAATTTGTTGACTGACATTAAACCAGCCGATCATCGCGTAATCCTGCCTGCTTTTCCACAAATACACGTTAAGAAATGTGCCTGACAATGCTGCTGCAAACACAAACAATCCATTCAAGCTTAATAGCAGAATGGATTGTCCGTTCAGGTTTGATTTCAATGCAGTTCCCCCTAACCGAAAAATCACCAATCAGCTTATTTCAAGCCAGCTTGTTCAAAGATTTCTTCGATTTAAGATGCCCGTATTGAGCTTGGGCCTATCCGGGGGATTGCTATTTAATTGTTGGAAATATTGCTGAGCTTCTCCAGCATCCGCAGTCGGTCATTCTCTGACAGTGTCTGCTGTACATGGAAGCAGCTAGGACACACATAAACATTCAAGACGAACGGCAAATCCAGAACAGGCTTACCAAGCGCTGGAGACATCGACGGTTCAAAGCCTTCTCTGGTTACGGTTTGCGAACCCGCATGCAGCATGTACTCTCCACATTGGGAACATTCAAGAACCTCATCTTGTCTGTCGAGTATTTGTTCAGCACCTTGTTCATAAGCCATCAGATCCGCACCGCTTTCTTCGAATTTTTGCAAAGTATGCAGCACAGGCAGCTTATGAAGCTCATTATCCTGCAACAACGGTGCATCAACCGGTTTTTCAACTACGATTTCATCCTCTGCCTCATATAAAATATCCTGCTCCTCATCATCACCGAGCTGAATACTCAATGTACGATAACCCTTCAGGTCTTCTTTTCCATGAGAGTGGGGCGCCGGGGTGACAGAAGCCACATGATCATGTTTCGTCTCTTCATGTCCATGCTCACCAGCATGTCTATGAACAGGTGGAGAAACAGACTCATCTTCATCATCGGTGATGTCAGAGTACCCTTTCAGATCATTATGGCAATAAGGACACTCTTCCTCAGGTCCTAATTCTTCATCCCAAATAATTTCCATGTTACACCATGGACAAATAGTCATTTCCAAGCTTTATCATCCTTCCGTTCCAAGCGTATACCAAGCTCTAGTATACAAGATGTGTCAAGTTACACTGGCACCGATCACATAAGATAAAGATATGGAAATAATCATGGAGAACAAGCCGACAGCACGATTATCCTCTTTAATCTGTTGATCGATAGAAAATACTGGTGTCAGAAACTCAAAAAGAAAGTACGCCGCAAGTAGCAGTAAAAAGCCAACGAACGACCAAATCATCGTATCATAAACACTAGATTTGGCTTCCATCGCAAAGCGGAGCACGTTGCAAATACCGAACATTTTCCCTCCCGTAGCCATGGCTACCGAAACATTGCCGCGCTTGATCTCTTCCCAGCATTTATAGCGGGTTACCAGCTCAAAACACGACAAAAATACAATTAGCTCCAGCACCGCCACCGAGAAATAACCCAGCATCATCCCCAACGGATGTGACAGCAATTCATCAATCGCCATCTTCACTTCGTCCCTCCCGTTCTACCAAGCGTTCCCGGGCAAAGCCGGCAACCCATAGCTATTCCAATTCAGCAACTGTTACGCCTGTGCCGCCTTCATTGTAATTACCGATACGGTAGCTTTTCACATGTTTATGCTTGCGGAGGTACTCCTGAATACCGGTTCTCAGGACACCTGTACCTTTGCCATGTATAATGTGTACCTGACCCAGATTGGCCAGAAACGCTTCATCCATGAAGCGGTCCACTTCCATCAAGGCTTCCTCCACGTTCGCCCCCCGAAGATCAAGTTCACTTCGTACGTTATCATCCCGTGTCCGCTTAACGCCAGTCACTGGTTTTTGAATTCTTGGAGTCGTTGTTTGTGCAGGTTGCAGTAGTTCCAGATCATCCAGACTGACCTTCATCTTCATGATCCCCAGTTGAACCACAGCTTCCTTGGTACCGGACAGTTCAACCACGTGGCCTTTTTTATTCAGACTGTGAACGGATACTTCATCGCCAGCCATGATAGAACGAGTACGTGTAGCGGCCGGGCGTTTGACGGTACTTTTCTTGCGTTGCTTCGGTTCAGCCTCATCCAATTCTCTGCGAGCTGCAATCAGCTTATGCTCCTTAACCGAGGCCCCTTCTTCCTGAGCCAATTTACGCAAATCAGTAATGATTTTCTCTGCTTCACTACGAGCCTTATCCACGAGAACTCTTGCTTCGTCCTCAGCTTTTTCCAGCATACGGTCCCGTTGGGACTCCAGCTTATCCAACTCCGTCTGATGACGGCTACGCAATGCTTCCATTTCCTTACGCAGCTGCTCCGCTTTTTCCCGTTCTTGCTCAGCGGTTAAACGGTTCTGCTCCAGTGACGCGATCATGTGCTCGACGCGCTGGTCTTCTTCCGTTACCTCACCACGGGCATAGTCTAAAATACGCCCTGGCAATCCCAATCGCTCGGCAATAGCAAATGCATTACTTCGTCCGGGTACACCGACCAGAAGGCGGTAGGTCGGGCTTAATGTAGCGACATCAAACTCCATGCTTGCATTAATAATTCCTTTGCGCTCATAGGCATACGCCTTCAATTCACTATAGTGAGTCGTCGCAACCATGCGGCAACCCATGGCATGTATATGCTCCAGAATGGATACAGCCAGAGCCGAACCTTCCGCGGGGTCCGTTCCTGCCCCCACTTCGTCAAGCAATACAAGACTTTTGGGCGTCATATTTTTCAGGATGCTAATGATATTGGTCATGTGACTGGAAAATGTACTCAAGTTTTGCTCAATGCTCTGCTCGTCACCAATATCGGCATAGATTGCATCAAATACACACAGCTGGCTTTCATCCTCAACAGGTACAAACAGTCCAGACATCGCCATCAAACTAAGTAGGCCGATGGTTTTCAGGGTAACGGTTTTCCCCCCTGTGTTCGGTCCGGTAACGATAATGGAGGTGTATGAATTGCCTAACTCCACATCAATGGGAACAACCTGTTCCAACGGAATTAGGGGATGTCTGCCCTTTTTCAGCTTCAAGTACCCGCGGTCATTCATTAAAGGTAAGGTTGCCTTCATTTCACGGGCGAGACGCGCTTTTGCAAAAATAAAATCAAGATTACCCAATATGTCCACATCATACAACAACATATCTGCTTGTTCTGCGACAAGTGCGGTCAGCTTCTGTAAAATGACTTCAATTTCACGCTCTTCTCTCAGCCTTGTTTCCCTCAGCTTATTGTTCATGGCTACAATGGATTCAGGCTCGATAAACAATGTTGCGCCAGACCCGGATTGATCATGAACAATTCCGCCAAAATAAGAACGGTATTCGGCCTTAACTGGGATCACAAACCGATCTCCACGAATCGTTATCAACTGATCTTGAAGCATTTTGGATACAGTTGAGGAACGAATCATGGAATCCAGCTTTTCACGAATACGCACTTCTCCCGAGCGCAGCTCCCGACGGATTTGAGAAAGCTCTGTGCTGGCAGAATCCAGCACCTCTGCATTTTCATCAATACAGCCTTTAATGGAGTTTTCTAAACCTCTCTGCTCCGAAAGCTGCTCGCTCCAATACAGCAATGTTTCGACAGGATTTTCCTCATGCAAACTTGCCACGTATACCTGTATACGGCGTGCGGCCTGAACTGTTGTCCGAATGCCAAGCAACTCCTGCGGGCTTAACGTTCCGCCAATACGGGCACGCTTCACTGCCGGAGTGATATCCACTACTCCGTTAAATGAAGGCACTCCTTTGAGTCGATCAGCAGCATAGGCCTCATCCGTACCTTTCAGCATTTTCTTGATATGCTCCAAATCATCGCTGGGCTGTAGTCGAAGGGCTGTCTGTTGTCCCGTTGCCGTTTGGGCATAGTGACTTAGTTTATTTAGAATTTTTTGATATTCAAGGGTTTTAAAAATTTTAGAGTCCAACTTCACTACTCCTTTCACATATATCTATATTATACCGAAAGCAGCAAACTTACGCTATTTGCCAACTCCTTTTTACACATAAGAAAGCTCTTCATGCCACACACTAACCTTTGTCTAACCCTGTAAATTCAAAAAACAAAGGAGGTTATTCCGTGAGCATTCTCGGGCACATTGTACGTTTCATCGTTGCCGCTCTGGTGCTGATGGTCGTAAGCTGGATCGTTCCCGGATTTAGTGTAGGCGGCTTTTGGAGCGCACTGATTCTTGCCATTGTCATTGCCTTGGTTGGTTACATCATCGAGGCAGTGTTCGGCCGACGCGTTTCTCCATTTGGACGCGGTATCGTAGGTTTTCTTGTGAGCGCTCTGGTGATCTGGATCGCTCAATATGTGGTGACCAATGTCAGTGTTTCCGTTCTGGGCGCATTGCTCGCTGCGTTGGTTATCGGGATTATCGACCTGTTTATTCCGGTATCGACACCGTTTGAAGCAGGTCGCAAAGACGGGAAATAACTTCAATAGAACTCCCGACAAAGCTGTCCCGAAGCAGATTTCGTCTGCCAAAGGACAGCTTTGTGTCATATAACCTCTGAGTGGATACAAAAGCAAACAATCCCCGGCGATGAGCAGCCGGGGATTGCCTTACATTTTTAATCCGTATCTACTGATCCTGTTCGATAAGTTCAATCCATTCATTGTACTCCGTTTGAAGTTTAGTGTATTCTTCCTGTAATTGACGTAATTCTGTAGAAATCTTCTCCGTATTTTCCCGATCTACGTCCTGTTGTACTTGTAACAGACGAAGCTGATGCGCCGCCATTTCATATTTTTGGCCCACTTCGTCCAATTCAGACTGCAAGGCCATTCGTTCCTGCTCTATGGACTGCTGTTCAGCTTTCGCTGTTTTGGCAGCTTCAACCGCCAAACGAGTCTCCTCCTGAAGCTGTTCCTTTTGTTCAACAGTTACCGCTATTTCCCGTTCCCAAGATGCAAATTCTTCCTTACGGGCAGCATCTTCAGCTTCCAGACGTTCCGCTTCTGCCTTCAACTGATCGTATTTAAGTTGCCACTCTAAAGATTCTTCCTCAGCACGTTCCAGTTTACTCCGCCGTTCGTGATCTTCCTGTTGAAGCTGCTTAATATTCTGCTCCAGCTGTCCAGCTCGGCTCTTCATGCTTCCATATTGCTCCTGAAGCGATTGATACGCCTTAGCTCCCTCTTGCTCTCGGACTTTGGCTTTCTCAAGCTCATCCTGAACGCGAATCAGCTCAGGTGAAAGCTCCTTGATTCTCGCTTCAAGTTGAACTAGCCGTTGCTGTTGTGAAGCAAATTTATCATTAATAGCTTCGAGCTCAGCCTCTGCGTGCTGTAATTGCTCCTGTATCGCTTCCTTCTGTTCACGTGCTTCCAGCAGGGAGAGCTCCAGCTCATCAACTGCCAACTGGCGTTCTTCTGCAAGCTTCTTCCATGACTTCTCGCTTTCAGCTAGCGTAGCCAGCTCACTTTGCAGCTTGCGAGAAGATACGTGAGCTTGCTCCAGCAGCTTCTGCATCCGCCGCTGTTCTTCCTCCAGCTTAGCCGTCTGCTGCTGCGTAGCCTTAGCTTCAGCTTCTAATTGATCATATCGGCTTTGCAGTTCTTCACGCGCAAGCGTATCTGCCTGCTCTCGCTCTATCGCAGCCTGTCGCTGTGTTTCCAGCACAGACTCCAGCTCGGACTGTTGTTGCTTCAGTACTCTTGCTTGTTCTTGAGCCTCTCCCAGACGAGAAACAAGCTCTGTACTGCCTGCTTGTACTTGTTCTAATTGTTCCTGAAGCTCCTCAACCCGAATCTCCTGCTCCAGTGCAGCTTCATCAGCTCGCTTCTGCGCTTCCTGATGCTGGAGCTTTTCTTCATTCAACGCCAATTCAGCCTGTTTACGTTCCTGCTCCAGCTGCTCATTCAGCCCTGAGCACTTGGTCTGCCATTCGCTTACCTTCTTACTATGCTCTTGCTGCAAAGCAGATCGCAGCTTGTCCAGTTCTATACGCTTTTGCTCCTGATGAGTCTTCTCTGCAGCTGACAGCTTGGCTTCAGCCTGTTTAGTCGCTTCAGCTACTTCCTTCTTCATCTGCTCTTCTATTTGTCGGATACGGGCATTAGCCGCCTCCTGCTGCTCTTTCAGCTTGCGAGAAGCTTCTTGACGAGACTCCTCCAATTCACGTTTAGCTTGTTTTTGTCCATTTTCAAGTTCAGTCGCTTTTTTCTCCTGCTGTTCCAGCTTTGCCTTCAATTGGGCAATCTCTTTGGCTGATACAGATTCGGTTTCCATCAGCTTCTTCTGCGTTGCTTCCTTTTCTTCCTTTAGTTGAATAAAAGATTGATGCAGATCTGTATTTTTTTGCTGCTGTTCTCCTAGTGCCGTCTGGAGTTGCGCCAGATCTCCCCGGAGTTCTGCTCGTTCCGCTGCTAAGCGGTTCATATGACTCTGAATTTCCTGGATTTGTACAGCTTCTTCTGCCATATGAACCGCAGCCAGCACGGCAATTCGGGGCATATCCAGACGCGAATGAGCTTGAGAAATGCTGTGCATGCGCTCATCCACGTAATTGGCAACCTGCTTCATATAATCGGTATTGCTGCCGACGAGTTTATAAGAAGTACCGTAGATCTCTACAGTGACGCGAGTACGATCTGGTGTAGTCACAATTATGCCCTCCTTCAATACTACTGTATGTTGATTCTAAGGTGTGTCCGGTACTATGGTAACCCGCCTTCCGTGAAGCGTTCAACCTTATTAGTCCGGCTTCCCCGCAGCGGGTAAATATCAGAGTAAGAGAGCTTCTATGATGATAGGCCAAAAAGCCGTATCGAACCTCTGTCACTAAGATTCGATACGGCTTCCCGCATTTCCTGCTACTTTCTCAATTCCGCTCCAAAAGTTTGTTCCAGAGACGTAACGACAGGAGTATGCGCCGCATTGATCTCTTCATCCGTCAACGTATGTTCCCAATGACGATAGGTCAGAGAGATAGCTACGCTCTTCTTATCTTCACCAAGCTTACTGCCTGTAAATACATCAAACACTCGTGCATCCTGCAACAGCTCTCCGCCTGCAGCGTGAATAACACGAAGCAGTTCACCTGCCTCGACGTCTTTATTTACCACGAGGGCAATGTCACGTTCCACGGATGGGAAGCGAGCCAGCTCTCTGAACTGAATATGAGAGTTGGCGTGTTCAACGACCTGTTGCAACGCAATTTCCGCTACATACGTATCATTCAGCCCATAAGATTGTTGAAGCTCCGGATGAATCTGCCCAATGGTACCGATCCGTTGAGAGTTTCCATTCACATCCAGCCATACCGAAGCAGAACGGCCCGGGTGATAGCTTTGTGGTTGGTCAGCCACATAACGAATGCTGGCACTCAATCCGAAATAGTCAAACACCGTTTCAAGCGCGCCTTTAATATCAAAGAAATCAACCTTTTCAGCACCAATATTCCATTGTTTTTCACGGCGTACCCCAGTCAGCAGTAGACTAAGCACTTGAATTTCCTGCGGCTGACGGGTTAATGTTTGTTCCTCTGTATAAAATACTGTTCCCATCTCAAAAATCGCCAGATTGTCTTGCTTGCGATTCATGTTGTACACCGCTGTATCTAGCATCTGTGGAATGATACTCGTACGCAAAACACTACGGTCTTCGCTCATAGGCATAGCCAAACGTACCGGATGGCTACCTTCTGTCAGGGCATTAAATAACCCTGTACTTTGCGGATGTACAAAAGAGTAGCTGATCGTCTCCTGCCAACCACCATGAGCCAGCAATCTGCGCAGGGAGCGGCGCAATGATTGCGATGCTGTCAAAGCTCCCGGAGTTGTAGGACCTTCAATCGGCGTGGTCGGGATATTGTCGTAACCATACAGACGAGCTACCTCTTCGATTAAGTCCACGTCAATGGTAATATCTCCACGGCGTGTAGGAACTTGAACTTCCAGTACACCTTGCTCTGCGTCGCCACATCCGAAATGAAGTCTACCGAAAATCGTTTTCACCTCAAGCAGCGACAGTTCGGTTCCCAAATATCGGTTTATTTTATCTAGCGACAGCTTGATAATGCGGTTTTCAGCTTTTGCAGACGCTGATTCTACGATGCCCTGGTGTACAGTGCCTCCCGCATAACGCTGAATCAGCGCAGCTGCACGATTCACAGCAGGCACAACAGCGCCTGGATCAACCTCTTTTTCAAAACGCAGACTTGCTTCTGAACGCAGTCCAAGTTGACGGGATGTTTTGCGAACTGTACCGCCGTCAAACTTGGCAGATTCCAGCGCAATGCTGACCGTCGCATCCGTAACCTCGGAATTGGCTCCACCCATCACGCCTGCCAATGCAATGGGTTTCACACCGTCTGTAATCAGCAGCATATGCGGCTCCAACTTACGCTCCTGATCGTCAAGTGTAATCAATGTTTCGCCTGCACGAGCGAGTCGAACTTCAATATTTCCATTTTCCAGCTTATCCGCATCAAAAGCATGCAACGGCTGACCGTATTCCAGCATAACGTAGTTCGTAATATCTACGATGTTGTTGATCGGACGAACACCTGCCGCCATCAGACGGTTTTGAATCCATAACGGGGAAGCCCCCACTTTTACACCTGTGATATAACGGGCCGCATAGTGCGTACACAGTTCAGGAGTATCTACCTTCACAGACAGATGATCTGCCGCTGCATCGCTAATTTCAACCAGATCCTTAGCCGGGTCAGCCAGCGAAATGTCACGTCCCAGAATCGCACTCACTTCATATGCTGCTCCGTGCATGCTCAGGCAATCCGAACGGTTGGGTGTCAGATCAAAATCCAGCACCTGATCATCCAGCGCCAGCAGCTTCGTAATTGGCATACCAATTTCAGCATCCTCAGGCAGCACCAAAATACCTTCTTGCAATTCCTTTGGAAGCAGCTTGTCATTCATGCCCAGTTCTTTGGCCGAGCAGATCATGCCCATGGATACAACACCACGTAGCTTGGCCTTTTTAATGTGGAAATCTCCCGGCAACTTTGCACCTACAACTGCAACAGGAACCTTTTGACCTGCATCCACGTTTTTAGCACCACACACGATTTGCAGATCCCCCTCTTGACCTGCATCGACAATACATACATTCAGCTTATCAGCATCTGGATGCTTTTCCTTGCTTTTAACATAGCCGACAACGACACCAGTAATTCCTTGATTGCGCTGCTCGACTTCATCAATTTCTATGCCCGAACGGGTGATTTTCTCTGCTAGATCCTCCGCGCTTACCTGATCCAGCGATACATAATCGGACAGCCACTCGAATGATACTTTCATATGGGTTCACTTCCCTTGATATAGTTGTTTATTGACGCGCAAACTGTTTCAGGAACGACAGGTCACTGTTATAAAAATGGCGAATATCGTCGATACCGTATTTCAATATAGCAATCCGCTCTACACCCATACCGAATGCAAAGCCGCTGTACACCTCGGGATCAAAACCGCCCATCTCCAACACTTTCGGATGGACCATGCCACAGCCTAAAATTTCAATCCATACACGCTCGCCATTTTTCTTCACAAAAGTCACGTCTACTTCAGCGCTCGGCTCTGTGAACGGAAAGAAGCTTGGGCGCAAACGAATTTCGGTCGATTCTCCGAACATTTCGCGTGCAAATTGAAGTAAGGTTCCTTTCAAATCACTCATACGAATGTCTTTTCCAATGACAAGCCCTTCAATTTGGTGGAATTGAAAAGAATGCGTTGCATCGTCATCATCACGTCGGAAAACCGTACCTGGACAGATAACCTTAATAGGCGTTTCGCCCTTCATCGCTTCCATTGCACGAATCTGAACCGGTGACGTATGGGTACGCATCAACAGATCCTCGGTCAGGTAAAATGAATCCTGCATATCCCGTGCTGGGTGATTTTTAGGCAGGTTCAATGCTTCGAAGTTATAATAATCCGTCTCTGCCTGTGGACCTTCAGCCACTCGATAGCCCATACCTGTAAAAATATCCTCGATTTGCTCAATTACTTTGTTGAGCGGGTGCAGTCCACCTTGCGGCAACGCGCGTCCAGGCAGCGTAACGTCGATCTTTTCCGCTTGCAAACGTTCATTTGTTTCTGCTTTCGTGAACTCGTCCTGCTTACGGTTAACGACTTCTTCAATCGCCTCGCGCACCTCATTGGCTACCTGTCCAACAACTGGACGCTCTTCCGCGCTCAGCTTGCCCATACCGCGCAAGATTTCAGTCAATGCGCCCTTTTTCCCCGAATATTTGACCCGTAAATCAGCCAGCTCCTTGGGTGTTGCCACCTTCTCCAATACTTCCAGTGCTTCTTCCTTCAAGGCCAGCAAATGTTCCTTCATTTGGATGGTTTCGCTCATCGCCTGTTCAGTCCCCTTTCTTCATTTCCAGCTTTTCAGACAACAAAAAAAGGTCTTTTCTCCCGGTAAGGGACGAAAAGACCGTGGTACCACCCTCGTTAGACAATAAGCTCAGCTCACCCAGCATTCTGCCTTATGGCAACTAGTTACAGGTGATTTTCATGCTATGCATCATCGTCTCGCTCTACACGTTGTAACGGTCGTGAACCGGTATCCCCTACTTGCACATTCGCCATTCACATGGCGCCTGAGGTTCAAGGAACTGCTCCGGAGCGAACTTCAACAGCCCAGTATTTGCAGAAACGCTCTCAATCCTACGGCGCTTCCTCCCTGTTCAATCGGACACTGTCTACTCTTCTCCATCAAGACATTTTCAAAAATTCGAACTATTGTTCATTATTATATGCAAACTACCGCGCTTTGGCAAGCAGGGCATACGTTTCATTTCTTTAGATATCGAGATCATCCAACCGCTCCAGATTTGCACGAATGCGCCTGATTTCGCTCAACAACTTCTCGTTTTCGTCATTCGTGCCCGTCATTCCCATCAACTCTGTAAGACGCAATTGTAATCGAAGCCGTTCCTCACGCCGCTCCTGGTCTTCTGGCTCCCGTTGACGGCTCCGCTCATCTTCTTGCTTTTCGTCAGCTGTCCCCTCATAGATTTCATATCCGCCCCCCGGCTTCATATCCAGTAACCGAGTTGCCGTGCACCTCACCAGCTCCCGATCATGTGAGACGAGCACCAGTGCTCCATCATAGTTACGTAAAGAATCCTCTACAATTTCACGGGTTTCAATGTCAAAATAATTCGTGGGTTCATCCAGCACCAGCAGATTGGCTCCACTAAAGTACAGACGCAGAAAAGCTACCCTGCATTTTTCTCCCATACTGAGTGTCCCGATCCTTTTAAATACGTCTTCTTTCGCAAAAAGAAAGCAGCCCAACACCGTTCTCGCTTCTGTTTGAGTCATCGTCGGGAGTGCAAGCAGACTGTCCAGCAACGTTTGATCCTCCGGAAGCTGCTCCAGCTCCTGTGAAAAATATCCGATGTTCAACTGTGGGTTGGTTGTGATTTTTCCTGTCTGCGGCTCCAGTTGACCTGTTAATAACCGAAGCAGCGTGGTTTTACCAATTCCATTGGGCCCCCGAACAGCCAGACGGTCTCCACGTGCAACGATCAGATTTAGATTTTTCACAATGCTACGGTCGTCGTAGCTAAAGTCAACCTGCTCAGCACGCAGCAAATATTTTGCCTGAAACCCGCTGTCACTTAATTTCATGTGCAAAGACGCAGCCTCACGCGGTTGCTCTACTCTATTGGCTTCCAGTCGCTCCAGTTCCTTCTCCTTCGCATGGTAACGGGAAATATTTTTTTTAGCCTTGGCCTTATAAAAGCTCTGCGTAACGGCCATCTCAACCTTGGATGCGCCACGATGCGCCTGATGAAACCATTCCCTGTAATTTCGAATCGTTTCCTCCAGCGCCTGTTTCGCCAGCTCCTGCTTCCGATAGTTGGCTTCCTGCTCTCGCAGTTCTCGCTGCTTTTGCGCTTTATATTCCTTATAGCCGCCTTTATAGCGCCCAATACCTGTCGATGTGAGCTCAACTATACTCGTAGCCACCCGATCCAAAAAGGCTCTGTCATGCGATACAAACAGCAGTGTTCCTGGATACGTGGACAGCCACTGCTCCAGCCAAAGCAAGCTTTCGGCATCCAAATGGTTGGTCGGCTCATCCAGCACCAGCAGCTTCGGCTGCCTGACCATGAGTCCCGCTAATCGCACTCTCGTCTTCTGTCCGCCACTCAGGTCACCATAAGCAATGGACCACGTCTGGACAGGCATTCCCATTCGAGTGAGCGCCTTTTCCACCTCAGACTCCCAGGCAAAGCCTTGCAGGCGTTCGTATTCATCCATCAGCTCGCCGTAACGCTCCAGATGATTCTCCATCTCCTTCCCAGCATTGGCTAGGTCAGCTTCCAGCTGTCCCAACGCTTGCTTGAGAAGCCAATGCCGAGGGCTGGCCTGCTGTGCGGCCTCCAGTGCGGTTCGAGACCAATCCACCGTATCCTGCTGCTTCAGCCAGCCCCGCTCTTCCAGTGGCAAATCATGCTCTACTTGACCAGAGGTTGGCGCTTCATCTCCCAGCAATATTCGCAATAGCGTCGTCTTACCTGCTCCATTTCTTCCAAACAGTGCGAGCCGTTCTCCTTCCATCACATCCAACGACACATTCTCAAATAAAGATGTCCCGTTCCAATCCTTTACTACATTGCGAATACGTAAAATCGTTCTCATACCGCTCATCCTTTCCCAGACCGGTTTTTTGACCCCGGAAGCAATAAAAAAAGCCGCAGAAGGCTGCGGCTTGCATACAAGGAATATAGAATGACTGTTATGAATCGTCTCAGAACATACGCTTATGAATAATAATACCGTAAACGAATAAGCCAAATCCCGTTCCGGAATATACGCATACGTCCCTACATTCATTTTCAGACACACTTCTCCCGTTGCAGCTTACAGCCGCCTGCCAGTAACTGTGCAGTTAAGTGGGAAAATCAGTGTGCTTACTTCATCGGACGTATGGTTACCTTCCTTTTCATGGGATACTTACTTGCAGTCAGTATAGCAGATCACAATGCATTTGCAAATAACCCGCGTTATTTTCCAAATACCAAAGTTGTATTGGACGAACCTGCATATTTCGTTACAAACTCTTTAGTATATTCAGGAGTCTGAACCTGATAGCTATAGTTTTTGCTTGGATTCCAGCTGGTTACACGCGATTTTTGGTTGTTGATGGCGGGAAAACTCCCCACATCTTTAAACTCGCCATTGGCTTTATCATCAAGAATACCGCCCTTTTCACTACCTTTTCCAAAGTAGTTGTACTCAGAATAGATTCTTGCATTCGTAGCAATGGTGTAAGCAAGCTGGAAATTATTAATATAATTATTTTTAACATGAAAATATCCATATCTCATAAGCCCTGGGCCACGTACAAGTAAGTTTTCAAAGTAATTATTGGCGATCGTGATATGGGGCATGCCATCATAATTTTTATTGCCATCATCAGGGTATCCCAAAATGAGACCATATTTATGATTAGCAAATTTGGAGTTACTAATGGTTACATAATCAGCCGATTGGCCTATGTACAAAAGTTTGTCCAGATCCGAGCCATTCGCATTATAACTGTGACCTGCAAATGTAATATGATCAATCCAATAATTTGTACCTGCAGTGAGATAAAGTTGGATGTCATCGTTACCGTTAATGTTGGCACTGTGCTCAAAAGTTAAATTTTGAAAGATCACATTTCCCGAATTATTTGTTGTTTTCAAATGAATGTTAACCAGCTTGTGTTGCGCGTAAGAACCAATGAGTGATTTGTTGGAACCAATGTTAACCACGGTTTTAGAGGAGGCAGAGATATTTTTTTCGATTACCAGAATTTTAGGAGTTGAATCCCCTAACTGGTTTTTCAAATCGTTTAGATTATTGATATAAATGACCTGACCGCCTTTTCCCCCCGTTGTGGCAGGCTTTGTAGCTCCATTTTCACTTTTAGCCTGTCCGGCAAAACCAGTCATTCCATTCGTCGACGTATTTGGAAAATCAGCAGCGGCGAACGTAGAACTTGCTGAAAAAGTAAACAGCATCAAAGTTAATGCTAAAAACAGAAAAGAAATTTTCCTCATTGCAGCTACACCATCCTTTTTTAAGTTAAATCCCGACAATCCGACTATACATATTTTTTAGTAATTGGTAAATAGTTCTTTTTATCTGTTTATTTATAGCATCTAAGCTAAATATTTTATATTTTATTTTTGTGCAGCCATGTAAAAATAGTTCGTAAGAACGCAAAAAGCCGTGATACCCCGTCGGCACCCCGGCTATAATGCATTTATCTAGCTCCAAACAAAACAAAAACCCCTGTGTCACAAGGGTTCCGAACTTCTTAAAACAGTAAGCGGGTGATGGGAATCGAACCCACGCTATCAGCTTGGAAGGCTGAAGTTCTACCATTGAACTACACCCGCATTTTATAACATCTCGATTCTTATGTATGACACGCTTAACCTATCGTCAACCAGCTGAATCAGGATGTTATTTAGTATAACTTACCTTTCAGCAAAATGCAAGCATACTACATACTATCCTGAGCCAGCCAATTCATAGGTTTACGTAAAAACAATTTTTCAAAAACTTCTGCAGGAATGGGGCGACTAAAGTAATATCCCTGACCCTCATGACAATCCTGTGCCTGCAAAAAATGAAGCTGCTCCTCATTTTCCACTCCTTCAGCCGTAACCTTCAGCTTCAAATGGTGAGCCATGGAGGCAATAGTAGATACAATTGCCGCATTTTTGCTGTCGACCAGTACCTCATTTACAAAGGAACGGTCAATTTTTAGACGATCAATCGGGAGATTCTTCAAATAATGCAATGAGCTATAGCCAGTTCCAAAATCATCAATACTGATTGCGACACCAATAGCCTTTATTTTTTTCAACTGTTCAAAGGCCCGATCCTTATCAAAGGTCATACTTTCGGTAATCTCAAGCTCTAGATAGCGTGCTTCAAGTTCCGTATAGGTCAAAATGTCCCGAATGACATCCACCAGCTTTTTTTGCTGAAATTGGCGCATGGATAAATTGACCGAAATCGGGATGGGTGGGTACCCGAGCTCCTGCCATTGCTTATTTTGCAGACAGGCCTCCCTTAATACCCATTCCCCCAAGGGCACAATTAAACCACTTTCTTCAGCCACCGGAATAAAATCGCCCGGCATCACCATCCCACGATGAGGATGATTCCATCGCACCAGCGCCTCCAAACTCGTTAGCTCGCCACTTTGCAGGTGGACACGTGGTTGATATACCAATGAAAATTCCTCATTTTCAAGCGCTCGCCGCAGATCATTTTCCAGCTGGAGTCTTTCATGCGCTCGCATCTGCATCGCGCTAGCATACCGCTGAAAATTCACTCCCTGCTCTTTGGCACTATGGACAGCCGTATCCGCCTGCTGAATAAGCTGTTCGCTCTGATTCGCATCCAACGGGTATAAAGCTATACCAACACTCACCATCACATGATAGGATTCGCCATTAATATCGAAAGGCTGATCGAACAGCTTCACCATATCATCAATACGATTTCTCATAGCATCTGTATCTTCGTATCCCGTTAGAAGAAAGGCAAATTCATCTCCGCCCATGCTAAAGACAGCTTCCCCTTCATGGCTAAAATGCCCCAAGCGTTCGCCTACCGCATACAGCAAATAATTCCCTGCCATATGTCCAAGCGAATCATTAATCGCCTTGAAACGATCAATATTCAGCACTAAAAGCGCTACTGTCTCATCCGATTTCAATGATTTGCGCAATATTTTATCTAAGCGTTGGGAAAGGCGACGACGATTGGGGAGTCCTGTTATATCATCATTATAGGCAATGTGATTAAACTCAGATTCTGCTGCCTGCTTTTCACGATAAGGAACCAGAATCATCAACCGAACCAGCCCGCTCAACATATTATAAAATGCTACCGCGTTGGTCAAAAGTCCCAAAAGGTGATTAATATCGCTCATTTGCTCAGAAAATAAATAGAACAACTGACTCACAACACACAGCCCAATCCCACGAACAATAAGCAACATGCCCAACTCCGCCGGGCGGGCTTTCCGATATTTTCGTACCCCGAAAATAAAAGTGAGCACAAGCAGTAACATGACAGCCAGATTTAATGTCCAGCCCAGGTTGCCTATTTCGTATCGTATACGTAGATCCGGTAAGTCTGCACCAAATGTCTTAATAACTCCTAGAATCAGCAAAGTGCAGCCTATCCCTGCCCACAAAGCCACTGTCTTGTATTCAGACTTCGTCTTGCTAAACGGGAGGAAACAAACACATAAGAGCAAGACAGAAGTAACGGCACGATTTACAAATAGCAGCCATAACGAAATGCCCGGAGACAAAGCAAAGTCCGTCAGGCTTACGAAACTAAACGAAACAATATGAACAAGGTAAAGCAGACCAGCCACCAAAAACGTCGGGGCAATAAAAAGTCTCTGCAAGGATAACTGTTCCAGTAAAACGGACCAGGACTGATAAAAAATAGAAAAACAAATCGCAGCACAGGAAAATCCTACAATCGGATATAACAAGAAAAAAACATTATGGGAGTATATCTTATTCAAAGTTACGTGAAATAACTGAACCAAGACAAACAAAACTATCGAAGCAATGCCGATACCTATCGTTTTTTTTACTTCCAGCCGTATACTCATTCAGCCTCTTCAGCCCCCTGCATATCGGAGATTCCGATCATCTAAGACGTTTGACAGCTTTGGAAGCCGTTGTTTAAGTCTATAGTATCAAAAATAATGTTGTATTCTGGTATATAATAGCATTTAATCTGTGAAAGGTGAATCATTTTTTTGTCTTAAATTCATGAATTAATTTTCGCATTTACGCAAATAACCGAGCTTACAGCACCAAAAAAGCGCATCATCTTGTCAGATTATGCGCTTCAGACAACCTTTTCCAAAAAGGTGATACCTATACCCCAACGCTGCACAACATAAAAGAAATAGTATGTACAGGACCCCTCTGCGAAAACCTCCCCATATTAAACTACAGGAAGCGTGATTTTGAATTGTGTGCCACTTCCATGTTTACTGTCTACATGTATGAAGCCTCCGTGATTTTTGATAATTCGATAGCTCACAGCCAATCCCAATCCGGTTCCACTTTCTTTTGTTGTAAAAAAAGGATCAAATAAACGCGCCAATGTATTGTGATCCATACCTAATCCGTTATCTTCAATACAAATGTGGACATAATTACCCTCAAGCACTGTATGGATATCGATGAAGCCCTCTCGTTCCCCACTGATGCTTTCAATGGCATCCATCGCATTTTTAATCATATTGAGGATAACCTGCTTAATCTGCTTCACATCAATGGAAACCTTCATGAGCTCATCATTTTCGTCCAATGCAATCTGGCAACCCTTCATTAATGCTTCGCTTTCTGTCAGCATCACTACCTCTTTCAGCAAGCCCATCACAGATACAGCTGTTTTTTGCGGAGCCGAAGGCTTGGACGAATTTAAGAACTCATAAATAATGTCGTTCGCACGATCAATCTCTGTTAATATAATGCGGGCATACTCGTCCCTGCCCAACTCCACCAAATGTGGCCGAAGCAATTGAATAAAGCCCCGAATTGCGGTAAGCGGGTTACGGATTTCATGGGCGATAGAGGCAGAGATGCGTCCCAGCATCGCCAGCTTATCGTTTTGATACGCCGTCTGCTCAATCTGCTTATAATCCGACACATCCTTGACGCTAAACAAAAAATCCCCATCCATCTGATCACCATAGGTCACTGTTATCAACCAATGCCGACCATACTCATCAATCAACTCGTGATAGCGCTTTCTATGAAAGATAGTTTCTTTATAAATCCGCATGATTTTCTTCTTCTTAAACCGACTTAACTCAGGATGATGCAAAATTTGCATCAAATTGCGACCTGCTAGCGAACTCCGTGGTAGCTCCAGCAATTTCGCCATTTGCACGTTAATAAAGGTCAGTACCCCGTCACTGTCAAACAGCATGATACCACTATCCAGGTTCTCCAGCACATTTTCATACTTGTTATTGGCGATCTGTGTGGAAGGACAAGCTCCCACGGTATCAAGCAAGGCTTCTTGGAATTCACTGATCATGCCAGGCTTCCCCCTTGTTTCGGAATGACAAACTGGCCGTTTCGGACGCGTAATAATCTTGAAGAAGAGAAAGGCATCTATCGACTACCCTTCAATGATGTAGAAAACAGTTTCACAGAAATCCGACCATCTCTTTCCAATTCGAGTCTTATTTTATGATAGACAAGATTAAGGATCGCAGTCAATCGGAAAAAGTGTCGAATCCACATTTTTATCCTGTTTTCTTTCGTCATAATATCTGCGCAACATTACCAAAATGAAAGATTACGTTAGGAACAAGCGCCCTACACACCAAAGAAGCTCTCCAGAATTGAGAGCTTCTTTGGTGTGTAGGATGTCAACTGCCGCTCTTATTATGTTGAAGTCGGGATCGTCTTTGGCTCATAACGGCCAGTCTTCTCTTAAGCTCTCCCTGCCATTTTTCATCATTCATCTGTTTGGCTACCATCAATAAATCCAGAGATATGTCAATTTGACGCTTCACAATTTCAAAGGCATCTTCACTTTCACGATTCACACAATTTTCAAATATCGTATCATCGTCTTCCATGACATAATCCTGAAAATCAATCTCGGTTGCCCCATCTCCATGTGCATATTCAGCCAGAATTTCATACTCATTTTCGACTTTATAATGAACTTCAATGCGACGACATACCGGGCAAAACAGCAAAGGAACATTATGAACTTGGGTGCGGTAATGCTTCAGCGTTCCCTTGGTTCCTACCATGCTTGCTCCACAGCAATAACTCATCCGGGCTCAGCCTCCTCTGAACAAAACCTGTTCTGCCTTGTTTATCTTCTACAATACCTTATTCGCTTTCATCAGGCAAAATTCCTCCAGAACACAACAACATTTCCATAATTATTTGTTACTTCACTCTATATTGTCTCATTTAAACAGGATATCCTCACATCTTGCGCTGCACAGAGCAGGCAAGCAAGCCCCCAATAACGGCAAAGTAACCGCTAGTTGGGGGCTTGCTTGTTTAATTTCAACTTGTGAAGCTTATATTACAGATTTTGATCGCCTGGTTTCCAGTTCATTGGGCACAAGCCACCGGATTGCAAAGCTTGCAGTACACGCAAAGTTTCTTCCACACTGCGGCCTACGTCGTTGTGGTTAACCACTTGATATTTCAATTCGCCTTCTGGATCAATGATGAACAAGCCGCGCAATGCAACGCCTTCTTCTTCGATCAGAACGCCATAATCGCTTGCTGTTTTCTTCGTGATGTCAGAAGCCAATGGGAAGTTCAGTTTGCCCAGACCATTGTTTTCTTTAGCTGTGTTGATCCATGCTTTGTGGCTGTGCACGGAGTCTACACTGATACCCAGAATTTCAGTATCCAGCTCTTTGAATTGGTCAGCAGCATCGCTCAACGCTGTAATTTCCGTAGGGCACACAAAAGTGAAATCCAGTGGATAGAAGAAAAATACGAGCCACTTGCCACGGTAATCGGAAAGCTTCACCGAACCAAATTCTTGACCGTCTCCAGTCACTGTTTCCAATGCAAAATCAGGGGCGGGTCTTCCTACCAATCTTTCTGCCATAATAATGAAATCCTCCTTTAAAATATGTAAGAAAAACACCGAATGTGTTTTCCTCAATCATCTGTATTGTAATGAACAACTTACTTGATAAATGTTATCATTCACTGAAATCAAAGTCAACATTATAACCATTACTTTTTTATAATTATTTTAAACTAGCTTAAAAATTCACGGTTTATTCACATTTTGAACTTTTGAATATACAAGTAGCTCCTGATTGCTCAGGAGCTACTGTTCTAAACATTTGACAAAAAGGCTGTACTGTATAACCTTACTATATAATAGGAAGCTTTTTTTTAGAACGGGTACATTTACGGAGTTTTTAACGAATAGCTGCTGCGATCAGATCGCCCATTTGAGTTGTCGAGATCGCTTGAGATTTATCCACCGCAATATCCGCCGTACGGTGCCCCGCATCCAATACCTCAGCTACCGCTTTCTCAATGGCATCAGCTGCCTTCTCGTACCCGAAGGTGAGACGGAACATCAAAGCAACGGACAAAATTGTTGCAATGGGATTCGCCAGCCCTTGACCTGCAATGTCAGGCGCCGAGCCATGTACCGGCTCGTATAGGCCGAAGCTGCCTTCTCCAAGTGATGCAGAGGAGAGCATGCCGATGGATCCGGTCAGCATAGCCGCTTCATCACTGAGAATGTCACCAAACATATTTTCCGTCACGATGACGTCAAAGCTAGATGGACGACGCAGCAATTGCATGGCGCAATTATCAACCAATACATGCTCCAGCTCGACATCCGGGTAGTCTACAGCAACCCGGTTAACTACTTCACGCCATAAACGGGAGGTTTCCAGTACATTAGCCTTATCCACCGATGCTAGTTTCTTGCGACGTTTTTGTGCAATTTCGAAAGATTGGCGCACTATACGCTCTACTTCTGTTACATTATATGCACAAGTATCGACTGCTTCCTCACCCTGAGGACTTTCTCGTCTGAACTTCTCACCGAAATAAATGCCGCCCGTCAGTTCGCGCACCACGATCAGGTCCGTTCCTTCCAACACTTCCGGTTTCAATGTAGATGCGTCCTTGAGACAGTCAAAGACGACAGCAGGACGAAGATTCGAAAACAGACCGAGCTCTTTACGAATGCCCAGTAGTCCAGTTTCAGGACGAAGTTCCTTTGGATTGTTGTCCCATTGGGGTCCTCCTACGGCTCCCAGCAGAACGGCATCTGCAGATTGACATACTGCCAGTGTTTCTTCCGGCAATGGTGTGCCCTTCTTATCAATCGCAATCCCACCAAACAGCGCATGCTCCGTTGCAAATGAAAGGCCGAACACTTCTTCCGTACGTTTCAAAATTTTCTCTGCCTCTGCGACCACTTCCGGTCCAATTCCATCTCCCGCTATTACCGCAATCTTTTTAACGTCTGCCATCACGTACACTCCTCTTGTTATACAGCTATACAACCGTATTTTTCATACCTTCTTTGTAACATACATGGCAGGGCTTTGACCAAGATATAGAATCTATCAATTCAATAGGCACAGCCTATAAGCTGATTTTTTCATCAGAGAAAAAAGAAAACAGGACCGGAAACATCCGATCCTGTATATATCCAACTCTTAAGTCCGATAAAATTAAGATTTATAATCTACGCGGTTACTGTAATTTTTACGCTTGTCGATCAAACCATTTAGTGCATCTACGTAAGCCCGAGCACTTGCTTCCAGAATATCGGTACTTACCCCGCGTCCCTGCACAGACAGTCCGTTTTGCGTCAGCACTACATGGACTTCACCCAGGGCGTCCTTACCATGGGTAACTGACTTGATGGAGTAATCTGAAAGTACAACGCTTTCGCTGCTGGCTTGGTCAATCGCATTGTAGATCGCATCGACTGAACCATTTCCTTCAGCTTCTGTCTCGATAACCTGACCTTCATCGTTAACCAGACGCACTTGTGCGGAAGGCGTAGCTTTGTTTCCATAGGTAACAAAAATCGTTTCCAGCTTGAAGACTTCAGGTGCATCGGCCAATTTTTCTTCCAGCAATGCCAAAATATCATCGTCCGAAACTTCCTTCTTCTTATCAGCCAGATCCTTGAACTGCCCAAAAGCGCGATTCAGACCTTCTTCGTTCAATTCGTAGCCCAACTCGATCAAACGCTCACGGAAAGCATGCCGTCCTGAATGCTTACCCAGTACCAGCTTGCTTTCTTTCAGACCGATACTTTCTGGTGTCATGATTTCATAAGTCGTTTTCTCTTTCAACATGCCGTCTTGATGAATACCTGATTCGTGCGCAAAAGCATTGGCTCCAACAATCGCCTTGTTGCCCGGCACTACCATCCCCGTCAAACGGCTAACCAAACGGCTTGTGCGCGCAATTTCAGACAATTGCAGAGATGTTTTGGCCTGAAAAAATTCTTGTCTCGTCTCCAGTGCCATGGCGATTTCCTCAATGGCCGTGTTTCCAGCGCGTTCACCGATACCGTTAATGGTTCCCTCGATCTGATCCGCACCGTTCAGGATGGCAGCGAGTGTATTAGCAGTAGCCATTCCCAGGTCATTGTGGCAATGTGCACTCAATTGAATCTTCTCCACATCGACCACATTTTCCTTAATGTGTTTGAATATATTCCCATACTCGTAGGGTGTCAAGTAACCTACCGTATCTGGAATGTTGACAACAGAAGCCCCTTCTTGTACAGCCATGGTGACCATTTCAACCACAAAATCAAGCTCTGTACGACCTGCATCCTCCAAAGAAAACTCCACTTTAGGCAAATATTTCAACCCATAGCGTATGGCAGCACGAGCAGTTTCCAATACCTGTGCCTTCTCCATCCGCAGCTTATGCTGACGGTGAATAGGAGAAGTTGCCAAAAAGATATGGATACACGGGTCCTGAGCTCCCTTGAGTGCCTCGCGAACCGCATCAATATCCTGTTCCCTTGCACGCGAAAGACCAATAACCGTCGAATTTTTCACAGCTTTTGCTACTGCATTAACAGCCGCCAGATCACCCGGAGAAGCAGCCGGGAACCCAGCCTCCATACGATCGATTCCCAGCTTCTCCAACTGATGAGCGATCTCCACTTTCTCACGAGTATTCAAGTTCACGCCAGGTGACTGTTCTCCGTCTCTCAACGTTGTGTCAAATATATATATTTTGCGCAACCTAACGCACCTCCTCAGGATTAGGACCCTTAAATTACAATGCGGCTCACGCAATAAGCAGGGCCGCATTGTAATTAATATTTATAAATAATTCATGTTGTCGAGTTCATAGTACAAAAGATTATTACTTTTTGATCCAATGCATCATTTCACGCAATTGTCCGCCCACCACTTCAATCGGATGGTTAGCCTCATTACGACGAGTAGCCGTCAGGAATGCACGTCCAGATTGATTTTCAAGGATGAAGTCACGAGCAAATTTACCTTGTTGAATGTCAGTCAATACATCCTTCATGGCTTTCTTCGTATCTTCCGTTACCACGCGTGGTCCAGTTACATAATCGCCATATTCCGCTGTATTACTGATGGAATCACGCATCGTTGCCAATCCACCTTCATACATCAAGTCAACGATCAGCTTAAGCTCATGCAAGCATTCAAAGTATGCCATCTCAGGAGCATAACCTGCTTCAGTCAATGTTTCAAAGCCCGCTTTTACGAGTGCGCTCACGCCGCCACACAATACCGCCTGCTCACCGAACAGATCCGTCTCCGTTTCTTCACGGAAGGAGGTTTCAATTACGCCCGCACGTGTACAGCCAATGCCTTTTGCGTATGCAAGACCGATTTCTTTGGCTTGACCCGTTGCGTCCTGCTCAATTGCGATCAACCCCGGTACTCCAAACCCTTCTACATAGGTACGACGTACCATATGTCCTGGGGATTTTGGAGCAACCAGCAATACATCGCTATCTTTAGGAGCTACGATTTGTCCAAAATGAACGTTGAAACCATGGGAGAACAAAAGAGCTGCGCCTTTTTTCAGGTTAGGTTCAATTTCATTTTTGTACACAGAAGCTTGAGTTTCATCAGGTAACAAAATTTGAACCACATCTGCACGGCTTGTTGCATCAGCTACGTTCAGAACTTCAAAACCGTCGTTTCTTGCGACATCAGCTGATTTGCCTTCACGCAAACCAATAACAACATTCACACCACTGTCACGCAAGTTTTGTGCTTGAGCATGTCCTTGGCTACCGTAACCAATAACGGCCACTGTCTTTCCTTTCAATACGCTGAGTTCTGCATCTTTTTCGTAGTACGTTGTAACTGCCATGGTTAATTTCCTCCTTTTAATTGGACCCTTCATAATGAGCGGGTACCCCAAGAGACTTTCCCTCGTGCTCAGTATCCAAAAATCTCTTCGAGCCCCCGCTCTTATGCGGGCGGTTCTTTATTGATGTAATGCGCTATAAGCGGTAATTCGTTAAAGCTCCATATTAAGCATTGCCACGTATCATAGCTGTAACCCCGGTTCGAGTCAACTCCCGAATACCGTAAGGCTTCAACAACTCGATCATGGCATCAATTTTTTCTGTATCGCCAATGACCTGTACGATCAAGCTCGTCGTTCCAACATCAATTACAGCTGCTCTGAATGTTTCTACTACACCCATAATCTCTGGCCGCTGAGGCGGTTCTGCCTTTACCTTTATCATCGCCAATTCCCGAGCTACCATCGGCTTGGAACTGAGATCGATGACCTTGATCACATCAACCAGCTTGTAAAGCTGCTTTTCAATCTGCTCCAAGTTGTTCTCATCCCCTACAGTCACAATGACCATACGGGATAATCCAACTTCTTCCGATTGTCCCACAGTTATGCTCTCAATGTTAAAGCCTCGGCGACCGAACAGGCCGGACACACGTTGCAAAACGCCGGGTTGATCATTTACCAGTACAGCAATGGTATTTTTTGTTGTCATTTTACTCGTCCCCCATCAGCATTTGATCAATTGTCGAACCTTGCGTCACCATCGGATATACATTCTCTTCCTTGCTGACTACAAACTCGACAACGACCGGTCCGGGTGTATC
This sequence comes from Paenibacillus sp. SER-28, assembly GCF_052906305.1. NCBI lineage: Bacteria > Bacillati > Bacillota > Bacilli > Caryophanales > Paenibacillaceae > Paenibacillus > Paenibacillus sp. SER-28. The sequence goes on along the minus strand of NZ_JBRECM010000001.1, from coordinate 483,145 downwards.
AAGCGCCTCCTGCCAAGCCCGACGTGCCTCTTCCTTATTCGTAGCACGCAGTCCTTTGACTCCGTATGCTTCGGCAAGTTTCACAAAATCCGGACTTCCAGCCAGGTCAATGTGACTATACCGATTGTTATAGATCAATTCCTGCCATTGGCGAACCATTCCAAGAACCTGGTTGTTGATAATTACGATTTTAACCGGAATGTTATTGATTGCACAGATGGCTAATTCCTGCGAACACATCTGCATACCGCCGTCCCCGTTAATCGATATTACTAATCTGTCGGGATTGGCCATCTGAGCACCGATTGCAGAAGGGAAACCAAATCCCATCGTACCGAGTCCACCAGAGGTGACCCATGAACGTGGCTGATTGAATTTGTAATACTGTGCTGCCCACATTTGATGCTGTCCCACGTCCGTCGTTACGATTGCGCCGCCCTTGGTCGTTTCATCCAACAACTCAACAACCCATTGTGGTTTAAGCACCGTTTCAGAATCCTTATATGAATAAGGTTTCTCTTTCTTCCAATGCTGAATTTGCGCTCTCCATGCATCAGCTCGATCCGCACGTTTCACATCCTGATTCAGCAATTCCAGCACTGCCTTCACGTCACCCACGATAGGAATATCCGCTGCAACATTTTTTCCAATTTCAGCAGGGTCGATATCAATGTGGACGATTTTAGCTTGAGGAGCAAACCCATCCAACTTGCCTGTTACCCGATCATCGAAGCGGGCTCCGATACAGATCAACAGATCTGACTGTTGAATCGCTTGATTGGAGGTGTATGTTCCATGCATCCCCGGCATCCCCGTCCACAGTTCATGTCCACTTGGGAAACCACCCAATCCGAGCAATGTTGTCGTAATAGGAATTTCCGTTTTACGAACAAACTCGTAAAGTGCTTCATGTCCACCGGAGTATACAACTCCTCCACCTGCCAGAATGAATGGACGTTCTGCTTCGGAAATAGCTTGAGTTAGCTTGTCTAGTTGAATTTTGTTGGGTATCACTTTCGGGTTATAACCCCGCATGGTCACAGGTTCCGTTTGTGGAACAAACAACGTCTGGGCTGCAGAAATATCCTTCGGAATATCAATCAGCACCGGTCCCTTGCGCCCTGTGTTGGCAATATGAAATGCCTCATGGATGATTCGCGGCAGATCCTCCACATCTCTTACCAGATAGCTGTGCTTCGTAATCGGCATTGTAATTCCCGTGATATCGGCTTCCTGGAAAGCATCCGTACCGATCAGGGAAGATATAACATTACCCGTGATGACCACTAACGGCACCGAATCCATAAAAGCCGTCGCAATACCAGTTACCAGGTTTGTCGCTCCAGGTCCGGAAGTGGCGATACAGACACCCACTTTACCGCTTGCCCGTGCATAACCATCTGCCGCATGAATAGCTCCTTGCTCGTGACGAGTGAGGACATGCTTGAAATCCTTAAAGCCATACATGGCATCATAGATATAAAGCACTGCACCACCAGGATATCCGAAGACACAATCTACTCCCTCCAGCAACAGGCTACGGAGTAAAATTTCCGAACCTGTAATCACTTCAGGCTTCATCCACTTTTCACGTAATTCATTGGTTGACCTAACTTCAGGAATTTGTGCACTCATTGGTCATCCTCCTTTACAAAATTTACATACATCTGACATTTGTAAAAACAAAAAAACCTTTCATCCCTAGAACAGACTTGCTGTTACTGAGGGACGAAAGGCTGTAGCTTCCGTGGTACCACCCGTGTTTGCCCGATATTTCGCAATATCGAACCTTGGCAGGTACAGAAATCACAAAGGATCTCCATATCTGGCGTCTGTAACGTAGACCGTACGATTTTCCCTAATAGGTGATTCAGCGCACCGTTAATATCATCGGGCCCAAATACTTTTCAGGAAAACAGCTCCAAGGTGAGCTCGTTAAAAAGGGATTTTGGTGAAGCTTGCAGCTAATGCCTCACTCTCTGAACAAAAGAGCCCTAATCACTTCGTCCTCTTCATTGCCGTTGAGTTCATGTCATTCTTTCAAATGTTTAGACACATTATATGTCTCTCATCTGGGATAGTCAATACCCATATTTCATAAAAATTTATGTTTCTTTTCTGAAGCACCTCAGAGTCGCACGCTTGTAAGAGGTACCCGCATATTATAAAAAAGACCACACGGTGAGACAGTGCACTCCTCCAAAGCCACGTCTTATCTTGTTAAAAGGGTAGAAAAGGAGGCCCGTTTATGATTCGAAAACGCAGCTCTCAAGATGACACCATCATCTTTCGTCTCATCGAGCAAGAGCTTGTCCCCCTATCGCATTTAAGTGCCCAGGAAATGGAACAAATACGCAAAGAATTACCCCGGCGCTTAAACCGGGGCATCACTTTTGTAGCTTGCAGACCGGATAATGCACAGGTTGTTGGCTTCATTCATGTTATGCTGCATGGCGAACTATTATACATTGATTTGATCGCAATCTCTTCGGCTCATCAAGGTATGCGATACGGAAAAAAACTGCTGGAGCATGCCGAACACTACGGACGACTGCGTCGCTGCAAGCGGGCTAAAGTTATGGTGGACGAAGACAATATCAGGGGGATCCATTTTTATCTGCGTCATCAATATCAAATGCTGCGCTACGTAGCTCTGAGCCGATGCCACGAACTCGAAAAGTCACTGTAAAAAGTATCTTTTTCGAGCTCAAGATTTTGTATGACTAAAATAAATTAGGGTAATACGGATATCCTACTCCGGGGTACCCCCCGTCTGTATACGGGCCTGGCTGCGGACCATATCCTGGTCCTCCATAACCTGGACCGTAGCCACCATATCCCCCACCATAGGCACCAATGTATGGAGCTGTGCCGATGGCAAGCAAGTCAAACAGCACCAGAGGAATAATCGCCTTCGTGTTTACTTTTTTCTTGCGGTTTGGTTGAAGAACCAGTCGGTTACCCGAAATGCGAATCAGCTTGCCGCTGACCTGGGAACCATCCTTGCGAGTAGCAAAGATGACTTTGCCAACAAGCTTCTCCACCTGCTTTCTGGTTACTGCCTGTTTCATCGTATTTCCTCCTTCTTTCTCAACGGATGGACAGATTGAACGGCTCCTTGATAGCTCATCACCACCACAAAATAGACCGGAGCTGACAGGGGCCGAGCGTCCCGTCCAATCTGCATAGCACAGTCTATTCCATTCATGCCAGTGGCGTATGTTTAAATGCCTGCACAATATAAAAAAATCTGGTACCTGCACATGCAGATACCAGATTTTTTATACACCAATGTACATTTTCAAAACATACACATCAGCTATTTATAAGTTTTAACGCTTGCTTGGATCATAAAGTTGACCCAAAGCGGCCGGAGCACGTGAACGTCCGACAGCCGCTACCAGTACAATAATCGTCAGGAGATATGGCAACATAAAAATAATTTCCTGGGGAATACTTTGGGACCATGCGAACAGCTGCACATAGTTGCGAATGGCTTGTGAAAAACCAAAAAACACTGCTGCGCCAAAAGCGCCGAGCGGATTCCATTTACCGAAAATCATAGCGGCAATAGCAATATATCCCTGCCCCGAAACTGTATTGTGCGAGAACATGTTGGTTGTAGTCAGAGTGATTGTAGCTCCACCAATCCCAGCCAACGCCCCACTGATCATAACACCAATATAACGAAGACGATTTACTTTAATACCCACTGTATCGGCCGCTCCTGGATGCTCCCCAACGGAACGCAAACGCAAGCCAAACGGTGTTTTATACAAAGTAAAATAGCCAATAATAACTAATAGAATGGCTAAGTATGTCGTTGGATAGGCTTGGAAAAAGGCTTTTCCTGCAATCGGGATATCCACAAGGTAAGGGATGGATATTTCGTTGAAACCCTGAATCCGACCCGTGTCACCATCACCCTCAAATAAAAGCTTGACCATGTACAGTGTACTACCTGCTGCCAAAAAGTTGATAACTATACCACTTATTACCTGATCAGCTTTAAACGTAATAGAGGCTACAGCATGAATTAGCGAAACCAGAATACCGAACACCGCAGCTGACAGCACACCTACCCAAGCCGCAGAGGTGCCTCCTAGTCCAGCTTGCTCGGCATAAAATCCGCCAACACCCGCTGCAAACGCTCCAAATACCATAAGTCCTTCCAACCCGAGGTTCGTTACACCGGATTTTTCTGAAAAAACTCCGCCGAGAGACGCAAAAATAATCGCCGTCGCAAAAACGAGCGTTGTATGGATTAATTCACCAAGTGTTAACCAACTCATTTTACAACACCTTCTCTTTCTTCCGCTTGGAGTAGAGCGGCTTCACAACCCAACGTACAATACCTTGGGCCGCAATGAAGAAAATAATCGAGCCAATGACAACCCGGATAATTTCGGGCGGTACATCTGCGCTAAAGCTCATCCCCGCAGAACCATACGTAAGCGTTCCGAACAAAACAGAACCGAGCAGCACACCGAATGGGTTATTCATCCCAATCAGAGCTACAGCGATACCGTCAAAGCCGGTTCCCGGTGATCCTGCCATGACAGATTGATAATGGAATACTCCTAGTACTTCAAAGGCGCCTGCCAATCCGGCAAAAACTCCACTAATGAACATCGCTTTTATGATATTACGATTTACATTCATACCTGCATAGCGGGATGCATCCTGATTAAATCCGACAGCCCGTAGCTCATAGCCTTGCTTTGTTTTCCACATGAAAATGTAGAAAAAGACTGCCGCCAGCACAGCAATAACCGTACCCCAATGTACCCGAGCATTCCCCATCATCTGGGACAGCCATTCGATGGAAATTGAAGCAGAAGGCTGAATATCCACAGAACGATTTTCACCATCCATAAGTGCGAACTGATTGATCACCAAATTAGCCAAATACAGACCGATCCAGTTCATCATAATACATGTAATAACTTCATTCACGCCTCGTTTGGCCTTCAAATAGCCAGCAATCGCAGCCCACAGGCCTCCGAAAACTGCACCTGCAATCACAGCCAACGGTGCATGTATGATAGCTGGCAACCCATGGAGTTTAATGCCCACAATCGAAGCAGCTGTCATACCTACCAGAAACTGACCTTCGCCGCCAATATTAAACAATCCGGCGCGGGCCGCAAAAGCAAATGCCAACCCCGTTAAAACCAGCGGAGTCATCTCACGGATAGCCTCTCCAAAGTTATAAGAATCTCCGTATACACGGCTAAACAAAGCAGAATAGGCCACAATAGGGTCATACCCGCCAATCAGCATCACAATAGCACCCAGAAGGAGACCCAAAATAATAGAGACCAGCGCCAGTACAAAGGAGTCTTTTGTGAATATTTTCAATAGATTAGCCATTCTCTACTCCTTTCTTCACTGCACTTCCTGCCATCATCAGTCCCAGTTCCTGGTCATTCGTTTCTTCTGGCAGCACTTCTCCGACAATCTTGCCCTCATAGATGACAGCAATTCGGTCGGATACATTCATAATCTCATCCAGTTCAAAAGATATGAGCAACACAGCTTTACCTTGGTCCCGCTGGGCAATCAGTTGTTTCTGGACAAATTCAATAGCTCCGACATCCAGACCTCGTGTAGGCTGTGCTGCAATGAGAAGGTCTGGATTTTTATCAATTTCACGCGCAATGATAGCCTTCTGCTGGTTACCACCAGATAACGCTCTTGCCTTCGTGTGAATATCCGGTGTCCTTACATCAAACTTTTCGATAAGACTTTTGGCCTGTTTCTCTATAGCATCTTTGTTCAAGAAGCCATTTTTACTGTAAGGCGCCTGGTAATACGTCTCCAGCACCATATTTTCACTCATAGAAAAATCGAGCACCAGCCCATGCTTATGACGGTCCTCCGGTATATGTGAAACGCCTGCCTCTGAAATTTTGCGTGGTGGCTGATTGGCCACCTCTTGTCCGAGCAAACGGATGCTTCCGCCATCCACCTTGCGTAAGCCTGTCAAAGCTGCAATCAGCTCACTCTGTCCATTTCCATCTACTCCGGCAATCCCCAAAATCTCGCCCGCCTTGACCTGCAGGTTCAACTCATTTAGAACATTAATGCCATCCTTGTTTTTAGAAATTACATTGTTCATTTCCAGTACTGTTTGTCCTAGTTGCGCAAGCTGCTTGTCCACTTTAAAGGACACGCGACGGCCCACCATTTTCTCGGCCAGCTCATTTGGTGTTGTTTCAGACGTCTTGACCGTATCAATAACCTGACCTCGGCGAATGATCGTAACGGTATCTGCAATTTGCATGATTTCTTTAAGTTTATGAGTAATAAGAATAATTGATTTGCCTTCAGCGACCAAGCGCTTCATAATGTCCAGCAACTCAGTGATCTCCTGCGGTGTCAGTACAGCTGTAGGCTCATCGAAAATCAGAATATCTGCACCGCGATAGAGCGTTTTGATAATTTCTACACGTTGCTGCATACCAACAGATATATCCTCAATTTTGGCATTCGGATTTACCTGAAGACCGTACTGCTCAGACAACCGCTGTACTTCTGCGGCAGCCTTTTTATAATTGATTTTCAGACCCTTACGTGGCTCCGAGCCCAGGACAATATTTTCGGTAACGGTAAACGGCTGTACGAGTTTAAAATGCTGATGCACCATGCCAATCCCCAGATCAATCGCCTTATTTGGACTATCAATCTGTACGGGTTTACCTCCGATTTCAATTGTCCCTTCATCCGGCTGATACAGTCCGAAAAGAATATTCATAAGCGTAGATTTACCCGCGCCATTCTCACCCAAAAGGGCATGAATTTCTCCCTTATGCAGCTTGATGCTGATGGAGTCGTTGGCAACGATGCCGGGGAATCGTTTTGTAATTTGCTTTAACTCAACGACGGGGGTCGCTGCATCCATGAGATCACCCTTATACACTTTATAGTATGTGCTCCAATGAGCTGATTTTGCCCGTTATAATCCATATAACTCCAGACGTAAGAACAAGGCTAGTCTTATGAACCAGCCTTGTCGCTACTTCTATGTTCTTCAAGCCAAAACTTATTTCGAAGGAACTGTAATTTCGCCCTTAATAATTTTTTGCTTGTATTGTTCTACAAGATCAAGCACGTCTTTAGGTACGTTTTTCGTTGATGTGTCTGCCAAACCAATACCATTATCCTTCAGAGCCAGTGTCTCGACACCGCCCTTAAATTTACCATCAATTACTTCTTTAGATACGCGTTTTACAGCTTCATCTACACGTTTTACCATCGAAGTCAATGTTACGTCGTCACCAAACTCAAGTGATTGGTCTTTATCTACGCCAATAACCCATACTTGCTGACCTTGTTGCTTACGTGCGAGTGCTTCATTAAATACACCTGTACCAGATCCGCCAGCTGCATGGAAAATAATATCCGCACCGCTGTTATAGATCGTCGCAGCTGCTGCTTTACCTAGGTCCGGCTTATCAAATGCACCTGTGTAGTTAACTTCCAATTTTGCATTTGGATTTACAGCTTTAATTCCTGCTTCGAATCCTTTTTCAAAACGTTTGATCAATGGGCTGTCTTGTCCACCCACAAAACCAATTTTGTTTGTTTTGGTAAGCTTACCAGCTACAACCCCCACCAAGAAGGAACCTTCATTTTCAGCAAAAACAACCGATTTTACGTTAGGCGCATCCACGACACTGTCAATGATCGCCAAATTCTTGCTTGGGTTGTCTTTCGCTACTTGTCCAATCGCATTCGCCAGATTAAAACCGATTCCCCAAGTCAGGTTAAAATCACCCTTAACAAATTGGTTCAGGTTAGGAATATAATCTTGATCGGATTTACTTTGCAGGTATTTAACTTTAACGCCCGATTCTTTCTCAGTGGCTTGTAGTGCCTCCCAAGCAGATTGGTTAAACGATTTGTCGTTTACTCCACCCACATCTGTAACCATGCCGATTTGGACATTCGATGTTTTGGCAGAACCACCTGTGTCTCCGCCATTTGCGTTGGACGCACCTTGATTTTTGTTACCGCAGCCTGCGAGAATGACCGAGATCGCCAGCAGCATAACCAAAGACATACTGAACATTTTCTTCATGCTGATACTGTTCCCCCTTAGTGTTAGATCCCTGGACTGTCTCTTTTCTTTGAACATGTACATGCATGTCATTTACTGACGAGACAGATCGTACAGAAGACTTACTTTAGAGATTATACAATTATGATCGGCTAAAATCTAGACAATTAATAACCTTGGGTCAATTTTTTTTAAAATCTCATCAATGTAAGCGTTACAAAACTAAAAAAAACATACATTCTTCCATCTCACGTCATATTTATTCGTATTTTGGAGAAAACGAAGTCTTTTCCGTAACATTGAGTATGTACAAAAAAAGGCATCCCTACACAGCGTACTGCTTGGGATACCTTTTTACCGCTTTCGCGGTTTCCACGCCTTCATTATTAATAATTAAGCGTTGATTTTGCCTTTAGCAACAGTTGCCAAAGAGTTGAATGCATTAATATCATTGACTGCAAGATCAGCCAAGATTTTGCGGTTAATGTCCACACCAGCCAATTTCAGGCCGTGCATCAATTTGCTGTAAGACAAACCGTTCAAACGAGCTGCTGCGTTGATACGCACGATCCACAGTCTGCGGAAGTTACGTTTCGTCTGACGACGGTCACGGTATGCGTAAACAAGCGATTTCATTACCTGCTCGTTAGCTGTTTTAAAAATGCGGTGTTTGGAACCAAAATAACCTTTAGCAAGCTTCAATACTTTTTTATGACGACGACGAACGACGAATCCGCCCTTTACTCTTGCCATATCAATAGACCTCCCAAATAATGTTTATACTTCATTCATTGCAGTGCTAGTGCTATTTCAGGTTAGCAAGACCTTGTTTCAGACGCTTAACGTCCCCAGGTGCCATCTCAGGGTTAGTACCCAGAACGCGTTTTGCACGTTTGGATTTGTGGGAAAGCAAATGGTTTTTGTAAGCTTTGTAACGCATTACTTTACCAGTACCGGTAATTTTGAAGCGGCCTTTAAGGCTGCTATGTGTTTTCATTTTAGGCATTGAACTTCCTCCTTAATTTGTCATTGACTCTTTGGAGCCAATATCATAATCATGCTGCGTCCTTCGAGCTTGGGTTGGCGCTCCACGGTACAAAGATCAGCAACTTCCAATTTCACACGTTCGAGAATTTTTTGACCCACATTAGCATGGGTAATTTCACGACCGCGGAAACGAACGGAGCATTTCACCTTGTCCCCTTCATTCAGGAACTTTACCACATTGCGAAACTTGGTTTGGTAGTCATGTTCCTCGATGTTGGAACGGAACCATACCTCTTTGATGTCAACGATCTTCTGGTTTTTACGGGCTTCCTTTTCTTTCTTCTGTTGCTCATAGCGGAATTTACCGTAATCCATAATCCGACACACGGGCGGCTTCGCTTGAGGCGCCACGTTTACGAGATCCAAGTTTGCGTCAATCGCCATTTGCAAAGCTTCACGCGTCGGTGTAATCCCGATTTGTTCCCCATTCGCACCAACTAGACGTACTTCTCTCACCCGAATCTCATCATTGATCATATGTTCCTTACTAATAACCCTCCACCTCCAGAACCTGTTATTGTTGTATTGTGTTTAAGCACAAAAAAGGGATGACGACTATACAGCCGACATCCCTGTCTGATACTCAATTCATCATGAAAGTTCAATTCACAAATCATTGGATCATGACCAGCCGGCAATACCGGGCAGGTGAGAAGTCGGACCTTCTACTTGTTAATCCATACTTTTCAATTAACATACTCGAATATCTTATCACGGTGCAATCGAGGTGTCAACACTTTAATAGAAAATGAATGACACCGATCTTCAATCCTATTTCACCGTCCAATTAACCTTGCTTGCTCTGAACCTCTTCCAGGCGAACGACACGCGTGTGCTGGGTATGGCTCCATTGCTTGTTGTTCTGTGTAAAGAACGCATAGAACGTAATCGGATACCACGAGACCAGATATACCGGGAATAGCAGCAGGTACAGATATACTTTTTTGAACGTGACCTTTTCCAAAATCATCGCGATCACAAAGGTAGTAATATTCAGACCCACAGCTATAACACCAGTCCAAGCCGGGAATTGTACATAAATATTTTCGATATTAGGTCCACCAAATAACGCTATATCTATCCACATAGCTACTGTCATCAAGAAGGTGAGCAGTACGATATACACGTTTAGACCATAAAGAGCCATATCGAATTTAATCAGGCTTCTATGCTTGATACTTTGCCACAGCAACGGGAAGAAATAACGTCGAGCAACCGTGAAATGACCTTGCATCCAGCGCAGACGCTGTCTGGACGAAGCTTTGAACGTCAACGGCTTTTCATCATATACCTTGGCATCGTAATTAAATCTTGGATATACGTTGCGTTGTGTGCAGCGCATGGTGAATTCCAAATCCTCTACGAGACTTGTCGCACCCCAGCCCATTTCCTTAAGCAGATTTGTTTCAAAGCACATGCCTGTACCACCGAGGAAATTAGCCATGTTCAGATTGTGACGTGACAGCTGCCACAAACGGTTGATGTACCAATAAGATACCCCGTATGCCGCTGTAATCCAAGAATCCTCAGGATTCTTAGTATCAATGTACCCCTGAATAACACGGGCACCTGTGCACAGATCATTGTTCATTTCACTCAAGAAATTGGTATGCGCCAAATTGTCAGCATCAAACATGACAATGGCATCATATTGGCGCGGCATAGCCCATAATTCCTTGAGCATCCACTCAATAGCGTAGCCTTTACCACGCAGATTCGGATTCGTACGTTCACAAGCATTCATGCCGTGAGCGCGAACGATGTCCGCAGTCTTATCTGTACAGTTATCACAGATTACGAACACATCGTAAAGTTCCTTCGGATAATCAAGTTGCTTCAAATTTTCCATCAATGCTCCGACAACCTGTTCTTCATTGTGGGCAGCGACTAAAATGGCAAATGATTTTTCTGGAGCCGCGTGCTCTTTCCTTTTCTTGCGAACCAATCCGAACAAGGAGAATGCAAACTGATAGACTGCGATCACCGCCAGTATAATCTGGAGTGTCACGAAAATAGCGTCTAACATGATCTCTTGTTACCCCCTTTTTTATACCCCTTAAAATCTTGCGTTTGTTTGTTTTCTATCTGTGTAGCGCAAGTTGCGGCGCTTTGCGCGCCTTTTCTGTAGTTTTTGACCCGACCCTTGCTTTCTTCATTGGCTGTGTGCAGCCCCCTTTTGGCTGACACAGGAATGCCATTACGATTTTCGTTGGTTTTCAATCTTTTGTCAAAGCCCTTAAACCGGTCTCAGCAGCAAAAAAACACAACAAACTCCCGTTTGAACCGGGAATGCGGCGCTGGTCTTCTCATTGATGACGCTTAAGTCTTATTTTCATCCATTTGCTAACTTTTTATTTCTTTGGTCCCTCCTTTTTGTGGGCCAATTAGCAACCACTTCTAAACACTCTATCTTATTAGACGGATGAACGCAAAGAAAGTTATACAATTTGGCTTATATTCCATTAACATTTTTGTGTAGAATTGAACCAAGTAAGTTTGAATCTTTAGTGATTCTTGAAATGAACAGCGTTTAAAAATATGATGAGAGCAAGAGAATAATTACTTATGGTCTGATTATGTCAAAATGACTCAAAATATTTGCCGACTGACCTGAACCGGCAACCGGAGGAAACCAAATGCAACGTCTAGTCGTAAAACTTGTAAATCTGGAGCAGCAGTTGTTCAAATGGATCAACGGACGCTTACACAACCGTTTTTTGAACTTCTGGCTTTATTATCTCACACATTTAGGCGGGGCTACCTTTACTATAGCCTCCACACTCCTTATTTGGTGGCTCGCTCCGAATCCGTGGAAAGATACCGGTATGAAGGGAGCCATCGCTCTCGGGGTCAGTCACATCCCCGTAGCTATCGTTAAAAAGCTGTACCCGCGGATTCGCCCGTATTTGGCTCTACCAGGTACAAATACATTCCGCAACCCCTTGTCGGACCATTCTTTTCCCTCAGGGCACACGACCGCTATTTTTTCAGCTACCGTGCCTTTCATGCTACAGTCACCGATGCTAACATTGCTGCTGTTGCCTGTAGCGACAATTGTTGGTTTTTCTCGAATTTATCTGGGTCTTCACTACCCAACGGATGTACTCGCAGGAGCGGTCATCGGAACGTCTGCAGCAATAGGAACGGTTGCATTCTGGCCTTAAAGCCGATATGGTATGATTGAGAACATCCCAGCAGGAACAGGTGAAATGAGAGTGGCTAAAAAACGAGTGTTATTATTATCGGAAGGTTTCGGTGCCGGACATACTCAAGCTGCCTACGCGCTCTCAAGCAGTTTGCGGAAGCTTTCTCCGAATGTGCAGACCAGAGTGCTGGAGCTGGGGAGTTTTTTGAATCCAAGAATGGCCCCGCTTATTATTACAGCATACAAGAAGACTGTTGTATCGCAGCCTCGTCTAGTCGGATTGGTTTACCGTCATCAGTACAAAAAATCATTAAACCGTCTTACAACGCTCGCTTTGCACCGTCTGTTCTACACGCAGACCCGAAACATTCTCCGGCAGCTTCGTCCCGATTTGGTGGTATGTACTCATCCCATCCCAAGCGCGGTAATTTCACGTTTGAAGCGCTTAGGCTTACATGTTCCGCTTTGTACTGTCATTACAGACTACGATGCACATGGAACATGGATTAGTCCCGAGGTTGACCGGTACTTTGTATCTACGCCTGAAGTCATGCGTAAGCTGCGCGCACGCGGAGTACCCGTCTCGAAAATCCAGGTGACCGGTATTCCCGTTCATCCAAATTTTTGGGAACATCCTGGGCATGATGAAATTAGAGAACAATTTGGACTTAAACCCATCCCGACCGTACTCGTTATGGGTGGCGGCTGGGGCCTTATGAATGACGAAGTCATACATCGTTCGCTTACTCAGTGGAGAGATAACATTCAATTTATTTTTTGTTTGGGGCATAATGATAAAATTCGTCGTAAAATGCAGTTGGATCCCAGGTTTAATCATCCAAATATTCATATCTTCGGATTTACACGGGAAATCGACAAATTAATGGAGGTATCGAATCTGCTCATCACCAAACCCGGCGGAATGACATGTACCGAGGGATTGGCCAAAGGGATTCCGATGCTGTTTCACAAACCTCTCCCTGGACAGGAGGAGGAAAATTGTCAATACTTTACGGCTCAAGGCTTCGGAGAACCGATTACTTCGCTGGATGTTGTCGTTAAATGGATGAACCGACTGCTACACGATTTTCCAGAAATCGTCCGCAAGCGACAGGAGCACGTCCATAATGTAGCGCGATATTATCCTCTTCAGAGCGCACAGAGTATTTTGGATATACTGGAACCGAACAGGGTGCTTTCCTAATAAGGAAGCACCCTGTCTTATTTTATCCATTTGATCTGTTTTTATTTCCCGTACTTTTCAAGGCGTGTTTTTCCGTACTCTTCCAAAGCATCTTTGCCGATCAGCACCTCGACTCGATGAATATTCATACCTTTGCCCATAAACTTTTGTTCATATTCCGTCATGACATGCTCCTCGTTAATCCCCTCACGATGAAGGTTTAATGAAATATTCGTCATCTGCAAACCACTATCGGCAAACGAATTCAGAGAAAACTCAAACAGTGTCTCCGAATCGGTCTTAAAATGAATTTGTCCTTTGCTGTTCAAAAGCTGACGGTACTTGTCCAAAAAACGCGGATGCGTCAAACGACGACGTGCATGTTTGGCTTTAGGCCAGGGATCACTAAAATTCAGATAAATGCGTTCAATCTCTCCTGGTTCAAAAACATTTTCGATCTGTTCGATGTTTGCCAGTGCCAATTTGATATTAGGCGGCGTATCAACCTCTGAATTACTCCAGGCCAGACGAGACTTTTCTGTTGCACGGCGAACCAGCTCATCATACATATCAAAGCCAATATAGTTAACCTCCGGATTCCGGAAGCTCATTTGGCTTATAAATTGCCCTTTCCCCATACCGAACTCTACATGAATGGGACGATCATTACCAAAAAGCTGCTGCCATTTCCCCTTATACTGTGCTGGCTCCAAGATGACTAGGTCCTGCTGTTCTTCCAGACTTTCCCGAATTCCTTTTCTTCCGCGTAAACGCATGTTACTCCTCCATATACTCTGTTATCAAGGAAAAAGGAATTTCACCCCCGCTTGAAGATACGGAAATGAAATTCCTTTTTCAATATATTTGGATTGGGGTCCAACTAATTTAATTGTTCATAGTCTACCCCATCAGCAGGTGAAAAATCAATTGTCTTTTGGCAAGCCGCTCTGATTTTTTGACGTGCGGTCGTTCCAATCTGACGATCCTGCCCAAAACGGACACCAGTCAATGCCAACGCCTCATCAAAGGTTAACTCAACAGTAACTTTATCCATACGCGTCTTATCCTGCGCATTCATAAAAGATCACCTCACGGGTTATTTGTGATGGAACCGACGTGCACTTACCCTAAAACAGGCGATAGAAACAGCAAAGCTGCCTCCCTGAAGAATAATCATTAGCAACGGATAACTTTTATCTTCAGGATCGAAAACAGTCCTTTTATTGTATGTCTGGTACCGCTTACAATATAACACATTGTGTAACCTTTTTCAATCCGCAACGCCATAAAATACGCACATTTTATTGACTTGTTCGGTCAAATGATTCCCAATGAAGACTGATTTTTGTTACAATAGGGTGATCGTAAAAAAAGGAGTACACCCATGAAAACAGATTTATTGCCTGCTCCTCTCCTGTGGGGAGATAAACGGTTCCATACTTGGAATTACGAAATGCGTGAGCAATTTCAAAATAAAGTGTTCAAAGTCATGCTGGATGCGGGTTTTACCTGTCCGAATCGCGATGGCTCCATCGCTAAAGGGGGTTGCACCTTTTGTAGCGCACGCGGATCGGGTGATTTTGCCGGGCGTCGTCGTGATGATCTGGTCACCCAGTTCAATACGATTCGGGATCGGCAGCATCTAAAATGGCCAAACGCCAAATATATTGGCTATTTCCAAGCCTACACGAATACGTATGCCCCGGTTGAGGAACTGCGAGAATACTTCGAAGTTATTCTGGAGCAGCCCGGTGTTGTCGGTCTGTCCATCGCTACACGTCCTGATTGCCTGCCTGACGATGTAGTAGATTACCTTGCCGAGCTAAACGAACGCACGTACCTATGGGTCGAAATGGGTCTGCAAACTGTCCATGAATCGACCTCAGAGCTGATTAACCGCGCTCATGATACTCAATGCTATCTGGATGCGGTGGAAAAGCTGCGCAAGCGGAATATCCGCGTGTGCGCCCACATCATTTATGGTCTGCCCCAAGAGACGCATGAAATGATGCTCGATACGGGACGGGCGGTAGCCGCTATGGATGTGCAGGGCATCAAAATCCACCTGCTGCATCTCATGCGCAAAACGCCCATGGTCAAGCAATATGAAGCGGGATTGCTACGCTTTCTGGAAAAGGACGAATACGTTAAGCTGATAGTTGATACGCTGGAGTTTTTACCTCCCGAAATGATCGTTCATCGGTTAACCGGAGATGCCCCACGCGATTTGCTAATGGGACCCATGTGGTCGCTTAAAAAATGGGAAGTGCTTAATGCCATTGATCATGAACTGAAGTCACGTGAAACGTGGCAGGGAAAATACTGGAGGCAACCTTAAATGGGCTTCCTATCCGTCCTGAGCTACGCTCATCAATTGGTGGCTGCACGGGTGCAGCCAGGCGATACTGCTATAGACGCCACCGTCGGCACAGGAGCAGATACGTTGTTTCTGGCAAAAGCTGCTGGCAAGCGGGGCCGTGTCTATGGCTTCGACATCCAACAAGAAGCACTGCATTGCGCCCGTCGTCGACTGGAAGAAAACGCTTCTCCTTCATTAGCAGAAGTATCGCTACTGCTACAAGGTCATGAGCAAATGCGGGAGGCCGTTCCGGACATGCTGCATGGCAAAGTCGCTGCGGTCATGTTTAACCTGGGCTACTTGCCTTCCGAAGGCGCCGATCCTACTGTCATCACCCAAACAGACAGCACGCTCGTCGCACTTGATGCTGCCTTACAATTGCTGCGACCACGCGGCATTCTGACTGCCGTGTTATATCCAGGACACGCCGGAGGCAGTGAAGAAGCAGATGCCGTTCTTCAATGGGCTTCTGCTCTCCCGGTCTCCAGCGGTCAAAGCATTATTTATCGTCAATTACAACGATCCGCTTCGCCTTTCGTAGTGGCGGTTGAGAAGAAATAATGTCGGATTTTAAACTCAGGTTATGAGCGGCTTTTTTAGCCGCCTTACATATATTATTTTTTAAGCTCGTTTGGGCACTATTCATCCCGGTTTATTGCCCCAGCGGCACGTTATTGATTTCCCTATTCTGTTAGGTCGCACTCATTACTCATTATGGAGGAGAGAAATTATGCTAAAGCCATACCCGCTGCAATTTCAACCTGAGTTCAAAGAGAGAGTTTGGGGAGGACGGGCCTTAGAGCAATTTGGTCTAACCCCACCAGAAGGACATATCGGGGAAGGATGGATGATTGCCGATCATCCAAACGGAACAACAACGGTTATCAATGGTGAGCTGGCAGGCAAAGGACTGGATGAAATCCGCGAGACCTACGGGCAGGATTGGCTCGGAGCCAAGGGTGTATCGGAAAAAGGCGGACGATTCCCACTTTTAATCAAACTACTGGATTGTAATGATGACTTATCCGTTCAGGTGCATCCGACAGATGATTACGCAGGACTTCCAGCCGGAGAATTAGGAAAAACTGAAATGTGGTACGTGCTTGATGCCAAGCCAGATGCCAAGATTATTTATGGTCTGACCGAAGGTGTAACCCGCGAGAGTCTGCGCACAGCTCTTGAAAGTGGGGATATCCTCGGCAGTTTGCGCCAGGTTCCAGTCGAAGCAGGCGATACGTTCTTCATCCCCGCCGGAACCGTACATGCACTGTGTGCAGGCGTTGTCGTTGCTGAAATCCAGCAAAATTCGGATACTACCTATCGCTTATATGACTACAATCGCCCCGGACTGGACGGCAAGCCTCGTGAGTTGCATATCGAGGATTCCCTCAATGTAACCTCCTACGAAGGTGCAGGCGCAACAACGATGAAAACGGACGGCTTACAGCCTGGAAAATGGCTCCAGTTGGCAGCCTGTGAGTATTTTGTTGTGGAAAAGGGTATCGTAGATGGAAGTTGGGCACTTTCTACAACGGAAGACAGCTTCACCATTCTCGTGATTTGTGAAGGCAGTGGGACCATAACATGGAACAATAATACCGAGTCTCTTTCCTGTAAAGCTGGAGATTGCTTCCTGTTGCCCGCTAACCTGAGCGGTTACACGCTGAATGACGGAATGACCGTACTTAGATCTTATCTTCCTTAAAGCTTAAAGGATGTGATGTCTAATTATGCGGGAATACACCTTCACCATCGCTGAAAATGACGGAACAGAGCTTTTTGCCTACCGCTGGCTGCCTGATCAGAATTTGCCCATTAAGGGGATTGTCCAAATTTCGCATGGTATGTGCGAGACGTCCTATCGCTACATCCGACTGGCCGAAAAGCTTACTGCTTGCGGTTATGGCGTGTATGCCAACGATCATATCGGTCACGGGCGCACGGCTGGTGATCCTGATAAGCTGGGTATGCCGGGAGCTAATGCGTTTAATCGAATGGCAAACGGCATGCTGGAGCTAGGCGAAATTGCGGCTAAGGAATTCCCTGATCAGTCTCGTTTTTTGCTGGGTCACAGCATGGGGTCCTTTTTAACCCAGAAAATTATGTATGATGATCGGCAAACGTATCACGGGTTTATTTTATCGGGGACCAACGGACGACGTGGTCTCCTAAAACTCGGAGAGCAAGTTGCTCTACTGCAAGCCAAGCTGCAAGGAATGGATCATCGCAGCATGCTGCTCAACGCTATGGTCTTTGGCGGATTTAACCGTGCCTTTCGTCCGGTGCGTACGGCGTTCGACTGGCTGTCCCGTGATCCTGAGGAAGTAGATCAATTCGTGCACGACCCATTATGTGGAGCTATATGCACGACAGGCTTTTTTCTGGATTTTTTCAGGCTATTACAAGAAATCCACTGGCCTTCCTCGCTGAAACACATCAATCCCAAACTGCCAGTTTATATTTTTGCCGGGGATCGTGATCCAGTGGGTTTGTTCGGTAAAGGTGTGTTGTCACTAGTAGAGATGTATCGAAGCTTAGAGCTTCAGGACATCGAATACCGCCTCTATCCTGACGGTCGCCATGAGATGCTTCATGAAACAAACCGCGACGAGGTGATGAGTGACATCGTGGACTGGCTCGACCGTCATGTTAACACAGGGGTGACCTCTGTTTCCGCGTTGCCTGGAGACTCCGAGGCACCTGGACATCAACCTAGCCCAAGTCATCAACCTTGTGAGGAAATAAGAAAAGAAACCTTTTAAAACCACGATTAACGTGGGATTGAAGGTTTCTTTTTTATTGCCTTATATTCATTTGGATATAGTTTTAAAAATCACCATGCATTCCGTTCTCTCAGGGAAGTAATATGAGCTGTGTGATGCTTGCCATGCCAGGCATAGATGCCGATGTTTCGTTCCAGGCGGATCGTCTGGCCCGATTCAGGATGAATAAATGTTCGGTGTAGCTGATCCTCTCCCAACGATCGTAACACGGTCACCCACCGTTCATGAAGTCCTTCCAGCAATTGCAACGAAGGTTCCAGTGGAAGCTCCCTGGCGTCTGGTATTTCGGCCCAACGCCCCTCATCATATGGCTTGATCGTCGGCGTATCCTCCGTCAGTGCCAGCTTAAAACGGATATAGCTGTTCATATGGCTATCTGCCACATGATGAACTACCTGCCGAATCGTCCAGCCCCCTTCGCGATAAGGCGTATTGAGCTGCTGCTCATTCAGTCCTTCGACCGCCTGACGCAGCTGTGCAGGCAATTCAGCAATGTCGTGAATCCATGCGATAAGCTGTTCTTTTGTAATGGTATCTGGAACAACGAATGATCCTATCGGATAGCGCAAGTCTTTGTCCAAAACAGTTCCCGCCCTTCTCTCATCTACTGCCTGTAATGTCAGTTGCCTTATGTTATAACTATGCAGGAAAAAAAGCAGACTCGCAAGAGTCTGCTTTTGTCATACACGTAAAGAGGAGATACACTTGCCCGATTTATTTTATCCTTCGAGTAACAATGATTCTGGATCTTCCAGCAATTCTTTGACCGTTACAAGGAAACGAACCGCCTCACTACCATCAATAATCCGGTGATCGTAGGACAACGCGATATACATCATCGGACGATTTTCCATGCGTTCCTCGTCGATGGCAATCGGGCGAAGTTGGATTTTATGCATTCCCAAAATACCCACTTGCGGCGTATTGAGAATTGGCGTAGACAGCAGGGAGCCGAAAATACCTCCATTGGTTATAGTAAACGTTCCTCCTTGCAAGTCGACTAGAGAAAGCGAATTGGAGCGTGCTTTGCCAGCCAAATCTGCAATACTTTTCTCGATCTCAGCAAAGCCAAGACGATCAGCATCCCGCACAACTGGCACGACCAAACCTTCCTTGGCAGATACAGCGATCCCGATATCATAGTATTTTTTCAGTACGATATCATCGCCGTTAATTTCTGCATTCACGGTAGGGAAACGCTTGAGTGCGCCAACCACTGCCTTTGTAAAGAAGGACATAAAGCCCAAGCCTACATCATGTTTTTCCTTAAACTTATCTTTACGGCGTTTACGCACATCGAGAATGGCGGTCATATCCACTTCATTAAAAGTGGTGAGCATGGCAGCTGTTTGCTGTGCTTCAACAAGACGCTTAGCGATCGTCGCTCTGCGCCGAGACATCCGCTGGCGTTCCACAGGCTTGCTGTACTCCGTTTGTGCTGGAGACGGAGGCGCAGGCTTGCTAGTAGCGGGAGACGCAGGTACAGATGCTGCACGTGACACTTCAGAGCTGTTATGCGTTTTTACGTCCTCCTGGAAAACACGTCCGAGCGGGTCCTTTCCCTGTACCTGCTCAAGATCAATCCCGCGCTCACGCGCCAACTTCCGGGCGGATGGTGATGCCGTCTGGCCATTCCCGTCCCCATTCGATGAAATAGGCGGTGCAGACTTTTCTTCTGCTTTACCGCCGCCTTCTACAGAAGACGGTGAAGTCGCTACGGACGGTGCTTCAGGCGCTTGAGTCGCTGCAACTTCTCCAGCACCGATTGATTCCGCACCACCACTGCCGCTTCCGATCAAGCCAACAGCTTCACCGATGACCACAGTATCTCCCTCCTGACGAAGGATTTTCTGGACCACACCTGCTTCTTCCGCACTAATTTCCAGATTGACCTTATCGGTTTCCAGCTCCAGTAGAACATCTCCCTGTCCTACAGAATCCCCTTCCTTCACAAGCCATTTGGAGATTGTTCCTTCCGTGATGGATTCTCCCATTGCTGGCACTATAATATCGCTCACAGCCGCTACCTCCCAAGTGTAATATTGTTTTTGGAATCCTGCTTCAACGCCGATTGAATAATTCGCTGTTGTTCTAGGCTGTGTACTTGCTGATAACCGCTGGCCGGGCTTGAACGATCTGGTCTGCCTGCGTAACGAATTTCCGCTCCCTGTGGCACAACATTCCGCAGACGAGGTTCAATGTAACTCCAAGCCCCCATATTTTTAGGTTCTTCCTGAGCCCATACGAACTCCTTAACATGTGGGAAGCGGCCGAAAATATTCCGAATTTCCTCTTCCGGGAAAGGGTATAGCTGCTCCACACGAATAATATGCAGACGCTCTTCTGCCTCATTCTTATCCTTTTCTAATGCTTCTTCGAGATCAATGGCAATCTTGCCACTGCACAGTACAATGCGCTCTACACGATCCGGACGTGCACCCAGACCAGGCTGTTCCAACACAGGACGGAATGCTCCTTCGCTGAATTCAGAAGCAGGCGAAGCGACACGATTATTACGAATCAGGCTCTTCGGCGACATCATCACAAGCGGGCGGGCTTCCTCACTTTCGCTTAATGCAGCCTGACGGCGCAGCAGATGGAAATACTGTGAGGCACTGCTCAAATTAGCGACAGTCCAGTTATTTTGTGCGGACAACTGGAGAAAACGCTCCAGACGTGCGCTTGTATGCTCTGGTCCTTGTCCTTCGCTACCATGCGGTAACAGCATCACTAGACTCGATTTCTGTCTCCATTTGGCACGGCCTGCGGAGATGAATTGGTCAAAAATAACCTGTGCACAGTTAGCAAAATCGCCGAATTGTGCTTCCCAAATCACTAACGTTTCAGGAGAATACACGTTATAGCCATATTCAAAGCCGAGGACAGATGCCTCAGACAATGGACTGTTATGAATACTGAATGAAGCACGTGCTTCCGGCAATGTATGCAACGGGCAATGTGTACGGCCTGTTTCAGGCTCATGCAGCACAAGGTTACGGTGAGCAAATGTAGCTCGCTCCGCATCCTGACCTGTCATACGAATAGGCTTGCCGTCTGCGAGAATGGTGGCCAAAGCCAGCGTCTCCGCCAAGCTCCAATCTACCTTTTCCCCTTCGTTCAGAGCGGTTTTTCTACGCTGTAAAATTCGATCCAGCTTCGGATATACATGAAAAGCCTGTGGCCATTTGAGTAAGTTTTCATTGATTTGGCGCAGCTTTTTCAATTCCACTGCAGTACGTACCATAGAATTCTGATTCTTTTTCGCCTTTACAGGACTCATTTCCGGCTCTTGTTCCGGTTGATTCTTCACATGCTCATGCGCTTCCTTCAGTCTGTTTTGGACCTTTTCAATGAGACCGGCACTAAACGCTTCATCCACTATACCCTGCTTCATCAGCTTTTGAGCGTACAATTTGCTCACCGTCGGATGATTCTTCACCTTACGGTATACCAGCGGTTGTGTTGTTTCCGGGTCATCGGATTCATTGTGACCATAACGACGGTAACCAATCAGATCAATCAAAAAATCCTTCTTGAAACGATTGCGATATTCACCAGCCATACGTGCCGCTGCAATGCAGGCTTCAGGATTATCCGCGTTCACATGTACAATTGGAATTTCATAGCCTTTAGCCAAATCACTGGCATAACGGGTCGAACGTGAATCGACACTCTCTGTCGTAAAACCCAAACGATTATTCACAATAATATGGACCGTGCCGCCATTACGGAAGCCACGCAAATTCGTGAAATTAAGTGATTCTGCCACGATACCTTCACCTGGGAAAGCCGCATCACCATGCATAATAATTGTAGCTGCCTTGCTCACATCCAGCTTCGGATAACCAGCCTCACTGCGGTCTTCCTGTGCAGCTCGTGAAAATCCTTGTACTACCGGATTTACATATTCCAGGTGACTTGGGTTATTCGCCAATGTCAGACGGGCCTGCACTGCTCCCCCATCTTTTACAAAACGATCAGCACCCAGATGATATTTCACATCGCCAGTCCAGCCGTAGTTAATTCCTGTGGAACCTTCCGACGGGATCAAATCCTTATTCGGCGAATGATGAAATTCAGAGAAAATTTTACTGTAAGGCTTGCCCAGCACATGAGCCAGTACATTCAAACGGCCGCGATGCGCCATGCCCATCAGGACATGACTTGCTCCTGCATTTGTCGTTAGACGAATAATCTCGTCGAGAACAGGGACAAGCACATCATTACCCTCGATGGAAAAACGTTTCTGTCCGACGAATGTTTTATGCAAAAACTCTTCGAACTGTTCTACTTCTACCAATCTGCCTAGCAACGACTTGCGTTCCTGTGTTGTAAGTGGCTTGGAGGACCAGCCAGATTCTGCATAGCTGTTCAGCCAGCGGCGTTCCTCCTCGTTGTGAATATGACTAAATTCATAGGCAATCGGTCCTGTGTACGCTACACGTAACCGTTGAATGGCTTCCCATCCGTTAAGTGTTCCCGCAGGAGCGTTATCCCATATTAAAGAGGCTGGAAAAGCCTTTAAGTCTTGTTCAGTTAAACCGTAAGATGCTGGATTAAGCAAGCGTGTATCCTGCTCTGCATCCAGTTCCAGCGGATCGATTTGGGCGGCTAAATGTCCGTACTCACGGATATTCCACACCATTTTCCCCGCTGTAACCGCTTTCTGTAATGTGTTTGAATCAAGGTGCCCCAAAGCACTTGTGGGGGGGCCTTGCAATTTGTTGTCTATCATGGAAGCAGCCGAATATTCGGATTGTGGCGGCTCACCCCATTGATCAAACAGCTCGCGGTAAGCCGGATCAACCGTTCCGGGGTCCGCTACATACTTTTCATACTGATCCTGCACATAACCTAGATTAGGTCCATAATACGCCTGCCAAGGTACCTGTCTGCTGCTCTCTTCCATTGTCATCTCGTTCCCTCCGTCAAATTTTGAAATTCATAGCTGGACGGAAATCATTTTCATTTTTTATTAAGTCTTCAATTTAAGTTGTTCACAATATGCTCACATTATATGAAATCCTTCATCAAAAGTCGAATTTCACAATTCTTATTCCTCTTCCATTGTATAAAGTTTTCTAGCTAGGAGCATTTCCTTTTTCTCAACATATCCATGCGTAAATGAGATGAATCGGGCTAATCTGTAATCAAACACCTGGCAACTTAAATAACCAGCCGTTGGATATCAACCGTCGGCTGGTTATTTAAGTTTATATTGCTCCTCATACTACGCCAAACCATTTTGAAAACAACTTCCCAGTCCACCTCACTATGATTATCGTTAACAGCAGAATTTAAAAGGTAGAGGGTCCGATACGATGCAAATTCAAACTTAAAGTGACATTAAAGTCACTTTTCTGTACAATATTCCTACTTTTCACTATTATTTTAATTAGGCATCTAAAAACCGCTTTGAAAGCGAAAGGGATGGAACTGTGACTGGATTAAAACAAGTACTCAGAAACAAGAATTATGTCAGGTTTTTTCTGGCAACCTTCGCCTCACAAATGGGAGGAATTATCGGGGTTACTGCATTCATGTTTTATTTGTTGAAACGGTTTACAAATCAGCCATACTATGCAACACTTGCCGAGTTAATGTATTCGCTCCCGATGCTGGTAGTATTTCTCGTGGTTGGAGTGCTGGCAGATCGGATGGACAGACAAAAAATTGCTGTTAATTGTGACTGGATCAGCGCTTTTTTATCCTTATGTTTGCTTATTTTTATTTGGGTCGATTCGATTCCTTTGATATTTGCCCTCCTCTTCATTCGTAGTGCTGCCTCCAAATTCTTCTTCCCAGCCGAAAGTGCCATTATACAGGGGATATTAAGCGAAGATGATTACACCATTGCCGCAGGCCTCAATCAAATGATGGGGAGTCTTTTCATGTTATTTGGAGGAACTCTGGGGGCCGTCGTCTACTGGCACTTTGGAATTACTGGAGCCATCCTAATTGATGCTATTTCTTTTATTGTGTCTGCACTGCTTATTCGTTCCTGCAAAATCCCAAAGGAAGTACGCCTTCCGAACGGGGCACATCAATTCAAACAATTAAAATTCAAACTTGTCATGATCGATTTTAAACAAGGGTTTCTTTACATATTACGCAACAGACTATTGCTTTGGTTGGTTTCAGGCTTTTTTATGTTCGGTATTTTAAATGGTGGTTTTAGCGTTTTACCGATGTTTATTCTTAAATATAAGCTAGCTCCAGGCAACTATGAGCAGTATATGGTTTGGACAGGTATTATTTTTGGAGCTGGTGTGTTGCTTGGTACCCTAATCGCTTCTCTCATCTCCGCCAAGCTAAAGCTACACCAAATGATTGCAGCGGGAGTTCTGGTAGCCGGAATAGGTATGTGCATACTAGGATTTGTTGACCACATCTACGCTTTTCTGATTATCAATTTTGTCATTGCACTGATACTTCCGTTCATTAACATTGGCATAGGAGGATGGCTTCCTCGTATTGTAGATCCTCAAATGATGGGACGTGTGCAAGGTTTGATTAATCCGTTAATGATGCTGTCCCAATCTCTTACATTAGGTTTCATTGCTATAAGCTTTCCTTCATTTATTTCAATTGAGCTCTTGTTTTTATTAGTTGGGGTCTGTACCGTTATTGTAGGAATATACTACACTATTGTGCTTCCCCGTTATGCTGATTACAGCACTTCTTCCAAGACCCTTCAGGAATCTTTATAGGCAAATTAAAAAAGTCAAACAGCAGACCATTCCGCCAGCGATTGTTGAGTTGCCACTTCTGCCTCCATATCCAGTGCAGAGGTGGCTTCATCATATCTCCTCTCAAATGCTCCACAAGTACATACGTTGGTTGCATACGACTAGCTCGTCACAACCCAGTAGATACATAGACCGATAGGGTATGTAATATTCAAAAAAAAAACGCCCGGCAGACGCATTAGCTGCATCAGCAGGACATTTTGATTGAAATCGGAGTAGCGGGATTCGAACCCACGACCTCACCCACCCCAAGGGTGCGCGCTACCTAGCTGCGCTATACCCCGATAACCAAGTGTATGTAGATCGATGCTGTTATTTACCATTATATTCTGGTCATAAAATCCTGTGAAGGGATTATTTTCTCATCCTTCCGTTGCATTTTTAAGTTGTTTTCATTATGGTAGATACAAAAGTTAAGAGGTCAAAAACAGAGATCATAGGAGCTAACCATGCAAAGCAAAAAAGTGCTTATACCCGTTGCATTACTTCTTTTAATACAGTTAAGTGTTCCTATCTTCTATACCTTTGCACAGGATAACCTTGTCATAGATCATGAAACGAAAGAGAGAATCAAAGAACAATATGGCTTGGATGAACCGGAATTTCCTTCATCAAAGCAGCAGCAAAACATATTATTGGGAGGTGATTTTGGATTTACTCCCTCTGGTGATGCTGTTGTAGTGGAATTGACCATATTGATTCGGTATCCGCTCATTTTTATCAGTCAACAACTGGTACATTCACTGAAATCATAATTTTTTTTCTACAAGTTCCATGATATAGAGCATAAGAATCATTTATTTCGTAGCAAGTTGTCTGCCACTCGGGGTCACTTCATCCTTCTTATTGAAAAGGTTTAATTCAATGGGGCCCCTCCCATGTAGCCACAGCAGTTCATCGAATAAAAATGTCAGTCCATCCTTAGCGCGTAAGCGTTCGATGATCTCCGTAACAACTTGCATAACTTCCCCTTGTACACCCTCTGCCAGTTGCAAGCCTCCGCTCTCTCCATCTAGGTAAAGATGCGTATGATATGATTGCTCCACCTTCTTCACATGGCGCAAACACAGTATGCCATTTTCGAGGTAAAAGAAATATTGATGGTCATACAGAATCCCCTCGCATATCTCATACATATGAGGTAAATCATATGGCCCCTGAACCATGGATACCCGTTCCAATCCCATTACCCATTCTGTCATACATCCTCGCTCCATTCCTTTGTTCAAAGTTTCTTATTTGCCAATATACTTTCTTCTACAGGTAGTTTTTCAAACTAGGTGGTTGAACGATAATTAATTGCTAATTGTCAAACGTTTTGGTACGATAAGCATATTACTACGACGTTCACAAATAACATTTCAATAAACCAAATGCACATTACAGTGTTATTTTTGTTGTTTTCAGAATACATCGAACAGTGTTTATTGTCAATACTTTGATGTTGCTTTTTAATACTATAGTATGCATTTAGCTGGAGGAAAATATGATAAAGATTCATCTTTCCCGTATTATGGGCGAAAAACGAATAAATATTGCCGAGCTTTCCCGCATGACTGGATTACATAGAAACGGAATCACCAAACTTTACAACGAAGAAACAGACGGTGTGAAATTTGATACGCTAGATAAAATTTGTAAAGCTCTAGACTGCCATGTTCAAGATGTTATCGAGTATGTAGAGGATGATGCAGACTAGAACTGTTGCTAATTTTAAAACATTTTGATACTATGATGGCATTAAATTAGTTTACTTGTAATCTTGTTAACTAGATTACTTATTTACAAATATATGCCCCTAACCTACACTTATCAACTAGTTTACTTGATTACTTTTGGAGGAATTGTTGTGATTAGATTTTCTCTTGATAAAATTATGAAGGACCGTGGACTCGAACAGAAAGATATTGTTTCTATTACGGGAATTAATAGGAATACGGTTAAAGCTTTAGCCTCCAACGCAAATGCCCGAATTGACTTTCCAACCTTGAATACACTTTGTAGAACCCTTGGTGTACTCCCTGGTGAACTGATCGAATACTTGTCGGAAGACGACAAAGAGAGCCGTTAACATGTTACGGCTCTCTGTTCTTTGTATAATATTCAAAATACTTTTTTACCGATCTTCCCACTCAATTAGATTCGAACATCGTAATCCCTTTCTATCAGGCACTCTTTAAATATATTTCTCCCACGTATGATAAATGTCGAATAAAGCATTGGGAAACGCTCTCCGTCTAGAACCAGATACATTTTATTCGATGCAATCCTGATCACATCCATATCTGTTTCCTTAGTCAAACCAGTGATAACAGGGCGATTAACGCTAACATACGACTTAGGTTTAAACAACTCCCCAATCCAACCCACTGTGATTACTTTTTACAACCTCTCCTAGATAAATGGCAATATCCAGTGTAAAAGCTTGGGATTTTGTGTCGAGTTTTTTTTCATATATAGCTCTTCAACCATTCTTCGGTTTCTGAATGCTCCTCTTCTAATTCCGAAGCACTTTTATTTTGAATCTGTACATTTCTTAGATACCATTCCCAAATGTCTATAAGCGAACGATCACTATAATCCAGATGTATGTGAAAATGTGCCAAGTTGCTCTAAACGCGAAGGTATTTGTTGTTTAAACCAGTTAAAATGTTCTTTCGCTTCTTCTTTACTCATTTCTGAGTATTCTTTTATCTCAAAAGGTGGTTGCATTAATTTATAATCCATTTTGTTTGACCTCCTATTATATACTTTCTCAATTATATATTTAATACCGTTTGCATCAAGCATGTCTAACAAAGGTTTAGTTGCTCCCACCTTTCCAGTAATACCACTTTTGTAAAAATGCCAAACCGCTCCTTCAATGTCTCCCGTCCGAATTAGCTCAGCATCTTTTTGAATCTGTTTACTCACAAATGAAGTTAAAGATGTGTATCCTACCTTACTTTCATGAGCTATACCATTCTTCATAACATCTATATATTGTCTTACAAGTGATGTATTAAAAAACTTACGTTTGCTTAGAGCCAATTGATTTCGCTAAAAATTGTTCACCAGCCTTTCCTCCTTCAAAACCTATTCAATTACTGTTTGTTTAGAAAATAAACGTGAAACTCTTGATAAAGTGATTTACCAATAGATGTTCCACTCTTAATGATAAGACCATCTACTCACGCGCCAATTATGGTATCCGTAATAAATTCAGAAGTATAATCTTCTCTTGCATTTGAATCAGCACGGACTAATTCACTATACGAAAATATATCTTTTGGATTATCTGAATTCGTATCCTCATTCATAAATCTTCCACTATCAGGATCATACCAGCGGGCACGAAGGTATTGTAATTCCGTCGTATCGTCCCGCAGTTCGCCTGAATATCGGAATAGGTTGTGGACTTTTTCTTCCTTTCTTCCGTCCTCTCATGGCACTCTGCCACCACATGCTCGGTCATCTGGGCTTGGCTTGCGACCCTTGATTCAAAACTGCCCCCAGCAGTTTCGTGATCCAACGTATCTTGAGAAACTTCCTAGAAAAGTTGATGCACGAGCTCTGCATCTAGGGGAGTTTGATATAGAGCCATGTCACTACACACCTTGTCCTTTAGAATGTTGTTTCAATAACTCTATTCTAACTGAGGGTTTTGAACATGGCTCTCTGTTCATTTTTTGAAAACCTTTTTTGCACATTTGATATATGGACTCAACTAGGCATAGTGTCCCTCAAGGTTAGCAAAATAATTTCACAACAATTATTTTAATTTCTCTAAAATCTCTCCAGCAATCCGGTCGACTTCTTCAAGTTTATCATCCAAACTGGGATGCATAATAAGCTCTTCCAACTCTAATGCTATCTCTCCAATTACACTATTAGGAAGATATCTACAAAAATCTTCAAGAACAAAGTACTTCCAAGTGCTATCATCAGATTTTAATATTTTTTTCAAGTTTGGAACCAACTCTACATCAAATTGAAATAATATATTCCTAATTTCTGATGAAATCGGCCAGTTACTATCTTTTAACCAAACGAATAGTTCAGATATTATGGGTCTAATTTGTTTTTTTTCTAAAAGTTTCAACTGATTTATATTATTAAAATCAGATTTGTGTCTAGGAATATAATCTCGTGGCTTCACCTCATAGCCCCTTTCCAATAATCAGTATTTTATTGATATACTTTTTAATATCTCGGTTAAATAATAAGGCGACTGGTTAGCTTTTTCTCTGGAAGCTATCCACATTTTATGCTCGTAGGGATCAACGGCGCTAACCGAGACATGCCCCGTAGCAGCGTTATCTATAACTGCTTTAAGTACACCAGTTGCATTGACTGCTTCTACAGTTGTAAGTGTGCCTTTATCCCCCACCACTTTAAGAAAATAAGAAAGTCCAGATGTATCCACAGTTCTTGGTGTCAGATTTACATTCGTACCACTCCCACTTCTATAAATTGTTCTAGGTTTAATGGTATTATTTGTATCTACCTTTGTTTTACTAGCCTCTATTCCAATTGCTGCACTAATTCCTAGAACCTGAATTAGAGAATTAACTGTGGAACCAGCATTATTAACTGGTAAAGCAACTTCATTTTTAGATATTCGAAAAACAGATATATTTCGAGCTTTATCTATTGCCATCAATTTTTGTTTCTCATATATCTGAACAATAGAACTGTATGGCTTATGCTGATTAGCTTTATATAATGAATCAGGAACATATCTATCAATTTTACTTAGATCGTTACATCCACCACTGTGAGATGATTTCCCATCAATTGATTGGCACCAATTTCCAGTTGGATCTACATAAATCAAGGGATTATTATTTACATATACGTACCAGTTCAAGCTTTGCGGATCGCTTATCTTCCCTTCATACGTATCCTCATTGATAAATCTTCCACTATCAGGATCATACCATCTAGCTCGCAGGTATTGTAATTCCGTTGTATCATCCCACAGTTCGCCAGAGTAACGGAATGGATTATGGACTTTTTCTTCCTTGACCTCTTCATTGCCCCAGATATCATACTGATATTGATTCAGCAAGGCTCCAGATGAATCTCTTATTTCAATAATATCTCCGTGACCATTATAGACTGGATAGGCTTCCGATTGATCCGCATAGGTTATAGCGTCTAATTTCAGACCTCGAATATAATTAGCTTTTAAAACAGGCTTTCCATTTTCAATCGTAGCTTCTGCTATGATTTGTGCACTGTTTCCATCGTAGTAGTATCGGGTATGAACACCATCCTGTATACGGTCTGTCAGCAATCCATCCCCGTTGTATCGGTACTCTACGAGTTTTCCATCAACCTTGACTTGAGTCAAACGGTTCTGATCGTCAAAGCTGTTCTCACGTGGCTTCGTGTGAGGAGGTCTCTCCGTTTCCATAGTAAGACGATTCCCTCTGGCATCATACGAATAAGCATCCTGATTTTCGGTGGAGGTAGCAATCCGATTCAGCTTATCGTACGTAAAGGCATCCTCTACACCATTTTGAGTGCGTTTCGTGATATTTTTACCTGGATCGTAGCTATATTGAAAGCTATTCGTTTCCGCATCAGATCGTGTGTGCTTTAATTCAACCAACTCAATGAAGTTATATTGATTTTGCTGACGATAACCATTGGCAGATACTGTTGAATCCAGCAATCCATTTTTGGTATAGGTATATTCCGAAACAGGCTTATCTTTTGTGCTGCCTACGGTCTTCAATCTGTTCAATTGATCATACGTGTAATTTACTTGCTCGCCAAATGGTCCTGTCATTTCGGTTCGATTCCCATTAGCATCATACTGATTGGAGAGCTTTAAACCATCCGGGTAAGACAAGGTATCTAATTGCTCCGTATACGGATCATACGCATAGGATGTTGTACCCGTCTGATCTGTCATACTTAGTCGTTTGCCTGCAGCATCGTATACGTAGCTGACCGTCTCATCTTTTCCTACACGCGACTTCAAGCGATTGTGGCTATCGTATTCAAACGAAGTGACGTTCCCATTGCGGTATGTTTTCTTGGATAAGTTTCCGTTGGTATCAAAATAACGCTTCTCAACCTGGTTTTCCTCATCTTTAGTTTGAATCACTCTACCCAGTTCATCATACGCCTTCACCTTGGAATGACCATCCGGATACGTGATCTGAGTGAGATTCCCCAGCATATCATAAGTGTACTTCGTCGTTTCACCGTTTGGCTCCGTCACAGATGTTTGGTCACCCAAGGCATTATATGAAAATTGAGTCTCATTACCATTGGCATCGGTTTGTTTTAAAATCTGATCGTTTACAGCATCATACTCTACATTGGAAGTTATTTTCTCAATACCGTCCATTGCTGATTTTTCTTTGTTTTGCACCAGACGATTCCATTTATCGTAGATTTGAATTTGTTC
This sequence comes from Paenibacillus sp. SER-28, assembly GCF_052906305.1. Lineage (NCBI taxonomy): Bacteria > Bacillati > Bacillota > Bacilli > Caryophanales > Paenibacillaceae > Paenibacillus > Paenibacillus sp. SER-28. The sequence goes on along the minus strand of NZ_JBRECM010000001.1, from coordinate 451,414 downwards.
ATTAAGCTCGCCATCTCGTTGAGTTACTTGACGAAGAGCATCATTATACTCGACTACTGCTTGTGATCCGTCCGCGTAGGCTGTTGACGTTGTACGGCTCCAAGCGTCATAGCCATAACGTGTCAGGTGCCCAAGCGCATCTTCACTGGATACTAATCTGCCATTAGCGTCATAAGCTGATTTGGACTTAATCACGTAATCGTTACCTTCATACAGCCCTGACTCGATATTCCAACCCAAAGCATTGTAACGTGTTTTTGTTCGTATCCCCAGCTCATTCGTAACCGTTACGGTGTTCTCAAGATCATCGTAGGCAACACGGATACTTTTACCGTCCGGATAGGTTACAGCCTTTACGCGATCAAGAGCATCGTATTGATACCCAGTTTTCTGACCTTTCCCATCCAGCGAGGAAGTGATTAAACCAGTTGACTTATCATACTCTGACTGAATGGTTACAATAGATTTTTCTCCATCAATATTTGTAACCCCTACAGTTTGTTGCGTAGGAAAAGCATAATCGTAGGCTGGGCTGTAATCCGTTGTTGTGGTCACGGACTTGTTACCATTTGCAATCGTCTGAATCTTTGTATTTCCGTAAGCATCGTAAACTGCGTAATTTACTTTTTGTAGTAATTCTCCCCCGGAATGATCCTTGTAGACGCTGACCTGCGATACTTTCCCCTGTGGGTTTCGAATGTACTCTGTAACTCCAGTGCTGTTGGAATCAATCGGTTCCGTAACTGTTTTAATCCTATGCTTGTCGTCATACGTGTACGTAGTTTGTGAACCTTTTTCATCCACTGAGCTTGTCATATTACCGTAATCATCATATTCAGCAGTCGTTGTCAAAACGTCTCCGTTTTGATTATTGCTGGACGAAGTACGGGTTGGAACAGGTACGATATAGGGTTTGCCTGTCACCTGCTTGCCATATTGATAAGCTGTGCTCTTTTCAGAATCTCCTGCTTTAACCACAGATTGATCCAGGTAATACTGTGGTGGCGTGTCTGCACTAATAAACTTTTTAGTGTAATTGAAGGTCGAACGAACTGATCCATTGTCTGTTACAGTAGAGAACGAAGTATCTTTCACATAGCTCTCAGCCATATCAGAATTATAATGAATCGTTTCCTGATTATAGTTTTCTGTTTGATTATTTTGATATGTGATTTGATCTACACGTGAGACTGCTCTATATGCCTCGTTTACCGAATTGGAGCCAATATAGCGTTTTACTGGCTGGTCTTCGTAAGTATACAAAGTAGAGGCTCCTGTAGGATGAAAGACTTTGGTTAACAAAGCATACGGATTAGAGATTTGTCTTTCTGGATGTGACGCACTCAAATTAAACTTGGCCGGTGCCAATGTATAGGAATATGTCGTTTTTCTGCCTGCAGCATCTGTCACTGAATCCAGTAATTCAACACCTTGTTCTGTATGTTTATGATAGACAACTGTATGGTTTCCTTTAGACAAAGTAACGTCTGTAGCCGTATATTGAATATCAATCGAGTTGCCGATCGCATCTTCTACCTTACTAAGCAATTTGCGTTTATAAGTAGCATTGAGTTCATAATTGAACTTTATCGTGTTATGATATGCATCTTCAATTTGTAGCAACTGCCCGTCTTTGGAGAAATATTGTTTTTTCGTTCCATCAACAGAAGTTAACACATAGGCTGAATTTTCTCCATTAACTGTTACTGAAGTATCAGGAGCAAAGCTCAGTCCTTTCCAGTCGTAACCTTTGAGCTGGTCGCCCTCAATTTCATAGCTGCCACCATCCCCCAAGTGTACGTACTGTTTGCCTTCTTTGGTTTCTACATAAGGTAAATTCCATGACCACCCCTTGCCAAGAGGGCTCAATTGATCTTCCATAGCAGGATAGGTACGGTTTTGAAAAATAAATGAAGGTTGAAAGGCTACAATCTCGGCGAAAACAGTAGCATCCGCATCTGCTGCAATATAATATTTATTCCCATCGTCACTCGGAATTTCAGTCTGAGGACTACTGTTAATTAAATCCCTATAGTGCTCAGCCTCAGCAATCGTTGCGAACAGGGCTGTCTGTCGACGAACAGCCGTTTCGAGCCCCTCTGAAACAATCGTTTCAATTTGCGGTGAGCCTTCCATGGTAAAGGCCGTTCTTGTCCTTCCGCCTTTTCCATTGCTAGTCCACTCGCTATAACCAATATCGCTAGTATAACCGGGCTTAGTAACGGTTCCGCTGTAATCTTGCCTCCATTCTCGGGTATCATACCCTGGTTTTGAAACAGATCCTTTGTAATATTTAGTTCCTGATACATAGCATATAGAATTTGCTCTAGAACTATCATAACTTGGACAAGTCGAAGAATAATAAGTATTGTAGGCATAAAGTGTCCCACTAAATCCATTAGCAGAAGAGTAATACATTGAATTACCACAATTTGTAATACTACTACCAGAATAGTATCCTTGTGAGTTGTAAGATCCCATACCAAAAAAACTACACGAATCAACTGCACCCATAGAAGCAGGCTGAGATTCGCTCCCAGAAATAACATAAGGTGAACCACTTTGAGAAAGAGTCCCTTTAAATCCATGATGGTCATATTTTATGGAACTAACAAAATCATTTCTGGATTTACTTCTTCTATAATCTGTTTCTGTTCTGGACTCCGAAGGTGTAGTATAGGTTATTTTTTGTCCTGCCGCTTGACTAGCAGCTTCATAAGTTGTGTATGTGCCTATAACTTTGGTTTCCGGCTGAAGATTATAGGTATTCACATCAACATTTCCATCACCGTCTGTGTCCTCTTGCACCCATCTTTTTTGCTGATAGGCTACCTTGTATGACTTGGTGACAGGTTTCATCATCGCCTTAAAGTAGACATAATAATTTTGCACAGCAGCACTGTTGTCAACAATTTCAGCACCTTTGTCAAAAAATTGAGCCCGATTCGTATCATATTGACGCGTCAAAGAAAAGCCCAGTCCGTTTCGTCCGGGCAAAGTTAAATCTGTATTTTGTAACGATAAGCTGCCTGATAAAGTGGATATCGATTCTTTATCATCGCCAACAGAATAAGGTGCTTCATTAAAAGAAGATTTATTGTAAACAGGCGCTTCCTCTCTAATAGGTGGAAGCTGGGGTACATTAGCCATGAGATTTAGTTTCAGAAAATCCGTCTTATATACATCTTCGGTGACTTTGTTCGTAGGAGCAGGATCGTCTGTTGGATAAACATCATCTGTAACACTATGAGAAATCAGGTTATCTAATGGAGCATCCGATAGCTTATTATATACGTCACTTGTTACAGTCTGTGACTGGTTTTCCTCTGAGGGAAATAACGAAGCTACTGCCTGCTCATAGCTTATATGATCCTGCTCAGCCATATATAACGCTGTATAAATTTGATTTAATGAATACCCTTTTCTTAATTGTTCCGAAAGAAAAGATGATGTGGCTCCAAATCGGGCAGCCAATTGGTCCGTCGAATATTGCGAACTGTCATTTCCTGCACCGAACACATTTGGAGGAACAATGCCGCTAATTGTACTGAAAATAAATATGATAATCATGATCTTTGCTATATGACGCCTTATTGTTCTAAATTGCAAGTTCTTCTCTCCATTCCCGACTTTAAATTAAATTACTTATCATTTATTTGGAGCTGCTCACTTTTATAATCTGTATCAGGTTACCATTAGAGTCATATTGATATTGGAAAACAACCTGACCCTCCTGTTCAATATGCTCAAGCCTTCCATTAGCGTCATAAATATATTTATACTTTCTAGATAAGCCGCTTTTAACACTATTGCTAAATTCCGAATAGTTACCAGCCGCATCCTTAGCTTTAACTGCAAACATATATATTTTCTGAGGTTCTAATTGGTCTACTTGAAAGGTTAATTCCTTAGTATTGCCTATCATTTGACCATCACGATACACATCATAGCTAACGACTCCAACATCATCGGTAGATGCTTCCCATGTTAAAACAATGCTGCCTGGCGTAGGTCTGGAGCCTGCTAATTTCTTAGGTTTGGAAGGGCTTGTTATATCCTTGGGCAAATCATCAATAGCTGGTATGCGATCCAAACGGCCGTTAAGATGTACTTTGTCTGAATCATTTAGATTCATTACTAGAGCTCGGGCCATATTAATCTCCGTTTGTAATTTTGAAGATTCTGCTTTTTCAACTGCCTGCGTAGCTATCGTTAATTGTTCAGTATAGGCAGCTTTCGTATCAATGCTTTTCTGTACTGCTACTACCCTTTCAACAAGCTTACCTTTGTCTGGATCACGCAGCTTATTTATTAGCTCTACAGCTGCATTCACATCCGTCTGTATTTGGGTTGTCTCTGCTTGTGCTACCGCTGCTTCAGCTTGGGCCAGTTGCTCTGTATATTTGGTATCCAAAACTTTTACAACAAAATTCTGCGATACAGACTTACCTAACGGGTCTGTAGCTGTAATCGTTATCGTGGATTCCCCCGAGCTTTGGGGTTGCAAATTCAGTATTGAGTTATTTTCCTTTGAATCCTTGACCAATTGATGGGTAACTACAGCTGAGTTGGAATTTGTACTCGAATATTGAAGTTGCTGCTGGTCAGGGTCTGTAAAATATTCGGATAAATCTTTATTTGAGGCTCCCTCATCCATTTCAATCGTGGTAGCTGGAATGCCCTTAATCGTTACTGGCGTTCTATTAATCAAATTTATTACCGATTCCGTAACTTGCGACACATTTCCGGCACTATCTGTTGCCCGTGCCTGTATACGCGTCCCATACTCATTGACATCAATGGGAGAGTTGTACACTTTCCAGTCGCTTTGATTGACACGGTATTCCCTTGTCGATGCATCAGAAGGATAGTTGATTGTCACTCTGATATTATTTGCTACTTCATTCACAGGGCTATTACTGAATGACGGTGGGGCAGGAGGTGTTTTATCAATGTTGTTGATCACCAATGAGTTTTCAGCGCTTATATTCCCGTAATTATCTGTACAACGAGCAAAAATGGTCGTGTTGTCGGATACTTGAAATGGGCTATTATATGTGGTCCACGTACCGTTCGCACCGATTTTATATTCTCGTTGATAATTACCAGGTACTCCGTCCAATTGGATAAGGACATTTTGATTCGTTATTCCTGTCATATTGGAACTTATGTGTGGACTGGCTGGAGTGGTTAAGACAATCCCTGAGTATGTAAAAGTCCCCGAACGTTTAGCTCCATCCCTCTCATCTTTATAAAAGTAACCAACCGTTATAGCATTAGAAGATACAGATACATAGTAAAATTTAACTGATAATGCAAATCCAAGATCTTTGGAATAAACAACTACATTATTGCGAGTGAAAGTGACGTAGGGAGAACTCGCTTGCACATGAACTATCGAACCATCTGACAAGGTTACTGTTTCATGTGTAGATGATGGTTCTGTCCCCGGTGTTTGACTATCCTCCGGTATTCCGATTGATCCGCCCTTGTTTGGTGGTGGATAAAGATTTGGTATCCCACCTGTAAAAGCTGCTGACACTACTGCCTGAGGAAGCACAGCTATGCTCCACGGAGATAAAAAAACAAATAGGCCAATCATTGTTAAAACGAATGTCTTAGCATTCTTTCCTTTTCCTCGCTGCCTCACTTCGTTTAAAAAAAATTTCATTTTCAAAATCATCCCCCTGCATATAGTGGTAATGCCTAGTTAGAAGAATACTAAAATTAAAAATAATTTATAATTCAATCATATTTCGCCCTCTTTCAGAAAAATGTATTTTGATTTACATATGATAACAATGTCGTATTAAATTTGTATATAGCGAATATTGTCGAAATAAAGAAAAATATATAAATATTTTTAAATTGCCATAAATTATGTTTAAAACAATAACATCCTTTTTTAAACATTATATGAATTTGAATATCTAATATACTTTAATAATCATCCCACTCATTGATTTAAAATAAACAAAATGTTATATTGTCTATAAAATAATCATCATTTAATTGAGGTGTTTGCTAAAATGGATCATTCCGAACTATTCTGGAATGCTGGAATTGAAGAACTGAAGCGTGGATATATTCGCCAAGGAGAGCAGGTAATTTGCCTGTTGGATGGACAGCGGTTTGAGCAAGGCATCATATATCAGGATCAAGGGGTATTTTATGACGCGGAGAGGTACATGCGACTTCATATTGAGCGGACGTACGGTTCGGTCTTTGACTATTTGATCGGTCTGGACAAAAAGCTGACTGGACTGACGGATCATCAGAATCGGTTGCTTCAGTTATTTTATCAAGGCATGGGCGATGCGGATATTCAAAAGGAAACTGGAATCGGCAGCGCATCCACCATACGTAATCATCGCTTTGGTCTCAAAGAAAAAGAACGACAGGCCAAGGTATTTCTCACATTAATGGAGCTGCTAAAGGAGAAAGACCGTCACGCTCCCGCCATTGTAGAAGTACCAGTACAAGCACGGATGGTGGACGAACGCTACAACATTACGGAAAACGAGCGGCAAAAGGTACTCACGAAGTATTTTCCGAATGGGACAGACGGACGCCTAAAGACCTTTAAAATGCAAGAAAAGCACAAGCTGATTGTGCTGCGTGAAATTGCGAGCCGTTTTGTAAAGGGACAAATATATCATGAGAAGGATATCAATGCGATTTTACAGGAAGTATATGACGATTATGTCACGGTGCGAAGATATATGATTGAATACAATCTATTGGATCGTAAGCCGGATGGCAGTGAATATTGGTTGAAGGAATCTTGAATCTCAACGTTTATACAATAGGAGGATTCGACAATGAATCGAAGAAAAGAATTGGTGCAGCAGTACATGGAGATGAAGACAGAGGCAGGAATCTATTGCATTCGCAATACACGTAATGGGAAAATTTTCGTCTCTTCCACGCCGAATTTAAAGTCGCTGAATGGACGGCGTTTTGAGCTGAACATGGGTGGATTTAAGAATAAACAACTGCAACAGGAATGGAATGAGTATGGCGAAGATTCGTTTGAATTTGAAGTGCTGGACGTTTTGAAGAAAAAGGACTCAGCGTTCTTTGATGTCAAAGATGCACTGACAAAGCTGGAGCAGACCTGGCTTGATCGACTCCAGCCATACGGAGACAAGGGATATTTGTAAACTTACCGATCCACGGAAAACTCCTTCCGAAGGTAGCCAAAAATAACAGCGTCGACAAACTGACCTTTTTCATAAAAATAGTCTCTCAGGTGACCTTCTTTAGTAAAGCCACTTTTGAGCAGTAGCCGTCTGGAGCCTTCGTTATCTGGATCAATGAAGGCTTCTATACGGTGAACCTGCGGCAATTGAAAGCCATAATTCACGACCACCTTCATCGCTTCTGTCATCAGACCTTGCCGCCAATATTCCGGTGCCAGCTCATACCCAATTTCAATACGGGAGTGCTCCTTGTGCCAGTTATGGAATCCAATTGTACCCACGATCCGCTCAGGAGCTTCTTTTAACGTAATCCCCCAACGAAAGCCCTCTTGCTTCTCATATCTGGTTAGCATCGAACGAATAAATTTTTCGGCTTGCTCTACCTCTGTAAAGCTTTCCAAGTCATAATATTGTGTGACCTCATCCTTGGAAAAATAGCCGAACACATCCGCCGCATCACCTACTGTAAGCTGCCTTAAACGAAGCCTATCGGTTTCTAAAATCGGAAACGTTTCCATTGACATTATCCATCTCCTCCTTTACATCGAAGAACCTATCTTATCAGCCACCAGCCAATCCCAACCATCACTCCATTTATGAAGAATAATACAATACATGCTCTCCACTTGTGGATTCCACTTGTTTGAAAAAAACCTGTGACTTTACTACGACACATGAACAACGTAAACAACAAATTCCAAATAATACGCATACCATATTTTACGTAGTATAGAGCAGGGTTTAGCTGCACACCGCCCAACGTTGGAGGGACATCCGGAATAAACAGAATTGCACACGTATAACGCATGGTCTCATATGTAAAATAAAATACTGCCAGCCACCAAGCCCACTTCTTACCAAATAACATACCGACACCGGCAGTCGTCCCTGCCAAACCGAGTAACGCGATAAATCCTTGAAACATGCCCCTACAAATGCCTACTAACGTAGAAGCCTCATTTAATGCATTAAGCGTCAATAGCTGGGTCACCAACAGAAGTGCCCCATTAAAGATCAATAAAATGGCTGAAATGCTTACACCTAAAGGTCGTTCGAAAACCACGTTCGTTACATAATCTTCTACTTCTTTTTTCGTATACAGATCTGACACTTCTTCTACTCTCCTAACCCAAATTATATACTTCCATTTTCGGGCGGGTATAATAACAGTATGTTCTCGCCTCATTCCCATATATCGGCTTTTAGGAAAATATGATTTAATCTTTCCTGAAAATTCCGTTATCCGTAAGCTAATCATTATTATTCAGTGCAGCCATACAGCTAATGATCATCCTCTAATGGTGTCTAAATAGCTTCATGAGAATCTTTATCATTAACAGAATCCCAAATAGAGTAATATCTATCCTTATACTACCATTCCAAGAATGAATCTGACAAATGAATGGACTACTACTCCCGCTTATGAATGTACACGCGTTATTTTCGTGGCCCTGTAACCTTCAGATGACTGGATATACTCTACTTGATAACCCATTCGGGCATCCAAAAGCTCTTCCATAAACGGAAGGCACGGACTGTAAATAAAACTCCCTCCTGGCCGAATGGCTCTAAGCAATTCCATATATTTGCGAGCGTACTCATGAATATTACCATCTGCCTTCAGATGATGATGTATAAAATGATTGGAGAATGCCATATGTGAAATGATCGTCCCCCATGCACTTTCTCCAAAGGTGGTCTCTAACCAATCTCCTCGAGTGACACAACCTTCTGTTTCAGCCAACCGATCTGTTCCGTAAGCCTCAATTCCACAGGCACGTAAATAAGTAACCAACCGTGCCTCAGATCCGCAACCAACATCTAGAACAGGCTCTTGCAAACGAGCAATGTCCAATCCTAGTAGATTAGCTTGCAACTCCGGCGTATATTCCTCACAAGGTATCCAAAAGGTATACTCACACTCTGCATACTTAGCAAACATTTCACGTCCATTGGTACGAGTTAAAAAATCTCTCAAATGTCCGTAATGCTGCTGAAGCAGCAGGTCCAGGATTGCTCTATCTATAGATTTCTTCTGGAACAACTTTTCAATCCGAGTGAAGAGTCGATCATACAGCTCCGTAAGCTCCCTCGCATGATCTGTGTGAAAATGTAGATACTGATTGGTATTTACAAACTGGGACAGTATTTTAGCCGCTACATCCGTCACAAAAGCGTTATACGTATGCTGGCGCTTCAAGCTTTGAAGCATGAGGATCAGCTCCGAGCTTCTCTGCGTCAACCAGTACGTCATTTCTGTTGAAGGTCCTAACAGAACAGAACCCTCGCGCATATAAAATAAACTCCGATGCTGATTGTACAGGAGTTGACCGTTAATAAGATTATGAAGTTGAGCGACTGTCATTCTCGCTTCCTCCTTAAGATCCAGAACATTAAAGCCCTACCCAAGCCTAAGCAATGCTATCTTTGGGTAGGGCCAGCTTATTTTCTAAGTATACCATGACTATGGAAATAATGTTTTATTGCGAATCTTCCGCCTGTACATAAGAGGATAAAGGAATATTCAACTCACGTATTCCCTGAGCTACCAGCCGAGCTATTTGCTCCGCACCGTATTCCTGAAAATGTGTATCATCCTTCACTCCATCAGGAAATGCAGGATACACCCCTGGCTCCACATGTAAAAATAACGGAAGTGTTCCTTCGAGGCCAAGTGTATCATAGTACGCTACACTCAAGCGGCTAAGATCGACCAGTGCAACATTTGTCTCCGATGCTGTTTCCTTCATGGCCTGCACATATTCCGGGAAACTAATCCGAAACGAGGCACTTGCCGCATCATAATCCCGGCGGCCAACAGGAGTAATTAGCACAGGTGTTGCACCGCGTTGGATGGCTCCTTCGATGTAGGTTTTTAAGTAAACTTTGTAATCCGCGGGTGAAACATAACGCTCTTGGTTGTTGATCGCGGCATCATTATGTCCAAACTGAATGAGCAGATAATCTCCTGGACGGATATTGCGTAAAATATCATCTAACCGCCCTTGTACCAGAAAGGTTTTCGTGCTTCGTCCACCAATAGAACGGTTCACAAAAATAGGCTCATCTGTGAAGAACGGAGCAATCATTTGCCCCCAGCCCGCTTGAGGCTTCATCGTGGATTTATAGGTTTGAACCGTAGAATCTCCCGCAAGATATACCGAAGGGCGTTCTCCAGCCGTTCGAGCATCCTTTGGAGTAATAACCAAAGCGTTAATCTTCGCTTCATTACCTGAGAAATACAATTCGAGCTGACCGTCGATGAGTGCAAGTTCAAATCCAGCCTCGACAAATTGTCCTGCTGTTTTGGTAATAGGTTCTACCTTGACAATGGACTCGGCTTTAACCGTAATGTCTGTGTTTCCGGCAGTATCTCCGGCAATAAGGGAAAGCGTGTAATCCGCAGGTGGTAAATTGACAACAAATGATGATCCTTGAACACGAACAAAGTCTGAGCGTATAGCATCACTTCCACCACGATCCTCTTCATCCACCTTGGAAAGATCGGTAAATCCATAGCCTCGCTCAGGCGTGTAAACATCCTTGGCAGTGACTTGGGTGTAGCCGTCAGCTACGTTCCCTGGGCCAAAGTCGAATCGAAGAGGCGCCGCAAGCTGTCTTTCGGCCAGTGCCTGCCCGGGGATAAGTATGGTTGCAAACAACAAGCTGAATCCTGCGCATAATCCAATCATCTTACCGAACAACCTGTGACGCTTTCCCTTTTGTTTCAAGCGCAACCCTCGCTTTTCAGGTTATTTGAGTGGTTTGTCATTGTCTCTACGTGTATTGCTCCCCGCCAGCTTTTGACAGCCTTGATCCAGCGCCCAGGATACCACAATGCCAACTGTATACCTGATCAGATCCGCGGTCAGAAACCCTTTCCCAAGCACCAAGCCGCCCAGCGTCGTTGCCCGAATGTGGTTAATCCAGGGTGCCTGGTACATCTGGCTGAACTCAATGGCGAAACAAAACAGCAAGCTGCCCCACAGGGCTACAGACAATTGACGATTCACCCACAACATTCTCAGCCCAAAATAAATCATGCACGCCCACAAAGCATCCCCAAAGTGATTAGCAACGAATTCAGGCAACCGGGAGGAGAAAACCCGGCTTCCCAAACCCAACAAAATCGTGACCAGCACAGCAATTAGGTACGCAGCGCGGGCCTTCCAGCGGAATTTCGCCTTTATTTCCCGATTGGCCTTTCTAATGACGCTCTTACGAACGCTCCTCATGCTAAATCACCTGTCCTAATGCTAAATCACCTGTCCTAATGCTGGGACATCTTCGCCAAGCTGCTGGAAATTCGTAAAGCATCCTCTCTTGGATAGCGCTTGCAAGATTGCTGAACCTTTTGCTGATGACATATTGTATGCACACTAACTTGTCTGTATTTTTCATAATATAATTAATCATAATGAGCCTCCGTAATATCGTACAAACCATCAGCAACTTCCAAACTGTTCATGTGAGGATACTAGAATTCAATACCACGCACCTTGGCAAAAACCATTTCGTGTGCCATGCTTCCCTCTTCATCATACTCGACGTTTCTTAAAATCCCCTCCAGTGTAAAACCTGCACGTTCCGCTACCTTGGCGCTGCGTGTGTTTCTGGAATCACAACGAATCTCCACCCGATTAGCATTCAAATGCTGTATGGCAAAATTCGTAATACCGTGCACGGCCTCTGTGATAATGCCTTTTCCGGTCCATGATGTTCTGAGCCAATACCCAATTTCAAATCTTCGTGCATCCCAATCAATACGATGCAGACCGCTGCTGGCTACAAATTCTCCCGAAACCGTATCAAATATATACAACATCATATCAGACCGATCCAGAAATTTAAGTCTGGCTTGGCGCGAACGGATTTCAGATTCCTCTGCCGTAGGAAGATTTCTTGCAAACGGAAGCCAAGGCCGCAGTTCATTCGCACTCTCTCGCATCGCCTCATTGACTGCCGCCCCATCCCCCCACTGCGGGGCTCGTATGGTCAATCGTTCCGTCTGGAATTGTTCAGGGAACGATAAGAGAATGGGATTCGGTTGCTGCTCCATACTCATGATGCACCCTCCTCCTTATTCGTTGAATAACTGCGACGATCCAGCCAACCTGTGATTCCACGCAAACTCCCAATCTGATAGTCCGGTACAATGCCCGTTTCCTGCCACGTCATAAAGCCTTCCAGCCAGATGGTATGCAATCCTGCACTTTGTGCACCACGAATATCATTTGTCGGGTGATCGCCTACATAGCAGGCATGGCCGGGATCGACAATGCCCAGCTCATTCAGAGCCAACTCGAAAATTCGAGGATTAGGCTTCTGGATGTTGACGCCGCCCGATACGATAATAGAATCCACATAATCCCTCAGCATAACTCGGTCGATTTTCGCTTGCTGCGTACGGAGTGAGCCGTTGGTAATAATACCAAGCTTCAAGCCACGCGACCGCAGTTCGGACAGCACTTCCTTGGCCCCGTCCATCAACACCGTAAACTTATGAAATTCACCATACCAAAAGCCCAACATCTCTTGTACTGACGTATCGGGATTTTTCAGTTCCAAGTCTGTATGCAGCTCGGTATACAGTTCCCTCTTATCCCGATATCCGTCCTGATCCGCCAAACGTATCTGTTCAACGACAGCCGCGCGGATCGCAGGTTCTTCTGCCACAATAAATCGTTCTATAAAGCGCTCTGTATATGCCGCAAACGCCTGTTTGCGATGAATAAGAGTATTATCCAGATCAAAAATAATCGCTTCTATGGACATAAATAGCTCCCTTCCTTCATCCTCTTGCACCAATTAGGTTGAAACAAATTGAATAATTCCTATTAGAAATAAAAGAAAAAAAGTAGACAAGAAAATGATGATCATGTACTTCAAGATTCTCTTGGAGGTCGACTTTTGTTCCAGTTTGGTCTCGATCTGGGTCAACCTTTCTTTGATTTCTTCCAAATCCTGCTCCACCTTCACATCATGCTCCCCTTCCTGCGTTTCGACTTATTCATCTTCCTGACACTCACTCACAAAAGTTGCTCCAAAAACGCACCTTTTTTACGGCATTAAAATCAATTTGTTCATAAGGCTTCTCCCCAAACTCCAGCTTGAAATACTCCTGCACACATTCCCCATACACGATAATATCCGTTTGATACACTGAAAATACCGGATTTCCTTCTTCAGATGGCTGCTCTGGGATATATCGATGGCCGTTGATCGGGATTAGCTTGGGCACACGTAAAATCTCACGTTTACATATATCAACGGCTTCCGCCGAATCTGTCGGTTTTTCGCCCCATTCGGGAGGCCAGAATATATGTTGCTCCACATCAAAAATCATACCTTCCAGCGGCCAATTCAACCTTTGCCGAATTACACCCATCCGCTGTGGTGACGTATCTCTCCAAGGGATAAAGCTTTTACCGATGGGAAGAACACTCATCAGAAGCTCCCTCAAATCGGGCGGGAAGTGAATATCATACCTGCCTTCGACATCGGTAACCTCTTGCATGGATAAGCCTGGAGCTAAGGTCACATCGTGTTTACGTAATAAATCTATGATATAAGCGATATCCATCTCTTATCGACTCCTCAGCAGCTAGCTAGTTGACCGGATTGGTCAAGAGGCCTACCAGGCTTGTAACTTCAACTTTACCAACACGGCGCGGGCCTTCCATAAAATATCCCCTCGTTCCTGCGTATGCTGTCTGCTATTTTCATAGGGGTTCCACATTTCATATCATCCCCTTAGGTCTTTTCCAAAAATATGTACTTCATTCTAGTGTAATTCAATAGGAAAAGAAATCCAAGTCTTATCCGCAATACATTGCTGAATAAGCTTGGATTATATGAGAGTCCTTTATTAAAATATATGATTTCTATGCTTGCTGTCCGTTCACCTGAATATCTACGGATACTTGCTGCCCCAACCAAGCCTGCATGCGATTCCACGAAAAAACCTGCTCCATGTGAAATACACCATATGGAAGTTCTGAACGGTACAGGGCGAGCGCTGCAAAGACGGCTGCCTTAGCGGTTAAATCAGACTGATGGTGGCCCCTTAGCCGGCATTCAACCTTCGTCTCTTTGCCATTGAGAGTTCCTTGAGCATCTACCTTGACCGCTACAGCATTCCCTCCTATATGTACCTTGCCAAAGCTGCGAACCACCGCATCACGCACGGTTTGCTGTCGGAGTAAACCTGATACTCCTATCGTTCGAAGCCCTGCCAGAAGCCGGGTGGTCAAGCGCGAATCAAAGCAAAGGCGTGTGCTAACGGTAGGAACTTTGAGCGTACGAGGAAGTGTCTGCTGATCCGAAAAAGGAAATCGATACGCCCGATGGCGCCCCACTCCTGCACCAAAGTCTGCCACTATGCCGTCGGTAAAGCTTTTTCGAGTCACCAGGCGTCCCTGTTCTATAACCTCCAAATCGGCATGAATCTGATCTACTGTCCACTCAATGGCAGCCTGACCGTGTTGATCTCCCAAGCCTAGCATCAAAGATATGTTCAACTCATCTGTCTGATCCATGAGCTGCGTCGCTTGCAGTGCTAACAAATTGGTCAGCCCCGGAGCTAATCCTACACTTAACAGGGCTGTGGCCTGATAAGCTCGGGCCTCTTGATGACACTGCTCCACCTGACTCAAAAAGGCCGCATTCGCTGTAATATCCATATAATGTACCCCATGTTGTAGACAGGCACGTACCAAGGCCGTATTGTCCTGATCCAGACACATGATAACCAATTTAGCTTGCTCTAATATCGACGGGTCCATCGGCTCATGAATATTTAGCTGCAAGGGCCGTATCTCACCATTCGATTGTCTACTAAATTCAGTGGCCCGCTCCAGACTACGACCTGCGGCAAATACCTTGCCGGGAAACATTTCACTTAACTCCGTGCATATAATTTTTCCAACATGGCCATACCCGCCAATGGTGATGATGTTATCCTTTGTCATAAGTCGTCTCTCCCTCTTTAACCGCAAACCATGCATTTATTAAAAAAGCGCCATAATACCGGGTGATATGGGTAAAGCCTGCATCTATCAACAGTTCCTGTATTGCCGCATTGGACACCGGGTTTGACTCACGACCGATGGAAGCAGCGAATCGTTCCCAATCCTCCAGTGAAATGCCCTGACTCAGCATATGACCCTTCCACGCCTGCATTTGGATAGAAAAAGAAGGCTCCTGCGAATTCCCATTAATAGAAGCTAGACAAAAAGGTGCACCCGGCTTGAGTCGAGCAGATATCTGGCGTAGCAATGCCTGTTTACTTTCCAAGCTCTGAAGAAAATGAAGCACCAGCAGGCAGGTTGCAGCGTCATAGATCGGTCCTCTGGATGACTCTTCCAACGTACCTGCAACAAACGATATTGTTGAACTGATGCCCGCATGTGTCACACGCTTACGTGCCAAATCCAGCATGTGCTCAGAGGGATCAACTGCCGTAAAGGACCATGCTTCATGGCGCCCTCCGAGCGTTATCAATTCCTGACCGCCTCCAGCACCGACAATTAGCACATTTGGATCTATATTTCGAGTATGAGCTTGTGCCTCAAGCTGTGCGGTTATCAAACAGTCTGTCATCTCGTACAAATGAGCATATCCAGGTATTTTTAAAGCAATCGTATCCGCGTACTTATGCACATTCGGATGATTCCAGCTCATCGGTTGATTTGAGTCCGTATTTCCAATAGGGGTATGTTTCATATGTGCTTTCCTCCAAACATTTAGCCTTGATCTTCTCAGACCATTCGTTTATTGTTGATTTAATTAAGAATCATTCTCAATTATAAAGACAATACGAATATCCACCATCCCATAAATGTGGGATTTAATAATCGTGCTTGAGAATCTCCAGCTTTCACGATAGGAGTAAATGATGAACGCACATTACACGCCATTTGCACAGCTTAAGGACGCTCGACAGCAGATCATTGATCTGGGGAAAAAAGCCCCCTCATCCCTAACGTACAAGCACACCCTAATCGACCGCTTGCGTACTCAGGTTGCTTTCGATGCGGCGTGCTGTACCTCAGTAGATCCGCGTACGCTGCTTTCCACGGGGGCATTTATAGAATCGGGTGTGGAGGACATTCATAACAAACTGCTAGAATACGAATATCTGCACGACGATATGATGAAGTATGATCAGTTGGTGCGAGACGGACAGTCTGTAGCGACGCTACATGGGTCTACACAAGGCCAACCGGATCGGAGCACACGATATAGAGATGTTTTGCACCCCGCTGGATTCGGGGACGAGCTACGTGTTCCGTTTATGTACAAAGGGAGCTGTTGGGGATTTCTTACGTTGTTCCGTCATCATGGAAAGCCTGTATTCAGCGAGGAAGAGCAACAACTGCTTGAAGCGTTAGCGCCATCCATTGCTTACCATCTGCGTCAGGCCAGTGTCGGTCTATCTCCAGCCCCTGCCATGATTACGGAAAATGAACTTGAACCAGGAGTTCTCATACTTTCTGATAAGCTAGAACCGATCTCATCCAATACAGTAGCAGAGCAGTGGCTACAGCTGCTTCGGCAGCAGGAGGGAATCCATGAAGACAGCCTTCCGGCTCCTGTCCGGGCGGTATGCTTGCGAGCGCTATCCACTGCCACTGCACCAGCCCGACTATGCATCCCTTCCGCAGACGCAGGAACCCCATGGGTAACCATCAGGGCCACCCTTTTGCAAGGCGGACAGGAGCATACGGGCCAGAAACAGCTAGCCGTATGGTTTGAGGCTGCTAAAGCAACTGACATGCTGCCGCTTATGACCGAGGTGTACTCATGGTCCGAACGAGAGAGACAAATTGTCCAGCTCATTGTTCAAGGCTTTTCGACCAAGGAGCTGGCCAGCGCACTTCATATTACTGCCTACACGGTGCAGGATCATCTGAAAGCGATTTTCTTGAAAACAGATGTAAGCAGCCGTCGTGAGCTCGTATGGAAGGTATATTCCAGATTCAACTAACCTATGTAAAAAAGACAGATGACCCGATTAGAGGTCATCTGTCTTTGCTTCACTGCTCTATTTGGACACAAGAGCCTTATTTCTTCGAAGAGGAGTTCGTATCATCGTATGATACTGGTGAGGGCTTCGCAATCCATTCATCAGCCTCAGGCTCGATATCCACGCCATTTTCCAGCTTCGTTTTCTCCATCAAGGAATCTCCGTCCTCGTCCTTCTTGTTGCGGATTTTCGCTTCGTCTTGAGTGTGATCGCTCATGTTGATTCCTCCTTTTTTAATTTCATCTGATGGTTGTACCTTACTCATAATTACCCATTGCCGTCCTGTACAAACCTCTACACGACCAGATGTCCTTTTTTCTCCGCTGGTTCAATGGTTGCCTCAATGCCAGCATTAAACTCCAGAAAGTCGCTTTCCACTCCATCGCTGAAAATAACTCCATTTTCCGGCATCTGCGATGCAATCCGTAACGGCTTTTCGGCTGCTACCTGACCAAACACAAGATCCGCAGCAGTCGTTCGACTGGGGAAGGGTTCTCTCACTGTAAAATAAAGTGATGGCAAACTCCAGGTTGCACGATGATCCTGACTCGTTCCGTCTACTGCCCCTTCCTGACTGAAGGCTGCACCTGGCATCAGCTGGCCTGGAGTCAGCGAGATGGGATGCCGTGTAGCACTGCCAACAATCCCGGCCGCTCCAGCAAGCACGCTGGTCAGCCAGCCTGTCGCTCCCAATCCGGTTGAAACGATAATGCCGCTAGAGGATTGCTGCTCTACCTGATCCTCCAGTCTTAACTCATATCTCGCGGAGACATGAGTTTTGCGCCCAATGAACAAATCATTTACAGCATACAAGGATTGGCCATCATTTAATTGGGCCTTAGCCAGCGTAACTTCCTTAATTGGCCGTCTGTGCACGAACACATCCGGCACCACCCAGCGCAGGTCGGATACAGTAAACGGCAGCAATACCCCGTCCCAGCGCAATGGATCTGGATTCACACCGATAAGCGGCTGCTCGGTCAAATATTTTAACGTGTTGGCTACCAGCCCATCCTGACCCAGCACCACCACTGTATCCTGCTCACCAAAAATAAAGTTCGGCACATGCTCCCGCTCCACAATCTGAACTCGACCCAAGGCCGTTAACTCCGACGTAGCCGTTGCCACCGCCCTGCGGTAATTTTCGTCCTCCAGCACATAATCACTGAAATCCGCACCCAGCCGTTCCATAAAGAAGCGAGCCTGCTGCACCGTATTGTATCGAACAATCAGTTCCTCCAGTCGCGTTTTACGCTTCACTAAAATGATCTTTTGCTCTGTCATTCGGCTGCTCATCGTGTTCTTCCTCCAGACCCTCTCGATCCTGCTGATCCGTTTGCTCCCGTATCTGACATGAGACCTTGCAGCAGATCCGGTGTAATATTCAGCTGACCGATTTTCCCTGCATTTTCTGCAAGCTCCTGGAATGCTATCGCAATTAGCTTATCCGGGCTCATATCCATGTTGGCCATAGCTTGAAGTACGTTCGGCTCAACATCCTGCAACGATTTCATGACTGCTGTCAGCTCGTAGGCCTTGGCATCGGCTTCTGCCTTTTTATTCGTTACGGTCAGCTCAATCAGCTCACGCTTTTTCTCCTCCAAGGCCGTGTCAAATCGTAGCTGCTCCTCTTTCATCTCGCTTTGCTTTTGCTTCACAGAACGCTCGGCATCGAGTTGAGTTTCGCGGATTTGTTTCTTTTTCGTCTCCACTGCAATCTCGGTGTTCAGCTCGTTTTCCTTCACACGCCGCTCTTGCTCAATAGATGCATTACGACGCTCATACAAAGCGTGATCCGCGTTGCGAAGAATCTCTTCCCTCGCTTGAGCCTCCAGCGCTCTCATCGTCTCCTTATTGGGTAGAATCGCCAAAATCGACAACCCCATAACCTCAATGCCGAGCTTTTCCATTTCCGTATGCTGAGCAATATCCTTCGTCATATTTTGGGCCAGACGTTCACTGGACTGAACAGCTTCTTTGAGCGGGACACGCTCCAAATACTTTTTGGTAAGCACCTTGGCGATGTTAATCACCCGTTGGGCCAGCTTGCTCGGATCATCCGAAATGTAGCGTCGTTCCTTTAAGTCATACGTATAGTTTAAAATCTGCGTCGTTCTCCGATAATCTACAATTCGATAAGTCAGTTGCCCCTGCACCGTCACCGCCTGAAAATCATTCGTCATATCCTCAAACATGAACGGTACATCAATGGAAGAGACGGGCACGACGACGACCGAGGTGGTCGGGGCGTAATAATAAAAAGATAATCCAACACCCTCCCGAACCACCTTCCCGTTTTTCACCTTCATCACATATTCACTGGGCTGAAATTTAACAAAATTAAATCCAAACATAGCCGCTTCCCCGCTTTCTTTATAGTTTATAATGTTTTGTTGTTATCATTTTGTTATTAACAATAAAATAACACACATTTTCGATAATATCAATATGACATTTATAAAAAAATAAAGGCTGTTTCCCCTCCGATATACTCGGTTAGAGGAAACAGCCTTATTGAAACACTTTATTTATTATCCACATTCCATTCTCTATAAAATTGCTCCAAGTACATCTCCATCCATTGATGCCGAACCTCCGCCAGCTCTCGGGCATAAGTGGTATTCATTAAATCTTTGAGCTTGAGTAGCTTTTCGTAAAAATGGTATATGGCACTTTTACCTGCAGCACGATACTCATGCTGTGAAAAGTCTTTATCCGGGTGATGCATCATACTGCCTTTTGAGCCTGCATACATAAAGGTTCTTGCAATCCCAATCGCTCCAAGAGCATCCAACCGATCCGCATCCTGCACTACTTGACCTTCCAGCGTCTCCATAGGCGGGTTTTGTCCACCATTGTAGGACATCGTAGCAATAATGGTCATCACGTGCGTGATTACATTCGGATCGCTGATATGCAGACGCAGCCACTGCTCTACTTTATCTAGCCCGGCTTGTTTGGAATCATTTAATTTTTCATCCGCTACATCATGCAGCAGTGCTGCCAGCTCACAAATAAACGAATCTGCGCCCTCTTTGGCAGCAATTTTAAGGGACAGCTTTCTCACCCGGTCTATATGCCACCAATCGTGACCACTATGATCATGCTCCAACTGCTGCTGTACAAAGGGCTCCGCCTTTTGAATAATATCTGCCATCATCGCTTCCTGTTGCTCCGTTCGTCTCTTCATATGTCACCTTTCAATCCCGTCCATACTTTCTATGGTAGGTTCGTTTAATTTTTTAATGCTTGTCCATTTGCTTACTACGAATCATTCTTCATTTTATTCTATAGGGTGTATGGTATCCAACCTTTAGAACGAGAAGTCAGTAACCTGACAAAAAAAAGAACCTCCAAAACCACATCAATCGTAGTCGCGGAAGTTCTTTTTCGTTTGTCTATCTAAACCCGATCCTCTTTAACTTAATTCCGTATCTTACTCTACTCCACGACACCAAGCTCGCGGTTCTTCTCCTTAAAACGGCTGTTATGAGAAGATACATATGCCGCTTTGTCAGCTGCTGGATCAATGTGCAACTTCGCGCTGTTCAATGCAAGGGCGGCATCTGTGAACGCACCGGCAATCAGATACAGCTTACTTCCGTACTCAACAAAATCGCCTGCCGCGAAAATCCCTGGTAGGTTCGTTTCCAGCTTTTCGCTCACTCGGGCATGCCACTCACCCATATCCAGTCCCCAATCCCGAAGCGGGCCGAAATCGGATTTTAGTCCATGATTTACGATGACTGCATCGACATTCAACACCTGTATTTCGTCCGTATCTACATGACTGATCGTCACCTGTTCAATCGTCTCTCCATTGTTGCTATGTAGCTGGCTCACCGCGTATGGTGTGAGAACACGGACCGAAGATGATTTCATACGAGCTACATTTTTCTCATGTCCGCCAAAGTGATCCCGACGATGTACGACAGTCACACTCGCCGCAATAGACTCCAGCTCATTCGCCCAATCCACCGCCGAGTCGCCCCCACCGGAAATCAGGACGTGCTTGCCCCGGAATGGCTCCAGCTCTTGTACCGTATAATGCAGGTTCGTAACCTCATAGCGGTCCGCCCCCTCAATCTCCAGCTTAGCCATTTTGAGAATACCATAGCCTACTGCCAGAACGATCGTGCGTGTCCAATGCTGTTCCCCTGTGGCAGAAGTTAGCAGGAACGTGCCATCCTCTTGCCGATCCAAACCAGTGATCTGCTGTCCCAACACAATGGTAGGCTCGAACGTCCGCGCCTGCTGCTCCAGCTGATCAATCAGCTTTTCACATAAAACCGGGGTAACCCCCCCGACATCCCATATCATCTTCTCTGGGTATATGCGCATCCGTCCGCCCAGCTCATGCTTGGCTTCGATCAGCTTGGTCTTCATATCTCTCATTCCACTGTAAAATGCGGTATACATACCGGCAGGACCACCGCCGATGATCGTTACATCATATAATTCCAAGGATACTGTCACTCTGCAACTCTCCCTATCATAGCGTAATATGTCTGCTCCTATTATAAGTGATAATAATTATCAATATCAATTAAGAAATAGAAACATGACCATTACAGAGTTTTTCGTGACCTTAGAACTGTATTTTATAGGTTTATATAACTACTACTTCCGTTATTCTCGTAAATTTTGCGAGGATTGCTGCACTATCGCATGCAATGCTTTTTCATTAAGTCCTGTCTGTACAAATTGAAAACGGTGATCTGCCAATCTCTGAACTCGGTCTATGATCTGCCCCAGATGATAAGCCGTATGCTCCACCACATGGTATACGTCATACATATTTATTACCCCTGTGTGGTCCAATGCTGCACAGAAGGATGAAAAAGCTTCTTCTACCTCATCCATCAGTTGTTCCTTGTTTTGCATGGAAGGTATAAAGCTATCCTCCATTCCTTGCTTGTATGTAATTGTCGGATTCATGAGCTTGGCTGCGTTTCTACGCACATGCACCATGATATGGTTGATGATCCCACCAATACTGTTCGTTTCGGCCTCACCCACGCGCCATAGCACCTGTTCATCCAAAAGCACTATGCATGCCCGCAACTTTACCAAATATTGATCGTACATTCTGTGCTTGGATATCATTTTAAACTCATGCATGGAAGAATCCATATTCTTAACAGCCTCCTTAGTTCTTCATCTGTCCAATCTTCTAATTTCAATAAAACACATATGTCATTCTGCCGTCATTTAGATTGTTCTCTTATGTTTCAGATTAATCAACATGCATCGTTTTACTATTATTTTCGTTAAAAGGAAGCATAACCATGGTTTCAAAATGATGATTAGACCGTGAACTTTGAAAAAATCCTTCATACTTTTCAACTATACGTTGAATATTAACTAGCCCTATGCCATGAAAATCAAAATCGTCTTCTAAATGGAGCTTCTTAGTTATCCCCGTAGGCTTCAAACAAGTATTCGTTACATGAATAAATAGCGAATGGGCATCAGACCATATTTGCAAATGAATAGACCTCTCTTCCTTTTCAGAAACCAGATCAACTGCTTCAATAGCATTGTCTAAAATATTGCCGATCACTACACACAAATCATAACGATCCAAGCGAATATCTTCACTGTTAATACTGATGTCATGTTTAAAATCCATTCCTTTATCGTTAGCAATATTGAGCGCGTGACTAACCAAAGCATCAATTACAAGATTTCCCGTAGCAATCCGCAAATAAGCTGAATTTATATCTTCCAAAGTTGTATTAATATTTGTTATGGCTTCCTCAAACTGCTGCTCCATTATGCAGGCACGGATGTACACCAGTTGTTTTTTAGTATCATGTATGATTCTTTTAATTCTCTTAAATGAGTGTTTCGTTCTTACATAACTGTTATCCCGCAATTCTATTTGCTTTTGTAACTGGTGTTTTTCATTAACTAATCTAACCTTTTCGATCATTTTGTCGTACAAAAAGACGATAATAATATCAATTGTTAGAATACCACAGCCTGATAGAACATATAGTATATCGTTTTCTACATGGTGAAATAAGGTATTTAAAATAAATAGACTTATTATGAAAATGAGTACAATGTTTAAATAATAATATATACCTATTCTGTAGTTATACACCTTTTTGATAAATCCGATGACTTTAATAAAAAGAAGCTGAATAAACGTGGAGCATAATATAATAAAAAAATTAAAGACGTCACTGGAGAGCTCTATATCTGTTTGCTTCTGATGAAATACAGCTATGTAGTAGTAGGAAAGAGACTCTGCGATAAGCTCTAAAATTAAATATAATATAGAAAAAATAATCTTCCTTTCGATACGAACAGGATATATAAACGCTATGATGAGTGTGCTTATGAAAGATAAATTCCCCATAATAGTAGTGAAAGAAAGTGAAGTTAACGATACGTAAAGTATGCCTCCAGCCAAAAGATAAATGATAAAATTACTTTTTCTGCTCCTTGGCGAAACACGAAATATGATATCATAATAACGATTTAACAAGATGAGTTGGGTTATCGTAATCCCAACGAATATTACATAGTACAATAAAATTACCCTCCCTCACCAACCTGCACAAACATGTAACGAGCATAGGCATCTTTAAGTTTTTTTACTTGTGACCGTCCGACTGGAAACACCTGCTGATTGGATGTGGTAACTGAAGTAAAGTTAAACTTGCGGATATGTTCTAAATTTACAATAACAGAGCGATGAATCTGTACAAAAGAATGATTAAGTTTGCTCGAATACTCCATCAAAGTGCCTGTAACCACATACATTTGATGGTCAGTGATGATCGTAAGTTTGTTTTGAGTCAAATAGTGCTTCACTTTCTCAATAGCAATAATGTCTGAATTACGCAATACCACTTGCTCATCCTCTGTTTTAATTGTAAAAAAGCGATGTGTAGATGAAGTAATGTATCTACATAGCTTTAAAATTTTTTCCTGAAACAACTTATAAGAAACGGGTTTTAATAGATATTGGAACGTCTGAACATCGAAGCTTTCCAACATATATTCGGGATAACTGGTTAAAAATATAATTTGTACATCACGATCCGGCAGAGCACGAATTTGGTTAGCTGCTTCTATTCCTGATATACCATTCATCTCTATATCCAAAATAAGCATATGGAATGTATAACGGTCGTGATCTCTATAGTGCTGTAGTAACTCTTCACCAGAAAAAAAAGATTGAATGTCAAAAGAAAGGGAAGAGTTCTCTGAAATTTTCTCAAAAAAACTTTTGATTAAGCTATGAATCTCTAATTCATCATCGCAAATAGCTACCTTAAACAATGATTAAGCCCCCTTGTACACCAAAATCCATTTAGAATGAACTTAAAATTTACTACTAAGCCACTGTTTAGTCAGATGATGCCTCCCCTTGCCACCGTTCTACCGTTACTACACCACTCCGTCTACTCATTTTGTTTACATTTTAGTAAAATTTTTAAAATACAATCTAATCATATCATAAATATTGGATAAAAAATAATAAAAACCTTTATTTTTTTGTTTTTTTTCTATAAAGACTGTTATTCACATTCTTTTATGTTCTTTTCACATAATTTAACACTTTATGACACTTTTTTAGGATATAATTCTTTACGAGCTTTGATTTGCTGGCCAGCTATCAGTGGCTCTAACTTAGTTGAATAAAGGAGTCCTAATCCAATGAAAAAATGGTTAGTTTCAAGTGTTGCTGCTTTAAGTCTATTCTCTATTGTTGGTGCTGCCTCTGCCTCACCTTCTGATTCTGTTTCAGATTCCGTCTATGATTCTGCTAACGCTCCAGCTAGTGCTCCTATTACACTTTTTGAATCTAAATCTTATGATAGTGGCGGTCGTGGATTTGCTCGTTCATGGGAAGCGAGTGATAGCGGTGGAAGCGGCTTTAATACATGGGAAGTTGAGTACGGGTTCAACAAATTTGCCATAGATGAAGACTATATTCACGGTTATCATAATTCCAAAGGTCACGCAGTCAAGCTTACAAACGGTAATAGTACTTTTTCAGATAGTGACAACGCTGGAAGTTGGTCTAGAGTAGATGTAACTCATTCCGGAAATTCTGTATACTACAATTTTAACTTCTAATTCTCTCAAGAAAAAATAATAAAAATCGTTATAGTTTTCATATAAAACTATCGATTTCCGAATTTATTTGTTACCGTTCGGTTTCTAATCAGAGTTGAACGGTAACTCTAATACATACGGAGGTTTCTTTATTGAAAACAATAAAATATATGATTAGTTTTTGTATTTTCTTTATTGGAGTACTCATTGTTGGAGAAAGCCAAATTTTTTATTTAGATAATTTTTACACTCCATATCGTTATACTTCTCTATATTTACAATACGGTCAAGAAGAGCGTGACATGATTAACGATACGCTGGAAGCCGCTAAAAAAAACGACGTTGACGTTTTTACTTTCACAAAAACTAAAAATAACAACGACATTACAAATAT
The DNA here is from genome assembly GCF_052906305.1 of Paenibacillus sp. SER-28. NCBI lineage: Bacteria > Bacillati > Bacillota > Bacilli > Caryophanales > Paenibacillaceae > Paenibacillus > Paenibacillus sp. SER-28. Next base: position 425,715 of record NZ_JBRECM010000001.1, on the reverse strand, counting down.
TAGAATTTATGGTTCTCCAGGTGTGGAAAAACATATAAACAACAATTTAGATATTTACTCAGAAAAGTATAAAAGTTTGTTTTTAGGAGACATCCAATTTAGCTTTTATCCATTGGAACAGATTCAAGGAATCAAAGATATTCATGATTTTTATATTATCGCTGACTACAACAAAGCTGATCAGTTTAAAGCAGAGCTAATTAACAAATATGCTGGGAATTTTCCTCAGCCAGGATATATATACAACGATACCAGAAATACAATGATTGCTATTTGGATATTAATGATTGCTGTTACGCTTCTTTTAACGTATTATGATGTCATTTATCAGAAAAAAGAAAATTTAATTCGGATTTCCATGGGTGAACGAATAGCTGCTATCATCTGGAAAAATATACTCAAAGATTCTTTCCTGTACGTGACCATGTTGCTAATCATCTTTACAGTACTAAAATCCGTTACCACCGTTTCGATGAATCTTGAGATATCCTTAATTAGCCTCATCTTACTGCTTATTTTTAATGCTTTGGTCTATCTAAACTTACGTTCTTATCATGTAAAAGAAGCTTTTTCCAATGCAAAAAGCAGCACTAAAAAACTGTTATCGGTGAATTATGGGCTAAAGCTGGTTTCGGTCGTACTAACCATTTTGGTCATCTCAAGCAACCTAGCACTCATTTTTGAATCGTATCTTTTATATAAGCAAAAACCATTTTTTAAAGATCACGCCAACTACTCCTATATTACAGTTCAATATAGACCTGTAATGGGCAAAGATGGTATTGGAGATCCTAAATGGGAGGAAAGCGAGCTTTTGCAAACGGAGTTTTACACCCGGTATTTCCGTGAATCCAAAGCTACTTTGTTATCCATGATCCACATGCCATTAGCAGAATCTGCTCCAACAATCATGGCGAATCACAATGCATTTCCCTATCTAGAAAAAAACATTAAAGAATTATCAGAACTTGACCTAAAAAAAGAAGTTTATTTTATCTTACCTTCGGTATTATCGAACAATGCTCAAGTTGTGACAGACTTAAGAGAAGAATTCAAATTTTTTGAAGGTCGTGAAGTTCAAGATAATTTTAAAGTTATTTACTATGAAAATAATGTTAATCTTGTTGCGATCAATGCAAATAATGCCTATGGAAGCGAATTAATTAAAAATCCAATCATAATCTTTAACAATGTGTCCCCGGAAACACAATCACTTAAATACGAACCAAATAGAGCCGTTTACCTGACAGAAATAATGTATGACATCACAGATGAGGAATTTAAACGATTCGTGCAAGAAAATCAGTTAACGGATACTAATGCAAGCTTAACCAAAACAAATATTCTACAAAAATATAACGATAGTTGGAATATTGCCAAACAGGTATTATATATAAATAGTGTTTTTAGTCTATTAGTTCTTCTTTTAGAGTTTATGATTATTTCATCCATTACTAAATTGGAATATGAAGTAAACGCAATAGAACTTTCTATAAAAAAAGTGTTAGGTTACAGTGTTTGGGAGAAAAATCGCAAAATTATTGGCATGACACTGATTACAACAATAATTAGTATCGGCATAGCAATAATCGCTGCATTTGGATTTGGACTAAACTCTGCCAGCTATTTAATTTGGGGAGGGATTGTGATTTTAGTCTCGGAACTCACAGTCATCCTCTTTCATATTCGTCGAATTGAAAATCTGAAAATTCAAAAAATTTTGAAAGGAGGCAATACGTAATGATCTCCATCCAGAACCTTAGCAAATCATTTGGAGATAAACTTATATTTTCCAATTTGAATCTGGAGATTGACTCAGGAGATTTTGTCATTTTCTCTGGTCCCAGTGGTTGCGGGAAAACAACGTTGCTTAATATGATTGGAGCCATTGAAAATATCAAAGAGGGTAACATTATTATCGACGGTCTAGACATTAAAAACAAAAAAAATCATTTGCAATATTTCCGAACAAAAGTAGGATTTTTATTTCAAAACTTCGCTTTGGTCGACAATAAAACAGTACAAGAAAATTTACAATTGATTCGGAAAGATTGTAAAACCGATTTAACCATATCAGAGGCGCTTAAAAGTGTAGGTCTTGAAGATAAATTAAATAAAAAAGTATACACCCTCTCCGGCGGAGAGCAACAACGCATTGCTTTGGCACGCTTAATGCTGAAAAAATGTGATATCATTTTGGCAGACGAACCAACGGGTTCACTTGATAAAAAAAATGCAGAAGTTGTACTCCACATTTTAAAAACGTTTAATCAGGCCGGCAAAACCATTATCTTGGTAACACACGATGAAGAAATCAAAAAACAAGGTAACAGGGTGATAAATTTATGCGGAAATTAAATGCAAAAACTTGGATGATTATAGGATTAATCATTGTGCTTTTATTCGGGGTTTGGAATGCAGTTTGGTTTATATTGACGAATAATCGATACGATGATTTCCTGAAAGCTGTCCCAAAAAGTAAATTTGGAAATCACATTATCAAAAAAGATGGGTACGTATACAACGTTAAGCGCCCAGATTATCTAAGTTTTACAGGAAACTTGGGGATTAATAATCCTGAAGCTAGAGAAACTCTAATCATTTGGCCTTTAATAGACGGAAGCTATGAATTTGGTGTACGGTTGCAAAAAGACGGAATCATATATGAATTATCTCTGGATGAACAGATGCAACCTGTCGATCAAAACGATAAACAAACCAACATACTCATTCAAGAATTAAAACCAGAGATTACAGCTCTTTATGAAAAAGCAAATTCAATGTGGAAACTGGATTAATTGTTAAAAACCAATTTAGGAGAGTCGCCTTTTTCGGAATACTTTAATGGAACTTTCCATTCCATTACCTGAAAAGGTGACTTTTTTATCTAAAACCTCTACTGTTAGTGAATCCATATTCTTAACAGCCTCCTTAGTTCTTCATCTGTCCAATCTTCTAATTTCAATAGCGCTTCGTCAGCATCGCCATTCAAACCCAGTAGCTTGGCAAATGCCGGTTCCGTCTTAAATCCCAATATTTTCAACTGAATGATACTTTCCATTAAACGTTTCCCACCGAAAGTTAACAATTGTTCCTCGATAACCATATGACGAAATCCATTTTGTCTTGTCACGGAAATCGATTGTCCAAAAATCTCAACAGGCCATCCATCACACCTAAAGTTGACGGTTACCCGCTCCACCTGATTCACAAACTTTGTTCGTGATTCAAAACCCGGATATGTTCCGAACCATATCTGTACGTCATTTTGGAATCCCTGAATATCATGTGCTTCACAAATAATATCCAAGTCGCTACCTTTCTACTTGGATGCCAATTGGAACCGGCCCTACCAATACTGGATCATATGGATGGAGCCATTGCAATATAAATATGCGATATATTCCTTGCGTTGGGGTACCTGTCGACAGATATGCCAGGCTTCGCCATTGATATTCGTCCAAATACCCGCTCCTCTCATATGAATCATTCAAAAAAATGGTTTCCATTTATAATCCAATACCGTTCAGATGAAGGTACCTCGTTCAAAAAGTTTTGATATTCCCCTTTCCACCCCGCTGGGACATAGTGTTCAAACGAAGCTGGCTCAGGAAATAGCGAATAGAGAACTTTCTCGTCAAAGTTAACATACAGAGCAGGACAGAACTCCAACAATTCATCCTGATGCTGAATAGCCTCATCCAGCAACTGAAGCATTGAAGTTAGTTCCCCTGTAGCCACCTTATATTCACAGATGTGATCCAAAAATGCTCCCGCTGTGGTTTCATCCAAAATAGCGATACCGAACCGTTCCTCCATTTCGATAGTCAGAAACCAATACTCTCTTTCCGTCACATACCAGTTCCATTTCCCTTCAAAAATAACACCAACAATAATGTTTTGCGCATATTCAGGCCATAATTTCATGAGCTTCTCGCGTTCCCCTCTTTCTCACTCACAGTTCGATCCAAAACCGGTTTACACGGTTTCCGTCTTCCTCTATGTAATCCTTGTCCGGCGTTCCGCCGTTTTGTATGATTGTTTTTTTGGAGGCAATATTATCGGAGTCGCATACGACCAGGGCTCGGGAAATCCCCAGCTCTTTTGCTTTTTCTAACGCCAAGGCCAGCATTGTAACAGCGTACCTGTTCCCTCGTGCAGAAGGACGGATACCGTAACCGATATGACCTCCGGCATTCATTAGGTGTTCGTTAAGGTCATGTCTGATATTCACTGCTCCCACAACCTGTTCATTCGCATTCACAAGCCAGTATGTTGAGCTTTTGACCCAGCCTTCAGATAGGTTCATTCCATTTTCCTGATTACTTAAAACCGTCAGCATACCTTCAAAATCGTACGGTTCTATAGAAATCACCCAAGGCACCATATGCTCCTGACTCTTTTTCCATTCCTCATAAAATGAAAGATAAGCATCCTTCCAGCCCCGATCCGGCTTTACCAATCTGACGGTCTGCATCCACTCACGGCCTCCTCTTTAAACGTTCAATTCATCTGCTATTTCTCATATACCTCAATATCTATGAACTTTTGCGCCCAATCTGCAAAAGAGAGCTTATCATCCCAGGTGACTTGCTTCATCGCTTTGGCACATCCCCAGTTTAGAACCTGCTGATGCAGCATATGCACCCGGAAACGCTCAGTAAATCCTTCTTTGGCTTCCATCCCTTGTGCGTAAGCAGTAAAGAACCCTTTTGCCAACTCTTCTTCACCATTCTCCAGATGTCGTTGTCATCTCTACACACCATAGCTCTTAATCGTTGCTTCCAGGGTTTCATCCGTATCTGCCAGCCAAACGAAACTAACCTCAAACGTTCCCGGCTCGAAAAACAATGGAAATCTCCGCTTAAACCAATCCTGCATCGGCAGATTTAGCGCTTCCTTCATATCGACCCACAGCAGTTCCCCCTCGGGGGGATTTTTTAATAGTTCACCTTCAGTGGCTGTAGCCAAATAGTTAAAGACCATATACCTCAGCCCTTGACTTGGATCACAATATTCGTCGATTCCTTTAAATACAATTTCCGTCACGGTTAAGCCCGTTTCTTCCTTTACTTCACGAATGGCCCCATTCACAATGCTTTCTGGAAACTCTACTTTTCCTCCTGGAGCAATATAACCCGGAAACCCCTTTCGATTGGGTCTATTCATAAGCAATACCTTGCTTCCGTCTTGAATCATACACATGGTATATATTTTGTGTGTCACTTCTGTTGTCAATCCGATCATACCTTTCTTTATTCACGATTCATGATCTAGCTTTTAACTTTCTCACCGACATATTGTGGTTAAATATGGTATTCACCATACTTTAACGCGTTATTTTGTAGAGCGCAATAACTCTAACCATAGACTAGATTAGAAAACTCATGCCTAAGTCGGTCAAAATCAGCAAAAAAGACCGCCTTTCTGCAAAGCCGTTGGTACTACCAAGCGACTCCAGAAAGGAACGGTCTTATCCATCATGCCAATAATCAGTTTTCTAGACACGCCCCGGATAACGAGAACCTGCTGCGAAGCCTTTAGGCGAAATGCGCTCAATCTCTTGAAGCTCTGCTTCCGACAAGGAGATCTGTAGAGCACCAAGATTTTCACGCACTCTTTCCAGTCTCTTCGTTCCCGGAATCGGAACGATATGGTCGCCTTGCGCCAGCAGCCATGCCAGCCCCAACTGAGCAGAAGTACAGCCTTTTTGGGCAGCCAGTTTTTCGATCAGGAGGACAACTTCTAGATTTTTGTGGAAATTCTCGCCTTGGAAGCGTGGAAAATGACGGCGGTAATCATCCTCTGGCAGATCGTCAAATTTCTTGATCTGTCCCGTGAGGAAACCTCGACCCAGTGGACTGTAGGGTACGAAGCCGATTCCCAATTCGTTCAGTAGCGGAAGAACATCATCTTCCACTTCTCTGCTCCACAAGGAATATTCGGTTTCTACCGCGCTAATTGGATGCACCGCATGCGCGCGGCGGATCTGTTCAGCCGACGCTTCCGACAAGCCGATATAACGGATTTTCCCTTCCTTAACCAAATCGGCCATCGTTCCGACGGTCTCTTCAATCGGAGTATTGGGATCGACTCGATGCTGATAATACAGGTCGATATAATCAATCCCCAGATGAAATAGACTGGCGTCCACGGATTTTTTGATATATGCCGGATCTCCCTTGGGCCCCTGAGTGTGCGTGATTCCGAATTTAGTGGCAATCACGCCCTCCTCTCGACGACCCTTGAGCGCACGTCCAACCAGCTTCTCATTGCCTCCGAACTTCTGCTGTGCGTATTCCTCACCATAAAGATCTGCTGTATCAAACAGCGTTACACCAAGGTCCAGCGCTCCCTGAAGTGTACGCACCGACTCCTCGTTGTTCGGCATCATCATCGTGCCAAGGCCCAGAGCTGATACCTCCAGCCCTTCATGTCCCAATTTCCTTTTCAGCATATCATGGTTCCCTCTTTTCTTTGGGTAAATGGATGGAATGAACATGTACTCATTCTAATGGACCCATATGGAGGCAACCACAGTACGTTTATACTAGTAACAAGATTACCAGGCAGAGGATTGGCTTACTGGCGTGTAGATACAAAAGTGCAGACCCGGTTGGTCCGTAATGTTTGCTAAAGAATTAATATCATAGGAAACTGCCTCCACAGCGCCAGGGATTTGAAAGGAAACCCGATTCACTTTTTTGAGCTGGATATGATGCATCTTCCACATGGTGTCAAACTCCATACTTTCCACACGTAGCCGTTCTACCGTCTCCTCAAACCAAGGATCTCCTAAATACTTGTCATAATAGGTTCTAAAAACAGCTACCGAATAGGACGCAAATTCTTCCCAGTTAACCATCCGACGACGTAATTCGGAATCCACGAACAATAAACGAATCATGACACGTTCAGAAATAGACAGGGAAGAAAAATCGGTAATGACCTCATTCGCCGCGCTATTCCAAGCAAGCACTTCCGCTTTCTCATTGCTGATGAAGGAAGGATAGGACAACTGATCAATAATATGTTGCCACTGTGGATTCAGCGTTGTATGGATGGGCGAAATAGCAACCGTCTCATTGGGATTCCACAATTGAATTAGATGTGCTCTCTCATCATGAGTTAATTGTAGAGCTTCTCCTATACTTTCGATAACTTCCTTAGATGCTGTTACTTCTCTACCTTGTTCCAGCCATGTGTAATACGTCGCACTGACACCTGCCAGCAGAGCAACTTCTTCTCGGCGAAGCCCCGGTGTTCTTCGCTGACCCTGTGAAAGTCTAAGGCCAGCCTGCTCTGGTTGAAGTCGATTTCTACGTGATTTCAGAAAAGCTCCCAACGTTTTCGATTTACTATAATCATTAGACATATGTCACCTCTTTTTTCCAATCAATCGCCATAGAACGATCACAGTCCCTCGTCAAACAACTGTAGGCCTATGATTTCAATGGCGACACCGTCGCCCGCTTTAACGTTGACATCACCATTTATTTCTTCAAAATCCAAAATAAACGTAGTGTCTCCTACTACAATCTCCAGACATTCTATCTCGCCTGCTTCGCCCTGCATCACTTGATGTATCGTTCCTTGAATCCAATAGTCGCCTAGCTTTGGTTGAGGTCGAAAAATCCCTGTCTCTTCAGTAGACTTCAGCCTTCTGAACCCCTCTATACTGGATTGAGAAGTCTCGACCGAAATTACACAACCGGGAATCATCTTATTCAAGCTTTGTTCATACGGGACAACATACGCATATCCGGAAGTCAGTTCATGCCAAAAATATGTCCAGTAGCCGTATACTTTTTCCTCGCCCATACTACGAATGATGATATGCTGATCTTTATTTATTTCCTTGATCTGTACACGCATATATAGAGTCCTCAGTAGATACTTTTCTTATAATAATAGTGTTTAAAGCCTCTCGGAGCATCGTCAATGACACCAACGACTTCATACCCATGCTTTTCATAGAATTTAGGCGCTTGAAAAGTAAACGTATTAAGTTGTATAAAATTACACCCTTTATCTCTAGCAATCTGTTCAATTTCACCAAGCAGTTGTGAACCGTAGCCCTTTCCTCTGTAACGCTGATCTACCCACAAAATATCAACCTCCACCCAGTTCCAACATAGTACACTTAGGAGACCGCCCATGACCTGACCGTCTTCATCTTTGAGCGTAAGATTAATCTCTTCGTATCGGGTTCGAATATCTGCTGGGACGTGTTTCGCATTAAACTCAATCAACTTGTTCCTGACTAAACGCGCTTCCTCTCTACTACTTCGATTCATCTGAGGTTCCAGCGTCATGGCATAAATCCTCCAATTTGAAATGATTACTAGCACTTACTGATTTAAAATATAGAAAATAATAGGGTTAAAATACTTTCATCTTCCTACTGTTATATATTGTATATACTTTTCTATGTTTAGTCACATGATTCCATTTAGATGGACAGAATTATTCTAATCTAAATATCGCTGATTAAAGTCGCTCCCTGGATTCATGCAAAATATTTAGTAAACGAAAAAAGCAGGCCCCTCTGAAACGGAGAACCTGCTATCGTTTATACATCCTCTGTCATACAGGAGAAGAGATGGAATGATTAAATTGAAATATCCAGTGATTTTCCAACTCCCGTAATATCACTGCTGTTAGCGCTGTTGATACGATTTGTTTCCGTGTTACTTGGAGCGGGCTTTTCCATTTTTGGAGTTGACGTGCCGCTGGATTGCAAACTTTGCTGTGCAATTTGAGCTTCAATCTGTTTAATTTGTTGCTGAAGCTGCTTCATTTTTGTTTCTTTTGTATCTTTATTATCCTTACTTTGCTGTACCTTGTTGTACTCCGCTTAAAGTTGAGCTTTTTGCTTTTCCAGACTAGCTGTATCGTTGGTACTGGATGAAGATGAAGTGCTTGCAATAGATATTGAACTGCTGGATGTGGATGAAATGTTCATACGAGATTTCCCCTTTATAAAAGTATGAGTTTTACACGTGTGGGCTAACCGGTTCTAAGCTATGGCATTCGATTCATCTGTATTTCCCCACGCGTCTTTTAATGCAGAAAGCAGATCTGTTTCCTGATCTTTGTCCGAAGCTGTTGACCCGGATATAAGACTGGAACTCAGAACGCTCTGCAAATCACTCAGCAAGGATCTTTTTTCATCAACTGTAAGCTCTTTTTCAGATGTAGTGCTGTTATCCTCTTGATTGGAAGTCTCTTGGATATTCCATGCGAATGGAGGCATAATTCCACCCATTGCCTGCATCATAGGAGGCAGACCACTGCTATCCATTTCAGGATGGGACGGGTCACCTTCAGGCGGCGGTGCAGGACGATTATTTTGGATCGTTTCTGCTATCTTATCGAATAGATCAGATACTTCCTCATCTGTTGCCGTCGAAATATCACATCAGCTAATAACTCTCTAACCGAAGCCAACGGATTCTTCGTGCTATTGGTGAGTTCATCTGTATCAGAGGAAGCACTTGCAGACATCAGGTAACTTTGCAGATCAGACAACAGCGTTTTCTGTTCGTCTGTAGTTAGTGCAATGGTATCCTGGTCATCGTACTTGTAATCATTACAGTAGTTTTCCGTAGGAAGCGGAGCCTGCATTCCTCCCGTGTATTCCATGAATTCCTTGCTCAATTCGAGTGAATCGTTAGATTTCTTGTGTGTGGTATGACCCGCGGTATTTAGTCCATTCTCATTTGACTTCACCATATTCGATTGATCATAGGAAGTCGTGATGAGATGCCTGTTAATGGATAGTGACAAAGTAGATCCCCTCTCAGTGTACATAATGTTTTAAGCTGCCCACCTACCTTTCATCGGTAACAAAACTGAATGCAACCTGAGGGTATGCTGAATGATAACTGAATAAATACAAACTCATATACCGTAACCCTTTTATTATTCCCTAGACCATAGTCAAGGAAAATCCCCTCCGCAAGACGGGGGGATCAACCCTACTTGAGACAGGAGTAAGTAAAGGGATAATTTGTTACTCTTAGCAAAGAATAAATGAACGTATTTTAAAAATTGAAAGTAGGGAAATGATGTATGATCCGTATTAGCCATTTGGTTCACGAGAGACTTATGTTCCTAGTCAAATTTTTGTACTCGCCTGCATACGTGGGTAGTGTAACACCAAGTTCCAGATTTTTAGCTAAAAATATGATAGAATCCATTCCATGGAGTGAAGTTCATGCTGTTGCCGAGCTTGGTGCTGGAACAGGGGCAATTACCCAATACATCCCGTCTGCTGCTGAATTTCACCCCAAGGTTTTACTCTTTGAGAAAGACCAAACCATGCAGCAGAGTTTAAAAAGAAGATTCCCAAATTATCTGTGCTATTCCGACTCGCGTGAACTTCAGCTTGCTATGAAAAATGCCCAAATAGAACAGCTTGACTGCATAATCAGCGGGCTGCCTTTTTTCAATTTTCCACAAGCGATGCGGAATCAAATTGTAGAACAAATTCATCTATCGCTCAGGGATGGAGGAATGTTTGTGGCCTTTCAATACTCTAAACAGATGAAGCAGCAGTTAGGTGAATGGTTTGATATTGAAGAAATCAAGTTTGTGCCAATGAATGTTCCACCCGCATTCGTGTATGTATGCCGAAAGAAAACCTAAGAAAGGAGTACGGGTATGGACGTGGAATATTTAATTTCCATCATCGAACAATACGGCTATGCCGCATTATTCTTTTCTCTATGGCTGGGGATTGTGGGTCTACCCATCCCGGATGAAGTCATCGTGATGACTGGCGGGGCTGTAACAGGCATGGGCATACTTCACCCGTTACCCGCTTTTTTAATTGTATATCTTGGGGTTGTATCAGGCTTGTCCTTAGGTTATGTATTGGGGAGAACCGTGGGCACACCGATTCTAGAACGTTTGCGTCGGAAGAAAAAAATGGACAGGTACATTACGTTTTCGGAAAAATTGATACATAAGTATGGAAATTTCACTATTTGCATCAGTTATTTGCTGCCGATCGTCCGTCACATTATCCCTTATATTGTCGGAATCAATAAAATGAGTTTCAAACGCTATGCCCTCTTCTCTTATTCAACAGGTTTGATCTGGACGCTGATCTTCTTTCTACTCGGACGTATCTTTGGCGATCATGTACAAGCAGTAGGAGAACTAATCCATCGTTATGGCTTGCAGATGGCATTGCTTCTCATCATGCTGACAATTATATTTTTTATAATGAAATTTGTGTGGGGGAAGAAAACAACAGAGGAGTAAAGGTTAAGTATATTCGGCATGTTCATTACCTACATGAAAAAGAAATAGACCGCCCTCACTAAAGTAAACGGTCTACTCTCGACCACCTGATGGCCGACTGCTCTTTATGCAGTTGTTGTATGCTGGGGCCATGTCAGAGCACGGCTCCTTAATTATTCTTACCTCATTATAATCGATTTTATGTAATTGCGTGTTTTTATTGCTTGGATAATTAAATAAGTGAATTTAAAAGTTACCTGTCGTGCCACTACGCAGACGGATGGTGCTTCCCATCGCCACTGCCCCCGGATTTCTGAAATAAAGTCTTCATCGGTAGAAATCCGGGGAGGTGATGCTTCCGAAGTGAGCTTTCCTACGGAAAGCTTTTAAAGCGGTCGCTTCGCTTGTAAAGCACCATTCCGTCTACAACGTTTTGCATGTACATTTTTTCAGTTCAGCTTATATAGACTTTATTCCTCACATGACAGAGCTATAGGATCAGCTCATAATGGTCGCTTGCCTAACTGCAGTTTGTAAAGATCTCATTATTCTCTTCTTTTCTTAACTCGGTTACTAGCCTCAAAATTATACTCATCCAAATCTTTTGCGTCTTTAAAATAAGCCTTGAAGCTCTCGACTACGGCTTGATCCTTACTGAGAAATAAAGTTAAGGTTGAATCCCAGCAAATAATTTCTATATTCGCTTTGGGATGTTGCATTGTGGAGTCCAGTTGCCACCAGCCTTCATAGGCATTTGAATAAAACTGCATAGCTAATGCACCAACATCTACAGCCTCAGATTTTTCAAATCCCATAAGTATTCCCCAAATAAATTGAATCTCATATCTATGTACAAGACGTGTCAGTTGTTCCCCAGTCATCCATAACTTCGTGTTTCCATACCCGTTTTCTTCAAAAGCCAGATTCTGCTTGACATACTCCAAAAGATCGTCCGGTATCCAATTCAGTTCTAACCCAGTAAGTAGCCAATTATATTCCGATTGGATATTATTTATGGATTCGAAAACCAGCTTTAGATCCGTATAAAAGGGAATTTGGCGTGAATTAATTAATATAGCGTTCATGCATATTCCCCCCCCACACATCTTTTATTCTTATCCCCAAAAACTAATTAACCCTAAGTTATTCTTGTGTAATAGAGTCACCTTTCTTATCTTTTGCTTCTTTTCTTCAAACTCATCAATATGCTGTTCAAGTACATATTCAATCTGTTTAGCAATTGATCGTTTGTTCTTATCAGCTATATATTTGATCTTCTCAAAGTTTTCTGGTTTTAATCGCAAAGTAAATGCTTTTTTATTCGTTGTCATTGTCTAAAACTCCTCACAATAGTGATGTCACCTTAAAATAAGATTATGATCTCACTTTGATGTCACCATAATGGAGGAAGATAAATGAAAGCTATACAAGAAGCCCTTAATCAATTCGTTTCTATTCGTATGGAACATGTAGCTGGGTCGATGCTGGCTAATTCTCCAGAATACAAAGACTTAATGAAAGACTGTATTCAACTCTTTTCTATTTTACATGATTGCTTGCCAAAGGAATACATACAAACTCTTTACGATTATGATACCAATACTACTCTACTCCAAGGCATGGTTGAATCTATTATGTATGAACAAGGCTTGAAAGATGGCGTTTGTTTAAACCAAATTTTATCTGATTAATATTTTCTCTTCAAAAAGAAATTTCTAACCTTGTTAGAAGAAATTTAGCCCAAATAATATTCTCGACCAAAACCGCGCACTCTACTTGCGTGAAATTGTCAATTCGGCTAAATAAGTTGAACTCGAAAAATGAACCACAAAAACGGAGTAGGCGGAATGGTGCTGTACAAGCGAAGCGGTCGCTTTTGTCCCCGGATTTACACCTTAAACAAAGACTAATTCAAGAAATCCGGGGGCGGTGGCGATGGGAAGCACCATCCGACTGCGCAGTGGCACGACAGGTAACTTTTTAGTTCAGGTTTGTCCTTTTTAGCAATACTATCCATATGATATACTATAAACTAACAACAGAATGGCTTAGATGGGCGGTCGGCTAGTCTCCTGCAAAGGAGGTGATGCCTGTGGAGGTTAAAGATACATTGATGTTGATGATTCAATTTGCGACATTGGTGATCTTGATTCTTTCCTTCAACAAAAAGAAATAGACCGCCCTCTGGAAAAGGTTAGCGGTCTATTTTACTAATCCAACCCTACAGCCACCGCCCTTATAAGCGGCTGTTGTAAAAGAGTGAGGATGTTGGCAGCATCCTTACTCTTTTTCAGTATATACTTATTAGCTTTAGTTTATCACAGGAAAAACCATATTGCCAATATGGCAAATCTTTTTAAGGGGCTGCTTTCCTTTCACACCATGTTACTTCTTTAATTGAAGCAACTTTACTAACTTGTCATGAATGGCAGTATTCGGATAATTCCCGCTAAACTGAGAAGACCCAGGTCCCATCGCGGTTAACGCCACATCAACAGATGTATGTCCACCCGTGGTCCAGTCGATATAAAACTTCTCATCGGAGCCTTTTACAGTAAAAGGACCATCCTCTTTGGAAATGCCTTCACCGGATTCATCCTCCGCATCTTCGCCTTCAATCGCCAAACCGCCCGTTTCATGATCTGCCGTCACCAACACTAATGTATCTGGATACGCTTTGGCATACTCTTTAGCCACTTTAACGGCCTTATCAAGTTGTTGCCCAGCCTTAATCGTTAACTCCCCTTCATTGTCATGCGCCATCTCATCCGTTCCTTCTTCTTCTACCATCAGGAAAAAACCTTTTTGGTTTTTGGAAAGAACATCAATTGCTTTAGCCGTCATATCCGGTAGAGAAACCGTTGGGTTGTAAGAGTTACCCAGCTTGTTGTGAGCTTGAAACATCTCTTCATTGGCGAACAGTCCTAGCAACTTAGAACCTTTGGCTGCTTTCATTCCTGCCTGATCCGTCACATAGCTATAACCCAGCTTCTTCGCTTGTTCTACCAAATTCCCTTGAGTTCCCTTACTAGCTTCCTCAGGATCTTCTGCCGGAGCATCTGGATGTTTGCCTACTGTTCCGGCAGGGTACCAAAAATCCTCACCACCGCCCAGAATAACATCCAGCTTGCTTTTCTCCAGATACTGCTTGGCAATCTCGCTTTGAGCGGAGCGTTTTTCGACATGCGCACCAAAGGCGGCCCCGGTTGCGTCTGTCACTTGGCTTGTCGTCACGACACCTGTAGACATGCCTGCTTTTTTGGCCAGCTCCATAATCGTTGTCACTGGTTTTTTATTCAAATCCATTCCGATTGCGCCGTTATACGTTTTCACACCTGTTGCAATGGCAGTTGCAGCCGCGGCAGAATCCGTAACCAGGTTATCCCCTGAACTTGTACTAACCAGGCCGGTTACAGGCATGTTATCCATTTCAAGTAATCCCGATTTCCCTACCGTCGCCAAGCGAATCGCGTTGCGACTTGCTTCTCCCATACCATCGCCGATAAAAAGAATGACATTCTTAGGAGCATCGACTTTCGCTGACGAAGTTTTCAGTCCTTTGGATACCTGTGCGGTAGTAGACTTGGTATTAGATGAGGCTGCAAAAGCGTTAGGGATATTAGCAGATAACAATGGCGCACTCAAAACGGTAATGGCACCTAAAGCAAGGATACTCTTTTTCATCGAACGCTTTTTCACAAGGTCACACTCCAATAAATTTGATATTCATATATGATAAAGTAATCATATATTTGTTTTGTAAAGCATCGTAAAGCAATAGATTATGCGAATGTAAAATTTGGAATGAGCGCCTATTTATTTATAAAACAAAAAAAGACACCGACTCTTGGTATATCAAAGTCGATGCCCTCTGGCGTTTATATTTAAATGGCGGCGATATTTTTGCCGATCGGCATGGTGTAGTAGAGCGGTTTTTGCTGTCCATTTTGCTGATAGACTACAAGCAGCAGGGTGTGGCCTTCGGCTGTGAATGGGCTTCCTCCGCTCAGGATATGATCCAGACTGAACGGTAGTACATCCAGCACAGCGTGCTTTTGCAGTTCCTTTTCACTCAGCTTCAAGGAAGCAAAGGCTGGAATAATCTCGCGGTATGGCTGCGGCTGTTGACTGCCTACATCCGTCCCACCTGTACTCTCCTTGCTCGCATCTGCCACAAAATCTGCAACCACAGGTGACAACAGCGCATCCGGATGCTGGAGAACCATTTTCATATAGCTGGACCAATCATTCTTCTCCAAGGTATGCTCCCACCAAATTTTACGCGGCTTATATTTATGGTTAAGGAAATAATCAAGCTTCATCAGTCCAAGCACCATATCCATTCGCTTTGTTCCACGCGATTCTAGAAAGGACTGGAGACGCGTGAACAAGTCTTCGAGCTGATGCCCGATTTTTTGCCAGCCCTGTCCTTCCCAGTAGTCTCCGAATTCCTGAAAGAAATCAAAGGCGGACGAGAATTCACGCTCAATCAGATAGTTAACTGTATGATCCATACGATGAGAGTTCCAGTATTTTTCCAATACATCTTCCAAGCGCTTGAGCCGGACGATATCGGCAAAGGAAAGGACGTCATTGCTCAGCATTTCATACGGCGCAACATCCATATACGTATAGTTATACTTGTCTGCGTCGATACGCAGTCCGGTGCCACGCAGCATTTTGAGGAAGCCAAGTTGAAGCTCTTCCGGGCCGAGCGCAAAAACGTCATTAAACGTTTTACGGAATGTGTTGTAGTCCTCCAACGGCAATCCAGCGATCAAATCCAAATGCTGGTCGATTTTACCACTTTGTTTGACCTTGGTAACAGTACGGGAAAGTTTGGTAAAGTTCTGGCGACGCTTAACCAACTCATTGGTAGGATCATTCGTTGATTGGACGCCGATTTCAAAACGAAACACGCCAGGTGGCGCGTTTTCCGCCAAATAATCCAACACCTCGGGACGCATAATATCTGCCGTAATCTCAAACTGGAAGACACAACCACGGTGATTTTCAATCAAAAATTTGAACATTTCCAGCGCATAATCGCGTTTAATGTTAAACGTCCGATCCACGAACTTAATTAGGTTGGCTCCATTGTCGATCAGATACAGAATATCCGACTTTGTACGCTCGATATCGTAATAGCGCACCCCAACTTCGATGCTCGACAGACAAAACTGGCAACTGAACGGACAGCCTCGGCTCGTTTCAAAATAAACAACCCGTTTCCCAAGTTCCGGTATATCCTCTGCAAAACGATAGGGCGACGGTAGCTCGTTCAAGTCCGCTTTCGGGCGACCGGGCATCTGAATAACCTCTTCTCCCTTACGGTAAGCCAGTCCATACACAAAATGGAACTTGCCATCCCCTTCCAGCTCCTGCAGCAGTTGATGGAAGGTTTCCTCTCCTTCACCAACCACGATAAAATCCACATTCGCCAAGCGCTTCATCCAGTGATCCGTATCGTAGGATACCTCTGGACCACCCAGAACAATTTTGACCTCGGGCATAATCTTTTTCAACACATCAATGACTTTGATCGTCTCTTCAATGTTCCAAATATAACAAGAAAAGCCGATGACATCTGCCCCGCGTTGAAACAAATCGGATACGATGTTCATCACCGGGTCCTTAATCGTGTACTCCGCCAACTCGATATCAAAGTCCTTTTCACTGTAGGCTTTGAGGCATCGAATGGCCAGCGAGGTATGAATATATTTTGCATTTAACGTTGATAAAATGACTTTCATAGGTCACAACCTTCTATAGTTTGCATGAACTGTTATATCCCCTTACCTTAGTATAGCTATTCAAAATCCTCGTACACATCGTCTGCATAAATCTCGTCCTCGCTTACCGTTCCCCCGATACTCCCCTGATTTTGGAAAAAATCAAGAAACGGCTTGCCGTACTTGCGGAACTTCACTTCGCCGACACCCTTGATCCGCAACATGTCTGCCTCGGATTGCGGGCTCGCTACGCTCATCTCACGCAGCGTTGCATCATTGAAAATGATATAAGACGGTACATGCTCCTGAGCGGCCAGATCGCGGCGGATCAGGCGCAATTGCTCGAACACGGTTTCGTTGACTGCAGCCGGGTATGCATCGCGTCCCTGTCGTCCGCGTGAACCTGCTCCACCTGCAAAAGCCGTGGCATGTCGCACCACACGCTGCATGACTTCTCGCTGGCCTTTCAGCACCTCAGCCGCAAGCTGCTGCAAGCGTACGACCGGATATTGTCCCTCGGACAACATTAGATAGCCTTCCGAAACAAGAACATTGATAATTTCGGCAATTTCTTTTTCCGTTCGGTTGCCCATCACACCATAGGTTGGCAGGCTGTCAAAACCATATTGCAGCACTTTTTTGTTACGCGATCCTTTCAACACCGAAGCGACCATCGAGACCCCATAACGTTCCCGCATGCGATGAATACACGAAAAAATCTTCTGCGCATCTATGGTCATATCAACCAATTCCCGCTCATCTGTACATGAACTGCATATGCCGCAAGCTTCATGCTCCTCCGCTTCTCCAAAATACTCAAGCTGTGCCGTACGTAGGCAACGAGTCGTGTAGCAATAATCAACCATCTGTTGGAGCTTGCGATAGTCGTTGCGCTTGCGGTCTTCATCCTGTGGATTTTGCTCAATCAGGAACTTCTGCGTCACAATATCTTGCGGTCCGAACAGTAAAATACATTGACTCGGGTCGCCATCACGTCCTGCGCGCCCCGCCTCTTGTACGTAAGCCTCCATATTTTTAGGCATGTTGTAGTGAATGACATAGCGTACGTTCGATTTATCTATCCCCATGCCAAAGGCATTGGTTGCTACAATGACCCGGATATCGTCGTACAGAAACCCTTCCTGGCTATCTGCACGTTCCTGATCTGTCATCCCGGCATGATAGCGTCCAGCCGCCATGCCTGCGTCACGTAGCCGTTGGTACAAATCGTCCACGTCCTTACGTGTCGCCGCATAAATAATGCCCGATTCACCCTCATGCTCACGGGTATAATTCAGTAAAAAGCTGCGTTTGTCTTCCCCACGCAGCACACTGAACGCCAAATTGGGCCGTCCAAGGCCTGTAACGAACGTCTCCGGTGAGCGCAGACGAAGCAGGCGCACGATGTCATCCATGACCTGCGGTGTCGCCGTTGCCGTAAACGCCGCCACGATTGGGCGTTCATACAGCCCGTCCACGAATGGAGCCACAGCCAGGTAGCTGGTACGGAAATCATGGCCCCACTGGGATACGCAGTGAGCCTCATCTACCGCAACGCAGGAAATCGGCAACTGAGCCATTTCATCGCGAAACCAGTCCAGTTCCAGTCGTTCCGGTGCGACATATAGTAACTTCAAGTCACCATTCCGTGCGGCTCGTATGCGATCATTCACTTCTCGACCACTCAACGTACTATTGATGTAGGCAGCAGCAATCCCCATGGTGGTCAGCGCATCCACCTGGTCCTTCATCAGCGAGATGAGCGGTGACACGACAATGGTCAGCCCCTCATGCAACAACGCGGGGATCTGGTAGCATATCGATTTTCCGCCCCCTGTCGGCATGATGCCCAACGTATCGTTGCCCTCCAGCATACTGGCCACAATTTTCTTTTGTCCCTCCCGGAAATCGGGATAGCCATAAAATTTTTGCAGCAAGTCCTGCGCCCGTTCCAATGTTGGTGCTTGTACACTCATAGTTTCAAAACTCCTCATATTTCTAGCGTCCTTGACGCATATCGGCTTTTCTTTCGTTACCTTTAGTTTACCGGGGTTCAGGGTAATGTTCAACCGCTAGAAGACTGCCAATCTGGTTTAGTCCCTTATGGCGTTCGCTGTTTTCTCATGATATAGTGAACACGGTGCCGCAAATTTGTCCATAATTATGAAGAGACACGGTTCCAAGAAGGAGAAAGAACCCATGAACAATCGGAAACCCCAACGGAAAAATCATACAAAATCTACGTCAAACGCAAGCCATTCCAAACGCAGTCATAAACCTGCCGGAAGATCTGGCTCCCATAGACCGGAAGCTCAACGGAGAACGAATGCTTTTGATAAAGCCCCTGCCAAAACATACATCGTCCAGGAGCCTGCCGAGCTGTTAAGCTTTTTAGTAGAGCATGTGACTGGCATGGGTCGTAACTCCATTAAATCAGCACTGGCTCGTGGGCAGGTGTCCGTCAACGGCATTCCGCGTACCGTGCACAATTTCCCACTGGAGCAAGGTCAGACTGTCGCGCTTTCCAAAGAAAAAGTAACTCCCGTCGTACCACTGACTGGGCTACGTATCTTGCATGAGGATGAAGCCATTATCGTTATCCATAAGGATGCCGGGTTGCTGTCCGTGGCTTCAGCGCAGGAGCAGGAAGTAACAGCCTATCGACAGCTTACGGCCCATGTGAGGCGCGAACATCCGTATAATCGTATTTTTGTACTGCATCGTTTGGATCGTGATACATCAGGAGTGATGATGTTTGCAAAAAGCGAAGCCATACAGCAGGAAATGCAAAAAGCGTGGAAGGAAGTTGTGTATGAACGAACATACATTGCTCTTGTAGAAGGGCAGGTTAAAAAAGCTGAGGGTACAATCACCTCATGGCTGAAAGAAAGCAAGACGCTAAAAATGTATTCCAGTCCTTATCCGAATGACGGACAGCACGCAGTCACTCATTACAAGCTGCTTCAAGCCAATCGTCATTTTTCTTTGCTGGAAGTACGTTTGGAAACCGGACGCAAAAATCAAATCCGCGTACATATGGAGGATATCGGTCATCCAATTGTTGGAGATAAAAAATACGGTTCCAAATCCAAGTCGATTGGGCGTCTTGGCCTACATGCGAGGGTATTGTCATTTATTCATCCCGTCACCGGAGTATTGCTGCGTTTTGAATCCGACATTCCTAAAACTTTTTTGAATCCGTTTCGGGAGTAGAATTGAGCAAAGCATACGGAGATTAGATGGAAAAGTAGAAGAGGAAATGAGGGGGCTGTAGAAAACAGCACCCTTTTTTGATTGATTAAGCGGTATACCTCCGAACACCATCAGCCATTTTCATCAACTCATCCCATATATATATGGGCGTATTACACACTGGACAATCTAGCCAACCGATTAAATAGGGTAATTGAGCAAGAAGCTTGTTCTCTTCAATTTTTTGGGCATATTCGTGTAACCACTGTATATTAGCACCTTTATGGTCCAATGAACGGGGGCGGATTGGGTGGGGAACCAGATTGTCTGAATTTACAGGGTCCTTATCATAGACAACCAGGGTGTCATTCTGTTCATCAGGCCAAATATAGAGCGGGGTACCGCAATGCGGACAATCCAGCGTATATTCGTCACCTGTATCGAAGCTTTGTAGCATATAAGCTATGCAGCGATATCCCTGAAAAGCGGCACCCGCAGCCAGAACATAGCGTTTACCTACATCTCCTTCGTGTTCTTTCGCATAGAGCACCATTTCTTCAGTCAATTCTGCAAGTCGGACAATGGCACACCGATATTGCGCATAAATATATTCAGCCACACTAGAATCCACTTTCACCTGATCCCTTGTAAATTCCAATGGAACTTTGGTATGTAAGGGATTGTTATTCTTCGCTTCGAATATTCCGCAAATGTTATAAATATCTGCACGAATCCCTATATCAGAACTTTTTAACGCAATGTCTACAAGGTAAGGAACAGCCGCAAATGTACAAGTATACAATGTATTTTGGTGATACAGTTCCTCCCAATACAAGGTGTCAGCCATTTCGCCGTCATATCCGGCTTGGAGCTGTTTCAACATTTCTGGGACGTATTGAGAGGAACCGTAGGGGCCTTGGAGTAGAGTCCAGGCCGGATCGGACAAAGCCAGCATCTTGATACTCCTTCCACCGTTTTTTACAGTAGAGGATTTTGCAAAAATCCAATAAGCAAATTCCAATGAACAACATATAGATCGAAATGGTTTAGTTCGTCTATAACTTGCACTTCGGAGCGACTGGAATCGAATTTTGTAAAATCCTTATAGTAATATGCGATCGGTTTATAAAATGAATTTTGCTATCAAAATTCATTTTAACTTCATAATTCTCAGCTTCTTACGTTTATTTCATTATACGCATATTATTAGCTGAAGTTGCTTTTCTCGATTTTCGCAATATACAAAATCACTATTTTTTTGGGTCTATAATCATATTCGGTTAAGCTTTCGGCATTGTGAAGGTGAAACACATTAAATTAATGAATTAATGCAATAACTAACCCGGTTCTTATGTCTTACTACGACTCCTCTGTCCATTCAGTTCCTTCTTCGTATACATAGTTCATATTATAAGTCCTGTTACTTAAAAATTACTGAGTAAGAAATAAAGTATATATACATTAAAATTTCCATACATGTAAAAACAAAGCCACTCCCCTACCTGTTTTTAATTATGCCAAACGGGTAAGACATACTTGTTCAAGCCTTTAATCTAACAGTTACAGAACTGATTTTATGAATCGGTATATGAAAAGGCGTGTTGGGAATATTATGTATGAATACTGCGACTATAAGGGGAAATAGCCTATGACCATAACACCGGAACAGCGGATTACCCTGCACGGATTTAACAACCTGACCAAATCATTGAGCTTCAACATGTACGATATTTGTTACACCAAAACCAAAGAAGAACGCAAGGCGTATATTGAATATATTGATGAACAATACAACTCAGATCGACTGACAGCTATTTTAAAAAATGTATCTGACATTATCGGCGCCCACGTGCTCAACGTAGCCCAGCAGGATTATGTACCTCAAGGAGCCAGCGTGACCGTACTTATATCAGAAGGACCCATTGTGGAGGTACCGACTGAATCTTATGCCGAGTCACCCGGCCCCCTACCTGAATCTGTCGTGATACAGCTGGATAAAAGCCACATTACGGTTCACACCTACCCGGAATATCATCCAGACGAGGGGATCAGTACGTTTCGAGCAGATATTGATGTCTCTACCTGTGGGGAAATCTCCCCGCTCAAGGCACTCCACTATTTGACTCATTCTTTCGACACCGACATTATGACGATTGATTATCGGGTGCGCGGCTTCACACGTGATACGAATGGACATAAGCTTTTCATCGACCATGATATCGCCTCCATTCAAAACTATATTCCGGACGAAGTGCGCAGTCAGTATGACATGATCGACGTGAATGTGTATCAGGAAAATATTTTCCATACCAAATGTAAGCTAAAACAATTCGATCTGGACAATTACCTGTTCGGCTACACCAAGGAAAGCCTGAGTGAAAAAGAGCAACAAAATATATCAACACGTCTCAAAATCGAAATGGACGAAATTTACTACGGTAAAAATATGACATAACAGATCGAATGCGTAAAAATAAAATAGATCATTTCATTGAAAAAAGGAGGATCGCTTGGACTGGAATATAGCCGGGCTTTCGTCCTTTTTTAAATACAAAATAATAGATATTACTCAACTTAATCTGTACAAGCGAGAGATTGTTCACTATGATAGGGGAAGAAACCACTAATTTAAAATAACAGCATGGATTTTACATCCGTTTCTTATTGTAAGCGCAATCAATTGATCCTACGTATGATTTTGTTATGGAAAACAAAGGAGGAATTTGTATGCAAGGCGGTATTGGCGGTAAAAACATCATTTTACGATTGGAAATTTCCACCGGGCACGTCCAATTTGGTCAATTGATTACGCTGGTAAACGAACATGGCGGAGATGTGATTGCCATTGACGTCATTAGCACCTCTGAGAAGGTCACTGTGAGGGATATTACAGTTACCATTGCCGATCCAGCAGAAATCGACCGTATGATTGCCCGAATTAAAAAAACACAAGGTGTTAAGGTATTATCCATCTCTGATCGTACCTTCCTATTACACCTCGGGGGCAAAATTGAAATGCAGCCCAAAGTCCCAATTCAAAACCGCGATGACTTATCCCGAGTATATACCCCCGATGTGGCACGCGTATGCATGGCGATTCACGAGGAACCCGACAAAGCTTTCCGTTTGACGATCAAGCGCAACACGGTCGCTGTCGTCTCTGACGGAAGCGCTGTCCTCGGGTTAGGTAACATCGGTCCCTATGCAGCCATGCCGGTTATGGAAGGCAAAGCCATGCTGTTCAAGCAGCTCGGCTCCGTCGATGCCTTTCCAATCTGTCTGGATACGCAGGACACCGAAGAGATCATTAAGGCCATTAAGCAAATGGCCCCAGCTTTTGGCGGTATTAATCTGGAGGATATTTCATCGCCACGATGCTTTGAGATTGAACAGCGGTTACGTAAAGAGCTGGACATACCTGTTTTTCATGACGATCAGCACGGCACAGCTGTCGTTTTATACGCAGGGCTGATCAATGCGCTCAAAGTTGTCGGCAAAGCCCTGTCTGACGTCAAAATTGTCGTCTGTGGTATCGGGGCTGCGGGTGTGGCTTGCACCAAAATTTTGCTATCTGCAGGGGCTGTCAACATCATTGGCGTAGACCGCCATGGGGCTCTTACAGCTGATGAAACATACGAGCATCCGATGTGGAACTGGTATGCACAGCATACCAACCCTGATCGGCTGTCGGGCACGCTGTCTGAGGTTCTGAAGGACGCTGACGTGTTTATCGGTCTGTCGGCAGGTGGAATACTGCAACGAGAAGACGTGAAACGTATGAAAGAAGCCCCGGTGCTGTTCACTATGGCTAACCCGGTTCCTGAAATTGCGCCAGAGGACGTCGAGGACATTGCAGGTGTCATCGCCACCGGACGTTCGGACTATCCCAACCAAATTAACAATGTACTTTGTTTCCCTGGCATCTTTCGAGCAGCGCTCGACTGCCGTGCCCGTGAAATCAACGAAGAGATGAAGCTGGCGGCCGCAGAGGCCATCGCAGGCACGATCCGTCCTGAAGAACTAAACAAGTTGTATATTATCCCAGGTGTATTTAACGAGAGTGCGGTTCAACGGGTTCGTGAAAAGGTGATTCAAGCCGCCATTGCGAGCGGTACAGCCAGAAGAGTGCCTCGGGATTTCAGATAAAAGAAAAGGATTGCTCCCCTAATGCGGGTGCAATCCTTTTTGCTATCGAAAGATCAAGCTGCATATCCGTTATCTTTACAGCGGTTATGACCTCCATTTAGAGAACAATTGGCTGGCACGCTGAGCAAACTCCTCCAAATTAAAGTTGGAGTTATCCAGCTTGTAGTACCATTTTTTAATCGTATCCAAAATCCATGAGGGAACCTTAACCTCCGAGATACCGGAATAAAACGTATGATATGCCCACACCAAATGCTCCCAGCGCTTGTCATCGCCTTCCTTCACGTATTCCGACACGTCCAATACCTTGGCACGCCCGTCTTGCATAAGTACATTCTTGAGGTGAATATCACGGGGATTCAGCCCCTTGGACCGGACAAATTCCCTCGCCTTTTCCACATCCAGAATGACCTGCTCTGGCACAGGAATTCCTTGCAGCAAACAATCCAGCAGCGTAATACCGGATTCATAACTTATGACAATATACTTGTCGCCTTTTCCGTAATAATGAGGAAAAAAGTCAGACCCTCGCAAACGCTCATATACGTCGGCCTCCGCATCTTTTTTCTCGATCGCCATGTCTGAGTACACCTTGAACGCGTAGCCTGGCAACGTATCGATCGTAAATACGGCCGCATCAGTCCCGATGCCAATACAGCGGACGTCTTGAGTGGCTGTTTTAATGGTAACCGGATCATTATCCTCCGTACTGTATACGGTCACTTGACTTATGATGTCTTCTGCCTGCCTCCATTGTTCTACCATGCGCGATCCCCTCCTTCTCTGTTCTAAACCTTTACCAATGAAGTTAGTTCTATAACAGATAAATAGTATTACGGGTTATCTTTTGGAATGGCTTCAAAATAGGTTGATTCTTTTAAAAAATACGGTATGTACCGTGTCTAACGAGCGTCCGGCAGCAGCAACCTTCTTAACTCTGCATAGCTTGCTGCTGTTTTATAGTCCCCCAGCACATCAGTTTCCGGGGGAGCATTCCTGTGATTGAACCAGATCACCTGCCAATTTGCAGCTATAGCTCCCGCCACGTCATTACGCCAGGAATCCCCAATGTAGCAGCAATGCTCTGCTAACGTTCCTGTCCGCTCATTCACTACTTCGAAGATGCGCGGATCAGGCTTGGCATAGCCAACGGTCCCAGATACAAAGATATGCTCTGCCGCAACATGATTTTCCAACGCCATCGCCTTGATCTTGCTCATCTGGTGTTCTTCAAGACCGTTTGTAATTAATCCAACTAAAAAGCCAGCTGAGCTCAAATCATTTATTAACGAGGTAGCCCCCTCAAAAGGCTCAATTCGGTACTGACGATCCAAGTATTCTTGCTGAACATGTACTGCCTGCTCACGGGTGATTTCTACCCCGAATTCTTGTAAAGCCAGAATGAAACGGCCTTCCCTCATCTCATCCAGTTCATCCGGCCCTGCCTTCCCCTCCAATAGTCCTCCTTTAGCCGATAGTGCGTCGCTGTAATAGCGAATACGATGGTAGGCTTTCTCATAAGGAAAACGCTCATTCAATCCTAATACTGTACGCAATGCATCGCGTGTAGGGTGCAAATGATCGTACATCGTATCATCTACATCAAAAAATACAGCCTTCTTTTGCAAGTTCATATGCCCACTTCTTTCTGTTAAATCTTCGGATGACGCTCCTTTTCACCTTGTCCTGATATTATACCCGTTGGCCTGTTACGTTGCACCTTGTCCTTCACACCGCGCATCCTGCAATCACACTTCACGGTTGCTAACATACACTGAAAAGACCGCATTTTCGCAAACCCACTTTACTTCTCTACCGAGCTAACATAGGTATCTTGTCCTGCTTTGCTCGAAAGCGTTTTATTTGACAACACACGGGTAAAAGGTCACATTTTTGAAAATATTCGTCATACAGGTTTACATTTCGTGTAAAATCACGTACCTTTTAGGGATGAACGCTTTAATGGATGTATTGGATAAGGGAGGCATACACGATGGATTCCGGTTCTAACCTAGCCTATGGATCAGCTACACCTTTGATTGAGGCACTTATAGAATTTGAAAAGGAGCTCGAAGCGAACCGGCATTCTCTGAGTTTTGATTTGGGATTGATTATGGAGCAGGGCCGCGCGCCACGATATATGGCTACACCACCAGATGTTATTCCTTTTGCCCACGCAGGAGTGGACGGAATACATTATGGCTTTTTAACGGATTTTGGTCTTGAAAAGGACCTTTCACAGGCCCCTATCGTATGCGTATCTCCCGTCGATTGGACGGGTGTATGGGTGGTTGCCCGTCATTTGCAGGATTTTTTAAACGTTGTTTATACAGAGAACAGTTCATTAAAACGATACTACGCCAGCGGAGACGACTATTCTGGACATGCAGGTCAGCGACTGCCTCAGCTTGTAGATGAACGCACCGCGTTTGTACGCGAATGCTTTCGGGAACGATTTGGTATCGAACCGATTCAGGATATGGCTGCCTATATCGACAGCTTGCGAGCAGAACGGAAGCACAATGAAGCAGCTCCTACGCTGAATGGCTTGGGCATTCAGGTATCTTCTTCCGCGAAACATAGCTCTTCTATGGAAAGTACCCTCTTGACCGTAACGGAGCCTTTCCTTTGGGAACAACAAGGCGAAGCTGTACGTGAATTGTTCTATAACGGTTCGCGTGAAGCCAGACTGGCCTTTATTCGGGATGCCCAGACACGGCATCTGTTCACCCATTCTGCCCTTCGTGCTTTTGTAGCTGGACAGCTTAAGTTGATGGGCCTATCTGAGGCCGCAACATATCTGGAAGAGTCCTACTATACCGTTATTCCCGATATGATAGAATCTTGACGAAAACTTCGATTCCCCCTAACATAACCGCCTCTGAAAAGGCGGCTTTTTGTGCTACAATAAATGAAAATAATAGGGTCGAACGGCCCGGTACGAATGAAAGAGAGCGAGTATGAATAATCATTCCTATCCTACTCCTGAAATCATTGAAGTTTGTCTGTTGGCGGGCAAACTGATGATGCAAAATGGAGCCGAAACCTATCGTGTTGAAGATACGATGTCCCGCATTGCTTCAGCCTATGGCATATCCCAGTCCCATAGCTATGTAACACCAACTGGGATTTTTTTTGCCATTAATGATTCGGAGCCTGCCAAGCTCATCCGCATCGTAGAGCGGACCACCGATTTGCACAAGGTGACAGAGGTCAATTCCATTTCACGTAAAATCAGCACAGGTGATTTGTCTCCCCGCGCTGCCGTCAAGGAGCTTGCGGAGATTGAGCGTGGCCCCCTCCGCTATTCCAACCGTGTACAGCTGATGGCTGCTTCGTTGGCCAGCGGTTGCTTTATGATCATGTTTGGTGGTGTCTGGCGAGACTTCCCCGCAGCTGTGTTATGCGGCGGTATCGGATTTGCAGCCGTACAGTATTTTCACAGGCTCGTTAAGGTCAAGTTTTTCTCAGAGTTTTCTGCATCTTTTCTAATCGGCTTGCTGGCGGCTCTGTTAACGATAGTAGGCTGGGGACAGATGATGGATAAAATTATAATTGGCTCCGTCATGCCACTGGTTCCAGGCTTGTTAATTACAAATGCCATTCGTGATTTAATGTCCGGGCACCTTGTTTCGGGTCTTTCCAAGGGAGCTGATGCTTGCCTGACATCTTTCGGCATTGGAGCTGGCGTTGCGGTTATCATTTCTTATATGTGATTCGGAGGAGATTCAAGTCTATGCTTGCACAATTATTCACAAGCTTTATTGCCACCGCTGGTTTCGGCATACTTTTCCACGCCCCCCGGCGCTCGCTGCTGCAATGTGGTTTTGTTGGTATGCTAGGTTGGCTGGTCTATTATTCAACCACGGACAGCATGGGACCTGTGAGCGCCAGC
The DNA here is from genome assembly GCF_052906305.1 of Paenibacillus sp. SER-28. Lineage (NCBI taxonomy): Bacteria > Bacillati > Bacillota > Bacilli > Caryophanales > Paenibacillaceae > Paenibacillus > Paenibacillus sp. SER-28. Next base: position 397,500 of record NZ_JBRECM010000001.1, on the reverse strand, counting down.
CTTTTAGCAACAATCCTTATCGGCATCGTCAGTCAAGGCTTTGCGCGGCTATACAAAATGCCTGTGATTATTTTCAGCGTAGCAGGCATGATTCCGCTCGTTCCAGGGGGAATGGCCTATAATGCCATGCGCCAGTTCGTACAACAACATTATCCTCAGGCACTAGAGCTGGCCATGAGCACGCTGATGATCGCAGGAGCTATTGCTGTCGGTTTGGTGCTGTCTGAGGTGCTTAATCAAATTTTTCACAACATACGTTTTAGACCTCAGCGTTAAAAGCGATGAAAATAGCAAAATAAAAGAGGCTGCTCCCAAAATCATCCGCAGTGTATGAGACGATTTTGGAAACAGCCTTTTTCTGTACACATTACAAAAAATATTTAACTGTCATAAGCTATTATTCATCCACTCGCTTGCCCAATATCGCCAAATCTCGCTCTATGCTGTCCAGCACAGCTACACGCGGATAGTACCCCCATTGCTCAAAACCAAACTTCCGCAGCAGCCCAATACTTGGCTCATTATGACCAAAAACAAATCCCAACAACGTTGTAATCCCCAGTCTCGGACATTCATTTAGCAAATGCTGTACCAGTCGACTTCCTGTTCCGGTTCCACGAGAATCCTCATGGACGTAAATACTAATTTCTGCTGTACCGTTATAAGCTGGACGCCCATAAAAGGACTGAAGGCTGGCCCAACCGGCAATGGTCCCCTTTTGCTTTAAAACCCACAAAGGGCGGTGGTTCTCCTGATGAGCCTCAAACCATGGAATGCGGCTCTCCACTGTCACCGGTTCCAGATCTGCGGTGACCATTCGTCCTGCAATCGTAGAATTATAAATATCCACAATATCGGGAAGATCCTCTCTGCACGCAAATTCAATGGAAAAAGATTGGTCCTGATTCATTATTCGTATCCGCCTCCTATGGTGTGATTTATTTATTGTACAAGACAAGCGCCCGATCAGCCATATCGAGTTGTTTTGCGGATTAGTCCCAAAGGGTTTTATAATAGAGCTTGAAGATAAGGAAAAATAAAAACGGGGAAAGCGATTTAACACGATGAGACGGGAGGTATGTTTCGGAGTCAAGGATTCTGAAGCAGCTTAATATGAATATTGGAACTCAACTCTTGATTTTGGAAATACCTATGGAATCTTTTTTTGGAAAAACGACTATTTATCCTGTACTGCTCAAGGACGAGGATGGACTTACACTGATTGACACGGGAATGCTCGGCCAATTTGAGCCATTACGCAAGGCTATCTCAGATGTGGGTGAGGATATCAGCCGCGTGAAAAGAATTATTTTAACACATCAGGATATTGACCATATCGGAAATGTTCATGCACTGCTGGATCTGCTGCCGAATACTGCCCTGTTAGCCCATAAGGATGACGTTCCTTACATGACAGGAGAGCGACCGTTTGTGAAGCTGACGTCGGAACGGATTAAACAAATGGATACTGTGCTCAAGCAGCAAGCAGAGGATATGATTCGCCGCCTGCCAGATTTGCGCTTTGCTCATATTCTTGAGGACGGTGAGCATCTGCCTTATGGTGGGGGCATACAGATTATACATACACCTGGCCATACACCCGGGCATATCAGCTTGTATGTGCCCGCACAAAAGCTACTGTTGGCAGCAGATGAACTGCTGGTAGTCGAAGGTGAACTGGTCGGTCCTGCTGAGTCGGCTACGCCGGATATGCCATTGGCTCTGAAGAGCCTCGAAAAGCTGACGGTATTGGATGTTGAAAAGGTAATCTGCTACCATGGCGGCTACTATGATCAGAACGTACAAGCACGTCTGCAAACATTAAGTCAGGCAAGAGAATAAGCCATTCAAAGCTATAAATAAAGATGTAATAAGAGCTATAATGAATACATGGACAGAAAGGAATGAGACTCTATGAATGATAAAATCACAAGATTATATGATGAATTGAAATCACAATCTTGGGATGGCCTGCTTGTGACCGATCCCAAACATATTTACTACCTGACGGGCTTTGCTAGTGATCCGCATGAGCGTTTTCTTGGTCTCGTGCTGCTTCGAGACCAAGAACCAGAACTGATCGTACCCGCTCTGGATGCAGAAGCCGCCCAAGCTGCTTCTTCTGTGACTCGTATATCCACCCACACCGATACGGACAATCCATATGATCTGTTGCGTCAACGTACAGGCACCGGAGTGAAAACATTCGCGCTGGAAAAGGAGCACGTCTCCGTCCTCCGTTATGAACAGTTACATACTGCTATTGGCGCGGCTCAATATGTGGATCTGGGTCCTGTGCTTCAAGAAATGCGTGTGAGAAAAACTCCTGAGGAAGTACAACGTCTGAAACATGCAGCTCGTTTGGTGGAAGATGCTCTTCGCCACGGCCTCACCCATGTGCGCGAAGGAGTGACGGAAGTCGAGCTGGTGGCCGAAATCGAATATCAGATGAAAAAAATCGGCGCAGATGGCCCGTCCTTTGACACAACAGTGCTGTCTGGACCCAAAACAGCCTTGCCTCATGGTGTTCCGGGCACCCGCAAGCTACAGCCTGGCGATCTGCTCATGTTTGATATGGGCGTATATTCCGATGGTTATGCTTCGGATATTACGCGTACTTTTGCTTTTGGAAAGCTGTCGGCTGAGCTGGAAACGATTTATAATACGGTTCTTCGCTCGAACAAAGCGGGAATTGCCGCCATTCACCCGGGAGTTTCCTGCGCATCCGTAGATCAGGCAGCACGGGCTGTTGTTGAAGCCGCTGGATACGGCCCTGCCTTTAACCATCGAGTTGGACACGGCCTTGGTATGAGTGTTCACGAATATCCATCTGTACACGGAGGCAATAGCGATCTGCTTCATGAAGGCTTCGTGTTCACCATCGAACCCGGCATCTATGTGCCAGGCCTCGGCGGTGTGCGGATTGAAGATGACGTTTTGGTCACCTCTAATGGTGTTGAAGTGCTTACCTCTTTTCCAAAAGAACTGACAGTGCTCGGATAAACCCATCGCTATTCATTATATTGGTATGTAAAAAAGGATGAAAAAAAGGAGGGGCAACCCCAAGCCATCATGGCTTGAGGGTTTGCTCCTCCTCTTCTATAAAGCGGAAATTGCGTGCGATGTACAAAATGGGTGTACCCGCCGCGGTCAGTACAAATTTTAAGATGTAGGTGGTGAATAATATCTCGAGCCATATCCCCCACGCATAACCGTAAAAGGCAATAGTACAGAAAATGAGCGTATCTATAAACGAGCTGATCATCGTGCTGCCATTGCCGCGAATCCAGAGCTGATGACGTTCCGGGAAGAACTTGCGAATCCAGGCGTACAGACGCACGTCCAGCAATTGACTGACCGCATAGGCTGTCAAGCTGGCAAGCGCAAGTCTTGGCAACAATCCAAACAGCTGTTGCATCGGTGTCTGGGCAAAATCCGTTGCAGTAGGCTGAAACTGCAGCACCATTTGCATCGTTACCGTCGTCATAATCAGAGTGAAAAAGCCGAACCATACAGCTTTACGCGCTTCTTTAGGCCCATATTTTTCATTCAGTAAGTCGCTGGCCATATACATAGAAACATACATCGTATTTCCCAATGTCGTGGTAATGCCGACCAGATCAATCGTTTTGGTTACCTGAATGTTGGCCAGTACAGTAGCAACACCAATCCAGGCGTACAGCCCTTTTTTACCGAACAACCGAAAACATAACAAAAAGAACATAAAATTGACGAGGACAAAAGCTGCCCCCCATAACAGATTAAACATGAAATCCTCCTAGTTTTGATAGCGCGGGATGGTTGCGAACCGCGGTTCATCCGAAGCAAGCCGGAAAAACATTATTTTAATGTATCATAGATTAGGATTTGTGAACAGCCATAATTTACACTGCCCTAAACTCAATACAAAGAGCCGACCTTATGGCCGGCTCTTTGTACAGCGTACATACAGTACGTGTGTTATATAGGCTACAGATGTGATATGAGACTGATCGTACACCCTTCATTTATCATTACTTAAGAGTGTGCCGTTGCATCCAAATCCATACCATGATTATTGAATACGTCTTGATCGTTCTCCTTGAGCACCTTGCCTGAAATGAGACCTGCAGTAATAGAATCATTGACATTTAACGCTGTGCGTCCCATATCAATCAACGGTTCGACTGAGATGAGCAATCCTGCCAATGCCACTGGAAGATTCATGGTAGAAAGCACGATCAGGGAAGCGAAAGTGGCACCACCGCCTACACCCGCCACGCCGAACGAGCTGACCGTAACGACCAGAATCAGCGTGAGGATAAAATCCCAGCTCGTTGGATCAATACCCACGGTTGGAGCAATCATAACCGCCAGCATTGCCGGATAAATACCAGCACAGCCGTTTTGCCCAATAGTCGCTCCCAAGGTCGCAGACAGATTCGCGATGCCGTCGGATACACCAAGCTTTTTCGTTTGTGTTTCAACATTTAATGGAATGGTCGCCGCACTGGAACGAGAAGTAAAAGCAAAAACCAGTGTAGGCAATACCTTTTTCACATACGTCACCGGATTGTAGCCGAACAAGGCCAGCAAAATAAGATGAATGATAAACATGACCAACAGAGCCACATAAGAAGCGAGCACAAACTTGATTAGCTTCAAAATTTCATCTGGATTGGTCGTAGCTACTACTTTAGTGATCAGTGCTAAAATACCGTAAGGAGTCAATCTCAGCACCAGCGTTACAATTCGCATCACTACAGCGTACACTGCATCAATCACTTTACGGAAGGTTTGCGCCTGTTCCGGTTTTTTACGATCCAATCCGAGCACAGCCACCCCGATAAAGGCCGAGAAAATAACCACCGCCAGCGTCGACGTACGACGTGCTCCCGTCATATCCTCAAAAGGATTTGAAGGAATAAATTCCAGCACCTGCTGTGGAATGGTCATGTCCTGAACTGTTCCAAGGCGCTCTTCCATCTTCAAGCCCTGTGCTTGTTCCTTTTCCCCACCTTGAATCTCAATTGCCTTTAGGTCAAACGACAGGCTGGTTACAATACTAACTGAAGCAGCAATTGCCGTTGTAATCAGTAGTACTGCAATAATGGACACGCTGATTTTGCCAAGGTTCTGTCTTCCCTTCAAATTCATAATAGCCGAAATAATCGACACCATGATAAGCGGAATAACGACCATTTGCAGCAAACGGACATAACCGTTACCTGCGAGGTTGAACCAATCAACCGATTTTGTAATGACCTCTGAGCCTGCACCATAAGCATATTGTAGAATAGCCCCGTAGATCAGTCCGAAGCCAAGTCCGGCAAATACCCTTTTTGTAAAGGAGATGTGCTTTTTCTGCATCCAGACCAATACGCCTAGCAGCAAAAGCAGCACGATTACATTTAAAATAATAAAGAAGGTATCCATGTATTATTTCCTCCAAACTTATACTTAATATGTTTTATAAGGTGATCCTTCAATCCGAAGAATACTATATCACAAAACCAACTATTTTTGTAGGTTTTCTAACAATAAAATAGTTAAGCAGCTTCAAATTTGGATTTTATCGAAAACGCCAAACAGCAAGCCTTCATCTTTCGAGGGCTTGCTGTTTTTTTGTCCTGAACAGAACGACATGCATTCAACTTAGCTGCCGGGGCTCTTTTCCACAACCGAGTTCGGAGAAGCATTCATGCCAGATGTAGATACTCCTTGCGAATGCTCGTCTTTTTCATCCACAAAGCCCACAAAATACGTAATTACGCCAGCTGTAACAAACGAAATCAGCATACCCACAATACCGTACACAAGCGTGGGTTCAGAAAATAAAGGTAAGCTGAGCAGCCCAGCAGAGACACCAATACTAGTAAGCTCCGTTTCAAACAGACACATACAAGCCCCACCAACGGCTCCACCGATCATAACTGCTATTAACGGTTTTTTGAAACGGATATTGACACCATACATGGCCGGTTCAATGATTCCTAGCATGGCCAACAAACCTGTGGACGCAGCCAGCGTTTTGACTTTGGCATTTTTGGATTTAACACATACGCCAAATGTTGCGCCAGCCTGAGCGAAAGCCGCTGCAACGACCACGGGAAAAAGGTGATCATAACCCAATGTTGTCAGCGAGCTGATCATAATCGGTAGCATTATATATTGCATACCTGCAATAATAAGCAAAGACATCATGCCTCCGAGCAACAACCCTGTAAATACTTCTGCATTGTCAAACAACCAGCCTAGTCCATCGGATACATGTTGGCCGAGATAACTCCACAGTGGCCCGAAAGCGAACACCATTAAAGGTATAGTGATCATCAGTGTCAAAGTCGGGACAACCATTAATTTAAGTGAATAAGGGATATACCTGTCTAACCATTTTTCGATATACGATGCTATCCAGACAACAACAAGTATGAGTACTATAGATGAAGCAGCTTGTGGGTCTATAACTGGCAGACCGGCAAAACGTACCTCCTCACCAGACTGGAGTAAACTTGTTAATTGGGGATGGAATACGGATGCTGCGATGGCTGCTGCAACAAACACATTGCTGCGCAGCCTTCTTGCCGCACTTGCCGCAACGAAAATAGGTAAAAAATAAAATATCCCATCGCTGATAGCCGTTAAAATAGTATATACCTGCGGATCAAACAACAATAAACCGAAGGATATTAAAACTAATATAATTACCTTAACCATTCCCGCACCAATCATTGCCGGCAAGATCGGAGTAAATACGCCTGATACATAATCTAATAGTCGACTTATCGGATTTCTCCCTGTGGCAGCTCTATAACTGCCGGAAGTCAGCTCCTGTGTATCTTCTCCTCTGACCTGCGAAATCACTTCTTTGGAAAGTAAATCCCGATTCATAACAACCTTTTCCCCTTTTATATGTATATTGAAGACCACTTTCGAACTTACAAACCAAGCTTAGAAGAATATTGTAAAAAAGCCGTATTCCTTATGCTACTTATATTACTTCTTTTTTACAATAGTTTTAAAGAAGGAGTAATCTATTCGTTTTTATGCACCTGATAATTCACACCTAACTTACATCTAAACACCTAAGACCATAGTTATATATTTTTTGTTTGTTTTTGGGCAAATATGACTATTCAACCGTCTGTTAATTATGTAAAATAGGTCTAACCTACTTTTTAGTAAATCATGGATTACTTCCCTTTCACATTCTTGTCCCTTGAATTCAGCTGAAATATACATAGAATCCGAACATTTTCAGTCTTTTCTTCAAGCAAGGAAAGGAACACAAGTAGATCATGGCGTGTCAAGTATCTATTGGACAAGCGGCCTACTTCAAGCAGGGAATTCGTCTGATTTTATTACCATCATGTGAGAGGAGATTTTTCATGAAGAGTTTTAATCGTTCCATTGGCGCGAAATTACGAATTATGTTTTTGCTGATTCAGCTCTTTGCGTCCCTTTTGTTCAGCATCAGTTTCTATGCAATATCCATGAGTATCATTAATAACAGTGTCATGCCTCAGGTAGACCAATTGCTAGAAATTGGAGCTAAAAATGTGTATCAGGATCTCAATATTTCCTTAGCTGTTCAGGCTGGGCAAGGAAGCGGTTCTGATTCCGGCTCCGCTATACAGATGGAATCCTATCTTCAGGACAAGGTCGATACCCTCAAATTAGAATCGGCATATATCGCGGTAGTGAAGGATGATAAAGCCGAAGTCGTCGCACGAAATGTAAAATCAGTATACAAGGTTAAGGATGCACTCATTCCTGTTGAGGATATTAAAAAAGCAAAACAAGGCGAGATGAATATCAGTGAAATTTACAGCGATTCATATGGAGTACACAAAACCGCCTTCTTTGCTATATCAGGTAGTAATCTAGTTCTGGGTGTGAACGAAGACGTCGGATTTGTACAAGAAAAATCCCAACAAATTCTATGGATTTGCATAGGTATTACAGTGGCAACGCTCCTGCTGGGCGGCATTATTTCTACCCTCGTGATACGTAAAGTTGTAGAACCCATTGCTGAATTGGTTCGTCATAGCCAAAAAATTGCTCAAGGTGATCTTTCACAAGAAGCCAAGGTTCATGGAGTTAATGAAATTGCCCAACTTGCCCGCAGCTTCCAATCCATGTCTCATAACTTGAAAGAAATGATCGGCCATGTGCTTTCTACATCCGGTGCGGTTGTTGCAGGATCGGACGAGCTACTTCGTCGGACTGAGGCTATGAGTGTAAAAGTGCAGGATTCTACAGTTGCCGCAGAGGAAGTAGCAAAGGGCAGTACCAGCATAGCTACTGCTGCTGCTGAAAATGCACAGGCTATGGAGGAAATCGCTCAAGGTGTTCAGCACATTGCCTCCTCTGCCAATGATGTATCCGATCAAATCAGTGAAGCGACAAAAGAAACAGTTAACGGTAATACGCTCGCTCAAAAGGCTGTAGCTCAAATGTCACAGGTAGGACATGCTGCCGATGAATCGCTTCGATACATCCATAGTATGAATGAGCGCTCAGAAGCCATTGGCAGTATCGTTTCGGCTATCTTCGATATTACGAAGCAAATTCAAATGTTGTCCCTGAATGCCTCCATTGAAGCCGCCCGTGCGGGCGAACATGGACGGGGCTTTGCCGTAGTAGCTGGAGAAGTACGCAAGCTTGCCGAGCAATCTAAAGAAGCCACACAAGAAATTTCCGACTATTTGGTTACCATTCAAGAAGTATCGCAACAATCTGTGGACTCTGTGACCCAAGTGAGCCGTGAAATTCATTCGGGAACGGAAATGGTTCAACAAGCGAGCTCAGCCTTTAACCAGCTAAGTGAGCTTATGCAAAAGATCAATGCTACGATTCAAACGGTATCTGCAGCAACGGAGCAGGTATCCGCCAGCTCGGAGGAAGTATCTGCTTCCGTGGAAGAGACAGCTCTCATCGCAGCCAATGCACAGCATATGATTCAAGAAATCGGTTTAAATGCCGATGAGCAACTGAATGAAATGGAAAGCCACAGCGATGTTGTTCGCCAATTAAGCAAACAAGCAACCGAACTGCAAAAGGCTGTCCAAAAATTTAAAATTACGTAAGCCGATACAATACAAAGAGGTATCTCACAGTCTTGAAAATGGCTGTAGAGATACCTCTTTATTTTTTAAAAGCGATTTTAATAATCATCCATGAAGTTTATGAATCCATTCCCATAATACGATAAATTTGCTCCATATCTAAATGAGCCCGGACCACCTCTGCGACACGGTCAAACTCTCGTTCCTTGGCTTCACGTACAGTAAAAGTGCTCTCTAAAGGTGCCAAGCCCTTGGCTTGTCGCAATCCATCCAGCCAGCAACGGCGAAAACGGTCATTATCAAACACACCGTGCAAATAGGTTCCCCATACTTTACCGTCTGTCGTACCCCAGCCTTCCTCAAAAGCTGCTTCTTCGCCACGCCGGATACGGAATAACCTTTTCATTTCGCTTAGCTTAAAAGTTATATCTGTAGGTGCGTATGGTTCCGTAACATACTCCGTAACGCCCATATGTATTTCATAACCTTCAATGCTTGGCTTGGAGGCAGAACCCGAATCAGGCACAGTGCTAAGCAAAAGCGGGCAATGATTAGACAGGGTTCCCTGTACGCGTACGGTTTGCTTTTCCTTTAAAAAGGTCGTGGATAGAGCAAGCCAACCTAACCCTTCTGCCTGCTGCGGCAACCCAGATTCGACGGCTTCGGGATCAAATAGTGCGGTACCCAGCATCTGATAACCTCCACAAATGCCAACTAGCTGTGTGCGTCCGGTATTCATAGCCTGCCGAATGTCTTTCTCCAGACCTCTCTCACGCAATTCCAGCAGGTCTCCAATAGTGTCTTTGGTCCCCGGTAAGATAATGGCGTCTGGTACGCCCAACTGTCCAGCTTCAGTGACATAACGAACGCTCACATCCGGCTCTGCGGCCAGAGCATCCGTGTCGGTAAAATTGGAAATCCGCGGATATCGTATCACCGCAATATCCAGTTCTTTATCCTTTGCAGATTGTTTGGGCTTCTTATCCAGTACTACCGAATCCTCTGCTTCAATGCGAATGTCTGGCAGATAGGGCAATACACCGAGTACAGGAATGCCTGTCCGTTCTTCCAGCCAGTCTAATCCTGGTTGAAGCAGAGACAGATCGCCTCTGAATTTGTTAATGATAAATCCGCGGATACGCTGTACTTCATGGGGTTCCAGTAATTCGATAGTTCCTACGAGAGAGGCAAAAACTCCGCCCCGGTCGATATCTGAAATAAGCAACACTGGAGCATCCGCCCAACCTGCCAGATTCATATTTACGATATCGCGGTCCTTCAAATTAATCTCTGCCGGGCTGCCTGCCCCTTCCATAAGGACAATATCATAGGTATCACGCAACCGATTCAGAGCATCCATAACGGTCTGTTTGGCTTTTGGCAAAAAATCCTTCCGGTAATCGGAGGCGCTCATATAGGCATAAGGTACACCGTGTACAACAATTTGTGAGTGCATATCTTTGACCGGCTTAATCAGAATCGGATTCATGTCAGTTGTGGCCTCAATACCGCAGGCCTCAGCCTGCACCCCCTGAGCGCGTCCTATTTCCTTGCCGTCCTCGGTAACATAAGAGTTTAACGCCATATTTTGCGACTTAAACGGTGCGGGACGATATCCGTCCTGCGTAAAAATACGGCAAAGCGCAGTCGTCACCACGCTTTTGCCAACATCCGACGCTGTTCCTTGAAGCATTAATACGGCTGCCGGGTTCGTGCAGGACGGTTCGAAAGTTGACAATTGCCTCTTCCCCTTTAACGAATTCATTTCAAATCTGGTCACAACCCGTACAAAATGACAATAAACAACAATAAAACAGCCTCCAGCAATTCGTTTAAAGTTCCGTATATATCTCCTGTAAGTCCACCCAAGCGGCGGTTAATACGGTTTGCCGTGAAGGTTCCAACACCGTAAGCCAAGACCGGAAGCAACACAAAACCTAGCGAGATTGGAAGGCTCTCAGAATATGAAAGGAACGTCTGTAAGTAGGATCCTGCCAACGACAGATTCCCAGTCCCCCTTGTTGCTGTAGCCAAATCTGCCAGAAGATATTGTCCTACGGCAGCACTTAGGGTCACTAATACTGCCCAGAATACGGCCAACCCTACGCGGCCACCACTCATATCAGCAAAACGCGCAGCCAGCCCATCATCATTACGGGCTTTAGGCCAGCGTTTCATTGCATGTACCATAAACCAGCGGCTCCAAACCATCGGAAGCAGCAGCAAGCCAGACACATTCCGTTCAACCAGCACCGTATACAGCAAAGAAGCCTTGAGCATAAGTAGCAGCACACAAGCAATAACGCCCATTGCTCCTACACGGCTATCCTTCATAATCTCCAGCATCCGCTCACGGGATCGGTAGCTGAATAAGGCATCAGCCGCATCCATCCACCCGTCCAAATGCAATCCGCCCGTCAACCAAACCCAGATAACAAGCGTAAGAATCGCACACGGCAACGGTGGCAATACCATAGAAGTAAGCGCCGCAAAGCCCCAGACAATGATGCCAATAACCACTCCCACCAGCGGATAATAACTTGCACTGCGTTTAAGCAAATCCGGGGAAAAATCTATTTCCGCCTTCACCGGAAGACGCGTTAAAAATTGAAAAGCCGCAGCAACAGCCTGACGTTCGCGGCTCATAGCTTATATTCCAACTGTTTGAGTTCTACGGGAATGCCACCCGTCACCAAAAATACTTCATCACAAAGACGGGCAATCCGCTGATTCATAAACCCACTCAAATCCCGATACAGCCGACCCAGCGGATATTCGGGCACAATACCGTCACCAACCTCGTTGGTTACGATGACGAGCTGCCCTGGATACTGCTCCACAGCTGCCGCCAGTTCATTAATGGCAGCTCTGGACGCAGCTTCGCCGTCCTCGCCTGCGGCCAGCAGTACGTTCGACAGCCACAGGGTCAGGCAGTCGACCAGCACCATAGGCGCGGGCTGCGACGCTTGATCGCCACCAAGCCGCTGCAGCAGCTCCGGCAGCGCCTGCGCTTCCTCCAGCGTCTGCCAGTCGTACCCAGCAGACTCGCGCTGGACCCGATGAAGGGCGATGCGCTCCTTCATCTCCATGTCATAGGCTTGCGCCGTTGCAATGTAGCAGGCGCGCGAAGCGCGCGACATGCATAATCGCTCGGCAAAGTCGCTTTTGCCGCTGCGTGCCCCGCCGGTCACGAGCGCTTTCATCGCTGCGCGGCTCCCTGACCGTCCGATACGCCTGCATCGGCAAAGGTCGCCATTTCGCGCATGATGCGGCACGCCGCATCAATCAGGTGCAAGCTAAGCGCACCGCCTGTGCCCTCCCCGAGCCGCATGTCCAAATAAAGCATGGGCTCCAGCTTGAGCTGGCGGAGCACCGCCTCGTGCCCGCGCTCGTCCGAGGCGTGCGAAGCGAGCATGTACGCAGCGCTTGCAGGCGCAAGTGCACGCGCTGCGAGGGCAGCTGCGCCTGAAATAAAGCCGTCCAACACGACTGGACAGCGATGTGCGGCTGCGCCGAGGATGACTCCTGCCAAGGCGGCAATCTCCAGACCGCCGACCTTAGTGAGCACGTCGAGCGCATCATTTGCATCTGGCTGGTTCACGTCCAATGCGCGGCAGACAACCGATATTTTACGGGTAAGTCCAGCCATATCTACACCCGTCCCCCGGCCTACGATAACTTCCGGCTCTAGCCCGGTAAGAGCACATACGACCGCAGCGCTGGCTGTCGTATTCCCGATGCCCAGCTCCCCGGTAACGAATAGCCGTGTGCCACCTTTGACCGCTTCTGCTACGGCTTCAGCTCCGGCCAAAACCGCCTGTTCCGCTTCCGTACGCAGCATTGCAGGCCCTTTAGCTATATTCGAAGTACCCAGGCGTACCTTACGGTCCACCAGATTCGCGTGAGCGACATCCGCATTCACGCCAACATCTACCACCTTGACATCTGCGCCCGCATGGCGTGCCAGCACATTAATTGCCGCGCCACCTGACAGCATGTTATACAGCATTTGCTGTGTAACCTCAGCCGGAAAGGCACTGACTCCCTCTTCACACACCCCGTGATCCGCAGCCATGACCATAACCGTTTTACGATCAAATTCAGGCTTGTCCACTCCTGTAATTCCTGCTAGCTTGATGGCCACACTTTCCAACTTTCCAAGACTTCCCGGTGGCTTTGTTAATTGGTCCAAATGGGCTGAAGCTGCCGAGGCCGCCACCCCATCCGGCTGGACAATGCTATCGATCAGCTGACGCAGCTTGTTGTTCATATCTTCCACTCCCTGCTCTTTTTAAGTGTGTTTCATCGTTTATTTAATCCGCTGGATCCGAAGCACTTCTGCGCAGCAAGAGCTGCGGCACACCGCTATCAGGATGCGGAAGCATCACAGGCTCAACACCGTATACTCGTCGAATCCGATCCTCGGTTAATAACTTCGATGAAGCTCCCAATCCTTCAACCATTCCATCCTTGAGTACAAGCAAATCTTCGCAAAATTGGGCTGTCAAGTTAAGATCATGCAAGACTGCAATGATCGTCACACCCGTTTCTTGGCGCCAATCTGCCAGCAGTTCCATAAATTCAAGCTGATAGCGCAAGTCCAGATAGGTCGTAGGCTCGTCCAGCAGCAATATTCGTGGCTCCTGCACCATTACTTTTGCCAAAGCTACACGCTGTCGCTGTCCCCCACTCAAGCGGTCCAATGCTCTGTCCGCCAACGTGGCAAGACCCAATCGCTCCAGCACGCGATCCGTGATCGCCTCCACATCAACACCCTTTTCCCTGCCTAACCAGTCCTGATGAGGAAAACGTCCCATTTCTACGACTTCCCTGACGGTGTATCCCACTGGAGGAAGCCCTTCCTGTTGGAGTACGGCTATGAGTCGGGAAAGCTCTTTTCTGCTGTAGCTACCGACCTTTTTGCCATAGATATGAACGTTTCCCGAAGTTGGCTGATCTACACCCGAAAGCAGATGCAGCAAGGTCGATTTTCCACTGCCGTTCGGACCAATAATCCCCCACCAAGTTCCTTCGTCGACGCTCCAGCTTATATTCTTTAACGCATGGAATTCTCCATAGGCACGTGTCAGACCCGCTACCTCTAATGCCCGATCACGCACTTTCTGTGATTCACTTTGTTCTGTCACAGCAGTTCCCCCCTGCGCAGCTTCTTGTTCCGATACAGGAGATATGCGAAGAACGGTGCCCCAACAAAGGCCGTCATCACGCCCAGAGGAATTTCCGTGGGGGATAACAACGTGCGAGCCGCCGTATCCGCCCAAGCCATAAAAATGGCTCCACCGAGCGCAGATAATGGAACAATCATCCGGTAATCAGGACCTGTCACCAGACGAATGATATGCGGTACAACAAGTCCCACAAAGCCAATCACTCCACATACCGAGACAGCGGCAGCTGTCAGCAGCGTGGAAATGATCAGGACAGATAGCTTCGTCGCATCTACATGAACTCCCATGTGAGCCGCCTGACGTTCACCCAAAGCCAAAATATTCAGCACACGTGCCCGGTTCCATAGAAATACCAGTCCTATGACCACATAAGGTAAAAGGATTCCTGTATATGACCAACCGCGCAGACTAAGACTTCCCATCGTCCAGTACAATATTTCATTGACCGTCTCCTTCGACATGGCTGTCAGAAAGGAAACAACTGCTCCTAGAAAGGATTGCATCACCACACCCGACAAAATGAGACTTTGTGTCGGAATTTTTCCACCTTCCCGTGCCAACGTTAGCACCATCCACAGCGTCAGCATTCCGGTCGTAAATGCCACTAGCGGCAGCGTCCATATGCCAACAAATGAAAATTGAAGGCCCCAATAGATCAGTACTGCCGCTCCTACCGAAGCCCCCGAGGATACCCCCAGTGTATACGGATCAGCCAAAGGATTACGCAGCACACCCTGAAATCCGGCTCCCGCCAGCGCCAGCGCTGCTCCTACCAACATTCCCAGTAACACTCGTGGCAATCTGACCTTCAAAATAATCTGCTCTGAGGATGTATTCCAATCCGGTGTAAACGTATCGCCTAACCACGGAAGGTGGTTAACCAGAATGCCCGTGATCTGGCTGACCGGAAGCTTGGCCGAGCCGATGCCAAGACAGAGCAGCAGCGTCAGCAACAGCAGGACAAGACCTGTCCCTCCAAAGCCGATCAGTTTACGGTTCATTTGAAAATTTCAGGATACACGCCCTTGGCCACTTCCTTGAGACCTTCCGTTACGCGTGGACCCGGACGACTGATCAAATTATCATCCACGGCAAACACCCGGTTATGGCGAACAGCCGATATTTGATCCCATCCACTGCGAGCTTTAATGATTTCGCCGAGCGTCTGGCCAGTTTTGTCGTCCTTGACACTTTTGCTGTACAAAATCACGTCAGGGTTCGCAGCAATAATATTTTCTTCACTAATTTGGTACCACCCCTTCTGCGTGGCACCTACATTTTCGCCGCCCGCCAACGTAATCAGCTCGTCCATAAACTCGCCTTTACCAACTGTCCAGCCTGGTGAAAACTCGACGTATACCCGCAGCTTCTGCCCTTTACCGATATTTTTAACTCCTTCTTTCACTTCCGCTACATCTGCCCTCATCTTGTCAGTCACCGCTCTCGCATCTTTCTGATGATCGGTGATTTTTCCATACAATTCGATGTTAGCTATGACATCTTCAACTGTCTTCGGTTCCGTTTTAAAAATCATAATTCCCATGTCGCGCAGCTTGGTCGTAGCCTGTTCACTAAGTGATATCCCTGCAAAAACGACTTCCGGGTTAGCAGCAATGATCGCCTCTTCGTTCGGTTTCATAATACCGCCCACTTTAGGCTTTTTCGTAGCTGCTGCCGGGTAATCAGAGTAGTCGGAGACGCCAACTATTTCCTTATCCAGCCCGATGGCGAACAGCGCCTCGGTTTCTGCCGGGGAGACGGAAACGATTTTATCCGGCGCTTTTTTGAATGTAAATTCCTGTCCTGTTGCATCCTTAACTGTGAGTGGGTAAACTGTTTTGCCCGGAGGCTCTTGTGCGGTTACGGTCTTTCCTGGCTGCTGTGCAGAAGTCTGATTCTCTTTATTTTCAGCATTTTTTCCATTAGAGCCACATGCACTCAGCACAACTGCCAAAATCGGAACCAATAGACCTGTTGTCCAAACCTTTATTTTTTTTCCTGCCATGATTTGCACCCCTTCATAAAAAAATCGTTAAGAGCGTTACTTGAGCATCATCAGATATCTTCTAAATCCAGCCTTCTTTTCCTATCAAAAAAACCCCGCATCCTCATATTAGGACACAGGGGTCACGTTAGCGCAGATTGTGCGCAGGCGGCAGCTTCTTTCCGCACGGACAGTCACTGCGAACACGTCATCCTTTCCTCGAAGGATTATGGTGACAGGCGGACGGGCAGGTATCCTGACTTATGGTAAGATGCATGTCCTGAAATTCCTTCATATGCTTAGTAGCACATAAAGCAGGACTAACCGGCATGTTTCCATTTACAGTGGCGGGACCGCGCCGGACTTACACCGACTTCCCTTTTAACAGCGCAGGCAAGGGAAACCATAGTTTCATCACACTGCGCCGACCTCGTCTGCTGGATATTTGATGTAGTGGTAGTCAAGCCGTTCTTTTACTTGATGATTATAGGTTAAAATGAGGCGGCTTACAACCCAAACAGCCTCTTTACCCGCTGGTGTCTAACCTAATGAGGGAGCATTTCCGCTATGTAATTGTGCGGTCCTGCCAGCCTCAATTGAATCCTAAATGCTTCTCCCGGCTTCGGATTCAGACTCCAAAAATCATGGCCCGGTATCAGCATGCAAGCTAACTGACGAATTACGCCACCATGCGTAACGACCAAAACAGAGGGCGGCGCAGCAGTCAAATCCATGGGTTGAACTTCCATAGCAACACGCCATTCATACAGAGAGTCAAGAAATTTCCGCAAACGATTCACAAAATCTGTCCAAGACTCTCCTCCAGGAGGGGTTATCCGTTGCGGCTCATCAATCCAAGCGCGATACAACGACACATCCTTGAGCATGTCATACGTTTTTCCATCCCACTCGCCAAAATGAAGCTCTCGCAGACGTGGTTCCATCATAGGAGACATAGTAGATAGGGAACCTCCAGACGTCAATTCTGACTCCGGCACAATGATCTGCAAGGTCTGGCGACATCGCCTTAAATCGCTGCAATAGATTCGAGCAAAGGACTGCCCCTGCAATTCTTCTTGCAAAGGCTTTAATTCCTGTTCTGCTCCTGGTAGCAAACCTAAGTCGGAGTGTCCCATATATCGACGTTCCTTATTCCATAAGGTTGTGCCGTGACGAACTAACACGAGTTCCATGTCCCAATGCAGATCTTCTTTAGCATCATATGGCACCTTATCCTCCTGTGAGTTCGGACTTTGTACGTATTCTACCGTCCTTTTTGCTGCTATATCTTGCTTCAAGATCATGTCACTTCCTGCTCGATCATTATTCAGTGTGTCACGCCTCACCCTCACCGCACCCATCCCAAGGCAAAACAACCTGCGGCTCCTAACAAACACAATCCTACGAACATACTGGACACGGCGAACATCAGCTGGATTGTATGCCGTATATCTTTCGACTCTAGCGGTCGTATCCAATCGCCCATGTATGCACGAAAAGAGCGTACGCCATGATACACATTATAGCCTCCAAGACGAATCCCCAGTGCTCCAGCAACAGCTGATTCCGGGAAGCCACTGTTCGGGCTTGGGTGCAGACGAGCGTCTCGCTTGACTGTGCGCCAGCTTCTCGCAGCATCTCGCTTGTACATCCACGCCGCTACGACAAGCATTGCCGCTGTCAGGCGTGCCGGAATGTAGTTAGCCACATCATCTAGACGTGCTGAAGCCCAGCCTAAATGCAGATACTTTTCATTTTTATAGCCAACCATGGAATCGAGCGTATTCACAGCACGATAAGCCAGCGCCAAGGGTGCTCCTCCGATCAGGGCATAAAAAAGCGGGGAAATAATCGCGTCCACGATATTTTCAGCGACCGTTTCAACCGTACCACGTACAATCTCAGGCTCATCAAGCTGTTGCGTATCCCGCCCGACAATCATGCCCAGCTCCCGCCGTGCCGCTGCCAGATCATCCGCCTGCAACGCTCGGTATACGGCCATTCCTGCATCCTTTAGTCCTTTGGAAGCAATCGTGGTCGCAATCAGCACCATTTCTGCGCCGACAGACAACCACGGATGAATCCAGGCAAGCAAGTGCAACAGCGCCCAGGCGAGCGCAAAGGAGCCTCCCGCCACAATGAGCGGAAGCAGTATACCCGCACGTTTCAGCCCCCGATCACTGCGGACCTGGCGACGAATCGCTTTTTCCAATGCTGAAATGGCATGTCCCATCCCGATGACTGGATGCGGCAACCACCTCGGATCACCGATCAGCCTGTCCAAAAGGTAGGCTGCCAGGATAATCAAGCTAACTGTCACGCCGCTGCTCCTCCTCCAGCACTTCACCCAATACAGACAGCAGCCTGTCGTTGGCTTCTGCATCCTTGACCGCAATGCGAAAATGGCTCGTCGTCAGTCCCGGATACATAGCACAGCTACGTATAAGAATTCCGCGTTGTCCAAGCGCCTGCTGAATAGCCGATGCGCTCCACGTACCCGGCGCCCTTGCCAGCACGTAATTGGCTTCACCGGGAACGACACCGCAGCCCCATTCCGCCAAGGCGGTCAACAGGCGGTTGCGCTCCGCAGCAATCAGCTCCTGTGTTTGGCGCTCATATGCTTGCCCACTTCTCAAACACGCCTCCCCAGCCAGCAACGCCAATCCATTCACACTCCAGGTCACCTGTTTGGCCGTCATTCGCCGGATATAGTCCGGATGAGCAATCGCATAGCCCAATCGCAAGCCAGGAATGGCATAAAATTTGGTCATTGACCGGATCAAAATCACATGAGGATAGCGATCCAGCACAGGCAGCAGTGAGATTCGCCGTTCCAGCGGAATAAAATCAATGAATGCTTCATCCACCACCAGCACGGTACCCGTTGTGCCAGCCGCCTCTGCCAGCTCGCACAGCTCCTGCTCACTATATTGTACGCCATTTGGATTATTCGGCTGTCCGAGGAACAAAACATCTACCTGCTCCATGAGCTGAAGGATGTCCTCCACGTCCGCCTTCCATTGAAGCGAGGCCTTCCCATACACCCGGTTGACCTCGGCTCCGAATTTGCCAGCCAGCTCGGCATATTCCGAAAAACACGGCTCCACTGTACCCACACGCTTAGGAGCTAGTCCCAATAGTAGGAGCGCCATGCTTTCAGCCGCTCCGTTTCCGATACTTAGCGACTCCGGTGGAACATGCAGTCGCCGTGCGAGCATATTTTTAAAATTCCGATGCCCAGGGTCTGGATAGCGAATCACAGTGTCAAATGAGTGTTGCAGCGCCTCAAGCACCTCTGGCGGTGGACCAAGCGGATTAATATTTGCACTAAAATCTACAAAATCCGCAGCAGCTCCGCCAAAAGTCGCGGCAGCTGTCTCCCTGTCTCCGCCATGACCGTAAACCTCTATCATTGCCTCTCATCCTTTCCGCCCGTTTCCAATCATTTAGCTCCATTATGAGGCTGCTTTTTGCGTCCCGTCAATGCAAATGAGCTTTTGTACATGGCTCACTTGGGTTACAATAGAAGGAGGCACACATAAATTACACAGTTTATATACGGAGGAATGGACATGCTGTTCATCGACAACCAGGGGATACACGATCCAGCCATTAATCTTGCTATTGAGGAATACGCGCTCAAGCATTTACCGCTGGACGACAGCTATTTGCTGTTTTACATTAATCAGCCTTCTATTATTATAGGCAAGCATCAAAACACTATTGAAGAAATCAACGCCGAGTTTGTTAGGGACAACAATATTCAAGTCGTTCGTCGCCTGTCCGGCGGTGGGGCTGTATATCATGATCTCGGTAATTTAAATTTCAGCTTCATTACTAAGGATAACGGGGAGTCCTTTCATAATTTCCTCAAATTTACGCAACCTGTGATTGACGCCCTGCGCCAAATGGGAGTAGAAGCTGAAATGACAGGCCGCAACGATCTACAGGTCGGAGAACGTAAAATTTCAGGAAACGCCCAATTTGCCACACGCGGACGTATGTTCAGCCACGGTACATTGATGTTCAACCTGAATCTGGATAATGTGGCTGCATCGTTGCATGCCAATCCCGAAAAGTTTAAATCCAAAAGCACAAAATCCGTCCGCAGTCGCGTGGCTAACATCAGCGAACTGATGGACCGTGAGATGACCATAGAGCAATTTCGCGAGGAACTGCTACGTTCCATATTCGGAGCAGAATTGGATCAGGTGCCTCAATATAAGCTCACCGATGCCGACTGGGCCAAAATCCATGAAATATCCAAAGAACGCTACCAATCGTGGGATTGGAACTACGGTCTATCCCCCGAGAGCAATATCAAGCACACACGTAAATTTCCGGTCGGTATTATTGATATCCGCATGGATCTTAAGGAAGGCTACATCCGTGATATTAAAATCTATGGGGATTTCTTTGGTGTGGGTGACGTTGCTGATATTGAAAATATCCTGCGCGGCAAGCGTTATGATGAAGGTGAGGTACGTCAAGCCTTATCCTCTCTCGATTTGAAGCACTATTTTGGTAATATTGAGCTGGACGATTTTGTTGGACTTGTATTTTTGGAAGACTAACCGTTACTTTTTCCCATCGTTTCAAGCCAATACTTCAGTGGTTATATGGGGACAGGCTCTTATGGGAGCTGTCCCCTTTTCATTGCGATATTGTCATTTTGAATATTATAAGATACAATTTTAGCATTGCCCCATGATAGAGATAAAGGAGAGAATACCGATATGTATAAATTAATTGCCATTGATATTGATGATACACTCATTAACGACCAGAAAGAAGTCACACCAGCGACACAACAGGCATTAGAAGCTGCTGTAGCAAAAGGTGTGGTGGTTACCCTCGCTACTGGACGAGCTTATGCCTCTGCACACAAAATTGCTCGCCAGACGGGTTTGAACGTGCCGATCATTACGTACCAAGGAGCTTTGGTTAAAAACCTGCTGGACGAAAACGTGCTGTATGAGCGTTATGTTCCACTCGTGGCTGCACGTCGTCTGTTTGAATTCTGCGTGGAACGCAATCTGCATCTGCAAACGTATATTGATGACAAATTGTACACACGTGAAGATAATCAGAAAATCAAAGATTACACGGAGCTGAACAACACGGAATATTTTGTAGAGCCTGTATTCAGTAAAGTTATAGAGCAGCCGGCTCCTAAATTGCTGATTATCGACGAGCCTGAAGTGTTGGATGAATTAATTCCTGAACTTCGCGAACTGCTTGGCAATGAAGTTCACATTACAAAATCCAAGCCTCATTTTCTGGAAATTATGCATCATGAAGGCACTAAGGGCCATGCGCTTACCTTCCTTGCAAATCATTTTGGCTGTGAACTGTCGGAAACAATTGCTATCGGTGACTCTTGGAACGACCACGAGATGCTTGAATGCGCTGGTCTCGGCATAGCGATGGAGAATGCCATTCCCGATTTGAAAAAGCTGGCTGATTACATCACTCGCAGCAATAACGAAGACGGTGTTAAGCACGCCATCGACAAATTCGTACTCAACGTTGAATAAAGTAAAAAGTGACTGTTCCCATAATACTTAAATGAAGTAGTACAACAACAAAGCCTCCAAACGTCGCATGTTCAGTAACATACGACAGTTTGGAGGCCTTTTCTGTCAGATCATATAATAACCTGCCTCCCTTTAAAATATCAGGCAGCAGAACGTACCTTACGCCTGTTCACCAGACGGATAATTCCATTGTTCATAAGGATTAATCCGGTCACAATGAGCAGCACCCCAGCCAGCATCCACCAGCTTACATGCTCTCCATACAACAACGCTCCCAAGCCCACCGCAATCGGCGGTGATATATACAGCCACGTCGTCGGAAACAGGGGATTTGTACGCTCCATGAGCCAGTAGAACAGTGTATGTGCAATCATCGAACCAAACAGGATCAGATAAAGTAAAGACCCCATGGCAGGAAGGTACTGCCACCCCTCAGAACTCCACGGTTCCGTGATCGCAGACAGTAACAGCAGCATCCATCCCCCATGGATCATTTGCGCCGCATTCAGGGCAATCGGGTTCGTTTCACGAAATACATCCATCACTCGCTTGGAATACAGAGCTCCCCCGGAATAACACAGCTCCCCCAGCAAAATGACAAGGCATCCCGCCAGCCACAGACCACTGATCTGAACCGCCAATCCGGGCAGCACAACCAGCACCACACCAAGAAAGCTGATCATGCAGCCAACGACCGTAATCCGTGACGTTTTTTGCCGTAGCAGTACAGATTGCAAAATGACGATCATCATCGGCCCGGTAGCTGACAAAATAGCTCCGATCCCGGAGCTGACATATTGCTCTGCCCAATACAAAGCTGAAAATGTACCGAAGGTCGTTCCTGCTCCAATCAGCAACATTTCCTTCCGCCATAATAACGACCATCGTACTTTTCCGGTCAGCTTCATAGCAATGAACAATATCGCCCCTGCCGCGAAAAAACGTACCCCTGCCGATAGGAATGGCGGAAGTCCGGCTTCCACTCCCACTTTTATGGCCAAAAACGTTGTGCCAAAAATAAGACACATTACTGTAAACGCGATACCTATCATGATACGTCCCTCTCCCTTCAGTTGCTTTTAAGCATACAGGGAGACGAACAGAACAGATGTATAACTACAGAACAGTTGTATACGTTTTTGAAGTGCTATATAGTACAATACACAGAAAGGAGCGTGGATAGCATGGTTAAGAACAACAGCGAACTACTCTTTGCAGCCGATCATGCCTTAAAGCTGTATGAGCAGGTTATCCATTATGTAACTGTGCGGATTGATCGCGGGGATTGGCAAACAGACATGAAGCTGCCGTCCGTACGAAGCTTGGCTCAGGAGCTGGGTGTACATCGGCTAACTGTTTTCCGGGCATATCAGGAGTTGAAGCAACGGGGACTGGTCTATGTAAAGGACAAATCAGGATATTACGTTCATGCTTCCCAAGCGACTGGGCATGCAAAATATGCTGGCTACTCGGGACATTCGTCCATTGACCTCACGATTCACTCCGAATCTGCCCATGCGGCAGATGATCCGTCAGTTTCAGCCTGGAGAGGAATGGATGGACTTAGCCGTGTTCAATCCGTAAATACGAATTTCCAGTTTTCCAAAGCGCTGATTGACCCCTCTCTCCTGCCCAACCGATTTTGGGGAGAGCTAATGATGCAGGTATTTGAAAAGCATCCGAAAGTAGCGGCCACCTATTCCGCTGTGCAAGGTGATGCCGAGCTTCGGGAGGCCATGGCGCAGCATTTTAGCGTGGATAAGCATTTTGCTTTATCACCGGATGAAGTGCTGATTACCTCCGGAGCACAGCAAGCCATTGATTTAATTGGCCGATCTCTGCTCCGTACAGGAGACCGTGTATTGATCGAACGCCCTGCCTATGGCCCCGCTATGGAAATATTCCGTAGACTAGGCGCGCGTCTGACTATGACTGATATTCGACCAGAAGGTTATGATATGGACCAGATTGAGTGGTGTATGAAAACGGAAAAACCACGCCTCTTTTATATGAATCCAACATTCCACAACCCGACGGGCTTTACGGTCCCCGATGAGCAGCGCAAACGACTGCCTGAACTAGCCGAGCGCTATGGCTGCCTCATTGTTGAGGATGACAGCACCTATGACATTAGCTTTGGGCAAAAGCCCCCTTCTCCGATTTTCGCCTATGATGTTTCGGGAAGCGTCGTCTACATTCGAAGTTACAGTAAATATGTCGCACCCGGTCTACGAATCGCAGCCGTGACCTGCCGACCACAGCTCATGAACAGCCTGCTGAACGTCAAAGCGTTAGTGGACAATGGATCGCCACTGCTGAATCAAAAGCTGTTTTTAGAATACTTTCAATCTCCACGTATGCAGCAGCATATTAAAAAGCTATGTATCGCGCTCCAGATTCGTAAAGAAACGATGGAAGACAGTCTCCGCGACTCCGGTTGGACATGGACCAGCCCGGCAGGGGGACTCAACCTGTGGCTCCAGCTGCCTTCTACGTTGAAACCTAATGAATTACTTGCCAAAAGTTTACAAGAGTCTGTATCCTTTGTCCCCGGCAATGTATTTGATCCCTTCGGCGCAGAGGGTAAAACGCATGTACGGCTGTCCTATTCATACGCCAACGAGCTACAAATCAAAGAAGGAATCTCCACACTTCTACGTATCAGTCAAACGATGTAAAGGTAAGGTCACCTTTATTCTAACGGCAAACTCATGCCGGTGTGTGCCAAGCTAATCCCTTCCAGAAGCCCATAGTTGCGTGTGACATCTACATCATGGGACATATGTGTAAACACTGTACTTTCGGGTTTAAGCCTTCCTATAAGCTCCTGAGCCTCCAGCATGTCATATACGGAACGGGTGGCATACTCGGCCTCCTCATGATAAAAACTCGTTCCCAGGACGAGCAAATTCAGATTGTGCAAGGGCAGAATTTCCGCCTCATTCAATCCAATCGAATCCGAACAGTAAGCCCACGAGAAACCGTCCTTTTCCAGACGATAAGCGTAGGCATATCCGTTCTTCCCGTGATTCACACGCCATCCCCGGATATTCCATCCGCCAAGTTGGGCTCCCTGGTCTACTGGAATAAGATCCAAGTTTCCAGAGAGCCAGGAAAATTGACGCAAGATCGTGTCGATCACTTCCTGTGGCGCGTACAAGCGACCTCTGTTCCCAGTCCAGCGACAGGCATCTGCCCATTCTGGTAATCCTCCAATATGGTCAAAATGTGCATGTGTTACAAGGATCGTAGGGATAAAACGCAGACCGCGCAATTCTAGCTGTCTGCGCCAGTCCGGGCCACAATCAATCATAAAGTCCTCCGTCTCGCTTTCGATCAGCACAGACGATCTCAATCTTACATTCGCCCCTGTCGTGCGAGCTTCTGTGCATACGAGACAATCACAATATACACGCGGAACCCCCATTGCATCCCCCGTGCCAAGAAAAATAAGCCGATTCATGGTTTAACTCCTATCTACCTGGGTCTTTTTACTACTATTATAACGAACAGACCGATTCTGCGTAAATCACCTGCGTAAATCCTTCCAGCGTCCAACGCCAAAAGGAGCATGCCCAAAGCCGTGAAATCCGGCTAGACATCCCCTCATGCGTGATCGTATTTATTTTCAAATAATGATAGGCATTGGATCTTCCTTCAGGCGGTTTTCCACCATCCAGCTGGACTGGTCATTATAGAGATAGGCTCGATGCACCAACACTCGCACCTGCTGACCAGGTTCCAGCGTAGACTTCTCCAGCGAGCGGTATGTCATGAGACGATGATCCCCTACCTGTACTTCAACCATCCACTCACTTCCACGAAAATGCAAATGCTTCACTGTGCCTTCCTCGGTCGCCGACAGAAGCGTAAATTCCTCGCTTGGCCCGACATCAATATACTCTGGACGGATCAAGGCACGTGTTCCCAGTCCAGCAGCTTCTTCGAAGCCTCTGAGACTGCCTGCCTGTTCAATCACCGTAGATTCCCCAATAAAGGAAGCCACGAACGGAGTACCCGGTTTTTTATAAATATCCCAAGGTGTTCCCTTCTGCTCCAGTCGTCCCTGATTAATCACCATAATTTCATCCGCTACTTCAATCGCCTCATCCTGATCATGGGTGACAAAAATTGAAGTAATACCCACCCGCTCAATCAACTCTCGCAGCCAGGTGCGCAGCTCCTGACGAATCTTGGCATCAATAGCTGCAAAAGGCTCATCCAACAGCAGCAATTGAGGCTCTGGTGCCAAAGCACGCGCAAAGGCAACCCGCTGGCGCTGTCCACCTGACAACTGATGCGGATAACGATGCTCAAATCCTTTGAGCCCCGTTAGTTCGACCAACTCTGTGACCCGTTCCTTGATGCGGGTTTTGGAGCTTTTTTTCACTTTCAGGCCAAAGGCAATATTGTCGTAGACGCTCATGTGCTTGAACAAAGCATAGTTTTGAAATACAAATCCGATTCCACGTTCCTGCGGTGACAGCTCGTTTACCCTTTTTCCATGAAAATGAATTTCTCCCGCATCCGGTTGCTCCAGACCCGCCAAAATGCGAAGAATGGAGGTTTTCCCCCCACCACTTGGACCGAGTAAGCCAATAAGATGGCCCGCCTGAATATCAAAAGATACGTCCTTTACTGCATGAAAATTACCGAAATGCTTGTTTAATCCTCTTACTTCCACATGCATATCCGTACACTTCCTTTCCGCTTCTGGACCTGTTCAGGAACAGCAGCAGCCTTGCTTCCCGCAAAGCACGTACCTCATTTGAAATCATTTAATTATTCCAATGTATATACTATGTTTTTTCTTATGTGATACTTTATCAAAGGAAAGTAATTTTCGTCAACTATATATTATATTAGGAATTAAAAGGGTAAAGTATTAGGAAGAAAGGAGATGGAGTTATTGTTGCATACTTTAGAATTATCCACTACACGGCGAGATGAAATGCGCGATATTACACGAGAGGTTGCTTCATTGATCGAAAAAAGCGGGGTACAACAAGGAACCGCACTTGTTTATTGTCCACACACGACGGCCGGCATCGCCATTAATGAAAATGCAGACCCAGACGTCAAACATGATGTGATATTAAGACTAGATGAAGTTTATCCGTGGGAGCATCCCCAATATCGCCATATGGAGGGAAATACGGCTTCCCACCTAAAATCCATTACGACAGGCCCCTCACAAACGATCATCATCCATGATGGAAAGCTGTTGCTCGGACGATGGCAGGGACTTTATTTTTGTGAATTCGACGGACCACGCAGACGCCAATACCATGTAAAGATCATGAAAGGCTGACGGGCCGGGTAAAAAAACAGACCATGATGTTTTCCTGCTGGATGCATCATCGTCTGTTAAATTCTCAGTCGCTTTCGCAAAGTACCGTAATGATAAGTCACCGTCATGAAGTGCATACACCCAGAAAAGCGCCCTACATGTTCATGGCTGAAGTGTGTGAATGCAGGTACGCTCATAGGTGTCTGCACAGCAGCTTTACATGTGCTAAAGCAGCGGGCCTAATTTCTTCAAATGTTAAACCGTCCTGAATATAAAATGATACAAAGCCATGCATCGATAAAAACAGACTTTTCGGTACCCTAGAGCAATATTCCTCCGAATGCCCCTGACCACTCAATTCTTGACGGATCATGGACGCAAATAGTTCCACACAACGGTTTTGCTCTGTGCGACAGTATGCAAATAGTTCTTCATCGTGCATCATGAACATAATTTCGTATTGATATGGATTTTCCAAACCAAAACGGATAAATTCCAGCATCAAGTACTCCAACCTGCTCAAGCCATCATCAGGCGTACCTGTTGCTGCTTGCAGTAGAATCCCACGCAATGTATTAAAATCTTCAATTACAATGGCATAGAACAGTTCAGCCTTCTCTTTAAAATGATAATATAACGAACCATGACTGTAACCCAGATGCTGGCCAATGCTGCGCATTGAAATCGCACGGTAGCCCTTGGTAATAAACAAGTGCCTGGCCGCTTCCAGAATCCGCCCTCTTGACAACTCCTGTTCTACTGCTCTTCTAGCCATATTATTTATTCCCCTTCAATAAAGTAAAGCTGCTCTCCCTCCGACACAAGCGATTGCCCCTGCGTCAAGTCTGTTATCCAGTTGCTGAAGGATTCCGCATCACCAGCCAGCGGCAGACAGGTTAAGGTAACTTTATCCGTAAACATTGTTTCTCCAGTGCGGATGCTGCGATTGCGTAATTCATTTTCCACTTTGCCCAACCAGGTATAATCCAATTCTACAAAAACTTCGCGATGCAGCACACGTGTAATTGCATCCCCTGCCTCGATTGCTGCAACAGCACCATCTGAATACGCGCGAATCAGACCGCCTGCTCCCAACAAAATCCCACCAAAGTAACGGGTAACAACAATAGCGACATTTTTTAGCTTCTGGTTGCGGATCACCTCTAAAATAGGCTTTCCAGCCGTACCACTCGGTTCTCCGTCATCCGATTGCTTTTGGATTTCGTCTCTTTCACCAATCATGTAAGCAGAACAATTATGGGTAGCATTCCAATGCTCTTTTTTGATGCGCTCTATGAAAGCAACTGCTTCTTCCTCAGTTTGAACAGGCTGAATATGGCCGATAAAACGGGATTTTCGGATCACAATTTCCTTGTTGCCGGCACCGCGTACGGTTCGGTATTGTTCCAACATACACGTATAACCTTCCTTACTTCATTTTACAAGAAAGCAGTCCCCCGCTTCTGGCAGCTGGTGAACTGCTTTCCTGTACTTTAATTGATGCTATACACTATAACACTTCTGACCGAAATCCTGTTTCGCATCAGAGATTACAGCACTCTTATTCAGACAATCTCGCTTCAA
Organism: Paenibacillus sp. SER-28; assembly: GCF_052906305.1. Lineage (NCBI taxonomy): Bacteria > Bacillati > Bacillota > Bacilli > Caryophanales > Paenibacillaceae > Paenibacillus > Paenibacillus sp. SER-28. The sequence goes on along the minus strand of NZ_JBRECM010000001.1, from coordinate 368,869 downwards.
GCTCAGCTTTTTCTTTTTCGAAGCCTGGTTTGCCGAGCAGCGCAAACATGTTCTTCTTGTAAGCTTCTACGCCCGGTTGATCGAACGGATTTACACCCAACAGGTAGCCGCTGATGCCGCAAGCTTTTTCGAAGAAATAAGCAAGATAGCCGAAAGAGTAAGGGCTTAAGTCAGGAATATTTACAATCAAGTTCGGTACTTGTCCGTCTGTGTGAGCCAGCAATGTACCTTGGAATGCTTTTTTGTTTACAAAATCCACAGTTTTGCCTGCCAGGAAATTCAGCCCGTCCAGATCATCCTCATCTGCTTCGATGGTGATGTGACTTGGTACATTTTCTACTTGGATTACCGTTTCGAAAATGTTGCGGCTGCCTTCCTGAATGAATTGTCCCATGGAATGCAGGTCTGTCGAGAAATCAACAGAAGCAGGATAAATGCCTTTGTAATCCTTGCCTTCGCTTTCTCCGTACAACTGTTTCCACCACTCAGATACAAAATGAAGAGACGGCTCATAGTTTACGAGAATTTCAATTGCTTTACCTTTGCGGTACAAAGCGTTACGAACGGCTGCATATTGATAAGCTTCGTTCTCAGCTACATTCGGGTTGCTGTACTCTTTGGAAGCGTCTGCCGCCCCCTGCATCATTTCCTCGATGTTAATGCCTGCAGTAGCAATCGGCAACAAGCCTACGGCTGTCAGCACGGAGTAACGACCACCCACATCATCAGGAATAATGAAGGATTCGTAGCCTTCTTCGTTAGCCAGTTTTTTCAAAGCGCCACGTTCTTTATCCGTCGTTGCATAAATACGCTTGCGCGCTTCTTCTTTACCATATTTTTTCTCCAGAGCTGCACGGAATACGCGGAATGCGATCGCTGGCTCTGTTGTCGTACCTGATTTGGAAATGACGTTCACAGAGAAGTCTTTACCTTCAATCAGTTCCAACAGATGATTGACATATGTAGAGCTGATGTTATTACCAGCAAAATAGATAGCTGGACCCTTGCGTTGATCTTTAGGTAGCGCATTGTAGAAAGAATGCGACAGCATTTCGATCGCAGCACGTGCTCCAAGGTAAGAACCGCCGATACCGATTACGATCAGTACTTCGGAATCACTTTGAATTTTAGCAGCAGCCTTTTGGATGCGCGCAAACTCTTCTTTATCATAATTGGTAGGCAGGTCAATCCAACCCAAGAAATCGGAACCTACACCGGTTTGGTTGTGCAGTTGCTCATGAGCCAGCTTGATGGGCTCTGCAAAATAATCAATTTCGTGCTGACCTACAAAGGAGAGCGCTTTAGTGTAATCAAAATTAACTTTTTTAGACATGTTTGGAACCTCCTGTTTGGTATTACTAAGACCATGAATACGAACATAAGGACTTAGGAATAGGATACTTTAATTTGCGGGACCTGACAAGCTTGCGTTACCTGTGTATCCTGTGCTTGACAGCCCCTCCTGTAGATAGGGTAGCATGCCCATGCTACAATTAACTGAGATCAACCTGTTTTATATTCATTTCAAGCCGAACTCGCAATCTGCATCGGACGGCAACTTCCAACAAGAAAGGTGATTAGCAATGAAAAATATCGGATTTATCGGACTGGGCACCATGGGCGCCCCGATGGCATCCAATCTGCTAAAGCAGGGATTCGGAGTCACAGTTTATAATCGTACCGCTTCGCGCTGCGAACCACTGGCAGAGCAAGGTGCACGTACAGCTTCAACTCCTCGTGAAGCAGCTGAAGGTCAGCACTTGGTCATTACCATGGTCAGCGATGATCACTCCATTCGTGACATCTATTACGGCGATGACGGCGTGTTTGCCGGACTTACGGCTGGCATGGCCGTGATGGACAACAGTACGATTTCACCTGAACTGGTCAAGCAACTGGCCGCCGAAGCGGACAAGCTGGGCTGCTCTTTCATTGATGCACCCGTAACAGGCAGTAAGCCTGCTGCTGTAGACGGTACACTTGTGTTCATGGTTGGCGGTAATGCAGAAGCCATTGCGGCACAATCAGATGTTTTTGATACCCTGGGCAAAAAGGTACTTCATATGGGACCTAATGGCAGCGGGGCCGTAGCCAAGCTCGCTCATAATACGATGGTGGGTATTCATAACCTCGCTCTGGCTGAAGGCTTTGCTATCGCGGCTAAATCCGGCATCCCGGCAGACAGCTTCCTTGAATTGGTACAACTCGGATCAGCAGGCAGCAAGGCCGCTGACCTGAAAGGGCGCAAAATCATTGAACATGATTTTAGCAACCAGTTCTCACTCGCCTTGATGCTTAAGGACTTGAAACTTGCTTCCTCACTAACAGACAGCCTGTCCATCCCTGCACCTATGTTATCCATTGCCAAAAGCCTGTTTCAAGCCGGGCAAACACAAGGCTACGGCGATGAAGACCTATCCGCTGTCGTGAAGACATACGAAGCATGGATTGGCCACACCATTGGTGGTCAACCTCTCGAATAAGCTGCACCTTTCTTTGTAACCATACGGCTGTGCTTGTGTCATATGGCAGAGCTTTAGGGTAAGCACACTTGGCTTGAAGGCTGAGTGTGCTTACCCTTTTTAGCTTATTATTCGGGATAAGAACAGCAATAATCAGTTACACTTCGTACTTCCAGCTTGAATGAAGACTTTGCAGGTACGTGAAAGGTTGCCGTCCCTTGTATTTCTAGCCATTCCTCAGTACCTGGAAGCAACACTCTCAAATCCCCTGCCAAAATCTCCATGATCTCACGGGAATCCGTGCCGAACTCATACGTTCCTGGCAGCATAATACCCAGTGTAACCTTACTGCCGTCACCCAGGATGACTGTACGGCTTGTAACCTGACCATCGTAATAAACGTTTGCTTTTTTAACTACGCTTACTCCATCGAACTGTGTCATTCGTTATCCCCTCATCTGCTCTCAATGGTTGAATGAATATTGGTGCATCATAACATAGATTTGATTCCAGCTTCAGTATGAAAATACACACTGTATCACCGTATCCTATACATTGGAATTCAATAGTGATTTCATTGCAAAACATCAACTGTATGAAACAAACAGCCGTAAGCCTTTCTCAGGTTACGACTGTCTGTTTTAGATGCTCAGTGTTTTATTTCAACAAAGCTTTCACACGGCTAACAACATTCTCTACTGTAAAGCCGTATTCCTTAATCACACGGTCGCCAGGTGCGGATGCGCCGAATGTGCTGATACCGAGAATGTCGCCTTGGTCGCCAACATATTTTTCCCAGCCCAGTGGATACGCCATTTCTACAGCCAAACGAGCTTTCACTTCTGGCAACAGAACGGAATCTTTGTATGCTTTGTCTTGTTTTTCGAACAGATCCCAGCTTGGGAAGCTGATAACACGTACTTGAATACCTTGTTCTGCCAGTGCTTCCTGAGCTTTAACAGCCAATTGTACTTCGGAGCCTGTAGCCAGAATTTGAGCAACCGGTTTGCCGTCTGTTGCATCTGCAACCACATAAGCACCGCGTTTGATACCTTCGCGTGCATGCTCAGCACTAGCAGCCAGGATTGGCAGGTTTTGACGAGTCAATACCAGAGCAACCGGGTTTTTCTTGTTTTCTAATGTATAAGCCCAAGCAGCAGAAGTTTCATTTCCGTCCGCTGGACGAATTACTGTCAAGTTCGGGATAATACGCAGGGAAGCCAATTGTTCGATCGGCTCATGAGTCGGACCATCTTCACCTACAGCAATACTGTCGTGAGTCAGAACGTAGGTTACAGGCAATCCCATCAGAGCTGCCAGACGAACGGCTGGACGCAGATAGTCTGTAAATACGAAGAATGTACCGCCGAATACTTTTACACCTTGGTGCAACGCCATACCGTTCATCGCAGCAGCCATACCAAATTCGCGGATACCGAAATAAATGTTACGTCCGGCGTAGTCTTCTGGCGTAAAATTCGTCAGGTTGTTCAAATGTGTCATCGTGGAGCTCTCCAGATCGGCAGATCCGCCTGTCAGGAAAGGTACGTTTGGAGCCAATCCGTTCAGAGCATTACCAGAAGCTACACGAGTCGAAACGGCTTTGTCTCCAGTCGTGTATTTCGGAAGATCACGATCCCATCCTTCTGGAAGATCGCCGTTTACAGCTGTTTCGAACTGAGCTGCCAAATCAGGGTGAGCTGCTTTGTATTTCGCGAACTGTTCATCCCATGCTTTGTTCGCCGCGATACCGCGCTCTTTTACTTTAGCAAAATGCTCGCGAACCTCTTGTGGCACGTGGAAGTCCTCCTCGTATACCCATTTGTAGAATTCTTTAGTCAGCTTGGCTTCTTCTGATCCCAACGGGGAACCATGAGTACCACCGTGTCCGCCTTTACCTTGTTTGTTCGGGCTTCCGTAGCCGATAACTGTCTTCACTTCAATCAGCGTAGGGCGTGTCGAGTCGCCTTGCGCTTCTTCAATGGCTTTTTGGATGGCCGGAAGATCGTTACCATCTTCTACGCGCAGTACTTGCCAGTTGTAAGCTTCAAAGCGTTTGGCAACACTCTCGGAAGAGGACAGATTAAGCTTGCCGTCCAGTGTAATATCATTGGAATCAAATAATACAATCAGCTTGCCCAGTTGTAAACGACCAGCCAACGAAGCAGCCTCGTGAGAAATACCCTCCATCAGATCGCCATCGCCGCAGATTGCATACGTGAAGTGATCTACAACTTTAAATTCGTCTTTATTATATGTTGCACCCAGTTGAGCTTCAGCCATTGCCATACCAACGGACATTGCGAGACCTTGTCCCAGAGGTCCAGTTGTAGCATCTACACCAGCAGTGTGCCCAAACTCAGGGTGGCCCGGTGTAAGGCTGCCCCATTGACGGAATTGTTTCAGTTCTTCCATAGGAAGATCATAGCCGCTCAGGTGTAGAAGGCTGTATAGCAACATGGAACCGTGTCCTGCGGACAATACAAAACGGTCACGGTTAACCCACGTAGGTTGATCCGGATTATGATTCATCGTTTTAGCAAAAAGTTGGTATCCCATTGGCGCGGAACCCATCGGCATACCAGGATGTCCCGAGTTTGCTTTCTCGATGGCGTCAATTGCCAACGTACGAATAGTTGTGATGGACAAATTGTCGATCGTGGAGTTTTCATCCTTTTGAATCGCTTGATTCTGGTCAGTCATGGTTTGCCTCCTCATATTGTATAAAGTATGTCAATTGCATTCGGTCATACTCTCCAACACCACCGTCCGATATAGAAACGATGTCTATTGAAGTGAGTGAATCTGCTTGAATGTTTCAATATGACTTATACATTCTTAAGTATTGTACCATTTGCCGTGAAAGTTTGCCAGATCGTTTATAAAGATGATTGTGGAAATGTTGTACCGAGTCCTCATATAAATATACCCGTAATGTATTAACCTCATTTAATAAATTATAAAATCACAAAAAATATTATGTACTGACCGTTTATAAGGCAAATAACTCACATAAAAAAACAAAGCCCGTTATGCGACGGGCTTTGTTCAACAAAAAATATATACTCACAAATTATCTTCTAAAATTTTAAGATTAGTTAAAAACGACCGTTTTGTTCTCATGAACCAGAATACGATCCTCTGCATGCCACTTCACGGCTCTTGCCAAAACGACCCGCTCTATGGTGCGACCGATCCGTTTTAGCTCATTTACATCATCTCCGTGACTTACCCGCTGCACGTCCTGCTCAATGATCGGGCCGCCGTCCAATTCTTCAGTTACATAATGCGCAGTAGCACCAATAATTTTCACACCGCGATTATAGGCTTGGGCATATGGCTTCCCACCCACGAATGCAGGCAGAAAGGAATGATGGATATTGATAATTCGGTTGCGATAATGCTCAATAAACTTGGGAGAAATAATCTGCATGTAACGGGCCAAAATGATAACGTCAATGTCTTCACCAATGACTTCTAGTTGACGGCGCTCCGCCTCTGGCTTGGTATCGGCTGTTACCGGAATATGGTGATACGGGATGCCAAACGATTCCACATACTCCTTCATATCCGGATGATTACTAACCACCAATGAAATATCCGCGTCCAGATCTCCTGCCTGCCATTGCCACAGCAGTTCTACCAAACAGTGATCTTCTTTGGAAACGAAAATAGCCAATTTTTTCTTGCGGCTGACCGCAGAAATCGTCCACTCCATACGGAATTGCTCAGCAACAGCGGCAAAATCCTGTTCCAACTGTGGCTGGGTTGCACTCAAATTCGGCAGATCAAATTCAATCCGCATAAAAAACATACCGCCGGACGGGTCCATTGTATATTGGTCAGATTGAACGATATTGGCCCCATGCTCATACAAAAAACGGGACACGGCCGCTACAATACCTGGTCCGTCTGGACAAGATACAAGCATACGCGCGCGGTTTTCATGGGCTGATAGAGTGCTATTTGGCTGATGTTTTACGTGAATTTCCATGTGGCTATTAATCCCCCTTAGCTTATACCGTCACTGGCAAATGACTGCCGGCAAACCAGGCAATCAACCGTTGATTAATGTGTTCTTCGCTCAAATCTGGAAATAGTGCTGCTTCCGTTATCATGTCATACAGACGCTCCAACGGCTCACGTGGATCGGCTTTTCTTGCTTTGGCATCATTTTTCAGCAGAGCCCAGGTGTCCAGCACAAATTTACGGACATCCACATCCTGTTTTTTGAAAAACGAATGCAATTGCTCTACCTGACCCAAAAACTCATCCCCAAAGCGCTCCTTTACATTTCCGCGAAGCAGGGCAATTTCAACCTCATACATCGGACGCTGAGTTTTGGCTTCCTTCCCAATCCATGGCGTCTCCAAAATAAACGGACGTCCTTGAAGTGCTTCATGATGCACCACATTATGAATCGTCTGATAGCCAATCCAGCCTGATCCGATCGGAGTATGTCGGTCTTTATGAGCGCCAACTGGATTTTTACTGTCATTAATGTGAACAACTGCGATGCGATTCAAGCCGACAATCCGGTCGAATTGCTCTAATACACCGTCCAGATCATTTACGATATCATAACCCGCATCGTGAATGTGACAGGTGTCCATACAAACTGTAAGACGCTCGTTATGCTCTACTTTATCTATAATGGAGGCAATCTCCTCAAAGCTACGACCCATTTCCGTTCCTTTGCCTGCCATCGTTTCAAGCGCAATGTTAACATCTGTCTCCTTCACGCCGTTCAGTACCTCGTTCAAACCATCAGCAATACGCCCAATTCCGTATTCTGCATCCTTATCGGTAAAAGCGCCTGGATGTAGCACGATATTTTTCACACCAATCGCGTGTGTGCGTCGAATTTCCTCCTGAAGAAAGCTGACCGCAAGCTCATAGGTGTTTTCTTTGTAAGAGCCAAGGTTGATGATATACGGGGCATGCACCACGATATCTTCCATTCCCTTCTCAGCCATTAACTGCTTGCCTTCCTCCAAATACATGGACTCCATCGGCTTACGGCGCGTGTTTTGCGGTGCCCCCGTGTATATCATAAAGGAGCTGGACCCGTAAGAAGACGCTTCTTTTGTAGCGCTGAGCAGACCCTTGTCCGAGAAGGACACATGAGAACCAATTTTCAGCATGATTCTGATTCATCCCCTTATCCTGTTATGCTTGTCTTATTTTAATTTAATCATTTTAACGTGATTATTGAAATCAAACAACATAGCTTTTATGGCAGCTTTCTTAAATGACTCTATTAAGGGAACACGTAGATAAAGTACACATCCGAATATATGTTAGTCAAACGAGGGTAAATAAAATCATGGATTGACATCCTTAACCGTATAAAGGTTCATTCATATGAAGTTTTTTTCTCGAAAAGGGTTATATTCTATAACAGATGTATTTTTTTGTGAATCGGAAGGAGAGCTGGCTCCATGAACATCATCGTATGTGGAGGAACTGGATTGGTGGGGAGTGCACTGGTCAAAAGCTTGCTAGACGACGGATACACTGTGAAAGTCGTTACCCGCAAGCCACTGGTAGGACACGAAGCGAGCCCCCGTTTGCAATATATGAGTTGGAACGAATTAAAACAAAAGCCTGAAGTACTGGAAGGCACCGATGCGGTCGTTAATTTAGCAGGCGAAACGCTGAATCAGCGCTGGACGGATAAGTCCAAACAAAGAATTCTTCAATCACGACTGCTATCTGTTGCACGGTTGGCTCAAGCATTGAATGCTCTACAAAAAAAGCCGAAAGTTATCATTCAGGCTTCGGCTGTTGCCGCCTATGGTACTTCCCTGACCGAAACATTCGATGAAACGAGCCCTCGCTGTTCGGAAGATTTTCTGTCTCAGGTGGTAGAGCAATGGGAGGAAGCCGCTAATGCCTACCCTTCTGATGCCCGTTTAATCAAGTTACGCATTAGCCTTGTGCTGGACAGAAAAAAAGGGGCATTCCCCCTCATGAAGATGCCTTATAGCTTCGGATTCGGCGGCAAAATAGGCAGTGGTCATCAATGGATGAGCTGGATTCATATTGAAGATATCGTTCGTCTGATCACGTACTGCATCCATACGACAGAAATCGTCGGGGCAGTGAATGCTTCATCACCACATCCCTTGACGAACGACCAGTTTGGGAGGACAGTAGCTACGGTATATCACCGTCCGCACTGGTTTCCCGTCCCCAGCATTCTCGTTTCAAAGCTAGTTGGTGAGATGAGCACGCTTGTATTGGATGGTCAAAAGGTACTACCGCGCAAAGCGCTGGAGCACGGATTTAAGTTTAACTATCCTTCACTTAAGGACGCTCTTGAGGAACTCCATTCTTCCCAAAAACAGCATTGAATCTAAAAAGAGAAACTCCAGGCTGGTAGGTAGTGTCACTGCCAGCTTAGAGTTCTTTTTTAGTCCGACACAATCTCTCAAGCAGACTGCAAGTTTTTAAGATGCTCATTTTATTCCTATGAATAGCCCCCTATTACAAAGAAAGAAGCCCTGAACATAACAGGCCTCTTCTTGACATATTCCATATAACCTTTATTTATGATGCATTGGAGGATTTAAAAGAGTCCAACCGATAAGTATAAGATACCCCGGCGATTTTAAAAGTGTCTCCATCCTTCATTGTGTACTCCTTATAAGGCACCATAGGCTCTCCATTCAGAACAGTTCCGTTCGTCGAAGATAAATCCTTTACAATGTGGCTATGTTCTCCTGTAACTATACAAAGCTCAATATGAGAACGGGAGGCTCCATCCGTATGCTCTACAAACTGGACCAGTTGCGGGTCTCTCCCGATGATAAAGCTGCCTGCAACGAATTGGTCTGGCTGCAACCGGATGCGCTCGGTCCCTCCACTACCTGGTGGCTTGCGATCCAGGCAAGCAATCGGTGATTGCTGAACAGGTGAAATCTGTATCTCTTGATCTGGACGAAGCAGCATCGTTTCCTGCTTAGATGCAGCATTTAGCAGCTCCGTTACCCCGGAGAGAGACTTATAATAAGCCTCACTGGTATCACTGGCTTCCAATTCATTTCCCCGCTCCGCACCTTTCCACGATGGCTCGTGTGAGTCATAATTTGCTGAAGTTTTCTCCCTGTCTTCCGTAACTCGGTCTCCCACGCTTTTAGATTCTGAGTTTGGAAAAGTCCATCTCCAGCTCTCCTGCCCTTGATCACTCAAATCGGAAGATCGCTTGTCTTGATGATGCTGTCCCGCTACAAATCCGGTCAGTTTATCTACCTGATAACGATCATTTTTCCGCTGCGCTGGGGAAGAAGTAGTTCCTAACCATTCCGAATCCAATACAGGTACTGAATCGCTGTACATATGAGATGAAGTTCTATTGCGCTCCCATTTCCCCGTCCAGCTTATATAAGCAACGGCGACAAGTACCAAGGTCAGCACCACGGAAATGATCAAAGGTACCGTCTCTGGATGATCCAGATAAATATAACGCCACACGATGGCCGAAGCGAGCAGACATCCAAGAGCAATGTACGTTTTATATTTTTGCAATCCAGGCTCCACATCTTCTACTTCGTTTTCTGTTACAAGCTCAGAATTCTCCTCTGGTTTCATGGACGGTTTGAGCCGATTGATCCGTTTAAGCTCCTGAATCTCCTGCAGAGTCTCCCGATGCTCTTGCCCGTATGTTCCGCCACGATCAGTATAGTTCCCCTGTGAGGTATGAGAGACATGAGAGGTATGAGCAGATATGATAGGGTCGGCTGATGAAAAAGCTCGCCCCTCCATACTTTCTCCCTGCACGCTAGCACTCTCTGTACCGGCCTTCATTCCTTGTAATAACAGTTCCTTTAGCAATCCCAATTCAAATTCATTTCTATCACACAGATCCAATATGCGTTGTATATATTCTCCCTGAAAGTGGGCCACACGAGTCATTAAACGAATAACCATCTGCTTAAATTGACTGCCTGTTTGCCCTGCATACTGTACACTGCGTAAAGGAACATAGGTTAAACTGGCGGTTTCCCTAGTACCTGAACCACTTAGAAAAATATAATCCTCATGCAAAATAAACTGGCGGATATCTAACATATATTGCGGGCTGCGATGGAGGGCATCTGCCACTTCATAAAGAATCCGGTAGAAATCAGAAGTCGACACGCCCCCACCTTTCCATAACTGGGAAAGCATGCGTTGTCCCGAAATGTCGTAATGTAACTCAATCTGAAAATCGACTTCCTTTATTCTAAGTTCCAGCAGACCAGGAATCCGATTACCAGTCATCATTCCGGTCTGTACGGAATTTAAATCATCGGTCTTGAGCCCGTCTTCCTTGTTTAGAATCATAAATGTCCCGCCGTTCCGGGCAAAATCCCTGCTTAAACCCAACAATTCATGACCTCCTTAACAATTTCCTATCTCCGTGAGGTAGCATGATCTCCCCCAGCGGACATGTCATGGCAAGAAGTAAAGATAAGCACTGATCGCTCCCGGAATGACTGCCGTCATAAAAGGAAACCTGAGGTGCGCTTCATTTCCACTGGTCAGCGCTTTGCCGCTGCGAAATAGAAAAAATCCTCCTAAATTAAAAGCCACGCGCCGCAGTCTCATGATCGTTTCCCTCTTCCATAGCAAAATTCCTATGCCAATAATACCTGCAAAAAAAATCGAATATAAAGCTGACTGCCATGCAAAAGCGGCACCTGTCCATGCTCCAATCAAGCCGAACAGCTTTACATCTCCTGCACCAACAGCTCCCATCCAGTACAAAATCAGCATGAACCCAAATCCGGTACCCAGTCCAGCAACAGCAAATAAAAAACCGTGCCACCCTCCAAACAGAGTATTGAACACCAAGCCTACCACTATACCGGGCAATGTAAGCTTATTAGGGATTTTCATGCTACGTAAATCCGTAACTAACGCAATCGCGAGTAGTACTCCGCATACAATATACATCCACGTCAATGTGATCTTCCCCCTTTAAAAAATAGAACTAGCAGACTACCAAATCATTTTCCATCGTAGCCATCCCTTACACGTCTATATCCATCCTATCCATCAGCTGGCTTTTCCACGGTAAACGGAACTTCTATACGTTGACCGTCCTCCGTTTCAATCACAAAGCTCCATTGACCGGGTGTTGTATTCGTTCCCACAAACCAGTTCCATTCAATAATCCCGTCCGCATTGGCAGAGGTCCAGCCCAAGTGCTGAGCTGTGCTCTCACCCGACTTATAAAGTACAGAAAGGTTAGCAGTCGTCCCAGGCTCAACCTTGGCCTTGATCAAATTGTACACACCTTTCACAGCAGGTTCAGGCTTGACGAGCAACTGTATGGAATGCTGCGCATCCTTATCTCCTGTCGCATTTCCTGTAGCTGCTCCTTCCCCTGTGTCGCCAATCCAAAGACGTTCCTCTGCCGCCGCCTGAAGCACAATGCTGCGATACAGAAAGGGGACCTTCATCGGCAGTTCATACGACAGCTCTACTCTAAAATAAGGGTCCTTAGTTCCTGTAAGAGCAGGTACATGTACGCTCGTTATATGAATACGGTCATACTCCAGAATGTTTTCCTCCATAAAAGGCTTTAGCATCGGCTTCAGAACAGGGTCAAGTGCAGCTTCCGTAAATCGCCCCCGCAGCTCCTCCATCGGCTTTTGACCGCCCTGAACAGCGCTTTCTACCCAATCACCAATTGGAGGTGGCAACTGGGCAGCGAATTGGCTTGCATATTCACTCACAGATAACTTGGGCAATTCATCCAGCGGTTCACGGACTGCATCTATTTTCGCGGACGCCGCCTCCACGGCTAGAGAAACTGGGTAGATTTTAGTCGAAACCTGCTTAACCGCTTCTGAAGCGGTGGTCTGCAAGGCTGTGGATACCAGCGTCATCTGAACCATATAAATGAGAAAAATAATAAAAAACAGAAACATTGGCAACACGAGTGACGCTTCTAAAACAATACTTCCTTGTTCACGCCGCTCCTGCCCACAAACCTGCCGTAGATACTGATTAATAGGAAAAATGCGCTGTTTTCGTGACATAGTACACACTTCCCTTAATACTCTCGCCTTCTTTTGAGGCGGTCCCGAGCATCTTCATTACCCCAGGTAGAAACCACAGCCTCATCCCATTCTTGACCTCACCCGTTGCATACGTTTGCCGCTCAGCAGGATTGACATCTGTATTCAGGCGGATCAGAGCAAGCATACGGGACATTTTTCGTTCATTATTGCTATGGAGCATCAGAAACAATCGCAAATGATCTTTGTATGTCATTCGAAATTTCAGAAAATCAGACAATGGCACGTCCCCCTTTTGTGCCAGCATAATCATATCTTCTATCGCTTTTTCTACTCCATATAACAAAGCTGCCGCCAAAACGACTAGCGGATTACCTTTTGAACTGTTTTTAACCAATCCCTCCATTGTTCGAATGGCAAGTCTCATAGCAAAAATTTCTCCATAGGCGGATGCCAGATTACCCGTCGGATTATGGAACCCATACAGGATGTACTCAACTTCCTGATTATTCACCTCCAGCTGATCTCCCAAAATCTGTGCAGCATTTCCCACATTTCCACCCGATCCGGCCAAACTGCCAAAACGGCTAAAATCCACATGATGGAAGTAAGAAAGCGCGTATTCATTCTGGTAAAACTCGTCTCCCAGTTGAGTCAGTAAATTGGATGCCGACCCGTATAGACCATCCATACTATCCATGGAAGCTCCCGCTGCATCATAGGTGTCATAGGACAAATCAGCGGATACAGATGGACTGGATGTAGACTGGTTAAACGAAATACTTTCATTGTAATACCGCTCCAGATTTCGGAATTGTTCTGCACTTTGTTTACCTTTGGAAAGAACCTCAATGATCCGATAGGCTTGTTTGAGCTTGTTTTTCGCCTCTTTTTCCATTTTCTTGCGTTCTTTGTCCGGTCCACGTCGCGTATCCATCATTTTGGCTTCACCGTCGAGTACATTCGCAGGTCCCGTCCAAGCATACGCACTCAAGTATTTATCTATCTCTTTGAGCGTTGAAGCGACTTCTTGCTTGAGCATGTCTGCATTCAAAAATGGATCTGTATAATAAGATAATGTACGCATCATACTCGTTATTCTATTGTTAGCAGTATTTATAGAAGTCCGTTGCTTTTCAATTTCTGCTTCCCATTGCTCAAATTCCTTGTCTGGAATCAACAAATCCTCTGCTTTTTGCCGTGCGCTTCCTACCGACGGATCTGCGTTGGAGCCTGCTCCGCTTGGAGTAGGTGCTGCTGAAACCTCATCGTAGCCTGCATTGGCCGCCCTCTGCTTATACTGGGCAATGACTTTGCGCATCTCTTCATTGATCTGCCGGGCCTCATTTAACGGTTCCTTGGCTTCCAGAAGCAGCTTATCATGTTCTTCTCCAGCCTGAGCCATGATCTGACGCAGGCGATCAAGCGCTGCCCTCGCTCTACGTGCATATTTTTCCATCTGCATGATTTTAACGTCGTCCACACTCTTCTTATTGTCTTCATATACATGTACGTAATGCTTATATTGAGCGGCAATATCGGCTACAACCTCAAGCGGGTCCCATATATACTGATTGGGCATATAGGTGCCCCTCTGTTTAATAATCCGCTTACGAACCTCTTCCATATAAGCTCCTGCCTTACGCTGCTTCTCCAGCATGTCATCTAGTTTGGCCTCTCGTCTGTCGTACAGCTTTTGCAGCCGTTTCAGCAAATCTACCGTATGTGAAGCCTCTTTCATATTTTGAGAGAGCGGCTTTAGCTTTTCGAGCACTTCAAACGTAAAATCGACAGGTGCTTTATACTTCATCTCTTCACGGATCTGCTCGTTAAATATGGCATATTTACCAATCTCCCTTTCCATTTTCAAGGAACTAGAATCCAGCTTCATATTCATAAGCGGTAGCGTTTCTGCGCGTGCCGTACGTCGCGCGCTGTCATTGAGCACTTTGACCATAATTTGTTCTCCGCCGCCTTCGCCATAAGCAAACAAACCGTACTCCTGTTGTAATGTCGGATCATAAGCAGACATCACTGAACGAACCGCCGCATGGGTCAGCCGTTCGGTCTGCACATGCAGTGCAGCAATTCTCGCGTAATCAATAAATACAGCAATAAAACCGAACATAACCGCCAAAATCAGAATTAAAAAGACCGTGACAGCACCTGATTCCCCGTCCTTTGTATTGTGTCCCTTACCAAACACCCGCTTCCTCCTTTCCAGTTACATTCCCATTACTTACTTCTCACTGACCGTTTTGACCATATTGCATCAATACTTTCCCTACAACTGCCGAATCTACCTTTTCACCTGATCCTCTGCCCATAAACTTCGCACCATAATAACGGACCAACTCCACCGTACGAATCCATTCTACAGGTTCGACCACGCCAGAACTCATTTCCCCTTGTAAATCTGTCTGATCTAAAAACTGATTCAGCAAAGGTACCTTCACTATCTTATTTAACTTTGTGGTTACCTTACGGTGAATCATACTGTTCTCATATGTCATCTGCCCCTGCATGCCCGCAGGCATATTATTTTCTGCATTGGA
This sequence comes from Paenibacillus sp. SER-28, assembly GCF_052906305.1. Taxonomy (NCBI): domain Bacteria; kingdom Bacillati; phylum Bacillota; class Bacilli; order Caryophanales; family Paenibacillaceae; genus Paenibacillus; species Paenibacillus sp. SER-28. Next base: position 353,842 of record NZ_JBRECM010000001.1, on the reverse strand, counting down.
CAGCTTTTGAGCAGGTAACGAGCCTCCCCCATTGCCGCCCGGCACCTGTACACTTTCCTGATTGTTGGCTCCGGTCCAGCCAAACAGGGCTCCCAGCATAACATCATCCTTCAAGCGCCAATAGAGAGAATCCCGTTGCCCTTGTGTAAATGCTCCCGTACGCGGGTCCTTGAAGCTGTTATCCCAACTGTAAGCGGCCCTTTCCGAAGCAGTAGCAGCGACCTGCACCAATATAGATTTTTGATATATGTACAGGCAAAAAAATAACATCACAAAAATGACCAGCAGTAGAATGGGAAAGACGAGGGAAGCTTCCAAGGAGAAGCTCCCATCCTCTTTTTGTGCCAATTTGCGCAGCATTATGAATCCATAAAATCGTTACTTTTTTTATCCGCCTTTTTCAAAAGCCCTTCTACAATTTTTTTGATCTGATCCTTGAAAATAATTGCCACCGCAATCAGAATGGCAATGATCAGGATCATTTCTAACGTACCCAGGCCATCCTCATCCTTGTACAATTTACGAATACTGCCTGTTACTAATGTCATCATCGTTGTATTCCTCCTACATATTCATCATCATTAAAGCCGGAGCGCCCACCAGCACAATTACCGTTAGCAAAATCAGCGCCATCGGGAATACTAGCTTAGATGAAGCCTGCTCCCCCCTTGTGCGGCTAATTGAAGTCCGCTTGCCCCATAACGTCTGGGATAACTCACGTAAAGCCATCACGAAATCGCTCCCGCCGCGCCTCATATTCAACAAAACTGTCGTCGTAAATACCGTCATTTCCTGAATACCACAACGTTTGCTCAGGTGCTCAAATGCCTGTTGAAAGGAAAAACCACTTTCCCATTCCGCCACCGTCTGCCTCAGTTCTCGATACAACGGATGTTCCGTATCCGCCCCTTTACGTTCCACGCAATGTAGCAATGCCCGTTGTACCGTCTCACCTGCACCTACTAAAAGCATCATTTTACTCAACAGTTCAGGCAGTTCCATTAAAATTTGCTGATCCCGCTTCTGTACTTTCCCATGCAAATCCTTGATCAGTGCGATGGGTACCAGAATACCAAGTCCCAATCCGAGCACCAGCCCAGTCGCATCCCCGCCCAGCATAAGCGATATTAAAGCTCCACCAGCAGCCATCATATATCCGTAACCCAACATTTCTGCCAGAAAAAGCATCGTTTTTTCTCCGCTGTTGCGCATACCATACAGCTTCTGCACCGAACGCTGGAGCTTGAACATCAGCAAAGGCAGCCGATGAGTAGCACGTGAAGCATGAATCATGTGTACAAATGGGACTGAAAGTCTTTGCAGCCGCAGTCCCTCCAGCTTCATATGGCGAAAATGCGCATACTTAGCACTATGCATCTGGTTCAGCACCACCCAACCTCCCACTTGCAGAACCAGCATGACCAGACAAACCAACATCACCACACCCATCTCTCCTTACACTTCAATCTTCATAATGTGGTTGATCCACACAAGACACCCACCAAGCACCAATAAACAAAAGGTTGATAAAATCATACCTGTACCGCTGTATAAGGGCATCATGTAATCACCCGCCGTCATCGTCATAAACAATACAAACAAAAAAGGGGCCGCAAACATAACCCTCGATTCAAAACGTTTCTGCGCAATCATTACACCGATCTCCTGCTGAATTTCCAACTTCTCACCAATGACATTTGAAGCTCGTCGTACGACTTCCACCAGATCACCTCCGGTTCGTTTGCAAGCCGCAAATACGTCCGCAAAATTCGTAATATCCTCCATCTGCGCGCGACGGGCCAAATCCTGCAAAGCAGCCTCTACAGGCTGTCCGATTTCAAGACAGGCGGTAATGATATTAAATTCAAAAATCAGGTCGTGATCTCCATCTGGACTAAGCAATCTCAAATCCTCTACAGCCTCACGAAAACCATTCTCCACCGACCTTCCCGCTGAAAGAGAAGATGAGAGTGAATATAAAGCCTGCTTGAATTGGATGCTTAGAGCAGATCTGCGTCGTTGCAGTAAAAATTGCCTAAAATAACGAGGCGTCACCACAGCCCCGGCAGCGCACAGCAATGATAATATCCATTGGTGATAAAACAGATAGCCGATCATCGCAAACAGCACGCCACTAAACAATATGCACAGACTTTTTTGTACTGTCGATAATGTATATATCGTATAATCTGGCAGAGAAGGGACCTCACGTGATACTTGCTTGGCAATCGTTTTTCCTGACTTCACGCTGATACTCCTCCCCTGTGCCAGCTTTCCGGATTGATCCCGGCCATTTGCAGCTTCAAAGTATGTTGCAGACCCTCGCCACAACGTTCCAGACCTCCCACGATTCGCCCCTTACTCTCTCCTCGTTCCTGAAAAAGATAAAGAGGATTAAGCGTCACCTCACCATTTTCAAAACCAATCACTTCGCTAATTTCCAGCACTCGTCTGGATTTGTCGCGCATCCGTGACAGATGAACGAATATATCAATGGCCGAGCTGATCTGCTGCCGTACTACTCCAAGCGGAAGCTCTGCCCCTCCGAGCACCATCGTTTCCAGCCGGCTGACCATATCGCGGATATTATTCGCATGCCCAGTTGACAACGATCCATCGTGTCCTGTATTCATTGCTTGCAGCATATCCAACGCCTCACTTCCCCGGACCTCACCCACCACAATGCGGTTGGGCCGCATACGCAGGGAGGAACGAATCAGATCACGAATCGTGATTTCTCCCTTTCCCTCGGTGTTCGCATTCCTTGTTTCCATGGAAACCAGATTAGGAACCGTCACAATTTGTAGCTCTGCTGAGTCTTCAATGGTAATAATCCGTTCAGACGACGGGATAAACTGGGATAATGCATTCAAAAAAGTTGTTTTACCAGAACCCGTTCCCCCGCTGATAAAAATGTTGTACTTGCTACGTACCAAATCCTTGAGCATAGCAGCGGTTTCTGTATCCAGCGCACCCATACGTATCAAGTCATCCATCGTCATAGGACGCTCGGGAAACTTCCGTATGGTCATCGTTGGACCCTTGAGAGCAACTGGAGGCAGCACAATATTTACGCGTGACCCATCCTTTAACCGGGCATCCACAATGGGGGAAGCCTCATTCACAATTCGGTTCACCCCGGCTACAATCGTCTGGATTAAATCCTCCAGCCGCTCGCGGGACTCAAATTGATCGGGTACCTGCATCACCTCACCAGCCCGCTCCACAAAGATTTCCCGGTGACTGTTGATCATAATTTCCGTAACGGTCGGATCGTCAATCAATGGCTGGAGTACATCTAGCCCACGGAAAGAGTTAAAAATCTTACGGACAAGTGCGTGCTTCTCACGGGAAGTTAAGCCCGCCAGCTCTACATCGTGTAAAATTCGATTTTCAATATGCCGAACCAGATCGGCATCCTTTACCGAAGACGTTACGTCCAGCCCGTTTCGGATATCTGCTCGCAATGCCTTAAACCGTTCCTCATTCATGTTCATCAGCCCCTTTTAAGACCAAGCAGCGGGCGGATGTGTTACACTGTCCACATTCAGCAGCTCGTGGCACAGATGACGAATTTCCCGCTGATAAATAGGTGAACTAAGCAGTAGCTCACGGTGCTGCATCTGCTTCCATGAAGGTATATAGGGTAACGCTCCGTTTAGCTCCATAAAGTCACGAGGTAACGAGTTGATCATAGTTCCCATATAACGGTTCACCACAAAGCTGGTTTTGCATATCATATCTTCAAGCCCTTCAGGCTGCGTGGTTTCTAAAACATCCAGCCATAATCCGCACTTGTGCATGCTCATTAAATCGTCTGCCAGCAGCCAAATCAGCTTATGACTAGCTTCAAGCACGGCTTGAGTCCGGTCACCTTTTTCAGAATCGCCATCTACGATCACTACATCATACTGTCCGCTTTCGGCAACCGTTCGAATCAGTTCTTTCGCTTCATCACAAGTCATGTCCGTCAGTTCCTTACGATTATAGACAGGCTGAAAAGTATCCGCCTGAATTTCAGGGCGGCGAACACAATAGGCTGCCACAGATAGTGGAATGCCCTCATTTCCCTCCGCCTTGAGATCATAGAGCAGCCTGGACAGCCCTTCTCCTTCTGCTCCGCTAGCACTGCCTGAACCAGTGAACAACGAGCTTGAATCCACCGTCTCCAGATTCAGATAGAATACCGAATATCCCTCATTCCCCAGCTGTTTGGACATATTGAGTGCGGCCGTTGTCTTGCCCAGTCCGCCAGAAGCTGCTACCATGCCGATAATCAGTCCACCTTCCAGGCTGTTTACACATTTCCGACCGTTCGATCTTTGTCTCGCCGTTTCCAAAATAAAACCGACCAGCTCAGATAAAGGCTGATATTTTAATAAAGGCTGTCCATATTCGCTCACTTGTTCTCCCTCATGCAATACCAAACAAGGAATATCAGCAGCTTCCCTATCTGTCCATAGATTCAAAAAAGCCGCTTCACCAACCACCACGTCCGGTCTTTTCATTCCGCTGGTTTCCATCATGTATTGATGAAATGCCTCCGGTTGCGAAAAAGCCGTTATTCTCAGCCTTCTGGCGTACTCGCTTCCGTGAACATAATTCAGCAGCGGCTCAATATAATCCCGGCCTTCTACAGCCAATACCACTTTCACTGGAACCATAACGCTCATCCCTTTCCCTAACACAACAACGCAAAAAAGCACCGTTCATCCATCCGTAAGTACATACGGTTGGTGAACGGTGCTTCCGTCACGTGCAATCTATTTACTGGTAGAATAGCATAGCGCTTATATTAGAGCAAGTATTTTTTGTGCAAGTATCTTCCAAAACCCTCGTACTAGGAGAAGGCGGGCAGTCTAGCCCCGCCTCCTACTATCTTCATCTTAGTAGAATTTGTGGTGACGACGATGACAGTCATGATGGCGATGATGGCGACGTTTCCGGCAATGACATTTCTTATCAAAATCTTCATGTTTCCAGTGATCACGTTTAAATTTAGGTTTAAACTTAATGACAGTCACCTTAATGATCTTCTTAAAGACACGTTTTTTTGGCTTTGGAAAATGACAATCATGCTTACGATGTTTATACATTCAAATTCGCCTCCATTTCTTTGAGATAGAATATACTATGGAAGCAGCGAACCATCGGTAACCAGCATATGACTATTTATGAATTTACTGGGCTAATTAATGATCTACATCCAGCTTAATATCCGGATCATAATCCGCCACAATGAGAACATCCATATGACGTGCTTGACGGAGAATCCTTGGCACAACCGCAAACTTACCCCAACGGCTACTTCGGGAAGACTGCCCCACGATGAGCTGTGTACCTGAATATCCTTCCACCGGAGCAATCAAAATGTCGGCAATTTCGCGTCGGCTGGAAACAAGCCGTATCTCAAAGGTCCCCCCCAGTCGGTGGGTCAGCAGCTTTAGTTGTTCCAGACGAGGGTTCAGTCTCTCAGGTATACGCTCACCGACATGAGCATAAGTCACAATCCACACAGCCTTCAGACGAAAGGCGATACGAAAACCACGGCGAATCAACCTTTCAGCATTTTCACTTAGCGTCACGCCTACGAAGATTACTTCCTCCCTGCGCCACGGTCCCCGAAGTGATTCATGTCGATCCCAGGATTCCAGCCGCTCATCTACGTCATCTGCCAATTCCCGCAAAGCAAGTTCACGCAGCGCAATCAGATTGCCCAGTTTAAAAAAGTGGCTAAGTGCCTGTTCCACCTTCGCATGATCGTATATTTTGCCTTCACGCATACGCTGCTGCAACGATTTAGGAGCCACATCCACAAGCTGTACCTCATCGGCCAGACGCATCATATGGTCGGGAACAGTCTCTCTCACTCGTATACCAGTAATCTGTTCTACCGCATCATTCAGGCTCTCCAGATGCTGTACATTCATTGTGGATATCACAGAAATACCTTGTTCCAAAATGGTAAGCACATCCTCATAGCGCTTAGATCTCATACTTCCGGGCACGTTGGTATGTGCCAGCTCATCAATAAGCACCACCTCGGGATTACGCCTGAGAATGGCTTCGGTGTCCATTTCTTCCAAATGTGCGCCATGACGCTCAATGGACTGACGGGGAATCATCTCCAGAGAGCCTACTTGTGCCAATGTTTCTGCTCTTCCATGCGTTTCCAGCAGTCCGATAACTACATCGATCCCGCTTTCCAGCAGATCATTCCCCTCTCTCAGCATCGTGTATGTTTTGCCGACCCCCGGAGCAGCGCCAATGTATACCTTGAGCTTGCCCCGCAGGATTTTGGCTGCCTCAGCCTGTGCTTCCTCAACGCTCAAACGATGATACGGATCATTATCTCCCTCTTCCTGTCTCATTGTTGGCAAGATCCGCTCACCCTCCTGCTCGGCCCGGTCCGCAATCAGCAGTAAATCCATATTTTTCATTCGTTTTAAAATCCCGTTCACCAGCGATCCTTTCATCAGCTCCTGCCACGGAGTCTGCCGAGAATGCCCCATAACAATTCGGGTAACATTGTGCGTCACCGCATAATGAATCAGTTGACGAGGCAACCTTCTGCGGGAAAAAAGCGGGATTTCTTCAAATGTTGATCCGATCTTGTCAGCCAACTGCTCAATCGAACGCTTGAAGGCTGCTGATTCCTTGGACAGCCTGCGCTTCGAGCTGACAAAGGAGACCACTAGCATATCTCCACCCAACCGCTTGGCGACCTGTTCTCCCCTACGTACATAAATAGACCCATTCCAATGATATTGAACAGGTACCAAAATACGCTCTGCCGCTCCTGACGCCCCGTGCAAGCCTAACTCCTCCCGGTGTCGTTCCAGCGAATCATTCACATCCTCTGCTACCAATCGCAGAGCAAGCTCACGCAATTTACCGAGATTTCCCCGGTGAAACATCTCAGGATTGGGCGTATGCATGTAGCCTTTCGCCAGCCGTTCCAAAATCATCTCCGGGGTGGCATCAATCAGACGAATTTCATCCGCCAGTTCCAGTGTATCAACCGGAACCGTATATTCCGCTTCAAAGCCTGTTAGCTGATATACCCACTCCGTAATTCCTTCGAGTTCATATACATTAACCGTCGTAATGACGCTAATTCCCTGCTCCAGCAAATACCGAATATCCTCCAGCCGTGTTGGAAATGGGGCGTCTTTCCGGTTATGATGTGCCAAATGATCCACCAGTACCACCTCGGGATTTCGTGCCACCAAAGCTTCCACATTCAGATCCTTTTGCTCCTCACCATCTTTTATCCAATGAATACTAGGCACGCGCTCCAGCGTGCCGACCTGTTCCACAGTCACAGGCCGCTGCATGGTTGAGACCGCGCAAATTACAACATCAATACCTTCATGCTGCAACGATTGTCCCTCCTGCAGCATATGATACGTTTTGCCCGAGCCACTGACCGCACCCATGTATATTTTGAGTCTGCCTCGATGCAGTTTGTTAATCGAATCCAGTATTTCCTCTGGTGATTTACGTTTGAAGCTCTCCACTTTCGTTCCTCCCCGCAGCGTAACCGCTCATTCCGTTCATTCTTATATGGTTGTAATGAATGTACTCCCGTGTCCCAATCAATTCAAGATGATCAATCAAGTTTGCTCCAAAAAAAGCCGCGCAGGGCAGTATAAGCGCAAAAAAACGTGCATTCAGGTCTCTTATGCCTGAATACACGCTATTTTGGGTAACTCATATGGGATCACTTCCTACAATCACTTGCTATCTTCGCCAACTTCGCCAACGATCCCCCGTTGTTGAAATAACTTTTGCCATATCACACCGTGAGACGGGGAAAAGAGAAAAGCCAAAAGCAGCAACACACCCGATACACATAGCATACATGCCGCAATAGAAGCATCCAATACACTTGCTGTGTAAAAGCCTACGACCGAACTGATGGCTCCAAATCCGACGCTGTATACAATCATACGGGACAACTTCTCCGTCAGCAAATAAGCGGTAAGCGGCGGTACAACGAGCATGCCAACCACCAGAATTGCACCCACGCTCTCAAATGACGCCACCGTCGTTAGCGAGACGAGACTCATCAGCAGATAATGAAAAAAAACAACTGGAATGCCTAATGAAGCTGCCAAGGCGGGATCGAAGGAAGTAATTTTAAATTGCTTGAAAAAGCCCCCTATCACGAGCAAATTGATCAAAAACATCGCGCCCGTAATCCACACAGCCCTCGGACCGACATCGAAGCCGACTATTTCTAGCGTATTCCATGGCACATAAGCAATTTCCCCATATAAAACGTGATCCATATCCAAATGGGCATTGGAAGCAAACACACTGATCAGCAAAACACCGATAGCAAACAATGTCGTAAACACCACGCCAATGGCAGCATCACTTTGCAGACCGCTTTGTTGGAATAGCTGAATTAGGTACACCGTTAGAAGACCCAGCACAGCCGCACCAAACATCATCCACACCGAATCCCTCGATCCGCTGATGAGAAAGGCAATGACAATCCCCGGTAGTACCGCATGACTGATTGCATCACCGATCATAGCCATTTTTCGGAGCACGAGAAAGCACCCAACGATACTACATCCCCCTGCCACTAACATTCCCGTCAAAATTACATAAAATGAACTCATAGGGCACGCTCCTCCCTTGGCTGTGTTCCGACTGTCTGCTCCAGATTTTTTCTGGCGTTCAACCGAACGATAGCCTTGGAGATCATCCCGCGCTGCGGCGCAAAAATCAAGCTCATTCCAAACACCACAGTCGCACACAACACACATAACGGTCCTGTAGGCAGATTTTGCCCCAGAGAGCTAATGAGCGTCCCACCAAGGCCTGCTATAGCACCAAACAAGCCTGATAGGCACACCATGACACCCAGCTTCTCTGTCCAGTATCTTGCCGACACGGCCGGGGTAATCAGCAGGGCAGCCATCATAATGACTCCCACGGCCTGAATGCCAGCAACCACCGCAATGACAATCAATAGCATCAACAACTTATCCAGCAAACCTGCCGGATAACCAAGTCCGCGGGCAAAGCCGGGATCAAAGCTGAGCAACTTAAATTCCTTGAAAAATAATATACATATTCCGATGAGTACCACCGAAATTACCGCCATCGTATAGACATCAGACAATACCATTGCCGCAGCTTGACCAAATAGAAATTTATCCAATCCGCTTTGGTTGCCTGCGCCACTATGCTGAATTTCGGTCAACAACATAATGCCGAAGCCAAAAAATACCGACAGCACCGCTGCAATCGCGGAATCGCTTTTAATTCGTGAATACCGGGTTAACGCACTGATGGCAAAGGTCGCAACAATCCCTGCAATGGCGGCCCCAATCATAAATCCAAACACGGATTTTGTACCTGTGATCATAAAAGCCACACATACCCCCGGCAAAGCCGCATGTGCCAAAGCATCTCCCATGAGCGACTGCTTGCGCAAATACATAAAACTGCCAATCACTCCGCTGCTTAAACCGAGCAAAATACAGCCCAGCAAAATCCACTGCATATTCGGGTCGGTCAAAAGCGTTGCCAAGCTTGTCATACTGCTCACCTCACTCCGAGTATCGTACCGGAATCCGGGCTTGTTTTGAGTATACTCAGACGCCCGCCATACGTACGCTGCAGATTTTCCTCGGTAAAAATATCTGTCGTCTCTCCAAACGCCATAAGATGCCCGTTCAACAGCATAACCTGATCAAAATAATCCGTGACTGTAGATAAATCATGATGAACGACAAGTACGGTTTTACCCTGCTGTTTCAGATCGTTGAGCAGCGAAATAATGGCTTTTTCTGTTGCAGCGTCCACACCGACAAACGGTTCATCCATAAAATAAAGCTGAGCATCCTGCGCGAGTGCTCTGGCTAAAAAAACACGTTGTTGCTGACCGCCAGACAATTGACTAATCTGCCTGTCTGCATATTTGCTCATTCCAACCTTGTCCAAACTCTCCATCGCAGCCTGACGATCTGCTGCACCCGGACGCTTAAACCAGCCCAATCTGCCATACCGTCCCATCATAACCACATCCAGCGCGTTCGTCGGAAAATCCCAATCCACCGACTCCCGCTGTGGTACATAGCCAACCTTGAGCAACTGTTGCTTGTAGGGCTTGCCGTAGACCAGCACCTCGCCCCTAAGCTTTGGAATCAGTCCAAGCGCTGCCTTGATCAACGTAGATTTCCCAGCCCCGTTCGGGCCGATAATACCAATCAGCTTGCCTTCCGGCACCTCAAAGGAAACATCGAACAAAACGGGCTTTTTTTGATAAGCTACCGATAAATCACGAACGACAAGTGGTGAATGCCCCATGTATCTTTTCCTCCTTATTTAAGAGCTTTAACAATCGTATTAACGTTATGCTTGACCATTCCAATATATGTGCCATCTTCTGTGCCTTCTTCACCCATGGCATCCGAATACAGCTCGCCACCAACCATAATTGTATGACCTTGCTGAGCGGCCCCCTGAATAACCGCATCTATGGCCTTTCTCGGAACACTAGATTCTACGAATATAGCCTTGATTTTATGTTCGACCAGATAATCTCGCAGCTTGGTCACATCTTGAGAACCCGCTTCTGATTCTGTGCTCATACCTTGAAGTCCTCTCACTTGAATGTGGTAGGCATCTCCGAAATAGCCGAAAGCATCATGTGCCGTGACAAGCACGCGCTGGGCTTCCGGTATACTGGCAATCTGCTCTCTCGTGTAATCATCCAGCTCTCGCAGCTCAGTAAGATAGGCTTCTGCGTTGGCCTTATATTCCTCCGCATGAACAACGTCTAGCGCCGACAATTCATCTCTGACGGTTTCTACCGCAGACATCCAATTCTGTACGTTAAACCAGATATGCGGATCATGCTCAGATCCCATTTCCGGGCTACCTGCACGCAATTGATCCTGTGCGATGTTTTTGGACACGGGTATGACGGGTTTTTGCTTGCTGATCTTCTCCAGAATGTCCTGCATTTTTCCTTCCAGATGCAACCCGTTATAAAAAATAACGTCGGCCTGATCCAGCTTGCGCATATCTCCCTGAGAAGCCTTGTACAAATGCGGGTCAACGCCTGACTTCATAATTCCCGTGACCTCCACATGATTACCGCCGACCTTGCCGACAATGTCAGAGATCATACCGATGGTAGCCGTAGCCTTTATTTTTTGTCCTGATTCTCTCGCAGTTCCCTGCTCCTTCTTCTTAGCATCGGTACATGCAGTCACTAAAACCAGAGCTAGAGACAATACTCCAACTGTCGTTACCCATCGCGGCAAAGCCTTCTTAAACTGCTTGTTCATGTTTTAAAATCCTCCTTTGAACTTCGTTTTGGGACAAACTATTTCCTTGATTCAATTATTTTTTATCAATACTATATTTTAGAGTATACACTAAAGTTTTTACCTAGGGAAACATTTTTAAAAAATATAATTCTTATGTATTTCGTTATACCGTTCGATTTTCGTTCTCCCAATGTGTAATATATAGAAGATATCCAATCGTTAAACCAAAGAATACATATAAAGAGGTGCAGGTCATGGAGCCAACAGGATACAGCCCTTATCGGAACAAACGTCGGCAAGTTCGGATACGAAAAATACTGCTTATTTTTATGCTGGTGTGCTGTCTGCTTGCCCTAACTTCCTGTGCTCGAGGTGACATCCATGTAGATGTTCATCTCGATCAAAGTGTAGATCTGGATGCAACGTTCAGTGTAAACAACCAGACACTGATGATGTTGGACAATCCCGGGCTGCTAGATCGATTAGTCAAGCGTATTCAAAGCAACAATGTAGATGTACAGCCGCTAGCTGAACAGGGAAGAAAGGGATATCAAATCAAGGGGCATTATCAAGGAGATTGGAGCACAAACAAAAAAAATCCCAGTCAGGGATTAAATCTACCTGAGGGATTAGAAATAAAGCGCGCTGTGAGCCAACATTTTTTCACAACGAATATTGATCTTACCATGAAGCTCGATCTACCACGGATGCTTCCTGAAGAAGCTCAAGGAATGAGTGACAAATTTGAGCAAATGAATGTGTTTGCGCGCAAATTACTGGAGCGGCAGCTGGATCTTAACTTCAGCCTATCCTTACCTATCCAACCTGCTACCAATAATGCGGACCGTGTGTCGGAAGACGGAAAAACACTGTATTGGGACATTGCTCCTTTGGAATCTAACGAGCTAAAATTGTCTGTTAACGTACCCAATGTACGACATATCGTGTATGTAGCTGTTACGAGCCTGATACTAATCGTGATCGCTGTGATCTTACTAATTCGTAGACATCGCTCCAAAAAAGAGACTTAAAAAAGCAACTAAAAGTGCGTGTTCAAAAAGTCGGCTTTTCAGGACCGAGAAGGTTGGATGAAGCTAGGGACTGAGTAGCGGAGCGTAGACAGATCTACGTGAGCAACGGAAAGCCCGGCTGAATTCAAGATTCGACGTCGAATCCGCTTCTTGAGTAGCTTCGTTATGGAAAGACGACTTTTTGAACAACCTCTAAAAAAATCGTTGTCTAATTTCTGGTGGGGGGATCAGACATTGATCCTCTTCATCCTTGCCAAACCAACGATATCGGTTACGCGCCACCCAGTTATAGACAGCGTTGCGCACAAAGCGGGGAACCAGGATGAACACATAGGCCAGCGGGTATGGAAAACGAAGACGTTTGGCAATTCGCAAAGCCGCGGTGGACCTTGTATAATACGTACCGTCTTCAATCAGCACGAACGTATCCAGCTGATCTGTAGATAGTCCTCCTGCACGTAATAGTTCTTGTCCTGCCTCGGATTGCAGGGAACCAAAATGAAATGTTCCCTTAGGGTCACGCTTGATAATAAAGCGGGCAGCTCCCTGACAAAAGTGGCATACCCCATCTAACAACACAATGGAATGATCTAAATGAGCATGATCAGTCTGGTTCATAAATGCTTTTCACCTCCAAGAAAATCAACGGCATGAATACCAGCAACGCAACCATATGAATATAAACAAAAAAACGCCGAAAGTATCCGACGCTTGTTTAGAAATGTATAGTCTTTACCTGTTCGAAAAACTAGCTCAATGCTTTCTCAAACAGCTGTTTCGTATTAATTTGCTCTAAAAACTCCTCATGGAACTTATCCATACACTTGCAGATAAAATCCTTATGGCATACCGGGCAAGGCGTCGTTAGCAGTCGACTAATATTCGTCAAGGTCCACTCCGGATTACGTTGAGAAAAAACGCGGCACTCCGTTCCATCGGCCAAACTCATTTTAAACTCATAAAGCCCTTCTTTTTCGTTGCTGCCAGCCAGCGTGAAATTAACAATATTCGGTCTGTAAGACATCATATCACCCGTATTTTTCAAATTTGTTTCGTACCTGATGACCAGAATCACCTAAGCCATCTTAATGAATTTTGGCGATGATGTCAAATGGTCGCAAATCTCAGCGAATCAAGATCTATGTGCAAAAGCCACCGATAAATCGGCGGCCAGAGTGTAAAAGTTATAGAAATGCAGTCAAATGACATTAAGCTCGACATCAATGTTACCGCGTGTTGCTTTGGAATACGGACAAAAATCATGCGCTTGGCGTGCCAGATCTTCGGCCTGGGCGCGTTCAATACCGGGTATTTTCACATCCAGACGTACCGCCAGCTGGAAGCCGCCATCGCTTGGGTCCTTGCCGATAGATACGTGGCTGGTGACCTCAACATTGTCTACCTTCACCTTAGCCTTCCGGGCCACATTAGCCAATGCGCTCTCATAGCAGGCACCATAGCCTGCCGCAAACAATTGCTCCGGATTCGTAGCTTCTCCACCTGCGCCACCCAGTTCCTTCGGCGTGCTGAGCTTATGCTTCAAAACTCCATCGGATGAAGCGACTGAACCGTCTCTTCCACCATGTACCGTTGCTGATGCTGTGTATAATGCTTCCATGATTTCATCTCTCCTTCTCTATATCATTTGTTTTCCGCAGGAATCTATCGTCATGTTAATACATGATTTCCTTCTCGTATGTACTTTAAACGAACTACATAAAATGAATCATTTGAAATAGGGTTGTTAACCCGTACATTTATCGTTTAGTTCCACCTCACCTTGTTTACACTATATGTTATAAGCCCCTAGCTTGATGGGCCGTCAACATATGTCTTGAAGGCTCACTCGCATCATTTTATTGTATCTGCTCAGACTTCCATGACTGACAACCCAGTCGTACGCGAGATCGTAGGCTACTTGTTGGTGCGGGGTGGGAGTCCATGTGATGCCCTATACCAAAGCGTTGGAAAAGCTTACAGGCGTAGAAATGACCAAAATGCTTCCGATTCTGAACTTGGAGAATGAAGCCTTTTCTGAAACGCGTAAATTCGAAGAAAAAGGATTGCACCGGACTATTTATCATTTCAGTCCGAATAACTACAAGGAAATTGATAAATATGGAGCAGCGTTCACCCGGAAGATGGACAACAATTTAAAAAAATCCAAAACGACCAAGCTGCTCTCCTCAGAGCGATATAGCTTGGTTTTTTCTAGTGTTCGGCTTTATACGATGCCCATATTGCTTCAAAAATACGATTAACTTGCTTGACCACACAAAAGTTGCACTAGACAAAAACTATTGTAAGTGTACAATAGGGATAACACAATCGTTATGTCACTAATAATATATTTCAACATCAATAAAGAAGGTGAAGCGTATGAAAAATACAAAGGGTAACTTCGCGGAAATCGCTTCACTGTCGGAAGTGAATCGTTCCTTGAGCGTCCCGAAAGACGGAACCTGGTTTCGGAAGTTTCTTGCCTTTGCTGGACCCGGCTATATGGTCGCAGTCGGCTATATGGACCCCGGCAACTGGGCCACAGACATCGCTGGCGGATCAAAATTCGGCTACACGCTGCTTAGTGTCATTCTAATCTCCAACCTGATGGCCATCCTGCTGCAAGCCTTATCCGGCAAGCTTGGCATTGCCACAGGTAAAGATTTGGCTCAAATGTGCCGTGATGCCTACAGTCGTCCTGTCGCCGTCGGCTTATGGCTCTTGTGCGAAATTGCTATTGCAGCCATGGATTTGGCCGAGGTCATCGGTTCAGCCATTGCGCTGAAGTTGCTGTTTGGTCTACCGTTACTATACGGAGTCATCATTACCGCATTTGACGTCATGCTTATTTTACTGCTGCAAAACAAAGGTTTTCGGGCATTGGAAACACTTGTCATTGTGCTGATGGCGACGATTGCCGGCTGTTTTGGGATTAATCTCATTTTGGCACAACCGGAATGGGGCGGCGTATTGGGCGGCTTTGTACCAGACTCGCAAATTTTGACGAATCCAAGCATGCTGTATATTGCCATCGGTATTATGGGCGCTACTGTAATGCCGCATAACCTGTATCTGCATTCTTCTATTGTACAAACTCGCAAATTTGAGCAGACTTCAGCAGGTAAACGGGAAGCTATTACATTTGCAACTTGGGATTCCAGTATAGCGCTGATGTTCGCTTTATTTATTAATGCCGCCATCTTGATCGTGGCAGCTGCTGTATTCCATACGGCAGGAAGAACAGATGTAGCCGAAATTAGTGATGCCTATTATCTGCTTTCGCCACTTCTGGGAACCACGCTTGCGAGCATACTATTTGGGGTGGCGTTACTCGCCTCAGGTCAAAATTCAACCGTTACAGGCACTTTAGCTGGACAAATCGTGATGGAGGGCTTTTTGAATCTTCGTCTTTCACCTTGGTTGCGTCGTCTAGTGACCCGCCTCATCGCGATCATTCCAGCGGTCATCGTCACTGCCATCGCAGGTGAAAAAGGTGCGGAGGAACTACTTGTGCTGAGCCAGGTCATCCTGTCCATCCAGCTTCCCTTTGCCATCATTCCATTACTGCTCTTTACCAGCGACAAAAAGATTATGGGTGAATTCGCAAATAAAATGTGGCAAAAAGTATTAACCTGGATCGTGACCGCTGTCATTATCATCTTGAATGTAGTGCTCATCATCCAAACGATTTCAGGTTAATCGGTAGCCAAATATGAATATATTAAATAGGTATCTCACTAGCCCCAATGGCAGCGAGATACCTTTTTTTGTTCATCCTATTTTATTTGTCCTGTATACATAAAGAATACTCAACGCTTGGCAGGCTCTACCTTCATTTGCGCCTCAAGCGCGAGATTCAGCTTGAGCACGTTCACACGCGGCTCGCCGAATACCCCGGCGCTGCGGCCTTCTGTCTGCTCCTGCACCAGTGCTCTCAGTTGATCCTGCGGGATACCCGTCAAGCCGCTAATGCGCGGAATTTGCACTCGTGCCGCCTGTGGCGAGATGTGCGGGTCCAGACCGGAGCCGGAGTTCGTAATCAGGTCCACCGGAACCTGACTGACGGGTACATCTGGGTTATGCTTCTGCCAATCCGCAATAGAGTCCTTGACTCGCTGTATCAAGGCCGGATTCGACGGCGCGTAGTTGCTTGAGCCTGAACCAGCCCCATTGTAATCAACGCTCGATACCCGACCTTGAAAAAACGCCGAATCGGCAAAGGACTGCCCAATCAGTTCGGAGCCGACCACCCGTCCCTCTGCGTCACGGAGCATACTGCCGTTTGCTTGCTGCGGAAACAGAACCTGCGCTACTCCTGTACTGACTAGCGGATATGCCAAACCACACAAGAGAATCATCAGCACCGATGTTCGCAAAGCCACTCCAATAACTGTACTTCCTCGCATCTCTTGTCTCTCCGGTTGTCCTTCCGACACTGTCCCGGTCCCTGTACGTTTGTTATGACCTTGCCCGCCAGATTCAGCTTTTTCGTGCGCAGCAAATCTGCGTCCAGACATCATCCGATAAAAACCACTCATGTCGTTCACCCTTTCTGCGCTAAATCCACAAATGCACCAGCAAATCAATGGCCTTAATGCCGACAAACGGTACGACCATACCGCCCAGACCGTAAATCAGCAAATTCCGTCCCAGCAGGCGATCCGAGCTCATCGGCTTATACTTCACGCCCTTCATGGCTAGCGGAATCAGAAGCGGAATAATAACCGCGTTAAAGATCAGCGCCGACAAAATAGCGGACAGCGGGGAGCCAAGCCCCATGACGTTCAAAGCGCCCATTTGTGGAATGGCCAGCATGAACATCGCCGGGATGATGGCAAAATATTTGGCAATATCGTTCGCAATGCTGAACGTTGTCAATGCTCCGCGCGTCATAAGCAGCTGCTTGCCGATCGCGACCACCTCAATAATTTTGGACGGATCGGAATCCAGGTCCACCATATTAGCTGCTTCTTTGGCCGCGACTGTGCCGCTATTCATGGCCAGACCGACATCCGCTTGCGCCAGTGCAGGTGCATCATTGGTGCCGTCTCCGGTCATGGCAACCAGCTTTCCCTGTTCCTGCTCACGTCGGATAACCGCGATTTTGTCCTCCGGCTTGCTCTCAGCTACAAAGTCGTCCACACCCGCTTCTCGTGCAATTGTAGCTGCCGTCAGCGGATTATCTCCGGTACACATGATCGTACGGATACCCATTTCCCGGAGCTGATCAAACCGTTCCTTCATGCCTGGCTTCACTGTATCCTTCAAATAAATAATGCCGTATATCTGATCATCCAGCGCGACTGCCAGCGGTGTACCTCCTTCTGAGGCTACCTGATTGGCTTTTTCCTCCAGATCGGCTGGAACACTGCCGTTTTGCGATACGATCCATTGCCGAACAGAATCCACCGCGCCCTTGCGTACCTTTCGTCCATCGGCCAGATCCAGACCACTCATCCGTGTCTCCGCCTTGAATTCGATAAAGGTTCCACCTGCTGCCAAGGATGCATCCAACGTATGCTCCTGTTTGCGCATCAATTCGAGAACCGAGCGGCCCTCTGGCGTCTCATCCTTCATAGAGCTAATCGCTGCCCACTTCACTAACTCTGTCTTCTTCACGCCCTCCACAGGCACGAATTCACTCGCCATTCGGTTACCGAAGGTGATTGTACCTGTTTTATCCAGAATCATCGTGTTGATATCCCCAGAAGCTTCTACCGCCTTACCTGACATGGCCAGCACGTTAAACTGGGTGACCCGGTCCATACCAGCAATCCCGATAGCTGACAGCAGTCCTCCAATCGTGGTCGGAATCAGACAGACTAGCAACGAAATCAGCACAGGAACAGGCAAATCAATGTTAAAATGACGGGCAATCGGCGCTAGCGTAACCACCACAATTAGAAAAATAATCGTCAAGCTAATCAGCAAAGTGTTCAGTGCAATCTCATTCGGCGTCTTTTGCCGCTGTGCGCCTTCCACGAGCGAAATCATTTTATCAATAAATGTCTCGCCCGGCTCTGTCGTAATTCGCACCTTAATCCGGTCACTGACTACCCGCGTCCCGCCGGTTACCGAGCAAAAATCACCACCCGATTCCTTGATGACCGGAGCCGATTCTCCCGTAATTGCAGATTCATCCACCGAAGCCAGACCTTCAATGACCTCACCATCGCTTGGAATCATTTCGCCCTGGGAGACAATAACCACGTCCCCCTTACGCAATTCGGTTGAGCTAACCACCTGAATGTCATTTCCGATGAGCTTGTTAGCTTGTGTATCCTGCTTGGATTTTTTTAAAGAGGCAGCTTGTGCCTTACCCCGCCCCTCCGCGAGCGCTTCGGCAAAATTAGCAAAAAGCAACGTAAACAACAGAATAACAAACACGGCCAGGTTAAAGCCCATTTCCTTGCCAGTTCCAAAATAACCGGGAAGCAGTAACATGAGCAGCACGACCAATGTACCGATCTCCACGACGAACATGACAGGATTTTTCATCATAATCATCGGATTTAATTTTATAAAGCTATCCTTGATCGCATGCTTCAAGATGCTTCTGTCCAGCATGTGTTTGCGTTGTTCCTTCATGATCCAAACACCCCGTTCATCCATTCTCATTTTCTTCTTCACATGGTCAAAAATTCAGCAACAGGTCCCAATACGATGACGGGTAAAAAGGTTAACGCACCAATCAGCAGCACGACCCCGATCAGAATGGCTCCAAATAACTTGTTGTCCGTGCGCAGTGTCCCCGTCGTCACCGGAGTCGGTGCTTTGGCATTCAGCGAAGCCGCCACAGCCAACAATGCAATCATAGATACATATCGTCCGAAGAACATAACCATCCCCGTTGTCATGTTCCAAAATACGTTGTTATCCGAAAGACCTTCAAATCCCGAACCGTTATTTGCGGCAGATGACGCATATTCATAGAGCACCTGAGTCAACCCGTGATACCCAGGGTTAGTGACCGCATCGTATCCCCAATGACTCATAAATGCAAGTGCAGTTGGGGCGAGAATGAGAAACGGATGTACCAAAATGGCAATCGCGATCAGCTTCATTTCCTTACCTTCAATTTTCCTTCCCATAAATTCCGGAGTTCTCCCGACCATCAGTCCGCATATAAACACACCCAGAATCGCATACATCAGCATATTCATCAGCCCGACACCCTTGCCGCCAAAAATGACGTTTAGCATCATTTCTCCCAAAGCAGCCATACCACCCAGTGGGGTTAGTGTATCATGCATATTATTGACCGAACCTGTTGTTGCCGCTGTTGTGACCGCAGTGAATAAAGCCGATTGTCCAATGCCGAAACGAACCTCTTTCCCTTCCATGCTTCCCTGAGAAGCATCCACACCCAGTGTCTGGATTAACGGATTACCTGTCTTCTCAGACACATACGTAATGGATAGAAAAATAAGAAACAATACCATCATGGAGCTAAAAATAATCCAGCCCTGCTTACGATTACGGGCAAACAATCCAAAGGTATACGGCAACGAAGCCGGCATTACCCACATTGCCAAAATTTCCAGCACGTTCGTCCAAGGACTTGGATTTTCAAAAGGGTGCGCAGAGTTAGCTCCCGCATAACCACCCCCGTTTGTCCCCAAATGCTTGATGGACTCCAGAGAAGCAATGGGTCCCATAGAAATCTGCTGCTGTGTTCCGCTCAGCGTCGTAATATCCGCCGTAGGCTGTAGCGTCTGGGGTACCTTCAATCCAACCAGCACCAGCGTAAGCACAAAGGCCAGCGGCAGGAAAATTCTTATAATGGCTTTAATAAAATCTTGAAAGAAATTGCCCATTCCTTCACCGCGCCGCGTCAATCCTCTCATAAAAGCCGCAGCAACCGCAAAACCGGAAGCAGCCGAAGTGAACATCATCATCGTGACGAACGCCATCTGTGTCAGATACGTAAGCCCGCTTTCTCCGCTATAATGTTGGAGATTCGTATTCGTCATAAAGCTGATTACCGTATTAAAAGCTAGTGATGCTTCCATATTACTGTTTCCAGCCGGATTACCGGGAAGCATTCCCTGTAAACGCAACAGCAAGTAGCTGATTGCCACAAGCACGGCGTTCGTAGCAATGAAACTCATAACATACGTAGTCCAACGCATGCTCTCCACTTTCTTCAAGCCTACTACCTTATAAATCAGCTTTTCTGTTCTGCCAAAAATCCGATCCGTCCGATTGGGTTCATTCGAGAATACATGATACATATATGTACCCATTGGCTTTACCAAGAGCAGCAATATAACGATCACAATTCCAATTTGAAGCAGCTCCATCCTTTATTCCTCCTTCAAAATGCTCCTGCGTTTGGAACAACAGACCTGCTTCCAGAGCACCAAACGTGTGCACACGTTTGCGAAAACCTGCTACCTATGATGCTTAATATTCATGATCTGTTGTTCCCGCCCGCTCTATCCCCTATAGCTGACTAGAACTTTTCAGGGTTCAGGAGTGCGTAGATTAAATACATAAACACAATAGCCGTAAGCCCAAGTATAACGATCATCCTCTTCGTCCTCCTTTAGAGGTCTGCGCATCACACCAGCGTACAAACAGCAGTATCACTCCATAACTCACAGCCATGACGAGCAGCATGTATATATCCATCATGTTTATACCCTCCGTATCGGTCCTCAGATCGCCATTCCTATTTCATCATAAAATCATAAAACAACTATGTTATAAGTGCTTATCCGTTCAGCAGAAAACCCACCTCTCCGTTCAATGTGTAGATCACATGGTCCGCTCCCAATCCTCGATAAATTCCTTGTGGATTACAGCCGTGCGTAATAACATAGATCGATTCCGATGTTAGCGGCCGACATATTTGCAGGAAACGGCAAGTCAGATTCAAGCTGTTCTCGAACAAATACACACTACCAATTTCTTTTTTTGGAAAATTCCATTTTCCCGCTTGCATGGTATTGATGCGGACAATGTGCTCCACACCCATTTTCTTGAGCTGTCGTTCCTCCTGGGCGCTATTCGTCAGAACTGCAAACGCCAATTTTTTGAAAATAAGCAATTTCACAAAACTTCTGCCCGCTTCATTCGGTGCAGTGACAATAATTAACCGACCTTCCATCAGTAGCTCCTCTCCCGGTATAAAAAGACAACAAAAAGAAGCCGAAGGAAAAAGGCTTTCCTCCGGCTTCTTACATATCCATGATAAAATAAACCATGGCTGCACACGGCGGTTTGTTGCCTCTCCCTGTACGCTTACGAGGTTAGCTGTCGGATTCGGACGTGAGAGTCGCCCTATTTCTGGCACTTGACCGGAAAATTCACCCCCATGAGACACACGGCAAGCCGTACAGTCTCGATTGGTTCCCCCGCTTTTGCAACTGCAAAATTTAGCGCTATAGACATTTCGTTGTTGCTTCATTCAAGTTAATTTGAAATTACGTCTTGAATCATACACCCGCGCATGGAAGACTGTAAAGCTCAACTGCGGGGTTATAAATCGGCCTTTAGAGCATAGAAGATTAATAATAACGCTTACAATACAACTATGCTACTCACAGCTCCTTCAATCTCTGTTTTTCATCCCTTTTTGAAAATGACAAGCATGTCAATATTGGCGTAGGGTAGAGCCTTTTTGACCTTTTTTTGTAAAACGAGAAGAAAATACGCTATATGTACCAGCTAAACACCGATTGAACCCGCTTTTATAAGAAGAAACACCTTAATTCGCTCCATTTGCAGTGCGATTTACTGTTTTGAACAAAATACGAATTTACAGCGGCTAAAGGCTTAATACAGCTTTTCCAGACTTGCAACCTTACTTTGAATTGCTTACAATTTAATTGCTGAATATTGAATGAGGAGAGATACTATGACCGTTTATGAATATGATGCGCAAACCCTGCAAGGGAAACCAATTCCGTTATCCACATATAAAGGGAATGTTCTGCTTATTGTGAACACAGCCAGCAAATGCGGGTTAACCCCCCAATACAAAGCGTTACAAGAGCTATATGACCAGTACCATGAACTGGGGCTCGAAATTTTGGGATTTCCCAGCAACCAATTCGCCAAACAAGAGCCAGGTTCCAGCGAGGAGATTTCCGAGTTTTGCCAGATCAATTATGGTGTTACCTTTCCGATGTTCGCCAAGACAGATGTCAATGGCGATCAAGCGCACCCCTTATTTCGCTTCCTGACCCAAACAGCTCCGGGGGTACTAGGGTCCAAAGCGATCAAATGGAATTTTACTAAATTCTTAATTACACGAGAAGGTAACGTATTTAAGCGCTATGCACCGCAAACCACTCCAGATAAGTTGGCGGGAGATATAGAGAAGCTTTTGCAGCAAAACTGATATTCTTCTTTATCACAGTTATTAAAACAAAAAAAGCATCCCTTCACGTAAACCGTGTCAGGATGCTTTTTTAACTAGGTCTTGCATATAATGCGGTCGAGAGGACTCGAACCTCCACGGGCGTACGCCCACTACCCCCTCAAGATAGCGTGTCTGCCATTCCACCACGACCGCAAATCATAATGTATTGAGGCAACAGATTTATTATACTCTCTCATCAACTATTTGTAAACAAAAATATAATAATTATTTTATATGTTATTTTATCTAACATATAAAAGTGATAATAATATTTAATTTGACACAAATACTGCTAAAATGTAAATATATATTACATATATTTCGAATTTTTTCGTTGTCCCTAAGTAAAGAGTAAAATAATATAACATAATGATTCACTTCGAGGAGGCGAACCGCCCTGCATAAAGGCAACCGCTTGCTGAACTATGCATTATTGTTGGACCCTTCCCTACCTGTTGGTGGCTTCACCCGTTTTAACGGACTGGAGAAACTATTCCGCAACGGACATTTGAACAGTCTACAAGACCTGGAACATTACATGCTGGATGATTTGTATCCTCAATTTACAACCGTTGACGGCATGGCTATCAAAAGTCTGTATGTCGCCATCCAGCAGAATGACGGTTGGCGAATCGCTCTCATTGATAAGATGCTGCATACCCAACGTCCCTCATTGCAGCATGTGAAGGAGTTGCGTCTATCCGATCAGCGTCTACTTAAGCTCGCTAAGGCTCTTTATCCTTGGCTTGAATTTGACCAGTTGGAATCCATACTCATTCAATACAATGCAATTGGCACACTCGCTACCGTTCACACCTGGATTAACTTCCTTCTCGGAAACGATGTAGAACAGACCGTTCACGGCTATCTTGGCGCAGCGGTGTCCTTCTGTGTGGAAGATGCCTTCAAACTACTCAATCCTCCCTATGAGGAAAAGAACCCTTTTATGGAGCGTATGACCAACGAGCTGCTCTCCGCATGGAAGAAGCTTAACGAACCTGAGCCAACCACATTTCAGCGTCGCCTTCTTCACAGACATTGGTCCAGCTCCTACATCACTCTACCGCTTTATATGAGCCATAATAGCCAATTGGATGAGCCTAGACTGTTTTCCTCCTCAGGTCTATTCAAACGCCTTCCAGCATCCCCCTGATGCGTCGTTTCGCTAATGTGGCAGCAACACCAAGAACACTCTGTCCCTTTCCTCAGGTGGCAGAGTGTTTTTTATCCACATATAATCGAAATTCACACCATTAGTAGACTCTAGATCGATTATCAGAACCACCTAGCACTTAATTAAGTAATTAATTCAACAAAATAACGTATTTACGATTGTAAAAACACGTATAAAAGTGTATCATAGTTTTAGATGGTTAATTCTAACATGTTTACTGATGATTATTATAACACACCAATTATTCCGCAAGAATCCGTAAGGGGCGATTTCTCTTGAACAACAAAATGCCTGTCACCTCCTTCGGGTGGGCCATCAAACAACGGCTTGTCGAACTTCGACTGGATCAGAAAACATTTTGTGAGACACACAACATTCCGCCTTCACGCTTGTCCAATCTGATTCACGGCACCCGCAAAGCACAAAGGTACAGAAAACAAGTTGCTGCAATTCTGAACATCGACGATAACGATTATAAGGAGGCATCGCCACTCTAAACCCAACAAGCATTCCAGTTACATATAGGTCATTCCATATCACCAAGAAACCAAATAAACCCGTAAAGCGAACTGAAGTGCACCCCTTAGAATGGACATTGGAATAAACCCCTGGTTTATCCGATGAAATCTAGGGGGTGCATTTTTTATGCCAGCGAAAAAAGGAACAAAGTTTAACGAATATACGTTTGAAACCAAGGTAGAGGCCATACGGCTCCATATCAAAGAAGGTTGGACATATCGTAGGCTCATGGAGAAGTTTGGGATCGCAGATCGACATCGATTAAAAGAATGGATGCGCAAATACAAGCAGCTCGGTGAATTCGGACTGATGGACCAGCGAGGACGGCGTAAGGAGTATATCGACCAGGATAGGTATATACAGAAGCTAAAACGAGAAAACGACATGCTAAAAAAGTGTTTGGAAATCTGGATACAGGAGATGAAGCACACAAATACGTAACCATTGAGAAAGCTGCGAAAGACTACCCTATTAGCAAACTGTGTACGCTTTTCAAAGTCTCCAGAAGTGGATATTACGCCTTCTTAAAACGGAGAGGAACTGATCGGGATCAGGACGCGAAAGCTCTTGTGAAGAAAGTGTATGAGCAGTATAACGGAGTCTACGGCTATCGCCAAATTCAACTATTTTTGCAGCACGATCATGGAGTCTGGATGAACCATAAAAAGGTACTCCGGCTCATGCAGGTCTTGGGGATCCGCTCACAAATTCGCCGGAAGCATCGCTGTAACTATGCTTCTTCTACAGAAGGTCGTGTGGCGAAAAATCTGCTAAAACAGGATTTCAAGGCGGCCAAACCTAACCAAAAATGGGTCACAGATATCACGCAATATCGTGTGGGGGATTGCTGGCTATATCTGTCTGCGATTAAAGACTTGTTCAATAACGAAATTATCGCGTACCAGATGAGCCATAGAAATGATAACGAACTGGTTTTACAGACATTTCGACAAGCCTGGAAACAGCAAAAAGACGTGACTGGCCTCATCGTTCACAGCGACCAGGGATTCCAGTACACGTCCCATGCGTACCACGACATGCTGCCAAAGGTTGGCGCCCGAATCAGCATGTCTCGCCGAGGCAATTGTTATGATAATGCCTCTATGGAGAGCTTCTTCTCGCATCTCAAAACGGAAGGGCTCTACCCATATGATACCCGAAATATGGACGAGGCACAAAGGAGAATAAAAGAATATATCCAATTTTACAACCAGTGTCGACCACAACGAAAGTTAAATAAGCTGCCTCCGAATGAGTATCGGAAGCAGCTTATAGCCTAGGGTCTTTTTTCAGTGTCTATAAAATGGGGTCTTGACCAAACCCCTCCAGTTCGTTTACGGGTTTTCAACCCAGACGATCTTTAGCCAAAAAATTATTCCGGCTTTGTTTTATCCTTCTCACTTTTTTGCTTACGGTATTTCGCAAATTCAACATATTCTAAAATAAAATTCTGTTCTTCCGTCTCAAGATCTTCTGCCTGGCAATTCAGTGGCCCCATCACTCCAAAAAAATAAGCAGCCTTCTGCTCCTGAAGTACGCCTTCCCCTGGCTTGATCCCTTTCATTAACCAATCAAGCGATACATTAAAAAAGTCCGAAATCTGAATCAAATGGGTGGTACCCGGCGTTGTTTTACCTCTTCTCCAATCACCGAGATTCCCTGAACTGATTTTAAGTTTTTCGCAAAATGCCTTCTTGGTCATTCCGCGATCCTTAATCAAAGCTTCAATCCGCTGATAAATAGTTTGATCTCCCAAAATGTTTCCCCTCCGACACAGTAACTTTTTCTGAAATAATTTTCATTTTTCAGCCTTACTCATTAGTAATCCTCATCAAATCCTAAGCAACCATTACCCCATAGTAGAATTGCGCTGGTTTTTCTCTTTACGAAAGCGGGTAAATTCAATATACTCAAGTATAAAATTTCTTTCCGCCTCACTAAGCGGTTCGCCCTGGCAATTCAGTTGCCCTGAAGCGTCAAAAAAATAAGGGTCTTGCGACTCCTTCAGCACCTCACCCTGTACATCTCGACCCAGCATAATCCAATCCAGACTGGCATCAAAAAAAGAAGCGATTTCAATGAGTTTATTCGTGCCCGGCGTCGTTTTTCCTCTTTTCCAATCCCCGAAGTTCCCTGTACTAATGCCTAACTGCTGGCAGAACGCCTTTTTCGTCATTCCCCGTTCCTTGATGAGTTCCTCAATGCGATGGTAAATAGATTGCATAGAAGTTCCTTCCTCCCTAGCAGGCTCTCAAATAACGATATCATGTTCTCTGTTCCCATTTCAAAGATCACGTATGCTAAAATTACCGAATTATGTATGTTGGTTTCCATTATACCACAACACGCAACAAAAACCGCCTGTTTTCCGAAGAAAGGGCGGTCTTTAAGCCAGTTCACTTACGCTAATCACGTAGCAGCGTTGTCGATTTTAAGTAAGATATGCTTCAATTCATTCAAAGTTTCGCTCAGATGCAATAAATCTTCTTCTGGCAGATACACCAGTTTTTCTTGAATTTTATTGGAGAAGGTATGAAATACCTGTTCACAAAAAGCATCGCCTTCCTGTGTAATCGCCACATTCACGACTCTGCGATCCGAATCACACGACTGGCGGTCAGCCAACCCATGCTCCACCAGTTTGTCCAGAAGAGGAGTCATGTTCGGACGTGAGACATTAAGCTGTTTGGATAAATCAGATACCGTAGACAAGCGCACCTCACGCAGAAGCAGTAATACCTGAAAGTTATTAGGCGACAAATGTAATGGGAAATCGAGCGGACCGTAGGTGAAAAATTTCTTCTTCACAATCGGAAACAAGCCCAAAATATTTTCTGATATATTCCCTAACAGTTGAGTGTCCATATTTTTCACCGTCACTTCATAAGTTTATACTTATCATTCTATAACATTATGGCGTTATATTATACTATGGAATCATTATTTCATCATAATGATTACTTTATTACATCACTACACAAATAAAAAAAGCCTCTACCGCGAGAGACTTTTCCGTTTATTCCATTGATGCGGTCGAGAGGACTCGAACCTCCACGAGCGTACGCTCACTACCCCCTCAAGATAGCGTGTCTGCCATTCCACCACGACCGCATAACAAAATATAAATGGTGAGCCATGAAGGACTCGAACCTTCGACACCCTGATTAAAAGTCAGGTGCTCTACCAACTGAGCTAATGGCTCATGCTGTTCATCCAAGCTGTCCGCCATTAGACCAGACCTCAGGAATTTCCCTTAAGCATGCAACATGTAGTCTATAAAGACAACAATGACCCGTAGGGGATTCGAACCCCTGTTACCTCCGTGAAAGGGAGGTGTCTTAACCCCTTGACCAACGGGCCTTATTATTATGCGCCAACTT
Source organism: Paenibacillus sp. SER-28 (assembly GCF_052906305.1). NCBI lineage: Bacteria > Bacillati > Bacillota > Bacilli > Caryophanales > Paenibacillaceae > Paenibacillus > Paenibacillus sp. SER-28. The sequence goes on along the minus strand of NZ_JBRECM010000001.1, from coordinate 326,072 downwards.
GGCGACAAGAAAGAGTATATCAAATAGAATAACGAATGGCAATACTTATTTCTAAAATTTTTAAAAAAGCAGTTTTTATAAGTACAAAATGCATATTAACTTACAATTCCTTATCTTCAATCACTGAAATTCTGAAAACAGCGATAAATGATTGCAATATCACTTGTATTTACTTATAATCACTTACAAGATACCGAAATAATTATATATCAGAGGAGCTTTCTATGTATCAGGAAGAACGAATGTTAAAAATCGTTGATTACTTACAGCTTCATAAACGTATTTCGGTGGATGATATTTGTGAATTTTTTAATGTTTCACGAGATACGGCTCGTCGAGACCTCGTAAAACTTGAAGAACATCAAAAAATTATTCGCACCCGCGGTGGCGCTCTTCTCCCTACACTTCATCACGATCCAATTGGAAATTATAACGAAAGACTACTTACTGTATCCGAGGAGAAACAAGTGATCGGACAGCTGGCTGCCAGCATGGTACGAGATAAGGATCGTATTATATTGGATTCCTCTACCACCGTACAGGCGTGTGCAGAAAGACTGAATGTGCAGGAATGTTCGGTCATCACCAATTCAATCAATCAGGCTGACGTGCTATCTGGAAAAGACGGTGTCTCCATACATCTGTTGGGAGGCCGCCTGCAAAAAGAACACCGATATGTATATGGCTCCTCCGTGATCGCCACTTTGTCTCACTATTTTGTAGACAAAGCCTTTATCGGGATTGGTGGTATATCTGCCCACGGACTAAGCCTAATTCATGAAGAAGACGGTATGCTGAAGCATCAGATGATGAAGCAGGCAGATCAGGTGATCATCCTTGCGGACCATTCGAAATTCGGGATCAATTTTCCATATCGTTTTGCCGATCTGTCTGAAGTTAATATCGTGATTACCGACAGATTGCCAGAACCAGCGATGCTGGAAATTTTGCAACATTATGATGTTGAAGTTGTTGTACCCTCATAAAATATGAAACTGCTTAGCTAGAACTCAAGATTTATCACAGAGATATCGAAAGACAGGAGTTGGAGAGAAATGAAACTGTTTGCGATTGATATGGATGGAACACTGCTGAACGAGGAAGGAAAAATAAGCAAAGTGAACGCGGAGGCTATACGCCAAGCACAGCAGCAAGGCGTTCAGGTGACAATTGCCACTGGTAGAGCCGCTTATGACGCCTGGACGAAGCTAGAGGAAGCAGAGCTTGTAACTCCCGTCATTGGAGCAAACGGCGCAACCGTACACGATGTGCATCGTCGTCAGTTAACCTCTACTCCTATGGGCCGCAGTGAAACGTTTGAAGTGCTGAGCTGGCTGCATGACAACGACTTTTACTATGAGGTCATGACAGACCGCGCGATTTATTCTCCACAAAACGGACATCAGCTGCTTGCTGTTGAAATGGACCGCTTGCTGAGCTCCAACCCGGATATTTCGCTGGATACTTTATTACATGCAGCTGAAAAACAATATGAACAGACCGGACATACCCGGATCGCTTCATATGAGGACATTCCACTGGATGTAGAGATTTATAACGTGCTCTGTTTCTCCTTTGATCAAGCCAAATTAGAGCGGGGTCGTGAGCGTTATCGAGGTTTTCAGGGCCTAAACATGGTCATCTCTTCAGACCGTAACTTTGAAGTCGAGCATAGGGATGCGTCTAAAGGTAATGCATTGCGTTATCTGGCGAATCATCTGAGCATTCCCATGCAGGAAGCCGTAGCGATTGGGGACAGCTACAATGATATCTCCATGCTGACAATGGCAGGAACAGGCATTGCCATGGGCAATGCAAAAGACGACATCAAGGCCGTCTGCTCCCAAGTGACTCTGACTAATGCGGAAGATGGCGTCGCTCATGCTCTGTTGAACATACTCAAGACAGTCGAGGCTGACACCGTGAAATAGAAGTCATGGCTGCGTACAAGACAGGCTAACGCCGCTTCAAGCTGTACGCAGCACATCCCCTCTCCATTTAAACGATTTCAGTCCACCGTTATTCTCAAAGCAGATATAGACGAAAAGGACGCTCGCAAGCATCATTACAATGCATACGAGCGTCCTTTTTCTACTTAAAATACCAACGGAGAGAGAGGGATTCGAACCCTCGCACCGCTTTCGCAGCCTAACCCCTTAGCAGAGGGTCCCCTTATAGCCACTTGGGTACCTCTCCATGGCTCCCCGAACAGGACTCGAACCTGTGACAACTCGATTAACAGTCGAGTGCTCTACCAACTGAGCTATCAGGGAACATTACTGTAAATTATCTTACAGTATGGTTAATTTACCATGATTCAGGGGGTGCCGTCAAGTGCCAACAGGCGAAGCTTCCCTCCACATTTCCCACAGCGATACCGCTGAGGATTCATCTTACGCTTGCGCATATACTCCTGTTTACAGGAAACGCATACTAGCTTGTAACGATAAGGCTGAGGCTTACGTTCCGTTCTTCCCGGCAGAGTCTGACAATGCCTGCTTCCTCCTACACGGGCCAGCCATGCTTTGAAGTCAGCATCTCGATGCTGATAGCCCATCCCACGCAAATGCAAATGATAATGGCACAGCTCATGCTTAATAATTTTCTCCACCTCAGAACGTCCGTAAGCTGCGAGTTGATGTGGATTAATTTCAATATGATGACTTTTCATAAAATACCTACCACCTGTGGAAGACAAGCGCGCATTAAAGGTGGCTTGATGTCGAAACGGCACGCCGAAGCTCTCCAGCGAAATGCGCTCTACCCATTCTTGAAGCTCTTCATTACTCATAGAACGGCTCATTGAATGGTTCATTGAATTGCTCAGGGACTTGGACTCCATCCTAACGGTCTCTCCTCCTTTGCTCCTTACTGACAAGCATATTATAAAATAACGACCGAAGTCTAACCCCCAATTCATAAGCACACTTTAGGTACCCACCCCATATGCTAAACATACAGATGTAACGCAGAGGAGGAGATCGGCTTGCCTCAATGGCTCAGCAACCAGCTCATGCGGGCCTTTTACAAAAAGGACCGGCGCCAAATTAAACTGTTGAACGATTGTTGGTTTTTTTATCATAAAGCACCTGGCGTGGAGTTCGATGCCAACAACGGGTAAAAGCTAAAGGCATCCAAAAATGAAAGCCGGAATCTCCGATACAGTTCGGAGATTCCGGCTTTTGTTATACCTTCACAAGAAGGTTGTACAGCTTTATTTAAAGTATTATGCCTGCGATTGCGCCTCTGCAGGAGGTTTCATCGTCAGACCAACCCTGCCTTTTTTCAAATCAACATTCAACACCCACACCGTTACGTTATCACCGACAGATACGACATCCATCGGATGCTTTACGAAGCCACTGCGCAGCTGTGAAATATGAACCAACCCGTCACTTTTAATACCGATATCGACAAACGCGCCGAAATCAATGACATTGCGGACGGTTCCCTGAAGCTCCATACCCGGTGCCAGATCCTCGATCTTCAGCACATCCTTGCGGAATACCGGCAACGGCAGCTCGTCACGCGGGTCACGGCCCGGACGCTGGAGGCTGTCCAGAATATCCTTCAGTGTCGGCACGCCGACTTCCAGCTTGGCGGCCAGTTCGTCAATGTTGGACACACTCAGTGCTTCCATTGCAGTCTTAGTACCCAGATCGTGAGCGCTGATGTTCAGTTCCGCCAACAGGCTGTCTACGACAGCATACGATTCAGGGTGAATCGGTGTGCGGTCCAGCGGATTTTCTCCACCCGGTATACGGATAAAGCCTACAGATTGCTCGTAGGTTTTTGCACCAAGACGCGGCACCTTCTGCAACTGACGACGGTTGCTGAATTTTCCGTTTTCCTCACGGTACTTAACGATGTTTTTGGCAATCGTCGCGTTGATCCCTGCTACATAGGATAACAGCGCAGAGGAAGCCGTGTTCACATCCACACCGACATGGTTAACGGCTGATTCGACAACGTCCTTTAAGCTTTCATCCAGATGTTTCTGCGACACATCATGCTGGTATTGGCCTACACCAATAGCCTTCGGCTCAATTTTGACCAACTCAGCCAGCGGGTCCTGAACACGACGTGCGATGGAAGCCGCACTGCGCTCGGCCACGTCCAAATCGGGAAATTCCTCCTGTGCCAGCTTGGAGGCAGAGTATACGCTCGCGCCCGCCTCATTGACGATCAGATACGCTAGACTGCTGTCACCAATGTCCGCGATGACTTCCGCTACGAATTGCTCTGTCTCGCGCGAAGCGGTTCCGTTACCAATGACAATCAATTCAATCCCGTATTGGGCAATCAGCTGCTTGAACTTTTCAGCAGCCTCGCGCTTCTTGTTGTTCGGCGGTGTCGGATACGTCACTGCCACTTCCAGCAGCTTGCCTGTGTCATCGACAACCGCCAGCTTACAGCCTGTCCGATAGGCCGGATCGACACCGAGCACACGTCGGCCCTTGATCGGAGCCTGTAGCAACAGACTGCGCAAGTTGCCTGCAAAGATGGAGATGGCCTGCTGCTCGCCCTTCTCCGTCATTTCAGCGCGCACTTCGCGCTCAATGGATGGCGCGATAAGTCTTTTATACGCATCCTCAATGACATTGCGCAGCAGATCTTGCACGACAGACGATCCTTTAATCACTTGACCTGCCACGTAATTGTAAATGGAATCTGGCACTACCTCCAGACCAACCTTAAGAATGCCTTCCCGCTCTCCGCGATTAATCGCCAGAATACGGTGAGGTGGCATTTTCTTAGCGAGCTCACGATAGCTGTAGTAGTTCTCATACACGGATTCTTGCTCCGCGTCCTTCGCTTCGGAGGTCAACATACCATGGTCCAGCGTATATCGGCGTACCCATTGGCGAATAGCCGCATCATCCGCTATATTTTCAGCTAAAATGTCCAAGGCTCCTTGGATGGCCGCCTCGGCGCTGTCCACTCCCAGTTCCGCATTTACATAAGACTCGGCTTCTTTCAGAGCATCGCCCTGCTTCGGCTGGCTCCAGATCCAGATGGACAGCGGCTCCAGTCCCCGTTCCTTCGCTACACTGGCGCGGGTTTTGCGTTTTTGCCGATACGGACGGTACAGATCCTCCACTTCCTGAAGTTTAACCGCAGAGGTGATAGCAGCCTGCAGGTCTTCCGTCAGCTTGCCCTGCTCATCAATAATGCGGATGACCTCTACCTTACGATCCTCCAGATTACGCAAATACACCACACGATCTTCAATTTCACGCAGCTGATTTTCATCCAGCTCTCCTGTCATTTCCTTACGATAACGCGCGATAAAAGGAATTGTATTCCCTTCATCCAACAAACTGATCGTTGTCCGGATTTGCTTGAGTGCCAGCGACAGCTCTCTCGCCACTTGTTTGACAATCCGCTCTTGGCGTTCTGCTTCGTTCGGCTCCTGCCGGATTTCCGTCTTCGTTTCCTCGTTAGACAAACCTATCCCTTCTTCCTCACAGCTCTTGTCATACACCATGTCTTTCATTATCACAAAAAATGATTCAAAGCGCCAGCAGGTGACGTTAACGCAAGCCCTACCTGCTTTTTTCATTGGACACACAAAAGGACAGCGCCCAAGCGCTGCCCTTTTCCCGTTTCACTCGTCGTTCCATCACGCTAAAAATCAATCAAACCGAGACTGATTTGTAGCGAATCGCTCACTTTGCGCATGGTCTCTTCATCTAAATGGGTGATTTTGTCGGTAAGCCTTTGCTTGTCGATCGTCCGAATTTGCTCCAGAAGAACAACAGAATCACGATCAAAGCCATGCGTCGCCGCGTCGATTTCCACGTGTGTAGGCAGCTTTGCCTTCTGAATCTGGGCAGTGATGGCTGCTACGATCACAGTAGGACTAAACCGGTTGCCGATATCATTTTGAATGATCAGCACAGGTCTGACGCCACCTTGCTCGGAACCGACTACGGGTGAAAGGTCTGCAAAAAAAACGTCGCCGCGCTTTACGATCAATATGGATTACACCCCGCTAACTGTACGGCCCAAGGTGCTGTTTGCATCTTCCTCCGCGTGAAAGGCTTCGGATGCCATGGTTAAGTTAATTTTAGCCATTTCCATGTATCCACGCTGCATAGCTTCACGAATGTAACGTTTTTTTCGTTCACCTACATACAGCTTCATGGCCTGCCTGATAAATTCACTGCGGTTGGAATTTTCCATAGCTACGATCCCGTCCACTTCCTGCAAGAGATGATCTGGCAAACTGATCATTATTCTTTTGGTGTTCTGCAAATTGGCCAACTTCTCTTCCACCCCCAAAACCTTGTCGCCATTGTACCATTATAACGTTATTCCCGGTAATTTATTCAAACGGAATACAAGAGAATGTATATGATATTCGTATATCATCTATGCTGCATTCCATTATAAACTACGCAGTTCGTTTTCGTACAGGCGTTTGATCCCCGAAATATAAGTGTCAGCGGAGCCTGATGCGTCTTTTGACAGTTATAGCGCTCTTTTCTTTCCTTTGTACATATTTCGGGACGTTCTGCGAAAACTCCTGCTTTTATTCGGTAATTTGCGTTATGAAATTAATTCCAGCGGGTTGGAAGAAGCGAGTTCACTCGAACAACAGGAACATGACCTCGTGTGTATACACGCGGTACCCTGTCTGCGATCATGCAGATCACCTCATAGTGGATCGTACCAAGCTTGGATGCCAGCTCATCCGCCGCGATAGTTTCGCCGGACTGCTGGCCGATGAGAACAACCTCTTCGCCGGTTTGGATTTCTTTCGCATCTTCTGCGAAAGATTGTAAGGATACCATACACTGGTCCATGCAAATCGTACCGAGTACCGGGACGCGGCGACCGCGTATCAACACTTCGATCTTCCCACTCAGCATGCGGGAGTATCCATCCGCATAGCCGATTGGCAGTGTACCGATCCGTTCTTCACTGGAGGTTACATACCGGGTGCCATAGCTAACTCCCCAGCCGGGAGGAAGCGTCTTGGTATAAACCACCGCCGTCTTCAATGACAATACAGGCAGCAGCTCAATAGCTTGCCGGTTAACCTCATCAGACGGGTACAGACCGTATATACTGATACCAATCCGCACCAAATTGGGGGAAAGAGAAGGGGTATCAATGGTGGCGGCGCTGTTGCCCGTATGTATAATGGGAATGGTGATACCTTGTTCCCTTAGCGCTTCCGCCACGCCCCGAAACCGATCATATTGTAGCAGTGTATAGCTTTTGTCTTCTTCATCCGCGCGGGCAAAATGGGTGTACATGCCTTCCAGCTGCACTTGCTCTAATTCGTTAGCCTGCCGGACAAAAGCCATAGCCTCTTCTCCAGGCAGCAAACCCAGTCTTCCCATGCCGCTGTCTATTTTGATGTGCACCTTCAACTTGCGTTCGTTTCCTTGGCGGTCCAGTCTGCGGATACCCTCCAGCACTTCCTCACTGAACACTGTCAATGAGATATCATGCTCCCAAGCCGTTTGTACAGCTTCCGGTGAGGTGTAACCAAGTACTAGAATGGGTAGCTGAACCCCTGCATGACGAAGCTCCAACGCTTCATCCAGAAAAGCGACGCTCAAATAATCCGCACCAAGGCGTTCCAATTCCTTTGAAATTTCCACGGCGCCGTGTCCGTAGGCATTAGCCTTGACACAGACCAGTATCAGCTTATCCGCTGGCAATGCCTTGCGAAAAGCTTCATAGTTGGCGCCAAGGTGATCCAGGTTGATTTCGGCCCGGGTCGATCTGTATTGTGCTTGCAAATCCAGTCACCTTCTTCAATTGTTAGCCTGTAACATAACCTTTAACCATTCGGAGTGTGGCAAAGTTCTTGCTTCCAAAGGTTAATGGTAATGTTCAAAAACGTGGCTGTCAAATGGCAGGAGAAGTTTGCCAGCATCCTCTACAATGAACACGACATACAAGCGGTGCACATCCTAGACCGCGAATGAACAAAAGACGGATACGGGCGGCAGCAGAGCATTTTTACACTCTAGACCGTCTGCATCCGTCTATAAAGTTTTATTTACCCGATTGATCCTGTATAGAAGCGGCAATTTGTATCATTTCGCTCACAGGCAGGTCAGCACTGGTGATTCTGAACTCGATTCCGTCATTCATCCAGGTCATCGTCTGCTGTTCGCTTCCGGTCAGAACGGCAAAACTTCCTCCAATATCAACCAGTTCGCCTGCGGCTAGTGCGACTGCCCGATCTTTTGGACGCGCCTCCACAATGGTATAATTATACGTTCCACTATACCGCAGCATCACGGCATGTGTACCATTATCCTCCAGCTCCGGCGTATCCTTGATCTGTACTCCGGCTGGCGTGTAGGACGGTTCGATCAAGCCGAATTCACCCATCACAGCTTCTGCCGCATCTGTTCCCGCTGACGTTCCGTTTGCGGCATCCGATGTGCTCGGGGTTTGTTGCTGCGCCTCTGCGTTGGCTGCTGCGTCCGATTTGGATGTATCATTTGTGGCAGTACCGTCCACCTTCGCTTCCCCTGACGGCTGCTGGACTGCATCCCCTGCTGTTCCCTGCTCTTGTCCGGGTTCGCCAGACGTCACGCCAGTCGTCCCATCTATCGCACCGGAAGGATCAAGCTGACCGCTGGGCTCCACTGCTCCGGAAGATGGAGCCCCTTCGCTACCCGTACTCGTCTTACCTGAAGCCATGTTCCGCTCCATATCAAAAGAGTCTTTGTCAAACTTCGTATCAAAAGCAAATTGATCGAATTTCAGATCAACAACTACCTTGGCATTCGCATCAGACACCTGTACCTGAGTCGGTGCATAGTCATTTTTGGACAGCCATATCTTTTGTCTCACCAGCGCATGGCTGTTGTAATTCGCTGCCACATCAAACACATAGGATTTATCGTCGGTAGCCAACTGACGGGAGGCATCGCCGATAATGCTGCGAACCAACGTTTCATATAAATATACTTGACCCTGATTGTTTGGCCAGTCGCTTTTGAAACGGAAGCTTTTGTTCAGGCTGGGTGTCAGTACAAATACACCCTCATCATTACGAAGCACAATTTGCGTAACATCCTTTTTCTCGTTCGTCATGGCAATTCGGTAATAGGACGGCTTGCGGTAGGAAATATCCACCTTGTATTCCTGCGGCGTGTCGCCGGTATGCAGCGTCATCAAAGCTGTACCGTGGTAGCTGTTCAGGTCGCTCACCACGTCACTCAAATCTTTAACCACATCGTCCGCGCTCTTCTTGCCGCACCCGGCCAGCAGCAGCGTTACACACATGACCATGGCAAGCATCCATGAAATCCGGCGCATGTCATCAACCCCTTCAGCACATGTTTTAAATGAATTAGTACATGTCTATGAAGGACTTGTTCGATTTATGCAGACTGGCATGACAAGCTTGAACGTATCCTTGTGTAATACTATAGAATCTTTTGGAGACTGATAATAAATTCATACAGGAAATAAAAAGAACCTCCCCCGTTCAGTTCACTGCTTTTTCATTTTAAAGAAATTGCGTTGATTGGTGAGCCTACCGATGAATTATTATCACGTCCCAATTCATATCACTGTCTGCTTATGTTCATCGGTGGGACAGGTATGGTGGACATTGGCTCAGAGCAGTATCTATTCCATACAGGTCATGGATATTGGCTAGCTCCAGGTGAATCCTATCAAATCGCTCCCCTGAATGGAACTGTGCCCGAATACTACAAAATCACGTTTGAGGTCATCGCTTTGCCGTCAGAACCACAAGCGGACATGGCCTTGGGTAAACACGCAGTACGTATGCCATCCTATATCATGGACCTGTCCTGCCGAGACCGCGCGAATGCATCGTCTCCTCTTCTTCCTCCAAACTTATTCAGTTGACTGAAGAGCTATTTCATAGTACCCAACAAACGATACAGCCGCATAACCAGATATCTGTATTACGGCAGCAAATTATGTTTCAAGAGTTGCTCTTGCTGTGGCAGGAAGACCACACCCATATTGATCAAAATACTACCTCTAATCCGGCATTGCCAGCATCGTTAGAAGGCACTCTCTCATATATGGAAAACAACTATGAAAAGCCCATTACCGTCAAGCAGCTTGCCGAGCAGGCAAACGTCTCCATATGGCAATACTCCCAAATGTTTCGTAAAATCACAGGCAAAAAGCCGCTGCATTACCTCACTGAGCTGCGCTTGAATCATGCCAAGCGGCTGCTGCTGGATTGCAAACGGCCTTTACGTGAAATTGCCCGTCAGGTTGGTTTCTCTGACGAATATTATTTTAATCGGCGGTTTAGGCAAATGACCGGGATTCCCCCGGGCAAGTACGCGCTTTCTGTCTCCGTTTCTGTGCGCGTCAAGGATTGGACGGGTCACCATATTCATATTCCGCGCCGAGCAAGCCGCATCATCTATCATGGAGAAACGATGGGCGATCTATTGGCATTAGGGGCCAAAGCCATCGGCGGAAGTCTGCGACTCAGTGAATACAGCGTCTATAAACATCGTCTTGTGAATGTCGCCGATGTGGGCCTTCCACTGGATACCCGCTTGACCAGTGCTCTCGATCCTGATCTAATTATCATCGCTAATTCGGATGAACAGGAATATGAGCGCATTGCCAGTATCGCTCCCACCGTCACCTTCAACTCCTTCGCCACGCTGGAGGAACGGATGCGTACACTTGGCACCTGGCTCGGTAAGGAGCGGGAGGCCGAACGCTGGTTTGTCTACCTTCACAGCCCGTAATCTGGCAATGTGGCAGCAGCTCGGTACGCAAATCACAGCCGGAGAAACGGCCTCCGTCTTCAACTGGAGCGATGCCATGACCCGGCAAAAACTGCTTACTGCACTGCCCAAACTGCTCGTCACTTCAACCTGATAAGCTGTCATTTTTCTAAAGATACTACATCAGACCATGAATGCTTCCATCTGCCTCCAGCGACATATGCTCAGCTGCTGGGGATTTAGGTAATCCTGGCATCGTCATAGTATTGCCTGTTTCCACGACCACAAAGCCTGCCCCTGCGGACAAAGAAACGCTGGACACATGAATGGTAAAGCCCTCCGGTGCACCTAGCAGAGAAGGTTGATCTGAGAAAGAATACGGTGTTTTGGCCATGCATACAGGCAGTTGTCCAAAACCAAGCTGCTCCATACCGGCCAACGCCCGTTTGGCCGCAGGAGTGTAAGCTACCTCTGCCGCACCATAAAGCTCCTTCGCAATGACACTAATTTTCGTTTGCAAATCAAGTGTATGCTCATACAATGGTGCAAAATGGGCTTTGTCCTCCTGAAGCAGGTTTAGGAGGCTTTGAGCCAGCTTTTCTCCACCTTGGCTTCCCCGTGCCCACACCTGTGACAGCTCTACGGGTACACCCAGCTTGCGGCATTCCGAGAAAATCAGTTCCAACTCGGCTTCGCTATCTGTTACAAAATGGTTGACCGCTACTAGTACTGGCACGCCAAACTTTTGCAAATTCCGAACATGCCGATTCATGTTGACTAATCCAAGTTGCAATTGCTCCAGATTTTCTGCGTCCAGCTCATTTTTAGCTACACCGCCGTTATATTTCAGCGCTTTGGCGGTTACGACCAACAGAGCCGCATCTGGCTGCAAACCGGATTGACGGCACTTGATGTCAAAAAACTTTTCCGCTCCCAGCTCGGCCCCGAATCCAGCCTCCGTGACGACCACCTCTCCCAGCTTCAGGGCCAGCTTCGTACCGATCAAACTACTGCATCCATGCGCAATATTCGCAAAAGGTCCACCATGCACAATAACTGGAGTTCCCTCCAACGTTTGCACCAGATTGGGTTTCAATGCTTCCCGAAGCAGCACAGCCATACCTTCCACCGCCTGGAGTTCCTCAGCTGTTACCGTTTCGCCATCTTCGTTATAACCAATCACCATCCGACCCAATCGCACTTTAAGATCGTCCATATCTTCACTTAAACATAATACCGCCATCACTTCTGAAGCCGAGGTAATGAGAAAGCCACTTTCTCTCACTGCTCCATTACCTGACCCCAATCCGGTCACAATATTTCGCAAACTCCGGTCGTTCATATCGACAGCGCGTTTCCATACGATCCGCTCCGGCTTCAACCGCAAAGCATTTCCATGAAACAAATGGTTATCGATCATCGCTGCCAGCAAATTATGCGCTGCCGAAATCGCGTGAATATCACCTGTAAAATGCAGGTTAATGTCTTCTGCCGGAACAATCTGGGCTTGTCCTCCCCCGGTTGCTCCCCCTTTCATCCCAAAGCAAGGGCCAAGGGACGGCTCACGCAATGCAGCAACGGTTTTATGCCCCAGCGCATTCAGCGCCTGTGACAGCCCGATGGTTGTCAGCGTTTTTCCTTCTCCCGCCGGCGTGGGATTCATTGCCGTAACCAGCACCAGCTTTCCATTCGGGCGATCCTTTAACTGCTCCCACAGGGACGGATTTAGCTTCGCTTTATATTTTCCATACGTCTCCAGATGTTCTTCTTCAATTCCTGCTTCCTTGGCTATATCAATAATCCTCTTCATCTTTCGTTATGTACCCCCTGTTTTATAAGTCTGACCGATGGTGTCAAACCCTGTATCGTTTTATTTTACCAAAGTGTGCCGCTTATTGCGCTATGATTCATTTCATCGCAAGCGTTGCTATCATGTGAGTTATAAAAAAAGAGCATTCCCCGCCCGCATGGACTTTGGTGGATGCTCTTTTGATACGTCTCGTTTAACAAACAGCTTTCAATTTAACCTGCAAAGTTAGCAGCGTAATTTTCAGCAATAAATCCCTTAGAAATCAGGATAGCCTGGGATTTCTTAGTAGCAGGGCCATAGCCTTGGGACAACAAATCATTAATATGTAAGCGGTTATATATGAAGCAAAATACAAAGTTGGATGCCCCACTCGTAAGGATCGACACCAGAAAAATAATAACAGCCCACTTCCAATCCCCTCTAAACAACGCAGGGAAAAAACCGAAAAAGAGCGTAGTCCATGAAAAACCTACTTTGCGTTCCTTGATCATTCCAGTTTTATTTCTCAATTTAATCTTCATTTACCCCTTACCTCTCTTTATATAGTCTTTTAGAACTATATTAGATTATATAGGACAGAGGGAATAAATGGAACTCATTTCGTAAAATCATAAAATTCTCAAATACTCTCTAGTTTATAATGCTTTTCTAGCATTTCTTTAAAAACATCAACAGGGTACTTATATTCGACTGTTTTGAAAACAATCCGGTTATTCCACTGGTTTTTTTCCAGCTCGCACCCATGCTCCATATCCAGTTCCTTCATGATAAAAATAATCTCATCTAAGGTTCTCATTACACTATGACTATTCGTCGTCGTAGCCAGCATCTGCTTGCCTTCCTGTATGTAGGCCTTTACGATCTGTTCATCAAAGCCTTCGCTGATCATAAATTCCTTCAAGGCTTGCATAAAAAGAGCTGGCAAGTTTTTGTACTGCGATTTTTTAATCCCAAAAAGCGTGATACTTAAGCGGGATATATCATGCATAAATACTATATTTTTTCTTCGATTCAGTAAAAACATGCTGGCATGCCAACTATTCAAAGGCGGATAAATATCAACTTGAAGTGGTTCAGTCTCCCATTCCTTCAGCAGTTTTTGTGTTCCTCGTATGACAAACATCGTCGCTCTCCTTTATTGACGGTCCTGTACCGCAGCGTGATTCGACATACCCAATCTCTCATATAAGGCATGTCCCGGATATCATAACACCGTATTCCAAACATCGGATTATAAACTCTTTCAGTATAATATAGGGGAATCATAGATTACCAGACACATTAATTTTCTCTTTGGATATTTATTATGGAAATCCCCTCCACTGCTCTATATAATTCAGGTACAGTTCGTCACGCGAGCTTAATCTAAAAATTAGGGGTGTTCCACACCTATGTCACAACATATTTTACTAATTGAAGACGATCTATCCATTGCCGAAATGCTACTCAAAGCACTCAGCAAGGAAGGCTACAATTTAACTACCGCCTATGACGGGGAAGAAGGGCTTCTCGCCTTTGAACGTCATACCTATGATCTGGTACTGGTGGATTTGATGATGCCGAAGGTGGACGGTATGGAAGTGATCCGCCGGATCCGTACCCACAGCGCCGTGCCGATTCTGATTATGTCAGCCAAGGACAGCGACGTGGATAAAGCGCTTGGACTGGGCTTTGGGGCAGACGATTATGTTGCTAAACCTTTTTCAATGTTGGAAATGACAGCTCGTATTCAGTCCGCGATCCGCAGATCTACTACATATGCCCGTCAGCAACAACAGGAGGAACAGCCGCAAGCACAAGTTTTGACCTACGGCAGTCTGCGCATTGATTTTGATCATTTTACAGTCGTACGCAATGAAAATGAAATTCAGCTAACAGCCAAAGAGTCCGATATTTTGAAGCTATTTGTAGCCAATCCGAACCGGGTATTTACAAAAGCCCAATTATACGGATTTATTTGGAAAGACGATTATATGGGCGACGAGAACGTGATTAACGTCCATATTCGCCGCCTGCGTGAGAAAATCGAAGAAGATCCCTCTCATCCTGTCCACATTAAAACGCTATGGGGCATTGGCTACAAATGGGAGAATGGCTGATATGAACATCGAAAACATTTCTGAATGGATTGTCGGCCTCATCATGTCAGTCGTTATAGTATGGCTTTGGCGGGAGCGTATGGCCTATAAGCGCAAAATAAAGGATATCCGAACCCTACTAGAGCGGATTGTGACGGTGAATCATGCGGAAAAGCTGCTATACGTCACAGGTGACGTTGAACTGCAACGACTCATGACGGAAATTAACCGACTACTGGACTTGAATCTCAGAGTGTCTGCAGATTACAACCGTAGCCAAATCGCCATGCGGAAAATGATTTCGAACATTTCCCACGATCTCAAGACCCCGCTTACGGTTGTGCTTGGATATGCCGAGATGCTGGATGGCGATCCGACTATTTTGCCAGAAGAACGTATAAAGCTGCTATCCAAAATTCATCAAAAGACAAGCGAAGCGATTGAGCTGATCGGCAGCTTTTTTAGCTTGGCGAAGCTGGAGGCTAATGATACGGATATTCCGTTGACTCGACTGGAAGTGGGAGAACTGTGCAGACGCAGCATTTTGGAGTTTTATGACCTGCTGACCGCACAGGGATTTACTGTGCATATTGAGATCCCGGAGCACCCCATTCATGCCTTGGGGAACGAAGGAGCGATTGGGCGGGTGCTGAACAATCTGATCTCGAATGCCATTCGTTATGGGGCAGATGGACGGACGCTGGGTCTGGCTCTATTGGAACAGCAGGATACAGTGCGTATAGAGGTATGGGATCGTGGCAAAGGCATACAGGAATCTGAGCAAGATAAAGTTTTTGAACGCATGTACACACTGGAGGACTCCCGTAATAAGGCGGTACAAGGCAGCGGACTGGGCCTTACGATTGCCAAACGCCTGGTTGAAACGATGAACGGAGAAATTCAATTGACTAGTAGACCTTATGAGCGGACAGTCTTCTCTTTTACATTGAAGAAAATCAACTATTAATCGAACTCAGCATTTTGCATAATTCGATTTGTGCTCAACTTAATAAATTTGTAAGAATCACGAAAGAAAAATGAACATTTCGCCCTTTATCCTTGAATTATCAGCAGTATACGAAGGGAGAACACCTATGACTTACGTAATACGTACACATCAGTTGACCAAGGCCCTGAAGGGCAATGAAATTGTAGCGGGAGTCAGTATGAATGTGCGCAAGGGAGAAACCTATGGCTTTCTCGGCCCTAACGGGGCAGGCAAGACAACGATGATGAAAATGATTACGAATTTACTCAAGCCGACTTCGGGTGAAATTGAATTATTCGGTGAGAAATTAACGCCAAAATCGTATCATCTGCTCGGACGGATGGGTTCGATTATTGAATACCCGATTTTTTATGACAGGCTGACGGCACAGCAAAATCTCGAACTTCATTGTGAATACATGGGCTACTATAATAAGCAGGCGGTTCGGGATGCCCTGGAATTAGTGAATTTGCGAAATGCGGATGACAAGCCGGTAAAGGATTTTTCGCTGGGAATGAAGCAACGTCTTGGGATTGCCCGCGCTATTGCGACTAAGCCAGAGCTACTCATTTTGGATGAACCCATTAATGGTCTGGACCCCGTGGGTATCAAGGAAATCCGCCAATTATTCCACATGCTATGCAAGGAATATGGGATGACTCTGCTCGTGTCCAGTCATATTTTAGCGGAAATAGAGCAGATTGCGGATACGGTAGGCGTGATTAATCACGGACGACTGATTGAGGAAGTATCGATGGAGCAGGTGCGGGAAACCAATACGGAATATATCGAATTTACGACCAACGATTGTAAAAAAGCGACCTATGTCCTCTCCCATCATCTGAATCTGAATAATATAAAGGTACTCAATGAACAGAGTATACGTATTTACGATTCAAATGTACCACAGAAACAAATTACGAAAACGCTCATTTTAAATGATATAGAGGTGGATTCCATTCATCAGAAAAGCAGCACGCTGGAAGACTACTTTTTGCGCCTGTTAAACGGAGGTGATCTCCATGCTTAAATTGATGCAGTTGGAGCTGAAAAAATTTCATCTCGCGGGTTATATCCGTTCAGCACTGATCGCCAATGCATGCATTCTTGGGCTGCTCTGTATTATCGCACTGGACAGTCAAAGTGAAGGAATACCCGAATTCACACAATACACCCAACTCTTGGATCTAATAGACAATTTTGTGAGAGCAACATTTATTGTATTTTCCTCCGTTTTGCTATGCCGCTTTATCGTCGGAGAATTTAAATCCAAATCGATTACAATCTTGTTCATGTATCCGATTCACCGTCAAAAGCTGATGATCGCCAAGCTCTTGGTTGTGCTGCTGTTTACGTTCTTGTCTATTATTATTTCGGAAATAATCATTACGGCTGCTATTCATCTGCTCAACCAGTTTGTCTTGATTGTACCGGATAACCTTACTCTTTCCATACTGGGCCAACAATCAGCACGGACGCTGATCAATGCCGTTGCTGCCAGCTTTATGGGATTGGTTCCGCTGTATATGGGGATGCGAAGATACTCTGTACCCACCACCATTGTGACCTCAATCCTGATTGTAGCATTGCTTTTCTCCAATAATAACGGCGCTACACTTAGCTCCATAGCCCCCGTGCAAATTGGCTTCTCTCTACTAGGAATGCTTGTGGCTTATGCGGCGATTCGACGTATTGAGTATAAGGATATTACCTCGTAATATGTAATTTTGTAGAGCGCTTTCAAAAAACAGATGAAAATCATTGTTAGATATACACACATTTTTCACTGGACTTCATTCTAAAACAGGTATATCCTATAGGAGAAATTAAAAACGGAATAAGGATCTTCGGGGTAGGGTGAGATTCCCAACCGGCGGTATGGCTCATGGAGCTAAGCCCGCGACTCTGTATCTGGCAACAGGATACGGACTGATTTGGTGAGATGCCAAAGCCGACGGTAAAGTCCGGATGGAAGAAGATCGAAATATCAACATGCCGCGAAGTGGATGAATACTGCGTTATTAGTTTTGCAGCAACTTCATTTAACTTGCATAAAGCGGCAAGTTTATTTGATCAACCCCCGTCTTGCATGGCCTTTCGCCATGGACGGGGGTTTTTGTGCCACCGGTCCTGTATTCGCAAGGAGCTAATTGAGTATGAGTCAATCTTCTACTGTACTAACATCCAAAGGTTTTGATCGTAGCTCCCACATGAAAAGCGGTTTTTGGCTGGTCGCAATTGGAGCAGCCTTGTGGGGCGCAGACCCGCTTTTTCGTATTATTTTGCTAAAGTCATTTACTTCAACACAAATTGTACTTATGGAGCATGTGCTGCTCTTCCTCGCTCTGACACCGATGCTGTGGAAGCATCGTGAGGAACTCAAAGCGGTACGGCTTCGTCAAGTTTTCGCTATTTTATTTGTCTCGTGGGGCGGCTCGGCTCTGGCCAGCGTGATTTTCACTATGGCACTCAGCAATGGTGATTTGAATGCTGTACTCTTACTCCAGAAGCTTCAACCCTTGGTCGCTATTGTTCTAGCCCGTATTATTTTGAAGGA
This sequence comes from Paenibacillus sp. SER-28, assembly GCF_052906305.1. NCBI lineage: Bacteria > Bacillati > Bacillota > Bacilli > Caryophanales > Paenibacillaceae > Paenibacillus > Paenibacillus sp. SER-28. Next base: position 307,933 of record NZ_JBRECM010000001.1, on the reverse strand, counting down.
AATGTTGCCGCGTCATTTTGGATTATTAATTGTCGTCGCTCTGTTCGGGACGTATCTTCTGACCTTCGGTTGGTCGCTCCCCTTCGGACATGTTCGTGATTTTGTTCAGGTTGGTAGTCTGCTTGCACTCGGTGCAGCAGTTCTGTGGGGCGGTTCGACAGTCATGGGAAGTTACTTGCTTCGTTCAATGAAATATGAAACAGTAACCTCCCTCCGCTTCATGGTGGCGCTCCCTCTTCTGATTGTCCTCACCTCTGTAGAGCATGCGCCATGGAATATGCCTGCCGGTACATGGGCGGGCGCAGCTGTGATTATCAATCTGCTATTGCAGGCATTGCTTCCGGGCCTTCTCAGCTTGCTGCTGTATTACAAAGGCTTAAGTACGACCAAAGCGTCTTATGCTACGATGGCAGAACTGAGCTTTCCCATGGTTGGTGTCGTGATTAACTGGATCGCATTTCAGCAAATTGTCACTGTAGCGCAACTGACTGGTTTTATGCTCATCTGGATTACGCTCTTTATGATTTCACGTCAGCAAAAAAATTAACAGTTCAACGTCCCTTTCATGACTCACCCAAGCCAAATCGTGAAGATGCTTTTGCATCTCCGATTTGGCTTTTTTATGTATTCGTATTCATATAAAATATAGTTCTTTAGACCCATCTTTCAGAAAAAGTGTCTAAAACATGTAATTATTCTTCGTTTCTCAAAGATTACATCTATAAAATTAGTCGGTTTCTGTCGAATAAAAGAATGTAGTGATCATCAGACACAGAGGAGCAAGAGCTATGACGAAAACAAAACAAACAGTTCCGTGGTGGAACAGGTTTCTCAAGCAGTTTTATTTAATGAGGACAAGATTAATAATATCTTTTTTGGCTGTGTTATTGATTCCGAGCGTACTTATCGGGTATTTTTCCTATCAGGGGGCTACAACACAACTCAGTCAGCAAATGGGCGGTTCCGTATACACGAATCTGTATTTGATCCAGAGCAATGTCAATCAGTATGTAGCACCTATTATGAAAGACCTGGACGTGCTTACCACTGAAATCAATTCTGATTCCATTGGTACCAACCAAGAGGCCCTTCAGAAGAAGTTGGATGTCATCGTCAAGGCTCATCCCGAGCTAGATGCCGCGCTTCTCGGTAATGCGAAAGGGCAATACATACGTTCGCCGAAAAAACAGGAGGCCGATTATGACCCCCGGGAGAGAAAATGGTACAAAAATGCGATGCTGGAAAAGGGCAAAGTATTCGTCGGTGTTCCAGTTGCCAGCGTCACGACAGGGAATTTAGTCGTTAATATATCGGGAACGCTGGAGGACGGTGAAGGAGCTGTTGCATTGGCTTTGAATCTGGACAAGATGGGTGAAAGTCTGCAGTCTGTTAAGATTGGTGAACGCGGAGGACTCATTATTGTTGATTCTGAACATAAAGTTGTATCTGGGACTGGAACAGCCTTTAACAAGACAGGCAAAAAACCGGCTGACGCCATAGAGGGACTTCCCGAAGTGGCGACAACCGTCGAAAATGATACTCCTTCCATGTCGCAAATTCAATTTATGAATCGAGATATGCTGGCCTTTACACTTAAGGACCCTCTCACCGGATGGAGCATTGTCGCACTGTCGGATCTGGAGGATTACAGTGATGCAGCCCAACCGATTCTGAAGCAAAGCCTGATTGTGATTGTCATTTCCATACTTGCCGCTGCGATCATCATTGTGCTTATGGTCCGCTCGTTCTTAATTCCGCTGCGCAAGCTGCAAGCAGGAACACGCATCGTCCGTGACGGAAATCTGACCGAACGTGTTAACCTATCCAGCAAGGATGAGTTCGGCGAACTGGCACAGAACTTTGACCAGATGACGCATTCCTTGCATACGATGGTTTCCGAGGTCAATCAAACGTCCTCCCGACTTGCTTCCTCTTCTCTGATGATCAAGGAAAGCACAGAACAAACGACGGAGTCCGTACAACACGTAGCGGAAACGGTTATGGAATCCGCAGAAAATGCAGCCACCAGCGCCGAGGCATCCGAGCAAACCGCTAATGCCGTTGAAGAAATGGCCAAGGGTGTCAGCACCATTGCCGAATCAGCAAGCTCCATCGTAGATTCAGCAGGACAAACCGAGCATGATGTAGCTCAAGGCAGTCAAATGATCAGCCATGTGCGGACACAAATGGACCGTATTCTGGAAGCTGTAAGCCAAACGGCTAGCCTGATGGATGAGCTATCCCAGCTCTCAGACGATGCGAAGCAGATGAATACAGCTATTGCCGCCATTGCCAAGCAAACCAATTTGTTGTCTCTGAACGCGTCTATTGAAGCTTCCAGAGCTGGCGAAGCCGGGCGTGGATTTGCCGTAGTCGCTATAGAGGTACGCAAGCTGTCTGAGCAATCCAAGGAAAGCGCAGATTCCATCAGTCAGATCATTACTCAGATGCTCGATTTGATTCAACGCTCCACCGCTACCATGAACGGTAATGTTCGTAACCAGGTAGGTGAAGGATTACGTATTAGCCAAGATGCAGAAGGTGCATTTACGAATATTGAACGCTCTACATCTCATATTGTGGAACAAATTCAAAGTGTGTCGGCTGCGGCTGAACAAATCTCAGCCAGCACAGAGGAAGTTTCGGCTACTGTCACCCATTTGGCAAGTCTGTCTCGCAATTCGGCGGACAGTTCGCAGACAACCTCTGCTGCCGCTCAGGAGCAAATGGCGGCCATGGAGGAAATCGCATCTTCGTCTCAGGAGTTGTCCAACATGGCGCAGGATTTGCAACAGCTGGTTAAGCGATTTAAGATTTAAGTTACACATCGTATCGTTGCAATTTCATGAAAGTAAGAATGAGCAGCAGTATATCTAATGACTAACAAAAGCCTTCGTCCGTATGCTAATTACGGGCGAAGGCTTTTTCCATGTGAGTACTTGGGGTGATCTCTCTTATTTACTTATAGGGTCATCTGACCGGTTAACTGACGGCGTCTATCTCCTTCGGGGTCGTGCTCCATTTTAATATCCTGATGGAAAATAGCTGTAGTCCGCTCTTCCCTGTCGTACATCGGCCAAGCCTCCTCGAACAGCACAGGCTTCCCATCACGTGCAAAAGCAACCCATGCCTGCTGTATAGCTTGAGCGAGCTTCTGCATCGACGGTTGAATCTCTAATCCAAGCTTGCCTAGCAGCTCCAGATTATCGAAAACAAACGCAATTTCGGCACCGTGAACCGCTTGTCCAAAGGTAGGATGTCCCGGCAATGTCCAATCAAAACGATACATCCATACAGGCGCATGCGCCGACTGCGCAACAGCAAGAGCCAATGCAGGACGCCAAAAAAATAGATCAGTCAACATTTGTGCCTGTCCCTCAATCGTAACCGGAAATGGTTCTATCAGGTCGCCGATGTCTGACATGCCCGTCATCATTTCCAATGCCTGACTCGCTGTTGACTTGTTCATTAGATGGGATTCTTTTCGGATGAAATAGGCCCCCTCATGCAAGTTCGTTCCAATCAAAACGGATACCTGCTTTGCTGAACCTTGCGCGATTGCAGACAGCGGTACATCTGGCAAGGTCACACCGTCCACGACGGGTTGATAGATCATCGCCATCCCTGGTCCGATGACTTCATGCGTCTTCGCCATAGCTAGCATCAGCGCATCTGTCGGCAGCGTAAACAACCGTTCTGGATGCTGAGTGTCCACACCCAGCTGCTGCAGATACACAGCCGTCACTTGTTCGGCCTGTGAGGTTGGCAATACCTGCGACGCACCGCTCTGCGAAATCGCACGCTGGAACAGTCCCTCAGCAGCTGGCATCGCCAATAAAGCGGCAATACTCATCGCGCCTGCCGATTCACCGAACACCGTTACTTCGTCCGGGTTACCGCCAAAGGCAGAGATGTGGTCCCTAACCCATTCCAGCGCAGCGATCTGATCCAGCAGTCCCGCATTAGAGGTCAGGCCATCTCCCTTTGGAGTCAGATGCAAAAATCCTAACGGCCCTAATCGATAATTGATCGTAACAACCACAACATCGCCATTCTTCGCCATCCGTGCCCCGTCATATAAAGGTATAATCCCGGACCCCGTGACAAAGGCACCGCCATGAATCCACACCATCACCGGACGTCCCTTCTCAGGAGCCTTCGAAGCAGGTGTCCAAATGTTCAGGTATAAGCAATCCTCTGACTGCTCAGGCGGTTCCACCAGATTTCCAGTCATACTTTCAGCGGATGGCATAGGTTGCGGACAGATTGGCCCAAAACTCGTCGCAGCCCGTACACCCTCCCAAGACTCCAAAGGCTGGGGCGCGTGAAAACGTAGTTTTCCAACAGGAGGCTGTGCATATGGGATACCTTTCCATACATGATATCCATTCCCCGTTTCCCCACGTAATTGACCTAAACGAGTATGTACTGTAATACTCTCCATCATGAAGCCTCCTTTATTTCGTATCTTCAACACAACGGTATAATATCAATCTTTACATATCTCTATTATACCCTTTGCACACGGCCAAACCAAAAAATACCGGAAGCACTTTTGCGCTCCGGCATTTTTATAAACAAGATAGAGAAATAGCGATTAATCCCGAACTTCTTCTTTGGGAATCAGCTTGTAAATTTCTTCGCTTTCCATAGAGTCAATTAGTCGGTCTAGCCACTTGTAATAAGCGACGGCCTGCTTCATTTTCATACGATCTTGCTGAAGAATCGCCTTAAATTCCTCGTACTCTTCACCCTGATTCATCAATCTGTCCAGCTCATCAATGGCTTTGCGCAACACCAGTAAATTTGTTTCTACCGCTTTTCTCCATTTAATAGCGAAGAAGTCAGTGAAGGTTTGATGCCAGTCATATTCGACTTCATACAAGTCTTTGCGTGAGCCCTTGCTCCAAACCTTATTTACCATTTTCAGATCCAATAATGTTCGAACTCCTGTACTCATGCTCGTTTTGCTCATTTCCATTTCACGGCCCATCTCGTCCAGCGTCATCGGTTTATCCGCAAAGAAAAGCAAACCGTATAAATGCCCCGCAGACAAAGTGATCCCATACAGGTCCATGTTTTTACCTATAGCTTCTATAACACGTTTGCGAATTTTTTGCAGCGAAGCCTGCTGCTCATCACCTAACTGGTACAAGCTCATGCTTGCAACCTCCTAATTTTAGAGCATTTTGCACAACCTAGTATGAACGATTTACCCGTAAAAGATTAGCTTTGACGCAATGTATGAAATCTTTCAATAATAAATGAAATGTTTCAAAAACAAAGCTTCTGTCTATATTACAACAGCATGGATCGTTCAAAATCATAATTCGCAAAATTGCTAATGATAGTAAACTTTTAAAATTATGGATATACATAAATCTTTTTCTTATGGTTATATTTCATTGTCTATTTTAAAAAAAGCACTATCGGTTGTAAAGTTCCGAATGTTTGAGCATTCTATAGAACGAAGGAGCATATCAAAGGAAACTTTGTACAGTTTTTTCTGTACGTACTTTATGAACAGTTTTTTTATTTGAAATGTAAGCAATGCTTCTGTTACAATTAATTTTGTCATTAACCGTTCAGGATGTTCAGAATTATGATTTTTATACTCAATCCTTAATGCAACAAGGGGTTAATACCAAGCAAAGTATAGAAAGAAGAGGTGTATGTATGACGATTTTGGAAGTCAAAAATGTCAGCAAACTCTTTGGTCCTCACGCAGAGCAAGGTGTTCCGCTCCTGGAGCAAGGCTGGGGCAAGGAAAAGTTGGCCAAAGAAAAACAGATTACTGTTGGTGTCAATAAGGCCAACATGGAAATTAAGCAAGGTGAAATTTTCGTAATTATGGGGCTATCGGGCAGTGGCAAGTCCACTTTGGTGCGAATGCTAAATCGCTTGATTGAGCCTACCTCCGGTGAAATTCTGGTCCACGGCAAAGATCTCCGTAAGATGAACAAAGAACAACTTCGCGAAGTTCGTCGTAAAACCATCAGCATGGTTTTTCAAAAATTCGCTCTGTTCCCACATCGGACTGTATTAGAAAATGTAGAATATGGTCTTGAAATTCAAAAGGTAGAAAAAGTACAGCGTCAGGAAAAGGCGCAACAAGCGCTGGAACTGGTTGGTCTTAAAAACTGGGGCGATAAAATGCCCGATGAATTGAGTGGCGGTATGCAGCAGCGTGTCGGCCTGGCACGGGCGCTGGCTAATGACCCTGAAGTGCTCCTGATGGATGAAGCGTTCAGTGCATTGGACCCTCTCATTCGCCGTGACATGCAGGATGAGCTGTTGGAGCTTCAAGATAAAATGAAGAAAACAATTGTGTTTATCACCCATGATCTGGATGAAGCGTTGCGGATTGGTGACCGGATTGCCTTGATGCGAGACGGTGCGGTCGTACAAATCGGTACACCGGAAGAAATTATGATCCAACCGGCTAACTCTTATGTAGCCCGCTTCGTCGAGGATGTGGATCTGTCCAAGGTATTGACGGCTGCTCATGTCATGCTTCGTCCAGAAACCATCACCATGGATCGTGGTCCGCGTGTGGCTCTGGAATTGATGCGGGAGCGTGGGATTTCCAATTTGTTCGTCATTGACCGTACTAAAAAGCTACTGGGTGTTATTAACGCCGAGGATGCTGTTCATGCACTGCGCAATAATTTGAAAATTGAAGATATTTTGATTACTGACGGACCGCAGGTTGCTGCCGAGACTGTCATTAATGATTTGTTTGAAATTACAAGCTCGTCCAAGGTGCCGCTGGCTGTGGTCGATGACAAGCAAAAGCTGCTGGGCGTTATCGTCCGTGGAGCATTGCTCGGCGCACTTGGTGGAGATGTTACCACTACAAAGGAGGTGAATGCCCATGATACCGAAACTGCCAATCGCTGAGTGGATTCAATCCATTGTCGACTGGATGGGTATTCATCTGGCTGGATTGTTTAATGTTATTTCTTCTATTATAGAAGCTGTAGTAGGCTTTTTCTCAGGCCTGTTCATGCTTCCGCACCCTCTGGTGTTCATCGTGATCATCGGGATTATCGCCTTTATGATCGGGCGGGTTCAGCTTACGCTGTTTACTGTCATCGGCTTCCTGCTGATTGATAATCTCGGCTATTGGAGTGAAACAATGAATACGCTCGGACTGGTCATCACGTCTGCGCTCGTATCCATTGTTATCGGGATTCCCATCGGGATCTGGTGTGCATACAGTAAATCCGCATCCCGCATTATCACGCCTTTACTTGATTTTATGCAGACGATGCCTGCGTTCGTGTACTTGCTCCCAGCGGTTACCTTTTTCAGCCTGGGTGTTGTACCTGGTGTTATCGCATCTGTTATCTTTGCTATCCCCCCAACCATTCGCATGACTAACTTGGGGATTATGCAAGTATCAGGTGAGCTGATCGAAGCCTCAGATGCTTTCGGTTCAACCTCTGCGCAAAAGCTGTTCAAAGTTCAGCTTCCACTGGCATTGCCTACCTTAATGGCTGGTATTAACCAGACGATTATGCTGTCACTGTCCATGGTTGTTATTGCTTCCATGATCGGTGCAGAAGGCATCGGTGCTGTTGTGTACCGTGCTGTGACACAGCTGCAAATCGGTAAAGGTTTTGAAGCCGGCTTAGCTGTTGTCGTTCTGGCTATTGTGCTTGACCGTTTTACGCAAAACCTGTTTAAACCTACGCAAAAAGGCAAAAGCCGCGTATCCAGCAAGCAAAAAGTATGGATTACTTCTGCAGTTACAGCTGTCATTTTGATCGCTGGTGCTTCCCAATATTTTGTTGGTACAGATCATTCTGCATCTGGCAAAGGTAACGCTGCTGCCAACCCGGTTGGCGAAGAAGTCGGTTACAAAATTATCGGTATTGATGCCGGGGCAGGCATTATGAAATCGACTGCCAAAGCAATTCAAGACTACAATTTGTCTGATTGGAAGCTGGTTGAAGGTTCCGGTGCAGCTATGACGGCCACACTGGACAAAGCCATTAAAGCGAAAAAACCGATCATTATTACAGGTTGGACTCCTCACTGGATGTTCAACAAGTATGATCTCAAATATTTGGAAGACCCTAAGAAGTCTTATGGTGAAGCCGAGGGGATTCATACGATTGCCCGTAAAGGCTTGCAGCAGGATGCTCCTATCGCTTATGAGTTTCTAAAACGTTTCAAATGGACACCGGAAGATATGGGTGAAATGATGGTTGCCATTCAAGCCGGAACCAGTCCTGAACAAGCTGCCCAGGATTGGGCGGAGAAACATGCCGACAAGGTTCAGGAATGGACTAAAGGACTGCAACCTGTCAATGGCGACACGTTCAAGCTGAGTTATGTCGCTTGGGATTCCGAAATTGCCAGTACGAATTTGCTAAATTATATTTTGGAGAACAAACTGGGTTACAAAGTAACCGCACTTCAAGTTGAAGCAGGTCCTATGTGGACGGGTGTCGCTAGTGGTGATGTAGATGCTTCACCGGCTGCATGGCTGCCGTTAACACATGCGGATTACTGGGCTAAATACAAGGATAAGCTCGACGATCTTGGGGCTAATATGAGCGGTGTTAAAACCGGATTGGTCGTTCCAGCTTACATGGATGTTAAATCGATTACTGATTTGCAGGATAACGGAGCCGAAGCGGCTCCGGCTTCCGCCACAACCGAGGACTTTGGCAAAGAGGTCGGTTACCGCATTGTCGGTACCGACCCTGGCGCCGGACTAATGAAGCTGACCGCTAAAGCTATTAATGACTATGGCTTATCCGACTGGAAGCTGCTTGAAAGCTCTGGAGCTGCTATGACTGCTACACTGGATAAAGCTATCAAAGCCAAGCAGCCTATCGTCGTAACAGGTTGGACTCCTCACTGGATGTTTAACAAATATGATTTGAAATACTTGAAAGATCCTAAAAAAGCGTACGGTGATAAGGAAGAAATTCATACAATCGCCCGCAAAGGTTTGAAGCAGGATGCTCCTGTGGCTTATGAATTTCTAAGCCGCTTTAAGTGGACTGCTGAAGATATGGGTGAAGTGATGATCGCGATTCAGGACGGTATTGCTCCACAGCAGGCTGCCAAGAACTGGGCTGATAAACATCCTGACAAGGTACAGGCATGGATCAAGGGCCTACAGCCCGTCAACGGTGATCCTTTGAAGCTGAGCTACGCTGCTTGGGATTCTGAAATTGCCAGTACGAACGTATTGAAATATGTATTGGAACAAAAATTGGGCTATAAAGTAACAGCCCTGCAAGTGGAAATCGGCCCGATGTGGACTGGCGTGGCCGGCGGAAGTGTAGATGCTACTGCTGCCGCTTGGCTTCCATTGACGCATGCTGATTATTGGGCTCAATACAAGGATAAGGTGGATGACATCGGAACCAGCATGACTGGCGTTATGTCCGGGCTTGTCGTTCCATCCTATGTGCCGATTGATTCTATCGAGGATCTTAAAGCGCCGCAATAATATTTTTTCCGCTTTTAAACCATACGAATAAGCAAAAGGCAGATCAGGGGGAAACCCTGATCTGCCTTTTTATGATATCCAGATTTAAAGTTGCTCTCAGCCTTTTAGCGTGAATCCTTCTTGAGCGGGCACATCGGCATGCTGCCCTGTCGTCTGGTGCTGTCTAAAGAATAACGGATAGATCACAAAGGACACCAGCAGACTCACACAACCAATGACGCCTAGAGCAATCATATCTTTGAAGATGTAGGTGATATCCAGTCCTTTGAGCGTGATGTTCCGTACAGCGTCCAGGTAATACGTCAGTGGCAATATTTCAGCAAGCCCCCGCAAGAAGCCGGGCATTGCCTCTAATGGCCACGTATAGCCTGACAGCATAAAGGAAGGAACAGCAATCAGCATCAGCGTTTGGGTCGCATCCACTCTGGTCTTGGAAAAGAGACTGAATAAGAAGCCTAATCCGCACAATGCAAAGTTAAAGACCAGCGATACCAAAACCAAAGGCAGTACCTGTCCCCTGAACGGAATATCAAAGCATAAAGCACTGATACTGAATACAGTCAGCACATTGAAAGCTCCCGCTGCATAATACGGTGCCAGTTTGGCAATAGCCAAACGCCAAGGGGTATTTCTCCATGCACCAAATCTTCCCCAAGTCCCTGCTTCCTTATCACGCGTGCAGGACAACGCGATACCAAGCAGCAAACACTGCTGGAGAGCCGCAGAGATAACCCCTAGTGGCATGAAAAGCTTATAATCATATACCGGGTTAAATAGCACTCTGGATCGGAACGGGATGGTAGTCAGCGTCGACGCGGCCTGATCGGCGTTCATTCCCTTTTGTTTCATGGAATTGACCGATACTCCAGCGCTCACGCTGCTAATGACCTGATTCGCAATCCGACTGGCACTATTGGAATACATCATATTACTGCCGTCAATCAGCGTGAGCACGGGTGGATTCTCCCCATGCTTAAGCCGAGTCGTAAAGTTGTCGGGAATGACGATTCCGACCTTAGCTTCCCCGGTCTCTACCTGACGGACAGCATCTTCCTGATTGGTCGCTTGCCGTGTAACGGCAAATGAGTCGGTCGAATCGAACGCCTGAATGATCTGGCGACTGAGCTGTGAATTATCTCCATCGTACACTGTGACAGGCATCTCGGTAATCCGCTGATGTGAATATAGGAAGCCAAATAGTATCGTATACACAATCGGCGTAATCAGCAGAATAGCCATAAAGCGGCGGTCCCGGAAGATGCTCAGCCATTCCTCGCGAAACACATCGCGGATACGAAGTCTTTCCTGTGAATCCTGCATATTACTGCGCCCCTTTGCCTGTAAACAGGACCGTGGAGCCTGTTGGAACCGAAGCAGCAAGGTCCGGCAATGCTACTTTAACACCGAAGGAACGGACATCCTTGTCACCGGAGCTTTGGCTCGGTTTTTGAATGGCAAAGTCAGCAGCCGATTCTAACAGAATGACTTTACCCTTCAGCTCCTTACCGCCAGACAGCAATTTAATTTGGACAGTATCCCCTGCTTGAAGGCCATTCAGAGACGTTTCAGGTACATAGAATTTAGCCCAACGTTGTGTCGAAGTTTCAATGGTATAGACCGGGAATCCTGCGCTAGCCATTTCACCTAAGCTAAGCGACTTGGATTTTACGATTCCATCTTCGGCCGCATATAGAGTCGTGTAACTCAAATAGGTCTGAGCCTCTTGAAGCGCGGCTTCCGCTTGGGCTACCTGAGCATTGGCACCTGCAACCGCAGATTGAGCCTGCTCAACTGTGGATTGCGCCGCCTTCACAGCAGATTGCGCTTGTTCTACCGAAGCCTGAGCAGCTTTGACATCTTCCTGTTGCACAGCAACTTTGCCCGCTCCTGCCTGTGCTTCCTTCACCGCAGCCAAGGCTTGACGGTATTGAGCTTCAGCCGCCGTAATTTCCTCCTTGCGGCTTCCCTCCCGTGCCATATCCAATTTTTGCGACTCTGCATTATACTTGGCCACTGCCTGTTGATGTTCCAATGTCGCTTGATCCAAAGATGCCTGGGTTGCTGCTCCGGCTTCTTGAAGCTTTTTGGCACGCTCCAGATTTTTAACGGTCAGGTCCAGCGTTTCCTTGGCTATCTTCACAGATACTTGCAATTGCTCAAGCTCCTGCGGTCTTGCCCCGCTCTTGAGCGCATCCAGTTTTGCCTTGGCGGCGTTCGCAGCCGCTTTGGCCTGTTCGATCTGGCTGGAGGATGCCTCAGCGGTCACACTGACCGATGTCGTACCTTGGCTCTTCTTGGCCTGAGCGGCGCTCACAGTAGCCTGTGCCTGACCTACGCCTGCTTGAGCCTGCAACACACTGGCTTTTGCTTTGGATACATTACTCTTAGCTGCCAGCAACGCCGCCTGTGCCTGCTTCACCTTATCTTCCAACTCGCGACTTTCCAGATGGGCTAATACCTGCCCCTTTTTAACCTGATCGCCTTCCTTGACGAGCATCTGGTCAATCCGTCCTGCCATTTTAAAGCTGGCATTGAGGGTATCCGACTCCACATAAGCCGTAGGTATGGAAGAAGACTGATCCGCAGACAAGCTGCTCCCACCCCGTGGGAAAGCAGTCAAGGCATAAATTCCTACCGCGATTAAAATAATAAGTACGACGTAAATCGTATATTTTTTAGCTTTCATGTTTTCATCACTCCATCTGTCTATTAATGTTGCATGCCCAATGCATTACACACAAATACTTCGATACTTTCTCGAACCTCTTGCAGATTCATCGTTTCGCCCCAAACCATGGACCGCATCGGAGCGAAAATGTAAATCCCAAATAAGCAATTGGCTGTTGTTTTGGCATCCAGCTTACTTGAAATTTTCCCATATAACTTACCGGAATCGATCTCCGCCTCCATAAAATCAAAGTAGTCTGCCAGCACCTGCCTAATATTAAAATGCTGTTCCTGTGAGACCCATCCCTTGCTAACCAGTAAACGGCAGAAATCCGGCTCTCTCCCAATGAACTCAATATGTACTTGGATCAGCTTGTGAACCCTCAGTTCTACCTGATCCATAGGAACCTGAGCCATCGCTTCACGGATATCCTGCACAAATCGCTCCATCCCCATCTTCAAAATGTAAATGTACAATTCTTGCTTGTTTTTAAAATTGTAGTACAGGGTTCCTTTGGCTATGCCACAAACCTTAGCAATTTCTTCCATGTTTGTTTCGTTAAATCCTCGTTCGGAAAAAGCTTTAAGTGCGCCGTTAAAAATAATTTCCTTCGTTTGCTGTTTCATGCTTCCTCCTTTTTTGAACTGACCGTCCAGTACAAAAATTATGTATTTATTATAAGCCCATCTTTAGTTACCCAGCAATAGGAAAAATGAAAATAATTCATTTTAGACATTTCGTCTAAACGCTTATTCTAAAAAATAAAAATGCAAAAACGGATCGAATAAGTGAGGGGGTCACTCATTCGATCCGCTATGTCATAAAATCGGGTGATAAGGGGGCCATTCTACAGATTATCAACCGATTTTAAGGGAAGGCCGACTATTTTTTCACCGTTTGATTGTATTGCGCAATTTTGCCTGTAATTTCTTGTGCAGCTTGATCCAATGCCTGTTTTGGCTTTTGCTGGCCACTCAGAACGGCCTCGATTGCACCTTCGACGATTTGGCGCGCTTCTGGGAATACGCCCATCACTGCGCCCTGTGTAGCGGTGGATTGTGCCGATGCGTGCAATTGGTCAACCGCCGTCTGGAATTGCGGATATTTTACCATATTGTCTTTGAGTACCTTCTCGTCATAGGCTGCTTTCGTGATCGGGAAGTACCCGGTATTTACACTCCATTGTGCCTGTACAGCTGGGGAAGCGACGAATTTAATGAACTCCCACGCTGCCTTCTGTTGGGCTTCAGGTTTGTTGTTCATAATGTACAAACTCGCGCCGCCTACAACCACGCCGCCTTCTTTAGCTTCATTGGCTCTTGGCAGGAATCCGGTGCCTACTTCAAATTTATCGCCAACCTGCTCCACAATATTACGCAGCGAAGCGGTGGAATCCAGCGTCATCGCAATTTGTCCTGCGGAAAAAGCCTTTGCCGTATCGTCTGAGTTACGTCCCAGATTGGATACAACCTTTTCATCGATCATTTTCTTCCACCACGTCAGCGTTTTTACACCGGCATCCGAATTCAGCATGGATTCCGTTGCCGCTTGGTCACGACCATTGCCATTATTCACATAATCCGCGTTCTGATTGGCAAACAGTTGCTCCATAAACCAGCCGTAGATGGCAATGGAAGCACCGGATTTACCATCCTTGCTCAAGGCTTTTGCAGCCTTTTCGAACTCATCATACGTTTTCGGAGGATTAGCTGGGTCAAGTCCTGCGGCTTTGAATGCATCCTTGTTATAGTATAGTATCGGGTTTGACGTATTGAACGGCATAGCGTTCAATTTACCATCAATCGTGTAGTAACGTGTAATATTTGGCTCTAACTGCGACAGATCGAACTTGTCTGCATCAATAAATTGTTGTACAGGTGTGATCATTTTGGAGTCGATCATGAATTTACTACCGATTTCGTATACTTGAATGATGTCCGGTCCGCTGTTGGAACCAAGCGACGCCTTCAGCTTGTTCAAGCTATCATCATATTTGCCTTGATATACTGGCTCTACCTGAATGTCCTTATGACTGGCGTTAAAATCAGCAGCGATCTGCTTGATTGCTTTTTCACCGTTACCGGACATCGAATGCCACCAAGTCAGCTTCACTGGAGAAGTCGCTGCTGCCCCATCACTACCATTACTCGGCTTCTCTGCAGCAGTATTATTGCTACAACCTGCTGCAACCACCATGGCAGTCAGAATAAGCAGGGTCAATGTACTTTTCAGACGAAAAAATCTCATAATCTCTCTTCTCTCCCTTTGATTAAATGATCTTGAATTGGCATTCTCTTGCGATATTCTTGTGTGTTGAAGCTCTGTATATGGGCTGCTTGCGCAGGTGTTGCTTTTCATTTGAAATATGTGATCAGCCTTTAAGCGCACCCGCTGCCATTCCACGTACCAACTGCTTTAGTCCAAAGATCAGCAGGAGCAGAGACGGTAAAATGACAAGTGCCGTACCCGCAAACACCAGATTCCATGAAGTCGATTCCTGAAATTCGAGCATGGATATTCCGATCTGTACCGTACGCATATTCTCACTATTGGTGATCAGTAAAGGCCAGAGATACGAATTGTACATATTCAGGAACGAATACACAGCCAGTGTTCCGAGCGCAGGGCGCGATAACGGAAGCACATGGAACACAAAGTAACGGATATGTCCGCACCCATCCATACGAGCCGCCTCAAACAGTTCCTTGGGAAGCTGGAGAAAAAATTGCCTTAACAGGAATGTTCCGAATGCCGTCGCCAGAAAAGGAACCGTCAACCCTTGATACGTATCAAGCCAGTTCCAGCTTCGTACCGTCAGGTAGTTTGGAATAATGGTCACTTCCCAAGGGATCATCATCGTCGCTACAAACATGCTGAAAATGAAGTTTTTCCCCTTGAATTCCATTTTGGCAAAGGCGTAGGCCGCCAAGCTCGCTGTAATCAACTGCCCAATCATCGTCAGACCCGAAATGAGAAATGTATTTCCAATAAAGGCTGCAATCGGAACAATTTCAAACACTTCAGTGAAATTCTCCATATGAAAGGAATGCGGAAGAAAGCTTGGTGGATAAGCGCTTGCTTCCTCCGGCGACATGACTGCCATAAAAAACGTATATATAACCGGATATAAAATGAGAGCAGCTGCAATCGTAAGCAGTACATACAGCAATGTTGAATTCAGGTGTCGTTTCATTGGTAATGCACCTTTCTTTCCACCCATTTGAACTGAATCATCGTGAGCAGCAGAATGACGGCAAACAAGACAATGGCCTGCGCGCTCCCCGTTCCAAACCGGAAATTAACGAAAGCTTCCTGATAGATGGAATACACGAATACATTCGTACTGTTCACCGGACCGCCTTTGGTCAAAATGTTAATTTGAGCAAAAGACTGGAAGGCTCCAATGATGGAAACTACTGTTACAAAAAAGATCGTCGGTGATAACAGTGGCAGGGAGATACGCCAGAACGTAACGAGCGGGCCAGCTCCATCCATTTTGGCACTTTCATACATGTCATCTGGAATCCCTTGAAGTCCGCTCGATAAGATAATGTAATTGAAGCCAAGATTCATCCAGATGGTCATCATGGCTACTGAGAACAGCGCCCAATCCGGGCTGGTCAGCCACGGAACCGGATTAATATGTAGCAGGGAAAGCACATAGTTGAACATCCCCAGTGTCGGATGAAAAAGAAATTTCCAAATGACCGCAGATGAACCGACCGACAACACCATCGGCAGCGAAAAGGCAAACTGGAAGATACGCATTCCCCGCAATTTACTGTGTGTAAGTGCAGCCAGTACCAGCGCCAATAAAATACCTACTGGTACTGTTAACAGTGCAAACAGGAGTGTGACCTTAATTCCTTGTAGAAACAGTCCCGAGCTGAAAAGTGTAGTAAAATTATCTAACCCCACATAAGCTGCAACGTTTCCTGCGGGATCTGTAGAATGCAAGCTGAGATATACGGACTTGATCATCGGGTAAAACATAAATACAGCAAACAAAATAAGCGATGGAGCCAAAAAGGTATACGCCAGCGCGTTTTCGCGCAATCTTTGAATTTTTAGCGAACCCGTGCGTATGCGGGCTTTAGACGAAGTCTGTTGCTGACTCCTCGTCCCCAGTCCCATAGATTTGTTAAGCTCACCCAAAACGGAGCGCCCCTTTCTTTTCAAACCAACCTCAGTAAGTGTATCGTTTTGATGTAAAGGGAACGTCAAGTGGACTGGAGTAAAATGTTAATGTTTTTTCATTTTGTAAAAGCAACTCTCTATAGGTATAAGCACAAGGACATAGATTCCTACATATAATGCATCATTACAGGGTATGGAGGTTAGAGGCGAATGCCATACAACACCGTCAGTCCGCAAACGTTATATCAAGCTAGACCGGAATTACAGGCGGAACTCAAAAATATCCGCGATCATTTGCATTATCAATTAAGCCCCTACATGAATCACACGGTTAGGGTGCAAACGATGGATCATCAAGTATATGAAGGAACGATTATTCACATCGATGCGGATCATTTGTATTTAAGAGTCCCTCAGCAATATCACTCACCCTTCTCAGGCACCACCCCTGATCGCTCCTATGCCTACAACAATGTCATTCTGCCGTTGGTGTTATATAATTTATTGGTTATAACTCTGTTGAGCTGACGCTCGATCCACATCTCTCTAATTAAAAGACAAAAAAACCTCCAAATTCTGTAAGGAGCCTTCTTGGCACATTACGAAGTTGGAGGTTTTAGTTATTTGTTTTTCATAATCATTAGTTCTCACAAGAGATACCTGCTTCTTGCTCTAGTACAGCTATAAACCTTTCTATACAATCTCCACTCGGCAGGTGGGTGAATACCTCGTTCACACCCTGATTGATCAGCGTGATGTTCCCCCTAGAATCCGACAAACCCTTATCCAGCTTAGCCAGTGAAATATGGTGATAATTGATGAACTTGACCCAAGGAGTACCCATAGTGCAGGAATAAAAGATGATTCGTTGGGATGTCACTGCCAGCATTCCATGATGCGATATCTTCTGGGAGCTCTGTTGCAAATCATACGTACACCCCATACATGATCGGATGTGTTCGCCCGCTTCTAACGTCAGACTAATAGCTTGCAACTCTTTTTCATTTGTTTGCATCCCGTCTCATCTCCTGTTCGAAGTTCAGGAACGAGTCGCAGCTCCTTGACCTCAGACCAGCTTTTGCGGCTTGTCCCGTCGACCTCTTCATTTTTCGTCAGATTAACACTCTCACGAACTGGACAATGACCTACCTCAACTGCACATTGAAACCAAGGATGGATATGTACAACTTAACATGGGTACAGGATGTTATCAACAAGCAAGCTATCACTCTTTTTCAGCATAACTTTGTAATCTACGCATTGCTGAAGAAGCAATTAGATCTAATTTTAAGTGATTGGAATTGATGAATTTCAGAAACGAGGAATGGTATACGCTTCTTCTTGGCAAGCTAATGTGAGAATACGTTAGAACGGAGAAGAAGCCTTATGAAATACAACCGTTTGCTGTGCGCTGGAATCGCTGTTTCTTTACTGTGTATCAGCTCTTGTCCCACTCCATCTACCAATGCACAAGCCCCATCATCCGCCTCCCCCACTCCTACAAAGGGAAGGGCCTATTACGAGGAACGGGGCGACATTGTGTGGGAAGTTCCTACCCATCGTAAGCTTATCGCTCTCACATTCGATGACGGACCGGACGAAAGCAATACGCCTGCCATTTTGGATTTGCTTAAAGAGTACAATGCTAAAGCGACCTTTTTTGTCGTCGGCAGCCGTGTAGAAAAGCTTCCTGATATTGTGAAACGAGAACGAGCAGAAGGGCATGAAGTAGGCAATCATACCTTTTATCATTCATCTTTTCAGTATATTTCCCGTAACAAAGCTCTATCAGAATTGGATCAAGGCCAAGCGAGCATCGTTCAAGCAACTGGTGCGGGAACCCATCTTTTTAGGCCCCCCGGCGGCTCCTATACCGATTCGTTAGTCAAGCTCTCCAAAGAGAAGGGACTGAAAATTATTTTATGGTCCTGGCATCAGGACACCCTGGATTGGCGAAAACCAGGTGTACACCGTATCGCTAATAGGGTGCTTCGCAACGCCCGTAATGGCGACATTGTCCTGATGCACGATTATGTACATCAAAGTACACAAACCGTCGAAGCCCTGAAAATCATTTTACCGGAGCTCAAGAAGAAAGGGTTTACCTTCGTCACGGTATCCGAATTACTCTCTAATCGGGAAAAACCGGATGGGCTCATTGAAGTGAATAAGTAAAAGAGAGCAATAAAACTCCGTCAATTATTTGTTGACGGAGTTTTATACATAAGGATTTAAGCGAAAACCTAATAAGGAACTGATAATTCTCCGAGCGATAATGTGTTGTTAACGAATGGCTCAGAGAATGTACGGTAAGGCTGGCTTGAACTTTAAAGAAGCCTATTACATCCTATTGCTATTTTCATTTGCTAGCTGTACCTTTCAGTCCAACGTTTTGGAGGCTAGCCATTGCATCATCGTTATTTTCTTTCCGTTAATCACCTTCGATACTTCGTTGTTATAAACGTAAATCCAAGACCAGTGGCCATTGTATTCATACGGTGTTTGGTCGCTCTTTTTGTACAAACCAGAGGTATCTACTACGCTATCAAATAAAGACATATGAACATCCTTTGCTCCAGCATTCACTAAACGGTTGTAGGTCGGAACCGTATAATCGTTCGGCGGTACTACGGTGTCGGTTTTGGCAGCCACAAACCAGATCGGAAGGTCCTTCATTTCGTTAATCTGTTCATCGGTTATAAGGCTATCCTTCAAGGCTTCACATGCAACCACAGCGGCTGCAAAATAGTCTTTATAATCACGGATCATCAGCATAGTCATGTAACCGCCGTTGGAGTCTCCGCCAATGTAGATTCGATCTGTATCAATGTCTTTGTTCTTGGCCACGTACTCCTTAATTAAGGACATCAATGCTTGCTCGTATTTGGAGGTGCCGTCTCCGAAGCCTGTAAAACCATCCATCCAGTAGGTTGGAGTCTGAGGTGCCAGCACATAAGCCCCTTCAAAATAGGATTGAATATCTTTAGATGCAAAATTCGCTGCATTATTTCCGGAAATCGGAATCGTCGGATCTGTACCTCCCTCACCCATACCATGCAGCCAGATCACCAAGGGGTTTTTCACTTTGTCTTTTGACGGTGCATAGTCCGTATAGGTTAAAGTAATCCCGTCAAAAGTAGCTTTGCCGGTTGCAAATTGATCAACTAGCTTCCGTATCTGACCTGCGGAAGTATCAATTTCCAAGCCGGAAATCGTTCCTGATGTGGTTTTAATAGCTTTTTGCTGCGTGATTGTGTATTTGTTATCATTCCATGCGTTAAACCCGGAACCTGCCGCATCATAATGAATAGCTGAGCTTAGTGTTAAGGCTGGGCCGACTTCCATTTCTAATACAACGTAGCTTCCGGTTTTATTTACAGGGTTGCCACTTTTGTCCGATACATAGGCCTTGGTGACTTTCCGGTTGCCACTCTCAATAAAGGGATTTACCAGCCTATTGTCGCTTCTTCCCACGTGCACCTTAAATGTATCCTTTGTTATCGCATCTTTAGGTACTGGCTTACCCAGGTTAACAATGATCTTCGTAATGGCTGCTCCCCAATCCTTAACCTCCGCAACCGTCCGGTACGAGGTGGGCTGTATCTTTACATCCTTGGCCCATGCAGCGGAATTGAAAGCAAGGGTCGTACCGATAGCTAAAGTGAATAACATAGTTGTTTTAGCAGCCTTTTGAAACCGTTTAAACATGATGTCTTACCTCCCAGGTCCATTAATAAAACGCTTACATTATTTATTTTAATGATTTTTTTATTTGTATCCTGTCTTTTATTAGCCTAATTCAGGTCAATTACTGACTCCTTGCTCCAAAACACCTCTTGTTCTCTTTTCGATATTGATGCGGTGTTGCCTGATAAACCTTTTTAAATACCCTGGCAAAAGACTTCTCGTTCGGAAATCCATGCTCCAGCGCAATTTGTATGATGGAATGATCCGTATTCATGAGAACTCGAAAAGATCTCTCCAGACGGATGGCATTGATATATTGAAATAAGGTCATCCCTACATGCTTCACAAAAAAACGGGACAAATATTCGGGAGACAACCCAAAAACCTGAGCTATCGAATCCAAGGATAAACTTTGATCGTAATTCTTTTTGATATAATCGGTTATCAACGTCAGCCGCTCCAAATATTTATCGGAGTTAAAGCCACGGATAGATTCATGATCCATTTTAAAATGCATTAATAACAGATACACCAGTTTATAAGATAATGACGTTAAATGGATATGCGCTAAAGGGTCATTATGCCGGTTGAGATAAGCCACAAATAAGGTGTTTAACAAATCACGCAGCTCCGCAAAATGCAGTAATCTCTGCTCGTTAGTTTCAAAAATGGATATGCAGTCAAATGAAATCGGGTCACTGCCGTTAACATTTTCTCGAATAAATCCAGAAGGAATCAGAACGGTTATAGCCTCTCTTCCTTGTCCCTTAGCCACAGAGAAGGAATGAATAGCATTCGAATTAATGAGCACAATATCTCCTTCTTTGGAGCTATAATTTGTGCCATCTATATAGATATTATCGATTCTTCCTGAACGCACATAGGATATTTCGGTGCTATCGTGCCAATGCCTAGGTATGTACGCTGGTTCATTGGAGGAATGAATTATAATTTTTAACGGAAAATGATTGTCTGTCTGGACCAGCTCATATTTGTATTCCAAGTTTGTCGCTCCTCTCAGATGTGAACTCATAATATAGAAGAAAATGGCTTCAGCAAAGTGCCGAAACCACTTGTATTTAACCTTCCTTTCTCTATAAACAAAAAAACCTAAGTATAACAAAATACATAAGATCCTTAGATCTTAACATTTTGTTCCTTAGGTTTTGCCTGCGTAACAGTAACAATCCTAGTGCTATTCATTTAATTAAGCTAAGTATATAGCGGGTTGAAAATCATGTCAACGCTTTCATTCAAGGCGTAATAAACGAAAAGGTCTTATAGATCATGCGTAAATCTATATATAACACTACAATTTGGATCATTAAAAAAGGCTGATTATGAGAGTGTCCATAATCAGCCTTTTGTTTTACACTATGTGGTCAAACAGGGCGCTAATCATAGAAGCCCTTGATGCATAAGGTTTTTTGCCCCCCACATAATTCATTCTAATCAACAACTTCCTTACAATTGTATAATGGGGTATACAAAGTAAATGATATTTCTGAGAATTTGATTTTCTAAAATATCTCACCTTCTCTTGGCCGCATAGGTATGCTCTATCCCGCTCTCAACTCTCCAGAATGACGATATCTCGTAAAGTGTAGACTTATCCCGCCCCATAATATAGTTATTTTGCTCTAAAGCAAGCAACTAACTTTTATGCTTTCTGTACACCTCCGCGTCTTTATCTCCAGATCTAACATATTACGGCAACCTGCTGAAAAGTTGTAGACTGAACGGCGATGTTAAGCTGACGTGACAGGTTAACCTAACAAGCAGACTGCCAATTACGCTTGAAAATACCCAAACGTGCTGCCGGATTGACATTCAGAACTGGCCTTGTGAATCTGGTGGAGTTAAAGGGAGTGCTAGTTGTGTCTCATCTATTATTTTGAACAAGCATTGTATTGAAGAGCCAGCGAAAATTCCATCTGAAATACTGAGCTAGATGCCAATCTTCATAGCCATTTAATACACCTTCATTTAACCAGTAAGACTCTGGTTTTCCGCTCGTCGCAGCTTCAGACACATAAGCGATCATTTTTTCTAAAAAGCGAATGACATCTAGGATTCTATCTGGAGTGGACACATCTCCATGCCCGGGAATGACAGTATCTACCTTCAGATCTCTTTGAATGCGTCTAAGGATGCGTATCCAAGCGTAGGGATTACCGTATGGCATGACCGGAATCGTCTTGTTGGTTATTAAATCACCAGCAATCAAGGTTCGTTCTTCAGGCACGTAAATAACGGCATCGCTTAAAGAATGGCCGCCTCCGTAGGATAAAACTTCGACAGTGCGTTTTGCTCCTTTTATAACTAGTTTATCGTCAAAAGTTATCGTGGGTATCACCCTACGAAGGGAAGGGATAGCATCATACAGGGCTCTCTGCACGGAAAGATCATAGCCGATTTCGGTTAACATGTGCGGATTTTTTTCTTGTGAACGTACTTGATGTAGGCTATTTATTAACTTCTGAATGTTTTGTTGCATTAGATCAATATTCACTTTACCCATTTTAGATAGCAAATCTCTTGTCCAAACGGTAGATATAAAATCACTTTCCATGAATTCCTGATTGCCGTTGACATGATCTCCATGGAAATGAGTATTGATCACATATTTAATTGGTTTATTCGTTAATTGTTCTGCGGTTTGACGTAACAAAGCACCAGAATGCGGTAGGTTGGTTGTGTCCACAACAACGGTCAAATCCCCAATGTCAATAATTGCTGCATTCCCCAGCGAACCACTACCAGGTACCGAAATAGCACCCCAGATACCTTCCGCTGCTTGTTGAATCGTGAAATATTTGTTGTTCATTGTTTATGCCTCCATCAAATTTATGTTTCATGTATATCAATTAGCAACTTTAGCTTACAAGTTAGAGTCAACTAGAAATCAAGCACAAATTTTTGAAATGAAGTTAGAGGTGCAAATATCGACTTCGAGTTGACTTAAAGATGTATAATAGTTTTAAATTTTGGTTTAGAAAAAAGGAGTGACATAAAAAAACAATGCTTACTATAAGTCAAGTATCAGAAAGAACGGGGCTAACTCCTTATACGATTCGCTATTATGAAAAAATTGGAGTACTACAGGAACCAAATCGAAGAAATGGAAGGACACGCATTTATACCGAAAGTGAGGTTTCATATATACAATGTTTAATTAGATTAAAAAAATTGGGATTGTCGCTTGAGGAGATTACGGAATTTACTCGTGACGGATGTGTACTGGATAAAATTCAAAAAGGAGAAGAAGTTGCTAATTTTACTCCTGCCTTACACATACGGATAGAAATTCTTGAAAAGCATCTGGTGGAACTGGAATCCAAGCGGCAGGAACTTGAGTGCATGATTTCCCTTGCCAACGAGAAGATAGCCCTGTACCAAAAACTTACGAAAGACGATATAGTAATGTAGAAGACCTGGTTCACCACCAGCATATACGATGGCAACAGAATTGATTGAACTAACGAGAAACGTTAGTTCAATGAAATAGCGGTAGTCTAGGGCTTTATTTTCCCGTCCTAGGCTACCATTGTTTCTTTTGTTGTAGTTATCAACGAACATTAAAAAGTAGACTCATACCAGTTACCCAGTTGAGCCCTTTACATCTACTCTAAATTCAAACTGATTCCTCATGAAAAAGGTTCCGTTAATCTTAACCGACTCCGGTGTAATATTCTCCACTGCTCCACTGTAATCCACAATATCTATCAAACCCTCGTTCAACGGCTGAACCATATATACTCTTGCCTGGCTTAATGCAGCAGCAAATAGTTCTAAATCCGATTTTAACACTTTATATGTATGGTTCATGCTGATCACCTCAGAAATAGATATTCGGGTAAATCGTGTGGTAATTCCTACACTGAAGAAAGCTCTGCCGACCATAAGGTTAGCAGAGCTTTTTAATGACGATTAAGAACCTCCAACCTGTACAAGAATCTGGATACCAGATACGTTTATAAAAACCAAAAAGCTACTCACAACAATTAACAGTCCCATTTTTCTCAACATTACCTATGCACACCTTTTCAATTAGATTGGAGAACTCTGTTTTGATTTCAGGAGTCGCATAGACTTGGAAACGCATAAACAGGCCAATACAATTTATAAAGTAAGTCTCATTATTAATTATATGTGACTTTACCATTGCAAATAACAATTGTTTAAAACCATCACTGTACCTTTCTCTGTTTAAATAATAGTAGGCCATTTCGTAACCAAACCATGCAATGTAGTCGGGTACTACTTGTTGGCTGTACATATCAGTAGATGTCGGGAGTTGAGTAACGGCATCAATGTCTTTTTTAAACCTTGAAAGTACATCATCAACATCCAAATTATATTGATTAGCAGCTATCATAACGTTTAACAGCTTTGAAAGTTTCTCACCTTCCATGGTATCTGCTGTTTCGGCTATGTATTCAACATAATCTGAGAGCACGCTGACATCTCCAGACAGGAGCTTATTTACATAAATATTGCGTCGTGTCCAATCTTGATACATTTCTACCCAATAGAGGGTATCATCATCAGTCTCTCTGACCCAATCCAAGTCCGCATAGGCGTATGTATATTGTAGAGCTTGTTGGTAATCGCCTCGGGCATCACAGACACTCGCACATAGTAAGTCGGCATACGTGATGTACACAAACATCGGACGACTTAGTTTCTTAGCAGCCTCATTGCGTTCTTGGTTCTTCTGTTGATGTTTCCAATTGTATTGGATTTCAGCCTTAGCTCTCATCACCCCGCTATTTCATCAACCTTGTCCCATTTACGCAAAGACCTGTACACATTAGCCAAATCCTTTAACGCATCAAGTTGTTCTAAATCATCTAGGCGCTCGACATAAGGCTCAAATAGTATAGCTGCCTTGTGATTGCGGCTTTGATCGTCTCCAACTTGAATCGTAAATATACGATATTGACAGACTGCCAATCGTTCTGAATGTTGATATTTCTCCGCTTCAGCTACCCCCTCATAGAGCAGCAATGCAGCCGCATGTCGTTCCTGCGACAACAATTCTTCTGCAATGTCAAATAGTTTGGGCGAATAAAGTAGATTGTCCATGATGGCTCCCACCACTCGACGGATCGCATCCAGCTTGTCCAACTCCGCACAGCGATATAAAAATGGCTCGATTCGCCTCATATTCGGAGGATGGTCGATGATGTAGTTTTCTATGAATAAGTCATAAAAGTGACCTTCCGGTAAACCCATAGCCTCAGTAATTCGATCC
Organism: Paenibacillus sp. SER-28; assembly: GCF_052906305.1. Lineage (NCBI taxonomy): Bacteria > Bacillati > Bacillota > Bacilli > Caryophanales > Paenibacillaceae > Paenibacillus > Paenibacillus sp. SER-28. The sequence continues at coordinate 282,712 of NZ_JBRECM010000001.1, read as the reverse complement.
AGTTGGTTAACAGACAAAGGCTTGTTTCCTGTCACGATAGCACTTACTGCTCCCCTATTCATATCCGCAATATGACCAAATTGTGTTAAACTCAATCCTTCTTGTTGTAGGAATCTGTCTAATTCTGCTCTAATCGTAGGTGTATGCTTCATGTCATATCCACCTTCCACACAGAAATTCCAAAACTTTTTATTATTGCATTCTATTTTTGTCCATAATTAACCATCTATCAATAAGTTTTGAAATATTTGTCATGCAATATTCAAATGAAATATGTATTTTCGAATATTAATGATTTTTTACCATTTTGTTAATAATAATGTACATTTTATTCCTTTTTCTGTGGTATGATTGGTCAGTAGTACAAATTATACCATTCGAGAGGACGGTTTTTGATGAAGTTTAAAAACACAGCAATTATCCTTACAAGTGCTTTGGCTCTAATGGCAGTAGCTCCTGTAGCTGCTTCTGCCGCACCAGTTACAGGGATTACATTCTCGAAGGATCATGGAGGTATAGTTATCCAAAGAACTGGCCAAGAGGTACATGAGGTTCTTGGTGGGACAAGTCCAACGATGGACTTAACCGTTGAGAAAGGTTATGGACATGTAAGGATTAGAGTTCAGAATACAGGAACATCAAATCTCACTTGGAGCTTGCAGGGTAACGGGAAAGAATACATCTTTAAAACTGTTGGCAAACGAGACTCATTAACGTGGACTAGCGTTAATTCATTCCCTAATGGAATGCCTTCAGGGAAATATGTAATTCAATTCAGAGCGGACGGTAACAACGTTGAAGGCGAAGCTTGGGGTACTACTGGTCAGTACACAGGAGACATTAACTAACCGTTACTACAAGCAGGGGAGCGCCTTGGAGATAAATCCAAGGCGCTTTAAGTATTCAATGTTGCCATACTCAGTGTCTAACAAAATACTGCCGACCAATTAAAGGTTAGCGGGGATTTACTATTTAACGATAAATTCAACTTTTGTTCCGTCTGTTCATCCAACTTGTGACCTACCCACGATCCAGCTCCACGGTTATCCTTTGGACTTATGTATTTAATGTCTGCACCCTCTCCACCTTCGGAGAACATAGCCCATAAAGTTGAGTCTTGTGCTCTTCGAAAATTTAAATACATTATCATACTTATATTTGAATATATAGACATTAATGTTTAGACATCCCTTTTTCGTTTTTGTATGATTACTGAGCAAATAAACAAAAAGGGGATTTATACATGAAAAGAAAGCTCAATTTAATTTTATGCTTCACTTTACTTATTACTATTTTCCTCCCATTATCATCAGTGAGCGCGTACACTGGTGGGTATGCCAACGGAAAGAATGTTGTTGCAATGATATCTGACAGTTATTTTATAGGTAGACCGCATGCAAGCAAAAAAAACACAACGCTTATTACAGATAACAATGAAGAAACAAGCTATTTACTTCCTAAAGGTAATATGATTATGATTGATTTAGGTACAAATAGAACAATTGATTCATATAAGCTTAAAAGTGATTCTAAAAATTTAAGGATCATCTTTTACGACCAAGACACCGGTTGGTTAGACGCTTTAGAAACCAACGTAGGTAATGGAGAACTGACAAAGCTTCCAAAGGAAAAAAAAGTAGATCGTGTTAGATTCATCACTCTTTATTCACTTAGTGCTGAAGATTTAAATATAAGCGAACTTGACTTTTTCTACAGTAAAGATGCAGTACCGACACCGGAACCTTCTCCAACACCAGATCCTAAACCGACACCGGAACCAACACCAACACCGACGCCGACTCCAACACCAAGTCCTGAGCCTAATCCTTCTGAACCTACGGAGCCAACTGAACCATCCGAACCATCACAACCTACTGGTGACCGTGCTATTCTGACTGTAACAATGGACAATGGATTTGATAAAGAATTCGATCTAAGTAAAAAAGAACTCAGTGCATTCATTGCTTGGTATGACGCTAAAGATGCTGGTAGAGGCCCTTCATTCTTTGCCATCGATAAACACAATAACAACAAAGGTCCATTCAACAACCGTAAAGACTATGTAATATTCAATAAAATCCTTACGTTTGAAGTAAGCGAGTATTCAACTAAATAAACAATAAAGAGGACTCCATACTGGTTACATACCAGTGGAGTCCTTTTTCACATCTACTCTAAATTCAAACTGATTACGAAAGAAATAAGATCCGTTAATCCTAATTGACTCTGGTGTAATCTTCTCCACTGCGCCACCGTAGTCTACTATATCTATCAAATCCTCACCCAGCGACTGTACCACATTACTCTTACCTGGTTTAATGCAGCAGCAAATAGTTCGATATCCGACTTTAACACTTTATATGTATGGTTAATGCAGATCACCTCATGTTGTAATACGCTCGACTTTTTCTGAAGTACCTTGGGTTATTACTTTAACCTCATCTCCAACGATTAAAATGCCATATTCATTTTCCTGTACTCTGACTTCTTTCCGATCCGATCCTTCAAATTGGCATGTTATAAAATATTTTTTCGTTGAAGAATTTTCCACCCAGTCTACTCTTTTATCAATTACTTTTGCGATTCGTTCAATTTAGCGCTTCCTGGGGGCGTTGGCGGCGTAGTAACCTTTGGATCTCTATCCCAGTCCTCCAGGATTACAATGTGTCGCGTGTCCGTTTTGTTTTCCCACAAGATAAGATATAGTTATCCTGCTCCAAGGCTAGCAAACCCGCCTTTATGTCCTCTGTACGCCTCCCTGTCTTAATCTCCAGATCTAACATATCACGGCGGCCTGCTGAAAAGTTGTAGACTGAACGGCGACGTTAAGCTAACGGGCAGGATAGTTCCAACATTCTTGTATTTACAAATTCAATAGGTATTTGGTAAAATTACACAAATGCAATGACGAGAAGAGTAAATAAGGTTTACTTTAACAGAGAACTCTGGTAGCTGAAAAGGAGTAAAGGAGATCTTATTGAATCAAGTCTCTGAGCATCACATCGAAACTTGAACTAGTTCGGGGGATGGTGTGACAGGAGCTCCTGTTACAGAGCTAGAGTATAAGTATGTGTTGGCATGCCGTACTCGATGAGGCTAATCTGAAGACAGATTAGCGAACTGGGGTGGTACCACGACGAGATCTCGTCCCCAAGACTTCGTTCTTGGAGGTGGGATTTTTTATCTTTTTGGAGAAGTAGAAAGCCAATTAGCATTAATAATCATGGGGGGCCTTTCAAGCAAAATGAAGGTTATTATGGAAAGGAGATATGAATCCAATGATGAAAGCTTATTTGAAATATTTCTTATACATCCTTAATCACAAATTGAATGTTCTCATTGAATGTTGGAAGGAAGGCTTGTATATTCAGGGGATTGTTCATGATTGGTCGAAATTTTCACCGGCTGAGTTCTTTCCTTACGCAAAAAAATTTTACTCTGGAAAACCTTTGAATTTAGAAGATGAGTTGAATTGGAAATACGCATGGCTTCGTCACCAACGTAAAAACAAGCATCATTGGGAATATTGGGTTGTTAATTCCGACACCAAAGAGGTATTACCCATGCCGAGGAAGTATGTCGTCGAGATGGTATGTGATTGGCGCTCCTTTTCAAGGAAATGGGGGAGAAAGGTAAAAGAATCTACCCTAAACCTTACAGATAGCATAGTTGTTCATCCTGCAACGAAAAGAGAACTTGAGCTTCTAACATCCCTCAAGGGAAAGATAAACCATTGAGCTAACGGGACACGTTAGTTCAATGAAACAGCGACAGTCTAGGACTTTATTTTCCCCGTCCTCGCCTACCGTTGTTTCTTTTGTGGCCTTATACCAGTTCCACCTAGAAATATCCGTCTGTAAGCAGTTCTTCAACTAAAAATCCCCGCCGACCAATTAAGGTTAGCGGGGATTGCTGTACTAACGTTTAGGAACCTCCAACTTGCACAAGGATCTGGATACCAGGTACAGTCATGAAAACTAAAAGCTACTCGCAACAATTAACAGTCCTACACCTTTTCATTAGATTGGAGAACTCTGTTTTGATTTCAGGAGTCGCATAGACTTGGAAACGCATAAACAGGCCAATACAATTTATAAAGTAAGTCTCATTATTTATTATATGTGACTTTACCGTTGTAAATAACAATTGTTTAAAACAAACACTGTACCTTTCTCTGTTTAAATAATAGTAGGCCATTTCGTAACCAAACCATGCAATGTAGTCGGGTACTACTTGTTGGCTGTACATATCAGTAGATGTCGGGAGTTGAGTAACGGCATCAATGTCTTTTTTAAACCTTGAAAGTACATCAACAACATCCAAATTATATTGATTAGCAGCTATCATAACGTTTAACAGCATTGAAAGTTTCTCACCTTCCATGGTATCTGCTGTTTCGGCTATGTATTCAACATATGAAAAAGGATGCTAATGAGAAAATAAGAATTCACTTTGCAGATATATTGAACTTCAATTTCACGAAAGATCATCTCCCTTTGCAAGAAATGTGATTTTTTCGTGATTTAACGAAGAAAGGCTCCCTTTCGGGAGCCTTTTAAATAGCGGTATTACAGGGTTTTGATACCCTTTGTTACATCATTCCACCCATGCCGCCCATTCCGCCCATGTCAGGCATTGCAGCCTTTTCTGGTTCTGGCTTGTCAGCGATAACCGCTTCGGTAGTCAGGAACATTGCTGCTACGGAAGCAGCGTTTTGCAATGCATAACGAGTTACTTTCGCAGGGTCCACGATACCAGCTTCGATCATGTTTACCCAGTCGCCAGTAGCTGCGTTAAAGCCTACGCCAACTTCTTCGCGTTTTAGACGCTCAACGATTACAGAGCCTTCTTCACCTGCGTTAGCAGCAATGGTGCGGATTGGAGCTTCTAGAGCGCGCAGCACGATGTTCACGCCTGTTTGCTCGTCGCCTTGCAGTTCAACAGCTGCAACTGCTTTGTATACGTTCAGGAGCGCTACACCACCACCGGATACGATACCTTCTTCAACCGCAGCACGGGTTGCGTTCAGGGCATCTTCGATGCGCAGTTTGCGTTCTTTCAATTCTGTTTCAGTTGCCGCACCAACTTTGATGACTGCTACGCCGCCGGACAATTTAGCCAGACGCTCTTGCAGTTTCTCTTTGTCGAACTCGGAAGTGGTTTCTTCCAGTTGCGTACGGATTTGGCTAACACGAGCGTCGATGTCGGCTTTGTTTCCAGCACCGTCAACCACAATCGTATTTTCTTTAGTGATACGCACTTGACGTGCTGTACCCAGTTGGTCTACGGAAGCTGTTTTCAGGTCCAGACCCAGTTCTTCTGTAATCACTTGACCGCCTGTCAGGGCAGCGATATCTTGCAGCATTGCTTTACGACGGTCACCAAAGCCTGGAGCTTTAACAGCTACAGCGTTGAATGTACCACGCAGTTTGTTAACAACGAGCATAGCCAGTGCTTCGCCTTCGATGTCTTCAGCGATCAGAACGAGTGGCTTGCCTTGTTGTACGATTTTTTCAAGCAATGGCAGGATTTCTTGAGTGTTTGTGATTTTTTTGTCTGTGATCAGGATATACGGATTGTCCAGTACAGCTTCCATTTTGTCCGTATCTGTTATCATGTACGGGGAAATGTAGCCACGGTCAAATTGCATACCTTCAACCACTTCCAGCTCTGTTGCAAAACCGCGGGATTCTTCAACAGTGATTACACCGTCTTTGCCCACTTTTTCCATAGCTTCAGCGATCAGTTCGCCTACTTCGTCATCAGCAGCGGAAATACCGGCTACTTGAGCAATGGATTGTTTGCTTTCGATTGGTTTGGAGATGGCTTGCAGTTCAGCAACAGCCGCTTTAACTGCTTTGTCGATCCCTTTACGGATACCGATTGGGCTTGCGCCAGCAGTTACGTTTTTCAGGCCTTCTGTGATGAGGGCTTGAGCCAAAACAGTAGCAGTAGTCGTACCATCACCAGCTACATCGTTCGTTTTGGTTGCTACTTCTTTAACCAGTTGAGCACCCATGTTTTCGAACGCGTCTTCCAGCTCGATTTCTTTTGCAATCGTTACACCGTCATTGGTGATGAGCGGGCTACCGAATTTTTTCTCCAGTACAACGTTACGGCCTTTCGGTCCGAGTGTTACTTTAACAGCGTTAGCCAATGCATCAACCCCGCGCAGCATAGAGCGACGAGCGTCTTCACTGAATTTAATATCTTTAGCCATTTGTGATAAACCTCCCTATGGATTATGAATAATTTGTTTCAATTCCTATATTCAGGTCTTGTCCGGGTTCCGGTTAACCGATGATCGCGTGGATATCGCTTTCTTTCATAATCAAATATTCTTTACCTTCATATTTGATTTCCGTTCCAGCGTATTTAGAGAAAATGACACGGTCGCCTTCTTTTACTTCCAGAGGAATACGGGCACCGTCTTTCAATGCGCCTGCGCCAACCGCGATAATTTTGCCTTCTTGCGGCTTTTCCTTGGCAGAGTCAGGAAGTACGATCCCGAAGGAAGTCGTTGTCTCTTGCTCAATTGCTTCCACCAATACGCGTTCACCCAAAGGTTTGATCATGAAAAAATAGCCTCCTTATTAAGTGTTTTATCCTGTAATTTGGTTGTTATGTTGTATGTATTAGCACTCGACAGTCGTCAGTGCTAACAACCAACTTTATGATACTCAACTTGGGATTGAATTTCAAGTCCCTAATGTATTTTTTATGGGAATTTTTATGGACAGTCCTTCCCGATTATATCCATCTATCTGAAAAATAACCGTTAACTCAAAGCTAATGGTTATTTTTAAGGCAGCTAAGCTGCTGCTGTTATGCTCTATAAATAGTCATGATATACAAATGCCATTCATCATCTGCAAGACATGTAGCGCGGACCCGAATAAATTGTTTACTGAGCCATTCAGGTCCTGCCTTATTATTCTGAAGCTACACGCAATTGGGCCTCACGTTCCTCCTGTGCACGCAGCTGCCTGCGGTACACGACCGAAGACAAATACACGCTCACTTCATACAGCACCAGCAACGGAATCGCCACCAAAAAATCGGAAATAAAGTCCGGCGGGGTAATGACAACCGCAACGAACACAAGCAGAAAATACGAAATCTTCCGCCACTTGCGAAGCCGCATTGGTGTTAAAACATGAATTCCCGTCAGAAACATGATAAGCAGGGGGAGCTCAAACAGCAGCGCTACAGGTAGTACAATATTAAACATAAAGGTGAAATATTGTGCGATCCCGTACGTTTCCTGTAATCCCATACTTTTGGTGACCGACGATGTAAACTGAATTGCCATCGGGAAAATAATGAAATAAGCAAAAGCTGTCCCAATGATGAACAAAAGCAGCACATAAGGCACATACCGCAAAGTCGCACTTCGTTCTTGCGGTCTTAAGCCCGGGCTGACAAACTTCCACAGTTGATAGCAAGCAAACGGTAGCGCCACCGCAATCCCGATGATCATGGCGATCTTCATGTAGATACCGATCCCGTCCCAAAAGGAAAACGCGTTTAACTGAAAAGCTTGCGCCGAACCGGAGCGAATAAGCCAGTCATAGACAGAACCCGCCGCGAACAGACCACCAGCCAGTGCCAATACAAATACAATTAGCACATAGATAATTCTGCGGCGAAGCTCTCCCAGATGTTCCATTAGCGGCATTTCATGCTCTGATGGGGTCAAGTCCACTCCTCCTTTCTGAACGGAACGCAGCAGCGCCTCCTAAAAAATAAAGCCCTTCACTGAAGAAGAGGCTTTTGTTTATTGTACAAGCATCAAGAATCGATCACTAAATCTATGACAAGCGTTTATCCTCAGGCTGAGGTTGAACTTCTGAAGACGTCGTCTGTGATGCTTTGACCACACTATCTTTGCTGTCTTTACGCTCAGTCCGTTCATCTTCTGATAAAATATCGCGTGCCCCGTTTTTAAACTCACGGAATGTACGCCCTACAGCTCGACCCAACTCAGGCAGCTTGTTCGGACCAAATAGCAGCAGCGCCAGAATAATTAACAAAATATAACCCGGTGCTCCAATATTGGGCATGTGTAGTAATCCTCCTTATGTTGACGGACAAAATAAGAATTTTTGTCCGTATACGGCCTTATAAATTCTTATAGGTATCATACCACACACGATGTGCTGCCTTCTACCGGAACTGGCCTGTCACCATAAGCAGCGCTTCTGGAAGTTGGTCCATTATCGCTGCCAAATTTTCATGCACACCTTTGGGCGTTCCTGGTAAATTGACGATCAGTGTACGTCCGCGTATTCCTACGATTCCACGGAATAGCATAGCCGCTGGATTTTTCTGCATCACGATCATTCTCATGGCTTCCGCCATGCCTGGCACTTCCCGTTCCACAACCCGCCTAGTCGCCTCCGGTGTCACATCACGGATCGCCAGCTCGGTTCCACCCGTAGTTAGTACCAGGTCTGCATGAAAATAATCGGTCATTTCGATTAAAGCTGCAATAATTTCATCCGGTTCATCGGGAACGATCCGGTATTCCACAATCTCTCCGCCCAGTTCTTCTTCGATGAGTTCCCGGATGACCTGTGCGCTTGTATCCTCACGCTCTCCCCTTGCCCCTTTATCACTGGCTGTTAGGATCGCCGTTTTCCACACCATAAGATCACCCTTCTCCTATCATGAAAGAATACTTTCTCTTCTGAAAATCAGAAACAGCCACGCTGCATCCTCCATCACATCACAGTACCCTCTCGGCGACAATGTTGTCTATGTCAAGGTTCCCGGTGGTCCTCCCTTTGAAAATCTCCATGCTTGCCACCTGTTTTGGATTGCAGCATGGTAGGGCCGATGATCATATCTTTTTGCAGCGCCTTGCACATATCATACACGGTTAACGCTGCGGCTGAAGCCGCTGTCAAAGCTTCCATTTCTACACCTGTCTTACCTTCGGTCTTCACTTCAACTTCAATATGAAGCACATCATGTCCATTATCGGAAAAAGTAATGTTCACGCCTGTCAGGGCCAGTGGATGACACATCGGTATCCAGTCTGACGTTTTTTTCGCGCCTTGAATCCCTGCGACCTGGGCCACAGCAAGAACATCACCCTTGCCGATTCTTCCTTCTTTTACAGCCGTCAATGTAGCCGGATTCATCGTAATCTGAGTCACGGCAACTGCTGTACGAATCGTAGACGTTTTACCCGAAATATCTACCATCCGAGCCCGTCCCTGTTCGTTAAAATGAGTAAAGGAATCCACGACTCCCTCACAACTCCTTTCACATACCCAACTTTACTTCATTCATCATTTGTCAATAATCACAATCTAAGCGTCCATCCAGAGTAAACAGCACGTCCACTCGCAAATCCCTTGGCTCCATGGGCACCTGTGTCAGCAATTGTCCCGGCAACAGCAGCGAGACATAAAGCGGACCTGCATGGCTGTTGTTACGCTTCTCTGCCTCTACCTGTACGGTAAAGCGGTCATAATAGCCTCCGCCGTAGCCGATCCTGCCCCCACGACGATCAAAGGCCAAGCCGGGCACAACAACCCAGTCAATTCCCGTCCACATTTCAGGCGACCACTCCTTGCATGTCAAAGCAGGCTCAGGGATGTTCCAGATGCCGGGTACAATATCTCCGTACTGATCCATCTCCCTCAGCTCCATAGTCCGAGTTACCGGGTCCACTCTTGGGGCCAGGACACGATCTCCCTGTGACCAGCAATGCTCAATGAGGGGAGTCGTCGAAATCTCGCTGCCAAAAGAGAGATAACTAAATAAGGTTAGCTTATCTCCGTTTCTGTCTATTCTAAGCTGCTCCCATGCCTCGATTGCATGCCGACAGGCCACAGCCGATGCCTTCTGCCTTGTCAGCGGGTCCATGGAGTCACGCGCTTCCCGTTGCTGCAAACGCAGCGCGTTCTTCACATTACAGACATCCATCACATCCGCCCTCCCGCACAATCGTCGATAATCTTTAAAACGTTACTATTGTCCCATTTGTCAGTAAGTGCTGTACGTTGCAAGTTTTTTTCATTCTTTTTCACTTCTCGTTTAAGTTTATCATTGTTTATACAAATTGACTACACGCGGCTCAAGGGTTTACAGGGTGAAATCAGTGCAATAGTGGGTAATTTCATGTAAACTGGAAGGAAGGTACCTGTGAAGAAAGCAGGTAGAACTGTGCAAAATGTAATGGAGGAACGATACGCTATGCTATTGCAAGTAACCGGAATTACTAAATCTTATGGAATTGAGCCCGTTCTGGACGGGATTAACCTTCAAATATTGGAACGTGAACGTATTGGACTCGTAGGTGTGAACGGTGCAGGCAAATCGACCCTGCTCAAAATCATTGCTGGTGAAATATCCTATGACAGTGGACAAATTTTCAAGGCGAAGGAGACCAGCATCGGTTATCTGGCGCAAAACAGCGGCTTGAATTCTGACCGTTCTATCTGGGGGGAAATGATGCTGGTGTTCACTCCCCTGATTGAAGCGGAACGGGAACTGCGGCAAATGGAACAGGACATCGCTGACCTGGCCAATGCTCAAAACGAAAAACGCTACGCAGATCTGCTGGAACGCTATGCACGTCGTTCAGACTGGTTCAAGGATCACGGTGGTTATGAAATGGAGACCCGTATTCGCAGCGTGCTGCACGGTATGGGCTTTGGTTCATTTGCACCTGAGACGCCCGTAGCTACTCTGAGCGGAGGACAGAAAACTCGGCTTGCGCTAGCGCGCATCCTACTGCTCGCACCAGATGTCCTTATGCTCGATGAGCCAACCAACTATCTGGATATTCAAACACTGACCTGGTTGGAGGATTATTTGCGCGGCTACTCCGGTTCTCTGCTGGTTGTATCACATGACCGTTATTTCCTGGACCGACTGGTAACGACGATTATTGAAATTGAACGCCATCGTTCTACTCGATATACAGGCAACTACAGCCGCTACATGGAGCTGAAGGCTGCCGAGTACGAAACGAATCTGAAGCATTACGAAAAGCAGCAAGGAGAAATTGCCCGTTTAGAAGCATTCGTACAACGTAATATCGTGCGGGCTTCCACAACCAAACGCGCTCAAAGTCGGCGCAAGCAGCTAGATAAAATGGAGCGTATGGATCGGCCCATGGGAGACTTGAAAAAGGCTCATTTTTCCTTTGAAACAGCCCATATGTCAGGTAAGGAAGTACTGGAGGTACGTGACCTCTCTGTGGGGTATGAAGGTAAAAAGCCTTTATTCCAGCATGCATCGTTCGACTTAAAACGTGGAGATACCGTGGCACTGATTGGTCCGAACGGGATCGGAAAATCGACGTTGCTCAAATGTCTGACCGGATCACTTAAACCTGCTGCTGGCTCCATCCACTGGGGTACGAAAATCAAAATCGGCCTGTATGACCAGGAGCAGACGAACCTGAACCCCGCCAATACCGTACTGGAGGAGTTGTGGAGCGAGTACCCTCATATGGAAGAAGCACGTATTCGTACAGTGCTGGGTAATTTCCTGTTTAGCGGTGACGATGTACTTAAAAAGGTAGCTGCATTAAGCGGAGGGGAAAAAGCCCGTGTATCTCTGGCCAAGCTCATGCTGCGCGAAGCCAACGTGTTAATTCTAGATGAGCCTACCAACCATCTGGATCTGTTTAGCAAGGAAGTGCTGGAAGCGGCTTTGATGGACTATGACGGTACGCTGTTGTTCATTTCCCATGACCGTTATTTCCTGAACAAAATGGCGGAACGTGTCATCGAGCTTCATCCTGGGGGGATAGAACATTTCCTGGGGAATTATGATGACTATGTAGCCAAAAAGCAGGAGTTAGAGGAAATTGCGCAGGAAGCTCTGGAGGCAAATCAGGCCACACGCGGCAAAACATCGGCTACCTCTGCATCCGTGACAGACGAGACCACATCCAAATCACGCGCCGCCACCTATGCGGCAGACAAACAAGCCAAAAGCGAGGAACGTAGCCGTCAACGCAAGCTGGAGGCATTGGAAAACCAGATCAAAACGCTGGAAGAACAAATTTTAGGGCTGGAGGAACAAATGACCCTGCCTGAGATTTATCAGGATTACACAGCGCTTCAGAATATTCAGGCACAACTCGACACCCATAAACAGGAATTGACTGAAACCTATACCTCTTGGGAAGAGCTGTTAGAAGAATAAAAACTACTGCATAAAATCTTAGCCTTAAAAATTTCACATTTTCCTCTTCTATATTTTTGTACACAAGATTATCCACAGCTTATGTGTATGAATGAGATTAAAAAATGGCCTTTTGGGCCATTTTTTTATTGATAAAAAGCCATTTTCAAATGAAAACCAAATTTATCCACCTTTTTATCCACATTATCCACAGATTTCACAAGAACTAAAGGTGTTACATATCCCCCAACTTGCTATCTCCAAAAAGTCTTAGCCTGCTTGCTTCGGACTCGGTTATCCACATTTGAAGCGGTATATGTGGATAACTTTGTTCACAACTTGACAAATCACATCATTATTCGGGCAATATCAAAATTCCAGATTTTTTTGATGGATCATGAAAAATCGTGAACAATTGTGACGAATAATGCGAGTGAATGAGAGGCTGCCAATCATTTGCTCAAACTCCTGTATTTTATCCTCTTGAATTTATATTTTTATGATAGTTATGGAGCGGAACAAAAAAAGACACGACTCAACTGTGCCGTGTCTTGCTCATTCTTCTTCAATTAAGTTTGGACAGACCATTCTTCCAGAGACAGCCCTGGATCAGCCTTCATATCCAATGAGGTAAATTCCCCGCGCTTCCATTTGGCGTAGGCCGCAGCGCCGATCATCGCTGCATTATCTGTGCAATATTTCATCGATGGTACAAGCAGCTCGATTCCTTCGCGCTCACAGCGCTCCCGCAATGCTGTACGCAGTCCACGATTAGCAGCCACACCGCCACAAAGCAGAAGCTGCTTCGCACCGTATTCACGCATGGCACGAATCGCCTTTTCCACCAGCACCTCGACGACCGACTCTTGAAAGCCTCTTGCGATCGCTCCCACATGAACGGTTTCTCCGCGCATTTTCGTCTGGTTAATTACATTCAGCACCGCAGATTTCAAACCGCTAAAGCTAAAATCATAAGAATCCGGCTCCAGCCATGCACGCGGCAAAGTAACCACTTCCTCCGATTCATGAGCCACACGATCCACATGCGGGCCACCCGGATACGGAAACCCAATCGCTCTCGCTACTTTGTCGTAGGCTTCCCCAACCGCATCATCCCTTGTACGACCAATGAGTTGAAAATGACCTTCGGACTCCATCAGCACCAGCTCTGTATGTCCTCCTGACACAACGAGAGCAATGCACGGATATACGATATCATGCTCCAGCTGATTGGCATAAATATGTCCCGCGATATGATGCGTCCCGATTAATGGCTTGCCGAACGCTAAGGCAGCACTCTTGGCAGCGACAATTCCAACCAACAATGCGCCAACCAGTCCTGGTCCTTGTGTCACGGCAACCGCCGAAATCTCACGAGGGGTAATTCCCGATGTTTGCATGGCCTCGTCCAGCATATAGGTGATGCTCTCCACATGTTTGCGTGAAGCTACCTCTGGCACAACACCACCAAAGGCTTTGTGTGTTTCAATCTGACTGGAAATCAAATTTGAGAGCACCTCTGTGCCATTTTTCACGACGGAAACAGCCGTCTCATCACAACTCGTTTCCACTGCCAGTATATAGCAAGGCTCGCCGGAGGCGGAGCCTGTACCTGCTTTTTCCTCTTGCGTCATTGCTTCTGCACGCTTCCTTCCTGTTCACCGGATGCCCCATGCGCGGGAAGATCCGCCCACATGATCACGGCATCCTCGTTATTATCCGAATAATAGCCTTTGCGCACACCTGCGGGCTTAAAGCCTTTTTTCTCATACAAGCCCTGAGCGATCCGGTTCGTTACCCGCACCTCCAGCGTCATACGTTCCATCCCTAAATAAGAGGCCGTCTGCATCAGCTCATCCAACAGCTTGTCCCCAAGCTTGCGTCCGCGATAAGCCTCACGAATCGCAATATTCGTAATATGGGCCTCATCCATAATCGTCCACATGCCTGCGTAACCAATGGCTCGTCCGTCTAGTTCCATAATCATATATTTAGCGAAATGATTCATCGTCAGCTCATTGCGGAATGCTTCCTCCGTCCACGGCAGCGTGAACGCTTCATGCTCAATCTCCAGCACATCGGGAATATCATCCAGTTGCATCAAGCGAAACTCAAGTTTCTCTTCCCGCTGTATGTTCTTTGCCATGTTGTTCACCGCTCTCTTCAGCGCTGACGAAGCAGATTGGCTTCCGCCTCCGCCAGCTGGGTATAATTGGGAACCAGCGTATGTAGCTCGTCATGTTCTTGACGAAGCAGCTTATCCGCCCCAAGGCGGCCAACCCATCTTCCCTCCAGCTCATAAGGTACGATACGCAGCTCGCTCCAAGCACGCAGGCGCTCGGCTGTTTCGGCGTGAACCGCCGTTTCACCGACTAGCCAAATGACCGGAGGACGCTCTTCAGAAGGCAAAGCCTCCAGCCGTTGCAGCAGATCATCGGTCCAAGCAGTCATCAAGCGAATTGCATCTGGCTCCAGCCGTTGAGGGCTCTCGGTGTCGTCAACTGTATTCACGCCGAACAGCCCCGTGTAAACCTGACCACGGCGCGCATCCAGCACAGGCACAATCCAGTCTGCTGCCTGCGCTCCGGTTGAACCGTTATTCACAGACTCATTTTTATCTTCTTGTCCCTTCATCTCGATGCCGCGATTCCAACCACCCCACGCCAAAGCATGCAAAGTGGATATGGACGTCACCGGGATACCCCAGGCCCAAGCGAGTGTTTTGGCTGCGGTCACCGCAATCCGGATACCGGTATAAGACCCCGGTCCAACACCAACTGCAATACCATCTACATCATCTCGTGTCAGCCCTTCTTCATTCAGCAGTCGTTCCAGCTCGGTAATCACATGCACGGAGTGATTACGTTCGCCATAGACGTTGCTTTCTCCCAGCAATTCTCTTCCGTTCATCAGAGCGGCCGCCATCACGGTCGTCGCTGTATCTAACGTCAAAAACCGCTCACGCGGCTTTACATTCACATCTGTATGCTCTCTTTGCATGATTCAAACTCCATTCTCCCGCAAACTGCGGCACCATTGTTCATAAGGCTCGCCGTACCCGGTCAGGTGAATCAAGCGCTCCCCCACATCCGTTGTTTCTATATACATGTGAAGCCGCTGCTCCGGCAATATATCCGGTATAATACTACCCCATTCCACCAGACATACTCCTGTCCCGTAAAAATATTCGTCCAGCCCGAGATCCTCCGCCTCGTCCTGGGAAATCCGGTACACATCCATATGATACAAAGGCAATCGGCCCTCGTACTCCTTAATAAGGGTAAAGGTTGGACTATTAACGATACCCGGCACACCTAAATGACCGGCAAAAGCTTTGGAAAAAGCAGTTTTGCCCGCTCCCAGATCTCCATCCAGCACAATCACCGTTCCGGGAACCGCTTTGGCTGCCAAAAAACCAGCCAATGACCCGGTCTGTGCCTCTGAGACAGAACGGAACGTAAACTGCTCCTGCGAAATTGTCATATATTTTAATCACCTTTCGTCCGAATCGGACCGTTCCAACTTGTTCTTTATTATATAGTTCACCTTATGTCGCCGCAAGGCATGAAGACATGCTATTGTAAGTTAGTGATACACACAGGGAGGGATTGAAACGATGGGGCAAACCGTTTTACTCATGATTGATGTTCAGCAGGCTATGTTCATGTATGATGAGAAGCTGTATCGTGAGCAGGAAGTTGTAGCGCATTTGCAGCAGCTTTTGGACAAAGCCAGAGCTACAGGTACACCGGTGATTTTTGTACAGCATACCGATGAAGCGGATGAGGATTTCCGAGAAAACAGTGTAGGCTGGGCCATCGCCGACGTAGTGCGTCCTCTTCCTCATGAACGAATTGTCCGTAAATCATCCTGGGACAGCTTCTACCAAACCGAATTGGGCCATGTACTGAAGGAACTGGGGGCCGATCAACTCGTAATCGCGGGGATGCAGACCGAGTTTTGCCTCGACACGACTTGCCGAAGCGCCTATAGTCTGGGATACCAGAACAACGTACTCGTATTGGATGCGCATAGTACATTTGATAGCAAGGTGCTAAGCGGTGAACAAATCGTAGCTCATCATAATGGTATGCTTGGCAATCGTTTTGTGCGTTTACTTGCGACGGAAGATGTACATTTTTCGTGAGTTGTTGAAGTTTAATGTTCCAAGCCGATTGCTTTCAAGCAAGTCGGCTTCTTTTTTTGTTCATGCGAAAAAAGCGCACTTTCGGGTGACACTGTTAACAAGAAGCGAGCTAGCACAATATAACGAAGATCATGAATATTGAAAGGCAAAGCCGTCTTCAGAAAATTCTGGAGGCTTTTTTTATTACCCAGCGATGAGTTAGATGATATTGCGAGGAAAACTTTCTCACGTATGGATTGCAACTTTCATTTTTAACATAAAATTCAATTAATGATCATGATTTTCAGAAAAATTAAGAAATTAACAGAAAACGTTAGAATGGCCTAATTATTGTGGAGTATATGGCCCTATAAACATCTGTACATAGATATGTGTAAATATTTGGACATTGAGCAAAATCTGCATTAGAACTATGATGAAAATGGTTTTAATTTCCAATGAGAGAAGGCGATCGAACCGTCACACTCACTGTCTTAGGCACCATGATATGCCCGCATGCAAATGTATCTTGCAGTCGCTGCTTCTCGTAGGTTAAGAGCGGAAATTACGAATTGAAGTGCAATCATGGATGTATTGTGTTTTGAACACAGCGAAAGGAATGTGAGTTTTTAATGAAAAAAGTAGCTTTAGTAAGCCCGTTGAGAACAGCGGTCGGCTCTTTTAACAAAACCCTTGCGCCTCTAAGCGCTTCCGAACTGGGGGCAACTGTGATGACAGCATGCCTTCAGCAAAGTAAATTAGAGCCTTCTTTGATTGATCAGATTTATTTGGGAAATGTTCTTCAGGCGGGCAATGGACAAAATCCTGCCAGACAGGCGGCATTAAAAGCCGGTATCCCTATTGATGTACCCGAAACAACGATAAACACGGTTTGCGGTTCAGGACTTCATGCCGTTGCTTTAGCTTACAATTCAATATTGGCTGAACAAGGCAACATCGTCTTGGCCGGAGGCATGGAGAGCATGTCGAATGCCCCTTACCTGCTAAGGAATGCAAGAAACGGCTACAAACTTGGCAACAGTGAGTTGGTAGACTCCCTAGTGGCCGACGGCCTTACGTGCCCGATCAACCATTACCATATGGGAATTACCGCAGAAAATGTTGCCGAGAAATATGGAATTTCAAGACTTGAACAGGACGAATTTGCCTATCAAAGCCAGCTAAAAGCCGTAGAAGCAAAAAACAAGAAGCTTTTTGAAGAGCAAATTGTTCCGGTCATGATCAAAACCAAAAAAGAAACTATTTCTTTCACAGAGGACGAACACATAAGAGGAAATACAACGCAAGAAAAACTTTCTCAATTAAAACCTGCATTTAAGGAGAACGGGACGGTTACCGCTGGAAATGCTTCAGGAATCAATGATGGCGCGGCGGCCGTGCTTGTAGTGTCGGAAGACAAATGCAAGGAACATGCATTAAAGCCATTGGCATATATCAAGGGATATTCACTTGTTGGCGTTGACCCTGCATATATGGGAATGGGGCCAGTGAAAGCCATTTCGACACTTCTTAAGCAGCAAGGTATATCCATCGATGCCATTGATCTTTTTGAAATTAATGAAGCGTTTGCCTCACAAGCATTAGCGGTAGTGAAAGAGCTAGGGGTCAGTCCTGAGAAGGTGAATGTCAATGGCGGCGCAATCGCGATCGGGCATCCTGTCGGTGCCAGCGGTGCTAGGATATTGACTACGTTGGTTCACGAAATGGTGCGAAGATCTTCACGCTACGGCATCGCCTCGTTATGCATCGGAACAGGAATGGGAATAGCCATGCTAGTTGAAAATGCGCTCATTTAAAGTGCGTGTTCAGGATGACTTTTAGAACTATCTCTTAAAAGGAAGGGAGATCGCTATGAATCAAAAAGATGTACTTTCACTCCAATCTATGCCTGCGGCTAGCGGCAGCTACGGGCGCCCACCATACCGCTTCATCAACCGGGAATTTTTTATCATTACCTATGAGACCGATCCTGCTGCGATTAGACAGGCGGTCCCAGAGCCTCTTGAGCCGGATGGAAGCAATACGGTCTCCTATGAATGGATCAAGATGCCCGATTCATCCGGTTTAGGATGCTATGAGGAAAGCGGTATTGTCATTCCGTGTACTTTTCAAGGAGAACCCTGCAATTTTGTCGCCCAAATGTATTTGGATAACGCGCCTGCTATTCTGGGGGGACGCGAAGTCTGGGGATTTCCGAAAAAATGGGCAAAGCCTCGCCTGAGCGTGGAGGAAACGGAGACGCTGACGGGTACATTGCATTATAATCACGTCCTGGTGGCCACGGGAACTATGCCTTTCAAATATAACATTCTTGATGAAAAGGAAACGGCAAAAGCCATCGCAAAAATGCAAGTTAATTTAAAGCTAATTCCTGATGTTGACGGTACCCCCAAAATCGCTCAATTAGTAGCGTATAATCTCGAGAACATTACTGTAAAAGGCGCCTGGTCAGGGCCCGCCAGATTAAGCTTGATCCCCCATGTCAACGCTCCAGTGGCAGATTTGCCGGTTAAAGCTTATATTGGCGGGAAACATTTTATTGCTGATTTAACGCTTCCATATGGAAGAGTCCTCTACGACTATCTCCAATAAAGTTTGCTTTCCTAAAAATATATATATAAGGAGAAGGAACCATGAATAACAAAGTAATCTCCGCTGAAGAAGCAGTTAAGAAGGTCAAAGACGGAGACACGGTGATGGTCGGAGGTTTTCTGGCAGGAGGCTTTCCAGAGGACCTGGTTCGTGCGCTTGTCGACACCAATCCTGCCAGCAATCTTACGATTGTTTCCAATGACACAGGCACACCGGAATTATCTATCTATAAACTTGTAAAAAGCGGCAGAGTAAAGCGGATTTTTGCATCCTATATCGGCTCCAATCCGGAAACGGGAAGGCTCCTGATGACGAAAGAAGCTGAGGTCCAACTCTTCCCGCAAGGCACGCTCGCTGAAAAAATACGCGCAGGAGGAGCCGGTTTGGGCGGGGTTTTAACACCTGTAGGTGTAGGCACCGTTGTAGAGGAAGGAAAACAGAAAATCAAAATTGATGAAAAGGAATAC
The DNA here is from genome assembly GCF_052906305.1 of Paenibacillus sp. SER-28. Lineage (NCBI taxonomy): Bacteria > Bacillati > Bacillota > Bacilli > Caryophanales > Paenibacillaceae > Paenibacillus > Paenibacillus sp. SER-28. The sequence continues at coordinate 263,356 of NZ_JBRECM010000001.1, read as the reverse complement.
TTGCTCGAACTGCCGCTCAAAGCCGATGTGGCATTAATTAGAGCCCATAAGGCTGATGAAGCGGGGAATCTTGTCATCAACGGCTCTTCACGTAACTTCAATATGGTTATGGCTACAGCGGCAGAGTATGTAGTTGCTCAGGTAGACGAATACGTAAAGACGGGTGAAATTGACCCCAATCATGTCAACGTTCCCGGAATATTTGTCGACGCAATTGTAAAGGTGGGTGAAAACGCATGAATAACAGAGAATTTATTGCTCGAAGAATAGCCCAGGAATTCAAAAATGGTGAAGTTGTCAACCTTGGTGTCGGATTGCCTACAATGGTAGTGGACTATATCCCCGAGGACATTCATATTATGCTGCAGGCGGAGAACGGAATCCTCGGTGTAGGCCCCAAAGCGGCTCAGGGAAAAGAAAGGCTCGATTGTATCGATTCAGGCGGAAACTACGTTACAACTATGGAAGGAGCATGCTTTTTTGACAGTGCACTTTCATTTTCCATCATCCGCGGAGGGCATGTGGACATCACCGTGCTGGGCGCCCTGGAGGTCGATGAGAAAGGCAACCTTGCAAGCTGGATGATCCCAGGGAAAAAGGTGCCAGGCATGGGGGGAGCCATGGATTTGGTGGTCGGAGCCAAGAGAGTGATTGTAGCCATGGAGCATGTGAACAAAAATGGAGCTCCGAAAATACTGGAACAATGTAAACTGCCCCTGACCGCTGTAAATGTTGTAAAGACCATAGTAACCGAAAAGGCTGTCATCGATGTTATTCCGGGTAAAGGGCTGATGCTAAAAGAAATTGCTCCGGGTTTGTCGGTGGAAGATGTTCAATTAGCAACAGAGGCTAAACTGATGGTTTCACCACATTTGAGAGCCATAGCAGTATAAAGGTCATCATAGAAAGGAACCAGCTGCACCTTCAAATTAACTTGTCTGGCGTTTAACATGCTCTCTCGACTGCATTTATTATTACAAATAAGGTTCGCTAATTGCTCATTGAGCAATTGCGAGCCTTTTTTTGTTGGAGTGGGACCTTTCAAGCAGCATTCTGCGATGAAAGACTACAGCTGTCCAAGATCTTTCTACAGCTATACCCCATACTATGGAAAAAAATCTGTTTTGGTGCTCCTCTTCTATTGTTCTTCCAGACGATCCACACGGACGGTTTGGGTATTGGTGGGTCTGCTACCTATCTGTACAGTGGCCATACCGTTCGCTTCGTCTACATGCTCAATCCAGATCGGTTTTCCATCCATTTGTACGGCAATGGTATCGGGCGAATCATAAATAGCTTTTGCTCGTTCCACGTTCATGCTATTCTTCCCCTCCTGATTGTTATTGTCTGCATTCATTCAGAAATATAGTTCACCTAGTCTTCATCTATAATCCGTTCAACATCTAATGAAGGGATGCTATGAGAAGGCGAAGTTGAAACTACAGCCTCCAAATCCACATGAGCCACAGCTATGGGAAAAGGCGGTTGGATTCCATGGGAAAGGGCAAACTCTGGCGGCAATGCATCCTGTTCTCCTCCGGCGGGTCCCCGAAAGGCGACATGGTTTTGACCTACACGATGCCTGATTTGCCGAGGAAAGGATTTTCCGGACATAAATTGTGTACCTCCTTTTGAATCGGATATGCCTTACTATGCACCAAAATTGCTGTAACCATGCGCAAGCAGAAGTAAATCGCAGTCTTCATTTGCACCTCATACAATCACTTGTACGAAGCATACTAAGTGAAAAATCATATGCTCACAGCCGAGCGTTGGAATCGAAGGATACAAAATGAGGATTTAAGAAAAGGGGGACTGGCGTTATGCATACGGTCTGGAAAGGCGCAATCAGCTTCGGGCTGGTTCATGTGCCCGTTAAAATGTTTTCAGCGACGGAGGATAAGGACATTTCCATGCGTTATATTCACAAGGAGTGTGGAAGCCCACTTAGCTATGTACGAAAGTGTCCCGTTTGTGATAAAGAGGTTGAGTGGGAGGAAATTGGAAAAGGCTACGAATATGAAAAAGGAAAATTTGTCATGTTCGACAAGGAGGAACTGGAGCAAGTTAGCGGACAAGCGGATAAAAATATTGTCATTTTAGATTTTGTGGATTTGCAGGAAATTGATCCGATTTACTTTCAGAAAACCTATTATTTGTCCCCGGATCAAGCTGGCTCCAATGCGTATAAGCTGCTCATGAATGCGATGAAGGATACCGGGAAAATCGGGATTGCCCAAATCTCCATCCGCTCTAAAAGCAGCCTGGCGGCTATTCGGGTGTTGGATGAATGCTTGGCGGTGGAGACGATGTTTTACCCAGATGAAATTCGCCCCATTGCTCAAGTTCCTAACTTACCGGGGCAGGAGGAGGTTAAAGAGAAGGAGCTAACTATGGCAAAAATGCTGATCGAGCAGCTATCTACACCTTTTGATGCAGCGAAGTATACGGATCAGTACCGCGAGCGTCTGCTGGATCTCATTCAGCATAAAGTGGCTGGTGAAGAGGTGCGAATCGCCCCAACACAACCTCAGACCAACGTAGTAGATTTAATGGCCGCCCTTCAGGCCAGCATCGAGGCAGTGCAACCTGTCGTTACCGATCCCGGCCCTGCTGCGAAAAAACGTCCTGCGCGTAAACCAGCAGCCCCAACAGCACAGCAGGCTGTTGCAGGCGAGAACATCTCTCCGACTCCAGTCAAAAAGAAAAGAAGCACTGCCAAACGTAAAGAAACTTAAGCTGAGTTACAGAAAAGTCTGGCTAAGGGGTGGCGGTGAGACTACTTTGATACGATAGTAGCTGACTGAACGCCCCCCGCTCCTCTTGTTCCAGTTGGCGGTAGTTCCCCTGCTGTATGACCTCGCCTTGATCCAGTACGACAATTTGATCCGCATGTCTGATGGTTGACAGGCGGTGAGCGATGATGATCAACGTCATTTGACCTTTCATCCGTTCCAGTGCTGCCTGAATTGCAGCTTCATGCTCACCATCCAGCGCACTTGTCGCTTCATCTAGTATAAGCACCGGAGGATGATGCAAGACAGCCCGTGCTAATACTAGCCGTTGACGTTCTCCTCCAGACAGACGAATCCCGCGATCTCCAATGACCGTGTTCAGCCCTTCGGGCAGTCTGGATACAAAGCTGTCTGCGGCTGCAAAATGTAACGCCTCCCATAGTTGCTGCTCACTAGCATCCTTATCTGCCAGCATCAAATTTTCGCGGACAGTCGCATGAAATAAAAATGGGTCTTGTGACACGTAGCCAAACGACTGCCGCCACTGGGGCAACAATTCGTCGTCCAGAACAAGCCCGTCTATTGTAATCTGCCCCCCAGTTGGACGTAAAAAACCCATCAGGACATCGACCATTGTACTTTTACCTGCTCCCGATTTCCCTACTATGGCTGTCATTCCCCGGGCGGGTATGAACAAATTGATACGATGCAGCGCAGGCTCTGCTGCACCATCGTAGCGATAACCCAGATGGCTGCATTCAATTCCATGACGAAGGGACAGGGGTTGCCGTACAGCTGCAGATGATAGATTGAATACCGATGGATCGGAGAAAGCTTCGCACTCCTGTTGCACCTTGGTGACACTTTCAAAAGCGGAAATCATAGACATGATGTATTCCAGACTCGCTTGAATAAGGGCAAATCGGGGCCATAAGCGGGAAAATATAAGAATCAGCACAATCAGTTTTTCAGATGTAACATGCAGCCACTGCAACGATATAAATATGACACAAGCGACAAAAACAGCTGCCGCTGTACGATGAAAAAACTGTGTGGTCGCATTTTGCCGGACAAATTGGGTCGTATTATCCTCCATTCGTTGTGTCAGGGAGCGAAACCAATGGATATTCGCCGCTTCCAACAGATTGCTTTTAATATCTTTCATGCCGTTCATGTGATCCGTAATTCCAGCAAAATAAACCTGCGACAGCTCAGTCGTACGATCACCTAATTGTTTGGCATTTCGAATGGAGCGGCGGAACACGACAAACAGCCCCAATCCACTCAGAAATACCAGTCCGGTTAAAGAGGGGGACAACCAAAAAGCCAGCGCAATCTGGATCAGCGTAAACATGACGGCTGTAGTCAGTTGAAGAAGCAAATTCGTTCCCTGACTGACACGCGCCAGCTCAGTCGTCATCACATGGCTAAAATCAGATTTACGCTGACGCAAATAAAAAGCCCACTGCGCCTTCATAAAGGAAGTGTACACGTCTACTCGCAGAGAACGCATAAAACGCTGCTGAATCCGCGAATTCAGGATGGATTGGTAACGCTGAAGCAAAGCCTGCCCTGTAAGCAGCACTACAAAAACCATCAACATCCCCGGCAACAGCCAGCTTTTAGGAATGAACGCCAAAAAATGATCCAATCCATCAGACAGAAATGGCATCCCTGAATGACCGACAAATACGCCGATGGCCGCCAGCATAGGAACAAGCATATAAATGCCAAAACCCTCCAGCAGGCTAACAATGATCATACATCCAATATTGAGAAATAACGCACCGCCGTTCACGCTATACAGCTTTGTCATATATAATCGCAGGTGAACCATAATGCACACTCCTTATCGAGTCAGTGCTTTGAAAATCGCCGCTTCAGCCAAAGAAATGGACGTAAAGGGATATACAAAAAATGCAGCTGGCGAGGCAGTGGAAAAACGGCCGAATCCCCCGTAGAAGGAAACAAACGGCTGATGAGGTAACTTAGTCTGTGTCTTGGCTCTTTTAAGGAAAGCAAGTAAGTGCGGCTGACCGGCTGATGGGCAGCCGCCGTGTTTCTGGTCATGACTTGGCTGGAGGCGGCAGCTGGAGTAATGGGGGCACAACTGGTAGCGGTGCTCATCGGGCTATAGTCGTCGTTACTGTCACCTTCTGTGATGCTAGTAACGCCAATGGTGGCAAGCATGGCTGCTTCGCCACAGGTACTACACAATGAAGGACCGCCATCCAGAGGGGCGGCCTCCGCTTGCTCCGCCAAAGCTCTGCTGCGCAGCAGCTCTGATGGAGCAAGCCTACCTGTACCCGACCCGTGGGCAATCGGGTATGGTGCGGGAACGCTGGCCTGCATGAAGGCCAGCGCGCTCAGCGCGAGCCTGTGCGCCTGCCGGGTAGCCGATACCGGACGCATCGGCTCTGGTATCGGCGTACCCAACAGCGCAGCGGCGAGCGCCCAGGCCTGCCCGCCAGCAGGCAGGCCCCCGTAGCGGCGCATCATCGGCAGTAGCGCCTCCCAATCGACAGCACATGCCGCAAGCCTGTCGATGTCAACCAGCCAGCGCAGCCTGAACCAGCCGTGACGCGCACCATGCGCACTCAAGTACAGAAATTGATGCTCGCTGCCAAGCGTATACATACATGACGTCATCGCAGTCCTGTTGTCGGCAGGTGCCAACGGTACCATCCGACTGGCTCCTGTAGCTTTACCCATTTGCCGACAGCTCCACAGCTCGTCAAAAGAGGGTTCCCCACCCCCATCCGGGTGAAGACGCCAATGCAACTCTATCTCTACCCGTTTTTGCGGATGGAGGTAGGATGCATGATGGTCCTTCCATTTCCAACTGCCAAGGACACGCACTTCTCCGCTCTTGGACGCATATCCGGCTTCCTTCATCCAATGCTCAGCCTCATCCATATCGTCAGGGGCAATGAGTAAATCGATGTCTTTGGAGGTACGCAGAGAAACATCCCCGTACAATTGCTGTGCCAGAGCAGGACCCTTCAGTATAAGCACACGGATTCCATGAGTTATGAGCAGCCTGGTCAGACGCCCGGCTTCTGCTTGAAGATGGAGCATGCGAAGCGTGTTTCGATGATATTGCGCCTGAAGGTTTCGCAACAATTCTGCGGGAATGAACGGATGATTCAATGTTTTCAGTTGGAGATACACTGTAGGTACCACTCGATGGTGCTCGGTCAGACGTAAAAAGCGGACCCAATCCATCTCACGCAGCTGGGTAGCAGCAGTCTTATCCTGCCAATGAGAAAAGTCTTTCCCCAATAGAGAGAGTAACAACGTTAATTCCTGATCCTCATTCCAATTCGCAAGTTCCAAAACAGACTTGGTGGGCATGCATTCTTCTCCTTCGATTCTTTGGACTTCTTTTGTCTCATCGCGTTAAAGTAAATAACTACCTTTATCTGCCATCTTTGTATTTGTATCCGTCACAGCACGTCTCCCGAATATCCCCACCACCGTAAATGCTTCCATCTCCCGTTTCCCCGTGACATAAATCGGTCCGCTACGTACCCATGCATGTGCGGCCAAGCGGCCAGCGGCATTTTTGGCTGTGCCCAGATACAGCGTGCAGTCCAGTTTTCTACGTCCCAGCAACGTCATCGCCGCAGCGGCTTGTACAAGACAACTACTGCGCCAAGGAGTATAACGGCTTGCCAGCTCCACAGCGTGCGAAATCTGCTGAATGGACTTCTCCTGCCCGACATCACACTGCCATGGAGTTTCTTCCATACATATGCCCCAAATCCTTGAGTAATCCCCAAAAGAACGACACTGGCGCAGCCTCGCCCATCCCAGCTCCAGCCAAGCTTCCGGCAACAATCTCCTGACCTCTGGAGACAGGAGAAGAAGCCGTTGTATCCGCATATTATACCGACTCCCGTAGAAGCTTTAACAGTCCTTCCCGCTCCAACTCAGCCACAAAGGTATGTACCTGCTGTCTGCACTGTTCCTCGTCCACCTCATATTCGTTCGTCAGGACAGTTACGATATCGCCAAGTGAAGGACCGGATTCTGCCAGTTCCCAGATTCGTCCTCCTGTGAAGCCTAAGTTGTAATATTTACCAGTGTTAATACTCATCATCACTTTTTCCCCGTCCATATCACTGACGTAGACCTCTTCACCGTAAATGACGCGATAATGGTCTTTAGCTGGATTAGTGGCTCCCATAACTCTTTTCCTCCTTACGAATGATATCAAGTACCCGTTGTACAACCTCGGACGCAGTAAAGACGGAACTATCCCTCAGCAGCCGCCAGCCCTCTATTTTACGAGCCATCCTAGCCGCTGTATCAAACGACCATTCACTCAAACCCATTCGAGGAATAATCACCCTACGATATGTATGTTGTAGTAATGTATGCAAGCACTCCAGAACGTTCAAGGGCTGTTCCGTAACTGCCACTAACTCCCCTTCGCGCATCAACGCACGGATTGGTGAATCTGCCACTAGCTCAAATACGCCCCCTAAGGGCAGCGGATCGTTAAAAAATTCATCTACGGCGGGTACGGCATATTTATTCAGCTCATCTGCAAGCATACGCAGATCTCTGTATTGTGGCATTACAGAATTGGCATCCGTTAGGGACCGTATGTGATTTATTGTGCGTGCATGCTTGTTCTCCCGTAAAGCCTCCAGTTGGAGCAAGCTATCCAACCCCAGCTTTTGCTGCGGATAAGCTGGATACACGATGGCTGAGGAAGCCGTAGCTTCTACAGCAATCACGTCATCACTAACCATCTGATAACCTGCCTGCCTAAAAGTAGCCGCCAGTGTCGATTTCCCCGTACCCGATTCACCCACAAATGCGTAGGCCCTCCCCCCAATGACGACCGCACTTCCGTGAATAGGTAATATTCGTCTTTGCATCAGCAGAACACCCATGCACGTACCCAGCACAAATAGCCGCACGGTGTCAGGATCGGCCCCGGAGAATATGCTTACCTCGATTTCCTTGCCTTCTCTGACGGCATAAATGGCCGTGCCTGGTATTTGGAACATAAATCGTTCATCCAGCATCACAAAATTGGCCTGTTCCAGCTGACCACTCCATGCAGTCAAATCAGCCTGTCGAATGACTACATCCTCTACTGCTTCCGGTGCTGCCAGGAGAAGCTCAGGCAGATTCAGTTCACTGGCAATCCTGAGTCCAAAGGCTGTATATTTCGTCCAACTAACATTTGCACTCCTGTCATGCACGGTAGGACTCACTCCTCTGTCCTTAAAAATCCCGTCTTTATTTCTTGGGCAAAACCTCTAACCCGAAAGAAATAAAGACGGCTCTGTATTGAATACGAGTCCAATGGATTATGCTATTTTCGTTCATTCAATCGTTATCGGCCGAGCTGTCTGGCTTCCAGTCCAACATCGGCTGCATGTATAACCATCTATTAGCTTGGATTATAAATATCGGCATCGTGGTCGGACACCCAATCAATCTGTCTCCAGCCTTTCCCCGCCATGGTCTGGCTAATATCCAACACCTCTATCGTCGGTTCCTGCCATTCTTTTTTACTCATTTCATCACCTCCCCTCCAACGAATGACGAACTGTCCGGCCAGATCAATCTGAATCAGTTCAATCCACAGAGAAAACGGTACACGATCAGGCTATGCATTAGTAGTCGTATATTTGGATCAGACGCCTGTTCAGGGCGGGGGTGGCGAAGTTTCGCCATAGCCGTCTTTATTAACTCAATATTGAGATATTCAGCCGCTCGTAAATCATGACACATCAGTTGAAGCTCCCCCATAAACGTATCCCAGCAAGGAAGCATACGATGTAGCCAATCGGCAGGCTGCACGCCGCGTACCCGCTGGTTCAACCGAACATCATCAGGTAGATGATCACGCATGGCTTTACGAATGAGGGCACGGTCCCGACCGTTTTGCACATACTGCTCAAAAGGCACCGATAAGCAAAAACGAATTACCCGGCTGTCCCCGGTCGGATCACGTTCCCATAGGCCATAACGTAGTGAAAGTTTGGTCGCGACCACACCATTTTTGTTGGCAATCGCCAAATTTGAGAACTTCTCTTTTCTCGTCTGATCGGCATTTTTTATCCAACCTGTTCCGCTCAATACAGGAATATCTTCTACATGCATCCGTTTGGCAAACTCCGGGTGAATCAGGGAAGGAACGGGACTTCGATTGCTACGCCGCAACCATGAATGAGATTCAAGTGAAGTCGCTTTTTTCAACATTACGGGGAGTAGATGTGACATGTGCCTGCCCGTAAGCTTGCTGTACCGCCACAATCCCTGAAAGGATTGCAACCAGTGCAAACGACGAAACTGCCGGGCATAATAGTCTAGTGCAGGGCCCCACGATACGGTAAAGTTGCCTCGTGCCCCGGTCAACAGTACACCGACATTGTGCTCCTGTGCTTTTTCGTAAAAACCTCTGATCCAGAAGGAGTTTTCAAAATATTTGTAGGGTGCTTCCATGAGTTCCAGCCAAATATCAATTTCTGAAAACGGACTTTTCCCCTCAAAATCCATATAATTCTCGTGAATGTTGCCCACATAGCGAGCCGTAGACTGAATATAGCTTCGTTCGTTCGCCAGCAATGTAGGCGGTGTCCAGTCTGTAAAATCTTGAACAGGCACATAGCTGTAGGCATGCAGCGGCTTCTGTTGCAAGTGCAGCGATGGCGCGGCAAAGCTTGCAACCGCTCCAGAGTCCAGCCCTCCGCTTAAGGCAGCCCCTACAGCGCGATGCGTCCGTAGTCGGGCAGTGACCGCTTGTGTGAACACCTCGCGGAAAGCTTCTATGTACTCGCCCCCTGTTTTGAGCCGCAGTGGCTCTACCTCATCCAGACATGCATATTTATGAAGGGTTCGCTTTCCCTCCTCCATAGTGAACCAATGTGCAGGAGGAAGCTGGTTGATATGCTTGTATGCGGTCGTTCCGATATCGACGGATTCCTGCATGGCGCGGATGGACAAAAATTCGGCCAGCCATGGCTCATACAATTCTTTTCGCAGAGAGGGCAGGGCCAAAAGCGGAGCGACTACCGTGCTAAACGCGAATCCTCGGTCATGCTGGTAGATGTACAACGTACGATTGCCTGTCATATCTCGAGCACCATATAATCGATGTTCCTTGGCATCCCAAATAACAAAGGCAAAATCACCTATCAGATAACCGGCTGCATCCACTCCCCATTTGTCATATGCCAGCAAAATCAGCTCGCTGTCCGTGATATCTTGTCGCCGTTCCTGCTCAACTCCCAGCCGTTCAAACAACTCGGAACGATTGTCAATAATTGCATCCGCTGTGATTGCCAAATCTCTAAGCTCATCATGGAAGGGAAGACGCTCATGAACAGATTCCGGGGTCACATGCTGGGCATGACAACCCAAAAAAATAGAGCCTTCACACCAAGCGCATACGCGGTCAGCGGGATATTTTCGCAGAGCTTGCATCATTTTCCCGCCTTCTTCGGTGCATACGGACTCATGCCCAAAGCTATAGATTCCGGCAATCGCACTCACGTTCTTCCCCCTTTTTCTTTTCCTATACTTGATAACACTACAGACGCCAAGCGCCCGAGCTTACGGGCAAAGAGGCTACGATATCGGAGACCTTGATTTGGGCGTTGATAGCTTTGGAGCTGAGCGATAAGACGGTTCCGCTCCTCATAGCTATGTGCCAACCTGTTTTCCAGGGATTGAATCCGCCGATCGTTCACGTTCTGGTCCACATGTATCCTTGCCGGATCTTGAGGTGCAGCATGACGGGTTGCATTTATCACGAGTTCTCTGTTATCTGCATCCTGTTCTTCCAGCATCCGATAAGCTGCCTTCCATTCAAAGCCGCTTTGCTGGAGGAATTGTTGTGTACGTCGACTCAGCAACTCTATATCCGGCTCATCCTCAAAGCGGACTCCAGTCATCTGCTCAGCCTGCTCCAGCGCTTCCGGGTAACCAAGCTGCTTAAACATGCGGGACCCAATGCTTCTGCAATACAGCTCAATTTCCGTTTTACTCAACAAGTGTTGCCAGCTATGTACCGAATCTTGATGCGCCTGCTCATGCTCTCCTACGAAGGGATCACCCGCTCCCATACTATAAAAAAGACTGGATTTGGGCGTATCCGCAAAGTCCCCATACTTTTCCATTCCCAGCTCATACTTGATTCCCAGAAAACTGCACAGCTTCTCGATCTCCATCGTTGGATTGGATACGAGTTGTTCATACCTAAGCGGGTATGCAAGTGGATGAGGTGTAGCAAAATAATGAGCATAACGGAACAAACCAACCGTAATATCCGTCATTTTCATATTAAAATGTGGACTCCCTAGTTCCTCCAGCAGTTGAAAACGTCCATTTCGTAGCTGATTAACCTTTTTGAATGAGGCCACAATGGCCAAAGGATTCCGGATAAGCCACAGCCTGCGGGAAGCAGGGAATAAACGGTCTATAAATTCCAAAACCGTATAGTAACGCGGGGATTTGTCGATAAGCATATCTGCTGTTGTTCCTTGAAGCAGACCATTATATATTTCAAGTGCATACGAACGGGAGGCCTGCTCCAATACGTCGGAGGGGACCATACCTTTAAAAAATTGCCGAAGTATCCCTGTTCCTCCATATGGCCGTGCATGTGACTGAGGAAGATCATATAAACTGAGCAGAAACCACATTTCCTGTGTGGCAAACAGGCGGGAATGGTTTTGCAAAATGGCGGTAAGCAGCGAGCTTCCACTCCGAGGGACACTTAACAGGAATACCAGCCCTCCGCCTTGCTTTTCAATCAAGCAAACTCCTCCTCTACCTCTGCTCAAGACACTTTAATAGATACATATCGTATTTTTATTATAAATTTATGATACATAGTGTATCTTGTCAATCCCTTTGATGGATAAATTCAGCACTTCACGTTCATGTTAAACCATATGTAGATCTATAAGCTCAACAATCAGCCTGTAAATAAAGATTTTGCTGCATATTAGCCAAAGGAGGATAGCACTATGGGACAAGCTGTTAAAGGTACAATTACCATTGAAGGTCAGGAAATTCCTATCACAAACCCAGATAAACCGCTGTGGCCTGAAGCAGGCGTGACTAAGGCGCTATATCTTCGCAAGCTCGCGGTATTGGCTCCCTTCCTGCTCAAATATTGCCATCGTCGTCTGCTGACCGTCATCCGCTGGCCACATGGGATTCACGGTGATTTTTTTTATCAAAAAAATGCCCCACGTCCTCGGCCGGACTATATTGAAACCGCTCTGCATGATGGTATTGAATATATCGTGCTCGGAAAATTGCCACAACTCCTCTGGCTTGGTAATCAAGCTGCGTTGGAATTCCATCCCTCTCTGCATGAAACGGGAAGCAAGCTGCCCTGTGAATGGATGATTGACCTTGATCCATCCAGAGAGGTGGAGCCACGTATTATGGAGGCAGCCTCTATTGTCGGTGAAGTACTGGCTTCGCTTGGTTTGGATTCCGTCCCCAAAACATCCGGGGCTACAGGTGTACAAATTATCGTTCCAATCCGTACAGGCATAACCTTCGACGAACTTCGCAGCATCGGGCTATTAGTCGGACAGTTTGTGACAGAAAAATACCCGCATCTGTTCACACTCGAACGGTTAAAGAAGGATCGTGGAACAGCCATCTATTTTGATTATTTGCAGCATTATCAGGGGAAAACCCTGGCCGCTCCTTATACCCCGCGGGCACGCCCCGGCGCTACGGTCTCCACTCCGCTAACCTGGGAAGAGGTACGGCAAGATGTATCACCACTTGACTACCATTTGCTGAATATTGAGGAACGACTAAACCAGGTAGGCGACTTGATCGACAAGGTTCCTCCCCAGCCTGTAGAAGACGTCCTCAAGCATATGCGCACCAAGACACATCCATCCTGACCACTGCTTTGTAGAACAAAAAAGGGGACGAACCCCGCAGCCATTAGGCTGAGAAATTGTCCCCTTGCGCTAGTGTATTCCTTTTTTCTTAAAACGTCCGCCCTTCACATCGTGAATGTTACCGATCGCGATGAAGGCGTGCGGGTCCCAATCTTCAACGATGCTCTTCAGCTTCGCTTCCTCCAGACGGGTAATGACGACGAAAATCACTTTCTTGCTTTCGCCCGTAAAGCCGCCTTCACCTTCCAGATAAGTGACGCCCCGTCCAAGACGGTCCGTCAGTGCATCCCCGATATCACGGTATTTGTCACTAATAATCCAGACTGATTTGGACTGATCCAGACCCTCAATCGTAATATCAATCATTTTCATCGCAATATAATAAGCAATCATGGAATACAGGGCATTTGGCCAACCGAACACAAAACCTGCACTTCCCAGAATGAAGATATTAACGAACAGTACGATCTCACCGACCGAAAAAGGAGTTTTTTCACTGACGAGAATAGCTACGATCTCTGTTCCATCCAGCGAGCCGCCAGACCGAATCACAAGACCTACCCCAACGCCGAGAATGACGCCCCCAAAGATAGCGCCGAGCAGCGGTTCGCCAGGAGTCAATGCACTTACATTGTGAAGTAATGCGGTTCCGATGGACATAACGACGATGCCGAATAATGTGGATAAAGCGAAGGTTTTACCGATTTGTTTGTAGCCGATAAGTAAAAATGGAAGGTTCAACAGGGTCAGGAAAATGCCGAGCGGATAACCAGTAATCTTGGAGGCCATAATGGAAATACCTGTGACGCCTCCGTCGATGACGCCATTAGGAACCAGGAATATTTCCAGGCCCACTGCCATGAGCGCCGCTCCAAAAATAATCATGGCGGCACGCTGGAATAGGCGTTTTGCTTTATTTTTAGGATTAGCTGGTATTTTGCTGATCTTGGTCAACTCTCCGGTCACATCTGTGATCTCAGACAGATTTTGGACTTCCTTGCTCACTACACTCATATATAAATCCCCCCGTTACAGTATGGTATATTGGACCGAAAAAGGGGCTGCGATCCGCAGTCCCCTCTCCTTTACGGCTCTTAATTATATGAATAGTATACCATAAAACTGTGATTTTGCGCAAAAAAGTTAGCAAAGAGCACATAAATCACAATAAAGCGGGATTATATCGATAAAAACGGCGAAAATCGCCTTTAAAGGAGTGGAGAGAGCATGCGAGTTAGAATTTCAGCTGTTTTCTGAGATCGAGGCCGTCTGCGGAACACGTTCAAATCTATGCGTGAAGAGTTGGAAATGTCCTCTACAAAATCTGCCGAAAGCCGTTCCAGCGCTGAATTGGCAAAAACTACAGCGGTCAACTCAAAATTATAGAAAAAGCTGCGCATGTCCATATTGGCGGTCCCGACCGAGCCGAGTAAATCATCAACAATCACCACTTTGGCGTGAATAAATCCTTTTCGATATTGGTAGAACTCCACCCCTGTCTCCAACAGTTCTTGCACATAGGATAAAGACGCCAGATGAACCAGCTTCGAATCAGATTGGTAGGGAATAATAATTTTCACATCTACGCCACTGACTGCTGCCAGCTTGAGCGCCTCATGAATCCCCGGATCGGGAATAAAATACGGCGTCGTAATCCAAATCCGCTTTTTGGCAACCGTGAGCGCACCAAAACACATTTCCTGAATCGTATCCCATACCTGATCGGGACCGCTGCTCAAAATCTGTACTTCCTCATCCCCAGTGCAGGTATGTGGAGGAAATAAATTCACATCCATCAATCTCTCCCCTGAGGCCAGCTTCCAGTCGCTAAGAAATGCATTTTGCAGAAAATAGACGCTATCTCCTTCAATCTGCAAATGCGTATCCCTCCAAAATCCCACTTTGGGGTATTTTCCGAGATAATCGTCGCCTATATTAATCCCACCCACAAATCCAATCATGCCGTCCACCACCACGATTTTCCTGTGATTGCGATAGTTGATCCGGCGATCCAAAGTGGCGAAAAACGGAGGTAGAAAATAATGAAATTCCACTCCCGCCTCACTACAGGTACGAATGAAGGAATAAGGCAAATTGTAGCTTCCTACACCGTCCACAACGAATCGTACCTTTACTCCCTCACGTGCCTTGCGGATCATAACCTCTTGAAACTTTCTTCCGATTTCATCGGCCCGAAATATGTAAAACTCCACATGGATATGATGTTGCGCTTGTTCCATCGCTGTCAGCATAGCCTCGAAGGTTTCTTCACCGTTCGTCAGCACACGTGTGCGATTACATCCAGTCAACGGGTTTTCCGACATGCGAATTAACTGGTTAAACAGACGCTCCTGATGCTTGAAATGAGGATTATGCATTTGCTCCACATGTTCAATCACTTTGGATTGCGCCCACAGACGCTCGCGAAATTCACGAAACAGCTGCGATCCCCCTTTTCGGACCATTTTGCGCTTCTGATAATCCTGTGCAACAAAGTAGTACACGACAAAGCCAATGAGCGGGAAGCAAAACAAAATAAAGAGCCAGGCTACCGCTTTGGACGGCTTGCGAAATTCAAAGAGCAGGATCGTCCCGGTCTGAAAAATAAAAACAATTAAAACCAACAGCAACCACAGCATATCTAAGCCTCCTTATATATCTTAGGATTTTGCAAAATCCTCATCTACGTTTTATACTAAGCTCCAATTTTTTTGACATGTTTGCCTCTTAAGCTGAATAGATAGTAACCAAGCACTATAGGAGCGATGTCCGGAAAGGAGCGATTATGAAAAAAGGAAGCCTAAATCGCCGGATGACCCTGCTTGTTATTCGGGATGCACAGCAACCGCCCAAGCAGCTACAATGCTCTACAGCCGCTGTCATTCTCGTCCCGACTCTTGTGATCGCGTCTATCTCTACACTCGTGATCGGGCTGCAAATCCGTTCTTCCCATATTATCTCCCAAATGGAAACGAATCTTGCTGTCCAGAGTTTGCAGATGGAGGTCACGGTAGCGGACAAGGATGCAGCCATTGGGCGACTACGGCAGGAAGTCATGGAACTGACGAATCAAGCCACCAATATTCGTGAACGTCTTCAGCGCGTAACAGAGCTGGAACAACAAATGCAGCAATTCATTCGTAAACACGGAAACTCATCTGCCACAAGTAACCATAAAAAGACCATGACGCCGCTCTCCTGGAATGCTTCCGGCCATATTGGAGGTGAACTGATCGCAGTGCATGAAAATACTGCCCTCCTAACTCGCCAGGCAATGGATGATTTTCAGGAGATCGAATCTCTGTTGGACACGGTGGAACGTACGGTTCCCCGCTCTATTCAGCAAGCAAATGCCGTACAGCAGAATCTGGAGCGCAAACAAGCCGCACAGCTACTCCAGACCCGTAGGCTGGCTCTTGCCGAACAAGGGAATCCCTCCGTTTGGCCTGTTGGTTCACGGCGAATGACCTCCAGCTTCGGCTATCGCAGCGACCCTTTTACGGGTAGATCTGCCTTTCATTCAGGCGTGGACATTGCCGGACAAACCGGTGATCCTGTCTATGCAGCAGGAGCCGGCACCGTCTTGGAGGCTGCTTCTAGCGGAGCCCGCGGCAAGTGCATCATCATCCAGCATCCTGACGGACTCCAGAGCTGGTATATGCACCTGAGCGGCATGCAGGTGGCTCCGGGAGATCGCGTCCACAAAGGACAGACCATCGGTCTGTTAGGAAGTACCGGGAGAAGCACGGGACCTCATCTTCATTTTCAGATCGTCAAGCATAACCAACCTGTCGATCCATTACTGTATGTACAATGAGGACTTTTCAAAATCCTTACAATAAAGATTGGGGGAAAACCATCATGTTCAAGGAATCCAAAAAAAAGCTCTCCGCCCCAGCTATGGATACACTGCTCGCTAATGGCACCAGCTTTGAAGGTACAGTTGAGGCAGAGGCCAATATTCGGATTGACGGTCATTTTCAGGGCGATATCCGCAGCACTCGTACTGTCGTCATTGGAGAATCTGCTGTGGTACGTTCGGACATCATCGCACAAGACGTCATTCTTGCCGGTAAGGTGTTCGGCAGCATTACTACAGAAGGACGACTGACCATTACGCCGACAGGTGAACTGTACGGAAATACGGCGACCGCTGCATTGGTCATATCTGAAGGCGGTGTACTGGACGGCACAAGTCAAATGAACCGAACAAAGGATGTAGAGTTGTCAACTTCTACGGATGAGTCAAACGGCGAAACCCAATCTAGTTTCAGCAAAAACAGGGAGGACAGCCAAGCCGATCTGCAATCCGAAGCAGGGTAAAATCAGTATACACTCCATTCATTCCATAATATCCTCCACTCTGCGTTCCAAAAATAATTGGTACACCTTACGTATGACAATTTTTCCGCACATATACAATGGAATCACCAAAATGATGCCCAGAATCCCGAGCAGGTCGCCACCAACCAACAGTAAAATAACGACAGTCAACGGATGAATATCCAGCTGTTTGCCAAAAACTATAGGTGACAGCCAATTATCCTGAATTTGCTGTGCAGCAATCACCACGACCAGCGACCAGAGCGCCATCGAAGGTGATTCGAGAAATCCAATAATAACTACAGGTATAGAAGCAGCCACTGCCCCCACATAGGGAATAAAATTAAGAAAAATCGAAATAACGGCGAGCAGCAAGGCATAAGGCAAACCAATAATTAAAAATCCAAGGAACATCATCACACCCAACGCGACATTGATCAGCACCCGACTCACGATAAAGCTGCTAAGCGCGCTATCGATATCTTCCATGACCTCCAACGCGTCTTTGTGATATTTTTTAGGAAAGAAGTTTAGCATTTTAGGGCCAAACTTGCTCCCTTCCTTCAGCATGTAATAGAGCAATATGGGAAAAGTAGCCAATACGATAAAAAAGTAGGATACGAACGATACCAGCTTTACCGAGTAATCAGACAGTGTCGAAAAAGCTTCGTTCAACGTATCTGACAGTTGTGACAGCGGGTCTTCACCCGGAGGCAGCACTTGTCTCAAGGATTGATTATGCCGCCATTGGCTCAATTGATCAACCAGACTTTTAATGAGCTTCGGCGCATTTTCAAATAAATTGGTTACCTGATCACGCAGCGTAGGCCACACACCCCATGAGAAAACAAACAATAACACTCCAATGACCAAATAAATCAGCAAGATGGAGATAGATCGTTTGATTTTTCTACGTTCCATTACATCTACAATCGGCCTCAATAAATAATAGAGGAAAAAAGATAGCATCAACGGTACAACCAGCAAGCTGACCAAAGATACGAGAGGACTGAATATAAAGCTTACTTTGGTACCCAAGTAAATGATGAGTAATAGCATGACAATACCAGTAGTCAGACGAAAAAAACGATTATTTTGCAGCATATCATGCGGCCCCCCTCTGTTCTGTTCTCTCTACCTCTTTAAACGCAAAATGACCCTATTGATTGATTGTTGCTGAAAATAGATTACAATATACCCCTACACTCAGAATGTGCAGCAAAAATAACATAGGTACAGGATAAAATAGCGTAAAATGAATATTTTGCAAATTCCTGAAATAATAAAAAGGACGTCCAAATGCTAGGCATTTGAACGTCCTTTGTGTTACTCTATGGCACTTCCATTTAGGTCGAAACATCCCGTTTTACGAAAACCACCCAGGCAATGGCGATAAAAATCACATAATAGGCGGCCAGCACGGTGAGCGAAAAGGTTAGACTGGAACTTACTGTACCCGGCGGCATATCTAGATATTTTTTCAGATCCATATGTGTAAATAGTACGTATTTGGTCCATTCATAACGATCTGTGCTGAACAAGCCAATAGAGTTATAGACTGTTTTGGTGAACATCATGAACAACGACAGCCCAATCGCCAAGGCACTGGAACGGAAAACTGCGGATAGCATAAATGCAAAGGCCATCGTCACGAATAAGGCGATATAGCTATACAAGAAGTTCAGCGTTACATAAGATATCGGATCACTGAACAGCGGAACAGAACCCGCTGGTGCATCCTTGGATAACATCAGCCATGAGGACAGCGTAACCATCAAGATCAAAATGATCGTTCCGAGCAAACTGAACAAAATCACGGATATATACTTGGACAACAATATTTTGCTGCGAGTCCAAGGTCGGATGAGCAACAACTTAATCGTTCCCCAAGTAAATTCACCAGCCACCGAATCAGCGGCTACAATGACCGTAAACGTCGTATTGAGGAAAAATGTAAACAACGTTGTCAACGCAATTCCATCCCACACACTGACCTGATCGGAAACCAGGGAAATCAGCATCGGAATCGCAGCCGTGATGACCGCCAGCAGACCCAGCATAATCCATGTGCGCACACGCAGGTAAATTTTCAGATTTTCGTTATGTACCAACTTGAAAAAATCAGCCAATGAACCCGCCTCCCGTCACTTCCAAAAATTGATCTTCCAGCGTACGGGCAACCGGGCGAATCGCATATACTTTAATTCCGTTTGCAGCCAGCAGGCTGTTCATCTCTGCGATCTGTTCCCGCTCCAAGTGAAGCAGCAGTTGATTGCCTTCGACGCGCCCTGCTCCAGCAAGCGCATAAGCTTGCTCGGCATCATTTACCTCAAAAGCAATTTCTGCCGTCTGCACTTCCTCCCCTGTATTCTTCAGCTGCTTGATATCAACCAGCCGTCCGCTCTGAATAATGGCTACACGGTCGCACATCAGCTCCATCTCGGACAACAAGTGGCTTGATACGAACACGGTAATTCCTTCCGTACGGGTCAATTGACGCAAATAATCCCGCAGTTCTCGAATACCCTGCGGGTCCAAGCCGTTGGTCGGCTCGTCCAGCACGAGCAGCTTCGGTCGATGCAAAATCGCCTGAGCTACCCCAAGTCGCTGCCGCATCCCGAGCGAGTAGGTTTTTACTTTGTCATGAATTCGGTTTCCGAGTCCCACCAAACGAATCGCTTCATCCACGCGCTCTGGGGTCACCCCAGGAGACATTCGCGCAAAATGCTGCAAATTTTGATAGCCTGTCAAAAACTTGTACATCTCCGGGTTCTCAACAATTGCGCCGACATGGGAAACGGCCTTTTCAAAATCGGTATTAATGCTGTCTCCACAAATATGAATATCGCCCTTGCTGATCGAAATCAGGCCAACCATCATACGGATGGTAGTCGTTTTTCCCGCACCATTGGGTCCCAGGAAACCAAATACCTGTCCCGCCGGAACCTCCAGCGTCAGATCATCCACGATCGCTTTTGAGGAAATGATTTTACTCACACCCTCCATACGTATGACGGGAACCTGTCCTGTCGCTTGCTGCATACTATGAAACTCCTTCCATCCGGAGTGAAGCTGTTATCCATTTTACTTTACATTTCCGGTTTTGGAAGTATTGTACCATATTTAACCTTTTAGAAACACCACGCAGCCTCTATTCCTTGTCCTTGTATATCCAAAGCACCCGCCATTTCTCATCTTCCTGTGTCACATAACAAGGCTGTACGATATCAAAATTACCGAATCGGGTCTTGTAATGCTGAGTGACCGTAATACGGTAAACCTTCCCTAACTCCTCTCCATTCGGATCGGTACGAATGTCATATTCAGCCTGCGGCTCCCCCAGTTCAAACGTGAACGTATCCGTCCCCATATCCTGCATAAAAACGTGCGCACGCTGCTGTACATACGTAGATTTCTCGAATTTCTTTTTCATTTGCGAATGAAAAAACTCCCATGATCCTCCGAAATTTCCCGATTGCTCCATAGTGTAGAACTCGTTCAGTGCTTCTGCCGCTTGATCGCCCTCGCCTGTAGACATCACCCCACGCAGACCCAGCCACAGCAGCCATAACAATCCACATATGATGGCAAAATATAATAGCTTACGGACGAACGCCGAAGCCGCTCTCCTTCTAAACAGCACACATTGCCCCTCCCTCTGTTCGACTATACCGAATTCTCTACAGATGTATGTGGGACAAGCCTTGTTTAGAAGTCTTTAGAAGAAAATAACGGGTGACCTCCCAAATAGGGCACCCGTCTACATAAAGCTTACCTAAGGCGATATGGCCGTGGTAAGCATGTGCTTCTCCAGCACTCCATGGAGACGCTGGCGTTCCTGCTCCTCCACAATGTAATAATATACACCGTTAATTTTACGCCCATGTCCCTTCAGTTCAACGGTATCCGTCTGCTTGAGGGACGGACCGATCCGGGTCAGGAAAGTGGTCATATCGTCAAAGGTAATGTCTGTGCGAATCTGCTCCCCCGCTGCTTCCAATATCGGCTTTACCCTCAACAGACCTTCCTTGCTGATGGACTGGGCCAGAATTTGCTTGAGGAGCTCCCGCTGGCGGGCATTTCTTCCGAGATCCCCACGTGGATCATCGAATCGCATACGAGCGTAGGCCAACGCCTCAGCCCCGTTCAAGTTCAAATTACCCTGCGCAAAATGATGGCCCTCATATTGAAAATCAAGTGGATTATGAACCTCCACTCCCCCCATAAGGTCCACCATTTTCGCAAACCCTTCCATGTTCATCTGCACATAGTAATCTATCGGATGGTTCAAAAAATGCTCAACCGTACGAATCGACATATCCACGCCCCCAAAAGCAAAAGCGTGATTGATTTTGTCCTCACGCCCCTTGCCGATCAACTCTGTTCGCGTATCACGCGGAATGTTGAACATCAACATAGAGCCTTCGGCAGGGTTAACAGACAAGACGATCATCGTATCCGATCGTCCTGGATCGTGAGGCCGCCGATCTACACCCAGCACCAGCACGGTGAACGGCTTGAACTGGGAGATGGCTGCCGGATTGGGTGTACTTGATCCCGTGTCTGTACCTATAGATCGCCCTGCTCCGCCCGTTGCAAAGGTAGAAACCGCCCCAGGCTGCACGATGCTGCGCGGATGATACATCGCATTCGCCGCTGTTTTAAAGGAATGATACACATAAGCGGTGTAGGCAGTAGCCCCTACGAGCAATAACGCCGCAGCCCCCAATGTCACCTTCAGCCATCGTTTCATACGCAGCCTCCCCTTTACGGATTCACTACAGACTGATGACGATCTACATCCAGATTGTTCATCTGTGGCCTGCCGACAGAATAGTATGTAAAGGCGGATTGTCTGATTTGCTCCTCGCTGTACACATTGCGTCCGTCAATCATAATTGGATACTTCATAAGCTCATTCAGTTCACCCAACCCGATATCACCAAATTCTTCCCATTCCGTCAATAGACACAGTGCGTCACATCCCTCTGCCGCTTCTCGTGCGCTATCTGCCCACGTTACTTCCGAGCTGTCCAGCAGTTTGCGGAAGTTAGCCGTCGCGATCGGGTCATATGCACGAATTTGCGCCCCTGCCTCCAGCAGCGACTGCATGATATCCAGCGCCGGGGCATCTCTTACGTCATCTGTATTCGGTTTAAAGGCCAGTCCCCATATACCAATCGTAGCTCCCTCCAGATCACCCAGCGCCTCTTTCAGTTTACGAATCACGTTAAAACGTTGCCCCTGATTCACTTCCACCACAGATTTCAGCAGCTTGAATTCATAGTCCACGTTACCTGCAATTTGGATCAGAGCTTGTGTATCCTTGGGAAAACAGGAACCCCCATAGCCGATACCAGCAGACAAAAAGGAGGAACCGATCCGCTGATCCAGTCCCATACCGTGTGCCACGCGTGTAACGTCTGCGCCCACCTTTTCGCAAATATTTGCAATCTCATTAATAAACGAAATTTTGGTCGCCAAAAAAGCATTCGACGCGTACTTGATCATCTCCGCCGAACGGATATCCGTGGTTACGATATTTGTCGTCAGCGGCTCGTGCAGAGTAGTCAGCACAGCGGACACATGCGGATCGGAAGCTCCGATGATGATTCGATCTGGCTGTAGGGTGTCTATGACTGCTGAGCCTTCGCGTAAAAATTCAGGAACCGAAGCCACACCAAACGGATAATTTGTGCGGCTCGCAATCCAATTTTGAATACGTTTGTTCGTTCCGACAGGCACCGTGCTTTTGGTGACAATTACTTTGTAGCCATTCATGGCGTCTGCCACCTCGCAGGCGGCTTCTTCAATATAGGACAGGTTCGCTTCTCCGCCTGGCAGTGAAGGCGTGCCGACCGCCAAAATAACAATTTCGGCTGCCTCCACCGAAGCAGCCGTATCTGTTGTAAAGCTTAGTCGGCCTTGTTCTACATTATCTTTAATAAGAGCCTTTAATCCCGGTTCATAAATCGGCACCCCACCTGCACGCAGCTGATGAATTTTGTCCTCATTCTGATCTACGCAGACGACGGTATTCCCAAGTGCGGCAAAACAGACCCCCGACACTAGCCCGACATACCCTGCACCAATTACACATAACTTCAAAGCAACTCCCCCTTTTACATGCTGTCTTATTGCATCCGCTTTTACCGACTTCACTTCTCTATATCTCTTCCTGCAAGCCGATTATGATAAAGCGTAAGCCGTTTGTTTTGCCGATAAGATTTTAGAAAACGGTATACATACATCGGATTGTTATAGGCATACCTCTTCCATAATCGCTTCGGTTCGCAGATCAGACGATACAGCCACTCCAGCCCCAGCTTTTGTATCGCTAGTGGCGGTCTACGAACCTTTCCAGTGATATAGTCAAAGGCCGCCCCTACTCCAATCATCACGCCATGAATGCGGTCTTTGTTGCGATGCATCCATATTTCCTGCTTCGGGCAGCCTAAGCTGACGAATATGATATGCGCGCCGGACGCATTGATTTCATCAATGATCCGCTCCTCCTCATCTGGATGAAGCTCACGAAATGGTGGTGAAAAGCTGCCCGCGATGCGGATTCCAGGGTAATCCTGTTCTACTCTTTCTTTTAAGCTATCCAGCGTATCCGGCGTACTGCCGTAAAAATATATACTTACCTTCGTCTGTGGCGCACGTTCGCACAGCTTGAGCATCAGACTGGGACCATCTACCCGATCCTGACGCTCAAATCCGTACAGCTTGAGCGCCCATACCAACGGCATACCATCGGGAGTACACAAATCGGCTTGAGTGAGCGCTTCGTGGAACTCGGAATGATTCCCGGCTGTGACAATGGAATGCGTGTTGCAAATACAAACATAGCCGTCCTTTCGTTCGACTGCCCATTGTTCCAGCATGTGTACCGTCTCCTGAAACGTCAGTGCTGCAATATCTGCATCCGCAATCCTTCCGACTCTATATTGGGGCAGCTGCTTCATAATCACGCTCCTCCATCGCCTCGCTATATATCGCCATCAGCTGCTTCACATTCACTTCTTCCGTATAGCGTGCAGCGTAGTTTTCCGACACCTTCTGTCTCATAGCTGCATAGTTTTCATAAGCTACTGCACAGCGAATCACAGTCTTTATATTTTCCAAATCATCATGTTGAAAATGGAAACCCGTCACCCCGTCCTCCACGACTTCCTCCAGTGCACCGAGCCGGCTGCATAATACCGGAGTTCCAACAGAAAAAGACTCTACAATGGTCATGGGAAATCCTTCATACCAAATGGAAGGCACCATGACATACATGGCCCGGCTCATGCAATCCAGTACCGTGTCTCCATCCTGCTTACCGAGAAACCGAACATCTTCCTGCGGATAAGCAGCGGTCAATTCAGCCTTTTCCGGACCATCCCCAATGATGACCAGTCTCAATCCCCCCCGATCTTCCAACTGTGACCAAGCTTGCAGCAGATTGCGAACCCCTTTTTCAGCTGAAATCCGCCCCACGAACAATAAATAACGATCATTCGGGTCATACTGGGTTTTCACTGTTTTATGATGGACAAAATTCGGCTTTACCGCGATACGATCCAGTGGAATACCGCTTTCGGCAAATTTGTCCCGTGCAAATTCTGTCAGCGCAATATAGCGACTTACCTTGTGCTGCCATGTGCCGATCAGATCGTTGAACTTAATCATCGCCGCTACCGGAATCGTCTGAAGCTGTGAACCTCGATAGCATCCATGACGGATGGAATGCAGCAGCGTGCCGTGCAGACATTTTTCACAAACCTTATTCCCTCGCATAAAGGTTGCCGCCGGACAAATCAGCCTGTAATTGTGCAGTGTCTGGACAACCGGAATCCCCAGCCGTTCACAAGCATGATAGACCGAAGGGGATATAACCGGGAAAAAATTATGCACATGTACCACATCTGGCTTCACCTGTAAAAGCAGCTTTTTGATTCTTTTGAATTCCGGCAGGGACCATGCCGCCTCTACCGCCAGCTTTGCCATGTTCGCTAGCCCTCTGCTTTGAATGCTGTCGTTGTGCACATAGTAATGCTCTGTCTCTATTCCTCTGGAACGCAGCATAGCTGATTCTTGCTCGACAACCTTGTCTTCTCCCCCGCTTTGCTGATAAAAGTTATGGATGATCAGCACCTTGCTCACAGGAGGGTTCATCTGTCTGCTGACCTGTTGGCTCACGTGGTTGCCCCTCTTTCCTGCGTTGATTGCATAGCGTGGTTCGAGCTCGTAGGTTTGATCCCTTGATGACTTACTATTTCATCCGCAATGCGATCCCACGACATACGCTCGACCGTAAGAAAGGCCTTCTCCGCCATACTTCGTCTCAGCTCAGCATTATCCAGCAAATCGCCTATTCGACCAGACCATTCCTCTTCTGAAAAGCTTCTCAGCATCACTCCGCTCACTCCGTCCTCAAGCAAGGTAACCGAGCCCCCGTTTACCGAAGAGATAATCGGGACGCGAAACAGCATGCTTTCCAGCAGCACCATACCAAAAATATCGTATTGGGTCGGAAACAGCATCACATCCGCCGCTCCGTAAACCTGCCACAGATGACGTTGCTCCACTCTTGAAAAATGAATAATACTGTCCGTTATTCCCAGTTCATGAGCATATGTCCAATAGCGGTCTGTGTCCGTCTTCCGTCCATCCCCGACCATTAACAAAAGGCAGCTAGGATGCTTTTGGAGTACCCTTTTGAACGTAGTCAGCATAAAACGTATATTTCTCCGTTCCTCCAGTACACCAACATACAGTAGCACCGGACGATCTCCGATTCGACGCAGCTCATTCGCGACCTCACGGTTTTCCTCACGTTCTCCGCTTATGTCTTCACTGTTGTTACTGGTGTCACTATCGAATGCTCTCTCTACTTTACTGCGATCCAGTCCGACCCCAATCGTAACCACGTTGTCAAAACCTTTATTCTCCAAATAGCGCTTGGCAAGATCGGATTTGACATAGGTACGGCGTAGAGATTTTGCTACCTTCGGCAGCAGCATAATATCGTACAGTTTGCGGATCAGCGCGTGCGTGTTATCTCGGTATGGGCCGTGATACAACGCCAGCTTATCAGGACATTTGCGAGAAAGCAGATAGGTCATGATCTGGTTGTATTCTGTAGTAATGACCAGACCATAGGCATCCAGAAAAGAATCTTTGAGAACATCTCTGTAGATGCTGTTGCTTAAGAACTTAAACCCGTGGAGCCAGATAATACGCAAGGTGCATCCTTCGTGACGGTAGACCTGTTCCAGATGGGTTTCTTTACGATCGTTGTAGTAAACAATATCGCAATCATAGCCTTTTCGAACGAGTGCTTTGCCCAAACCGACTTCCTGTAAATTGTATGAGTCCCCGTTCACTTTGCTGGCAAAATTGCGGAGATACAATATTTTTTGAATCATCATCAGGGCTCCTGCCATTTCATATTGGGTGAGTTATGGAGCATGGAGGGTTCAGAGAACGCTGCGCGTTCCATTTGATCTTCCGATCGCCTGTTGCAGTGGGATTCCTGGATATATAAAACATTCCGAGGTAAGAATCCCACTGCAAAGGCGAACGCTAGCGCTTCTTCAGATTCAAATGGACGGCTCCGCTACTGACCGCCGGGTCCATAAAGTCACCCCATTTCAAAAAAGGAATGCTGGGCATGAAGTGCCCCCCGCTGCGCGGAGAGCGAATGCGCGCTGGCGTTGACTGCGCGCTAGCTTGTATACCGGTCACCATAGCGATAAACGATTGAACAGCATAGAGCTACTACCACTGGGCTGACACAAGACCTTAACGATGGCTAGATTGTCGCCTGCTAAAAGATTGCTATCCACCAAACGGCTGTCACCCTGACAGAGAACGGTACAGAGCATTAATTTCGCTGGCATGCATGCCCGGCGAGAAGTTCGCGGCGATAAGGCGAAGCTATCGCCAGGCGGCTCTTACCTTCCCCACTCTAGGGGCTGGGGGAAATTCTTTTTGGCGGCGGTGGGTAGCGGAGGGTAAGGATTTGAATCTGGAGAAGCGTCAGCGTTCGCCTTTGACGTGGGATTCCGCCCTCTGTAGGGCTTTATTCAAACAAAGGAATCCCACGTCAACAGCGATCGGAAGATCAAATCCGTCCCGAAGCGGCCTTCCATCCACAATAGTTGCTCCAGGATCAAACCCGCCCCGAAGCGGCCTTTCCCCTCCAACTTGAATGTTCACGCTGCCTTTCCTCCGTCATCTGCATATTAAAATGATCTGCCCCTTTGAGCTGGGCAGCTGCCATATCTGCCACTAGAGTCACACTCGATTCCATCGGCACAAAGCGGTATTTGTAGGCTGTAAGCCGATGATCCGTTTCGTGAAATAAAATATCCTGAGCGTAATTCCCCCATCGGTCCTTGGGCATCAAATCAATGGTCATGCTGGCATGCGCAGAGGGCAGCAGCATATTAGAGCCGTGGATACCGATTACTAATTGGCTGGCTGCGTATACCTCGCAGACCCGCAGCTCACTTTCTCGATCGAAGCGTGTGACACGCTCATCAGAAATCCATGCCGGGAAGCTCCCGGTACGCCCAAGTCCAGCGACTGTAAAACGATGATCTGGGAAGCTTTCTTTTAGCCTGCGGAACAGCCGTATGATTTTACTGCGCTGATGATAAATTAGCGGTTTTAGCCCACGTTTGAGCTGCGGAAATTTCTGTACCGCTCTTGCGATATGATGGCTGCCGCTCCACAAGCGATCTTCCCTCCATACGAAGGTAATGCGCGGCTCCGACTCACGCCCCTCGTCATAGCGGGAGACACCTGTAAACTGCTCAATATCAAACTGATTGGGATGTGAATATGCCGGGCTGACATACACCTCATCAAAACGCATCAGTTCCTCAATCATCCGATGATGTAGTACAGGATAAAAGTTACGTGCCCTGCTGAATGGCACATCAACCGTCCAAATTTCAGACACATATGCTGGCACCATCCACTCCAGCGACTTTTGCACAATAACGATAATTCCCAGGTCCGGGGATTGCTCGTATTCGCGTTGCACATTGAGCAGCTTGAGCAACGCATGACCATACAAATAATCCATAGTGTTGACGATGATTACACGTGTAGAAGCTTTCATTTTATGCACGGTCATGCCGACTGCTAAGTCATAGGAAGGATTCATCAACGATTGCCGCAAAGGCTCTCCGAGCCATTTTCTCGATTTCGCATCACCGGTCAGAATATAGTCAGGCATTTCTACACGATAAGGTGAATACGTGGCATGACCGACCCTCATGTCCTCGAGATATTCGCGTCCGCACCCCTCACACGCAGTACTGACACATACATGGATTCCCTGCCACAGCACCTCTCCACTACGTACCTTACCTCCACAATGCGGGCACTGTTCCTCATGCCGAACAAACGGTTTAATGGGTATCATGATTGTTCTCTCCAACTTTCGGTACTGTAATTTGAACACGCCAAAAGGTCAGGATGGACTTTATCATCCAACCCAAATTAGATTTAACTTCCTTAAACAGCAAATCTAATAGAAATACAGATATCGTAAAGGACAAGATCGTCGCCACTAACGACCCTCGCACACCAAGCAAAGGGATTAGCGCGTAATTGAAAGCGATATTCGTAACCGCCCCTACCACCGAGGTCAGCAGCGTGTATCTAAACAAATTTTCATTGGTAATAAACAAGCTTTTAGCAACACTGAAGTTGGTGAAAAACAGACGAATTGCAAACAGAGACAACAGCGAACCTGCTTCGGTAAATTCTCTCCCATACAGCACAACCACTACCCATTGCGATAGAAAAAATAAAGGTACCGAGGTCACAAGAAAGCATATAAACATCAGCCGATACACCTTGGACAATGTCTGTCTGTATTCGTCGCTTCCTTTCTGCTTGGAACGCGTCACCACCGGAGCATAAGCCGTCGTCAGAACGACCGGAATGAAGCCCAGCACTTCGATGAGTCGGAGTGCAACGGAGTATTGCCCGACCGCAGCATTCCCCAGCAGTTCACCGATAATGACTTGATCGATCCGTGCCTGTACATATACAGCGGAGGATGACAATATAAGCGGCCAGCTGTGATTCATGATTCGCCGAGCTGTGGTTAAGCGGAACGTCCATCGGTTCACACGTCGTCCTTCCTTATGGAAGAAATACAGCAGCAGCAGGCTTCCCAACAGAAACTCTCCATGAGCACACAACGCCACCAACCATATCGGAACACCGGACAACAAAAGAATGATTTTGATGGTGGAGCCGAGAACAAAAGCGGTATTCTTGGCAACGACCGTGTATTTGGACAGCATCTGCGCACGAAACCAGTAGTCGATGATATCAAACAATTGAAATATCGAGGCCGTAGCCAGGATTAGGTTGATCAACCGCACTGAACTATCTTCCGGTCTGAGCAGTGAAATTAAGGAATAGGACAGTACAATGGCTATCAGAGTACCTACCAATTTCAGCAGAACCGCCGTCCCCAATAGCTCATGCTCATCCTTGGGGTCTTTGACAAGATCGCGTACTAATATAGAATCAAAGCCAAGGGTCGTGAAAATCAAAAACATCCCGAAAAAGGATTCCGCATAATTCCACTTTCCCAGTTCCTCTGGTCCCAACACTCTCGCCATGATGATGCTGACTGCCAGCCCGAACACCATGCGAATCATTTTGTCACCGAACAGCCAGGATGTATTCACCAGCAAACTTCTGCGCGGTTTGGCGCGTTTTTTGACTAATGTCATAGGTTTTACTCCATCTTAAAAAATGACCTTTCGCACAGCCTTATAACCTGCTGTTCTGTCAATGCAGCTGCAATCAATGTACAGCGAAGAGACCCCCGCTCAGGCGGGTGGCCCCTCCATCTCTTACACGACAACAGAAGCTTCAACTGCAGCCTGCCTTTTTACCCGCTCCAAGTCTGTATCCACCATCATATGAATGAGCTGCTCGAAGCCTACTTCCAATCGCCAGCCCAGCTTTTCTTTCGCCTTGGCACAATCGCCGAGCAATAAATCTACCTCTGCCGGACGGACAAATTGAGGATCGATCACGACGTAATCCTCATAATTTAAACCTACATGGGAAAAGGCAATTTGCAGCAGTTCACGTACAGAATGCATTTCTCCCGTGGAAATGACGTAATCATCCGGTTGATCCTGCTGAAGCATCAGCCACATCGCCTTTACATAATCGCCTGCAAAACCCCAGTCTCGCAGTGAATCCAAATTTCCCATGCGCAGCTCCTGCTGCAACCCTAGCTTGATACGAGCTACCGCATCCGACACTTTACGCGTTACAAATTCCAGTCCTCGGCGTGGCGATTCGTGATTGAACAGAATGCCAGAGCAAGCAAACATATCAAAGCTTTCGCGATAGTTCACTGTAATCCAATGGCCGTACACTTTGGCTACACCGTAGGGACTACGTGGGTAAAACGGAGTCGTTTCTGTCTGGGGTGTCTCCAGCACCTTACCGAACATCTCGCTGCTTGACGCCTGATAAAAGCGCGCTTCCGGTTTGGCAATTCGAACCGCCTCCAGCATATTGGTGACAGATAGCGCTGTAATCTGCCCTGTAGCCAACGGCTGCGGCCACGAGGCCGCTACAAAGGATTGAGCAGCCAAGTTGTAGACCTCATCTGGGTCGGACTGACGGACGGCTTCGATCAATGAAGCCAGATCGGTCATATCACCGGAAAGCCATTGGATGTCATTCTGGATATGCGCTACATTTTCAAAGTTCGGTGTGCTGGTTCGTCTGCGCACCCCGTATACCT
The DNA here is from genome assembly GCF_052906305.1 of Paenibacillus sp. SER-28. Taxonomy (NCBI): domain Bacteria; kingdom Bacillati; phylum Bacillota; class Bacilli; order Caryophanales; family Paenibacillaceae; genus Paenibacillus; species Paenibacillus sp. SER-28. Next base: position 232,610 of record NZ_JBRECM010000001.1, on the reverse strand, counting down.
CATAATCCTTGGACAGCAGCAACTCAGCCAGATAGGACCCGTCTTGTCCGGTAATCCCTGTGATCAGCGCTTTTTTCATTCCAATTCCCCCACCGTTTTTTTTATTGTTCAACCAGATCCTGGCCTTGAAATGCCTGATACACAGACCTTAATCCCTCTTCTAGTGAAATACGCGCCGACCAGCCCAGCCCAGAAATTCGGGATACATCTACCAACTTACGCGGCGTTCCATCAGGAGCGGAGGTGTTAAAGGTAATTTCCCCCTCATAGCCGACTACATTCTTCACTCGTTCAGCCAGCTCACGAATGGAGATATCCTCACCTACGCCGATATTTACAATTTCATTTCCTTCATAATTGTTCATCAGGAACAGACAGGCTTCTGCCAGATCATCAGAATGAAGAAATTCTCGGCGCGGCGTACCAGAGCCCCATACTTCTACAGTCGGAGATTGATTCAGCTTGGCTTCATGAAACTTACGGATGAGCGCAGGCAGCACATGAGAGGTCTGGAGATCAAAATTGTCGCCCGGACCGTATAAATTCGTCGGCATCACAGAAATAAACCGAGTTCCATACTGACGGTTGTAAGACTGACACATTTTAATCCCGGCAATTTTAGCAATCGCATAGGCCTCATTAGTAGGCTCCAGTTCACCCGTAAGTAGATATTCTTCTCGCAACGGCTGCGGAGCAAATTTAGGATAGATACAGGTAGAGCCGAGGAATAACAGCTTGCCTACATTCGCCCGGTATGCCGCATCAATCACATTCGTTTGTATAAGCAGATTGTCACGGATAAAATCAGCCGGATATTCGTTATTCGCCAAAATCCCACCAACCTTGGCCGCTGCCAGAAATACATAATCCACAGGCTCTGTTTCAAAAAAATGATCTACTGCCTCTTTATTGCGTAGATCCAGCTCACGGCTTGTGCGAGTAATAATATGACGGTAACCCGCATTCTGAAGCGCTCGGACAATAGCGGAACCCACCAGTCCGTTATGCCCTGCTACATATATGTTGGAATGAAGATCCATACTTATCCCCTACCTTCTTCGTGAAAATGAAAGACTTTAATACGCATCCTTGGAGCCTAGCAGCACACGAAATGTTTTCAGCATAATGATCATATCTGTGCGGAAACTGCGTCTGGATATGTACTCCAAATCCAGTTCTACCATCTGGTTAAAGCTTAGATGATTACGACCGCTGATCTGCCATAGACCGGTGCAGCCTGGTGTAACCGTCAGACGCAGCTTATCCCTCACTGTGTAATTATGGACTTCTCTTGGCAACGGGGGCCTGGGTCCTACCAGACTCATCTGCCCACGCAGTACATTGAACAGTTGTGGCAGCTCGTCGATGCTCGTTCTGCGAAGAAAGCGACCCACACGGGTAATTCGGGGATCGTCCCGCATTTTGAACATCGCACCCTCAATTTCATTTTCCACCAGCAGTGCAGACAATCTCGCCTCGGCATCAGACACCATGGAACGAAATTTGATCATGCGAAACGGCCGTTCATTTTTCCCAATACGTACTTGATAAAATAACGCACTGCCTTTTGGGTCCTCCAGCTTAATCAGCAAAATGACAAGCAGAAATACCGGGCATAGCACGATGATTCCAATGAAAGACAATATAATATCCATGCTTCGCTTCACGAACGGGTATACGTTCCATCCTTGCCGCCGTTCAAGCCCATGAGCGACCGAATATACATCCACTGACGCGCCCAGCACTTCGGCATCGTTCGAGCGGGAAGAAGACACGTCTCATCACCTCGCTCCTTATTGATAATTATTATTTATACATTGTTAAAAGAATTTTATATACTCTCATTTTCCTCCTTTTTATTCATGTCAGATTGCGTTCCTCCATACCCCTCTCGGCGCGGGTATTCGAACGCTTCACATTATTAAGTACGACACCCAGAATGCGCGCCTTTACTCTTTCCAAATTCGCTTTTGCTTTCTTGACGACATCCTTTTTGACCTTCCCTGCCTGCACCACCAGAATGACTCCGTCACACATAGCGCTTATAATTAAGCCATCCGGAAAGGACAGCAACGGCGGCGTATCCATTAAGATCACGTCATAATGTTCTTTTAGCTCAACCAGCAGAGCATTCATTCTGCGGGAACTGAGCATCTCGGACGGATTGGGCGGGTTCGGCCCGGCTGTAATTGCATGCAGATGATCAATCCTGGTTTCCTGAACCACATCCTGCCATGCCTGTTGATTGGCAAGCACCCGTGTCAGCCCTGTATGATTACGCAAACCAAACATATGGTGCAAAGAGGAACGACGCAGATCCATGTCCATAATCAGCACCTTTTTCCCCTCTTGCGCATAGGTTACGGCCAAATTGCTAATCGTGACCGTTCTGCCTTCACCCGCCTGAGCGGACGCCACCATCATAACCTCAATCGGCTCGTCTATAGAAGAAAACTGGATGTTAGTACGAAGCATGCGGTACTCCTCCGAAACGGAAGACTGAGCATGTAGGGATGTAACGAGCTGATTATTGATTAATCGCGGCATATTGCCCTTCACCTACCTGTTTAGGAGTTGTAGTGGAGCTGTCAGAGCGTTTATCTTCTTTTTTCATTTTCGTAATCAGGGATAAGGTAGGCAGACCGAGTTCTTTTTCAATATCCTCTTCATTTTTAAATGTATCATCCAATACCTCCAGCAAAAACGCCAAGCCGATTCCCAACAATAAAGAGGTGACAAAAGCAATAAATATCTGTATAGCGGGATTACTGTTCACGGGAACTGCTGGATCATTCAGACTGGCTTCGCTTAGGATGGTGACATTGTCCATTTTCATGATAGAGGGAATTTGCCGTTTGAATACTTTGGCTACCGCATTGACGGTTTTCACAGCCTTCGTATACGATAAATCGCGGATTGTTACATCCATGACCTGTGAATCACCTGCGGTGTTCACTCTTAATTTTTGCGCCAAAGCTGACGGAGTGACCTTAAGGTCGGGGAAGCTGGCGACCACCTGATCCATAATCGCCGAGGAGATCATAATTTGCTTATAGGAGTTCGTTAAGGCTATATTCGTTTGAACTACACTGTAATCAACGACACCTGCACGATCCGGTCGTGGCGTCTGGTTGATAATGAGCTTTGCGGTAGCTTCATAAATCTGCGGGGTAAAATATACATTTTTTATGCCCACTACAGTACATACCAGCAGTACGATGCTACCAATCAACCACATTCTTTTACGGATCAAACGGATGTACTCTTTCAACTGCACAAGACCAGTCCTCCCTGATTGACTTGTTTTCGATGCAATAACGCTTGTACTGATCCTCTGCATAACGGGGAAAAGAACGATGCATGACCCTCTAATCTATAGTAAAATGTTGTATAATAGCGCATAGAAGGTCTAGCCAGCGAATAAGCACAAAATGCTCAATAATCGGTGGCCTCTTAGGGTATATAAACGAAGACATAAGTGAAAACTATGAAATAAAGATACGTTATGTAACTTACATAACTAATTTATGATACAAAACGTATCTTGTCAAGCGTAAAATTGCTTTTTTACCTTTCTTAACCTTGCCTTCAGGAGGAAAAACAGATGAATTATGGCACCCGCATCGCTGAATTACGAGAACATAAGGGATTAAAACAAGAGGAACTAGCGCAATCCCTCGGAATTACGCGGGCAGCTCTTTCTCACTATGAAAAAAATAGGCGCAAGCCAGATTTTGAGATCCTGACCAAGCTCGCTGATATTTTCGGGGTAACGATTGACTACTTGGTGGGACGTACGAGCCATCCGGCGGCAATATTGGATTCAGATGTGAGGGAATTTGTGGACCAGCTTGAACTGTCCGACGAGGATATTCTGCAACGTTTCAACCTGACCATTGACGGACGTACCTTGTCCGAGGAAGAAGCCAAACGTTTTATTGCATTTGTCCGAATGGAACGAATGATGGAATAAAGAAACCTTCCGATTGCTTCACGTCTCGCTCAAGTAAGACCAGCCGTTTACACGCGCTTGTCCTTCCGGTATGTGGTTCCCTCAGCGTCGTTTTCTAGCCATTCTGGCATCGTGAACCCACATTGGAGCAAAATGTCCCGGATGTCCAAGTCGATAGCGGCTTTGTCTACTTTCCGTGCGTTGTTTTGAAAAAGAGGGTTGTTCACCCCTAATTCTGTCTCCTTGTTCATTCAGCACTAACCTCGCTTTATTATTCTTGGTCACCGGAAAGAGATTTCCTACAAAACCATGTATGTATAGTCATGAACAAAACTATTATATATGAATACATACCTGCAATGTTGTCGTCTTATGACGAGAATATAAAAGGATTTTCTTATTTTTTTCTTCATTATACGTAAAGTATTGGCAAATCAGAACGATTTTCCAACAAAAAAGAACCTGTCAGGTCCTATTTTCTCCTGATAGGTTCTTTTTTGTTTTATTTCGAAATGATGTTAGGTATTCGTTAACTCAGGTCCTATATACATTCCGATCTGTTATTAAGCGACCTCGGCTGCCTGGGAAACCTGAGTGCCTCCGGTCGCCCGGACTTTGTAGACATAGTGGCCTCCAGCTTTTACTGTGCGGTCTGTATACGTGCTTCCCGCTACTTGCGAGGCAATCACCTGATAGGCCCCGTCGGTCCCGTCAGCACGCAGCACATCATAGGAAGATACGCCTTCTGCCTGAAGCCAATTAATCTTTACCGCCCCATCCTGAACAGAGGCAGCCTTCACCCCTGTTGGGGCTGAAGCTGCGGTCTGATCTGTACTTTTTAATTCCAAAATATATTGTACCGCTTCGCCAGGACCCAGCTTTTCTTCTAAATCAAGAGCAGGAGAAGCCTTGAGCCCTGATATGGAACGCTGTGCCTGACTGTAAGTAGAACCCGCTCCAAAACGTTCACCCGTGTACAAACCGGCTTTCGGCATCGTTACCCGTACACGAACGGTCTGCGGGGTAGCTTCGAAATTCACTAGATTCACCAGCAATTTGTCTGAAGTAGCGCCGCTACCTGCCAGCGGTTTAAGCTTGGACGTATCCACCGCACGAACATAGACCATCTTGTCCTTGGTATCCTCTGGATTCAGCACTGTATAAGTCAGAGGTTGTCCATGGGTGGCATAGGCTAAGCTCAAGCGTCTCATGATCTTAACACGGGTGTCCTGTCCTTGCCCGAACGGATAAATTTCTGTGTTGGCCGGGTTATGACTTTGCAGATCGAAGCCTGTTTTAAACAGCGTATAATCTTTATAAAAAGCAGCGTGCTGGATAAACATATCGGCAAACCCAATTTGCGAACGCATAATCCGGTCGAATGCAGCTGCTTGTGGCTGACTAGCCCCGTAATCTGGATTGTCTCGATGCGTATCATTGGTACCGAACTCTGTGTTCAGCATCTTTTTCGCCAGTCCATTGCTCGAACCGCCGAAGGTTTTCAAATTTTGGACGAAGCTTCCCCCGCCCTCTTCATTATACGATTCACCATAGGCGTGTCCATTGGTCAGGTCAGTGACTTCCTCCAGCTGTTTACGTTGCGCCGGGTCTCGTTCCCATCCATCTGGGTCACCGCATTTTTGCGTACCACTGGTTTGATTTTTGCACGCTTTGGTTGAGTACGTTGGCCAGTAGGCCCAGCCCGGTGCTACGGTTTTGAGATGCGGTGCCAATTGCTTGCCTTCTGTATTCAACCACTTGGCCACAGCCAGGTTTACCGCCTTGGAGCGATTAAATAATCCAGGTTCGTTATCTACTTCATAATATTGAAGATAAGAACCGTATTTTTTTACATAATCGCGCAACTTTTGCTTGGCCGTCTCTGGCAGAGAACCATCTTTTTGCAGCTTAATATCACCTGTATATAAATACAAAGCAGACGATTGCATATTATACTGCTTTAACGTTTGATAGTAATCATCCACGTCTGTACATGCCTTGCCCACATTACTGGCACAGGTGACCCTCATGACGTTGCCACTATAAGCAATGCCCAGCCACTTGAGAACGTATGGTAAATGCTTAACTGCACCCTGATCATAATAAAATTCTTTATTGTTCACATTTGTTCCGGTCAGTATATATTTACCGTGTACCGGTTCGACCGCAGGTGAAGCTAACGTCTCCAAGCTCAAGTCATCCCAAGTCCACCACACATTTTTATCTTCTGCAGAGGAGCAGTATAGGCAGCGCGCTGTCTTTAGCTTGAGTACGTTAACACCGCTTTGCAATTGCTCTTTGGGTATATATAACTCGTAGTTGTTTTTGAAATTATAAGCACTCCCAGTACCGGATACCCCGGCAATCTGAATAATACCGGACAACTGATGATTTGAAAATACAGCCATTTGCGGGACTGCTTTGCCCGCATCCAAAATCCGAACACGGAATATCATACCATTGGGAGGTATCTGATTCAGCTTATACTGAAGTGTCAGTTCAGGGTTCGTGGACGCATTCAAACCGGGAGGAATATCTCCACTGCTGAGCAATACCGGAACTGTTGTACTCTCTTCTGCTACCGACAACGCTGACAGTGCTCCTTTAGCAGACGATTCGGTAGTGGCAGCTGCTGTAGAAATGTCGATATTATCCCTACCGACCACACCTTTGAATTCCGCTGAAGAGTCATCCCTCTGACCCAGCTTCCATACTGGACTGGCAGCCGCTACTTTATCCGTCTGCAATTCTGCGCTTCTTGAAGGCGTGTATATAAACCAAGCAATCATCGCTATAGCTACGACCGCTAATAGTCCAGATAAAACGACTGTATACCTATGGGATAACCATTTTTTTATCATATGATCCACCCTCTCTCCTCAAATTTTTGGACCGGGAAAGAGTATCAATCAAGGAAGAAACAAAGCGTTTCCGGGAATCACCGCTTTCGCTTCATGCTGACTTTCCCACATTAGACGTGCCATCGCGTCGCCTTTTTCATCATAGTATTCCACTTTTAAATCTACCATTTTGCCTGCTTCCAAAGTAATACTGCCTTTACGCTCCGTCCAGCTTTGTTTGAACCAGCTGTCAATCACCAACTTGCCGTCTACCCATACGCGAATACCATCATCGGATATCGTTGTGAACATATAGGTCTCGCTATATTGTGGTTTGATTTTACCCGTCCAGCGAACCGAGAACTGATCGGCATTCACCTTTGGATCAGCTGCATTGGCGCGCCAGTTGTAGTCCAGCTTGCTATCTGTACGGATCAAAGCAGGACTTCCATTCAAATTCATATTGTTAAAATATTGGCCACGCAGCCCGTTCACATATACCACATCAGGAACAGAAGGAGGAGTCGGAGCTGGGGGAACGATCACTACTGGCGGAGCCGGGATAGGCTCACTTTGTCCCTCGTCCGGTAAGGTCGGTATATCTGCCCCAGGTGGTTGAATCGTTTCCAATCCATTCTTCACATCATCCCGCGTCAAACTCCTCGAATCATTTATATAATCCTGAATTTGATTTGTTGTGTTATTCTCAGTCAGCATCTTGCCCCAAGTCATGGAATATACCCATTTAGGCTGAGCCTGCAACACCTCAGAACTAGGCATCTCACCGTGCTCTCCAATGGCAATCGGCTTATTCCGTGCCAATCCAAGCAAGCCTTCGTAATGACTTTGCTTAAAATCATTGTTGTAAATGTCTACTGCCAAGATGTCCACTTTGTCATCCCCAGGGTATTTCGGGGTATACGGGACAGTATACGAATTGGGCGCATTCGGACTCCATACCCACAGCAGATTGTTCAATTGATGTGTGTTTGTAAAACGGTCGTACATGATATTCCATAGCTGATTGAAATTAGTTTTGTTTCCCCACCAGAACCAGTCACCATTCATTTCGTGGTAAGGTCTCCACAAAACCGGAACCCCTGCATCACGAAGCTGCTTTAACGAAACAGCGACCTTATCCAGATCGGCAATGAGGAGGTTATACTGCGTAGTACCTGGGGTCACGTATTTGTTGAACTCTGTCTGACTTACTTTCGCCTGTACATTGGCCCAAGTCAGTGGCCTACCCGGTAGCGCTTCATGAAAAGTCATCGTCACAATACCACCGGATCTGCTCCAACGGATAGCACTATCGACGACATTTTTACGTTGTGCTGCTTCCGTAGCGTCAGATTGACCAGAGATAGCTCCCATCTCATAGCCGTGTACACCAACATATGCCTGACTGATTTTTTGGACCTTGTTACTTAATTCATCCGGACTTTCCAAATAATCATGCTGACCGGTGACTATTTTTTCCCCTGAGATGTTGAGTAAATAATTGTATAGTTCACGGGCCTGAGTAGAAGCGTCCGAATTAACAGGTTGTAATGAAGTGGCATTCGCCACAGACAGAGAATCACCAAAACCGACGGGCAACAATGAAAAAAGCATAACAACGGGGAGTACATGACGTATCAGTCGATACAGAGGAATAAAATTGAATCTCACTTTCGCTCTTCCTTTCGGTAGCCAGGCTGCCATCCTTGTAGAAGGCCCTTTAGCTTTGCGTACCTGCCTTTCGACAGGGCTGCGTTTATCGTTGGAAGGAGTTTGGATTCCTTCTTACCCTAAGTATCGACTTTCTTTTACCAAAATTTAATAGGTCATGTTCATGAATTTACAGGTTTTCGCCCAATTTCGACAGTTTGAGCTATGAATTTTCATGAATTCGTCTTTTTTTCGTTTTTACGAAAACAATTATGAGATAAATTGGTGACGGGAAATTTCATTCCAATCCATACAAAAGCGGACAATATCCTCTTCAACCAATTCAGAACCAGTCTGCACCTCAATAAAATCCACATCGGTCACAGCCAAAATGCTATGCTTCGTTCCTTCAGGAATGCGAACTACATCACCAGCTTTTACTTTGTGCAGCTTCTCATTCAAAATAATTTCCGCTTCACCGCTAATAATGGTCCAAATTTCACTCCGTTTGAAATGAAGCTGATAGCTGATATTTTTGCCTTTCCGTACGCGGATTCGTTTGGTCAATACCTCGTTACCCTCGTCATACTTGACATAATCCACAACCCGATACTGCCCCCAACGACGTTCTTCATACATTGGACGCTGATCATGAGCCTTGAGCACTTCCTTAATGCGAGGACTTTCAGCCTTATTGGTCACAAGAATACCATCCGGGCTAGCGGCTACAATCAGATCATTCGTTCCAATGATCGCCACAGGAATGTCTAACTCGTTAATAAGACTCGTATTGACGCAATCCTCCGTTACTACACCTCTGCCCACTTGTTGATTAGACATTTCTTCTGTGAGCGTATTCCAGGTGCCCAAATCCTTCCAGAAACCATCATACGGAAGAACTACGATATCCTTTTCCTTCTCGACTACTTCATAGTCAAAGCTGATTTTTTCCAGAGATGCGTATTGCTTTTGCATTTCTTCATAATTCAGCGGCAAACCCTTGGATGCCAAGATATCCAGCAAATAACTTAATTTGAATGCAAAAACCCCGCAGTTCCATAGAGCATTGCGTTCAATCAGACGCTCCGCCTGCTCCCGGTCGGGTTTCTCTTGAAAATGGCTCACTTCGCGGTAGCCAGTGCTACCTTGGGTGGCATCGTTTTTCGGAATAATGTAACCATATTTCTCTGAAGGATAGGAAGGGACAACCCCGATTAAAGCAAGCTTGCCTTCACTCTCCTGGAGTGTATGTTCCAGCTGGGCTACGGAAGCGAAGAAAGCATCCTCAACATAAGGATCTACAGGCAATATAGCTATAATTTCATCAGGGGAAACACCAGCAATGGAATATAGATAAGTCGCTGTCAGCGCAATCGCAGGAAAGGTGTCTCTGCGTTCCGGCTCAACAATGATGCGCGTATTCGGCCCGACCTGACTCTGGATCATTTCGACCTGTGCTCTCCCTGTCGCAATAAACGAGGATTCTGATAATCCGTTGTCTCCCAATTGTCTCCATACCCGCTGTACCATGGATTCCGAAATCCCCTCCGGGCTCTCCAGTACCTTCAAAAATTGTTTGGAACGGGAATCATTGGACAAAGGCCATAATCTTTTACCGGAACCACCAGACAAAAGTACGAGCTTCATAACTCTCCACTTCCTCTCTATATTGGTTGGATGATCGTTCTGAATGATGAGTAGCCCGCTACGGACTGAATTTGATCTTACGATCGCTGTTGCCGTGGGATTCTTTGGATTGTGTAAGACATTTATATGTAAGAATCCCAAGTCAAAGGCGAACGCTCCGCTTCTCCAGATTCAAATCCATCCCTGCGCTACTCAAAAATGCATCATGCCGATCATACCTTGTGGTGCAAAAGGCACGACCGGACATTATTAAGTCCGGTCAGCCTGTAAGACGTTCGAGAACTCAGAGCTTGCCCGCTGTGCTTGCAAGCTTCAAGTAATCGAGGTTTCGTAACGCCTTGCCCAGATTGCCTTCGGCAACCGCAATGGCGTACTTGATCGGAAGGAGCGGCTTCAACCGCGCCGCTCCCTCCGATACGCCCTTCCTACTCCCCCCCCCATAAGGTGGGAGTTTAAAAACTGTGACTCCACGGCGGAAAGCAGCGGAGCGGTCCATTTGAATCTGGAGAAGCGCTAGCGTTCGCCTTTGCAGTGGGATTCTTACCTTAGAATGTTCTATATAATCCAGAGAATCCCACTGCAACAGCGATCGGAAGATCAAATGGAACGCGCAGCGTCTCCAACCCTGCCACAGCCACTTTTTAATCGGTCACTTCGGTCACTTTTTAAACTTCCACTTTATCCCGATTCCACCCACTCATCCGCGGACGACCCACGGAGTAGTATTCCAGCCCGGAGCCTTGGATCTGTTCCTCAGCGAATACGTTACGACCGTCAATGAGAACCGGCTTGCGCAAAATGGAGGTCAGTTGTACGAGATCGACTTTTTTGAACTCTTCCCAATCGGTCAACAGGCACACAGCGTCGCTACCTTCAGCGGCTTGCTGTGGGGATGAGCACCACATAATATTCGGGTGATCCACGCGCTCCTTGAATTTATCCATCGCAATGGGATCATACAGTTTGACAATAGCGCCTGCCTGAATGAGCGTTTCTACGATTTCCAGTGCTGGAGCTTCGCGGATGTCATCTGTATTTGGCTTGAAGGCGAGGCCCCAAATGCCAATGGACACACCGTTCAGTTGACCCAGCGATTCGCGCAGCTTGGATACAATCATAAAGCGCTGGTCGGTATTCACCTCGACCACCGATTTCAACAACTTAAATTCATAGTCTACATTACCTGCAATTTGGATAAGCGCATTTGTGTCTTTTGGAAAGCAAGAGCCACCATACCCGATCCCTGCTTGTAGGAAAGAGGAGCCAATCCGTTTGTCCATACCCATACCGTCAGCCACACAGGTTACATCGGCGCCAACCTTTTCGCAAATATTAGCGATTTCGTTAATGAACGAAATTTTAGTTGCCAGAAACGCATTGGACGCGTATTTGATCATTTCAGCACTACGGATATCCGTCACATAGATTTTATCCGTGAACACCTGATGCAGAGTGACCATGGTTTCACGCAATCCTGTATTGTCCAAACCAATAATGATGCGATCCGGATAAAGCGTATCATTGATGGCTGAGCCTTCTCTCAGGAACTCCGGCGCGGAGACGATATCGAAAGACAAACTCGTGTGACGAGCCAACACGTCCTTAATCTTTTCGTTCGTTCCGACAGGTACAGTACTCTTGGTCATAATAATCTTATACCCGTTCATGGCATTCCCAACATCAGCGGCCGCCTGTTCAATGTATGACAAATTCGCCTCGCCGTTAGCCAGAGAAGGTGTACCTACCGCCAAAATTACGATATCCGAGCGGCGTACCGCATCGGCCAAATCCGAGGTGAACTCCAACCGGCCCGCTTCCAGATTCAACGCGATCAATTCCTCAATACCCGGTTCATAAATCGGAGATTCTGCCCGGTTCAACATGTCGATTTTGTGCTGCTCCAGATCGACACAAATCACCTCATTACCTTTTTGCGCAAAACATACACCCGAGACGAGTCCAACGTATCCAGTACCGATTACAGCCAGCTTCATTCCGTTCATCCTCCTTTTAGAAAGTTCACATAGGCTTGTTCTACATACTTTTTTAATTGATCCTTGAAATTTTCTTCATCAAATTTGCGCGCATGGGTAATGATATCGTCCACATTCCACGCATGTTGCTCAACCTTTTCGACGGCCTCCAGCACATCCTCTACTTGATGCTTGCGGAAAAATACGCCGTTCACATGAGGAACAATCGTATCCAGCGCTCCCCCACCCTGAAAAGCGATGACAGGCCGTCCGGCCGCATTCGCCTCCAAAGGCGTAATACCGAAGTCCTCTTCACCCGGAAAAACGAGCGCTCGGCATTCTGCCATCAGCTTGTTAACCTCTTCATCCTCAAGCCTGCCAAGGAATTCAATGTTCGGGGCAGCCATACCTTCGAGTCGTTTACGGTCCGGTCCTTCACCCACAATGCGTAGCTTGAGACCGTTACGTTTGAATGCTTCGATCGCGAGATCGATGCGCTTGTAGGACACCAATCGGGATACGATCAGGTAATAGTCACCGATGTTTGTAGCGCGTTTAAAACGGGATGTATTAATAGGTGGGAAAATCACATCCGAATCCCTTTGGTAATAGTGCAAAATTCTTCGTTTAACAACCGAAGAGTTGGCGACAAACTGGTCTACGTTGCGAGAAGTTTTGGCATCCCATGTTTTCAACCGGTTCATGTACAGCTTGAGCATGTTTTTGAGCAGGTTGGATTTGGACTGCCGGGCCATATATGTATCGTAATCCCAGGCAAACCGCATCGGTGTGTGACAATAACAAATGTGAAACGTATGTTTGGGTACCTGGATGCTTTTCATAAATGCACTGCTGGAGCTTAAAACAATGTCGAAATCCCTAAAATCAAAATCACGGATAGCAATGGGATACAGCGGCAGCACTCCTTTGAAGTTCTCCTTCACTCCTGGGACTTTTTGTAGCCAAGTGGCTCTAATATCCGCATCCTTCAAGTTACGCGACAGGCGGTCGTCGCTGAACACCGTTGTGAAGATAGGAGCCTCGGGATACATATCGTGGAATACCTCTACTACCCTTTCCGCTCCGCCCATTTGGATTAAGTAATCGTGTGCTATCGCTATTTTCATCTGAATCATCCTTTAACGCGAATGTCGGTCAGACTCCTGCCAACAAACCCTTATAGTAATGAACTATATCCTTAACTGTGTTCTCGATGACAAAATGCTTCTTGACCCGTTCCATCCCTCTCTCACCCATCTGCTGACGTTCTTGTGGATGCTCCAACATCCAGCGGATGGCTTCTTCCAGCTTAGCCGGATCACCCGGTTCAATAAGCAGCCCGGTTTCATGGGGTACCACCGTTTCCTTGGGTCCACCCTCATTGGAAGCAATCACGGGGAGACCCGCAGCCATGCCTTCAATAATGACCTGACCGAATGGTTCTGGTGTAATAGAGGTATGAATCAGCAAATCACAACGCTGCATCAGGCCTTGAATGTCATCGACGTGTCCCAGCAGATTGACGTTAGCCAACCCGTATTCGCGCATCGTGGACTCTAATCGTTGCTTGTATTCCTCTTCTCCGAACAATGCATCTCCAGCCAGCCAGAATTTCACGCGCTGATCCGGTAAAAAGGAGCGTGCTGCTTCCAGTAAAATATGCTGTCCCTTCCATTCCGCCAATCTGCCGACCAATACGACGTTAAACGAGTCATCACCACGTACATGGGCAGCCGTGTCACGTGCTGTAATCGCTTTGGCAAAAGCGGAATAAACGACAAGCGTCTTTTTGTCCGGGGGTAACTCCAACGCACTCAGCGTGGACTTGGAATTAGCAATCACTCCGTTGGGCAAAAAGCGGGACATCAGCCGAATCCCTTTGGCCACAATCGGCTTCAGATACGGCGGACCGATGTGGTCACGGATATGCCAGATCAAGGGCAGCTTCGCCGATTTGGCGGCTACTGTACCATACAGTGCAGACTTGAGCGAGTTCGTGTGAACGCACACGACCTTTTCCTCACGCAGCAAGGGCGCAAGTTTTCTACCGTAAGCCAGCAAACGAAAAGCTGCTGCAGGCGCACCTAGATTCACGGCATTCCGTCCCCGATTGCGAATCGAATCGTCCAATGGAACGATGCGCACATCAATATCACGCTGCCGAAGCCGATCTGCCAAATCGCCCTCCTCTGCCAAAATAACGAGCGGGTCGATATGTTCCCCGATATTCGTCAGTATGTTGTACAAAGCGACTTCGCCGCCGCTCCATCTTGCCGTATGGTCAATATAAGCTACTCTCATCATTTCGCCGCCGCCTTTCTATCAAGGACCTGTCGGAACACCTCTTCCACCTGCTCCGCTACATGTCCCCATGTATATCTGCTCAGGACATGGTCCCGGCATTCCCTTGCATTCGGTAGAAGTTCACGATGATCCAGCACACGCAGCAACCCTTCAGCAATGGCTTCACTATCCGTTCCCTTGAACAAAAGCTCGGGACGGAATCCTCTTAAAATCTCCTTGTTGCCACCCACAGGAGTCGCCAGCACCGGCAGTCCCGAGGCCATCGCCTCCACTGTGATCAGACCGAAACCTTCCAGTGCCTGTGTGGGTACAACGAACAAATTCGATGCTTGGTGGTACAGTGGAAGCTCCTCATCCGACACATAACCGAGCAGCCTTACATGGTTATGAAGATTGTATTCCGCCACCTTGGAAGCCAATTCCTCCATCAAGGGGCCCTTTCCTCCAATCAGCAACACATGATCAGGATGACGCTCGGTTACTCGTCGCCATGCTTCCAGTAGCTGTAGTAGTCCCATTCGATTAACAAGACGACGAACGGTTAGCACAATCGTCGCATTCTGCGGCAAATTCAGGCGCTTCCGTACCGCTTCTTGATCCTCTGCCGGGTGGAACCTTTCTACATTCGCCGCACCAGGAATAATATGAATTTTGCTGAGTGGAACTTTATAGTGCTCATGCAAAATATCCCGAAAAGTTTCGCTGAGCACTATAAATTTATCCGCCAATCCGTAGGCTTTCATTTCAATGGATTTGGCCAACGTCGTTTTTAACAAATGCTTGAGGCCCTGTCCTTCAATCTTCATTTCCTCCGTCCACGGTCCGTGAAAGGTGGTAACTACCGGGATTCCTCTTTTTTTCGCCTCCAGCGCCGGTCCGACACCATAGGGAGCAAAATGGGAATACAGTACATCCGTCGGTTGCTTGTCGAACAGCTCTGCTGCATATTTTTGCATTAGCTCTCGACGCTTCCACATGGATTGCTGCTTGCTACCAATCGAATGAATCCGAATACGGTCGGGCGCCTGCGGCTGCTCGTCACTACAGATTAGAGCATCCAGCGTATTGCGCTCTAACGTAAGCTGCTCACAGATGGATTTGAAATATGTGTTGAGGCCTCCTGGCTGCAAGGACGGCCAGCTCAGCCCCGTTGCCGCAATACGAAATCCGTTATTGTACGACATAGCTGGTTTCTCCTTTCTGCTCGGTATGTCCGTCATCCACGATTTCTATCTTTTTTCGCCGCTTGGTTAGCTCATAATGCTTGAAGCAGACGAGAAACTCATACATCACCCAGAATACTGCTACGGCAAAACCCGCCAATCCCTTGCGGTATAAGCCTTGGACAAAATATTTCTGCACAAAGCGGGCAGGAGGCCGCCACAACAGTCTGGTAATCCGAAAGGATCTTCCTTTGTTAAATGCCGTCTCTGCTTCCAGATCTGTATATTTGTTAAAACGGGTCATATGATCACTGATGCTGCGGAAGCCGTAGTGCCATAACACGCCCTCCAGATTGACAATCTGGGAAGAGGCTACGTCCGGCATTTCATGAACAAGACTATTCGTAATGCCATAAATACGCCGATTGTACAAACGAACCAGGTATTCACCTTTGTTCATCCATTTGCCGAGAAAATCTCCAATCCGGAATACGGAATATGCTTTGGCCGGATCGTGGAGCGTTTCCTTTACTTTCAACAAGTCTCCAAGCAACTCTGCATCCACTACTTCGTCCGTATCAATCAGGAATATCCAATCAAATTCCGCTTTTTCAACACCAAACATGCGCTGCTTGGCATAACCGGGCCACGGGTTAGAAAACACCCGACAGCCCAAGGATTCAGCTACCTGAATCGTATTGTCCTTGCTCCCTCCGTCAATGACGACGATATCGTCCGCAAAGGGCTTGCAGGATTTAATGGCGGCTGTGATTCGAGTGCCATCATCCTGAGCGATAATAACTACGGATATCCGGTTGTCCGCGGGAACGCTAGACATGTGGTTCATTAGCGGGTGCCTCCTTCTTTATCTAACCGTTAACTGGCTTTTTCCGGATGTAGTGTGACATCGTTGATCGGAGCCATTGAAAATCTTGTTTGGAAATAAGCAGTCTTGGAATTTTCATTTTAAGAACGAATTTAACATTACATAAAATGAAAATGAACCGTAAAATCCCCGAAGACAGCATTGCTATCCCTGCACCCGTCAATCCATATCTCGGCACGAGTATGGACAGCAATGGAATGACGAGCGCCAATCCGACACCCTGTAGAATGGTAACCAGTTTGGGCTTACCCAACGCCATAAATTGTTGTGCCAGCACCATGGTCCCTCCACTGATAGCAACCTCAAGCACCAAGAACCGGAATACCGTGAGCGCTTGTTTAAACTCTTGACCATATAACAATGTAAATACGAACGGAGCAATCAGCATCAGCATCGCCGCAGCCAGAAAGGTTGCCGTTGATGTCACTCGAAATGCCCGAAATGTTATGGCCACCGCCTCTTCCTTATTCAGACCAGAGGCTTTGGGAAACAGCACGACAATGATCGAGGTAGAAAATACATTCACCATCCTGGCCAAGCTGACCGCTACTGCATATAAACCGAGATCAGCGGGTCTGAGCAGACCCGCAATCAAAATCTGATCAATATAAGTGGAAACCTGCCCCATGAGATCATTTCCGTATGAACCCATACCGTAGGTAAAGAGATTTTTAAATTGCGTCCAGCTGTTCTTTACCTTTGGTTTGTACAGCCGAATCATTCGTATCGTGACACCGATATAAATCGGCAAGCCTGGCAGTAAATAGGCCAATGCCGAGGTGTACGGATTCATATTTCCGGTTAAGATCAGAATCGCCAGACCCAGCAGTGTACTCAGCGGTACCAGATACCGGAATAAATTGTACTGCTTATATTCCGAGCGAACTTGAAGCAATGCATTATTGATCTGTGAAATCGCTATGAGCGGACACATCATCATGGAGCACTGCGCGAAAAGTATGACCGATGAAGAAAAAGAGCGCAGCCAATAAGGAATTAGAAAAACTCCGACGAGTGTCGCCAAGCCCCCGAACATGGTAGCCAGCAGCAAGGCCAGACCATACAGCTTGCCCGTTTCCTCCGGTTTCCTTTTCGCATTGTAAATCAATGCAGACGGGACACCGAAGCTCATGCAGAAGGCGAGAAATTGGGACCAGTTCACCATCGCTGTCTGTTCCCCGCGTCCAGTAGGACCCAGGAATCGTGCCGTTAGCACACCAGTCAGCATATTCACGACGAGAATCAGCATACTGAATATCATCGTTTTTACTGCTGCAGAGCTGTTATCCTTGCTTTTGGCAAACCGAATCACTGTGGACCATAGTGTCCGGACAGGTGCGGATAATGCTTGTAAGTTTTGCACAGCCTTTACCTTCTTTCCGCGATGACATCTTTTGCCCATAGTCCTATTCCGATCATCATCCAGATCAGATAGCCGCGCATACCGGGGAAACCATTATCTGATATGAGACTGGCTACAGCTCCGGCCCACGTAGCCAACGCCAGTCTGATATAAGGCTGACTGGCATCTCGTTCGGCAATACGGGCGAGAAGGCGCTTGATGATAACGAACAGACCACCGAAGAAAAAGAATGCCCCGAAAATACCGAAGGTGAGGAAAATGGCGATATATCCATTATCCATAATCCCAAGTTCGCCGAGATCGCCGCCGTTATCAAGCTTGGTTCCGATTCCTACACTCCCGATCCCCTGCCCGACCGGATTGCCAGCAATCGCCGGAAGCATCGTATGCAGTAAATCCAAACGTTCATTGTACGAATGATCCTGCTGAATATCCGTCAGCGTCTGCATGCGAGCCACCAAACCTTCAGCCCCTGGAAGTTTTGGAACAATGATGTAGAGAAGAAGGCCAACTATAGCTAGTTGAAACAAGGTTTTCCACTTTCCCTTGGAAGATGAACTGAGAATGTAAGCCAGCAACATGACGAAGGCAATTAGCCAGGCTGAACGTACCAGCGTGATTAAAAGACAAACGACCGTCAGCAGGATTCCGATCCATCCCAAAGTGCCGCGCCAACGTTTTTCCATTAGCATGGGTACAAGTGCCATCGCCAGGAAAATAGCGCAGGGACCGGGCGAGTTCATGGAAGAAAATACTCTGATTTGAAGTGGTTCTGGAACACCAATGGAATTCATTTCTACATGATTCATCCAAAATGCATCCCACGGAGGCACCGTCAAGTACTGGATAATGCCGTAAATTGCCACAAGAACAGCAATGTTGGCATATGAATACAGCAGTCGGTCCAGCTCCTTCGCCTTCATGGGCTTAATCGCAAGATAAGGCAACAGGATCAAAGGAACCACATAATTGGCTAAATCATAAGCAAAAACAATACCATTTTTGAATAACCCGACCACACTCCCGTAGGCCAATTCTATGCCGAAAAATACAGCAATTCGGGTCAAGGGTTTTTCCGCCTGATGAATGCCTCGCAACACAGGAATAATCAACATACTGCTTACCAGCAGCGGTGCCACGCTCAACAAGGAAACCGAGTGATATGTTCCCTCCATCCAATCCGCAATGCGGCGGATTTCCGGGCCTACTGCCCACACTGCCAGTGTGTAAGGAATCAGTAGCCGCGATTGCAGGATCGCCAGCAGGAAGGCCGGAAAAACGAGCGCCAGCAATATGGCTCCCTGCTGGCTCATGGTGGGATTCATCTTGGCGCTGACAAATCCGATGGCGAGTGGCAGCATACAAGCCAGCAATCCCATGCCGATCATGCTGATTCCACGCCGATTTCCTAGCCAAACGGAAATCTGCTGATCTGCCAAC
Organism: Paenibacillus sp. SER-28; assembly: GCF_052906305.1. Classification (NCBI taxonomy): domain Bacteria; kingdom Bacillati; phylum Bacillota; class Bacilli; order Caryophanales; family Paenibacillaceae; genus Paenibacillus; species Paenibacillus sp. SER-28. The sequence continues at coordinate 213,392 of NZ_JBRECM010000001.1, read as the reverse complement.
CGACTCATGTTTCTCACCCCTGACCTCCCTTCATCCGCTTCCGCTTGAACATCTCTTTAAACAGCAGAACGAGAAATTGGGAATCCTCAATCAAATATCTTTTCCACAATCGTTTAGGCTCCTGAGACAACCTCCAGAACCATTCAAATCCCGTCTTCTGCATCAGCTCCGGTGCTCTTTTCACATTTCCCGACAGGAAATCAAAGGTCGCTCCCACCCCAATCGAAATCGGAGCACGGTAAGTCTCATAATATCTGTAGATCCATTTTTCCTGTTTAGGTGCGCCTACACCTACAAAAACGATGTCCGGGCGAGCCTCTTGAAGCAGTTGGATAATGTGCCTATTCTCCTCCTCGTTTTTCTCAAAACCATAAGAAGGAGAGTAACAGCCCACCACATTCATGTTCGGATAAGATTCCTGGAGATTGAGCATAGCCTTCTCAGGAATACCGTCAGCTGCACCCAGAAAAAATAAACGATAGCCTCGATCCTCAAAAGCCTCTCCCAGCCGAGTGAACAAATCTGACCCGGACACCTTTTGTTTGAGGGGTTTTTTCAGTAACTTGGACGCCCATATGATAGGCATTCCATCGGCCACTACAGCTCCGGCATCCGAATACACCTTGCGGAATTCATCATCCTTGCGAAGCTTGATCACATGATCGACATTACAGGTCAAAATGTAGGAATGACGCTGATGTTCAATAGAAGTATCTATAAATTCGAGTAGATCATTAAAATCGTAATTATCAAAGTTGACATCGAACATGTTCACTCTGCTCATCGTATCACTTCTCTTTGCGAAAATCGGTTTGAGTAGATGTCTGGTATAACGCGTTCAAATACCAGCAAAATGGAATAATCATCTGAACCGTCGACAACGTATTATCTGAAAACGAGTAGATCAGAAAGCCTGCAATTAAGCTTGCAAAATAAGGTTTGATAGACTTGGCAAGCGACCGGTAAATGAGAGCGAACACGATCAGCAATGAAAGTATTAATAGCCCGCAACCGATATATCCCGTGTCAAAATAAAAGCGTATATACTCGTTATGCGGTACAACAAAGCCATTGAATAATGTCCCGTCGTTCGCGACCGTTACCGCGCCAAGACCTCTCCCTGACCAAGGGTAATCATGTACTCTGTTCAAAAAATATTCCCATGCCTCCGAGCGTCCCGATAGGTCAATGCCTGTATCGGTCTCCCGTTCGAAGGAGCGTTTTTTTAAATTGTTCCATTGCAGGGCCACCGCCCCCAGAGCAACCAAAAACGATCCGGCCAGCGGTAGCAAATAATTGACTTTCCCCTTGAGGTACTGACGGGCAATATCAGACAGATACACAGCAAACATTAATAACAATGCCAGAATCGGTCCACGTGTACCGGTGGCGATCAGAATCAGAAAGTTCAGTGCCAACACAGTGTAATAAAAAGCGGCTTGCTTGGGTCTACGCTTGACCTCAATCAGAGAGACGGCAATTCCGAGAAAGGAGAGCATTGCCAGATGCGGCGGTATATTCGCTCCTTGTACTCTGACTGCGCCCGTAAATTCAACATCCGTAAACGAATGCAGCCCTAGAACCTGCAAACCCAGTCCAATGACCACACTAATAATGGGCAACAAACTGATCAGTCGGATATGCTTTTCTGCCACATCCTTTTTCCACTGGATCAGTAAAAAAAAGAAAGGGAGTGATAAACCGACGAACGCCTTGACGGCAATCGAGGTCGTTAACAAAGGCAGCCATGCTGAAAATCCAAATGTGATCCCCAGCATGATCACCAATGCCCAGACCGGATAGCTGAACTTGAGACGTATGCCATACACGAGCATACACGGCACCAGCAGAGCCAAAATGCCCAATTTGTACAATGACAAAATCTCAATACCGAACACGCCACCCTGATACAGAGAATCGACTGAGACTGCTGTACTTAGCAAAACAGCGTAGCTGATGCGCTCTGGATGATGTATGGAAACAGCCAGCAAGAGCAGTAAACATACCGCCGCAATACTGACCACCGGCTGATAGGTAGCCGCAATTCCTACAGCAAGAGCGCCCAGTAGAAAAATAAAAACATGCTGTATGGTGTTTATTCTAGTAGTCCAAGGATAGTTACTCATGTTCCATCTTTCACCCCGCAGCTGACTCGCTTTTCCGGTTGCGCAGTGTATCCAGCGTCCCACGGATACTTTCAAGCCTGCACCGGTTCAACAGCTTCCTGCCCTCACTACGCGCCAGCAGGGAATCCACAGTGATGTATAACACTTTGGCTGCCGTCTTCGCCATCAGCATCGCGTTGCCGCGCAGACCTACGGCCTGAGCAGCGTTAGACATGCCCTGACAATAGTAGCGGTTCATGATCCATTCTTTCGTTAACCGTGAAGCAGGCACAAAATGTTCCACAGACATGTGTGGATGATACATAATCGTTCCACCATTTTTACGGATTTGCTCGAATACCCACGATTCTTCACCAGATAGAAGGATATCTCCCTTTCTGCCTAGATGAAGCGGGAACATAACGGCGGCAAAAGCCGTTTTGCGCATCGCCATATTCGCTCCAAATGGATTCAGTCCCGACGGATATTCACGAACAGCTTTGCCCAGATCAATAATTGTGTAAGGCAGTTCAAGCGGGCCTGTCAGCCAACCCGGTCGTTCCGTCTCAAACATAGGGTCAATTTTCCCACCCATAGCCGTCAGCTCAGGATTGTTCCCGAATGCTGACATAATCGTTTGCAACCATGTAACACACGGAATTGCATCATCATCGAGAAAAGCAATGACTTCCGCTCTTGATAACGTAATGCCTGCATTACGAGCAGCAGACAGTCCTTGTTCGCGCTCATAATGATATCGGAGATGGATATTCTGACCATGGGCGACGGTGAACCTTTTGATCGTCGCTGCTGTATGATCGGTGGATCGGTTATCGACCACAATGATCTCAGCCAGTGCAAGGTCTTCCAGTTCCAGCAGGGACATTAACGTTTTCTCCAGCAGGTCCGCCCGGTTATAGGTGCAAATAACGACGGACACTGCGGGACATCGCTTGAATGCATCCATCAGTAAGCATCCTTGGAGAACAGCATTTTAACGCCTGTTTTCATGATGATTTTCAAATCGAGCCACGTATTGCGAACATGAATATACTTCAAATCCATTTGCACCATTTCTTCGAAGCCTACACTGTTACGTGCGCTCACCTGCCAGTAACCCGTACATCCCGGTGTTACAATCAGGCGTTGCTTATCATAATCGGAATATTGCTCGACCTCGCTGGGCAACGGCGGACGCGGACCGACTAAAGTCATGTCGCCGACCAACACGTTCCACAGCTGCGGAATCTCATCAATACTCGTCTTGCGCAGAAAACTGCCAATTTTCGTGATCCGAGGATCGTTTTTAATTTTGAACATGGCGCCGCTCACTTCATTCAGCTCCATCAAGTCCTTTTTCAGTTCCTCAGCATTGGACACCATTGAACGGAATTTATACATATCGAATAACTTCTCATTCTTGCCCACCCGAGTTTGCTTGAAAAACACGCTTCCCTTTGGGTCTTCGAGCTTAATCAAAACGCCTACCACTACAAAAAGCGGAAGCAAGACGATCAAGCCCACGAACGACAGCAGCATATCAAGGAGGCGTTTTGTGACCAGGTAGGACGTTTTATCCTGAATTTGTGTATTTCCGTATGGCATGTAAAACGCTTTACCTGACATGACAGCCTCGCCGTCCTCCGGTAAATTTTCCATGCTCATGCTGACGTACCCCCTCTCAACCTGCCGTGGTTGCTTTCTCGGTCTTTTTCAACCATTCATTCATGGCCTCCATAACCGGATACTTCAAATCATCGCTGGCAAGTGCAAATTCAAGTGTGGTTAGAATATATCCAAGACGTTCACCTACGTCATAACGTGTGCCTTCAAAATCATAGGCGTACACACGCTCACTCTGATTCAGCTTTTGGATCGCATCCGTCAACTGAATTTCGCCGCCAGCTCCTTTTTCTTGAAGATCAAGATATTTGAAAATTTTCGGCGAGAACACGTAGCGACCCATAATAGCCAAATCGGATGGCGCTGTGCCTGGAGCCGGTTTTTCTATAAAATTATTCACTCGGTACAAGCGTCCGTCCTGCTGATCCGGTTCAATGATGCCGTACCGGTTCGTAAATTCCTGCGGTACCCGCTGCACACCGATAACCGAATTTTGAGTTTCCTCATACTGATCCATCAGCTGGCGCAGGCAAGGCTTCTGACCTGTTACGATATCATCGCCCAGTAGCACACCAAACGGCTCGTCCCCGATAAAGCGTCTTGCGCACCATACTGCATGTCCAAGACCTTTGGGTTCTTTTTGGCGAATGTAGTGAATTTCCACTCCTGAAGAACGCTGTACTTCCTCCAGAAGCTTCAGCTTACCGTCCTCGAGCAGTTTGGATTCCAGCTCAAATGCGTTGTCAAAGTGGTCCTCAATGGCACGTTTGCCTTTACCCGTAACGATAATAATGTCCTCAATACCAGAAGCAATCGCTTCTTCCACGATATATTGAATCGTAGGCTTATTGATAATTGGAAGCATTTCCTTAGGCATCGCTTTTGTGGCAGGGAGGAAGCGCGTACCTAACCCTGCTGCTGGAATAATGGCCTTTTTCACTCTTTTCGTCATCGCACTCATTCTCCTTGCTTCATCGAATTTTGGTGTTGCTTACTTCACCTGATTCATCACAATTCCAACCAGCGTCGCACTGGCCTGCTCCATGAGTTGCTTTGTTTTACGTAGATCTTCCCGTTTGGTACGACCATGTCTAGCGACGAGAATCACACCATCCGTTAAGCCTGCAATCAGGCGAGCATCCGTATAATTCAGCGCCGGAGCCGAATCGAGTAAAATGATGTCATATTCACGTTTGAGCTCTTCCAGTAGCTCAGCCATACGTTCGCTACCGAGCAGATCTGCTGCGTTGTACAGGGTGTCTCCACCGGGAACAACCGATAGCTCCAGGCCACCATGTCTAACGATAGACTTGGAAGAAGCCCCACCGCGCAAATAAGCCGATAGACCTCCGGTATTCTCCATTCCGAATATCTCGTGCAGCGCTGGTTTATGCAGATTGCAATCCACCAGAGCCACCTTCTTGCCTTCTTGTGCAAAGGAAACTCCGATGTTGGCGAGCAGTGTTGTTTTACCCGCTCCGCTTTCCGGCGAGGTCAACAATAGAACCGTGCCACGGTCCTTTTGCCCAATCACCTGCTGCCGGATGTATGTACGGAGGGATCGAAATGATTCCGAGATATACGATGATGGATTACTTTCTGTAATCAACATGTCATTCAATCGCAGCATATTTACGCTCCCCTACCCGTTCTTTGGAATTTCCAGCTGCTCCATCGACGTCCTTCTTGCGAATGACTGGAATCGATGCAATTACCGGAATACCGATGTCCGCGTCCGCTTCTTTCTCCGAGCGCAGCGTACCGTTAATGCTTTCCAGGAACACAATCGTGCCCAATGCAATCATCAGCGATACGAGAAAACTAATCGCAATATTCATGAGCGGGTTCCCATTAATCGGGTCAGGATTGGCCTGAGGGTCCGCTTCATTTAAAATTTTCACATTATTCAATTCCATCAATCCCGGAACTGTCTGTACGAATTTCTGGGTTACCGCGTTTACAACCGCTGCGGCCTGTGGATAGCTCCCTGCCTCAAACGTCAAACCGATAACCTGACTTTTATCCGAGGATTTAATCTGCAGTTTCTCTGCCAACTTCTGCTGCGTCAAACCGAGCTCGGGATGAGCCGCTACAACAGCGTCCATAATTTTAGGTGAAGTGAGAATTTGCTTGTAGCTTTCCACCAAATTAAGACTTGTGTTGACGTCGTTCAGATTGTTGCTCCCCTGCTTGGCGGAAATATGATTAACCAGCAGTTGGCTTGAAGCGGAATAGACTGGCTTCACGACATTGTCGCTCACAAAGTATGTTGTTACACATGAGAGAATGACAAAAATTGCGATCAGCCACAATCTTCTTTTAATCAGGACTAGATAATCCAAAATGGTTTTCTCCACAAAAATCCTCCCTCCTATACAATTTCTCTTCATATTTAAGTATGACTTTATTGTAACAATTGGCTCTGTGAACGACATGGAACCGAATGGCACTTTCTCCCTCACTATGGGGGGGAGGGAAATGTATACTTTCGGATACGGCATGGTATACTTTTGTACCATGCTTTGTCGATTATGGAAAAAGAAATCGAAAAAAGCCTCAAAATCACAAATATTGGTGATTTTGAGGCTTTTCTTTCCACTCGCACATGAAAGTGCAGCGTAGCTTATAGAGTCAGCGCATCATTGTTGGCTCGTACTTCGCCAGACCGATGGCATTGGCATACAATGCTGCCTGCGTACGATCCGCCAGCCGCAGCTTGGCCAGTATCTGACTGACATGCTTTTTGACTGTGAACTCACTGATAAATAACCGGGATGCAATTTCACGATTGCAAGCTCCTTGTCCCAGCTCGACCAGCACTTCCTTTTCCTTTGGCGTCAGGTCGTCGGTCAGATTGCCCGCATCTTCACGCAGCTTGTTTTCGAGAATAGCCGGATCATAATATTTGCGTCCTTTGTTGACAAGATGAATCGCGTAAATTAGTTCCTCAGGCAATGCTTCCTTAAGCACATAACCGTCCACGGAAGCTTCCTCTGCTTTTAGAAAATCTTCACGTGTTGCGGAAGAGGTCAGCAAAATAAATTTGCTTCTGAAACCACGCCCGCGCGCTATCTTGATAATATCCAGCCCCGATTCATCAGCTAGTTTCAAATCCAGCAGCACCAGATCCGGATCTGTTTCCTCAATCACCATAAGTGCTTCCTGTTGATTCTGGGCCTCTCCCGCAAACTGAACATTGGGCTGCATGGATATAACCGCAGCGAGTCCTTTCCGTACTAAAGGATGATCATCGACAATGACAATTTTCATGATTCGGCCTCCTGTCTACAGTTCAGGATTTGCATAATCCCTATGTATCCGATTGTTACCGCAGATTTTGTATTGCAGAATGTTCACACATTTTATTCGAGAATTTTGCAAAATCCTCATTCATAAGCATTTACCGGAATGGACAATCGGATCTGTGTTCCCTCTCCGATTCGACTTGAAATATCAAATTCGCCTCCCATCGATTGAGCTAAATATTCCATATTCATCATGCCCAGGCCCCCGCCTGCACTGACCGCCTCACCTCCTGCTACCATTCTCGCCGTCTCAAACCCTACTCCGTCGTCATGAATAGACAGTCTAATCACTTGGGGCGTCAATTTTAACTTCACATCAATTCGCTTGGCCAATCCATGACGGATTGCGTTCCCCGCCGCTTCGGAAATGATGCGGAATAAAGCCTTTTGGTACAAATACGGAAGTGAATAATGATCACCATGAATGTCAAAATCAATTTGTACGTGGTTCAGCTTGGAGAGTGTATGCAGATGACTTTTCACCGTCCCTAACCAAGTTGAGCCTCCGCTTTTTTTCGAACTTAAACTATGAATCGCCCCTTTCAGCTCTCTAACCGCTTGGTTGGCTGATTGCTGAATTAGATCAATTTGCTCCTCCACCTGCTCCTTTGGCTGATGACACCAGGTTTGCCGGAGAGAATGCGTTGCGTACACAATACCAAAAAGACTTTGAGAAACATTGTCATGCATTTCATTTGCAATCCGGTTCTGCTCATTCGTCACAATCAGCTGATTTTCAATACGCTCCAGCTCATAGCGCTCCAAGAACACAGCGCTCAGCTCAGCCAAGAATATCAGTTGTTGCACGAGCCAGCGTCTTCCTGTCAGACTTTGATCCGGGCCCAGCTTGAGGCCAATCGTCGCTACAAAACGGGTCGTCATCGGTACGGTGATCATGAGAAAGTCGCCCCATTCTGGCAGATGTCTGAAAAATGGTTCACGCTCTTCCCTGAATTCCTCCCGGTAATTCTCCAGTTCCTCGAATAGTTGCTCCTCCTCCTCCACCGTCCAGCCTGTCTGGCTGCTTGCCGGTGCATCCTCTTCCTGACTATCCAGCCAGAAAAATGCACGGCTCTGCTTGGTTAGCTTGACAGTGTAATCCGAGATGACCTGACCTAGATTTAATGCCTCATTATGGCTGGTCGTCTCCATGATGTGGTAAATCGACTTGATATGATCCATCGTCTCATTGGCTTGTTCTTTAGCCACCTTCAGTTCGTCCTTCATGACGCCAATAACCTGCATTGCCATCGTGGTTACGATCAATACCAGAAACAAATTAATGTTCTGCAATATAAGATCCCACAAAAAATATTGACCTGGTGTAAAAAAGATATAACAAAATGTAAGCACCAAGCCGATATAAGAAAGTAGGAGCGTCCAGCTGTACCTCATAGATAGATGAGCACAAGCTACCAGCATGGGAGTAATCACATACCATTTGAACGGGCTATTTATCCCTCCGGTCGGGAATAACAACAAAATGATCCCTGCTGTTTCTAGTGCAATGCTACATTTCAATACCATATCATGAAGTCTGTATTTACGGTAAATCCAAGTAAATGCTGTAACGGATAAAAATAGAAAACCAATCAGTAATAGCTTCTGCCACACGATTAACCTAGATGATTCGAACAGAAAAACAAGTGACGTTAAAGATAGTGATACATAACGGTATAAAAAAATCATTTGGTCTTCTGCTGACTTCCTCAACTTCATCCTGTCACCCTATTCTGTGTTTTGAAGGGACGATGGGCATATTAGGTTTGTTTGTGTACTCTAAAAAATCATAACCAATCCAAAAATAAATAACAAGACATAAACTCTTACGTAAACGGTTACATTCCAAAAAATTTGGTACTTTTTATAACATATTTACCGTTTCAGGAAAACACTTTGGGGGTAATGTCAGAATTTATGACGTTTGTCAAGGAAATAAATCGCATTTTTGTAACCTAAAAAAAGACTTGCTGGTACCACCGTGATTATAACAGCGGTATTCAGCGAGTCCTTTTTTAGTAAATTTGGTAGTCTACATTTTAACCCCCGGCACGCGCCAATTCACGCATATTGGCTTCAAATGCTGCCAACAGAGCTTCATCTCCGCTCAAACCAGTTGCCTCTTCTTTTTGGATCTGTTCAACCATACGCTTGTAATCCTTTGGAATCACTCGTACAAACTGCTGAATCGCAGTCTGCCAATCATCCAAAATACGTTGTCCCGCTTCACTACCCGTGTAAGTGACATGGCGTTGAATCAAGCCGCGCAAATCCGCTGCTTCTGCAGGATCTTCCACACCTTCCAGCAACACCATTTCCAGATTACAACGGCTCAGGAACGTCCCCTCAGGGTCATAGACATAGGCAATACCACCGGACATTCCGGCTCCAAAATTCCGTCCGGTTCCACCCAATACAGCTACACGTCCGCCCGTCATATATTCGCAACCATGATCACCAACGCCCTCAACTACAATACGTGCGCCGGAGTTCCGAACGGCAAAGCGCTCGCCTGCGATTCCGCTAATGTAAGCTTCACCGCTGGTCGCTCCATACAAGGCTGTATTTCCGATAATAATGTTTTCTTCTGCCTTAAAGGTCGCTTTGTGAGACTTTTTCACAATAACCTTACCGCCAGATAGCCCTTTACCAACATAGTCATTGCTATCGCCTTCCACGCTCAGCGTGATGCCTTTCGGAATAAATGCCCCGAAGCTCTGACCTGCCGATCCAATAAAGTTAAAGCGAATTGTATCCTCAGGCAGACCCGCCGCTCCATACTTACGGGTGACCTCGCTGCCCAGAATCGTTCCTACCGCCCGATTCACGTTTGTAATAGGTAAGGTACCCTCAACAGGCGTTCCGTTCTCCAGCGCTTCCGCAGCCATCGGTACGAGCTGTTGCATGTCGAGTGTTTCTTCCAGACCGTGATTTTGGCGTTGTACGCGGTAACGTACACTACCTTCTTCCAACTCAGGAACATGCAACAGCAAGCTCAGGTCTACGCCCTTCTTCTTCCAGTGCGAATCGGCGTTCACGGTATCCAGACAATCCGTACGTCCAATCATTTCCTGAATCGTACGGAAGCCCAATTCCGCCATAATTTCACGGACATCTTCTGCGATGAAACGCATAAAATTCACCACATGGGCAGGATCGCCCATATAATTTTTGCGTAGCTCTGGATTCTGCGTAGCCACACCAACCGGACATGTATCCATTTGGCATACCCGCATCATAATACAACCCAACGCCACGAGCGGCGCAGTAGAGAAGCCGTATTCTTCCGCGCCCAACAGGGCAGCTACTACCAAATCGCGGCCAGACAGCATCTTGCCGTCTGTCTCCAATACTACGCGGTCGCGCAGGTTGTTTAGCATCAGCGTCTGATGCGTCTCCGCCAGGCCCAGCTCCCAAGGCATACCCGCATGGCGGATGGAGCCTTGCGGGGAAGCGCCTGTACCACCGTCGTAACCGCTGACCAGAATAATGTCAGCACGGCCTTTTGCTACCCCTGTAGCGATCGTGCCTACGCCTACTTCTGACACCAGTTTCACGTTAATGTCAGCACGCGGATTAGCGTTTTTGAGATCATAGATGAGCTCTGCCAAATCCTCGATAGAATAAATATCGTGATGCGGCGGTGGTGAAATCAAACCTACTCCTGGCGTAGAACCACGTACCTCAGCGACCCAAGGGTATACCTTACGTCCTGGCAGTTGTCCACCTTCGCCCGGCTTAGCGCCTTGCGCCATTTTGATCTGAATTTCGTCAGCATTCACCAAGTAATTCGATGTTACACCGAATCGGCCTGACGCTACCTGCTTAATCGAACTGCGACGAGAATCGCCATTGGCATCCGGTATGAAACGTGCTGGGTTCTCCCCACCTTCACCCGTATTGCTCTTGCCCCCGATCCGATTCATCGCAATCGCCATATCTTCATGCGCTTCCTGACTGATCGAGCCAAAGGACATGGCTCCTGTCTTGAAGCGACGCATAATGGATGCAGCGGATTCCACTTCATCCAGCGGCACAGGCTCACCAGCAGGCTTCAATTGAAGCATGGAGCGAATCGTCAAATACTGTTCAGATTCACCCTGTACCAGCTTGGCGTACTTCTTGTAAAGCTCGTAGTCTCCCGAGCGTACCGACTGCTGGAGCAAATGCACCGTTTGCGGGTTAAACAAATGCTCTTCCCCATCGTTACGCCATTGATAGTCGCCGCCCGAATCCAGCACTTTGTCGTTGCCGTCCTTGTCAGTGAAAGCACGGTTATGATGAACCAGCGCTTCCGTAGTCACTTCCTCCAGACCAATACCGCCAATGCGGGAAGGTGTCCAGGTGAAATAACGGTCAACAAAATCCTGCTTCAGACCTACAGCCTCAAAAATTTGTGCTCCACGGTACGACTGAATCGTGGAAATACCCATTTTGGACAATATTTTAACGACACCCTTCGTTGCCGCTTTAATATAATTTTTAACTGCCTTTTCGTGCGAGATGCCGCGCAACAAGCCCTGCTGAATCATGACATCCAGCGTTTCAAAAGCCAGATACGGATTAACCGCGCTCACACCGTAGCCAAGCAGCACCGCATAATGGTGAATATCCCTTGGCTCCCCAGACTCCAGCAAAATACTCACACGTGTGCGTGTACCCTGCTTAATCAGATGGTGATGCAGGCTGGAAACAGCTAGCAACGCCGGAATGGCCGCATTTTCCGCATCCACTCCACGGTCGGACAAAATCAGGATGTTATGACCTTTGTCAATGACACGGTCAGCCGCCTCAAACAATCCTTCCAGCGCCTTGCGTAAGCCCTCAGCGCCTTCCTTCGCTTCAAAGAAGATCGGAATCGTCATCGATTTGAAGCCAGGACGGTGTACGTGGCGAATTTTGGCAAACTCCTCATTCGACAACACCGGCGAATCCAAACGAATCTGACGACAGCTTTCCGGTTCTGGATGCAGTAAATTGCGCTCTGGCCCAATCGTAGTTGCAGTTGACGTTACAATCTCTTCACGAATGGCGTCAATCGGCGGGTTCGTGACTTGAGCAAACATTTGTTTAAAGTAATTGTACAAACGTTGCGGACGGTCGGACAGCACCGCCAATGGTGCATCGTACCCCATTGAGCCAATCGGTTCTGCACCTGTAAGTGCCATCGGCTCCAGAATTTTGCGCAGTTCTTCAAACGTATATCCAAAAGCGAGCTGAAGCTGATTTACATTTTCATGTTTAGGCTCCGGCTGTTCTAGTGCTTCCGGCAGCTCATCCAAATCAACCAAGTGCTCATCCAGCCATTGCTGATAAGGTTCCTCGGAAGCAATACGTTCCTTTAACTCTTCGTCAGAAACGATACGGCCTTCTTGGGTATCAACCAACAGCATACGACCCGGACGGAGACGATCCTTATAGAGCACATTTTCAGGAGCAATATCCAATACGCCCGCCTCTGAAGACAGTGCGATCAGATCGTCCTTGGTCACATAGTAACGTGCAGGACGCAGACCGTTGCGGTCGAGAATCGCCCCGATTTGGATACCATCTGTAAACGCCATCGCAGCCGGTCCGTCCCACGGCTCCATCATGGTGCTGTGATATTCATAAAATGCCCGTTTCTTCGGGTCCATGGTTTCATGCTTGTTCCAAGGTTCCGGCACCATCATCATGGCTACATGAGGAAGGGAACGTCCGCTCAGATACAGAAACTCCAGTGTATTATCAAACATGGCTGTATCTGAGCCATCTGGGTTAATGACTGGTTTTACCTTCTTGATATCTCCGCCAAACGCTTCGCTTTCAAACTGCGCCTGGCGAGCATGCATCCAGTTCACGTTGCCGCGCATAGTATTAATTTCGCCGTTGTGAATCATAAAACGATAAGGATGCGCGCGGTCCCAGCTCGGGAACGTATTCGTGCTAAAACGGGAATGGACCAGCGCGATCGCCGATGTCACCCGCTCATCCTGCAAATCTAAATAAAATTTGCCTACCTGCTCGGTTGTGAGCATTCCTTTGTATACAACCTTGCGACATGACAAACTTGGAATATAGAACGACTCGCCGTTCTCATCCTCTTGGTTATAGCGAATAGCAAGCTCTGCACGTTTGCGAATGACATACAGTTTCCGTTCGAAGTCCAGCTCTTCCTTCAAATCGCTACTGCGACCGATGAATACCTGACGCACGCCTGGTTTAGCTGCTTTTGCCGATTTACCCAGCATTTCGTCATAAGTTGGAACATCGCGAAAACCCAAACAATTTTGACCTTCGTCCACGATGATATCTCTTAGCTTCTGCTCATGCACTTCACAAACTTTTGGATCATTGGATACAAAAAGCATACCCACGCCATAATGTCCGGCCTTTGGCAATTTAAAGCCCAATCGCTCCGCTTCCTCTTGAAAAAACAGATGAGGAACTTGAATCATGATCCCTGCTCCGTCACCGGAGTTTGGTTCACTTCCCTGACCGCCCCGATGCTCCATATTCACGAGCATGGTCAAAGCCTGACTTACAATATTGTGCGATGGTTTTCCCTTGATGTGGGCAACAAAGCCCATGCCGCAGGCGTCTTTTTCGAATTGGGGATCATATAGTCCCTGTTTGGGTGGTAAACCTGTCTGTCTCATGGAACGCAACCTTTCTGTTATAAAGTCATGCTGGCCTGAAATACAGGCGGCCGAATAGAAGACAGTGGCGACAAGAGGTAACTCAAAGAACAACTACGAGGAATGGGGGACAAAACATGTGACGTATTCAAGGCGGTACGGTCCGCCGAATGCGTATGTTTTTCAATAATTATGCAATGGCTTGACTTGAAAAATACGTCGATTCCACTGATGAATCTAATTAGTTCTATCATTTTATCATTGACCTATCATGTTAGCAATTCAAAGTTTTTATGATTGTGATAATAAATCTTTTACATTACAGCTTCAACGTATCAATGCAAAAATATCTCATTTTTATGTATAAATATTCACTTTTAAAAAATAGCCTTTCCTATTCCTCTAAGGAACAGAAAAGGCTGACAAAGGAGATTTGATGAGTTTATAGACCATCAAGTATATTCCCGTAAATCAGATATCCGTATTAAAATTCGAGACTTTCGCCGGGCTTCAATGCTTTCCCTTCAATACCTTCTTTGTGCAGACGATCACAGAAGCCGTCTCCGTCCTGCTCAATACCCGGGAACGTATTGTAATGCACCGGTATTACGCGGCTTGCACGCAGCCATTTTGCTGCCAGCAGTGCATCCTCCGGTCCCATCGTATAACCATCTCCGATGGGCAATACCGCAGCATCGATGGAGTTAGTTTCGCCAATGAGACGCATATCGCCAAACAGGCCAGTATCCCCTGCATGGAAAAAGGTTTGGCCTCCCATGGTCAATAAGATCCCCGCCGGCTCTCCCATGTAAATGATTTGCCCGTCCACCGTCAAAGATGAGCTGTGGAATGCAAGCGTGAATTTCACATGGAAACCGTCAAAGTGGTGACCTCCACCCAGATTCATACCGTGAGCTTTGGCCCCCAAGGATGAACAATATTCGGCCAGTTCCGCGACCGCGATTACTGGACAATCATTGCGCTTGGCAATTTCAACAGCATCTCCAAAATGATCGGCATGACCGTGTGTCAACAGCACGGCATCCACCTGAATATCCTCGGCCTGTACGGTTGCTTTAGGATTTCCTGTCAAAAAAGGATCAATAATAATCCGTTTCCCCTCTGCCTCTACCAGTACAACTGAATGTCCATAATATGTGATTTTCATATCATCTACGCCTCCTTTGTCACTTTCATTATTTTGGTTACTTTCCTTTACCCATTATACCTCTTTTGCATACTGGCTTCACCTATACCCTAAAATTCGTTCACAAAGCTGAACCCTATTGTTTAGAAAGGGCTGTTATTTGTAGAAAGTATGATGACCGATAGTTTTCACCTTCGTACGCGAATGATGAACCGTAAGGTCCTGGGCCAACGTAAGCGACAGGAAAAAACAGGTGTTATCAGGCACGGCTTTATGGCCGTTCAAAGCAGCAGTAACCGCACGGATGCTGTCCTGGTTAGGCTGAACACGACGAAGACGCCCGTTCGCGACCGGACTAAATTGTGCTTTTTGATAAATCACTGCCTGAATCGTATCGGGAAATGGGGCTGACCGCAGCCGGTTTAAGACAACGTTGGCAACTGCCACTTTGCCTTCGTACGGTTCGCCTTCTGCTTCTGCCATCACTATTTTTTGCAGCAGGAGCAGTTCTTTAGCGGAGACAGGATAGCTCCAGGTAGACAACGCCTTGTCATCCTGCGTGAGCATTTTTGTCTTCGTAAAGTAGATGGTTGTAGGAGGGGTTAGGATTGCGGACTTGCTATGCTGGACCTCAGGCTTTTTCTTGCCTGTAGCAACGTTATTCCGAGCTTGTTCCACCTGCTTCATCTGGGAAGCGGGTAACGGAGTCGGCATGATTTCTTTCCAGCTTGACTGCCCATGAGCAGCGACAAAGATGGGGCTTGTCCTGTTTGACCCATTATGGGTCCCCATCCTGTCGCCATATGTAGGAGACGAAGAGTTCCCTGACCAGCTCAGAGATTGCATAGGTGTATTTTTATGATTTTTCTGTGTTTGCTGAACCTCAGCGTAGAGGCCTATCCCCAATATACAAACAAGCAGCACACTCAATAGAGGTGCAAACCAACGATGTTCTTTAACGATTTCCATAATGTTCCTCCCGTTAACTATAAGCACATTCCTCAGATATGTAACCTAAAATGCGCCTTTTGAATAACGCTGAAACACTATATCACTAAATTCGCTGATAGATCAAGGCTTTCACCTCATTAATGGGAATGTTTGAATTATTTGGTACATTGGTTTTTGACCCATCCGGGTTGCATATAAAACAAATTCTCCCACTTCCCATGGCTCGCTGCATCGGTCATTTGGCTGCCAAATAGACGGTGGAATAGGCTGTTCTCCTATGTACGAACGTGCTAGGGTGATATGAGGTCGATAAGGTCGCTCCTCGGGTTTAAAACCCAGCGGTTCGGTAGCCTGGAGTATGGACTGGTACAGTTGATCCAGTGAATCACGCTGCCCGGTCACTCCCCTCCACAATACACGCGGAAATTCTTCACGACCAAAAAAACCTGCTTCTCCAATGCCGAGTGTGAACGGGTCATGCTCAGCTGCAGCTTGAACTAAAACCTGCTCAAGTTTCGGTATAACCGAGGTCTCCACATCACCCAAAAACTGAAGTGTCACGTGGTAATCTCTGAAATCACTCCATTTGCGAAAAGTCAGGTCTTTTAAATCCTGCTCCACCCAATAATGTAGCTTCTTCTTATGCTCATTCGGGAGAGCAATAGCTGTAAAAAGTCTTTGCGATTCATTTTTCATCAACCTATACCTCCTTTCCTAATTGATATTTGTGGATATCTCAAAAAGTAGCTGTTTGGATTGTCCCTGATCAGGGTAAAGCCATTTGTTGTTATATATAATGACACTGCGAGCTCGTTTTTACCCTCCTTATGCAATTTTTTCGGCAATCTGTTATTCTTGAAAGGATGGTTCGCCAGAATATATTGGAAACTCCAAGGAATCAAAAATCGAGGAGGCTATGAACTATGGGAAACATTTTAAGCTTACATCAACTTACGGAAGAGCAAAAAAGACAAGTTCGTGCAACGGCTCCGGGCTACGAGTTGATTATTGGCAAAGCTCAGGAATTGGAGTCTAAACAAATCCGGGAGGCCGAGGTTATTCTAGGCTGGTCTAAGCATATTGCCGAAGAGGCATTACATCCAGACAGCAAGCTGAAGTGGATACAAACCTGGTCGGCCGGGATTGATAAGCTACCGCTTACCGAATTGGAGAAGCGTAACATTTTACTAACGAATACAAGTGGTGTGCATGCAATTCCAATTACAGAGCATATCTTTGGAATGCTGCTATCGCACACACGTTATTTACAGCAAGCAGCTGTCTTGCAACGTCAGAAAACATGGCAGCCACCGAAAGGCCAATTGACGGAATTACGTGGTAAAACGCTGTTGATTACAGGCGTTGGCGAAATTGGCCGCGAAACAGCGCGGATTGCAGAAGCCTTTGGCATGCGGGTGATCGGAGTCCGCCGTTCTGGCAAGGAAGCTCCCCATGTAGAGCACATGTATACTAACGAACAATTACACGAAGCATTGGGAGTAGCGGATATCGTGGTAAATATATTGCCATTCACCGAGGAAACCCATCACTTCTTTGACGAAAAAGCATTTGCAGCTATGCGTAAGGGTGCCTTCTTCATTAATGTAGGTCGCGGTGGCACCGTTCATACGGATGCGCTTGTACGCTCTTTGGAACAAAAGCATATTGCCTTTGCCGGACTGGATGTATTCGAGGAAGAACCGCTACCTGCTTCACATCCGCTATGGAGTCTGGACCATGTCTTGATCACACCGCATATTGCAGGCGATACGGACAAATATGCCGAACGGGCGGTGGATATTTTTCTTACTAATTTGAATGCCTATGCCGCTGATCAGGAGTTACCGCTGAATTTGGTTAACTACAAAACTCAGTATTAATACACTACTTACAGATCCAGATTTCCCGACTCATACCTGTCTTATGTATGCGGCATTGCTCCGTAAGGGTCCAGCCTGACTCGGATAACAATGTTTCCATCGGCTCCTTGCTCACGACCACTGCCCGCGCGGCCAAGCGTCTCAGACTGCGCAGCATCTTCTTTTGTTCATCAGCCGGGAGCACGGAGCACAGGTTATAGGGCATATCCAATATGGCCGCATCGTATGTGCCTTCGAGCATATTCATATCCCCGAGCTTCACTAGATCTTCTTCATATCCAAAATGACGCAAATTCACTCGTGCCCCTCGCACCGCCAACGGGTTGATATCACAACCGCGAATATCCTCCCCCATGCTCAATGCCTCAATCATTACATTGCCCATACCACAACACGGGTCTAGCAGTTTCAATGAGCCTGACTCTCCCTTTGCGGCTGTTAGATCAGTTGCTGCCAAATTCACAAGTGCCCTAGCTACCAGAACGGGTAGTCCAGTAGAATAATTTTGCGGCTTCTGACGACGCTCCTGCCACGATCTGTCGCTATACTGACACATGCCCAGTAGCCACCGTTCTCCTATCCGAATAACACCAAGGGTGATATCCGGTGTCTTCATTTGCGCCTGGCCATGAATGCGTGCACCAATTCGGCGTTCGATTCCGCGCCGCTCGTCATAGTCGGCCTCATGGTCACCTTCTTTAAGGCACAACACCTTGAAAGTCTTTCCTTCCTCAAGTTGTAACATAGAGGCTGCTTCGCATAGCTCTTCCAGTGTTCCCGCATCTGTCATTACATCCAGCCGAAGATGAATAAACGGGCTGGTACCCGGCTCCAGCCGCCGATGGGACAATAGGATGGAATCCTGCACGGGCGGCTGACCGAACAAGCATTTCAATTCCAAAAGACATAACTCACGCTCTGTTTCATGACACGCATAGGTATATATGTAGCTTGGTTTCATTTCTTCGATATTCGTTTTCTGTTTATTCATGTCATATCTCTTTTCATTTGGAATCAAGGCTAGAATTTACAGCCTCCGCTATTAGACGGTAGGAGTGAAGCCGCTGCTCATAATCGGGAATCGGTGTGACCAACAGAAACTCATCATTATCATATTTAATCTGCAAGCCGCGTAACCGTTCGGCAATATCCGACGGCGTTCCCACTAGCCAGCTGGCTCGCATTGCCGGGTCGCCCAATGAAATCTGAACAGCCCATTGCTGCGCCAGTTCATTTGTCAAGGCACATACTGCTCCTACAGCCACCATGGTACGTGGCTTGTCCATCCGGTTGGATGGCTGAAAGCTGGAGCGGTAAATGCTTAGCATTTCTTCCGTTTGCTGTTCACTCATAAACTGACCGAATACATAGCCTGTTGAATACTGGGCGGCATATTCGGCACTTTTTCGGTTTGTACCTAGCATCCACACTGCTGGCGGCTGTTCAGGCATCGGCCGGGCAAACACAGGCACCTGTTCATATTCGTAAGTACCTTCCAGCAAAGCCAATAGAGCTTCCATCGTCTGTGGCAGCTCCGCCACATGTTGAAGAAAATTACCGCTCAGTGCCATCGAAGCATGAGGTCCCCCACCAGGTGCTCTCCCCAGGCCCAATTCGACTCTGCCAGGATATAGAGCGACCAGTAGATGAAACCATTCCGCGACCTTGACTGGACTATAATGCGGGAGCAAAATAGCACCCGCACCCAGTTTAATGGTCTTCGTCACCGCCCCGATATGCGACAGCAGCACTTCCGGGCTGGAGGAAGCCAGCCCCTCCATATCATGGTGCTCCGAGGTCCAGTAGCGTGTATATCCCCATGCTTCTGCCTGTCTCGCTAGTTCACCAGCTCGTTGAACCGCTTGCTCCGGACGGTTACCGGGCAGCAACGGCACCATATCGAGCACACCGAGATTCAACCTTTTTATAGATAAAGACCGAGATTGCATAGACACATTCCTCCCTCCTGCTATCCATTACAAACCAGTTCCTTCTACTATATAGGGGAAATTTAAAGGTCAATCCAGATCATAAATGGAACCCACCTTCAGACCGTATAACTCATTATAGATTTTTTCAGCAAAAGCATCGGTCATACCTGCAATATAGTCTATGACCATATGCTCCCATGTCCAGATCGGTTTCGCCTTGGCTTGGTCGCGCTCATAGCGCTGGAGCCAGTCGCTTGGAATAATAGATTTCGACGTTTCTGGGTCCAGAAAAGCCAGCCACAGCCGTCTGAGCATCCACTCACTCCGTTTTTGCAGTCGCTGTACGCGTAGATCGCGGATCATCGTAACCCAAGCAAAGCTTTTCAACACACTCACAGTGCGCAGCATATCCAAATCTTCGCTTCCATCCCGCACGAAGGTTACCTTTTTCCAATTTCCATCATCAATTACACCCAAGCTGCTGACAAACAGGCTGACCCAGTATGCCTTCACTTCACGGCGAGTACGGGAATAATCGTGTTCACACATCGGCATCTTGCCATTCCACACCTTCAAAAATTCGCTCAGCACAGCCGCTACCTTCTGCTCAATCTGAGCCAGTTGCCAGCCTTGCCAGAAGCTATCCTCCAACGTGGTGATTTTCTCCGTAATCAGACGAATTAAATACGGATCATATAAGAAATGCTCGTGCACCTCGATTTTCCCAGCTTTAATCCCATCCTCCAGATCATGCGCAGAATAAGCGATATCGTCGCACAGGTCCATAAGCTGGGCTTCTAGCGTCTTTTTACCATCAGGGATACCCCAATCCTCGCGGATAGAACGTATGTATTCCCACTCATGCAGGTACAACCCTTTTTTGTTCAGAATCCCCGGGTATGGGTATTTGTTGATCCCCAGTAACACAGCGTCCGACAAATTCAAACCATCCACGTTCTCACGCTTCTCCAAAAACATAATCAGTCGGAAATTGTGCGCGTTCCCTTCAAAATGCTCATAAATTTGTCGCTCACGCGCATAGGCCTCCTGTCCACGCTTGGACTCCGGTGTGAAGCCTCCGGCAGAGGATATCTTTTCTACCTTTGTTTCAATCAGTTGATCCAAAATCCCGTCCAGCACCTCTTCTCCCTTGTGTCCGAACGGTGGATGCCCAAAGTCATGTGCAATGGAAGCACATTCTACCACCTCCGGGTCAATGATCAGTCCTGCGTTATCTGCCTGTTCCAGCTCTACTTCGGGATGGCGGCGCAGCAAGCTTCGTGATGCTTCACGCGCAATTTGCGCTACCTCCAAAGAATGCGTCAGTCGTGTGCGGTAATAATCGCCCGTGCCTGCGCCAAACACCTGTGATTTACCCTGCAATCGCCGGAAAGTCGGTGAATGGATCAAACGGGAGTAGTCCCGTTCATATGCGGCCCGTGAAGCGTCGCTTCGTGTCTGTTCCGCAAATTGCCGATGCTCTCTCTTGTCCTGCCATGTCATAAAGCCCACTCCCTACGTACTCAATTGGAGTGATTATACATTTTTTTCGCGCCTCAGGAAAGCTCACATGACTTTCAGCTGTAAAAGTTACTTTTAGCGCCACTGCGCAGTCGGATGGTGCTTTCTATTCCAATACAAAAAGTGTCATATAAAAAAGGTGGTCCCCAGCCATTTGCTTCAGGCCAGAAAACACCTCTTTACTCAACTTTATATACCTCATCACTTTTGCTCTAACGCTTTGCCCTCGGGTCCAATACATCCCGCAACCCGTCCCCCATCAGATTAAAGCCCAATACGGTCAGCATGATAGATATCCCCGGAAAGATAACTGTCCACGGCGCGTTCTGGATATATTGCCGCGAATCGGACAACATTTTACCCCACTCTGGCTCAGGAGGTTGTGCACCCAAGCCCAGAAATCCAAGCGCTGCCGCTTCAATGATGGCCGTTCCGATCCCCAACGTTCCCTGTACGATGATTGGTGTCAGGCTGTTAGGCAAAATATAGCGGAGGATGATTCGTGTATTATTGGCTCCAAGCGCTCTAGCAGAAGTGATATACTCCTCCGTTTTGACACTCAGCACCTTAGAGCGAACTAACCGTCCATACGTTGGCACATTGACAATGGCAATGGCGTACAACGCATTTTCCAATGAAGGCCCTAAAATGGCCACAATAGCAATGGCCAGCAAAATCCCCGGAAATGCCAGTAAAATGTCGAATAGCCGCGAAATGGCCATATCTGCCCATTTTCCGTAAAATCCTGCGATTAAACCTAAGGCTGTTCCTACAATCATTGAACCAATAACAGACAAGAAACCGACCCACAACGAGATTCTGGCTCCATACAGCGTGCGAGTCAGTAAATCTCGACCGAGATCATCCGTACCGAACCAATGCTCCGCAGAAGGAGGCTGCAAACGGCTCACCAAGTTTTGCTCTTTATAGTCAAAAGGAGCAATCCACGGCGCGATCAAAGCAATGATGACAAAGAAGATAATAATGCTCAGGCCGACGAACGCCATTTTATTGTGACGGAAAGCCCTCCATGCGTCTCTCCAAGGGCCAGTCACGACAGGCAAATGCGCCAATGTGCTGCGTGTCGTCGGTATGTTGTTGGGTTCCATTGAAAATTGTGACATCGGACAAGCTCCCCCTTGAACAATTGACGACTTGATTACTGATAACGGATACGCCGGTCGAGCACCGCGTACAGCAAATCGACAATCAGATTAATGATGACGAACAGGAACGCTATGATCAGAATTCCGCTTTGAATAACCGGATAGTCACGCGAGCTGATCGCTTCAAAAATGTACCGTCCGATGCCAGGCCAGGCAAAAATGGTTTCTGTCAGTACCGCGCCTCCCAGTAGTGATCCAGTCTGAAGACCGATGACAGTAAGTACGGGGATCGCAGCATTTTTAAGCGCATGTTTGTACACAACTTGAAAAGATGCCAGCCCCTTCGCCCGAGCCGTACGGATATAGTCCGCATCCATAACCTCCAGCATGCTGGAACGAGTAATGCGCGCAATGACCGCCATTGGAATCGTTCCAAGTGCGATACTGGGCAGGATCAAATGCTTGATGACGGTCCATACCTGATCCATACGCCCACCTATGAACGCATCAATCACGGCTAAATGTGTCACAGCTTCCACCGGATCACGGGAATTCATGCGTCCGATGGAAGGAAGCCAATGCAGTTTATTTGCAAAGATCCACTGCTCCATCAAGCCCAGCCAAAAAATCGGCATCGATACCCCGACCAGTGCAATGACCATGCTCACATAGTCAAACCAGGAATTTCGCTTCCAGGCACTCACGATGCCGGCATTCATTCCGACTACAACGGCAAAAAACATGCTTGCTACTGTCAACTCCAGTGTAGCCGCCAGATAAGGGACCATTTCCCGGGCAATCGGCTGCTTGGTGCGAATGGAATCGCCCAAGTCCCCTTGTGCCAGCTCACCTAAATAGGTCCCATATTGCTGTAACCACGGCTTATTCAGCCCCAATTGCTCACGTAGCGCCTGCTTGGACTGTTCCGTAGCCTTATCTCCCAGTATGGTTTCCGCCGGATCTCCCGGAATGGCATGAATAATGGAAAAAACGATGAGCGTCATGCCCAGTAATACAGGAATCAATATGGCCAGTCTTTTTACAATATATGAGTTCATATCCTATTCACCGCCTGCTTGCGTTTGGGCTATTCAAAATAAATATTTCCGTACGCTTCAATACCTGCCGGAGAAGGTACAAAACCCTTGAGATTCGCTTTACCTGCCATCAGCGGTGTGCTGTGAACCAATGGAATCCACGGCGCATCCTGTTTAATAATCACTTGTGCTTCCTTATACATTTCCGCACGCTTGTCCTGATCGACCTCAACCTGCGCCTTCACCAATATTTTGTGGAGTTCCTCATTCACATAAAAACTACGGTTATTGCCTGGAATCGTATCCTTGTCCAGCAATGTATAAAGGAAATTATCCGGGTCACCATTATCCCCGTTCCATCCCAGCATATACAGATCATCCTTTTTCCCCGCCTTAACATCATCCAGATACGTAGCCCATTCCGGGGATTGGATGTTTACTTTGACGCCTATTTTTTCAAAATCGGCTTGAATGGCCTCTGCCACCTTTTTGCCGTCAGGCATATAAGGACGAGATACGGGCATTGCATAGAAGGTTAAAGGCTCGGGAAGCCCGTTAGGAAAGCCCGCTTCCGCCAGCAAAGATTTAGCCTTATCCAGATCATAGGCGTAATCCTGAATACTATCGTTGTACCCCCATAACGTAGGTGGCATCGGATTGACCGCAGGCTTAGCCTGCCCTGCAAACAATGCATCAATAATAGCCTGCTTGTTCACTGCGTGATTCAGTGCCTGCCGCACCTTGGGATTATTGAATGTTTTTTTCTTTAAATTAAAGCCAATGTACGCCACATTAAAGGAGGGACGTTCAATTTTCACCAAATCGCTATTGCCGTCTAACTGCTTTGCATCATCCGGGTTCAAATCCTCCATCAGGTCAATTTCCCCGTTTTGCAGAGCATTAAATCGTGCGGTATTGTCGGGTATGGAGCGAACAATGATCTTAGCCAGCTTCGGCTGCCCCTCTTTCCAATAGTTTGGATTCTTCTCCAGCGTGATGGTATCGTTCCGTTTCCATTCCTTAAATACAAAAGGCCCCGTGCCGACCGGATTACTCTTGAAATCAGCCTTTTTCTCCTGAATAGCCTTGGGACTTGAAATACTAAAGGATGGCATAGCGATATTTTGTAAAAACGGCGCCTGCGGCTTGTTTAGTGTAAACTGGACGCTGTTCGCATCTACCGCTTTAACCTCCTTAATCACCCTACTTCCTTCAGGACCGAACATAGAATCATAATAGTCAAACGAGTCACCTTCAAATTTGTATGGACTTTTCGGATCAGCCCAGCGGTCAAAGTTAAACACAACCGCTTCTGCGTTAAAGTCACTTCCGTCATGGAATTTCACACCCTGACGCAGCTTGAACGTATAGACCAGTCCATCCGGTGATACTTCCCAGCTCTCTGCAAGCCCTGGTTGGATCTCCGTTGTATTTTCCTTATATTCCAGCAGTGTGTCGAACACTTGCATTCCGATTTTTAGCGACTCGCTTTCAGTCACAATGGCAGGATCTAGCGCCACGGAATCTCCGCCGCGTCCATAAATGAGCGTGTCCTGCACGCCCTCTCCTGCTCCGCTTGGTGTTTTCCCTGCCTCTGGCTTTGCTCCTTCACCTGATCCCCCACAACCGGAAAGCGTCAAAACAGCTCCTAGCGCAAGCACCAGCAGAACGGTCCAGATTTTGTGTTTTGCATACTTTTTGCTCATGCAGCAAACCCCTTTCACACCTTATATATTGTTAATTCGTTGATACCGGATGAATGCCAATTCCTTTAGATTGACATGACAAGCTTGTCCTCAAGCTGTGGTCCCAAATTCCGAGTTCATCAAATAGGTGTAGTAGGACAGAAGTGTTCATAATCTAGTGGTGTAAGAGATGCTGTAGGGTAATGAATAGATGTGATGTAATAAATAGAAAGAGGAGTATGTCAGGTCGTGGTGAAAGTGTGATATATACTCACAAATAGTGAATATTATGCTCAAACAAAGTTGATTATTGGATACTTTACTATAAAATCTGGAAGCAGACAAGGGGGTTTTTCATACATTACCATATGTTTTTATACATCATGTCAATTAATATTACAAACCAATTTACACAATCATATCAAATAAATACTCCTGCTTGGGGTCTTCAACCTCCAAGCAGGAGCATGATCTTACCTCAAAAATGTATTCAGCACCAAACCTACAGTCACGGCTTGGGCTCCTTTTACGATAGAGAAATGATCTCCAGGCACTTTATGCGTGAACATTTCCCCCTTACAATACAATTCCCATCCTTTATATCCTAATTCCCAGGTATGTTCTGAAATAAACAAACAGACAGGGGCCTTTACAGCTCGATCGGGCTGGTAGACATGCTGCATTTTCACCCAATGATTCACACTTTTAAAGCGTTCGAGTTCAGCTTATGTAAAAATCATGTAGAACATTACTTTACAATAAGTGCAGGCGGCTGCCTTTGAACCGCCTGTCAATTTACGTTTCAGGTGTATGGCTTGGTTCACATGAAAATAATCCCTTCCGGGCATAAGATTTGCAAAAGATCATTTATTTTTTTTAAACACACCCAGACGGTTCAGTACGACCAGTAAGCGATAAAAATCGTAACTGCTTGGCAGTTTCGCATCCACAATCGGGCTTGCCGGATTAAATGCAACAGCGGCAGCCATCGCTTCCTTCGCCCAGGTCGGTACAGGCATAGCCTGACGCCCCTCCAATTCAGCTACCCGCTGATCCACCTTTTTAATATATGCGCTTTGTTCATTCAACGTCTGCTTGAGCACATCTTTGCTGTTTTCAAGAGCGACAACCTGCTGCTGCAGGGCCTTAAATGCCGCTTTTTCCTCTGCTGTCATTGGCTCATCCCCCTCTTCTCCTGCAAATGCTTGGCGTAGCTCGGCCTCTGTTCCGGCGTATACATTCAGGTCAACCGGCCCTTGAATTCCATCAACCCGTCCACTATCGCTGTATTGCCAAAAGTCCCAGTTCTTCCATGCTGTGGTGTCGCCGGGCACCCGTGTACTATAACGTGCAATCCACAGCTTATAACTATCCAATGGCGCTTTGAAATGGGCAGCAAAAGCATTCCCTGTATATACCATCAGCTTGCGGCCGCTTACCCGTTCAAATTCCGTTACAAATGCCAGCGCAATCTCATGAATCGCGGCCGAGCTAAGCCCTCCCGGATTATTTTCATAATCCATCACCGCTGGCAAGTCCAGCGCTTTCGCACCACCCACCTGATCCAGCACCTCGGCGAAATGCCTGGCTTCCGCTTTTGCTGCATTTACAGTGGTTGCATCTACAAAATGGTAAGCTCCCAACAGAACCCCGGCTGCCTTGATCCCTTTTGCATTCGTGATAAATGTCGGATCGACGTAACGCTGTCCTTGACTCGCTTTAATAAATGCAAACGATTTACCATCGGCTCGTACACGTTTCCAATCAATCGTTCCCTGATATCGGGACACGTCAATGCCTTCGGCAGCGTTAGGGCTGCGATTCTGCATAAGGCGTTCCCTCCTTATCATTCATAATGTTGTAGCTCACTCTGTCTCTGTTATCCATATGCTTGGACCATCCATACGGTCTGGGCTTTTCCACTCTTACACCGAAAAAAGGGCAAAAAGGTAGTCTGCCTATTTTGTAGTGGCCACTGGTGGCACTTTTATGAAGCTTTATTTTCTTTGTCGGAAGGGTCGGTTGGCTTTATTTTTTCTCCACTCGACTTGGACTCAAAAATAGCTACCGCATTCCGCAAAATATCCGGCATCGGCACTCCCATTCTGCCCACATTTTCAATAATGGACAACAGCTCGTTCGCTAAATAAAAGAAAACGACGGCATCCCGGAAGTAATGTGCATCCCCGAGAATACCGTCGATTAGATGAGCTACCGTAATGAGCAAAAACACGGTAACCTTGCGAAAAATACCGTAATACCCCTGGCGGCTTTTTAGTTCCCCATTAATCCAGGCCGCTGCCCATCCGGTGAAAAAGTCGATCACGACCATCCACCACAGCAACGTCAACATTGTGGTCCACCCCCCAAAAAAATAACCGATCAAGGTCCCCGTGGAAAACCCCAGCCAAATCTGATCGATCTTTTCATGCATGTTTGTTCCCCCTTTTGAACCTAGGTGTAAAATGAATGCCCTTGGACTGATCCAAGGGCATAAAAAAACACGCTCTGTGTGGCATCATTTAGTTGTTACTTAGCTCTGTCCTTATTCGAAAGCATACCATTGATAAGCTTGTATTTTAACATTGTTAGATATATAAACGGTTGCACTGATATTAAGATTAAACCCACCCGGTACTCCTGAATAAGAAACAGAAGCATCTGCACCTCTATAAGTGCGAATACCTGCAAGATTGCTAATATAACCGTTATAATCACTAGTACTACTGGAAATTGATATGTTAACCAATACAATGCTAGGTGTAAACGACAATCCTGAGACTGCTAACGATAACAAGGGATTCGTAGATGTTGCGGATACCTGACCATTAAAATTCCCGCTTGCAGATTTTTTGGTAGATAATCCACTTATTGCTTCCGCTAACTGATCTCCGGTCATACCAGAGTTGGCGCTGCCGCCTTTGCCAGTGATAGCGTTAGCGACCTTTGATTTAAGATCACTGGCTTGCGTAAAAGCCTGGTCTGCCCGACTGTAAGCTTCATTCGCTCGATCATTAGCTGCCTTTACCGCGCTCGGAGTAGCTGCCTGATCTATGGCTGTGCTTCCGGTAGATGTATTAAGCTGCACAATCCCCCTCGCCTGTGTTGATGCTGAAGGCAAATCCGATGCTAGATGACTATGTTGCTTAGGAGCAGCGTACTGATCTGTATACTTCTTGGCATTCCCCTCTGCTGCACTCCATGCTGCTTGCTTGGCTACTGTAACATGGAGGTCTGTATTGCTGGCGTGATTGTCCAACGCTTCCTTGGAAGCAACACCGTTCCCAGCCGGGTCCTTTTTGATATTTTCAACCTGTGCGGCCAATTCCTGATCGTTAGCATAAAGGGTATCAATCGGTCCATTCAGGACGTCCGCATGTCCTTGGTCGGTAGTAACAAATCTGCGTGGTTGTTGTATGCTCATACTTTTTATCCTCCTTAATAGATGTCATCAATTTCAAAAACAAATTCCATATCACTATCCTTGATCTTATTGCTCATTGTACGGATAGCCGTCAGCTTCCCCGCTGAATCTACCAAAGCCAGCTCATTAATCGTCTCACCCGCCAATTCATTTTCTGCCAGTGAGCAAGTATATCGAATTGTTGCAGGAGCAATAAATTCAAAGCTCGTAATATCCTTTTGAACCAGTTCCTTTTTCAACACCTGTTCTGTTCCATCCAAAGGCAGTGGCTTCCCTGCTTGATCCACACCTCCGCTACCAAACGACATTTTCACTACTTTTGTCAGCGTTCCTCCCTCAGCGCGGGCACGAGCCATTTGTTCCCTTGCATATGCAGTCGTGACTGTCAAAACTTGTTCTGCCATACTTACCATCCTTTCTATTTTAAAAATAAAAGTTATATTGGTTTAGATTGAAATAACTTTCTCGGTTGAGCTTAACATCTGACTACCGTCCAGCTCCATACTTCCATCTAACTTCCAATAATGGTCTCGAATTTTCATTCTGCCTTCCTGATGATGATCCACTCGATGCTTGAAGACAAATTTCGAACGGTTCAAATAGCGCATAGGTTCCTCTGTCCACCCGGACAAAGAAGCTATTCCGTTCAGTAACTCGACACCATCTAAATACCATGGCTTCCCACCAAAAAAGCGAACTCTTGAACGTAATCGAATACGATAAACCATTTCATTCTCATGAAGAAATGCAAGCCTAGTTTTGTTATTCATATAAAAAGCAAGATGAGCAGGCTTAATATCCTCGATGATCTTTTTGAAATCAATCATATTTTCAGGGATTCTATTTTCAAAGTTTATACCAAACTTGTACTCAGCCGGATAAAAATCTACTTCCCCATCGACACCAAATGAGCTCATGATTTTCCGTATTAAATCCCCTGAAAATTTGCCACTCCCACGAAGTTTTGACTCCACAACGGATCGCCTCTGTTCCAGCGGCTTTTCCAAATGGATCGGGATACTCAACTCCATTTCCCAGCGTTCAAGCCCCCAAGTGGCGGAGCGAACAAAAAACTGGGCTAACGTGTCATCTAGCGCAAGGTATAGAGCATCTAGTTCGCTACCCTTTGCATCCATATCGACGTGCATAACACGGGATGCTTCGTAATAGGCAGGAAGATAGGAAAATAGCTCCGGTCCCCGCGAACTGAACATTCGTTTACTAAAATCATCCGTTACATCTTGGATAACAGATTCTTTTTTTTCGTCAATATCCATCCATACTCACCATCCCCAGTTCTACCTCCTGACCGAATTGAATCGTTATAAAAGGATTGCTTTGTCTGTTCATTTTCAGCTTGGAGAAACCCATTATAATCAGATCCGTTCTTCCATACATGCTCGCTCCTCCTTTGAGTACAGGCATTTTTGCTCTCTGCTCTATACCGTTTTTTTACGAAAAATAGAGCTATACCATTTAACCGGTTCTCGCTGTGCACTGGAAACCTCCATAGATGACGTTTCCTCTACGTTATCCAAAACCAGATCAGAACGCTGAGATAAAATCATTCCCTTCACTTGTTTACGTTGTTTTTCATCTAAAGCGTAGCTTCCAATGATAGCTGCTATATTACCTTCTCCCCTATCATAGCGGGTAACACAAGCATAAGCACAAATACGTAATTGAGTCTCTGTTAAAGCAGTCATAGTTATGACTTCACC
Source organism: Paenibacillus sp. SER-28 (assembly GCF_052906305.1). Classification (NCBI taxonomy): domain Bacteria; kingdom Bacillati; phylum Bacillota; class Bacilli; order Caryophanales; family Paenibacillaceae; genus Paenibacillus; species Paenibacillus sp. SER-28. The sequence continues at coordinate 183,339 of NZ_JBRECM010000001.1, read as the reverse complement.
TCTTTTTAAATAAGAATTTTGCGTCTAAACAGGAGTCAGTACATGGTTATTTTCCTGTGTTACCAAGCATGAGCTGGGTCAGCGTTACTTCGAGATCTGCAATACGCTGCTTCAATTGATCTGTCTCACTTGGTTGTTGCTCTGCTTTTTGTGTCAGTTCCTTAATCGCTTCCTCACTCAATCCTTCACTCCAAAATGTCGTCGGGTCTCTTCGTTCTGGAGTCGAAAAAGCCGGAGCAGAATATATAGGTTCGTCTCCACGTTCGTTTTCCAGCTTGTTTTGCCATTCAACATGCAACTTCTGAAATGAAGCTTGCGATTCCTTACTAATTTTCTCGTACTTCTTTTGTGCCTCAATCAGAGTTTCGTTATATTCTGCTTCATAGGTCAACCAGCCTTGAATATCAAACAGAGGATGATATAAGCCCGGTGGAACTGGAATACCAACCGTATAGCCAGCAGGGCTGGTTTCTGTATTCTCTTCATCAATGGCACTCGATTTATCGGTAGTACGCATATAGATGTCTTGTTGCTGGTCTGTGTCAGATAGTATGAGTGAAGATGGAGCATAAAAAGGGACGATACCCGAAAAGGCATCGTCCACTAGCTTGTCCTCCAGATAGAGGCCATCTGTATTTACTTTAGGTACTGCTTTCATATATTATCCTCCTTAAACTTCTGCTATAAATTGAACGGCATCTAAACGTATCCAACCATAGCCCCCTCTGCCTACTACTTCAACACGTCCGTCAGAGGATATTGCAATTACGGCAGTTTTGTCAGCGGACACCGCATCAGATGCTGCGCAGGTTAATACCGTTAGTATTTTTGGCCTGTATCCTTCCGGCAACCTAAAACATGTAACGGTTGCATTAGAAGTCGGTACCTTTATTGACCCGTGCATCTTAATAAGATTATCTGACATTTTAAGGTACTGAGGCCACATATCCACTGAGGATGTTTCTGCTGTAACGCCATTAAGCAACGTGGGTGTAATCCAGGAAGGGCTATCCTTGTCCGCCTTTTTGTTCTCCACCACAGACAGGCGCAAATTTGCTTGTTGCACACAGTCTATCAAATCCAACAGCAGTGTCTTTTCGTTAGCTGCGTAGATTCCTGTGAACGGCACAACGGGTGAGAGACCAACCATAAAGTACGTGACACTGTAGGCCGATACTCTGTCGCTATCCGATGCATTCAAAAGTTGCGATAACGTACCTGCACTCGTGATCCATCCGACGCCCTTAGTCCATCTTGTGTCTAAGACCCCATCTTTGTATACCGTCAACGGTTGTATAGACCTGTTCCTGAGCAAGCGCGCGCTAAAGCTGGCGTTATTTATGTTCATCCTGTTGCCGAACATAGTTCCTGTCTCCATAAATACGTCGGCAGGCTCGCGCAACACAATTCCCGTACCTACTTCAACCTGATTGTCTCCCGCAACGAACGTTAGTTGCCCTTCGGATATGATAGGCTCTGCTGTAGGCGTTGCGAGTTTGTATACGAGTTGGTATGCCGACCAATTTCCATATCTTACGTACGACAAGGATGTTATCGCTGTTGTCGGCAAAGTAGTTACGTACAGCGTTGCTGCGGTCCCGTTCGAATCGTAGATAGAATCAAGCGGACACCACGCCTTCCCTACTGCCTCATTGTTAAACGGCTTACTAACGTCTCCTTGACCAGCCAAATACATCTTCCAGCCCATAAAATACGCCTTTATTTCGTCTGTTGTAGGTGTGTAGTTATCTCCCCATCCACTGTCTGCGCTAGAAATGGACAGACCCACAACACCAGATTCTGGGCTAAGGTGGGATTGATCCGGCCCGCTTAACGGGAAAACATGCTGAACCAACTTACCGTCAAACTTTGTTATCCTCTCACTGTCAACCATTCCATTAGTGGCAGGTATCCGCACAACTTTGTAGCCTGCGGCTGAATCGAAGTAACCCCAGGGTAGCGAGCCGTCAAGCGTCATACTGTGCCAACGTTTGCTTTTATAATATTGCCCATCACGTTCAAACACTGTATCAGCATTAGCCCCTGTAACTGGATCGGCGTACAGGTCTGTTTGCAGTGCCAGCATGGAGTCTTCATGCTGCTTGAATGGTTTGGCAATACTGCCGATGTTGAACATAAAGTCTGAAATCGTTACTTCGGCAGTGGATGTGCCCAACAAGCGGATCACTACACCTTTAGTACCTGCCGGAACTGTGAATGTATAAGATATAATTCCACTACCTGTTACATTACCGATAACCGCAGTCTCGTTTTGCATATTTACATGTATTCTACCCGTTGCTCCACTCGACTGAGCGGAAACCGTGTAAGCCTGACCCGGAACTAATGGGTAGATGGAAGATATCATTATATTCGAAGAAGAAACAACAACATTTCGATTATCTTTAATAAGAGGTGTTCCGACCGTAGCGTCCCAAGAATAAAAAGAGTGTGGGGCCAAATTCTCCCCGTACCGGACCGCGTATGGATTACGCACAGGCATTACACTATCTACATAAGGATATTTGTTGTCAATTTGATCGTCGGTCATCGTTGCTAATGCTGCATATTCTGCTGCAGAAATCTCATAGATACGCGCAGCCTCAAAATAAGAATACTGTCCTACAGTACCCTGTGTTACCAAATCTATGTTAGTAATAATATCGCTGGTAGGTGCCAGCCTAAACCAAGCCGTAGCAAAGTTAGTCTTATCCGTAACTACAACTTTCGATTCTACCAGAGCATTCGGAGCCGAGATTCCTGCATCTATAGCGTTACCTACTTTAGCTCTTACAATTGCAACATAGTATTTCCCAGCTAAAAATTTAAAATTACTATAAAACCCCACTCCAACGGTATATCCAGGCTTGATCGTTACTTTTAACGAATTAGGCATTGTCCCTTTATTCAAAGTATCTAGCGCTATATCAGCTTGATACGGTGTTACCACCCTTAAGCTACTCAAATTCCCCCATCTTCCCAACAAATTCACCAACGTACGCCCGCTCATCCCCGTCAGCGAAAACGGCGATGCCTTTTCCGCATGAACAATTTGCACCCCGGGTTCGAGAGTCACCGCCTTACGCTCCGTCGTATCCAGACGCTTCTTGATCTCATTCACACCATCATTCACGTCACCTGCGAAATCGTCTACAGCGCGCCAGTTTTGATCCAAATACTTCTCCAGGTCAAAATACGTGGTTTTGGGCGATGTGCGGTCAATTTGATTTAAGCCAAGATTTGGTGTCTTTTCGCTTGCCATGCTATGCGCCACCTCCTAAATATCTATCCTGGGTTGTATGTTCAATTTCATAGAGGGTCATAGACTCAACTTCAGCAATGGTCAGGTAGCGTAATTTGTACTCCACCGCCATATGAGCGGGCTTGATCTCCTCGATGGCTGCTTTAAGGTCTTCCACGTTGGGCGGAATCCCAATGGTATCGATAAATTTGACCGTAAATCCCCATTCGGCGGGATGAAAAGTGACATCTACCGTGCCTCCGTCGTACGCTTCAGCTACATTTTTGACAAGCCGGCCGGAAAAGGTTCCTGCCCCTCGCAGCTTCGATTCCACCACAGCACGCCGTTGGTCCAATGGCTTCGCCAGGTCGGTTTCGATCCCCAGCTCCATTTCCCAGCGTTCCAACCCCCATGTGGCGGTACGTACAAAAAACTGTCCCACCGTTGCATCCATTGCAAGATACAAGGCGTCCAATTCGCTTCCTTTAGCATCCATATCGGAACGCATCACACGTGAGGTTTCATAATAGGCAGGCAAATAGGAAAGCAGCTCGCGTCCCCGCTCGCTGCTCATTTGGCCCACTGTATCTCCCTCTATAGTTACCCGATTAACAAAAGTGTCACTACGGTTTGCACGTTTTCCCTGGTCTGGGTTATTCAATAAATCTTCAAAGCTGTTCGTTCCATTGTTACTCACTGACGCTCACCGTCCCCAGCACTGCCACCTGACCTGATCCAATCTCAATATTCTGATTGCTCTGTCCATTGATTTTCAGTTCAGAGAAATCAATAATAATCGGAATGTCCAGCAGCACAGCAGAAATCCGGGTGTAACGTACCAACGGGTCTTCCTTGTAAAAAGCAAGCTGCTTCAAATACGTCCGCACACCGCTTTCGATCAGCTTTTTGATTTCATCCAATGTGGACGGCTTCTCTTTGGTACGCTGTACCTTGACTGAGATGTTAATTTCCACTTCTGTCGCTGGCATGATCGTCACCACAGGACCCGCTGGTGCCAGCCCTTCTCCTTGCCCATCCTGCGTCGGATCAATATACTTTTGCACCGCAGCCACGATATCCGGGCTGGCTGCTCGTTTGTCCGTATCCAGTACATATAACCCCACTGTTCCTGGCCCTTTCCAGAGCGGAACAACTTCTACGCCACCCACTCCAGCAATTTCATTCGCCCACTGGGTATACTGCGCCTTGTTGCCGCTTGCGCCCTGGTTCCGCACCTTGGCATAAAAACGCTCCAGCAACAGCTGGTCGCTCTCAACGTCTGTACCGCTTTTTGTTTCCTCCGTATTGATCACAGAGGCGACCCCGCTAACCGGGGTTGCCATCACTTGGATGACACCCGCAGGCACATTGCCGCTACGCCCGGGATTGACCGCCCGAATAGCTGCTTCCCCGGCACCTTGTTCATCCAGCGTGACCGATGCCGTGGTCGCATATTCAATGGAAGCTTCCCCGGATACATCATCTGCCGGGGTCGCCACCAAGGTTCCCGCCGGGACAGTCGTTCCCGCTGTGCCCGTGAACGTGACCATACCTGAAGCGGCAACCGCTTCTCGCCGTGTCACCCCATGCTCTGCTGTCCGCAAATCCAGCTCCGGCGAGCGAAAATCCGGATTATCGCTGGCTGCCGTGCTGGCAAAGCCACGTCGCAGCAGCTCCTGCGCCCAAATTGCCGCTTCGGATAGCATAAAAGCCACTGGCGCCTGCGCATCCCAAATAAAAGAGCCCTCGGACTTATCCATGTCCGAAGGCACTTTTTCCAGCATCCGATTTAAAATTCCCTCTTCCGTCTGGTCTACCAAATATTCCGGCAAGTCTGCCATTAGATCACCACACTTTCCACAATTTCCGTTTCATCTCGCACGTTCGTAATCTGGCAGCTAAAATGGCACGCCTCACCTTCCCAGCGAAACGTGAATTGATCCACACTAGCCGTACGTGCATCTGCTAGTAACGCCTCCGTGACCATGCGTTTAATTTCACTTTCCTGCACACCGTGCCCATAGCTGCTGCCAATCAGCTCCTCCAGCTCGCTACCATAGTCAGGTGAATAGATCACATGCCGATAGCGAGGAGTGCGAATCGCTTTTTCACACCATTGTACCCAGGCTTCTTTCTCGCCTGTAGTCACGATTTTACGGCTAGGGCTCATAACAAACTCTCCAGCTTCAAAATCAAACCGCCAGCTTCGCCCAAATACTGCGCGGTTATCCTCCAGTACATCCGGGTCGGTCATATCCATGTCTGTCCAGATCATATCATCTGTTTCGGGAAATAAATTAGCCACGTCCACTCACCACCTTGCACACAACAACTACATCGTTACCGCTATTCACCCGAACCGCAAGTACACGATCTCCGGGCTTAAGACCTTCGTTCAAACGTAGATTCACATCCTCCAGCTCGTCTTCCCCGATATAAAAGGAAGTTTTCAGCTCTTTGCCTTCCCAATTTTCCGATTCCACTGCGGTTGAGGTGCCTTTATACATATGACGTGGTACAGACAGCAGCCCCGGTAGCTCGGCGACCAAATAATCCTGAAGCTCATGTTTAAAATCGTCCAGCTTGAGTCCCGTGGAGGTGATCGTTCCTAGTACCGCGCCTACCCCACTCAGTGCTTGCTTGGTATGCTTATGAAATGAAGATTGCAGCGCAGTAGCCAAATGCCCATAGGGGTCCTTATTCAAGGTAAAACCTCCTTTTCACATCGTCATACGTTCCGAGCTCCAGCGACATACTGCCGGGGTTACCTAATTCCCTGCTCACCGAAATGACCAATAACTTTATGGAGCCTAACATTACCGCGTCTCCTGCTCGGATCGTGTTCATGTCCGGTGCATTTACTGATATCGTTTGCTGTATGCCTCTCAGCTTACTTTTGGCCAACTCACGTGCTGCTGCACCAGACTTGACTTCGTCATCCTGTACGATCACCTGAAGTGTCCCATATTTGGCAATGTCCTTCTCCTCAAGCGCCATCACCTTGGACGGTACCTCATTGCCTGATTCACTGGCAGCCGTAGCCAGTACCTTCACTCTTGTGGCCGCACCTTCCAGCGTACGGGATTGAGTTGTATCCGTGACTCTCTCCAGAGCATACACATCTTTGTTCGTTCCCAGCTCGTACAGCTCCAAGCCGGAAGAAATCATCCGTGGATGATACAGCTTTCCCCCCGCCTTTGCCGTTTCGCGCAGATCTCCCAGCATCATAGAATAGATGGACTGTGTGCGGTATACGGCGCGTCCTAGCGTTTTTTTCGTATCTGGCAATGAAGCGATTTTCAGCTTCCAGTCCCTAGCATACTTCTGAAAACGCTGAGTAGCCGTCTGCTTGGCAGGAAGTAAATATTCATCTTCGGACTTGTCCAAATACACCGTACGGTCATATAACGTCAGCGTCATACGTTTGAGCCCGTTGTTAGAGGTTTCTACTTCCCAGACCACTGCGGGGGACAACAAGGGAACATAATCTTTTTTACCATAAGGAATTCCGCTAACCCGGATCGACATCCCTGGAGAAATCGGCGGCATATCCGACGTAACGACCAGATTGACCGTCCCCTGATAGGCGATTTGCTCCAGCGAATCCCTCAAATTAATGTTCTCCACAAGCGGCGACAAATCATATTTATCCTGTAAAATGACTTTATAGCTCATGACAGCACCAGCTTTTGCCCCGGTTTAATTGCATTCGGATTTTGTCCAATGACCTTTTTATTAAGCTGATAAATGCGACTCCATTGGGAGCTATCCCCCAACTCCAGTTTGGCAATTTTGGACAAGGAATCCCCGGACTTAACCGTATATGTTTTTTTCTTTTCTTTCATATCTGTGCGGGGCTTTTTGTTGACTGCAGCCGCCTTACTTGCCGTGACGCCAGCTTTTTTGGCAACTTTCATATCACTCCAGGTCCGTAGTGACAGATCAAAATTCACATCCCCATACTCGCCGCCGCGAAAGGTAGAATTATGAGACGCCACAATTACTGGCACATTCACGGCTGTCTCCGTAATGATAAAACGTAGCGGGTTCTTGGATAACAAAAAGCCATTCAACGTGTTCATGGCCTCCTGCGGATCAGGGATATCTTCATATGTGCAATACGCTGGATTGTATTCTTTCGGAAAAAAAGAAGAGAAGGAGATTTCCTTCACCTTCTCTCCTTGCGGAAAGTCAAACTCCCCATAGGATAAAATCGTCGTTGTATCAAATCCCTTTTGCCGTGAGATCGTCACTTCCTCAGGGTTTACTGGAAACTGAAACTTTTTCCCCTTACCATCCGTCAAACTAAATTCCATACTATTCACCTCCTATTCACGCTAACGTCCTCGCTGTCTTGTTGTTATCCATAGCTTGACGGAATCCTGCTACAAAGCGTTTGCCTACTTCTGAAGCCAAAGCATCAAAATTAACACGTTCACCAACAGCCACCTGAATTGCACCTGTCGGCATATTCACTTGCATGTTTGATTTATTTCTATTTGTGTTCTTTACTGAATGAACAGCTACCGTTCTGTGTCTATCATTTGCACGATATGTTCTAGAACTTGCAACTAAATTCCGAGAATATTTATTCGGTGTACTTTTTTTAGCAGCAGTTTTCTCTGTACTCTGTAAAATTTCCCAGTTCAATTTTTCTGGAGAATCCAAGATCATTTGAAGGAAATCGCTTGTTTTTGTTGTTGCCTTTTTAATTGTGTCCTTAAAAGGATCAGCGTTTTTCTGAACAAAGTTATTGAATTTATTAGAGAATTTTTTAGTCCCCTCACTTATGTCATAAACTTTCCTCTTAATTCCTTCACTGAGACCCGGAATATTATTTTTCAAATAATCTCCTGCACCATTAATCTTATTTTTAAGAGGTTCTCTCACGTTATTCAGTATTTTATTAGAAGCAGGTACCTTTCTTGATATTTTCTCGGTCAAGTTGTCAACTCCCCCCATCAGATTCCCCGTCTGATTACCGATGAAGCTTTCGAGTTGTTTGCTCCAATGATCAATTGTTGTAGGAGTAGCAGCCTTTATGTTATTCACTTTTATAGCTACTTCATTATTAAAACCAATCATACCTTGTTTGAAGTCTTGTGTAGTCTGATCGATACCTGCCTTTAAAGATTTTGTCCAGCCTTTAAGATGCGTTTTGGCATACCAAACTTTCTCCATTCCTTTCTCCCCTAACGGCTCAAACAATTTTTCACCTATTTCTCCAAATATATAACCAAGGACAGGAGCTAACACAACTCCGGCATAGGGAACTTTTGAACCGAGTTGCATACCAAAGGATTTTCCTAAAATATTTCCGGTTTTTCCTGCAACTAATTTCCCAATCAGTTTATATTTTTCTTCTCCCTTAGCATTAAGAATTTCACTTATATCAAAACCAATATCAGCAAAGCCAATAGCTTTTCCTCCATATTTCGCTGCACCTTTTAATCCTGTTTTTAGCCAAGAAGGAGTACTGGAAAACATAGAAGCTGCTTGTGTATATAGAGAGGACGATTTTATTGTATTTAGAATACTATCAATGCTATTCTTGGCGTTCCGCAACTTTAAGGGCATTGAAGCTATTTGTGATGCAGTAATAGCCTTATAAGCCTTAGATACTTTTGCAATCATCTCTAAAAAATCTTTAGGTTTACTAAAAAACTTAAAGAAATTCATAAGATCCATAACAGGTTTTATTAAAACAATCTTCTGTTTTTCATTATTTTTACTCGCTGCACTTTGAGAGATTTGAGATTTACCAAGAACGCTGGATATCATAGATCCTAAAGGCAAACCAGAAGTTGCATAATTGTTAAATCCACCCTTGTTCTGCATTTTTTGTTGGGTAATAATTTTGTTTTGCTGCTTGATCAAAGAATGGTTAAATCCGTTAGATTTGCCAAGCTTGCCGCAAGTTGTTGATTTACATTTCGAGCAATCCTTGGAACATGAACATTTAACAGCAATCTTAATTCCAGATAAATTTTGGGTCAGGCGATTTATTTTATATAAACGTGAAGTTAAATTACTCAACGCATTAGAAAGTCGCTTAACTGACTCCGTAGTTTGGTCAATAACTACCTTTTGTCTTTGAAAACTACTAAACCCAAAATTCCTTGTCCGCTTCTGGATACTCTCAAAGTATCGATCCATAGATTTTAATTCTTTATTAACTCTACTTAAACTTCTTATATCCAAAATATCATCCACACCTACACCTCCTTTAACTACTACATATTATCTGCTAAAGCATCTAGCTCTTCTTCGGCAAACGCCAGCAGCAGCATACGCTCACCGCGGGAAAGCCGCCAAAAGTCTCCGGGGCGGAGGTGGTGCCGGACCCACAAGTGGTACAGCATCGTCGTCATTCCCCCGGAGCTGATTAGTTTTTTAGATCAGCAATCTCAACGCCAAAACCGGACAGTTCTAGCACCTTATCCCCTACTGCGTCCAGTTCACCCGCCAGCAGCATACGGCGGACAGACTGTTCGCCACCGGACAGCTTCAAGCGGCTTGTAATCCGGGGATCGCCCCAACCGTTAAGGGACAAGCCTTTCACTTCCAGCTTGCCGGTAGCTTCCGAAATCAACAAGGCGTTGAACGTTTCAGTATCTACCTTCTCATCTACTGCCCCCTTCACGGTTCGGCGAATCGTGCAGCGCTCACGAATGCTGTCCACCTTGCTGGAGGTCAGGCCGTGCAGCACAATTTTCATATCAAGGCGCTTGATACGAACCGTTTCCTCCGGTAGTTTTTCAGCGGCCTCAAACAGACTGTCCAAAATTTGTTCTTCTGTCATATTCTCATTCAAGCTCATAAGTCATTCTCCCTTATTGTTTATTTGTATTTGGGGAACGGAACGCCTCACAGCATCCCATCCCCCGTTTTCCAATTTAGTTTGCTACAATCGGATCTAGCAGCTCATAGCCTTCAAAGGTGAAGGTCGTTTCTTCCTGTACTTCTTCACCTGCTGTCCAGTTGGCCAGTTGGATTTTGTCAGGAGTGCAACGAATGAGACGAATACTTTCATGTCCGAAGGCTTCTGGATCATCCAATTTAGTAATAATCTCAAAACGGTTAAAACCGCGACGAATCATATCGGACGTAACCTTGTAGCCACTCATCGTTCCCGTTCCCTTTTTGATACCGCGCTTGTGTACCTTCCACTCGTTGCCCACGAGATTCAGCTCGCGTTTTTCCATCTCCACGCTGGCTTCCAGCTTATTGATATTCGTCTGCCACACCCCGTCCACATGCGCCTGACCATACGTACCTAAAATGACTCTTGAAGCATCCAACATTTCTTTTTCCTCCTCAAAATAATCCATAATATAGTTCGGGATTTCATAAAATCCTCGTTGTTAACAAGCTACTTCATTTCTACTGATTGCCTGCGAAATGCTTATACACGTAAAATGCTTATTTATTGCACGTAAAATGTGCCGAACAGTTGCTCCATCACGTCGGTGAGCTTCACGTTCCATTGCAGGAACACTTGATCCGGCTCCGGTTTGATGACTGGTGCATCGCCGTAGTAAGCCGGGTCGAGAATGACATCGTAGCCATCTGCTTCGATGACGTTGCTCAGCGACAGCTGTGCCAGGTATTCTTTGATTGCACCGATAAGCGCCAGACGACCTTCCACCGTGTTGTTGATTTTGCCAATGTAAGTCTCTTCGGCTGCACGCTGCAAGTCAGCATTAATAGCGTCCATGACACGGATGGAACGGATTTTCTTCCATGCGTTATTTTGTCCGGCAGACGGGTTTACCAAGCTGTTAATCCCACGCAGCGCTTTGACCTGACGTCCGTCGAAGAACAGCAGGAAGACACCATTACGGACAGCCTGCTCCTGCTCGGAACGTGTCCAGCGGCGGGTTACATCCTCAAAAGGCGTAACCGCATACGTTGCCGATTGATTCAGACGTTGGCCTGCGATCAGTCCGGCTACATAAGCAGCCGTTTGGGCAGAACTGTAGTCCGTACCTGCCAGACGTACGCCTGTACCGACGTTTACGATGCCTTCATGGTTCAGTGCCAGGGAACGTGCAGAGGCCACGCTGACGGCTGTTTTGGACACATCATCTGCCGCAGAACCGCCGAATACAGCGATTACGCCTTTACCTTCGTTGCGAACACGCTTGATCCAGGCCGCGAAGCTTTGCAGCAATGCCAGATCAGCTGCATAATCCAGGGCCAAGACATTAAATTCCTGTCCTTCAAGCGCCTCCTGCATCGCGATGTAATCGGCATTAACCAGCTTGCTATTGCCGCTGTTGCCGCCAGTGAGGTGTACGCCGCTGACATCCACCGGAATGCCGCCGTCGCCGACAACCTCAGCCTTCACCCATACGTTTTCGCTGTTCTCGTTCATGGCCTTGGCAATGGAGGCAGCCGTACCGTCACTGCCTTTGTACGTACCGAGCAGCTTGGTTCCTTCATAAAGGCGCACCTCACGTGCTTGCTCATCACCCAAAGTTGGCTGTACAGTTACAGCAAAACCATTACCACGGCTACCTGTATACAAAGCCTTCAGGCGCAGCACATCCGCTGGGGTCTCACCGCCGCTTTTCAGCGTCACAGATGCTTCAGCAGCTGTATCATCTGCCAAACGGTAAGCTAACAGCTTTTTCGGACCGCCCAGCAGAGCCAGATACAGCGTCGAATACGCGGTCGCCCCGTCCAGACTGTCACCCGAAAAGATTTGACTAATTGCCGTTTCACTGCCGATCTCTACAAACTCACGTACTGGGCCCCAATTCGCCTTAACGGGCACAACGACCGTACCACGCGACCCACCTTGAATTGCTGAAGCTGCTGCTGCCTGAAAATTCATATACAAACCCGGCAATACCGGTTTATTCGTGTTTTCCCATGTTCCGCCTGCCATAATTAGTCCACCTTCGCTTTCATAAATTGTTCGATTTTAGTGTGTGCTTCTGCTACCGTAAACAGCTTGTCCTGTGTGCCAAAAAAGGCGCCTGCCAGCACTTCTTCTTTCACGGAAAACAATTGTTCTGCGTGCTCCTTTAGCTCCTCCAGCGTATAGCGAGGGCCACTTGCTTCCTGCCCGGCATATACCAGGGCCTTCTCATGGTTTTCCAAGGTCACTCGGACCACCTCATTTCAAAATAGGATGAATTTCCACTCTGCGAATCAACGCCGCTTCCTCAGCTGGGCGCATACGCCGCTGTACCAGCGTCAGCCGAAGCTGACCGTCTAAAATGGCATCCGCCTGCAAATCGGCTGAAGCTTCAGCTGTAGACATATAACGGCCTTTGTCCTGATCCAGAGGAAGCTGGATTTGAGCGGCAAAGCCCTCGATCAGTGCGGAAGCTGCGCGGTTTTCTTCAGTGGTGTCCGGGGCGGTAATATGCCCGATGAACCGTTTGCGCAGCTCATACATGGAGGCTCCCGCCATCCTAGTTTCGCAGCCGCTCATCCGCCATAGTACCGCTTGCCGCCCCGGCTGTGCGGGCCATGCGTTGGCGTATACCGACCACGTTTCGCCCAGTTGCTTCTGCGTCCAGCGGACCAGCGCGGCCAGCCACTCTTCCGGCTGTGCAGCACCGCTTGCTGTAGTGGCCGAACCACTTTCCGTTTCAGGCACATACACGCCAAAACGCAGCGTTCTATAGGCCTTCCCCGTAACAGTGTCCAGCTTTTCTGCATCCCGCACGCCCAAATAGTGCGCGGTAAAAGCCGACGTGTCCTCACCTTCGCCTGTCACCGATTCCCGGTGCAGTCCGGCAATCAGGGCATTTGCCCATACATCAGCCTGCGCCAGTCCGGCTTGTCCTGCGTACAGCTTGATGCGAATAACCTGCCGATAGCCGGCCCAGGAAGACTTCCAGATCTCCTCGCCCAGCGCCATAACAGCATACGGCTCCTCTGCCGTCTGCGACGGTGGCTGAACATCGTATACACGCCCTTGCAGCGCTGGAATAATTTCAATGAGCTTTTGCTTAAAGGCTTGTCTCATCCTGCGGCATGCCACCTTTGCGTCCCCTGCGTTCGCATGTTGTGGCTGTTCAGCCAGGCTTTTTTCCACTTCCGTGTTTTCAGCCGGCGTAGCCTCGTGCTCATGCATTGCAGCATCCCTTGCTTAGGCAACACGACTCCTCCTTTCTATTCAACGAATTCCCGGGAACCGACAGAGACGATCACCGCATGAAAAAACCGGCCCTAATGGCCGGCTAACGTTTGACTGTGTGTGTCTTCGGTATGTCCTCTTGTCTTGATTCCCGATGATATAATCTTACACCCTAATAACGAATGCGTTGCCGGGCAAATGGACGATAAAAGCAGAGACTAGGGATGAAGTTGGGAGGTTTTTCGAGAACATGTGTTCCCGTCATGAAAAAAGGCCTTGATCCCTGTTATTACAGGAAATCAAAGCCTTTTAGGAAACGATTTTAAAATAGAAATGAGAACAAGTGGATAATTATTACATTAACCCAGTTTTCGATCCGCGCCCTTCTGCAAGCCTGCCAGATTCAAAATGCCTTGGTCCGCCAGCGCAAGCGCCATTTTGTAAAAAGCACGCGTACGAAGCTTCGTATACGTATCCTTGCTGACTGGCGGGTCTAACACATAATTGTAAACCTTGTAATCAAACACATCGTCATCCTTTAAATAACGTTCACGGATGAGCAGCTGTTCGCGTTCATTCAAGCGACTCACTACGGTATCCACCATTTCGCAGTAGGCCAAGCGGGCGGCAGGAGCATCTACATTATATACGGCTGTCCGAGCCGTTGGATCGCTTGTCACATTCGTTGGTCCGTTCGGGCGATCCGTATAGCCAGCAGTAATAAAGCTCTCCCGATCCATAAAAGTAATCGTTTTATAAATTCGGTATTTCTCAAACACACCCTCCAATGCATTCTGCGTTTTGCGACGGTCCAATTCGGGTAAGTTATTTCTCATGTAAAGCAACACTCCTTATCTTATGCCTTTTGACAATGATGTATTTTTAAATGAGGATTTTGCACTTCGAAGCGACTGGAATCGAATTTTGCAAAATCCTGAAATAGAAAAACGCTCGTGTTTACAATTTGTTCCCCTTTTGTTCGTATCTTGAGTATAACATAACATTATTTAGGATAGGTATCCATCCTCAAAAAAAGCAGTATAGCTCCAAAAACAGGATATTCGCTTTATTTTCCTATGCCTTTTGGCATATTACGTGCTTTTACTATTTACCTAATGGTATAATAAAACTAATATCTATGATTCTCTTGCAGAAAGGAGCCCCCATTGTGGAACAGCCAGCATTCGGAACTTACTTAAAGCAGCAGCGTGAGCACAAACAATGGAGCATCAACCAGTTGGCAGATGCTGCAGGTATTAGCAATTCACAAATTTCCCGCATTGAAAATGGACTGCGCGGAATTCCCAAACCCTCCACTCTCCGCAAAATAGCGGACGCGCTTAGCGTATCCTATACCGAAATGATGAAGGCCGCCGGATATTGGGGAGACGATGATTCAATGGAGCCAAGTCCACATGAACTTTATCCTTCTACTGTGCCGGAATGGGCAACCTCTAAAGACCGCCGGGATTTTAAAAAAATGCTGGAGGAAGACGACGAATTAATGTTCGATGGCATTCCGCTGGATGAAAAAGATCGTCAACGGATCAAAGACGTGCTGACAGGTCTGTTCTGGGAAGCCAAGCAGATGAACAAACATAAAAAGCCCAAAGAGCCCCGAACGGGCAAAGATCAGGGATAGCAGGTGAGCGTATGAACGAACTCATTCACAAACTTGTCCGAAAATACCGTACCAACTGCCCCTTCGATATTGCGAAAGCCCTAGGTATCCATATCCGATACTGCGATCTAGGCCCCACAACCAAAGGGCTGTATTACCACAAGCTGCGTAGAAGATTTATCGTTATCCACAATGGCCTCACACCCGAATGGGAACGGTTCGTCTGTGCGCATGAATTGGGACATGACCGACTGCATAAAGGCATCAGCCGCTTTTTTATGGAGGAGCATTCCTACTTTTCCCCAGGAAAATTTGAACAGCAGGCCAATCGGTTTGCCGTGCTTTTGCTGAGTGAAGGAAAACCGCCACTAGCTGACGAAACGTTGGATCACTATTTACCCCGTATCGGGCTGCCCAAAGAGACTGCCCTTTTTTTTGACCATAAATTAGAACATTAGTTCTCATTCTGTGAGCTGCTGTTGATTACTTCCTCTATAATATAGGTAACTAGACGATAGATTTAACAACCGATATATCAAAAAATTTTAATGCTTTGATATAAAATAGAAGTTATTTTTACAATCATCTGATAAAATGTGGTCGTAAGCGGTTTCTCTAATTCATTCATTTTATGGGAGGTTGAAGGAACAACATGAACTCATGGAAAAAACTCTCGTCGATCCTGACGACTGCCGCGCTTCTACTTGGTTGTCTCGGTACAGCAGCAGCAGACCCAGCAACCAATGTGGGAACAGCGGGAACGGCAACGGCTCCAGTCAGCGGTAAGCACATCACCATCCTACATACGAACGATACCCATGCCCACGTGGTCGCGAACGACAAGGAAATGGGATTCGCCAAGCTGGCGGGTATCATTGATCAGTACCGGGCTTCCAATCCCAATACACTGCTGCTAGATGACGGGGATACCGTTCATGGAACGACCTTCGCTACTTTGGTTAACGGTGAGAGCATTGTGAAAGTGATTAACAAGCTGCGTTATGATGCTATGGTTCCGGGTAACCACGAGTTTAATTATGGTTGGAAGCATCTTGTTGAGCTAAGTAAGGAGATTCAGTTCCCTGTGCTCAGCGCCAATATTAAACAAACAGACGGAACACGTTTGTTCGAACCCTATGTTATTAAAGAAGTGGACGGCGTTAAAATCGGTATTATCGGTCTGACTACGCCAGAAACAGCATATAAGACGAATCCCAAAAATGTTGAGGGTATTCAATTCACCGATCCTGCGGCTGAGGCCAAAGCGGCTGTTGATGAAATCCGCAGCAAAGTAGATGTCGTTGTTGTTCTTGGTCACCTGGGGCAGGATGCGTCTAGTAAGGACACCAGCCTCAAGGTTGTTAAGGAAGTGCCTGGCATTGATATTTTCATCGATGGACACAGCCATACCGTACTGGAAAAAGGCTTGGTTAGTGACAATGGTACATTGATCGCTAGCGCAGGTGAATACACCAAGTATTTGGGTGTTGTGGACTTATGGGTCGACGGCGGTAAGGTTACGCAAAAGCAAGCCAAGCTGATTGATTCGACTCAAGCAGTCGACGTTCAGCCCAACGCTGAGATTGCTGCATTGATCGCCTCCATTCAAAAGGACCAGGAACCTATTCTTAAAGAGGTTGTAACGCAAACGAGTGTGGATCTGGAAGGAGCACGCGAAAAGGTACGTGCAAGTGAAACCAATCTCGGTGACCTGCTCACCGATGCTATGCGTGACATTTCGGGAGCAGACGTAGCTTTAACGAATGGTGGCGGCATCCGGGCTTCCATCAAGACAGGGACGGTAACCAAGGGAGACATCATCACTGTACTGCCCTTCGGCAACCAGATCGTTACCCTGAAAGTGAAGGGCTCTGACATTCAGGCCGCACTGGAAAATGGTACAGCCTCCTATCCAGAGCCAAGCGGAGGTTTCCCACAGGTATCAGGTATCACCTTCAAAATAGACACATCAGCAGCCAAAGGCAGCCGTGTTCATTCCATCCTGATCGGCGGAAAAACACTTGATCCTGAGGCAACATACACACTGGCCACCAATGATTTTACTGCCGTAGGTGGTGACCAATATACGATGTTCGCTAAATATCCACAAGCAGGTATGTTCGGCTCGCTTGATGAGGCGTTAATCCGCTATATGCAAAAGGTCGGCTCCGCTAGCCTGCAAGTACAAGCGGACGGTCGCATTCAAGAAGCCAAGGCTGACGGTAAAACTTCTGTCCCTGCCACACAAGCTGGGCCGTCTGCCTCAACCGCAACACCTGCACCTGTGCAGGAAAAGCCGCAACCCGTTCCTACACCGGCTGCGAAACCAGCACCCGCAAAACCGGCGCCGGCAAAGTCTCAAACAGCCAAGCCACAGCAGACATCAAATTCTGCACAAGTTACAAATAACCATGTATATGTTGTGAAATCCGGGGATACGCTGTATGACATTTCCCGCAAACATGGTACCACCTGGCAACAGCTTCAGCAGTTGAATAAGTTGAAGAATCCTCACCGCATTTATCCGGGACAAAAGTTAGACCTCCCGGCCTAATTCAATAGCTAGCAAAAGCAGCGTCCGGAATCCTAGTGGTTTCGGATGCTGCTGTATGTCAGTGCGTTTTTAGATATGCGATAGTCCAAGCTTATTTGGACATCGCATATTTTTTTTTAAAAGCAAACCTTTTAACCGCTGACAAGTTGTGAACCGAGAGGTATGATGGAGAAGAGTCATTCGGGCAGAGAACATTCGTCCCGATACCCATCGGGATCAGTTATATGTGTGAAAGGAGTCCAGAAATGCAATACATTATTTACGATCTTGAATTTACCGTTAGTCGTAACGCCAGATATTCCTCCGAAATCATTGATATCGGTGCCGTCAAAGTTGTTCAGGGAGACGATGGCCTATACGTTGCGGATACGTTTCACAGTTTTGTAAGACCCTCGAATCGGCCTGTACTCTCTACAGATACCGTTCAGTTCACAGGTATTACTCAACGAGATATTGATGCCGCTCCACTATTTCCTGAAGCTGTGAAGGAATTCATAGCCTGGCTCGGTACGGATTCCCCTTATTATTTATGCGCATGGGGCCCGGATGACCGTCAGAAGCTGGTATCCCATTGTCGTACCCATCATGTAGATCTCGGATGGATTCATAATACAAATGATATACAGAAGCAGATTTCCCGTCTGTTTGGTTCCAATGGAAAGTACCGTCAGTTGAGCCTGTCTCAGGCGCTGGAATTGTGCAACATTGACTTTGACGGTCAACAACACCGGGCACTGGATGATGCCGTGAACACCGCTCAGGTTTTCATGTACCATTTTGATCGTATTACATTAGTTCATAATGCTGCTGACGATGAGGAAAGCCGTGGATCGAAGCTCGTCTACTCCTCACCAGAAGAAGAACAGGAGCAGTACAGTCCTTTTGGCAATCTCGCCAACCTGTTTAAGGACCGTTAAGCGGATAGCTCCCCGGCCCGTTCCGGGGGATCTCCCCCTGTTATTCTTGATTTCCTGCCTTTTTATCGAAATAGAATGTCCCCCAGGTCCGCAGCATTTCTTGCATTCGTTTGCGGTACCGTAAAGGCTCCAGGATCTCGGCCTCAGCTCCATAGGAAGTGAGCCAATCCAAAAATTCACGGTCATGATTGACCGTCACCTCAAACAACAAACTTCCATCCGGCAAATCCCTAAGAAAAGGCTTGATGAACAGCTCCTCTTCTTTGACCCGATATACAGACTCGGCAGAAAAACGTACCACAAACCGGATATTCTGATTTCCTTTGGTCACCGACCAGGTCCCTTTAAAAAACATTTCCATTTCAGTTGTATTTTTTTGAAACGTATACGGCAAAATTCTCATGTTCCGAAATCGACTGATCCGAAAGGTTCTCATCGCGGATTGCTTGTGACAAAAACCAAGCATATAGAATCGCCGATCCTGCGGAACCAAACAATAAGGATCCACCTGAACGAGTGATACATCTTCATTTTGAGGTGAGCTGTATTCCGCTTCAATAGTCTGCTGCGTAAGACTCGCTAAAACAATCAGCCTGAGCAGATAGGGCTGGTTTTCCCGATCAAGTGTCGAGCCGAGCCGGACAATATTTTTCATTTCCTGCGCGAAGCTCGTCTGGTCCATCTTTTTTTTCTGACTAGAGGCCATCACTTTCTCATAAGCACTTTCAAAAGCTGGCGGTAAAAGAGGCTTTACCGTTTCCATAATCTCTCCCAGCTTAGTAAAAGCCTCTGCCTCTTCTTCCGTCCAATTCAAAGGATACAAAGCAAAATTGCTAATAAAAATGTACCCCTTGCCATGCCCCATATTCGTAATCGGTATATGCATAGCGCTTAGCGCCTCCATATCTCGGTATATGGTACGTTCTGATGTTTCACAACGTTCGGCAAGCTCTCTTGCCAATATCCCTGGATTTGCCTGAACAATAGTAATAATCCGCATTAAACGTATCAACCGATCAGTCAAGGAAGTCTCTCCTTTACAAAAAGATAGTAAATTAGACTCACTATATTACACAAATAAACTAGCATAATTGCCTATCTCAAAGTATCATTTTCAGTAAAACGAACATTTTCTAGCGATATCGCCTTATTAAAAAAGACTTTAGAACTATACGCTGTAAATGATACAAAAGTACCACTCCATTTATTACGTATAGCCAGAAGCAACTCGGCTTCCTGCAGGTAGTCCATATCATCGCTTCTTGCTGCACGTATAAGTAATTCATCTGCTTGTCTGGTAAGGATGAACGCCCCTTGCTCATATTCCCCTTTCTCGTACATACGCAATGCCTTTTTTACAATAGGAGGCGTCTCATTCAGTTTTATGTATTTTTCCACCTTCGGGTTGGATGGAATGCTCAGCAGACCAAGATGATGCGTAAAATGAATGTAGAGCTGGTCTGTCCGGATCAGCGTTCGCTTTTCCTGCGATGGCTTGCGCCAGCTCCACTCCATCATTCCAATCGTATGTCTTCCGGACGAGTGAGCCGGTATAGAAAACGTCAAAATAGCCTGTCTATATTTTCCCCGCCTTACATCACCACAGTGAACAAACATTCTATCTCCGTTTTCCGAGCGTTTAAAACCGAGCCTTACCCCTTCAGCTTTTAATAGACTTACCCCGTTTTCTGGAATGAACTGGAGTTGAAGGTCACATCCCGCTGCTTTCGGTATTAGATTTCCTTTTCTTTTGCGTATAGCTCCATAGCCCCATTCTATCAGTAGATTTACTTGTTTGGACCCATTCGCAGATATAGACTCTTTGTCCCATGTGTACGTTACATTGAGCATTGACTTCACCACTGGTAAATTCCCCCTAAAAGAACATGTAACTCTAAATTAACAGTGTTATCTGACACTATATTGTCAGGGAACGTATGTTTGATTGTGAAAATTATACATGGGAATCTTTATGAAGGGGGACCTAGTTTGGTAAATAACATTTTAAACCATTTGAATTACATGAATGCGCAAAAATAGCCCGGCGTATGCCGGGCTATTTTATAGTCTACTTCTATATTTACTTATGAGATTGTAGTTTCTGTTAAAGAAACATTCGTTTTTGTGCAAATATCAGATATAGGAGCAAAAGTAGTGCTATCTACGACGAGATCCTTTGATAACGGCTTTCCATTTACAGTGATTTTTAAAGTTTTATAGTTTTGTTCTCTCTCATTCATCTTGCAAAATCTCCTTTTATATCAATTTTTAATATATTTCAGTTCATTTATTCAACTTAAGCCCCTGATCAGGTGCGGATCGTTCTTTACTCATATGCTGGGAAAAATGCCGGAATGTTGCCGCTTCCTTGATATACCCGTTTTAAGGTACACTTAAACTAATATATCGACTTTTTTGAGAACATTTTCTTCATATTTATCGTCCGTCTATTCTAAAATCTGCATCCGAATCGTTATATTATACGTAACCATGTCATATGGGTAATGATCTATATCATCTAACATCTTGGTTTATCAAAAGGGGGAACATCTCTTGGCACGACCAACTTGTCGTTTTGCTTTGTACCGCCGCATTGTCTGCGCTGCTATAGCACTTTTGTTTATTTTTGGGATAACTCGTGTACCCGAAGTACATGCTGCTTATTGGGATGATGTGTACCAAGGCTTCGAGCAATTTTCGCGGTTGCCCGGTGATGTGTATCAGCTCAAGGAAAGCTACCGACAAACACAGGAGGATCTGGAGAAGGCCCGTAACAGCTTAGAAGCCTATCAAGAGCAAAACGCCCAATTACTGGAGCAAAACCGCAAGCTGACTGACACTGTCACAGAATTAAAAAATCTTCAAACCCAGCGCGATCAGGCTTCACACCGAAATAAAATGCTCATCATCACAGCTATAATTCTGCTGGCCGGTTATTTTATCGGTATCCGACTGTTGCGTTACGGGATGCGTCGACGTTCGGGAAGATACTAACTGCCTGAAAGGATGAAAGGTCTGAATGGACATACAAGCAGGACAACACCATGATGAAAGCGTCGGTTCGGTCGTAACGCTCGACCTGGCGGAAGGAGAAAAGCTGCACGTTCTGCATCCGCAGCAAATCATCGCATACCGCGGACCCAGCTCAGGCCGTAGTGATAAACTAATGAATATAAAGGGCATGTATCGCAAACACAAACTGATTCAGGCCGATTTCACAGGTGCTTGTCGCCTAATTGCCGCACTTCCACCTGGCTTTAGTCTAAAAATGATTAAGCTTGAAGGAAGCGATGATCTGTTATACGATTTTCGCAACCTGTTCTGGTACAGCTCCGGTATTCAAATGCGTACCAAGCTGCTAAGCATGAAAAACATGTTGTTTAGCCGCGATGTTATAAAAATGAAATTTGACGGTGTGGGTCAAATCGGTCTTTTGACACAGGGATTGGTATGTCAAGAACAGCTTCATCCGACAGAGCCGATATATGTGGATGCGAGCAGCGTCATTGCCTATCCCGAAAACGCCAAACTGGAGTTGACCGTGTACGGCAACCATCTGGCCAGCCAGCATATGAACTATCATTTTAAAATGACCGGACAGGGTACCGTACTATTCCATGCCGGGGAACATCATCGGCGGCTCCAACAGGATATGAACGACGATGGCGTGATCAAGCGCTTTTTACGGGAAGTCATTCCATTTGGTGGAGTGTTTATCAAATAGCCCTGCCATGCTATAATGACAATGCTAAAGCCGTCTGTCCTCGTGGCAGATACTAATGAAGAAAATCCATGCGTCATGCATGGGAGAGGTTCGCGAACTCCCTCTATAAAAAACTAACGATGCTTTGTCCTCCGCAAGAAAAATGAATTCGCGGGGCAAGGCCTGTTTTTTGTTGAAGTCGGTTCAAGAACTCTCCTTCTTCCAAGTGACAAGACTCCGTGTCTTGCACCATTCCAAGAAGATCGAGAGGTTTTTTTATGTTTGCAAACGAAAAAGCAGTCGTCGTATTCAGCGGCGGCCAAGACAGCACAACCTGTTTATTTTGGGCAAAAAAACATTTTGCTGAAGTAGAAACCGTGACGTTCGATTACGGTCAACGCCACAAGCAGGAAATCGAAGTAGCCGCTGGAATCGCCCGTGAACTAGGTGTTCCGCAAACGGTACTGGATATGAGCCTGCTTAATCAACTAGCCCCTAATGCCCTCACACGCACCGACATTGACATTACACAACAGGAAGGCGAACTGCCTAGCACCTTTGTAGACGGTCGCAACCTTCTGTTCCTGAGCTTCGCGGGAGTTCTCGCCAAGCAAAAAGGAGCGCGCCACTTGATTACAGGCGTTTGTGAGACGGATTTCAGCGGCTATCCCGATTGCCGGGATTCTTTTATCAAATCGCTGAACGTCACACTGAACCTTTCGATGGACTATCCCTTTGTGATTCATACCCCGCTCATGTGGCTGAACAAGGCCGAAACCTGGCAGATGGCCGATGAGCTGAAAGCTTTTGAATTTGTAAGAACACGTACACTAACGTGCTATAACGGCGTCATTGGCGACGGCTGTGGCGAATGCCCTGCTTGCAAACTTCGCCGTGCTGGACTCGAGCAATATCTCGCGATGCGCGGAGCTTCCTCCCAAGGAGTTGAAGGTCATGCGTGATCCAGGTACCTTCCGCATTGTCGACAAGCTCCAGCAGTTCGGGACAGACATTAAGCACTCTCAGCTGCGTTATCACCGCAAACGTGTATTGGTCAGCAAACAATTTACATTCGATGCAGCACATCATTTGCACTGCTACGAAGGCAAATGCAAAAATCTGCACGGTCATACCTACATCGTCGTTTTTGGCATAAGCGGTATACCGGGCGAAACGGGTCTAACGCTGGATTTTGGTGACATCAAAACGATCTGGAAAGAGCGGATTGAACCTTTTCTGGACCATCGTTACTTGAATGAGACGCTTCCTCCAATGAATACAACGGCGGAAAATATGGTCGTCTGGATCTTTGAACAAATGGAGTCAGCCTTGACCTCGGATGCATATTGCAACCGTGTCGAAGGTGGACGTACCGAGTTTGTACGGTTGTTCGAGACACCTACCAGCTACGCCGAGTTCCGACGGGAGTGGATGCTCGATGAGTAATACCGTGACTACTCACCAACCCATGACAGCCTCCCGCGGGACCCAAATAGCCCCTATTCCCGTACTAGAGGTGTTTGGTCCCACCGTTCAGGGCGAAGGGATGGTCATTGGTCGTAAAACGATGTTTGTTCGCACCGCAGGCTGCGATTACCATTGCTCGTGGTGTGACTCCGCCTTTACCTGGGACGGCAGCGCCAAGGATCAGATCCGTCGTCTGAGTGCCACAGACATTTGGCAGGAGCTGAAGGCCATCGGTGGCGAACGGTTTTCGCATGTGACCCTTTCTGGAGGAAATCCTGCCCTGCTACCGCAGCTTGGGGAGCTAATCACCCTGCTACGCAGCCAAGGCATTGCCACCGCTGTCGAAACACAAGGCTCCCGCTGGCAGGAATGGCTGTACGATATCGATGAGGTAACCCTGTCCCCGAAGCCACCCAGCTCGGGTATGACGACCAACTGGGATGTGCTGGATGATATCGTCGCCCGTCTGTCGAACCGGAAGATGGCTAGTGAGCCCCGAGCTACGTCCAACGTCCCAACCACAACGGGCTTGAAGGAACCCGCTAATGAATCTGCGCGGCTCTATATCGGAGCTTGCAGCTTGAAGGTCGTCATCTTCGATGACACCGATCTTGCCTACGCCCGCACCGTTCACGAGCGCTATCCACACGTACCGCTGTTCCTCCAGACGGGTAATCCAGATGTGAACACGGAGAACACCGGACAGATTGCGGAGTCCCTACTCCATCGTTATGAATGGCTTATCGACCGTGTCATGGACGATTCCCGACTAAACGACGTAAGAGTACTCCCACAGCTCCACACCCTCGTATGGGGCAACAAACGCGGCGTATAACACTTATATGTAATATATTCCGTATGAGCTGTATGTGATACACAAGATAGTCGAAGTACACCTTCGACATCCAAGTTACAAAGAAACCCTCGTCCGAGGACGGGGTTTCTCACAACGCTCCTTTCATATAGGAGCGAGCATTATTCACTTCTGCCCCAACCTACAGGTAAACGAGCAGGGACTTTATGGTGTTGACGGCGGTCGGCAGCGAAGCGGAGGATTTGAAGCTGGAGAAGCGTTAGCGTTCGCCTTTGAAATGGGATTCTAACCTATATCTTTTAAATCATCAGAAAGAATCCCATTTCAACAGCGATCGGAAGCTCAAATCCTTCGCGGAGCGACCTTCCCATTCTCATAACTCCCTCTCTCTTTTACCAAACTAAACTTAAGGAGCCGCATCCATATGACCGGAAGAACACCCGAAGAAATGACCGACGTTACCCTACTTGGCAATCAAGGCACACAATACACTTTTGCCTATGATCCCGCCATTCTCGAAAGCTTTGATAATAAACATCCGTATCGGGATTATTTTGTAAAGTTCAATTGCCCGGAGTTCACCAGCCTGTGCCCGATTACAGGACAGCCTGATTTTGCAACCATCTACATCAGCTACATCCCTGATATTAAAATGGTAGAAAGCAAATCCCTTAAGCTGTACCTGTTCAGCTTCCGTAACCACGGCGATTTCCATGAAGACTGCGTCAATATCATCATGAATGACTTGATTAAGCTGATGGACCCTCGCTACATTGAAGTATGGGGCAAATTCACGCCACGCGGTGGCATCTCTATCGACCCGTATACCAACTACGGCAAGCCAGGAACGAAGTATGAACAGATAGCGGAGCACCGCATGATGAACCATGATATGTACCCGGAAAAGATCGATAACCGTTAAGCTAATACTCCCTATCCTTAAACAATAAAGTGCACCCCTAGAATACACGTTGGGATAACCTTCTGGTTTATCCCCATGTATTTTAAAGGTGCACTTCAATTGTTATATAGCGAGCTAATTATGTTTTACTTCGTGACTTTCAACTGAGCACTGTCAGCTGTATAGATAACCTTCACTTTATAATTGCTTGGTAAACCTACCGTTTCAATCGAAGAAAATGCTCCATTCCGTTTAGCATAAGTTAAGATCGTAGCACCATTAGCCGGTACATATTTGTTAGAAAAATTCAGACGTAATTTTCCGTTGAGTATAGCTGTTCCCCTCGTTTTGAGTACATCATTTTTACTGCGCAGGTTAAGCTCAAGTGTTCCCTTGGCAGATTGTCTGTAATTTCCGCCAATAATCAGCTTTCCAGAAGCATTTTTAAGAAGAGTTCCCCCGTTATTCGTAATTCCACCACTTCCGAAAGCCGTTTCCGAAGTTCCCTCCAAAGTACCTTGGTCGATCTGTGTACCGCCGGAATACGTATTGTTACCCATTAGCTTCAACGTACCTGTTCCCTTTTTAGTCAGCTTTCCAACACCAGAGATATTATTGCGCCAGCGATCCAATGCATTGAAACCGCCTTTGGAAGCGTCCATATTCACCGTCACATTATTGGCGAAAGCACCGTAGCCATCCGCAGCGGAAAACAAGTTCAATCGTCCCCATCCCTCAGCATCATCAAGTACAGGATAGCCGGAAGGAA
The DNA here is from genome assembly GCF_052906305.1 of Paenibacillus sp. SER-28. Classification (NCBI taxonomy): domain Bacteria; kingdom Bacillati; phylum Bacillota; class Bacilli; order Caryophanales; family Paenibacillaceae; genus Paenibacillus; species Paenibacillus sp. SER-28. The sequence goes on along the minus strand of NZ_JBRECM010000001.1, from coordinate 157,256 downwards.
TCCCCGTGGTAGCCAAAACCCAACGACGTTGTGTGCTATCCAGGTAAGGCAAGCGTGTCTCCAATAGTACCTCAGCTCCCTTAGGCACTGTCATTGGCGTCGTAGTTGGATTAACCTGACTGAATCCGTATGTTAATCGTTGATTATAATTTTTTTTGTTTGTGGCATAATTGCTGAACCGATCTGGAGCTGTACCTTTTTGAGATAGCAGTTGTTTACGAGCATCCTGATAAGCGGCTTTCTTCAAGCTGCTATTGGCTGGATCAGACAGGATAGCAGCCGCCATCGCCGTTGCCATGACACGCCCTCCCATAACATCAAGCGGTGAATGCATACCAGCAACAACACGGTTATTGCCCAGCTCCGAAGCTCGCGTCAGCAGTTCTTGATAACGCTCCGGCACGGCGTAGGCCATAGCAATAGAACTGAGATACGCAGCATTGGTATGACCGCTAGGAAAGCCGCCATCGCTAGTAGCATCAGCTTTGAGAGCGGGAATAAGGCTCGGAACAACTACTGAGTTATCGCTCCAGCGAAATGGGCGAGGGTAGCTAAAATAAGACTTAGCTGGGTTCGTCGTAGAATATTCCCCGCGCAAGGTATTTACCAGATTTACGATGTTGCCGAGATTGGAGCTTGTACTCCCAGCATTCGTTCCCTCATCTTCGTATTTCTTAGTCAGAGCATCTGCCGGAATGTCGTTGATCGTTGTCGTGGCACCTGCATTCTTTCGATATACATCAGTGAGCGAAACCAGACCGTCGATCACACTGTAGCTCTGGTTTCTGCGATCATCCAAATAAGCTGCATCAGCCTCACTAGAAGTGCGACGGGCAGCTATATCAATCACTTTTTGAATATTGGCGTCCAGCACGCTGCTGTTTTGCTTGGTACCTGTATCCCAAGTAGCACCGGGAGTCCAAAGCTTATTAAATTCGGAGAGCAATCCGAGAGTCGGATTAGAGCTTTCCGTCTTATTTGCAGAACTATTATTTTTATAATGATCTACGAAGTATCCCCATGACGGTTCTGTTGGAGTTACCGTTGTTGGTAGGGTTGCCGCACTCGCATAACTTCCACCCAGGGAACCTAGAAGTAATGGTAAAGATAGTAATGCAACTGATAATGGTTTCCTTAGCGATTTCATTCTCAAATCAGATCCTCTCTTCTCTGGTGCTCTTCATACTTTCTCTACGGAGCTATTATCTATATAACAAGATGTATGACATAAAGAATCATATCTTAAGTTTGTTAAATCAAGAGCTTAGTTTTGTTAAATGAAAAAAAGGCATCCCAAGAGCCGTATATACGACTCTGGAGACACCTCGTTCAAACCGTTATAGAAAAACCAGCTACCCTACAGCCATACTTCTATGACTTTGCCATTCACGAAAGCTACCGCCTTGAAATAAAGACTACGGTTGCCGTATACCCAGGCTTCGACTTGAGTTCCGTTTGAAGCAGCCCCCTTTTCTCTGACTGTTGGGTTTCCCCATGCGAACTGCACCTGCGTCGTATTCATGCCCAAGCTTACCTCATTATTTTTAATCTTGTTCCAGATGGCTTGCGACCATTGGTATTTCTTGTACGGATCGTAAGTCAGAAATTGATCGGAATCAGACAGCATTTGTGGAATGCGTGAAGCTCCGAGGATGGAAAACGTGTCATAAGTTTCGCCATTGGCCCCCTGGAAAATAACTTCGTAAGATTTAACACCATTCGGGTCCGTGCTGACTTCGATATCTTTAACTGTTACCTTGCCAAATCGCTCTCCAGCGCTATAGAAGTTATTGACCCAATAGGTTTTGCCAATTAATTTGGACAGACTGCCCAGATCAATGGCTCTGATAATTTTTGCCGTTTCCGGCGTCTCAATGACCAGCTTGGTAGCGCCCACAGATAATTCTCCTTGCTGGCGGTCACGATTCCATTTGAATCCGCCCAACTTCAGATCGGTCAGTAATGTTCCCGGGAATACAACCTGTCCGTTAACCGTTTGAACCTTGCCCTTCAGTGCAACAGGTTTACCATTCACCATTGCGGTGGAACTCCCTTTTTGGAGTACGATATTGTTTTTACCCAGCTTGATCGTAAAGGTCTGGTTCGCCACGATAACAGATCCACCCAGCGTCTTGAACACAGACTGCACAGGCAAATACACATTGCCGTTCAGTATAGCCGCCCCGGTCAAGGTTTGATCGGACGATACCTTTAGTGTAAAAGAAGAGGGTATTCCTTCGGTCCGCAGAGCTACGGATGTGCTTCCAATGCCCCTTACTTTGAGTGTACCGGAACCATTCTGCTGTAGCTCGGCAACCTGCGGTTTCTCCACTTCAATCTCACTAGCTTCGGGATGACGTATTAGTCGATAACCGTTCGAATACGTCTCTTGTACATTTAATTGAATCGTATCGCCGATGGCAGCCTCTTTGGAGGTCGTCAACAAGGACATACCCGTTAATGTAGGCAAGCTCAGCGCAGTCGTGATTCCGTCCTTATAGCCGACCCAAGAGCCATCCTTTAATTGTGCAAAAAGCTCGTCAGGCGAATCAACCAACCGTGCAACATTAGACAACCCGCTAAGCTGCACAGCTGGATATTTCTTCATTCGGTCATAGCTCCATACAGTCCCGTCATGATGTACAGTAATCAAGACATGTGTACCTTTTTTCCATAAAATCGAAGCAATATCACTTCCCACTTCGCGCGGTGGTTCATTGGTCAGCATATCCAGCATCGTGACATGGCCATCTTCCTTAAGCACTGCAGCATACGCCGTACTCATTTTGATATCAAGCGCACCATCTACATGACCTATCTTGCGGGGCTTAGATTCTGCGTACCCTGTGGAATACCATACATCACCGGATCGAGTAAGAACCGTAAAGTAAGTACTTACCTTATCACCGTCTATAGCATCCGATATTCCCTCAACCTGTTCTCTTCCCCAGGAGATCGTCCCATCGGTTTTAATAGCCAAACCCTCACCTGTAATTTCTTTAACTCCTGAGGATTGAGCCGTCACTTTTGGGTCGGAGTTATCATCCCAGATGGCTACCTTCCCGTCCTCAGTCCAGCCATAATAACCTTGGCTCTCGTTTTTGCTGCCTGTAATGCCTTTCAAATTCAATTTCTCAATAACCGGGCCATCTATACTCTTTCTCCATAAAGAACCGTCATCCAGTATGTAGTTATTCCGGTCGATCACGTCTATAATTTTAGCGTTTTTCCAAGTGTTGTTCGTCGTTACATTTGCCGCTACTGCTGTTTCTCCATTGTTTAACGCAGTTCCCACCACCGCTCCACATACCAAAGATACTGCCAGCAAAATCTTCATTGCTTTTCTCATCGTGGTTCCCCTTTTCTATCTATATTTCAATATCAATATTTTGCATAACTTCATTCCCAACGCTCAAAAATACATTATATAGACGAACTAGATCACTTCGATCTCAATATTGCTGATTTGAAAAGCGCTCTTGGGACTTATGCAAAATACTCACATATATATCGGTTTTGAGGATGGTAAATGTTTGAATTCGGATATGTCATTTTAGAAATTCTAACTAAATGGAGCAATGAAGAGTATCCAGCAGGATGGGCAAGCAGTAATGAGTAAAGGTGGCCTTTATCCCACTTTCAGCCATTTGCTGCAAACGGATCGCTTCCTATATCTTAAAATATACATACATATTCGGAGGATGCCATGACTAGTAAATCTGCTACAAAAAATGAAACGGGCCGATCGCTCCCCCTCCCGGGTCCACAAGCGAAAGGCACCGTTTTTGCGATACTGATTGCGATCAGTTTCGTCCATCTGTTCAATGACTCGATTCAATCGGTCATTCCAGCGATCTTTCCGATCTTAAAGGAATCTATGAGCCTGAACTACACGCAAATCGGCTGGATTTCATTCGCGATCAATTTTACAGCTTCAATCATGCAGCCTGTGATTGGCTTGTTTTCAGACAAACGGCCTACGCCCGCTATCCTTCCCATCGGCATGGGCTTTACGCTGACTGGCATGCTGTTGCTCGCCTATGCTGCCGATTATAAAGCGGTGCTGATCGCAGTCATTTTTGTGGGTCTGGGCTCGGCTGCCTTTCACCCTGAAGGCTCGCGCGTATCCCATATGGCGGCCGGGCCGCGTCGGGGATTGGCACAATCCATTTTTCAAGTTGGCGGCAATGCGGGCCAATCGCTGGCGCCGATGCTCACGAGCTGGATTTTTATTCCGTTAGGACAATTTGGCGCGATCTGGTTCACAGGTATTGCGGCAGCGGGAATTGTGGTGCAATCGTTCATCGCCCGCTGGTACGGTAACGTCCTACGTACAGAAGGCATTGCACGCAAAAAAGCGGTGGCACGCCGCATGAAGCCCGAAGTGCGTAACCGCGTTATGTTTGCCATGATTGTCCTCATTCTACTGGTATTCGTCCGTTCGTGGTACTCGACCTCGGTCGGAAGCTACTATTCGTTTTACCTGATGGAAGTATTTAAAATGCCATTGGCTGATGCACAGCTTTACATTTTCCTGTTCCTCGGGGCTGGAGCGCTGGGCACCTTCTTTGGCGGTCCGCTCGCGGACCGTTTTGGTAAACGCAACATGATTTTTCTGTCCATGGTATTAGCTGCACCACTCGCACTGGCACTACCTTATGCCAACCAATTCTGGACGGCAATCCTGCTGGCAATTATCGGATTTATTATGCTGTCTAGCTTTTCGGTCACAGTCGTATATGCACAGATGCTCGTGCCCGGCAAAATCGGGACCGTGTCCGGTCTCATTACGGGCCTCGCTTTTGGCCTTGGTGGTGTGGGCGCACTTGTGCTCGGCAACTGGATCGACAAGGTAGGCATCACTCACATCATGTTCCTATGCGGCTTTTTGCCACTGCTCGGCATCTTAACCTTCCTGCTTCCTACAGATAAAACCCTGAACCGCTGGGCGGAAGAAAATGGAGCCGAAGTGTAACAGGCAAACGTGTGGCGGCCATTTTGGCCGCTGCACACCTTTATACCCACCTAACGTAACTCCTCACTCTCTACTTCTGCCAAACGCATTAAAATCCGACGCTTCCGATACAGCATTTTCCCTGCTTCAGCTACGTCACTAATAGCGCTTCGGTTCGCAATGGAGCCAAACAAAATACCCGCAATCGGGACCATTTGAAGCAGCTTTTTCCATCCAAACTGGTCACGATAAGTGTTAATGACCTCTCTCCATCCCTGCATCTGGGAAAAAACCTGTGCCTGACGTGAAGGATCATCAAACAAAGCCAGCTCCTCTAATACGGCCTTCTTACCCACAATATCGGATGAAGCAAATTGCATACATTTAATAATAAAAATGCGTTCCTGCTTATCATGGGGATTAAAGCCATAACACAAGGCTATTTCCTGAAGCACTTTGAGTGACAAGCCGAGCAAAAGAGGAATATCCGCCGCAATCGTAAACACACCGCCAATTCCCGTTGTTGCTCCCTGAGCGGTAGCAAAGGTAATACGAGCCGACGTCATATCGTCAGCAGTCCGATCCATGATTGTTAACGGGAGCTCAGCCGCCTGCTTCAACTCCCACCTAGGTTCGGCACTATGTTCCGAATCAGCGTTTTCCCCGGCACGAGGCAGGTCCTGCGTATCCGACACGGAATCTGCGCCATTTTGCTGAATTACATGTTCATGGGCCATCTTTTTCAGCCTGTTCAGAACCGTTTCTTCCTTCACCAAATATTTGCCGCCGTTCTGAATGAAACTACCCATCTCATTAAGCAGTTGCTCCAGCTTGTCTTTAATGACTTTGGGCGTCAGCCGATCCAGCAGCATAAAAGGCCATCTACCGATTTTTTCCCAGAAAAAAATGTCCTTCTGTTCCTTTTCCCATTTTTCAATATTCTTCAGCTCATGACGCAATACGTCCTGGCTTTCCCGATATTCTGTAAGCTGCTTCATAACCGTAGACGTCTCCTTTTGACTATGCTAGTTTATGTATGGGTAATACGTAAGTAAGGCGAGTTCAGGTTTCTTTTTTTAGCAAACTAGATGATAAAGAAAGTTAAAAATCCATACAGATCGGAGTGTAATGATGAATAATCCCACATTCGCCTCACAGTCTTCTTCAACTGCTAATGTAGAGCTTGTCCCTTACCATTGTGAACATCATGCCATTTTACATACCTTCTACTTGCCTGAGGAGCAGAAGCAGTTTACTGGAATGCCGGATGAAATGCTGACACTGGCCAAGGAAGATCCGCACCGCCATCCTGTCGTGATTACGGCTACTAGAAGACCCGTTGGATTTTTCATTTTATACGATGGGGATGAATTAGCGGACTATACGAATACTTCTGAGGCACTGCTGCTGCGCGCGTTCTCTATTCATTACGCAGATCAGGGACAAGGATTCGCTAAGAAAGGGCTGCTTCTACTACCACAGTTCATCGCCAGACACTTCCCACATATTCGCGAGATTGTACTGGGCGTCAATGCCCGTAATCTATCTGCCCAAAGTCTGTATCGCAAATGCGGCTTTATCGATGAAGGCAACACTAAAATGGGACAACACGGATTACAGCATATTTTAAAAATGAGCCTATAACGTTGACCTCATAGCCCTCGCCCAAATAAAAAAGCTTTCGGCACAAACGCCGAAAGCTTTTATCGTTAAATCTCACCAATGGAAAAACTCAATTTGTAATTACCAAACTTCGTAAGCTCATCCAGCATGGTATTTAACTCTGCCTGTGATGACATGCGCAAGCGCATCCAATAACAGCCTTCCCCACTCACTCGATGGATTTCGACAATAGAGGGATGCTCCCGTGCAAAAGCCTGGAAAGCACTGTGAGTTGCTCCTGAATTCAAAAAAACCGTAATAAAGGCATGAATCGTCTGTCCAATTTTCTCAGGGTTCCAGCGCAGCGTATAGCCCTCGATAATGCCCGCATCCTGCATTTTTCGAACACGCGCTCCTACTGCTTGGCCTGTCAAATGAACAAGCTGACCGATCTCCTTGTGCGATAAAGAGCTGTCTTCAATTAAATGATGAAGAATGCGCAGATCGGTGTCATCAGGTACGAATAGTTCCATAGTTATTTTTCCTTTCATGATGAAACGATAATGCTGGTTTTCCTTTCAGCAGGCCGTAGCCTGTAGCTCCTTGCGTCAGATATGATTGTAACAGAAACAAAGAACCACCGAAAATACACTCTGTCCAAAAACATTCACTACCAAAGGAGCTTCCATAGATGAAAATCACACTAATCCGCAACGCAACCTTATGGATCGAATACGCTGGAGTAAAATTTCTGGTTGATCCGATGTTGAGTGATGCTGGCGTAAATCCGCCGGTTCCCAATACGGAAAATGCCCGCCGTAATCCGCTGGTTCCCTTGCCGCCGCAATGGCAGGCACTCGGACAGCCTGATGTTGTGATCGTCACACATTTGCATCCCGATCATTGGGACCCGGCAGCAGTACGCTGGTTGGACAAACAAATTCCCGTCTTCTGCCAGCCCGGAAATGAAGAACAAATTACTGCTGACGGTTTTACACAGGTTACTCCGATTTCGGTGGCTGGCTCCGTGGGAGAAATTGAGATCATCCGTACTACCGGGCATCACGGCACCGGAGAAATCGGGGAACAGATGGGACCCGTATCCGGCTTTGTGTTTCAGGCACCAGGTGAACCTGTCGTCTATTTGGCCGGGGATACGATCTGGTGCAGTGAAGTCGCGGAAGCACTGGATAAATACCGTCCGGAGTGGACAATTGTGAACGCTGGAGGGGCTCGGTTTACGATTGGTGATCCCATCATTATGACTGCCCAAGATGTAACGGCTGTTGCGCAGCATGCCTCTTACACACAAATCGTGGCTGTCCACATGGAAGCAATCAACCATTGTTTACTAACTCGCTCCGAGCTTACGGAACACATCAACCGTGAAGGTTTGGAGGGACGTGTCCATATTCCATCAGATGGAGCGACGATTTCGGGATAAGGCGATAATCCCGAGTCACCGCTTGCGCCCATTTTGAATATATTGGATTTCAAAACGCCTAAAGAAGGGATTATCAATGAATTGGCAATATCCTTATTATGGTACACAAACCCAATGTAAAGAAGTTCCGATTGTCTTTCCTCCCCAGCATCAATATAGACAGCCGGGGTTGGAATACCTGATGGTTCCACGCCCTATTTATGATAATCCAAAGTATATCGGCACCGGAAAGCTTCTGGATCGGGTGGCTATTATTAGCGGCGGAGACAGCGGTATTGGTCGTGCGGTTGCTGTGGCATTTGCCAAGGAAGGGGCCGATGTGGTCATTGCCTATCTCGATGAGCATCGAGATGCTATGGAAACCCGTGATGTCATTCATAAGCTCGGCAGACGTTGTTTGTTAATTCCGGGCGATCTAAGGCTAAAAAGCAACTGCTGTCTGGTTGTTCAACAAACGATGGAAACCTTTGGTCGTATTGACATCCTGATTAACAACCTAGGTATTCAGTTTGTGCGCGAATCGTATCTGGATATCAGCGAGCAGCAGCTTCGTGATACGTTTGATACGAATATTATTTCCTTCTTCCATATGACTACAGAAGCACTGCCGTATATGCGGGCTGGGGCCAGCATCGTCAATACGGCATCGGTTACAGCCTATGTTGGTCAAAAAAATCTGATCGACTATTCAGCTACCAAAGGAGCCATTGTCAGCTTCACCCGCGCTCTGGCTAATAATCTGGTCGATCAGTGCATCCGCGTGAACGCCATTGCTCCGGGCCCGATCTGGACTCCGCTGAATGCCGTGACACAGTCGCCCGAAGCGATCCGCACCTTTGGCACCAATACGCCGATGAAGCGTGCCGGGCAGCCTTATGAATTGGCCCCCGCCTATGTGCTGCTGGCTTCGGATGATGGCTCCTACATTACAGGGCAAACGCTGCATGTCAATGGCGGACAAATGGTGACGGATTAGTTGCGTTGGCTGACAAGACCTAACAAACAAGACACCTCCAGCATCCACATTTTAAGTGGGACTGGAGGTGTCTTGTTTTACGATATCGAATCTGAGCTTAAGCTGATCTTTTGTTTTTGTTGTAAATATCGAAGGCAACCGCCAGCAACAGTACCAAGCCCTTGATGCCTTGCTGCCAATCAATACCCAAACCAATCAGAGACATACCGTTATTCAGTACGCCCATGACCAAACCACCGATAATGGCTCCAAAAACGGTACCGATCCCGCCGGATGCCGAAGCACCGCCGATAAAGCAAGCCGCGATGGCATCCAGCTCAAAGTTCGTACCTGCTCTCGGCGTAGCCGCGTTCAGACGTGCAGCAAAGATCAGACCGGAAATGGCGGCCAGCACGCCCATATTGACGAATACCCAGAACGTTACTTTTTTCGTTTTGACACCGGACAGACCCGCTGCCTTTTCATTTCCACCCAACGCATACACATGACGGCCCATAATCGTGCGGTTCATGACGAAGGAGTATACAACGATCAGTATGAACAACAGCACGAGAATGTTAGGTATCCCCGCGTAGCTCGCGAGCATGAAGGTGAACAAATTGATGACAGCAGCTACCACAATCAACTTGAGTACAAATAACGTCTGTGACGGAACCTCAAATCCATATTTAAGCTGAGAACGGCGTTCGCGAAGTTCGTTCACGATAAACCATACCGTGAGTGCAATACCGACAATGATGGATACCAGGTTATAACCGGTAGATGAAAAATCCGGTAGGAAGCCTGAACTGATTTTTTGGAATCCCCCCGGAAATGGAGAGATAGATTGGCCTTCCAGCACGATCATGGTCAATCCGCGAAAGAGCAGCATTCCCGCCAATGTAACGATAAATGCCGGAATCCGTACATAAGCGACCCAGAACCCTTGCCATGCGCCGATTAACGCCCCGACCAGCAAAGATGCAATCACAGCGATCCATGCTGGAAGCTGCCAGTCGACCATCATTATGGCGGCAACCGCACCGACAAAAGCGGCTATGGAACCGACGGACAAATCTATATGCCCAGTGATGATAACCAGCACCATCCCGATGGCCAGCACGAGAATGTAGCTGTTTTGCAGAATCAGATTTGTAATATTAATCGGCTTCAACAGCAGGCCGCCCGTCAGCACCTCGAACAAAATCATAATGACGACCAGCGCAATCATCATGCCATATTGGCGAATGTTATTTTTAAATAGTTTAGTTATGGTTTCCATGCTTCACGCCTCCTGACTTGGTCATATATCTCATCAACGTTTCCTGCGACGCGTCCTCACGGCTAACCTCTCCAGTGATCCGCCCAGCATTCATGACATAAATCCGGTCACACAAGCCTAGTACCTCTGGCAGCTCGGACGAAATGACCAGCACTCCCTTGCCTTCAGCGGCAAGTCGATGAATAATCGTATAAATTTCATATTTGGCGCCCACATCAATGCCGCGTGTCGGCTCATCCAGAATCAGAATATCCGGCCCGGCAAAAATCCATTTGCTCAGCACCACCTTCTGCTGATTGCCACCACTCAGATTACCCGTTTTCTGTAAAATGCTCGGCGCTTTAATGTTCATGCTTTTTTTCATTTCCTCTGCAACGACGACTTCCTCCTGCTCATTGACGACAGCGCCCTTCGTCAGCTTGTTCAGGCCAGTCAGCGAAATATTACGCTTGATATCATCCATCAGAATGAGGCCATACTCCTTACGATCCTCTGTCACATAGGCAAAGCCGTTGTTGATCGCGTCCGTAACCGTGTTGTTCTGGATCGGCTTGCCGTCTTTAATCAGCTGACCGGAAATGTTGCGTCCGTACGACTTGCCAAAAATGCTCATTGCCAGCTCGGTCCGTCCCGCCCCCATCAGCCCGGCAATACCGACAATTTCACCGCGACGAATGTTCAAATTCACCTGATCCAGCACCTTGCGGTCTGCATGATGCTCGTGATACACCGTCCAATCCTTCACTTCCAAAACGACTTTGCCAATCTCGGCATGACGCTCTGGATAACGGCTGGTCAGATCACGTCCAACCATCCCGCTAATGATCCGATCCTCCGTGACCTCATCCTTTTTCATATCCAGTGTCTCAATCGTCTTCCCATCCCGCAAAATCGTAATTGAATCCGACACCTTTGCGACTTCATTCAGCTTGTGGGAGATGAGAATGCAGGAAATGCCCTGTCTTTTAAATTCCAGCATCAAATTAAGCAGATTTTCACTATCATCCTCATTCAACGCCGCTGTCGGTTCATCGAGAATAAGCAGCTTCACCTTTTTAGAGAGCGCTTTCGCAATTTCGACCAGTTGTTGCTTCCCGACCCCGATGTTCGTAACTAATGTATTGGGATTCTCACTCAAACCGACCTTGGACAGCAGATCGCGTGTACCCACAAAAGTCTCTTTCCAATCAATCACACCACCACTGGCGCGTTCGTTGCCCAGATAAATATTTTCCGCAATCGAGAGATACGGAATCAGCGCCAGCTCCTGATGGATAATGACAATGCCCAATTCCTCGCTCTGCTTGATATCCTTGAACTCACACGTTTTGCCCTGGAAAACAATATCCCCTTCATAGGTTCCATGCGGATATACACCGCTTAGTACCTTCATCAGCGTCGATTTGCCCGCACCGTTCTCACCGCACAGGGAATGGATTTCGCCTTCCTTGACCTTGAGATTTACATTTTCCAATGCCTTCACGCCGGGAAAGGTTTTGGTAATTCCCTTCATTTCCAAAATGATTCCAGTCATGGGATACGCTCCTTTCGGTTGGATTCTTACCCTTATTTCAGTCCGATTTGCTCTTTGGTGTAATAGTGACTGCCGACAATATCCTTTTCCACATTCGTCCGATCCACCGAGATTGGATCAAGTAAGTAAGCAGGAATGATCTTTTTACCGTTGTTATAGGATTCAGTGTCATTCACTTCCGCTTGTTTGCCCTGTAAAATGCTGTTGGCCATCACGACCGTTTGCTCAGCCAGCTTGCGAGTGTCCTTAAATACAGTTTGCGTCTGCTCCCCAGCCACAATCGACTTGATGGAAGCCAGCTCCGCATCCTGCCCTGTAATGATCGGCAGCGGCTTGTTCGCTGATCCATATCCGACCCCTTTCAGGGATGAAATGATACCGATACTGATTCCGTCATAAGGGGATAGTACCGCGTCCAGATTAGCCCCCGAATAGTACGCACTCAGCAGGTTATCCATTCGCGACTGGGCCAATGCTCCATCCCACCGCAGTGTAGCGATCTGCGCCATCGTCATCTGCTTGCTGCGCACGACCAGTTTGCCGGAATCCACGTACGGTTTAAGTACAGACATCGCGCCATTAAAGAAGAAATAAGCGTTATTGTCATCCGGTGAACCACCGAATAGCTCGATATTGAATGGGCCTTTGCCTTCCTTAAGTCCTAACTTTTTCTCAATATACGCCGCCTGTAGCACGCCCACCTTAAAGTTATCGAAGGTCGCATAATACGTCAGATACGGTGTGTTGCGAATCAGCCGGTCGTAAGAAATGACCTGAATGCCTCGGTCGTGTGCCTTCTGAATTACATCCGTCAGCGTGTTTCCGTCGACCGAAGCGATCACCATAACATTGACACCCTTGGTGATCATATTTTCGATTTGAGAGATTTGGTTTTCCACCACGTCCTCGGCGTACTGTAAATCCGTTTTATAGCCTTGCTCCTGAAACAACCGGACCATATTCTCTCCGTCCCCTACCCAACGCTCGGACGATTTGGTCGGCATGGAAATGCCCACATAGCCTTTTTCCTTGCTACCCGTTCCACTCTCCGCCAAATTACAGGCCGAAAGCATCAGGGCCAAAACCAGAAGCCATACGACAACAGCTCCTTTTTTCATATGAAGTTCCCCTTTCCTCATGTGATGCGGGTCAATTTGAAGGTAAGTGCTGATTAGAGTTGAAACGAGATAGCGCTTACATAAGTGAGGCAACGAGTACCTCTCCTTTTTTTATGTGCAAACACATGGTATCATTCCAGCCCGGGAAAGGTCTTTGCTGGTTTTGAACTTTTTTTATAAAATTTTAACCTTTGTGTGGAGGGAGGAGACGGGATTGGATTTAAGGAGAATGGAGATTGTCGGGAGAGCCGTCAAATGTTTTGAAATGAAAAAAAAGACTTAGCCTTCTTACGATTGGCAAAGTCTCAATTTGTTGAATCATTAAATCGGCTATCTAAAGAGTTCACACTTTTATTTACAATTCATCAATGAGAGGTTCGTGTGGGCAAGTAAACGCCAGCTAATCCTATTAGATAAAAAGACTATATAGCAGGCCCAGGCTCCAACGGAGTCACAGCTTGAATATTTTTGTTATACGACGGAATCACTTCTTCGATCAACTAAAATTCTTCCTTGATCTTGATCTGTCATTGCTCTGCTAAGTGTTCCAATAAATCTCCTGGCTGACAACCTAAAGCCGCACATAATTTGTCAATCACTTCTAGTGATACATATTCGTTCGTATTGAGCTTCGCCATTGTAGCAGACGAAATCCCCGTCATTTTAAGTAAGTCTTGCTTCTTAATTTCCCTATCGATCAATAATTTTTGAAAAGGTTTGTAACTAATCATCTGTTATTCCTTTCACACATGAAGTGAATTTTCTTTAATTATATGAAAGTATATTTTCTTTATCAAAAACATCTTCAATATGTATTGATCTGTATGTTCGTTATGTTAAAATTATATTCAATAAGTTAAACTTTTATTCACAAAATCAAATCCGTTGGATGGTGTTTAATTATGCATAATTCTTTAGAAGTCTTACTTGATTCACTGATTCACACTCGAATTGAATCTTTATATGGCAAGCTTATGAAACACAACTCCAGCTACAACCAGTTCTCATCCGAACGGAATCTCTATTTCAAGCAGTTACGTGAAGGAGTACCGGAAAATATACAGAAGACCCTATTTCTTTACGATGATGCTGAGCTTTCTGTTCAAGCTATTTTAGAACGTGAAATTTATTTGCAAGGTTTTAAGGACGCTCTTCACCTGCATAACGAATTACATATATCTTTAGACTGAGAGCCTTCTGGCTCTTTTTTCTTTTGATTCTGTCGTATAACGTCTTGCCCATTCACGAACTCCGTCAGGAGTTATCTGCCACGATTTTTCGGCAGATCAAGGAACGTAGTGACGCTGCGTGAATGGGATGTTATTCAGAGTCCTTGTCGTCACTGAGTTACTTACTGAACTCCTTAATTTCCTCCTTCGCAACAATTGCTTCAGCCTTATAATCTATCATTGTTCTCATGTGTTTTTTATAAGCTGAAAATGTTGAATAAATATAGTAAAAGTAAAATACTGGGATACCGATACCCAGATACATTAACAAGTCACCAAGTAATAATTCTGTTGAAAAAAGATTGATCTTACTATTAATATTGGAGTTATTATTTGTATAAAGACCTAAGATAAATATTATGATGGGTATGGGGGAGAACGTCTTTAACAGGTCTAATTTTGTTTTAGTTATTTCAACAAAAGTCCCTGACCACACTGCATACATCTCTAACTTTGCATAAGACAATTTTTCTTTTTTAGTTTCATAAATCAAGTCCATGTGTTTAGAAGAGTCAATAATTTCTTTATAATTCTTATAACATATACCAATTACAATGATCGAATAAATTAACCAAAAATAAAACGAGAACATAAATTTTGATACATCAGGAAAAAAAGTTTTTCCCAAAAATGAAACTATAATCATTAGAATAATCTTAGATATAAAGGACTTAATAGATCGTTTTAAGTGATAATTCAATTATTTGTCTCCCTTCATAAATATTTTTAATAACGTTCCTGATTCACGACCTCGGCGAATGCCTAGGGATCCGGCTACCTCTACTTCTTCGAAATCCTTCCATGCCGGACCAAGGGCGAATGCCCGTAGCGTGAATATTATGTTAAGGGTTGCTTCTGTCTTCCTGAGCTACCCTCGTTGCATTTTCTTATCGCCGGGCGCGCTTCGATTCCGAGTTGAGCATGCTATTCGGAAGATGGCAGAACTTAACTCCAACAAAAGAAATTTAAAACCCACGAAAAGCATTGATAAATCAAGGTTTTTGCGGTTTTTTCTGCTTCCCTCAAGCTCCACAAGACTTTTCGACGCGAATCCAAATGTTTGACACCACCTAATGCCCTACTTTTTTGAAACAATTAAGTTGCGCTACAGCGAATATGCGCATGAATTAGAACAATCACAACCAGTTCTTCCCTTGCCTATACCGGTCGACAGTGACGTGCAAGAAGCATATGAACGAGAAATCTGATTCCGCGTCCTTCATTTCAAAGGAGAAAAGAGTGCCCGTTATGAATCGAGCAAATCGACTGCGCGACCTGTACACATCAGCCCTAGCCGAACCCACCCAAAGCGGCGGCGCTTGGCAACGATATCTGGATTTCGCAGCTTCTATTTATAAATACTCCTTCGTTAATAGCTAACCTCCTTGAAGTTTGCATAAACGTATACTTATTTAGGTGCGATTCTTTAATAAAAAGGCCTTGAGAAAGAGATGTGAATGAAAGCTTAATAGTTATCTAAAGTAAAAATCGTACACCTGTTCCTCCACAATGATCGGAGATTTTTGAATGAAATTTTATTCATAAAGAATATGCTGTATTTTATTCTGAGTAAGAAACGGGCTTGTAAAACTGAAAACCTGCATATCATCTTTTTTATGTTCATTCTTTTTCAAAAATAGTTTTACAAAATCCAAGTCATGTGTAGAAAAGATAATCTGCTTATCCAGCTGACCTAACACATCACAAATGGAATACTGATTTACATCATCCATATTTTGAATAGGGTCATCAATTGCAATGAAGTCGAGAGCATTGATATTTTGAGCTTCATTAATCGCCAAAAAAATAGAGATGGCCAAGACGTTTAGTTGCCCAGAACTCAGTATATTTTGAGCATTACTTTCTTCAAAACCATCCTTAAAAACAACTTTAATAGACAATTTTTCATCTGCTCCGTCGAACTGAATCAGATTGTTAGTTGGAAGTGGATTCAAATACCTGTAATACTTTTGTATAGGAGAATTGCTGTCGTTCAAATAATCTTTTGTGTCCGAATCGAAGAAATCAAATAATTGCATAATATATTTCTCTAGAGAATCAGCAATCTGATCAATTTCACTTTTCTTATTATCAAGTTCCTCAATTGTTTTTTTGACTTCTTGAATTTGGTTTTGAATTTCCTGATTGTGCTTAATTGTATATTGCACTTGACTTACATCTGACAGTCTGCTTATCTTCTGTTCATTACTGGAAATCAAATCTTTATTTTTAGAAATTAAAGATTGGAGTGGAATATCGTACTGTTCCTGCTTTAGAAATGGACGTAGACGCTTTAAAATAATTTGGTTATCCTGAATATCAGAATACAGTTGTTGAATATTGCTCTCGATTTGATTCTGATACTTTACTACTCTGCCGCTCGCCCTTCTCATTCGTTCAATCGACTGCTCTACCTCATTCTCCGTTTTTATTATCTTTGAAGAAGTTGCATTTCCAAGATCCTTCAATTCATCTTTTAGTTTTTCAAGAGAGATTTTCAATTCAATGATTTTTTGCTGCAAGATAATTTCTTCTCTTGCCTTGCTTAACTCATCGTTTAAATCAGAAGCCGCAGCTTGACTCAGTTCCTCAGAAAACAAATCGTTATTTCTGTAGGTGTTGTACTCCTCATTCAAACGTTCTAATTCTAAATTCATTTTTGTGATGTTATTGTTCATTTCGTTGATTCTCTCATCCGTTTTAGCCAACTTATGGGAGATCTTGCTTCTTAATGAAATAGCTTTACTAACGTAAGAAGTATCCTCTTCTAACTTTGTTGTATATGAAAGAATGTTATGATCAATGCAAGTCTCTAAGTTTTCTTCGGGGATAGAAGAGCATACTGGGCATCTCTCCAAGTTATTTGCAGCGACATAACCTTTTATATCTTTTATGTTTGCAATAAGTTGAAGAAGTAAATTGTCCTTATTTTCTTGTATAACCAGAGATAGTTTTTCCGTCAAATTAACTAACTTTTCTTTTCTTTTTCTAAGAGTAGCTTCTATTTTTATAGAAAGTCGTCTGTTAGCAGGTAGATTTTTTTGTCGTTCTAAATTTTGCGCGATAGTAGGCTGGAAAGACAGCACAAATTCTAAGGAAGAGGCCTTCTTTCTAATAACATTAAGATTCTCCCTGACTTTATCTAAGTCCACGGAATCCATGTCATATGAAGCTAACTCTTGTTCCTTTTCTTGAATGGTTTTTCGCGTTTGATTGTACTTTTGAATATTCTCCCTTTCTTTTATATAGGAATTAGTTCTCTGGTTTATTCTCTTCAATAATTCTTTTACTTCTTCCCCTCGGGTCTTCAAATTTTCATGAATTGATTCTTTCTCGGAAATTTGATTTACAATAATTCTCACTGTTTCGAAACGCTCTAAATTTATCTCTTCGTAAAGCTCTAAAAACTTCTCGGCATTAACTTTATCAGAAAGTGCCTGCTTGTGAGATTCATTAATTTGAGTATCTATATTACTATCAAACTCTTTAAAACCAATGTCCAGTAGTTTCCTATTAAACTCAAAAATATCGACTTCCTTTTTCACCTCCTGCTTCCCCTTCATTGAATTCTCCTGTAAGGTAATTTGATTACTTATAGCCTCAGATTGCTTGATCAAAGACGTGTGTATTTTCTTCATATTATCAGACTCATTTAGTAAAGCCCTGAATCCCATAATATCTGCCAGCGCTCTGAATCGTTCAGAAGGTTCTTCCGATGTAACAAAATCCGTGACTTGGCTTTGAGATAATATAAATGTCTGTTTGATAAGTTGTCCATAGCTGCCGCGTCCAAAGCTTGTCTGATCTAAAGTTCCTTGTTTCAAGAATGTTTCAACGTCCACTTGCCCCCGATAAGATTTTCCATCACTACTATTCAAGGCAACCTGCGTATATCCATAGTCGTTTCCATGGCCATTTCCAGTGACACTGAACCAACGAGTTAATGTGTTTCCATCAAATTCAATAGAAACTGATAAAACCTCATTCTCTTGAAATTTACAACGTTTATTAAAAATGTCCCTTTTTATTTCTGCATCAGTGCCATTCATGTGCGAAATTTTACTTGTAAAGCACCACTCAATGGCATCAAAAAAAGAGCTTTTTCCAAACCCGTTATCTCCATGCAAAATAGTTATTTTTCTCGTCAGATCAAATGAAACTTCGCCACAATAGTTTCTAAAATTTTTAAGAGTTATTTTGTCTATTTTCATAGCGTAGCTCCACCATTTTCAATATTTTATTCATCAACTCATCCAACTGATCTGCAGTCAATTTATTCTGTTTCCCATCGCTTTCTTGTAGAAAAAGAATGATTTCTTGTAGGTACTCACTTTCCCCCTCCAGAGTTACATCGTTTTTAATTGGTTTATTTATGACTCTATATTTGTCCAAAAAGGGGATTCGATCTAAGTCTAACTCACTGCATATGGCGTATTTACGCAGTGAATTAGTATCACGTTCAATCTTGTAGTTTGTTTCAAAATCAATTTCATTACCTATGCAGAGTAACAAATAAGTATTCCAGATATTTTCTCTACTTTCCATTAAAATAGATCTTATTTCATTGGAGAATGATTTTATCAAGTTTATTTCTTCGTTATAATGCAGCTTTTTTAACACCATATTATTTACAGAAGACTTATAAAATGAGGCACCTAATCCCCTAATTTCTTCTATGTCGTATACTTCAAAACCATTTTCGAGTAGCCTGTTATGAGTAGCGTTAAAAATATCCATCAGTTCACCTCGTTGCAATACTTATCCCAAATTTCTTGCATTTTATCTCGAAAACAATCTTGTTCGTCTAAAACTTCCAAAAAGTCATCCCTAATTTCTTTCCCTGGAATGATGTCAACCAGATACGTTACTTTATTAAGTGGCTGCTCATTTTCAAATCCTTTTAGCTGAATCTCCGAGAAGCTTTTAATTTCATGACGAACGGTTTCCGTAAATCTCCTGTCTGTATAATTTTGAAACACAATTCTTAGTGACTTATCCAACAGGTAAAGATGATCATTCGTGTCAGATTGTTGTATGATTGATTCAAGTTTCTGTAGGCCTGTTTCTAAATTGCTTCTTGATTCCAAGCTTAAAAATGAAAATAAAAGATTAGAAACCGTGCATTTCTTAGTTAATAAGCTATTCGAATCAGTGAATTCCAAAACGGAGTCCTTAACAATCATCATGATGAATACAATATTGAAAAAATCGTATAGTTTTTGCTCCCTATTTACCTCTTTTAAGTTGGCATAAGCTGAGCTTTTAATAGTACCGTCAACATATCGCTCAATTAGAGTTCGAATGTTACCTCCGTTTTCAACCCATTTTTCAAGATATTCTCGATAGGTGTATAATTTGTCCTTGAATGTAGATGCATGAACACAGGACCCAATATCGCTGACTATAGAATCAATAATTCTTGAAACGGCAGACATATTACCATGCTTCTCAGAAGTCTGCTCAACTGAGTTCAGGCATCTTGCTCTAATTTCGCCCAAAATTTCTTCTAATTTATCCCTCGTTATAAGCAATCTTTCTGCACTATCTCTATATGTACACCTTGTACATAAATCACCAATTAATGTATTCAGATCCTTGGGATGAACCCTGACTCTGTCCCCAACATCTTGGAATAACCACTCGCTGAGCCTCATACACAAATGATCCTCAAATACCTCTAAATTCTGTAGTCCCGTACCAGTATGCAAATAAAATCTCCTTAAAAGCTCTTTAGGTTTTTCTCCGCATTTGATTTCGTAGTCATAACTCTCTCCATTTTTATTACATACAGAATCACTAACTTTTAAAAGCAAATGATCGGCATCTGCAATCTCCATATCGTAATTAGAGTTTCCAGTATATACATCAAAATCATAATCTCTAGTTTTTATAAAATGATAACTCGAATATAACTGGAATTGAGTGGTATACCCATCTTTTTGTTGGAGTAATTCTGCCTTGGATAATAATTTGTCAATCCAACTGTTATTTTTTCTGTCTGTTCTTCCCGCTAATGGTGATCGAAGATACAAACCAGATGCAGGACTAGTTGTCGCTTCCATTTTTACATTCTCACTAGTCTTCACTTGAATGAACCTTACCGTTTTGTCTTTTCCAACAACTATGTCATCAAGATGCTCTATAAAAATATAATCCCACTTGCCTTTAAGCATGTCTATCATATACTCAATTGCAACTAAGAATTGATAATAAAATCCCGAAATTGCAACAATTCCTCCCGTTTCTTCTGGAATAACCTTTGCAATTAACTCAGCGATCTCATTGCTATTTTTACCTATTACGTTCTCTTGCAAAAATGTTACGCTCTCAGCGATTTTGTCTTCTTGGTTTTCAATATAGTGCGTAATGATTTGCTCTAACTTTTCCATAGTGAATTAGACCCCTTAATGTCATTATGTTCTTTATCGTAGTTATATCGTCAATCTTATTAAATCGTTAGTAATTCTTAATTTCTAAGTAAGGAGTCGTAGCTTGAATATTATGTTATTGGAAGTTCGTCATCTGTGACTAGGCTATCACTTCATTTTTTTTATTTATCATCCTTTTTTTCATTCCCTTTTTAATATTTCTGCTAAAAACAAACTCCATAAATCTTCTAACATATTCATAAATTGATATTATATTTTCGTAAGTCATTCGGATATTTCTATCAATAACAAATACATCTAATTCTTCTTGATAGATTCGTTTTTTATCTTCCCTACCCACCATTCCATAACGATGAATTAAGTCATTCCTTAAATCACTAATTACAGTCATCTTACCCCATAGAAAATTCGATTTAATTGTTTCAACTTCGGCGACTGTCTCTAGGTACTTTACACTTCGTCTAATTCCTTTGTCTTTATCAGAAATAAACTCAGAAAATTCACTTGATAATTTTGATATTCTTTAAATTCTTTTGCTTCCATGAATAATCATCCTTTATAGAATTTTTTCAACGGTTACATCTAACGTTCCTGTATTCACGACCTCGGCCAGAAGCGAGGTGTCCGGCTCCTGCCGAACCCAGGGCGTATGCCCGCAGCGTGAATATTTTTATGCGTAGTTCTTTTTTAGTACCTTATCTTCATTTCAAAATCTCTATAAACACCTTTGAACTTTAATAGAATTTGTTTTCTTATTTTATCCATTGTTTCAATTGCAACAGGAGAAATGAAATGAACGCCACAACTTTGATCGTTACATCCACAAACCTTAATTTCATTTTTACGAATAAGCTCTTCGTATAGATATCTTAATTCAATGAGGTCATCGACGATTTGAGATAATGTTTCTCTCACTCCTTTATCTTTTAAACTTGCCCTAGAGCTTATTTCTTTAATAACACTTCCATCCCTGAGTCTATATACTCCAGTATTTAACACTTCAATCGTTCCTTCAATAGCCTTAATAAAATTAGGGAGGTTACTTTCTTGATAAAAAGGGGTTGAAAATGCTGGCCTATCAAAACAACGAGATATTTCTTCTAGCATTTCCAGATCATTTTTCACCTCTATATTTCTACTGCCGAACTCATGCCGTAATGTTTTCAGTATGGTCAAAAAGTGATCGTAGTCCGTTCGGTATATTTCTTCTATTTTTTTCATTAGCATTCTGTCAGTTATCACGTCACTTGAAAAATCAAAATTTTTGTATACATTTTTGTATCTATAATGTCCTTTCTTTACAGACTCAAAATTTAAAATTAGAAATTTAACACCATTTGTATACGATTGATCCAGTTCATTCTTTACAAAGTCAATTAATGTCTCTTTGATTTTTTTACCATCAATCCTGGAAGTAACTTGGATAGCAAGTTTATTTTCGTGATCTATTAAATCAACAGCACAAGCATTAGTGATTTCATTGTTGGCATTAATTAATTTGTATCCATAAAGTTCATTTAATATAGTTACACATAAATTTTCTGAAATTTTATTAATGTCATAGTATCCAATTGCATTATTTAATCTTATCTCGCTTATCCAACGTGTTAGATAAGTAATGCATTCATATACTTCATCTTGATTTCTCATCATTTCACCTCTGAAAAAGAATTACCCATAACGTTCACTATATTCTCGACACCTGGCGAAGGCCAGATGTGTCCGGCTGCTTCTACTTCCCCGAAAACCTTCTGCCGGACCGAGGGCGTACGCCCAATGCATGAATACTATGTTATGCGTAGTGACTACCCTTTCCGAATCTTCTAAGGTCTAACTTCAAACTTATTTTAGCTATAAAAAAGTAAATCAGAATGAAAAGGTTATAAAAGTTCAAGTCAATTTATAATTCGTTATTCAAAAGTTAAAATTATACATTTCACTCATACATCCCTTGTTGCATGTAATAGAGAGCTTTGTTAATACAATATTCTGCTCGTTCTCTATGTAGTTACTTCTTCTCAATTCGGACTTCCTTAATTGTCATACATATTATTTATGTTTGCTTGGCTTCCAAAATCCAAACAAAAAGCGAAGGTTCAAAATAATGTTTATAACATACATATAGTAGTATCTGAGAGCGAATCCTAAATGTAAACGATCATTGTGCCAATTAAACTTTGTTTCCACCTTCGCTCTAACTTTTAATGGTCCCACTATACACACTGAAAACTCCGGTTTTCTTATATATATGTTCTCAATCTCAACTTCTGAAATTGGAACTATAACTTTGTAACTTACTAATTCTAACCACTGAACATGATTACGGAAGAATGACATTAGTCTCGATTCTGTGTCGTTGTTTTTCTGAGACAGATGAAACCAAGTTTTTTCGTTCTCTTTTGATGCAAAAACCAAAAATTCACCTTCTTGCTGTGGCTTTTCCTTGCAATATCGAATAAGGTTTCTTACCTGCTTTTTATCAAGCCACTTTTGAGAAGGATGAGGCATCAACCCTTCACAAATTATGCTTATAAGAGTGTCAAAAATTAGTAAACCAAAAAAAGAAAGTAAGATTAAGAAGATATCCCCTTCCCATTTATAAGCATAACCAAAAAAATAATGATGCATTGTAACAAAGAAAAAAGAAAGAAAAAACGGAAACAATAAGGCACACAGAACTCTAAGCTTCATTCTCCACATTATGATAAATCTCCATTTAAAATTCAATTTAGATATAATTTTTTAATTACAGTAATTACGCATAACGTTCCTGTATTCATGAACCCCGAAGGGGTTGTCTGCTGAAATACCTCTCCGAAATCCAACTTACAGACCAAGGCTCCAAAGGAGCCGCAGCTTGAATATTATGTTATCCGATGCCACTTTTCTTTGAATAGTTGAACTATATATTCTCTTTGATAGCTTGTTTAACTATTTCTTTCAGCACCTTGTAACAATCTTTCATTTCATTGATAGCTTTTGTGATTTCACTATCTTCTTGTGTGTGGCCGACTTGATTCCTTAACCAAGTAAATCTAGTTTCAAGCCTCTTACTTCTCTTGCGAGTACCGTCTTTTTGTTCAATTAGCTTTGTTGATCGTTGTTTTAATTTTTTTTCATCTTTCTTTGCTTTCACAATAAATTTATCAACTTCCGACTGATAATCAGTCTTAAGAACTAGCATTAAAAGACTATACAAAAACATAAATTTCCCTAAATTATCATCGTGATTAATCGCTTGACGATACAGATCATAATAAACGTGATTTGTCTTTTCAGATTTAGTCAAAGATTTTATTTCATCTAACTGGGTAAGGTTAAATTTAAACGGAACAGTAAGTACCATTGAATGATCACTAAAACCACTCTTATATTCAGCAAAATTATGTAAAGTTTGCTCTATTCCATGAACCTGGATTCCACTAGTAAATATTATTCCTTTTATGATTTGGTCAATCTTTTTTTCTGCAATTCTCTTAGCAAGCTCAAATTCAATATCGTTCGTAAAATCGATTTTGATAATAACTATTCCCTTGTTTTCTTTATTATCGAAAGTTATAGATATGTGCTCAATTTCATTTTTTCGTGTCGAGAAATCTATCTCTAATACTTCTTTAGATATAGGTAAATTCGAATATCCTGTGTATTCAATAAACTTTTTCATTCTTCATCTCCTCGGCTTTAAGTGGTTTCGGATAACGTCTTATTTACGAACTTCGTGAAAACAAGGAATATAATAAGTTAAATGAATCATCATATTTGAAATAGTCCTTTTGAATCATGTTTATATTGTATCATCAAATGGAAGAATATTACGACTGCTAACTATAGTTAAAAACAAAAAAATCCCTGCCTTCACAACAGAAGACTTTTTGAAAAATTGATTCACACGGGCATCCCATCAATGACATGTACGTAAGAATCATCAAACGTTAACTATACATAATATATAAGAAAATAGGTTTATTCCATGTGTACCACTTGTCATTATGCTTCATCAACATCAATTAAAAACACCCGCTCCTGAAGGCCACCTCGCGCCTTGGCTTTGTCTGCCCGCAGCTTGTCCAGTTCTGCTGCATTGGCTCCATGTACTTCTGCCAGCGCTCGGATGACTTCCAGCATATCCGCCAGCTCTTCCAGTGCATCCTGATCTTTTTCCGCTTCAAAATATTCCTCAGCCTCTTCACGAAGCTTCGTTCGCAGTTCCTGCTTATATTCCTCAGGGTCCAAAATGCGTGTCCGACATTCCTTGCCCTGAGACATAATAATATGCGGAATCCGATCCCGCACCAGCTTGTTGTATGTAGGCATATGAAATAACACCCTTTCTGATGTGGAGGCATTAGCCTGTATCCAACATCTTCCTTTTCATTATTATATCATTGGCTCAAAAAGAATCGGGTATTATTGATAAAAGATCTAACGACTCATTAAATGGATTTTCTTTATAAATAGATGGATACCGCTTAGACGGATCAGCTACGATTCGCTGTGACAGAGACTCTAGAATAGAGTCCGTTTTATAAAGCAACTTGTCTACTTCCCCCAGCTTCATCGGCTCTTTAGTTACATCATCTTCTCCCGAAACCAGATAATGTACCGTACCGAAAAACAACACCATATCTAAATTGGGCTCAGCCTCTGTGTGAATTAAAGGGAACAGGTCAGTGACGGATAAACGAATATACGATGGAATGATTTGGTTTCGATGAACATAAATGGCCTTAGCCATAGAAAACAGCGCACGATCACAAAGAATGAGGCAGTTGTGAAACTGTTTATGGTCGCGCATCATTTGTGCAAGCTTGATCTGGTATTCGGCAAGTTTTTGAAAATCCATCATGCAATTGAATATGTAGGTGTCGCTGTACTTAGGCAGTTTGAACTCGGAAACACTATGTAGTTGGGGACTTAAGGAGTAATGTTTCAAGGGGAATCAACTCCTGAATTAAAATTTCATAAACGAGATTTTGCAAAAATCCCATAAGCGACTTCCAATGAACAAGATATAGATCGAAATGGTTTAGTTCGTCTATATCTTGCACTTCGGAGCGACTGGAATCGAATTTTGCAAAATCCTGAAACAATGTGAGCAACGTAGCACAATTATGTAACCATCAAGATGTATAATTTTCTAGCTATCGGACAAGCTTCATAATAAATATTACTATATAGTAGTTTTTAATTCAATTTACTTACTAACACTTATTAATTAGATGTAACTCTTTCTCTACACTTCTAACTAGAGGATTTTGCAAAATCCAATAAGCGACTTCCAATAAATAATATATAGGTCGAGATGATCTCGTTCGTCTATATATTACATTTCGGAGCGATTGGAATCGAATTTTGTGAAATTCTTACTATAGAGAGGTGTAATCATGTCAGAACTTTTAGAATTAGTCGGTACGCGTATTCGAGATATTCGAAAGTCTAAAGGGCTTTCCCAGGAAGCTTTAGCCGAAAAAGCAGGATTCAATTCGAGTTATATTGGTTTCATTGAGCGTGCGGAGAGAAATATATCTTTGAAAAATCTGGAGAAAATAGCGAAGGCATTGAACGTGGGCGTCTATCAGTTGCTTACATATGTAAAGGAAAATGATGAGCTTACCGAAGAAGATTCGAGTATAAAAACCATTTTGACTCTCCTAAGAACTCGTGAATCCAAAGATACTGAGCTGGCACTAAAGATTCTTACGGACATCTTTATGAGAATCGATGAACGATGAAGCAGAAAAAAGGAACTGCGCTTTGCAGTTCCTCACCATCTCTATTCCTTACGATAACGCCAGCATCGCTTTCATATCTTCCTCTGCAGTCGTAATGAGCTTCAAGCCAAACATCTCCACCAGTACATCCAGCACGCCAGAAGAAATGAACTCAGGCGGCTTCGGCCCAATGCGAATATCCTGAATGCCCAGGCTGAACAAGCCTAGCAGGATGGCAACCGCTTTTTGCTCAAACCAGGACAGCACGATGCTGACAGGCAGCTCGTTCACTGTACAGCCGAAAGCATCTGCTAATGCCAGAGCGATTTTCACAGTAGAACCCGAATTGTTGCATTGTCCCAAATCAATATAACGCGGAATGCCGGTATCTCCAACGGTGCCGTAGTCCACGTCATTAAAGCGGAATTTACCACAAGACGTGGTCAGAATAACTGTATCGTTCGGCAAGGATGTCGCCAGCTCGCGGTAATAGTTGCCGCCTTTGCCCGGTGCATCGCAGCCTGCAATGACGAAGAAACGGCGGATATGCCCGTCTTTAACCGCCTGAATAATCTCAGGAGCCAGCCCGATAACCGTTTCGTGATGATATCCTGTCGTAAGCACCTGCTCCGAATCTACATCTGCGGCTGGCAGGGCTAATGCACGCTCGATCAATGGTGAAAAGTCGTCGTCCATGATCTTGGCTACTCCCTCCAGCCCGGCTACTTCATAAGAGAAGAAGCGGTCTGCATACGTGCCTTTAATCGGCATAACACAATTCGTCGTGGCGAGAATCGCACCCGGGAACTCCTCGAACAGTCTACGCTGATCGTACCAGGCCTTACCGATATTCCCTTTGAGATGTGCATATTTCTTCAATGCCGGATAACCGTGGGCAGGCAGCATTTCTGAGTGGGTGTAGATGTTGATACCTTTACCCTCCGTCTGCCGCAACAATTCCTCCAGCGCATACAAATTATGTCCAGTCACGACGATACATTGGCCTTCGATTTTATTCTGACTGACGGTAATCGGCTGCGGAATACCAAAACGATCCGTATGCGCACGATCCAGCACATCCATGATCCGTACAGCCGCATTTCCGACCTTCATCGCCATTTCCAAATGCTCTTGTACATTAAAGTTAGAATTGGTTAAGGTCATATATAACGCTTCGTGCGTGATCCGATCCACCTCAGGATCGCTATATCCCAACTGACGAGCATGTGTCGCATAGGCAGCGATCCCTTTTAATGCAAAAATCATCGTATCCTGCAAGCTCGCTACCGTCTCATCCTTCCCGCACACCCCAACTACTTTACACCCGCCACTCGGCGTCTGTTCACACTGATAACAAAACATATCGTTTTCCTCCAAATATTGATAGATATTTGTTCGTTATCCCCAGCGTAACAAACCCCTGAATGCGTAGGTGTGATTACACACACATTTTTTCTTACAGTTTATTATTAGACAGTGTCGGACTCATCCCTCATTTCAATTCTTCCTACTCCACCGTGTTTTCTTGAATTCCCCCGCCTTTACGGTACTGCACAGGAGACACGCCCATAGTCTTTTTAAAAGCGGTGCTAAAATAGTGCTGACTGTCGTAACCCGTACGTTCTGCTATATCATAGATAGACAACGTCGTGGAATCCAACAGCTGCACTGCTTTACGGATACGGGCACGGGTGACGAGGGTTACGAAGCTGTCGTTGAGCTCCTTTTTGAGCACGCGGCTGAGATATACGGCGGATACTTGTAACCGCGAAGCAAGGGCTTCCAGCGTTAATTCCCGATCGGCGTAACCTTCCTGAATGAGCTGCCGGGCCCGACGTACGATAGGAGACAGCTGCGATTCGCCATACACTCGATCCCGACTCACCCGATACGCGTCAATTGCACCTTCTAGTCCACCCGTGTTGGACTCCACATGCGTATGAACCGCTATATTCAGGTAGCGTCCAATCACCTGTTCCATGGAAGCGCCTATCGTCTCGGGTGCCTCCTGCCACAGGCATATGCCGATCAGCCCGTTCGCATCGCGGAACAACACATGCGGTCGGTCCTCCAGCAATTCGCCAATAATATTTTCAGCGGCAAAAAGAAACAACTGGCGGTCATTCTCACGCATAATCGTCTGCCGTGCCTCTGCCGCAGGCCACCGTACGACACCGATCTGAGCAGGCGGCCGCGATGGAAGGCGTAAAAACGCCAACTGCTCCATGACGTCTTTGCCCGTGTGTTGCCCTTCCAGCCATTCCAAACAAAACCGCTGGCGCAGCAGTGGAATATTTCGTTCAATCTGTCCGGCGGCTTGTTCTACATAGGCGGCACGCTTGTGCTCTTCGTCCATTCGCTGACGAAGCCGCAACAGTGCAGCATGAAGCTGATCTGCATTTACCGGCTTCAAAATATAATCCTCTACGCCAAGTCGGACAGCCTCCTGCGCATAAGCAAATTCATCATGCCCGGAAATGATCAGACAGCGGCATTCTGGACGCTCTTCCCGCAGCCGCCGAATCAGTTCAATCCCGTCCATGAACGGCATATTCATATCGACCAGCACGATATCGATATGAAGCTGACCCACCAGCTCCAGCGCTTCTTCTCCGTCCTCCGCCTCTGCTGCCACCTCCATGCCCAGTGCCGCCCAATCTATGCAATCTCGTATCCCCTCACGAATGATCGGCTCATCATCTGCGATCAATACTTGGTAACGTTTTGCCGTTCCTATGGTCACTTCTGTTATGGCCTGGTCAATCAGACTCGCCGTTGTCGAGTTGTGTGTGGCCTTTGATTTCGTCATCCTGACCCTCTCCTTTTTCATAAGGCTTCTTCAGTTCCGCCATATCCAGCAGCAACGGATGAGTGATCGTCACGCAGGTACCTGTCCCTTCTTTGCTCTCCAGTACAATTCCATATTCCTCGCCAAAAGACAACCGGATACGCGCTTGTACATTCAGCATGCCATAGCTTCTGCCCTGGGTACTAACTCCCTTTTGCTTCTGCTTTACTTCCATCGCCTCCAGGGGGATTTCCAGCCATTCACGCAATTCACGCAGACGGTCCGCCGTCATCCCTGCGCCATCGTCACGTACCGTCAGCAGCAGCTTGTCGCCCTCAGCTTTAGCTTCTATCCAAATCGTGCCTGGACCACGTCTGGCCTTGATGCCGTGATAAATCGCGTTTTCCACTACAGGCTGAAGCATTAACTTCAACACGAACAGATCCTTTAGCTCGTCAGGTAGATTCAATTCCCAGCGAAGTCGGTCACGATAGCGGGTTTGCTGGATTTGCATATAGCTAGATATATGCTCCATCTCGGAGCGCAGTGGAATAAAGTCATCCCCCTTGCTGAGCCCGAGACGGAACAATCTCGATAGCGCTCCCACCATATCGGACACGTCGTCTGCTCCATTTTTTCGGGCCATCCAATGAATCGTATCTAGCGTATTGTATAGAAAATGGGGCTTAATATGCTCCTGAAGGCTGCGCAGCTCGGCATCCCGTTTTTGCCGTTCCCTCAGTTCGCTAAGTGACATGAGACGGCGAATTTGCTCCAGCATTCGGTTAAAGCTCCGCCCCAGCATTCCAACTTCATCCCCACGGTCACTCCATTGGCGAACTGTAAGATCCCCTGTCTCTGCCGTCCGCATATAGGACATCAGCCGAAAAATTGGCTGCGCAATGGAGCTCGACAATCGCAAGGATGCCGTTAAGCCAAATAGACATACAATGAAAACAAAACAGATGACATAGAACTGAATTTGCCGCACTTCCAGTGTAGATTCGCGTGCCGGGAATACCCCCACTGTTCTCCAGCCCGTGAATTCGGAAGCCCTGAACATGAACAGCAATTCCCTGCCCCCAGCTTCACGGGTAAACATCCCGCTGTCACCTGCCCCGAACCATTGCGGCGGAATGCGCTCAATCAAAGGCATATCCGGCCTATACACGCTGCGTCCCTCAGCATCTGTCACCATTAAATACCCGCTTTTGCCCAAGGTTACGTCCCTGGCGGCCTGCGACACAGCCCGCAGCTTGAGGTCAATCATAATCGCGCCTAGCACGCGTCCGGTTTCCGGATCTGTAACCGAACGAACGACGGAGACAATTTCACTGTCCTTGTACCGGACATGAGTGGTCACATTACGGTGGCTCGGCTGTCCTAGCACAGTGAATATGCCTGCATGCTGCGCCGCCTGTTGGTACCAGCCTTCTTCCGTCAGGCTACGCGTGCTTCGAGCGTACATTTCGTTGCTGATATAGTCGCCTTTTTCGTTCACGATCAGAATCCCTGCAATCTCAGGATATAACGTGGTATAGCCCTGCAAAAATTGCTTCATTTTATACAGCGTATCCTGCTCCTGTACAGAACTTAATGCCTGCTTGGAAGTGAAGGCCTGATTTTGCACCGAGTTCTGTGCCCGCTCCCCCTGGTTTTCCGGCGTTACGATACTCGCATGACCCGCGTGGCCGTCAGCCAGCGTCTTCCCTTTCCAGAACTCCCCGATATCAGGGTTAAAAGCAATCAGATACGTCATGTTTTGCAAATTTTCCATTTTGGTATCCAGCGCTTCGTTCACCTTGCCAATCAACTGCATCGTATGATCTTCCACCTGCCGCTCAATAATCCGTTCCACCGTCCAATTGACCAGTAGACCTAATCCCAGCGAAGGCACAATGCCAAACAACAGGAACAGCAGCATGAGCTGATAACGTAAAGGCATATTGCGCAAGCGTAACCGCGGCATCGTTTGGCGCACCCCTAATTGGATACGCTCCCAAAATTTATTTCGCATAATAATCATCTACATTCGCCCGGGTGACTACGGAAATCCCAGTATCTACCCGCACAGGCAGCGGAGTGTTGTCTCCAGTGGAAGAAGGTGCAGGAATCGTCAAATGATGATGCAGATGGAACAAATATTGAAGCGACCAATAACCCATATTCCATGTTCCCTGGGCAATCGTTGCCGAGATTGTCCCACCACGAATCATATCCAGTGTCGCTTTATTCGTATCAAAAGAAATGATTTTCAGCGGATGGCTGTTTTTTTGGCTCAGTACCGCTTCACCCACACCTGTTCCTCCCGTTGCATCGGTCACAAAAATGCCCGCCAGTTTCGGATAAGCTTTCATCAGCCTTTGCGACTCATCCCGGGAGACCATCGCGTCTGCGCGGCCATCTGCGACTTCCACCACCTTCATCGCAGGATACTGCCGTTGAATGGTATCGCGAAAGCCACGCGAGCGTTCCTCATGATTTTGCTGTCCAGGCAGCGTCAGAACAGCGACCTGACCTTCTCGTCCCAACAGCTCTGCCATTTTATCCGCAGCGGTCACGCCCGCCTTATAATTATCCGTGCCCAAAAAGGAATACGCCCGGCTCCCCGGCGCTTCGGCATCAAACAGCACCACAGGAATGCCCGCATCCAGCGCCTTATTAATCACCGGAATCAGGGAGTGAGGATCAATCGCTGATATGGCAATCCCTGCGGGTTTACGAGCAATTGCTTGCTCAATAACAGTTGTCTGCTCCTGCGCATCATAACGGGTAGCTCCCCGATACTCCACAGTCACCCCCAAAGCATCACCCGCATCCTCGAAGCCCTTGAGCCCGCTTTTCCAATACTCCAAACCGGACTGGAACGTAATCATTATATAGGTCTCTCCGATACTGCCTCGTAGCCCCTTATCCTCCCAAGTGCCATTCAACGGGCCAGATTGTTCATACCTGAACACATAGAGAGCAAAGGCCGCAATCAACAGCATATATACCAGCAGCGTTTTTTTCATCCTTCCTCTCCTCTTCCTGTGTGTATCCTTAAGTTATAAATTCACTTTAATTTATTCTGGTTTTACTTAGATTGTAAACGCAATCATATTAAATTGGAACTACTTCACTCTTCTTACTTTCAGGTGGCGTTAATCCTGCACTAATGTTTCTACGTTACAATACCTACAATTGTGCTAGGAAAAACATGTGCGTATCTTGCGGAAAAGGAGTGATATGGATGAGCAAGCCGCGTATCGCGGAGTGGACAGAACTACGGGGCCTTGCCTACCTCGCTGTCGTGCTTCAGCATTGCATTGGCGAATATATTTATCGCAGCGACATCCAACAGCCAGATTCTGTTATGCTCGCGATGCTGTATCATTTGACACGTTTTGGCACACCGACGTTCGTTTTCCTGTCTGCGGCGCTGCTATTTTATAACGGCAACAAACCGATTGGCTATCCTCGCTATATTGGCAGGCGGTTTCGAGATATTTATGTTCCTTTCCTTTGCTGGACTGTTATTTATTGGGTATGTACTCAAAACTGGTCAACGGCGCAGTGGGGAAATATTTATTTTTACAAAGGTATGTTCGAGGAAATGATCATCCCCGTCAGCGGATATCATCTATGGTTTGTAGTGATGATCTTTCAGTTTTATATTTTGTTTCCTTTATTTTCAAAAGCAGCCGGGCAGGTTCAAGCGTTTCTACGTCGTTACAGCACGAAAAGACGCAAACAGCTTGTTTTGGCTATTATGCTGATTGCCGCTACGGCTTATGCTTTGCTGTTACAATGGTCCTACTATGACATGTCTGCATGGAGCACTGGGTTGCCGTCCTTTTGGCAGACTCTACTGGATTATCGCACCTATAACTTTGTCATGTACTTTTTCTATTTTATGCTGGGCGCAGTATGTGCTTACATGACAGACACGTGGCGTGGACTGGCCAAACAGACGTTGCCGTGGAATGTATTTGTGTTCATTGGTTTGTTCATGCTCATGGGTCACACGATGCTGATCCAGTCGGGCGATACGATCAATCTTAATATTTCCACCTATTTGAAGCCAAGCACCTTTGTGCTCATTGTCTCGCAGCTGCTTTTATTGTACGGACTGCTGCTCCATTTGCAAAAAGATACACGATCCGAGCCGTTTCGCCGTATGTTGAACTGGATCGGGCGTTATTCTTTTGGAGGATATCTGGCCCATGCACTCGTGCTGGCCTTCATATCCTACTACACCCGCCCGCTTGCACTGGGCGATCATCATTTTACAGCTACGTTCATTACGTTTATCGTCGTGGCAAGTGTTTCTCTGGGCATCAGCTGGCTCTTTGCCCATCTGCCCGGCGGCAACTGGATTGTTGGTTCCAAAGGCAGACAGCGGTTGAACTGGCATTCGTTTCGTTTCCAGTTCCTTTCCTCCAAACGTGCTTCCAAAAGCACGCAGGAGCTTGGCTAATCTTATGCGTCTGTGTTTCAGCATGGGGTTATGATTCCAATGAACTTTGGCAGGGCTCACTTATTGAGCTCTGCTTTTCTGTGCCTTAGTATGCCGTCCCCTCAAAAAGATGATTAACATTTTATGACATGAATATGTATTTTATTTTAAAATAAGTCATTATATAGAATAATAAACGTTACGCGGGAGAAGTCATAGTTTTGCATAACAAAGAAGGGAGAGGATGGACTAAACATAATGAGGTAGCTTCTTGGTCTGAAACATACGGTTGTACTGATTAATCAGTTCATCCAAAAGCATAGACTGCTCAAGTACACAAGCATGTCCGAAACCATACTCTTCGTAAAGATCATGCAAATGTTGTCTGGCGTGTTCCATCTGTTGAATTAACGTTACCGTTTCATACCTGTTCATCCTGCATACCTCCTAATGAATCTCATTTTAAGGAGGGATGTACAAATACCTCATGATCTTTTTTGAGTCGAAAAATTACAAAATAATACAAAAAAAGACCAGCCATAAGCTGGTCAATAGTAATGAATATGAAGATGATGATTACTTGGATCACATTCCACCAACGTGTCCTTGTGTTTGGATTGTGTCATGGCTTAGATTTGCAGTTTGAGCTGGTACTGTGAATACCAGTAAAAAGCTAGCTACCGCTAAGAAGAAAGCCATCCTTTTGATCATTTTTCTCCCACACCTCCTCATAAATAGATTGGAACCGAGCCTGTGTTTTAGGAGCCGCATGTGCTTTGAAATGATAAAATAATCCAAAACAATTGGCAATAAGTAGTACATGGTTAATTGTAACAGCTTTTTCAAACGCGTTTATTAAACATTTGAAACCATATAGATATCTGCATTTATTTAGGCTGTACTTGGCCATTTTGTACCAGAAGCGTACGTATTCTTCCGATAAAACTTGTTGAGTATACGTATCAGAAGATGATGGTTCCTGATACGCTGCAATTTGGGACTCAAAGCGCCGGAGGATATGATCTACATCTACATTATATCGATTAGCTACTTCAAGGACGTTCAGTAGCTCGGCAAAAATCTCTTTTTCGGCAGCCATATGTTCTACGTAATCCGGCAGAACACTGATGTCCCCAGACATAAGTCTATTGACGTACGTATTAATTTTCGCCCATTGCAGATACTGCTTCTTCCAATAGAGGGACTCGGAATCTTTTTCTTTCACCCAACTTAGATCCGCATAACGATGAATGTGTTCTAATGCTTGTTCATGATCTCCTTTTGCATCGCAAGCACTAGCACACATTAGTCCAGAATAGGCTATGTAAGTAAAAAACGGTCTAATTGGCTTTTTTTGCGGCTCTGTTCCTTTTCGCTTGGAGTTATAAACCAAATTATATTGGATCTGTCCTAATTGACCCATTCGATGTGCAAATTCATACACCTTGTCCCACATACTTAATGATCTGTACACGTTCGCCAAATCTTTTAATGCATCTAATTGTTCTATCTCGTCTAAACGATCCACAAAAGGGGCAAATTCAATGGCAGCTTGAAGATTTATAGCTCTATCTTGTCCAATATTGATTTGGAACAAACGATACTGGCAGATCGCCAATCGCTCTGAATGCTGCTGCTTCTCACTTTCAGCCACCTTTTTGTAAAGGTAAGCCGCTGCTTCATTGTAACCGTCTTTGTATACATTTTCGGCAACTTCAAAGAGCGATGGCGGATAATTAGGGTTATCCAATAACAGAATTACAACTCGCTGCAAGCAGTCCAGTCGTCCTAGCTCAATACATCGGTATAAGAAAGGGCTGATTTTTTTCCAGTTGAGCGGAGATTCTTCAATGCATTCTTCAATATAACGTTCGTAAAAATAATCCGATGGTAAATTCATTCCCGCAGTAATGCTATCCAGTTGGTGAACAGAAATAGATCGGTTACCGGTCACAATGCTACTAACTGTACCTACATTCAAATCAATCGTGTGACCAAACTTGGTCATCGTTAAGCCTTTTCGTTTCAAATAGGTTTGAATTTCTGCCTGTATCGTAGGTGTGATTTCCATGGATAAACCACCCTTTCAGCATTTTCATAAAATTTCAATTTCAATAAACAATATAGTTTGGAAACTAATAGTATAATTATTGATTTTCCTTCACGATAATACCATCTTTTGGAACAAACATAAATGCTTTTACTTTATTGATTTTTATATTTTTATTAGGAGATCTTTGGATGTTGGACAATGGAAGGAGAAGATCACTTGAAAAATACAGGTATGACACGTCCATTGGATACGTTAGGTCGAATTGTTATTCCTAAAGAGATGCGAACCTCTATGGGCATTCAAGCTGGTGAGTCCTTAGAATTTTATTTAGATGTTGAAACAGGTTTATTGAGTATGCGGAAGTATATTGGAGTCTGCTGTCACTTATGCTATTCGATTCAGGATTTAAGCTATTTCTGGGATTCATTTTTATGTAAAAAATGCATAAACGATCTGAAGGGAAATATAGGTGTGAGTCCATTACCTTTTCCTGTCGTAAAGAAACCTGCGTACAAAGAAAAAAGTAACCATCGGTCGTCTTCACAACATTTAGTCGAAAATCTAAGAAAACTCATGCGCGAGCATCCAACAGCCAAGCAAGGCGAATATGCTGAATGGCTCGGCGTATCCCAAGGCCGTATTTCCCAGCTTAAAAAGCTATTATAGGTATCGCTCAACTCATATTCTAGCAAAGCTAAATAACCAGTCGCTGGTAGATTTCAAGGCGACTGGTTATTTCAACTTCTAAACCTGAACGAATTACCACTCCTACCCATGACCACAAAAATTAGAGACGCCAAAAGAACAATCAGACAACCTATTTTATGAAAACCAAAGGGGATATTGTTACGATTGGTGTAACCAAAGACCCAGTGATTTCCTATGAGGATTTTAAAGTTACGCCTTCGGTAGCCCTTGATGAAGTGTCCGCGGAGGATATTCAACTCCTAATTATACCTGGTGGAGATAACACTCCATTAAAGACGAACAAGAACTTTTAGCTTTAATCAATACACTGAATAATGATAATAAAGTGATAGCGACCATTTGTTCTGCCACTGAACTTCTGGAGATAGCAGGTGTCTCCTATAAAAATCCTGTGAATCATCCAACGGGTCTGGAGATACACAAGAATATCATTACGGCTAAACCAAATAAGTATGTGGACTTTGCAATTGAAATAGGCAAGGTGGTGGACATTTATACGGATGATGAAGATTTAAAAGAAACCATTGATTTTTTTAAGCTCTTTAAAGATAGTTAAGCTCCAAGCAAACGAACTTTGATTCAAAAAATGATAGATAACATCTTTGCTGGGAAAGATCCGCTCCATGGTCACTTTCCAGAAGACGAAACCAGTCAACAATGGCTTCACTATCACTATCCGCAAAAGAGAATACGATGCTTTCGATACTGGGCATTCAATAGGTCCACACACTGGCTACGATATTAAACAGCATATGGAACAAAGTACCCAGTATTTTTGGAAAGAAAATTATGGTCAAATTTATCCGGGCCTAGCCGAGCTTTTGAAAAATAATTTACAACACTAAAGGGTTTTAATTACAAAAAGACCGGTTTTCACGCCGATATGGGTGTAGTTTTTTGTTATCTCTGGTTCAAAAGCCGCAATGATTTCGGGAACCTTCCTTTTCCATGCGGATAGAATTACAAAATTCAAAAAATGTTATTTGTATTTTGAATTTTGTTATAGTATATTCAATTTATCTTAATAAGGAGGTCTTCTAAATGAAACAAAGACGATTAGGTATAGACGGTCCATTGGTTTCAAGCATGGGTCTAGGCTGTATGGGAATGTCAGGAGGAACATACGGCTCTGCGGATCGCGCAGAAAGTATTAACACGATTCACGCTGCACTAGATGCAGGAGTTACGCTTCTAGATACAGGGGACTTTTATAGTTCGGGACACAATGAACTTTTGGTTGCTGAAGCTTTGAAAGGAAGAAAGCGTGAAGATGTCATCCTCAGTGTGAAATTTGGCATGCTGATCTCACCGGATGGCTCCTATTCGGGAATTGACTGCCGTCCTCAGGCTGTGAAAAACTCCCTCTCGTATACTTTGGCACGATTGAATACTGACTATGTGGACATTTATCGTCCTGCCCGGCTGGATCCTACAGTACCTATCGAAGAAACGATTGGTGCCATTGCTGATATGGTCAAGGCGGGATATGTCAGGCACATCGGTTTGTCAGAAGTTGATGCAGAGATACTCCGGCGAGCTCACGCTGTTCACCCAATCACAGATCTGCAATTCGAGTATTCTCTGATGTCAAGAGATATCGAGAAAGAGATTTTACCAACAGCGAGAGAACTCGGCATTAGCATCACAGCCTATGGAATCCTCTCGCACGGATTACTTAGTGGAACATGGGACAAAGATCGTCGAACTGATGGTTTCGATTTCCGTAAACATTTACCACGGTTTACTGGTGAGAATTTGGATAAAAATTTGGAGCTAGTAGAGGCCTTACGTACCATCGCTGAAGAAAAAAACACAACCATTGCATCACTTGCAACCTCGTGGGTTCTATCTCGTGGGGATGATATTATCCCACTTATTGGTGCTCGCCGTCTAACGCAACTTCAGGATGCTGTCACAGCGCTCGACTTACAACTTACCGCATCTGATTTAGAGAAAATTCAAGAGGCTGTCCCAGCAGATGCTGCCGCTGGTACCCGATATTAATGGTAGATCAGTTTCTAACAAAAGAAGCCATTCTGGACGCGACGGAAGACGTTCTTCGTCGATTTGGGCCAGAGAAGACGAGTGTAGTTGATGTGGCGCGATCATTGAATGTCACACACGCAACCATTTACCGTCATTTTCCAAGTAAAACGGCTCTACGTCTTGCAGTTGTAAAACGATGGTTTCATGTAATCACTGAACCTTTGGACAAAACATTCCAACAAGAATGCTCTGCCAGTGAGCGTTTACTTATATGGATGGATACGTTAATTCGGATCAAACATACCAAAGCCCAACAAGATCCCGAATTGTTTGCAATTTATACTAAAATTGCTGAAGAATCGGATGATATTGCTAACGAATTTGTTAATCATATCATCGGTAACATCACCAAAATTGTAGAAGCAGGGATAAGCAATCACGAGTTTAAAGAAGGATTAGCAGAAGAGGTTGCGCGTGGAATCTATGTGGCAACAGTCCGATTTCATCACCCTCTTCACAGTCGAGAGTGGTTATTACCGACCATTCATCAGGAATTCGAAGTTGTTTGGAATCTCATTATGTCTGGAATTCTGCAATAATTTAAGGATGGGTTTCCCCCATCCTTTTTTTGTTGTCAAACAATTTACTCCTCGACTTATTCATGAGGAAGATATCCACGGTATCCCTGGCTAACGCTTTAATTGAGCTTCATTCGAAGCCCCGGACTTACGATCGAATGTAATCGGGCCTTTATGGTTCACAAGCCGTTTCAGATCCATAGTCATTTCGTTCTTCAATTTATCAATGAGCTGATCTTCTTTGATGCCTTTGCTTTTAGCAACCTCGGCCAACGACTTCCCTTGTCCCAGCTCTTTCTCTAACTGGACAGGAGTGATGCCCAGCAACCTAGCTACTTTCTCGTTGAGATGGTGATTCAAGCCGCCAGGCCGTTTGCCGTGTCTATGTCTGTGAACATGCCCATGTCCGTGGTCGTCCTGTGGTTCAACATTCCATTGGCGGGCTGCCCCTTGGATAGAGCCGATGGGAGTGAGAGTTTGCAACGAATTACCCGGTTCGGTCCCGGAAGCTCCTGCTGCACCCGCAGTACCATACATCATCACTCCTCCATATAGGATAGCAGCGGCCAATTTCAATTGTTTTTTCATGTTGCAGACCCTTCTTTCATCCTTTTTCATCTATATTTTCTCTTTCTGCTTTTTTTATTCATTCCCTATGTTTTTTCACAACATTCTCAATGTAAAAATAACAAAATATTGAAATTTGCAATCTGTTGTATAATGGCCGGTAACAACTAGAAATCGCTATAAAAATATTCATAAGAGATGCAGGTGATGGCGATGGAATGGTATTTTGCATACAAAGACGAATTGGAAAAAGTATTTCGTCAAGCGGAGGAACGGACGTCCACGTTTCCAGCTCCCTTTCAGCAAGAGGGTTTGGACTTTCTGGCGCGTTTTAATCCGTTGCGGGAAGACAGCACGCGTAATTACATATGCTATTTGCTTCCATTTTGGCTGCAAGAACTCACCGGACTCCCCCCCGAAACATGCCACAAGCTGTCACTTGGCAACGTGTTTATCATGGCTCACTATTTAATTCAAGATGATGTGATGGACACAGCAGCAGACAACCGTAAAATGCAACTCGCCTTAAGCCAGCTCTTCTATACCGAGTGTATAAGCGTATATCGGGACCTTTTTCCGGCAACCTCTCCTTTTTGGTCATATGCCCGAACGTATGTTGATGAATGGGCCGTTAGTGTGATATCCGAAGGAACAGAGGACTATTTTCAAGGAGAAAGAAATAAGGTCGCGCTGAAAGCAAGTCCATTAAAAATGGCCGGAACGGGTGCTTTACTGCTCGCAGGCCGTGCCGATCTGGTCCAGACTATTACAAATATGACGGACTTGGCGCTACTCGTGCTTCAAATGTCGGATGATTGGGCCGATTGGGCAGAAGATTTGGTCGAACATAGCTATAACTGTCTTTTGTCCCATATCAGTGCCGAGCAAAAGACAGCTTACTGTGAAGGATTGGGACCCAAACAGATTCAGGAAGCAATTTATGTACGCGGTGCACTCGCCAGCTATGTGAGCATTGCCGATCAAGCAGTCCAACTGTTAGAGACCCTGAAGCCTTCTATCCACGGCCTACGTAGCTTTGCACATTCTATCGCAGCAGAACTGGGCGAAGTGGCGGCGGAAATTGAAGGCGGACGCTCGCATTTGAGAAGAGGCGGACTTGACTACTGGCTCTCCAAAAATATGAAATAATGCTAGATTTTTCTGAGCCTTTCGTGGTATACTGACTAGGTAAATATAACCAATTGAATGAGAGGGTGATTTTTGATGGCTACTGAAGTTCTTCAAACACAAGTCATTCAAAAAGCTTGGGAGGATGCCAGTTTCAGAGAGAAACTGATGTCAGATCCCAAATCTGCAATTCGTGATGTGTTAGGAGTCGTGATCCCCGATCATATCCAAATCAAAACGTTAGAGGAAACGCCTGATCAGTTTTTTCTGGTAATTCCTCCAGACCCCTCCGGCGTGCTCGCTGCATCCCAGAAACCTCGCTCGATGTGGTAAATTAGTTGTTAATGCTTATTTAATCTATATTCCTTAATCTCATGTGGGTGGGCTCAGCAAGCTTCCCTCCGTTTTCTCCGAATGCAAAAAAGCCGGATATTATCCGGCTACGGGGAAGCGGATGGTCGCTTCTGTTCCCACCCCTTTTGCACTTGTAAAAGTAATTTTGCCATTCATCGTTTCAATAATCCGAAAAGTCACCATCATCCCCAAACCCGTGCCTTTTGTCTTATTCGAGAAATAAGGCTCACCTAGTCTGGATAAAGTCTGAGCATCCATCCCTTCACCATTATCCCGAATATGAATGACAGCTTCTCCGTTGTCCACATAAGCCCATATATGAATATGACCCTGATCTCGCAGCGCTTCAATGCTGTTTTTGATGATATTGATGAACGCTTGCTTGAACTTGGAGGAATTCCCGCGCACTTTGATTTCCTGGGGAATATCCAGCGAAATTTTTCCACCTTGCAAATTAGCCATTGGACTGATGATTCCTTCAATATGTTTGAATTCGTTCAATATGGTCAACGTTTTGGTTTGGTCAAATTCTGGCTTGGCAAAAGTCAGAAAATCAGTAATAATCGCGGAAGCTCGATCCAGCTCCTCCAGAGCGATATGTAGATAGTCTTTATTTTTACCATCCTCCTGCTTGCTCATCAACTGAAGAAATCCACGTGTAACCTGAAGCGGATTACGTACCTCATGAGCTACAGATGCAGCCAGATCGCTAATAATCTCCATTTTCTCCGAACGTTGAAGCTCATTATTGAACATCTCCAGTTCTCTGGAATACCGAACCACCTGCTTGTGCTTTTCTGCCAGCCTTCTGCCCAAAATCGCGATCAACGCCAGTACAAAACCGAACACGCCCCATTTCCACAAAAACATATTGTAGTGTCCGTCCAGAATGAAGAAC
The DNA here is from genome assembly GCF_052906305.1 of Paenibacillus sp. SER-28. Classification (NCBI taxonomy): domain Bacteria; kingdom Bacillati; phylum Bacillota; class Bacilli; order Caryophanales; family Paenibacillaceae; genus Paenibacillus; species Paenibacillus sp. SER-28. The sequence continues at coordinate 115,540 of NZ_JBRECM010000001.1, read as the reverse complement.
CAGCTCAGTTCCCCGATAGAGATGACTGCAAAAAATGCAAAGCCTGTCGATAAAATGATCGCTTCGTGATCACCCTTAAGTGCCATGCGAACCGAAGCAAATACCAGCAGTATCATTAAGGCGACGAGTAATATACCCAAGATGACTACACTAAAAAAATAATATATATCGTTCAACCGCTCCTGTGCTCCTAAATTCACAATCATCATGGTAAAGCAGAACAAAGAGTATGCGGTTAACAACTTTCTGAATTTGCGAATCAGTATAATCGAATTGATATTTTGTTCAAAAAAGAAGGCTAATGAAGGCAGCAGAATAAATAGTGCCACATCAAAAAGTTGTAAGTACAGCTTGCCATAGCCGCGATAGAATGTATACAAGAATGGTGAATACGTTACGATCATCAGACCAATAGACAATACTATTGCACTTAGGGACAGCCACATAGCCATACTCGGACGGAACATGAAAAATGAGCAGATCAGTAGTACTAGTGCCATAAAGATAAACGTACTGCCCAGTACAATATCTAAAACATCCATTCTGACCAAGGTCCCCAACAAATCACGATAATCACCGGTCATCACATTGCCGATAATGCCCAGTCTATTCTTACTGCTTTCCGTCCATATGTATAATGTTTTACCGCTGTCTTCCGGCTTCAGCGGAATCAGAATACGATTATTCTCATAATTGTACCCACGGTAGGATTCGTAAAAATTGGTCCCATCTTTATACAGCGTAATATGCCTGCCATAAATATTTTCAAAAAGTACCGCTGGCGTTTCATCATTTAGCGAAGGTAACTTCATACGAATCCAGGCAGAGCCTATATTACCGGGTTGCCTAAGCAGTTGTGTATCATTTTCAATATGCATCCAGGCCTTGCTGGAATCCTTTACCTCATCTAAAGAGCCATCCTCGTTTACCGCTCCCCATCTCATATCCCAGGAGGGTATCTTATAATCCCTTTCCGGGGTCATTTTGGCCGCATAGGCGGAGTAGCCCAGCGACAACAACAACACAATGACCGCTAGCAGGGTGGCGACAGCTTTGGGCACATGCCTCATATTAAGCACCTCAAAGTTACATAGTAGGATTTACAAGTTTGTATACGTTTTAACATTTTTTACGTCCTGAAATTATATTATTCTATACGATGATGTGCATACCTTCTTCATTAGTAGGGTATCATGTTCTTTTTACTCATTTTTTGTAAAATCTTCATATTGATTAATGATCATTTCCTGTTCGCGCCGCTCCTTCTGCTCTCTAAGCCCCAACCATGGTTCACAATCTTCATCCTCATAGATCGTCCAAATATCGGAAAATAAATAATCGCGTATTTCTACTATTTTTCCGGCCTGTCCGCCATCTGTCCAGTATAAGCCTTCCGGGCGCCGAATGAGGGTACGGGAAAAACCCGGGGTAGATGCCTTTTGACCTACTCGGATACGACTAATCATCGGACCAAACATGTACCATTCCAATTCATATCCCTCCCTATCCTCTTTATCATATCACAGCAGTTACCAAAAAAACGCTAATTGAGAATGGGCATATCCCTATTCGCATGATTTTAACTTCCTACAGACACACTAACTCAAGGTTTAGCCGTTCTACTGTTTGGGTAAGGTCGGAATAAGCAACAAAAAGTAAAGGAGCTGAGCAACATGGCCAATCGTGATGATCGAGTTAATGAGCTACATGACAATGATTTTGAGCCTTCTCTGCAAAATGCAGAAACCAACTGGGAGAATCTAACCGAGGGCCCAGATACTCCTCTCGAAGACGTCCCAGATGCCGATGAACTGACACCGAACAGTCCTGTTGATCCTTCTGCTCCTGCCGAATTCCTGCATGGTACCGATTTGCTGAATGGTACCGATGGGGACGAAGAAGAGCAACTGGACAGCGACGATATGCTGGATTAAACACTTCATTTTATCGGGTGAAAGAAAACGGTTACCCATTCTGCTATGCGGGTAATGAAGTGTATAACCGAAAGGAGTTGACTGATCTCCTATGTATAAAGATCCGATGTCTCAAGCCGATATGGAGTATAAGCGCTACAAAGCCTTGAATCCCGTGGAAGAGGATGACCGCAGGTCTGCGGACAAGACAATTACAGATGATATCTCGGCCGAAGATAACCCACGAGGAGTCGCATCTGCGAAGCCCGAACCCAGAGATCAAGGAAAATGAAAGGACAGATAGAGAATGCAAAAAGGGTGCTACCCAAGCCACACAAATGATACACATGGCTTGAGTGCACCCTTTTGAACTTCACATGTTTACAATGGCAGCAATGCTACTGTCGATTTGGCTTCCAATCCATCTATCATTTCGTTCCAGACAGCAGGCTTGTTCGGCAATACTGTATAGTAACGACGTAGGAAAGCTGCCACCAATTTGGCGCTCACTTCTTCCATGCTATCATCCTCAGGCATAAAGCCTAAATTCAGCCCTTCTACTGCTACACCATCGTTATTCCAGGACGGATGTACGTAGTACAGATCCAAACGCTTATAGCCCAGATGAGATAGCACCTCACGTCGCACGTACGGGTCCATTGGCTTGACACCACCAAAGGGATGCTCGTTGCCACGGTAAGGGTCATAGATTTCAGCAAACATACCCAGCAACTGCTGTCCGCTGGCCTGAGCAAGCGCGTGCAAGTCATTCTGGCGTCGTGTCCAAAGAAAACGGCCAATGCCCAGTCCCGATTGTCCGATGATCGTAAAATCTGTCATAGCTACATTAAAGTCCTCATAATAACGATACTCTGTTGCACCAACTACCTTATCATCCTGTACCGCAACAAAGACACGAATACCCGGGTCTTCCAGCGGTTCCTTCCACAGACTGTACTCTAGCACTTCCTCTGGTGGAAATACTCTCTGCATTAGCTGATGCATGCTCGCAAACAAGGGGTCTTCAATATGAGTAATGCGATGATATTCCATAGGATAGGACACGCTCCTCTACAATTAGTGATGGGTATGAAACGGATTTCTCCATTCCATGAGGGCAGCATAATTACGCGATTGTTCATCATCCAAATAATTCGGCAGGATACAAACGGGCACCCGTCCGCAACGAAGCAGAAAAGTTAATACCGGGTCCTTCAGCTCACCAGACACTACGGCATCCACATACGCTTCTGCGCTCAATTGGTCGGCATGATGCTGATAACCAGGCATACGCCCCGCGCCCAGCAAACGATCCAGTCTCCGTTCAATCACAAGATGATATAAGGAAAAAATCAGCCATTTGCCCAGACCCAATCTGCGGTAAGCAGGACGTACCGCCAAATCAATCACATACAGCGCCTTGCCGTCCTCACAGTGCGTACGAATATAACCGTCATCCGCTACTTCATCCCATGTATGCTGGGGATGTTCGGGGTTATAATGCATCAGTAGGCTGGTTACCGAACCCGCCAGTTCCCCCTCAATTTCCACACACAGCGCTCCATCTGCAAAATGCTCTGTCTGGCTGGCAATCTGCTCCCGGCTCCATAACAGCTCCTGCGGATAAGGTGGGGGGAAGCTCTCCTGCTGAATACGCAGCAACCCCTCATAATCGGCTGTAGAATAATTACGAATCACCGCCCGTAGCGGTCGATCGCCGTCAAAGATGAACCATTCTTTGCGATACATGGCTTATTTCCTTTCATTAGCTCCAGTCTGTGTATAAATCTGTTCTACGGTCACGCCAGGTTGTAACCGAGCCCCGCTCGCGCACATCGTACAACAGCTGCAAATCGAGATCTGCTGTCACAATCATATCGTTGTTCAGTTCACCCTCCACCATAATGCCGCGTGGCGGAAAAGGAATGTCATTGGGTGTAATGACTGCGGCTTGTCCATAATTGGCACGCATAAAATCAACCGTAGACAAAGCGCCGACAGTCCCCGTTAAAACGACATACACCTGATTTTCAACCGCTCTGGCGTGGCTTGTATACCGTACCCGGTAAAATCCGTGACGATCGTCCGTACAGGAAGGACAGAAAATAATATCTGCTCCCTTGGTCTTCGCCATGCGAACGATTTCGGGAAATTCAATATCATAGCAGGTCAGCATCGCTATGGTGCCCTTGGACGTCTCAAACACATTCAGCCCCTCACCGGGAGCCATATTCCATTCATGCACCTCTGTCGGTGTAATGTGAATTTTGTCCTGAGTGGCCACACGCCCGTCCGGGTAAAACAAATGTGCCGTATTATATAAACGTTCGTTTCTCCTAACTACATGAGTGCCACCGATAATATGCATCCCGGTTCGACGTGCGAACGAAGTGAATAATTCAAGGTACCGGTCCGTAAAATCCGGCAGGTCGTTGATCGTCAGAGCTTTGCCTTCACTGTCACCAATCGACATAAGCTGGGTCGTAAAAAACTCGGGAAACAGAACAAATTCCGCGCCAAATTCCTCCGCTGTTTTGATATAATGCTCCGATTGCAGGGCAAATTGCTCGAATGAGTCAATCGTATGCAGGTGATATTGAACCGCCGATACTCTGATTTTGCTCATAATTCCTCCTCGGACATCACGTCTTTTAGATTGCAAGGGGGTCCCGTTGCTGTTCACATTATAACCGATTCAAAACGGTGCGAAAACTGAACCTGATAATCAGGGCTTGCCTTCTGCACCTACTTTGTTTAAAATAAGGTCAAATCTTTTGAATACCATGAACAAAGACATCGACGGAGACAAGTAGACGTTTAACGGATTCCCACAGAAAGGTACGAATTGCTGAGAGCGTACCGCAATCCCGCGTTGAAATTCACTCCCGAGTCGAGCCTTGAACCGACAGAAGGATTCATTCCTTTGTCCGCAGTAGAGGTTTCCGGAAGCCCCCGTTACGGGCATCAAGATCAGAAGTTACTGCCGTCGACTGAACGACGTTGACGATTCGTATGTATACTTCTGTAATTAGGGTGGTACCACGGCATTCGTCCCTTGCGGCGAATGCCTTTTTGTGTTATTTTCTGCAAAAAAAAGTCCATGGGCTAACAGAAAAAACAAATTTAAATTCGGGAAGGGTGTACTGTATGTCTACAAATGAAAATTCTTTGGAGCTGTTGCGGGAACAGCTCGATGCTACAAATTTGCAATTGCTGGAGTTGCTGTCCCAACGCGCTGAACTGGCGGGACAACTTGGAAAATTGAAGGAAGCTCAAGGGGTACCTGACTTTGATCCGGTACGCGAGCAACAAATGCTGGACAAGCTGATCGCGGCTAACCGTGGACCATTTGACGATGCTACGATTCGCCAGCTGTTCAAAAATATTTTCAAGGCTTCTTTGAACTATCAAAAAGAAGAACACAAAAAGCATCTGATCGTCAGCCGCAAAAATCAACCGGATAGCACAGTTATCAAGGTTAAAGATACGTTGGTGGGCGGCAAAGCCTCCATTATGGTCGCAGGTCCCTGCTCGGTGGAAAGCTACCAGCAAACTCGCGAAGTAGGTGCGGCTCTCAAGGAAGCCGGTGTGCCGATTCTACGTGGTGGTGCGTTCAAACCACGTACGTCCCCGTATGATTTCCAAGGACTGGGCGTAGAAGGATTGCAAATTCTTAAACGTGTAGGCGACGAGTTCGGGCTGGCTACAATCAGTGAAATCGTCGATCCAAGACATTTGGAGGAAGCGATCCAATACATCGATATTATCCAAATTGGTGCGCGCAACATGCACAACTTTGAATTGCTCAAAGCTGCGGGTGAAACCAGAACTCCGGTTCTGCTCAAGCGGGGACTGGCTGCCACAATGGAAGAGTTCCTTCATGCTGCTGAATACATCGTTTCCCGTGGTAACACGCAAGTCATGCTGATTGAACGCGGTATTCGTACGTACGAAAAATGGACGCGTAACACGCTGGATATTTCCGCTGTTCCGATTTTGAAAAAGGAAAGCCATCTGCCTGTATTGGTGGACGTGACTCACTCTACAGGACGTAAGGACATCCTGGCCCCTTGCGCCAAAGCTGCCCTAGCTGCTGGAGCTGACGGTATCATGGTGGAAGTTCACCCGAACCCGGCAGTCGCTTTGTCCGATGCTCAGCAACAGCTGAACATTCCTGAGTTCCACAACTTCCTGTCTGAAGTCAAAGAATCCGGTTTATTCAAAGCGTAAAACTAATTTTATGCCGGCATTCATAAACCGCTTTCATTTCCTCAGATAATGATGTAAAATTGGATCAGGATTGTGACTGATCATGCAGGCAAAACCTAAATGTATATATGCTCGACTTTTGTTGAGACATATATATGTTTAGGTTTTTTTTATGCCTAATTCTTGAATAAAAAGAATACCTACATGGTTATAATCCACAAAAAACATCATAGGAACGTTCAGAGAGGGGAACAGAAATGAGAGAAAGAAAAGGGTTAAGCATTTTTCTATTAGCCATGATATGTATTCTGATCATCAGTGGTTGCAGTGGTAAGGCGCCCGCCGTTGTGAAAGATGAAAGGGCTGCTCCAACAGAAAAACAAACGGAAAATAAAGTAGAAAATAAAATTACCAAGGCCAGAACGGTGATCACTACCGATGGAGAAGTAGATGATATGAACTCTGTCATTCGCTTCCTTCTTTACTCCAATGAAATGGATTTGTCCGGGATTGTACTGACTAGCTCTGTATATCATTATGCAGGTGATGAAAAAGCTGGCATCAAACCATTTAGATGGACCGGAACCCAATGGGTAACGGACATGATTGATGCCTACGGAGAGATTTATCCCAACTTAATTAAACATGCCGAGGGATATCCAAAGCCTGAATATATCAAGAGCGTTACCAAAATAGGTAACATTTCAAATAAAGGTGAAATGGACAAAGAAACGGAAGGCTCCAATTTCCTTAAAACGCTTTTCCTGGACGATGACAAAAGAGATTTATACGTACAAACTTGGGGTGGAACCAATACCACGGCCAGAGCTCTAAAGTCCATTGAAGACGAATATAGAAATACAGATCAATGGGAAACGATTCGAAAAAAAGTAAGTGATAAACTCGTACTGTACATCATTCTGGACCAGGATGATAGCTACAATAATTACATCGCTAAAAATTGGCCTGACATCAGAATTATTAATGATCAATCTAACTTCTGGCATTTCGCTTATGCTTGGAAAATGCACACAGAAGAAGTAAACAGCAAGTTGCACGGGGAATGGAATTTCAAAAATATTAAAGAGGGTCATGGCAAGTTGCTCAATATGTATGCCTTGATGGGCGATGGCAATATCATCAAAGGCGAGTTGGATGAAGAACAAAGAGGCAGTGAAGCCTACTTAAAGAAAAATCCACAATACGACAAGTATGACTTTATTTCTGAAGGTGATTCTCCATCCTTCTTCTATTTAATTGATAACGGATTGCGGAGTATGGAAAACCCAACCTATGGTGGCTGGGGAGGTCGTTTCGGTGTCGTTAACGATAAATTGTTTAGAAATACTGTGTTAGATTATGATATGCATACGAAAAAATTCGAAGCAGAATATTCTTTGATGCGTTGGTTTGATGATATTCAAAATGACTTTGCTGCTCGTGCAGATTGGGCCATTGCGTCCGACTACAAAGATGCCAACCATAATCCAACATTGACCATTAAAGAAGGATTAGACCTAACGGCTAGCCCAGGGGAGAAAATAACCCTGCATGCAGAAGGTGCAGATCCAGACGGTGATCAATTGACTTACAAATGGTGGAGATATTTTGAAGCCGACACGTATGAAGATTCTAAAGTAAAACCCGCACAAGTTAAACCTGAATTGCTGGGTGATATGCAGCTCGGGCTTCACCGAGAAGTAGCTAAAGGCGAGAAAGTAAACACAATTGACTTGCAAGGAAGTGACACAAATACAGCAAGTTTCATAGTTCCTGCAGATGCCAAGTCTGGAAATACGATTCATATCATTGCAGAGGTACAGGACAATGGTAAACATCCTTTAAAGCATTATCAACGTGTGATTATAACCGTAAAATAATAGAATACAACATCAATAAAATTAGGCTCATGGAATAACACTCCATGGGCCTGTTTATTTTTGCACATCGAACCTAGGACAATCTCTATACACGTTTAATGCTTTTTTCAGTCAAAGGAATATAATATCCTTTGCCATTCGGACCCATAGCAAATTTATTGCGAAGATGAATTAGATTAGGGCCGAATTTCTCCTCTAATTGTTCGCGGAACTCATATAGGATTTCCATGATATAAATATCATGAATAATCACTTCAGTAATCGGCATCACCAGCCCCGGATGCAACGTCCATGCAGCGCGGCTGTCATCACCAAGTGAAAGTATGCCAGCTACGACCTCCCGGTCGTCTACGCTAAGTACAATCCACCGACCACCAATTTCAGACGTAATCTCCTCACTCATATCATGGCGGTAAACAGTAGCGAAATCAAAGTTAAGCTCCCCATACGCTACAATGATCACTTCAATTCCTTGTTGAGCGACTTGCTCTAAAGCATCTCGGAACACCTCGGCATCCTCTTTCCAAATTTCCAATAAAATTCGGTGTTTTGCTCCCTTTACCCCTTCATTTATGCGATTGATAATGGCTTCATACCCCGAAATATTCCAAATATTCTCTCTATTTTGAAATGATGCTGTGTACTGCTCCAAACTCTCTTGCGCCACATTGAAAATCTGCTCTGCTTTGCGTTTTCTCTGGGCAATCAATTCATGTGGAGGAAGCGGCACATACAGAGGCGTATTTTCTTGACTGACCATGATATCCCCACGGCTAACCATTCCAGACAAAACCTCGTAAACTTTGGACCTCGGTACCCCGGAATTCAATGAAACGGCATATCCCGAAAGTGGAGAGCTTTCCAATAAGGTCACATAAGCCTTGGCTTCATATTCACTAAAATTCAAATCTCGTAGAATTTCTAATATATTTGGTTTTGGTTTCATGACGTCTTCTCCTCAATTCGTGTTCATCCTTACTATATCACTTCCCCTTGACAAAAACTGATATACACACTATCTTTTTAGTAACGTTTTTATAGTAGTCACTATAGTAGCAACTATTATATTTCACAGGGGATTACCTCAGGGAGGATTTAACTTGAACAAAGTCATAGCTCATCACAGCGAAAGCAACCGCATTTACTACGGTTCTACGATTCTGGCCCTATTGATCTGGAGTACATCGTTTATTGCCACCAAAGCAGCCTACACGACGTTCCCCCCTCTTACCTTGGGTCTTTCCAGATTTATTATAGCTTCCGTTGTGCTAGGTATCGTTTTGCTGATTAAAAAAGAACATGTCAAAGTAAAGCCAAAAGATTTGGCTACGATTTCGTTTAGTGGTGTTTTGGGGATCACTCTCTACTTTTCAATGGAGAATATAGGGGTTAGCCTGACTACCGCTTCCAACGCAGCATTAATTGTTGCATCATATCCCGCAATTACGTCGCTGCTTGAACTTATTTTGTATAAAGTGAAAATATCCAAATATAAAATTTGCGGCATAGCACTGGCCATGATCGGGGTATATTTCTTGACTTCAGTTGGCGAAAGTTCGGATAGTAAGAATCAACTAATCGGAAATTTAATATTAATCGGGACGGGTTTTGCGTGGGCGTTTTACACTTTCATGACGCGCAAGGTTGTGGACAAATATCCGCCTTTGACGTTATCTTTTTATCAAACCGTTGCAGGGAGTATCTTTTTCATACCGTTGGCTCTATTAGAAAAGGATCGTTGGCAGGTTCCGACAACCGGATCGTTTATGTTGTTAGTATATCTGGGTGTATTCTGCTCCGTTATCGCATTTTTGCTCTACAATTACGGATTAATCAAGCTGTCACCGAGTAGTTCCGTTTCTCTGATGAATTTGGTTCCGATATTTGGAGTCTTATTTTCTGTGTTGCTTTTGCAAGAAACGATTACATGGCGCCAAATCATTGGCGGTTTGGTCGTTATTATCGGTGTTTTACTGAGTGCACATCAAACAAATCGTACCTAAAATGAAAGATTGCACACTAGTTATAAAAGTTAAGACAAGCATCGTTGTTATAAGTATCAGCGCTACAATATAGGGCGAGTGACCTCACCAAAAGTTTCTCGCCCATCGCTTCCATTTATGCAGTTGGCTTTTTTTCTTTTATATAAAAAAGGTGGTTATATTGATTGATGAGGTTATCCATAATTACAGACTGTCTGAGCACACTGGCATGATTAAAACCATGTTTTGCTTGCAAAATATACAGCTTTTGACGAGCTTTCTCAAGCTGTTGACACAAAATGTCGTCTCTTATCATAATATATCCCTCCTTGTCATATTATCAGTGTAGAGGGTTATGAATAAGTATACTAAAAGTAAAGGTTTGGGATAATTATCTAATAACACAAAAAAAGACCTGCTCTATGAGCTCTAAGGTTGTCCTCTTCGACAATCCTGTGTGATTCGCTTATCCGGCAGAATGAATATCCTGATCCGTGACGTTCTTCTTGGCTGAAACCGGGAACACGTTTTTCCCCTTCACCCCTAGCAACAACGCTGCAAGCAGCAGTATGCCACCGTTTAACACAAAGATCCAGCGGATCGGCATCCAGCTGCCAAGCATGCCGCCAATCAACGGCCCTGCCATTGTCGCGAGTTGAGTGGCTGATTGGCTCAAGCTAAAGGCTCGTCCGCGAAACTCCGGCTTGGTGACCTCCACAGTCATCGCGTTGATAGCAGGCATGACGGACGCATAAAACAATCCATATCCAAACCGAAGTGCACCAAAACCAACAAAGTTGGTTATAAAAAATTGTAAGATATTCCCGATTCCCGAACCGATCAGCCCAATCAGCAGCACGTGTGCAAATCCGGTCCGTCCTCCAATCCGTCCCCATCGGGGAGCCATCAGCACCGCCGCGATGCCTACGGCTGAGAATACAATCCCGGAACTTAAAGACGCCTGGCTACGGTCAACTCCCATTTCAAGCACATACACCGTAATTAACGGTTCCAAGATCATGACGGAAAAGGTACTTAATCCCGCCAGAATAAGCAAAAAGCACAAAGGCCGATTAGCAATAGCCTCCTTGATATCATCACGAACATGCGAGCGGGTACTGGTTCCCTTGAAGCTGTCCTCTCTAGCGCCAAAGGTCGCAATTAACGCAGATACCAGTACAAGAGCCGCTGAGAAAAAAAAGGCATTCCGATTGCCATAATAATGGCTCACCACACCGCCAATTAACGGACCTATAATGCTGCCTGTCGCCCCAGCGGTCGCCATAATACCGAGTGCATAGCCGGTTTTCTCCTCAGGCGAACCTGTTCCGACCAGCGCAATCGCAGCAGGAATAAACCCGGATAGTAGGCCTTGAAACAACCGTACTCCTACGAACACATATGGATCTGTCACCAAAGCACATATCAGGTACAACACCGCCAGGCTAAAGCCTGAACGAATCAGCATCGGCTTACGTCCATACTTATCCGCAAGCGAACCCCAAAATGGGGCAATCAGCGCGCTGGCTAAAAAAGTGACTCCAAAGGCAATCCCCGACCACAGTTCCAGATGATCATTTACACCCATTTCCGTATTCAGAAATATAGGTAAAAACGGAATAGACACGGAATAGGCCATGCTGCAAAACAATACTCCAATCCACAAAATGACCAGATTTCGCTTCCAATATAGATGCATGATGCCACACGTCCCTTCTGCTCATTCCATTATTACCCTCTAAATTAGAAAAGTCTACCGCCCCCTCATCCTTCAATCGTGGAACAACCGTGAAGAAGCTGATATAATCGAATGGAATGGAGTTGATGACATGGCTAAGAAGAGAAATTCGTCTTCCCCTGCTCCTGCGGCTCAGGACAAACCTGCTACGTTAAAGGATCTGTTGAGTCAGGATGTGCTGAATAAACTTAAGGCTCAAGCCAATGAAGCCCAAGCAGAACAGGACAAGCGTAAAGAAGACGAACGGCAGCGTGCCGCCGAAGCAAAAAAAGCTGAACAGAAGAAGCTGGATAACAACTTTGAGCATCTGCTGAATAACAGCAATTTGGACTGGCACAAATACAAATAAGCCAAAACCATAACGGTTTTGGCCTATCTTTACGCTTTATGTTATAGCCAGTCACGAATATGTTGTACTGAGTACAGCACCCCTACCCAAACCGGCAGACTGAACGCCATACCCCATATGAGACCTTTCGCCAGCTTTTTGTCTACCTCCATCATGATCCTGCCCCTTTCCTTGGGAATAGCAGCAGTATGGGTCAAGAATACGGCTTTCAAACCCGTATTTCCTTATCCCCAGCAAAAAAGGTATGATAGAAAATGGAAAAGTGTTCTGCGCTGCCCCCAAACTTTAAAATTAGGATGTTACACCATCCAATCTTTCAGGAGGAATATCAATGAACCGAAAAACGATACGCCCATGGTACACGCTGTGCCTACTGGCCATCATGCTCGTGCTGGTTGCTGGATGCGGTACAAAAGCGGCCGATGTGGAAGCTGCCAGCCGGACAAGCACTACAACTCCTGCTGCGACTAAAGACAAGAACAAGGCTGTTTCCCATCCGATTGTCACGATTGTCATGAATGATGGCAAGAAAATTAAGCTTGAGCTGTATCCGGAAGTAGCACCGAACACGGTTAACAATTTCATTTCTTTGGTGCAAAAGGGAGCCTATAACGGTACCATTTTCCACCGTGTTATCCCAGGCTTTATGATTCAGGGTGGTGATCCGCAAGGTAACGGTACAGGTGGCCCCGGCTACAGTATCAAAGGCGAATTCAAGAGCAATGGTGTTAACAATACACTCAAACATACACGTGGCGTATTATCCATGGCCCGCTCAGCGGATCTGGATTCGGCCGGATCGCAATTTTTCATCATGGTTGCCGATGCGGACTACCTCGACGGTCAATATGCCGCTTTCGGTAAAGTAACGTCCGGGTTGGATGTGGTCGATGCTATCGTCAATTCCAAACGGGATAGCAATGACAAACCGATCCAACCGGCTACGATGAAAAAAGTCACTGTGGATACGCTGGGTAAAAAATATCCAGCTCCCGTCAAAGTAAAGTAAGACATTCAAACAGTCTTTCAAATCGGGATAACAGCAACGACCTTGTGTATACGCATGAGGTCGTTTTTGCTTATCCCTTGATGCTCTCTAAGCTGCTGCCTCTATGATGTAGTAAGAGTATATACACAAAAGGAAGCGTTTTCAATCATTATTTCTAAAGTTTTTTTTCGTTATAAAAGCCGTCAGCGTTCGACAAAAAAGCTACTGTATGAGCAGTAAATTCGTCTAATTGGACTTGGTCTCGACTGAACGAATACCTTCCATCTCTTGAAGCAGTGACAGCAGTTCCTCCACTCCCTCTGACCGGGACAGCTTTAAGAGCATATGAATAACCAACTGCTCACCGTTATTGATGCGCTCGACGTGAAAGCTGTGAATTGTCAGCTTCTTGTGCTTCAGCAGTTCTTTGATCCGATTCAGTACGCCCGGCTCATTGTCGACCTGAACAACTACTTGTTGCGTGGACGGGGTAGCCATCTGATAAAAACGACTATGGAGCAAGGACTGAGCCGCTAAAATAAACAACGTTACACCTGCACCAAGCCCATACATCCCTGCACCTACGGCAATACCGATTCCGGCGGTAGTCCAGATGCCTGCGGCAGTGGTCAGTCCTTTAATTCTATTTTTTTGTGTAAAAATCATCCCTGCGCCGATAAAACCCACTCCACTTATAACCTGTGCTGCTATTCTGGAAGGGTCCAGCGACAGGTTAGACCAGACGGCTTGATCCTGAAAACCATATTTGGATACCACCATCATGAGCGCTGCGCCAATACCGACAATGAAATGCGTGCGAATGCCCGCCTCCTTCATCCGACTTTTGCGCTCATAGCCGATTAACGCGCCGCATAATCCTGCAAACATGACCCGAATCAAGTAATCCCAATCCCACATACTTTTTTCACTCCACTATAGTTTATGTTTTGAAAGATGTTGCCTCAAAGTATACAATTTAAAAATACTACGGCAAATGAGCCATTTATACAGCTGTTATTTTGTTATTACCCAAATTTCAAGGAACCCTCACTTCATCCTCTGGCAGATTGCGATGTGCCTTCCTTCCCTTGAGCAGCCATAGCTCCGGTGTATCCTGCACACCATCAAGGCGCAAGCTGAACGCCCCCGCTGGTAAATTGCGTACACGCAGCAATAGACGGTTTCCGTCTGCTACGGCATCCACAAGCTCCAGCAACGTTAGTGAATCGTTCCTTAGGTGGCGGCTCAGGTCGCATGTTGTACCTGCTCTGTCCTCCCGGCTCCAAATACGCAGCTCATCTACAGACGGCGTGGCAATTCGCTTGCTGAAAGAAATAACCACCTCATCTTCGGCTGAACGTTCCGCCCTTAGCGGTTTGGGCGGCTCATCGTACATGTAACCACCCACATGGTATTCATAGGCGGTCCAGGCGTCGTAGTCGCCCTCCAGGGCGGTAGCCCCGAACCGCCGCGTCCACTCGCGGTCTCGAACCATCCGCGCGAGCGAACCGATATCCGCCTGCACCCCGAGGGGCAGGCCCGGATAAGCGGCGCGAATCGACTGCGCGATGCGGGCGTAGCCGCGGATATACTGTGGCGGCAGGCGGCGGCGCATCCAGTCTGGCCAATGGGTCTGGAGTACGTGCATATCCGGGGCTACGCTCCCGATCATGGCTACCGCGTCCAGACCCTGCCATTTCCGCAGCTGGCCGGGAACATCGCCGCGCCCGCTCACAGCAAGCGACCATGTCGCCACGCAGATGTCCGGCCGGACATCGCGCACACCGCCTGCGCCGTTCACCAGCTCGCTGATCAGGCCGTTCACGGCGTCCACGCGCAGGTCGACCCACTGCGCGTACAGGTTCGGAACCTTCCGGTAGTAATTCCGCGCATGCTTGTCGCGGAAATCCGGAATGTTCTCCCCACTGCGCTCGCGAAAGGCACGCTGTGCATGCGGCCCAATATCCCCGTACACTCCACTGCGCAGCCCGTTCCATTCGGGGAAATAAGGCTCCGCCACCTCGAACCCGTCGAACGGAATGTCGGTGACGAGCCGGGCAGCGGCGTTCTTTTTCCATTCCACATACTCCTGGGCAAAATGCGAAAGCCGCTGAAATCCGTCGTTCGGTTCGCGCAGCAGCTCCATACGCCATTCTTTCCACTCTGGCGGTAGCTGGGACACGCCAAAAGAGCCGTTGCCTAGCACCATTGCCCACACCGCTATGCCTCTGCGTTGAAAAGCAGCAACAAGCGCTCCATCCACTTCATTTTCACGCACGACAAAATAATGAACGGTCTGGTAGCCCGCAAGGGCGATCTCATCTGCTATACTGTCCCGCGAACGGTTGGCGTAATAGGGGAACAACGGATCGATTTGAATACTGGGGCCGCTCAGTGCCCACGGTTTCATTTTTCCGGTCAGTGCTATAGCGTCTGTCGATTCGGGTCGGTCATTTGCGTTATAGCTCAATTCGATCCACCTCCGTCACTCGGTCTTCTCCATACTTGTTCCTGCTATATATTTTTGCTACAAGTTCCTGCTGGTTCGCCTATGTTACCATATTTCGCAAATGGGATAAAATCCAGCTGTGACTGTTTCACCATCAACGTCCAGAGGTATGGAATAACGAGCCAGGTTTAGTTTATGAACGGAATGGGAGGAATAGTCAATGGCAGAGCAGAGATTGCAAGGAAAGATAGCAGTGGTCAGTGGTGGAGGTTCAGGAATTGGCAAGGCGACCGCGATCCGTTTTGCAGAACAAGGCGCCAAGGTGGTCATGCTGGATCGAACACCCAAGCATGCAGAGGAGACCAAAACAATCATCGAGCAGGCTGGCGGCGAGGCGCTTGTACTGGAATGTGATATATCCAAGCCGGATATGATTCAGCAGGGGTTCGCTAAAGTCGTGGAAACGTACGGAAAGCTGGATATTGTGTTCGCCAACGCAGGCATTAACGGCACCATGGCCCCTATCGAGACACTGGAACTGGAGGAATGGGACCGCACGATGAACATTAATCTTCGTGGCACCTTTGCTACCGTTAAATATGCCGTCCCTTACCTGAAAGAACGCGGTGGCAGCATTATCATTACCAGCTCCATCAACGGTAATCGAACCTTTTCGGGTATTGGATTCTCAGCCTACGCCTCCACCAAGGCAGCTCAGGTTGCTTTTATGAAAATGGCAGCGCTGGAGCTGGCACGTTACAAAATTCGGGTCAACGCGATATGCCCGGGAGCTATCGACACGCAAATTGACGATAACACGTACCCTTCGGAAGACTTGAAGAAGGTACAAATTCCAGTCGAATTTCCGAAGGGCGGAGAGCATCCGCTAGAGGATGCCCCTGGTGAGCCAGAGCAGGTTGCCAATCTGGTCCTGTTTCTCGCCTCAGACGAGTCATCTCATGTATCGGGTACGGAAATTTATGTAGACGGAGCAGAATCACTACTGCGTTAAGTATTAGAATGGGGAACGTTATACCCATTCGTACAACTGTTTAGGCTTCTTAGCAGCCTTATCCCTAGTCATATACTTGTGGAAAAGGCTGCTTTTATATGGCTTTACAACGCCTCTACAACCTCTCTATGTCGTCTCTATGACGACCTGTCAGCACTATGCACAGCTCCTTTACGTGAGCGGACATACAGCCTGCCTCCCGGAAGCACCTCGAACAACAGCATCAGAAGAGAAAAGAACAGGAGCGCAATAGCCTCTTCTGCCACAATATACAGAGGATATGGCCCTAAAAATTCTAATATCGACGGTGTTGACGGCTTTCCGGCCAGAAACATGTAATTAGCTCCGAGAGCATCGTCTACCATCCACACCTTCAGCGCCAGGCCATTCAGAAAAAGCATCACTCCTCCCACACTCTTCCACGTCGGTCGGAGTCCTTCTATCCAGGTCATATACAAGGCTGCCAGAATAATAGCACTATGAGCTATGAAAAATTGGATAAAACGATAATGCGGAAATGCGTATGCCAAATTAGGCGTGAGTACGGCTTGAAGCGCCCCTCCAATTCCGGCAAAAAGGATGATCGGATATAACCAGCGGCTTCGAAAAATGAGCATCAGGATAGACAGCAGCAGTGTCACACTGCACAGTTCTAATGGCAATGAGGTCTGGATATCCCAAATATGCTGCATCACATACCAAATATTCAGAGTCACCTCTGACAGAATGAGGACTGTAATTAACAACCAGCGAATTCCCTCGCTTATAGGCTTGTTCGACCGAATCCATCCCCGAGTCAGCCACAGCATCAAAGCGCATACAATGAGTCCCAATATAGCCAACCCATGTGACGGAGTAAAAGCCTCGAACCCTTCTGGCGCGTTGGCATCGAACCAAGGCCCTGACCACGACCTATCCATAGCTAGCCCCCTTTGATCTCTTTCTCTCTTCGTTGCATTCTATTTTATACCCAATAGCCGATTATGTTCTAGCCGTGTTTCTTGCTTGTTCCATACCTTACCTTTATGATAAAAGATATTATATTCAAAGGAGAACCCTCATGGCCATTAATCGCCGATTAATTACAGATCAGGATTTCAGCGAGGCACTGGAACGTCATCTGCGTGTCCGGGTATTTCAGGATGACCAATTGATTGGCTCTGGCGGAATCATAATCCGTTTTGACGATCAAACCATTGTCGTGCAATCCAGCGTCAGTGATCTGGCTTACCACCCCAGAAAACAATGTGAGTTTTTTGAAATTAGAAAATAGCCACTGCACACCGGGGAACCATTTTGCTGCGTTTTCCGGTGTATAGCGGCTATATTTTGTTTGTATATATCATGCTTCACATGATGGTTTCTGTTATAGTTGCATTCCACGTGTTTTCATCATGAGTTTATTCGTAAGCACTTTCAAATCCTCGGAAGAAGACGAAATTTCCTGCATAATTGCTGTCTCCTCATGAGCAGCCTTATAAATTTTATGAGCTCCTTCAGAGAAGGCCCCTGACATTTGCTGAATACGATGGATCTGCTCAAAGGTTTGATCTACCCGATTCGTCTGCTCCGTCACAGCTTCTTCCATTAATCGGATGCTCTCGACAAATTCACGTACAATAGCGTTCAGACGGTTCAGCGTCTGATCCACAGAGCTTGTCCGTTCCGCCTCAGCACTGACCAATGACGTTTGCTGATGCATCAACTGCACTGTCTCTACGATTTGTGACTGGACACGGCTAACGATGGCATTTATTTGCTGCACAGACTCCGTACTTTGGGCGGCAAGTGCTCGAATTTGGTGAGCCACTACCGCAAACCCGTTCCCTTCTTCTCCCGCACGCGCCGCTTCTATGGAAGCATTCAACGCCAGCAGATGGGTCTGTTCGGCAATATCCTTCACGGTGCTTGTAATCGCTTCAATTTGGGAAGCTTCTTTTTCCAGTCGGGCAATTACCTGCTGCGAACGACCATGTGATGCTGTCAGCTCTCCCATTCCATCCATCAGGGATGAAAATACAGTCTGCGTCGAATCTACTGAATGCTCCATATGGCCTGACAGTTCCAGCATATGCCCCGATTTGCTACGCATCATTTTAAAATCGCCCAGCATTCGGTCTGCTGTTTTAATAGATTGGGCAGATGCTTGCTTTTGCTGCTCCACGCCACTCAAAATATCTTCTACTACCGAAGACATGGACTCAATTTGTGTGGTAGCCTGCACAATAGCCAAGCTCAGATTTTCCGCACTTTGCGAAGTTGTTCTGGTGCTGTACGAGATCTCATTGAACATATCTTTAATGTTCAGCATCATATGCCGAAATGCATCATACAGAACTTTGATTTCATCCTCCGAACGACGTTCAGGAATTACAACAGACAGGTTCCCCGCCGAAGCTTCCTCTGCCGCCTTTGCCAACCTAACAATTGGCCGTGTGAGTAATTTCGAGATCAACCAGCCCAAAATGCCACTCCACAGGACACCCAATAACAGAATGATCGAAGTGTACACCCATTCCTGTGTACCTTGAGCCAGCCAGTCCTTGAGTACAAAAATAAAAAAAGCGCTTGTTCCATAGGTTATTGCAGAAATTGAGACAAATGCAGTAACCATTTTCGTACCTAGTGACATCTTCATGTACTGTAGCCCACCCCAAAAAACTCAAATTTGATTCCATTTTACCATAAAATTGCTACATTTCTAGTAGAATTTTTCACAGACAGATATATTTATGAGCATAAAGATACAGAGTCTTAAGTCCCCTATCCTAATTACAAAAAACAATATGTTACCAGGTAGCAGCTTGCATCTTAAAACGGACGAATCGCGCTGTCACAAGCTTTACAGGCCATTCGTTACATCTTAAGCGAGCTGTTACCGACAAAGTCAATTTCCATTATTAAAAATCATTGTCATTTTTCTGTTCAACGACTGCTTTCTTAATCGCTTCAATTGTGTCTATTTGGTGACTGTTTTTTTCCAGTACGGTAAACTCCCATAAACCGATGGTCAGCTTTTCTCCTTGCTGGATATCAAAACGCTCTGAAAGCATCCATCCGCCAATCGTATATACGTCCCCGGCCTCAATATCCGTCTCCAAGCGCCGATTGACCTCATGAATGAGCGCCTGTGATTTGAGTATGTAACGATGATCATCTGTTTTTGTAATGAGTGGAGTTAACGCTGCGGGGGTTTCGGTGTCGGTATAGGAAGGAATATCTCCAACAATTTCCTCCATAATGTCCTCCAGTGTGACAAGTCCAGATGTTCCACCATATTCGTCCACCAGCACCGCTACTGGAATGCGTCGTTTTTGCATCTGAATCAGCAGATCCCGAGCCTGAACCGTCTCGATAACCTGAAGCACCGGGTGAATATAAGAAGACATCGTCGTATTCCCTGTGCTGTGCCCACGTGCCAAATCATGCAGGGCTTCCTTGACGCGAATCATTCCGATAATACGATCCCGGTCTCCATGTTCAGCTACAGGTAGAAAATTATAAACTTTGTCCTCGATCAGCTCCATAAACTCGGCCACTGTTGCCTGGTGGGAGATGGAACGGATATGGATGCGCGGTACCATAATTTCCTGCGCCGCACGGTCGTCAAAATCAAATACATTGTTCAGATATCGATATTCTGTCGGTGTAATTTCACCACTACGAAAGCCTTCAGATAACGCCAAACGAAGCTCAGCTTCACTGAGTGCTGCATCTTCTTCAGATACCTTTTTGAGCCCGAAGAGACCCGTAATGACACGCGATGAACGACTGAGCACCCAATTCAGGGGATAGGTCATTTTATAAAATATCGTGATCGGACGGGCAAAAAACAATGCCATGGGTTCAGCAATCTGTATGGCGAATGTTTTCGGTACCAGCTCCCCAATGACCACCTCGAAATAGGTCAAGATCAAAAAAGCCAGCAAAAAGGAGAGCACTCCCGTCAGGCCTGCCGGAATATGAGCCAATACAAACAGGGGGTGTAGCAGATGTTCAACAGTAGATTCCCCTAGCCAGCCTAGCGCCATTGAGGTTAATGTGGTTCCGAGCTGACAAGCAGATAAATACTCGTCCAGCCGAGACAAAATGTTTTTAACGGCTTTCGCATTTTTGTTGCCTTCAGAGGCCAATTGATTGATGCGAGATACCCGCACACGAATAATGGAATACTCCGAGGCCACAAAAAACGCAGTTAATGCGATAAGTAATATAACCAGAATGATATTTATCGTTTCCATAGCCCTCTCTTGCTCCGTTCATAACGAAGCAAGAAGCACCCCCTTTGACATTCATTTTTGGATGGAACCATAACATAAGTAATGATGTCCATAATCGTGTATTACCCAAAAATGACAAGGAGTAGACTATGTATGACCCTGTTAGCGAATCGCCAGCGGACTCTTTTGCACGATATCTATCCATTGATCAGCTATCAACTGATGCCCAACCGCTGTCGGATGGACCCCGTCATGCAGCCAATAGGAGGCGTCCGCCTGGGTAGCGGCTTCGTTCAACATGCTCTGGAGCGGCACAAATACGGCCCCATATTCGTCTGCAAGCTGACATACAATACGCTGGTATCCCGTTATTTTTTCTTGCCAAATATCCCATCGCGCCTCGGTAGCTCCCGTTTTCAAAATAAACGGTTCACACAACACCAGCCCGATATCAGGCAGTACTTCACGCGTTTCTTCCAGAAGGTGGCGATAGGCTCGTTCAAATCGGTCCGTCACCCCGGACGGCTCCTGCTCCACGATCCGCCAGGCGTCGTTCACTCCGATTAGAATACTGAGCAGGTCTGGCTTCAGGCTAAACATGTCCTCATTCCAGCGTGCATACAAATCCGAAACTCGATCCCCCGAAATTCCCCGGTTCACAAATTCTGGCTGCGTAGTAGTCAAACGGCTCCCCAATGCACCTGCGATCAGATACACATAGCTCTGACCCAGCCAATGGTTCGCGTCCTCATTTCGTCCTCTTCCTCCGTCCGTTATAGAATCTCCCTGAAAAAGAATACGTGCATGTTCTGTACTCGTCATCTTCCTAACTTCCTCCTTCACATTTTCCAATAATACCCTTATCATACCTCTCATCTTCTAAATTATAAAGCGGTTTCAAAATATAGAAGAATTATAGATTTGCCATATAGCCGGATTCACTAGCTTAATTAGGGTAGGAATCCGGGGGCAAAGGCGATCGAGTCATTTCACACCGCTCGGTACTTACACACCTCACGAAAATTACAGCCTCCGCACGCTCTGCGTGAAGGCATCGGAGTGAAGAAAGACTCGGGCTTGGGGCGGTTATAGTAATCGTCATCGAGACAGGACTTCATTTCATCGATGTATCGTCCGACATTACCAACCACTTTGTCGATATCCTCTTGTGTGGGACGATATACCTCATGCTCTCCTGTCATCAGATACTCCACACGTACCTCAATCTTCTCCAAAGGAAGCTGATAGTGCTCCTGCACATAGGAAGCATACAAAAAAAGTTGATCGGAAAAATCACCTTCCTTGCCTGTTTTCCAATCCACGATGACCATGTCTCCATTGTCTCTACGATAGAGCAAATCCATTTTGACATACACTTTCGTCTCATGAAGGAGCATCGTATCCCACTTCTCCACTTCTACAATTCGGGCCTTTCCCTGTTGCAGTTCACGCCAAACCGCAGTACGGTACAAATTGTGTATCACCGCGTGCTGTCGCTCCTTAATAAGGGCGATCCGTTCCGGAAGCACCTCGTCGTCGTAATAAACCTCCGCCAGCATGACGCGATTTTTCGGATCTTGTAGCCATAGCTCACGGTGTAGCGATTCCTTGTAGCTGTTATTCAACATGTTCTTCATAGCTGTCTCGAGGTATGCTGTGCGCGGGATAGCCCCTTTTTCCATCCATCCACGTATGACTGATTCACACATTTGATGCGTAATATTCCCGAATAAAATATATAAGTTGCTCAGTTGCTTGAGCCGATACAACGTAACTTGCTCTTCAGTGCCCTGCGCCGAATTCCAGCCATTATGCGAGCCGTAATAATGATAATAGTATTTGCGTAAGCATTCATCGAACGTTTGAGCCCTCGATTGCGAATAGGACCAGGACGGGTATATAGCCATGACAGGCCCTCCTTCATTAAAACTATCATCTCTTTATTATAACGCAAACCCAAGCTGTATCGGCGATAAAAAGGACGAAGACTTTAACCCATGGATTAAAGTCTTCTACTGACTGACTAGTTTGTAGACTCGCAATGAGTCCGTTCAACATGTATCAAATCACTAACATTAACAGCACCGTCCTCACGGACGTTGACAACAAGTACCGGAGTTTCTAGCATGCCGCTGATCCACTCCTTATAATCATCCACATGATCATTCGGAAGAATCGTCAAGATGACACCAGCAAAGCCACCACCATGTACTCTGCATGCGCTGTTATCTATTGACTTTAAATACATTTCGGTTAAAGCCAGTGCAACCGATACGTCTTGTTCCCGCGCAATCCCACTTCTATATACGTTTTGGAGCCATTTCCATGAGGAATTACCAGATTCGGTAACGAGCCCCAGGAAATCAGTAAAGCGCCCCTCCTCCAGTGATTTCACCTGTTCATCCACACGTCTATTTTCTTCAAAAAAATGCAACGCCCGCAGTACTGCACGGTCTCCTGCTTTTTCCCTGACCATTTTAAGGTTGGCATATAGATCCTCCGGCAATAAGTCACGGCAAACCGAAGCGTCTAAAGACTGAGCCACTGCAAACATTTCGTTGGGCACCGCCGCATAATCGTCCGTTAAATCAGCATGATTTCCACCTGTATTTACAATAACGAGGGAATATCCGTTTTGTTCAAAATTCCAATGAACAGGATTTATGATCGGTTCCTTGGGATTTTCAAAGTCAATGGAAATCAAGCCGCCATATGCACAAGCCATCTGATCGAGCAGCCCCGACGGCTTGTTCCAATAGCCATTTTCCGCATACTGACCAATTTTGGATTTAACAACAGCATCTAACGCTCCCTCGTTATAAAAATGATTTAATATCGTACATATCAACATTTCAAAAGAAGCGGAAGAACTTAAACCTGAAGCAGAGAACACATTGCTTGATATATAAGCTCGGAATCCCCCGATACGGTATCCGAATTCAAGTAGACCAGCGGCAATGCCACGGATCAGCAGCATCGTACTGTCATCCTCCGGTTTTGGCGACAAGTCAGTTAAATCGATGACATACTTCGTCTTGTAGCCTTCAGAAAAGAATGTAATTACAGACTCCTCCACTTTAGAAGCTGCAGCGATGGTATCGAGTGTAATACTGCCTGCCAGCACCTTTCCGTGATTGTGGTCTGTATGATTTCCACCAATTTCGCAGCGCCCCGGAGCACTAAACAGTTCAATATCCCCTACACCAAAATGCTTCCGATACGCCTGTATAAGTGATTCATATCGAGTCGTTTGCTCAGAGATTTGCTGTTGACCGTACATTCGGGCAAGCACCATTTGTCCCTCTCTGGAATTCAATAGTTCCATATCTTTCATCGTATATCCCCCTAATTGTATGTGTTTTGCTATGCTGGAATGATACTAGCATTATTTCAATTTTCCCTGTATGAAAGTATGGCACTTTTAAAATTTGTAAGCGCTTATTTTAATCGCTTTACTGAGCATTTTACCAATATAACAAAAAAAGAACCAGCCCCTAATTGGGCCGGTTCCTTGAATTTCTTTTTAGTCGCGTTTCAGTACATATTCCCCATCATTATTACGAGTTACTGTGGCGCCAAGCGCCTCGGCAACTGATTTGAAAGGAACATACAATGTACCATATTCATCCGTATATGGAGCTTGTGGCAGCGTCAATGTGCTTCCTTCCAATACAGCCTGTTTGGAGCCACTTTTCAGCTTAATCGTCTTACCTGTAATATCATCAATTACAGTAGTCTGTTTGGCAGCTGCATCCCATTTTAACTCGGAGCTCAGTTCGCTCGTCAGTTCACGCAATGGAATAAAGGCAGTGCCACCACGATTCTCCAAGACGTAGTAATCGTCTTTAGGATCGAAAGTTGTTTCTACTTTTGTAATTTTCAAATCATTTTTTAAAATGTTGTAGATCGGAGAATTCGCTTCAAAATTGCGCAGCGTCGCTCCCGGAGTTAATTCAGCTTGTTTATTCAAGTCAATAACACCGTTAGAAATATCCACTTTATCAGCCGTCACACTACCATTGACGTTCCATGATTGAGTTTCGGTCAGAATTGTGAAGGACTTCACCGGAAGACCGTCCACATCTGGCAAAGCAACCGTCAGGTCTGTCGCCGCTTTGCGAACATTTCCTTTTTCATCAAAATACATGTCGCTTTTCAGAACCGTGTTAGCACTCAGAACCGTTTTGATTTCAGGGGACTGTGCATACATGGTGCTAACGCCTACATCATACTGATCAACGGCTAGATCCAAATACTTTTTAACTTCGGTATAAGCCTCATTGACCATTTTTTCTTTGTTAGCACTCAGTTCCGCTGTTACTTTATCACTACCTTCAATATTCATGCCGGAAGCAATTGTTTTAGTCATATCAATGGCTTGCCCGATCAGCTCTTTCAAGCCTGCTTCGTCCTTGGCCAGATTCGCCAGGAACGGTTTTACCAATGTTACCAGCTCATCACCACGAAGTTCAGCATGCAGATGGGTCAGTTTCACTTTGTCTTTCTCACCGTATACTTCCTCGGTTACAGACGTTGCAGAAATGGTAGAAGGGTTAGGCGCATGCTTGAGCATAAGTGCAGCGGCTGTTTTCGTCAGTTCTCTCACGTCTTTGGAATATACATATGGATCAAATCCAGCAGGCAGACCGCTCACACTCTCTTGCGAGTTCAAAGATATGTAATAAGGTTTTTTGGCACCTTCCAGTTGAATAGCCAAACCTTGGCGGTCTAAAGCAAGTTCAAACGGCAAATTATACTTATCGATGTGCAATGTACCTTTGGCAGAAGCAAGTTCCTCCGATTGTACTTTGGCTTCATCCACAGTGACGGAAATCGAATTAATCAAATCTACGATTTCCTTATCTCCTTGCGTGATTCCTTCTTTTGGAGTCAATTTAAGAGAGATTTTCTCCGTTGTCTGCTGGGATTTCACATCAAGTGTTCCCAATAAACTTTTACTTACATCAAATCCACCTACTGCCTGGCAACCTGTCAAAGCTACCATTAACAGAATAAGAGGGACGGCGATCCATTTTTTTATATTCATATTAATCCCCTTTCAAGATATTTCCGTAATCTCTTCTATTATCTCAGTGTTAACACGCATTGTAAATGAGTAGAATGGAAAATAGAACTAGTTATTTAGAATCAATTTTCAGCCTGAAGCATCCGGTAAGCCAGTAGTGCCATTTCCAGGCAACGGCGTTTGTCAGGGTCTGCCAGATTTCCCTCTATGATTTCATTAATTTTATCCAGCCGATTATAAAGGGTCTGTCTGTGAATGTACAAAATTCCGGCGGTATCACGCTTGGAGCCATGGGATTGAAAATAGGCATCCAGTGTATCCAAAAGCTGCATATGGTGCTCACGATCATGCGCAATCAGCTCGCCCAAATGGTCCTCTACGAACTCTTGTAGAAAAGGAATGCGGGGCACCGCCTTCAACAACTGATAGATTCCGATGCTGTCGTAAAATAACCGATCCTTCATGACTGGGACGCTTCGTGCCACTTCAATGACCTCATATGCCTCTTCAAAACTGCGATCCGTCCCCGTCATGCGATGCCTTACTTTACCAAAGCCTGCATGAATGCGCACCTTATCAAGCTGTCCTGCGGCATAATTCTGAATATATTGAACAGTATGGGCAAGCACTTTTTTCATTTGCGCTGCGGAACGCAGTGTTAATTCCTCCTTGGCACAAAGGATGTAGCATTGACTTCCCTTCATCATCAGCAGGTTGTGCAACGTCTCTTTTTTCAACAATGAACGAAGCAGCACTAGCACATCCTGATTGATGGATTCCTTGCGTACCTGACTGGCATCCTTGTCCTGATGTTCTACCTCAATAACCCCTGCCCAAAATAAATACTGCCCCTTCGATAACAATCGCAGGCCCATCCGGGTTTGAGCCTGTTCTTCACTGGGAAGCTGTCCGCTCAGCACATCCTGAATCAATTCATTTTGATTACGCAGCAATCGGTCTTCAAGAAACTGTGTTCTCAGCACCAATGTAGCGGCTGCCTTGGCAGTGTAATCGAGTAGCAGCGACATTTCTTCCGTCGGCATTTCACTATGCAGTACCAAACCTACTGCGGAAAACACCTGACCGAAGCATACAACGGGCTGAAACAAGACGGCAGTGGATTCATTCAGGTGAAACAGCAGATGCCCCTCCCGATCGGCGGTCATACTAGATTCCACTTCATTGGCATAAAAATCTGCAATACGGTCCGCTAGATCCGGCTGGACGGAAGGTACGAATCGATTGGTTTCAATGGAAGACATGTAGATGACCTGCCGGGCTGCATAGTCATGAAGCACACGCAAGAGGGCGTTCATATCAGTGCTGCGCAGGGTTTCCTGCTGAAGCTGACGTGAAAATCGCTCCAGATCTTTTAGAAGTTCATGATGTCGGTTAATAAGTAGGGAATGAATATCTTGTGTAATTTCAACAAAACGTACTGGCTGCTCAAATACGATGACCGGGAAGTGATGTCGTTCCGCCAACTCCAGAATTTCAGAGGGGATTTCATGAATGCTCGTGCCCAGCTCCACACACAATCCTGCGGCTTCCGAGCGGATCAGTTGCTCCATATACTCGGCACGCTCTTCCCCCTTCCGGGTGAGCCACAGGCCGGTCGTCAAAATCAAGTCATGACGGCTCACAAACGGAGAAACATTTGTGATTTCTAGCACATGGACCCAACCCACAAGGCGATGTACGCCCTGTTCCCCCGCCGCCAGCTTCGCCCGCCGGAAAACAGGACGTATCAGCACATCCGCAATGGTAAATGTTTTTTTACCGTTCATCGGCATTCTCCTTATGCTTATGTCTTTATGTCATTTTATATGACATATATTCATCAAAAAGTCGAGCCTTTAAGTCAGATAATCCGACAAAATGTATGATGTCAAGGAGCTTCACCCCTTGTAAACTGTACCTAATCTAACATGAATTGCATTTATCGGCTTGAGTCCATGTAACTAATCGGCAGGGCTGCGGAAAAATGATAGTGTAATTTTCTTAACAATTATTTTTAGGAGAGGTGAATGAAATGAAAATTGGGGTTCCGAAAGAGATTAAAAACAATGAAAATCGTGTCGCTCTAACGCCAGCAGGTGCAGCTCAAATGATTCAACACGGACATCATGTGTTTGTGGAAAGCCATGCAGGTGTTGAAAGCGGCTTTACAGACGGAGATTATGCCACTGCGGGTGCGACCCTTGTGCAGCAGGCTGCGGATGTGTGGGCCCAGGCGGATCTGATTATCAAGGTAAAAGAGCCGCTCTCCTCTGAATACGGATATTTTCGACCAGGATTGATTTTATTCACCTATCTACATTTGGCTGCCGAGCTAGCACTGGCCCGCGCTTTAACAGACAACGGCGTAACCGCCATTTCCTATGAGACGCTAGATGTTGAAGGCAGCCTCCCGCTGCTTACTCCGATGAGTGAGGTTGCCGGTCGAATGGCTGTACAAATTGGAGCACAACTGCTGGAAAAACCAAAGGGTGGCAAAGGCATTCTGCTGGCAGGTGTGCCGGGGGTGAAACGCGGTAAAGTGACCATTATTGGCGGAGGGGTGGTCGGTACCAATGCTGCCAAGGTCGCCATCGGTCTTGGGGCAGATGTGACACTGATCGACCTGAGCCTGCAAAGACTGCGCCAACTGGACGATATTTTTGGCAATCAGCTCCATACGCTGGTGTCCACCCCGTCCAACATTGCTGAAGCCGTGACGCAAAGTGATTTGCTGATCGGTGCTGTCCTGATCACTGGTGCCAAAGCTCCGCGGCTCGTAACGGAAGCCATGGTACAGACGATGCAGCCCGGCTCTGTGATTGTGGATGTGGCCATCGACCAGGGCGGCATAGTCGAGACGATTGACCATATCACCACACACGATCAGCCTACCTATGTGAAGCATGGCGTCATTCACTATGCGGTAGCAAACATGCCGGGCGCGGTACCGCAAACCTCGACGCTCGCTCTGACGAACGCGACGCTCCCCTTTGCTCTCCAGCTCGCAGATTTGGGTGTGCAGGAGGCGCTTCGCAGAAGCAAGCCACTGCTTAGCGGCACTAATGTCCTGAACGGACATATTACCTACGAAGCGGTTGCACGTGATCTGGGATATCCTTATGTTCCCGTGGAACAGGCATGGCAGGCGAAAGCCTTACAATAGAATAGAAACAGCTCAAAGAACCACACGCTCTTCCCAGCAGGGACTGAAGCGTGTGGTTCTTTGAGTGCTAGCTGTATTCACCGTGCTTACTGCATTTCAGACGATTTCTGACGAAAGGAACGTTTGAAGATGGCGATAAATATCTGTGATTTCTTCCAGCGACATGCGCACCAGTCCACTAGACGAAGGTGCCACAAATTCATGCATCTCGGGAATGAGCGGTTCAGGCTGAAATCCCCAATTTACTTTGGATTTTTTACTGTATTCGGTGTACACGCCTTTGCCGACAAAGCAAGCAACCTTCGGGCGGTATTCCTTTAGCTTCTCGTATAGCTTCAGACGTCCTTCGGCGTATTCCTCGCGTGAAATATCCTCTACTCCCCTCGTGGGACGGGAAACAATGTTCGTAAAGCCGAAGCCCAGCTTTAGCAGCTCCCGATCTTCCGATGGATCGTACAAGCGAGGTGTCAAGCCTGCTCCCTCCAGTATGCGCCAAAATCGGTTGCGCGGATTCGCATAATGATGTCCTACCTCGCCTGATTTCAAGCTGGGATTAAAGCCGATAAATACAACGGATAATCCATAATCCAGATGATCATCTACCTCATGCAGTTCTGTCTCTCGCTCTGTCATGGGCTCCTCCTTCCTCAAACAATATCCAGCGGCTGCTTCCGCGTTGGCGGAGGAAAAACTTCGTCTATTTGTTGAAGTTGTTCAGGAGTGAGCCGAATACTTGCTGCCGCTGCATTTTCTCGTACATGCGATTCCTGCACCGCCTTCGGAATTGCCCAGACATCACCGTCCCGTATGACCCACGCGAGCGCAATTTGGGATGGAGTTATCCCGTGGCTGGCAGCAATGTCTACCATAACAGGATGCTCCAACAGCCCCCGTCGCAGGCGGCCACCTTGGGCAATCGGGCAATAGGCCATCACAGGCACTCCATGCGTACGGCTCCAAGGTAGCAGATCATATTCGATGCCCCGCGAAGCTGCGTGATACAGCACTTGGTTGACAGCGCAGGCTTCGCCTCCACTTAGGCTCCATAACTCCTCCATGTCGGACTTGTCCAGATTGGACACTCCCCAGCTGCGGATTTTGCCCTGCTCACGCAGTTTTTCCATACCTTGTATCGTCTCTTCCAGCGGAATATTCCCACGCCAATGCAACAAATACATGTCCACGTACTCCGTTCCCATTCGGGTTAGGCTCGCTTCGCACGCTTGAGCCAGTCCTTGGCGGTCCGCATGATGAGGATACGCCTTGCTAACAAGATAGACATCATCCCGGCGACCCCGAATGGCCTCTCCGACGATCTCTTCTGCGCCGCCCTCCGCATACATTTCAGCCGTGTCCACCAGCGTCATGCCCAGCTCCAAGCCAAGTTGAAGCGCGCGCACTTCTTCCTGGCGGAGTGATGCTTTTTCACCCATATGCCACGTGCCCTGCCCGATTAGCGGCACATCACGACCGTCAGTCCAGGTAATCACACTTTTCTTATGTTGGCTCATATGCATTCCCTCCTTAGGAGCCTGATGCCACAGGCTTGTCAAATACATGGCTCTGCGCCCAATGCTGTCCACCATCCGAGGTGGTATACATGACTGGGGCCTGCTCTGAATCCGAGAAAATAGCCCAGCCTTCCTTGGCATTTGCCATCCCGATTTGCTGACCACCATAACCGTCAAAGCCTTGCTTGCCATTGTTCCACGTCTTGCCGCCGTCAGTCGTCCAGCCGATGGTATTGGGCTTGTCGCACGGTGCGCAGTAGCCGCCCATCCATGCGGTATTGCTATTAACCGCATAGAGCATACCTGGTGCAGCCCCTTCATTTTTGGGAACCTGGTTGTCTTGCTGGCTAATACCTGGTGCCGGACCGCCGCCAGCAGTGGTATTCGCCAGCACAGCACGCCAGCTTTGTCCACTATCGGCAGTATGCCAAAGCGAATACGACGTCTGATTCATCCCCGTATCGCCAACCAGCTCGATCCATGCGTTGCCACGTTCTACCGAACGAATAATGGCTCCATTTAGTGGCGCCTCCGTTGTCCGTGACATGACAGTAGTCCACTTTTGGCCCCCGTTAACCGTGTGTAAAATCTGAAACGAACGGTCTGTGTCCTGCGTAACTGCCCAGCCGTTTTGCTGATCATGGTAATATGGCTGTCCTACCAAGTGGCCAGGCACGGGGAGCGAGGACCAGCTTTGCCCGCCATCCTTCGTATATTGGTTGCCACTGAACCCTTCCTTGGATGATACAAAGTGTAAAAAGCCCGCTTGCCCTTGCTCAGGTACAGTCCCGACAACCTCCCAGCGTTTGCCGCCATCGCGAGTGGCCAGCAGCGTTCCGCTATCTGCCATAACAGCCCAGGCCTGCTGCCCGTTCAAGGCAAAAATCTGCTGAACCGTACCTTGGCCCTGATATTGCACATTCCACGTCGATCCGACTGAACCGGATGCAGCCGCGTCCGTTCGGGCAATCCAGCCATTTCCGCCGATCCAGCCGGATTGGCCGTCAATCAAACGCAACGCGGTAATATTGTCCATGCGGACCTTCGCTTGAGTAGCATCTGTGGTTGCTTGTCCTCCTGTTTTCGGTGTATCTACAGTCGCTCCCGAACCATTCGCTTGTGCCGAGGCGGCACCCTTTTGCTCATTTTGAGCCGTTTGTCCTGTTTGCGAACTTGTTTGTGAGCCTGTTTCACACCCCGCTGTCACTATGGCTACGGCGAGTAAAAGCACCCAGACCGATGTTTTTTTCTTCATTTTCGTTCATCCCCTTATGTTGGTGATATACATGGCTGTGCGGGTATCGTATTCACAGCCATGTATATTCTATGTATTACCCTGCTGTCTTCGTTTCACTCTTAAGGTGAATATACGGAATGGACTGAATGCAAACCAGTGTTACAGGATTACGAGTTTACAGGAACAAAGCCACCCTTTTCGATGGCCCGGGTTCCTGCTTCGCTTTGCAGCCATTCGAGTAGTCGTTGCATCGAAGGGCTTGGTTTCTCGCCTTCCCGTGTGACCACGAACAGTTGAGCTGTGAATGGATATTGTTTCGAGCGAATGTGCTCTTTGTTCGGCTCCACTCCATCAATAGACAAAAATTTGACCTCTTGACGATTATGCATCACATTTGCAAAATAATAAAATGAATATCCGAGCGCGTTGTGATCCTTGTTAAAATCTGCGACTGCATTAATCATACCACCCATAATGCCAATTCGGAGTTCCCGAGGAGGTTCAGCCATGTCATGACCTTTCATCACTTTCTTTTGCATATATGTTTGACTTCCTGAATTCTCCTCCCGCTGATAAGCAACGATCGGCTGATGCTTTCCCCCTACTTCACTCCAGTTACGAATAGATCCTTCATATATGCTGCGTACCTGCTCCGAAGAAAGTCCGTTAACTGGATTGCCTTTATGAACGAGAAAAATAAAAGCATCCCACCCAATGGGTGTAAGCTTCATTTGAATTCCCCGACTTTTTGCCAGGCGTAATTCCTCATCGGAAGGACCGGCCACCAGGATCAGATCCGCCTTCTTTTCGATCAGATTGACATAAGCCTGATGTGTTGTGTTGAATCTCAGTTCGTGAGCCGCACGAACCTTGTTCATTCCGGTCAATTCATGCAGCATATCCTGCGCGAATGGAATGGCCGCCGTAGCCCCGTCTACTACCGGAAAATCCCTCTCTGCAATGTACGGGCGTTGAGGAAGCATCAGTGTAATCGTTAGCACAATGAAGAGCGCAGCAGATATCGCGGCAACAATCCATTGCCATCTATAATCCACCTTACCATTCTTGTCGGTTAGCGCTGGATAACGATTCACCCCAACTCCTACTACCATGCCAGCTATCGGCAACAGTGCTGCCAGTAGAAACCAAACTTCACCATGCTGTGTATATAGCCCCAATACCTCCAACACAGGCTCCGCCCAAGCGTGATAGAGTGAAAAGAGCTCCCACGCCCCTCCCACTTCAGCAGGTTGGCCACCAGACCCTTGTATGCCTACAATCCACAACCACAGCCCACATAATAATGATAATAGCCCAGTCAGCATCAGCGAAAGCTTGCCCATGCTAGACATACGCGCACTCAAGGCACCATAAGCTGCAAAAATGAGACCGATAATCCATGCATATAGAAGTAATATTACAAACACAGTTGTATCTGTGACACCTTCATGCCTCAGCAGAAGCTGCACTTGGGGTGCCACAACCATACTCCAAACTACATTAAACATGACTGAAAACAATCCAAACATAAACGTACCGCCCAGCCATGGCCAAAACCATGCTATCCGCACAGACTCATCCTTTTCCGGCTTGGTTATAACTCTCTTTGGATCAGACATGTACATCCCCCTATATCTAATGAATGAAATGAGACTGTAAACCATTGCTTCTTCATTGTACAATTATGGTAAAGATTAGTATACGAGAGGAGGATAAAAATGTCCTTAACCGATCACCCGAATCATACATCTGATGTAACCTTGCTCCGAAAAGCACATGATGATCTATGGCATTCCTTACAGCACATTCCAAGCGATGAAGCACTCAAGCTACTTCACAGCTTTGCAACCCAGGTAGCGTTCTATCACGAGAAAAAGGACAAGGAGGCGGACTGTAAAAACTACTTCCGAACTCCCTTGCCCTATATAGCGATAGCCGTTGGTATTTCACTGCCAACCGCCATGTGGCTTCTGATATTGTTCTTACCCTAATGCTTATGGCAAAAAAGGCCTCCCCCACGGGAAGGACCTTTTTGGTATCGAATCTTCTTTATATCGCTCTGGCATGGATCACAAAACGGTGCTGCTTCACGTCCCAGTACCCATCACGTTGGATATCCAAATACAGACCATACAGCTGTTCTATATATTTCTCTGGCTGAAAGTCTGCAATCTGCCATTCAATGGCTTTTAAATAGTAGACAAGTGCTCCAATATCGTAAAACCGCTGTATTGGAAACTGCTCCTGCTGCTCTACAATTTCGAAGCCATTGCTTTTCAAACCTGCAAGTGCTTGAGAAAGGGTCCAGTCCGCATACTCGTATTCAGGTGCTCCCAAACGGTCGTTGATACCCGCACAATCCAGGCCCCCTACCTGTTGAGTCAAAAACGTCCCACCTGGGCGCAAAATACGTCGTACCTCCGTTGGCGAAAATGACTCATGCTTGTTCAGCACAAGATCGAACCCGGCATCGCCAAACGGAAGGGAATCGTCATCATGTATAGCCATCACGCGCACACCCAGCGGCTCCAATCTTGCCTTGGCGATAGGAACGTTCGGTGCATATGCCTCTGTCGCACAAACGATCTCTGGAAAAGGACGTAACCGCGACAATAGCTCTCCCCCGCCTGTTCCCATATCCAGCATCGCTTTGGAGGAATGGATCAATGCCAAAGCCTTGCTGGCATAAGACCAGTCCAAAGGCTCGCTCGCCACTCGTCCTGTATCCAAAATGAATGAAAAATCCCATCCGGAAAATGGCTGCCTATGATGCTCCAACAACTGTAGAAATTCACGATCTTCTGTATATTTCATATTATTTTGCTCCTCCACTATTGGACTGGACATAATTGAACTCTTCTCTCTGTATGTTCTACGTTGTATCTCTCTGTGCCTTTATTATGTCAGCCCTAATGTGGAGGAGCTCTTACCCGTCGATAAGGTTGTTATATGTCGTGTCCGAACCATCCCATGTTCATCTACCTCCGTCCATATGCTATCCAAACCAGATACTGTCCTTCGTAAGAGCTTAAGGAACTGTCGGTAATGCCTTCGCAAGCTCCGGTGTCATATCTTTCGGAGTTAATAAGTAATAGCCTGTGTGGGCATCTGAACTGTATAAAGGCTTAATCTTAACTTGAAACATATAAGTGCCTTTCTCTATATTTGGAGTAAGGTTATAAGGTCTGCGCTTTTCCAGTACAGTACTCCAAAGCTTCTGATCTGTAATAGTTGTTGCTTTGTGTTTCTGTTGAATACTTCTAAATAGTTTATAGTCTTCAATATACTGATTGGGTTGGTAAGGCTCAAGCTCTTCAGTAATAATAGGAACAGCCCGTATTGAAAAAATATCCTTAGAATCAATGATGACCTTATCCGCATATCCCTTTTGTTCTAACCATTCTGTAAGCTTGTGATAGGAAGCCGGCCAATTAAATGAAAGTTCACGGTTCCATTTCGGTTCATTGGTAAAAGATGACTCTTTATTTGTAACAGAAACACTCCCCAAGGGATATCGATCTGATTGCATTTCGCTATAACTCATATTTAAAACTTCTTCTTTGAGTACAGCTTCAAATTCATGAATCTCTTTGGGTTCGCTCAAAACCACTCGTCGTTCATTGTCATCTACTGATTGGATATTGATCGTTTCTGCTCTCCCTTGCAGCTTATCCAGCTGGTATCTTACCGTTTTATAAGGCTCTGCTTCCATCACTTTAGTTAGTTCTGTCCGGAAAGGCTTCTCCGGGAATGTATAGCGGCGAGTCATGGTGGAACCATCATCCAAACGGTAGACTATGACTGCCGATTCAACCGCCAGGTTTTTGGACAACGTTTTCTCACCAGCTGCATGTGCACGTACGAGTTCACGATGTAAATTCAGCACAGAGGCGATGTAAGCCCTGTCTTGGGAGTAATAAGCTTCTGTTTGTGCATCTCCCCCTAGAGGCTCCTCTTGCCCGACATAAACCTTTTCTACGGAGTGAGCTGTTGGAATCCGCCCCTCATAACCCAACCAACCTGAAATCGGGATATATAGTACCAGCCCCATGATCACACCGTAAACAACCATTTCCACCAAAGCACGAACACGCACAATTTGCCATGTCTTGCGGATGACCATCTCTACAACGATGTAGCCTAAAATAGCTCCAAGTGTATAGCCAAAAATCGACCAATTTACTCCTCTTGTACCTGGATTATAAAAATAATCACCTAGTACTAGCATGGCGCATAGTATAACCCCTGCCTTGAACAAAGGCTGTAAGAAAGGAAATGCTATGGCCTGAGTCGCCTTTTCGACCAAGCGTTTACGATACAAACCATAACTCAAGGCGACAAACAGCAGAGAGATACCTAAATAGGCAAGTAGCTCTATGTAGGAAAAGGCGCGCTGCGGCAAGTTCTCCACAATGCGTACAAACGGCGATAAGTTTTCCCAAACATTATTATTACTACGAAACTCCGAACCGTTAATATATTGGACAACGGTTTCTCGTACCCGCACATAACCGTATAAATTACGTTCCAGAAAACGCCCCATCATCATGAATAGAAACTGAGGCAATAGCAGCAAAACATACACTACTACGGCCTGTAGCAACGATTGTCCCACACAAGTCCCTACAAACACGGTAAAGGTAAACAGGAAAATCGTAAGGACGGATACGACCAGAGCCCACGATCCAATATCATTGATATGGAAAATATAAGGCAGTTCGATTGACGTGTTAACCCAAGCAGTTACTCCCGCAGTCAGCCACACAGGTACAAGTAAAAGAATAAGACCGCTAATGAAATGTGCCGTTAATAGATGCTCTCTACGCAAAGGTAGGCTATGATACAAATCGGATGGCCCCTGTCGCTGAACAAAACGAAGCAGCATCACGCCTGCCAGCACCGGTACGGTCATTAAAATCAATTTTTGCAATTCATTACCCGAGTTTGTGCTATCGAACAAGCTTTTTAAAACCACTTGCGGTTGTTCATAACCAATGCTCACAAACAATGGCAGCGGTACTGTAAACAGCAATCCCGCCAAGTACAATAGACCGATCCAGCCATGCTGTGTCAAGCATTGGCGAATTACGCCGCCGCTACAGAAGAATCGGTTGGATGTCATAACCTGCGTCCTCCATTTCATAAATGAAAATTTCCTCAAGCGTCAGCGGCAACAAATCGAATACATGCGGCTCATACGCTTCAATTGTCTCTGCAATCCGCTCTCGCTCACCCCGGATAATAAGCAGCAGAACACTGCCCCTCCGCTCCTTATGTACGACCGAAAGTTGGCCACAGACAGCTTCCTCATGCATGCTGTCCCGAAAAGCAACCTGCACCTTATGCGTATCAGATTTGAGGTCGTCGACCTCTTTTTCCAACAGCATCCGTCCTTGGTGCATAATGCCCACATGATCACACATGTCTTCAATCTCACGCAAATTATGAGATGAAATTACGACGGTCATCTCACGTGCAGCGGTTTCTTGGAACAAGAGATTTTTGATCATTCTGCGCATCACGGGGTCCAGACCATCAATGGGTTCATCCAAAACCAGCAGCTCAGGCATACAGCTCAAGGCAAGCAAAAAAGCGGCTTGACGCTTCATCCCTTTGGAAAATCGGTGAAGTTTGCGCTTCGGGTCCAGCTTAAAAATACCTGTAAGCTGTGTGTAGCGTTCTTCACTCCAACTTGGATAAATAGAGCGGTAAAACCGGGCCATCTGACGAATTGTCGCTTGTGGGAAGAAATAGGGGGCATCCGGCAAAAATAGAATGTGCTGCTTGACTTCAGGCTGCTCATATACCGGCTGTCCACCGATTAACACCTTGCCAGCATCGGGTCGGTAAATCCCGGCAATAATTTTGAGCAAGGTCGTTTTCCCAGCTCCGTTCGAGCCCAGCAGTCCAAAAATGGAGCCCTTCTTTACCGTAAGGGCTAGCTGATCAACAGCTTTTTCTTCTGTAAATGTCTTTGTGACTTCCCTTAATTCAATCAAGGGACATCCCCCTTTCCTTTGTTTGTATAGCTTCCACGTATATGCCGTCCACTTCCTGCTGTGTAAAACCGAAATGGACAGCTTCGATCATTTGTTTTAACAATGCCGCCCGAATCTCATCTCGCTTGATTTGTTGCGGCTGCTGCTGGGTAGGCGTGACAAAGCTGCCTTTGCCTTGAACGGAATAGATATAGCCTTCACGTTCCAGCTCACGATACGCCTTCTGAATCGTATTCGGATTCACCGTAAGTTGAGCGGACAATGCCCGTACAGAAGGCAATTGCTCATCCGGCTGAAGCGATCCGTACACGATCATTTCCTTTACCCTGTCCATAAGCTGTTCGTAGATCGGCTTGCGGCTGCGGATATCCAGCTCGAACATGGACTTCCTCCTTCCAACACTGGCTCAATTTCAATTTATATAGCTTCAACTGTTCTAACTGTACTATTAACGATAGTACAGTTAGAACAGTTTGTCAATCTTTTCTTTGGGTATTCCTTACAAAAATAGCCGTGATGCATCATGCATCACGGCTATCTCTTTTTTAGCCTTCCTTTGACTCATAAGGTTCATCACGGCTTATATTCGCAAGCGTTGAACCTTCCGGCAGCTTAAGATCCAGCTGGAACCGGAACGTCGCTCCTCTGGCCTCATCGCTATCCACACCAATAGAACCTCCCATCAGCTTGACCAAGTTTTTACAGATGGACAATCCCAGTCCTGTCCCTCCATATTTTCGGTTCAGTGCCGGATGAAGTTGGGAAAAAGGCTGAAACAATAGATGCTGGCGGTCTGCTGGAATACCGATTCCAGTATCCGTTACACTGAACTCAATCAGGCATCTATTTTTACGACGGCTGTAAGCCTTTCTCTCCACAAAGATATTTACACGCCCTCGCTCCGTAAATTTGATCGCATTGCTCACCAAATTCACCAGCACCTGTCGAATACGCACATGATCACCGACCAGCATTCCCGGCATTTCCTGATCCACATGCCATTCCAGCTCAATGCCTTTTTCT
Source organism: Paenibacillus sp. SER-28 (assembly GCF_052906305.1). Lineage (NCBI taxonomy): Bacteria > Bacillati > Bacillota > Bacilli > Caryophanales > Paenibacillaceae > Paenibacillus > Paenibacillus sp. SER-28. The sequence continues at coordinate 76,841 of NZ_JBRECM010000001.1, read as the reverse complement.
ATAGCCTGCGTCATGAATAGGTCAGCCACACTGCCGACCACATTATCTAGCACAAAGGGCTCGTGTAGCAAAGACATTTTGCCAGCTTCGATTTTGCTCAAATCCAGTATCTCATTCAATATCTGCATTAAAGCACCGCTGCTGCTGGTAATAATGTCTATATAGCTACGCTGCTCCTCATCCAATTCAGTATCTGCCAGTAACCCTGCCATGCCTATAATGCCGTTCATCGGTGTACGGAGCTCATGACTCATCACAGAGAGAAACTCTGACTTGGCCCGATCGGCGCGTTCGGCAGACTCCTTGGCCCGAATGATCTCCTTTTCATTCGTCCTGTCTACAAAAACCATCACAGCTCCTTTTCGCTCGCCATTATCCATCAAAGGACTGATTCGATAGGAGGCCAGAAAGCTGGACCCGTCTTTTTTCCAAAATACAGCTTCCTCAGCCTGATAAGAGGCTCCGCTTCGAATCGCTTGAAGAATAGAGGACTGTTCGTCTGGAAAATGACTACCAATTTCGTCAGCATGGCGGATCATATCTATGCATGCGCCATTCAGCGGATTAGCCGATCCTACGCCGAACATCTCGATAGCTGCCGGGTTCATAAAGCGGACATGTCCTTCGTTACTTAAACCCACAATTCCTTCGGATACGGCATTCAAAATAAGCGAATGCTCATTACTAAGTTTTTCAATTTGAGCAATGTAGCTTTTGAGAGGGGTAACGTTTTCTATAATCCCGTAGCAGCCTACAATTTCCTCTTGCACGAAAATCGGGATATTCGTCATCTTAATGAATAGACGCTCCCCCTCCTTATGTATGAATTCCGATTCATAGGTTTGCGTCTCACCCTGCTTGGCCAGTTCCATATGACGCTTGATTTTGTCCTGTTCCTCAGAGGAAGCCATGATAAGTATGTCAGCCCCAAGCAGTTCGTCCCTCGTATAACCCGTAAGCTCCACCAAGCTCGGATTCACACTCAAGATATGACCTTCCATATTCACGGCGCATATCCCAAGTGGATTATGCTGAAACAGTGACCTATAACGATTTTCACTTTCGCGCAGACGCTGCTCCATTTCCCGGTGCTCTGTAACATCCTGGATCATACCAACCACTTGAACGGGTTTGCCTGCATGCTCGTCCATTTCAGCTTCCCAGATTGAACGCAGTACCTTTTGTTCCCCATTGGGCAATACAATCCGGTAAAAGGTTTCTTCGGGAACTCCCTTTAATATAATGTTGGTGATAATCTGTTTCATGCGCTCTGTATCTTCTGGATGAACAGCCGCCATGAACGCGTCAATACTTGTTTCAACCGGCTTGACACGATAGCCAAATATGCTGCGAAATTCCTTGGAAAAATGCATAACATCGTTGACCAGGTCCCAGTCCCATGAGCCGAACATCGCCAACTGTTGAGCTTTTGCCAGGTTCTCCTCGCTCTTCTGGCGCTCTGTGATATTTCGTCCGATGGATAGAACTCGCTTGATCCTGCCCTGTTCATCCCGAATAATGCGGTACGATACTTCCAGCCACAAATAGTGCCCATCCTTATGACGAACACGCCGCTTCATAATGCCTGTTTCCTTGAAGAGTCCATGTACACGCATATAATCGGCATCTTCAACATGGTAGAATTGGAGCCGCTTTTTGCCGAGCATTTCCTGCTTTGTATAGCCTAGGAGTTTTTCCACCGAAGGAGAAATATATTGGAGTATGCCGTCCGCCGTGCTATAAGAGATAACATCCGGCGTATTTTCCGTAATCAGCATGTACAAATCCTCATTATCCGAGAGCACCTGCTCCATATCTTTTTTCTCCGTGATATCCATTGCATACGCAATCAAATAAGATTGTTCGGTAGCCTCATCATCAAATATGGTTAATTCCAGCGATAGCCAGACGGATGTTCCCCGTTTATGTTTCAAACGCAGCTCTGTCTTATAGACTTGATCTGTAGCCTTTAGCCAACCTGCGTAAGCCTCCCTTAACCCTTGCTGATCCTGAGCCTCTTTATATAAGAGATGGTAATATCGGATATCTAGTAATTCCTCCTGCTCATATCCGACCATTTTGCAAAAGGCGGGATTGACGTACAGGCACTTCCCCTCCCTCGACAAAATCACGATTCCTGTCGGGGCATGATTATACATATGTTCCAGCAAAGGCAGTCGTCGAGCAGCAGAAAACACAATGAATCTCCTCCTTTGTGGTCCGGCAGTTTTTCTAACTATACCTATTCTAACATGATATGGAATTTTTATAACGGTGAGTCCGCCTCTAGATGAATGCCCTTAAAACATGTATGCACAAAAGATTGCCGATGCAGGTTCATCGGCAATCTTCGAATTATTTTTTTATACCACCCGGCTAATTTATACCACCCGGCTAAGAAAATGACGCAAAAATCGCTCCGCATCGACTTTAAGTGCCACGTCAACCGTAGTCAGTGCTTGAGCTTCGTTCTCATTTTGCACCTCACGGGTGCGGCCAACCTCGGCGGAATCGCCCACCTCAACGGCAATGTGCATTGGACGCGTCTCCACAAAGCTGGAATCTATCGCTAATCCTACAGCCAGTGGATCATGCAAAGCACAGCCTGCAATACCAGGTCTGAAGTTGCGATAAGCTTCCATATAAAAGTCTGTCATATCTGCCATAAACGCACCCAGCTCGGTCCCTTGCTCACGCCATTTGTCCACATCCTGCTGTGGAAGCAGTGTTTGCATCGTGACGTCCAGCCCAACGAGCGTAAGCGGAAAGCCCGCTCCCAGCACATAGGCTGCGGCTTCTGGATCGGTGTAAATATTCGCTTCAGCCGTCGGAGTTACATTCCCTTTCACTGTGACCGCGCCGCCCATGATGATCAGGCGGTCAAGCAATTGGGGTAATTCGGGACAGCGATCCAATGCAATCGCAAGATTGGTCAGCGGTCCCACAGCTACCAGGGTAAGTTTGCCTTCATGGCGTCGAGCCTGTCCGATTATAAAATCAGCGGCATCCCCAGACGCAGCCTGACGGGAAGGTGCTCCTTTCAACTGATTGCCAATACCGTCTTCGCCGTGAATATGCCGGGAATAAGGTTTGAACAGCTCCCGAGTATACGGCTTGTGAGCGCCAGACACGACCGGAGCCTCTACCCCCAGTTTTTCCAGCAGAATCAGTGAGTTACGTGTTGCCTCCTCCACCGAGATATTACCAAAGGTGGTTGTAATACCGAGTAGCTCCAATTCCGGCGAATGGACCGCGTACGCAATAGCAAGCGCGTCGTCAATGCCAGTATCTACATCTAAGATTAACTTTTTGCTCATGATGACCCTCCACAGTAGAACAGCATTCTTTTTTTCATTATACACAATTTCAATGCTTATTCCCTTGGTCATCAAATTCTTTATTCGAAGACGTAAAAAAGGCTACGACAGTTATGCCGTAACCTTCTTTTAATACTTTTCAATCATTCAAGAGCACATGTTCTGACCAAATCCTAAGGCTCGATTCCCCACACCAGCTTATCATTGTGGAACAACGTTGCTTTGTTCCATTCTGCATAAGAGGTTTTGGTTGGATCGAAGGAGTAATCATTGGATTCGTCCAGGTTGGACCAGTCGCTATTGTTCATGCGGATCTGAATATCACCTGTTTGCGCTCCGGCAGCAAGCGTACCGGCAGCAGGACTGAAACCAATTTCAATATAGTTGTCAGTAAAGGTACGCAGCACGTTATCATTACCTACTTGCGCATAGTCTACTGCAGATTGCAGCTCCAGGCTGCCATCTTTCGTGAAATAGTAACGAATTTTCAGCTCACTCAGCTTCACAGGTGTTGTTCCTTTATTTTTCAAGTTAAAGAAAGGCTTGACTGCGTTATTCGCTGGATCAGTGTCCCCGGCCCGGTACATTACAACCAGATCTCCCGCTGGTTCTGTAGGATCTGTAGGGTCTGTTGGATCTGTCGGTGTACCTTTAGGTTCAGCGCTTACCGCTGCGGAATCCTTACTTGTTCCTTTCGCATTCGTAGCACTTACAACATAGAAGTAAGTTGTTCCGTTCGTCAGTCCCTTATCCGTGTACTCTCTTTCCGTTACAAGAGGCGCAACGGCTGTAAAAGGACCTGCTTCGCTAGTGGCGCGTTTGACCGTGTAGCTATCGGCACCAGTAGACGCATTCCAAGTCAGCGTTACTTGAGCATTGCCCACAACAGCCTTTAAGCCTGACGGTACAGCTGGAGCTGTAGGCGCTGGGTCCACACCACCAGTGGAAGGCACGATAGCAGGGTACGCATTTTGTACCAGCATTACAAACTGATCATGGAACCATGCTCCTGAAATAGGTGCATTCGGTAAAGCATCTGTTAATGTGCCATCCTTGGTTGTATAGGTAGGATCACACATACGGTCAAAGCCTTTACCCTCATCGTTCGGAATGAGTGAGCTGGAACCATCGGAATCACCCGGAGGTTTCGCCCATACATAGGCATCAATATGGCCAGCTGGAGCCGTTTGTGGCGGCGTTCCCATACCTGCTCCGCTGTTATTACACCAGTTACCACGGTGCGAGCGTTTGTCAACACGGCCTGAGTTTACATAGGAGTTAATATCACTGCCGACTGCGGAAGTCGGACGGTTAGGTCCTCCCCATCCATTACGGCCTGTATCAATTAACATACCGAGTGAGCTCGGCCAGCCTGCGCTGACAAAATCTCTATGCAATGCCTCTGCGAAATCCGATTCATCGAAATTAGGATTCCATTCGTAGTACTTGGACGATTTGATCGGCTGTCCACCGATATTCAGATTTGGATCAGGCAAATTAGGTTCTGTCAGCGGTGAAGTGTTGGCTGTATTCGTGATAAAGCCATCTACACTGGCCAGACCTTTGCTAGTATCTTTGAAAATGGTTGTAAACAGGGATACCGTTGCTGAACGGTTGTTATCCCAACCTAACCAACCAGAGTGACCGATATCTACGTATTTGTACACGTTAGGAATCTCGTTCAGCTTATTCATTGTGTACTTCACGCCAGCTTCATAAATCCCTGTAGACTTGGCTTGTGCACATTTCGGATCATCCAGATTAGTTACCAGATTTGGCAAACTATCTGGTTCAATGATCGTTACAATACGAATATCCTTATATTTGGGATTAGCAAAAATAGCAGCAATTTTGTCAATATAATCCTTTTTATAGGTTTCCAGACCTGCCTGGGTCAGTGGCAATTCACCATTGGAAGCCAAGGCATGACAATCCCGTCCGGGCAGATCATACACAATAAATTCCGCCGTAATCGGTGTGCTGCCTTTCTTTTGCGCCAATACTTGGTCCAAATGCGCTTCCAGGCCAAGCTTGCCTCCACCGCCGTTAATAGCAGCGATACGATCAAGCCATACGGCTGTTGGGAATGTTTTGACCGTTTGCATTTTTGCTTTCAGATTGGCATCCGTAATTTTGGCAATCGATGTGTCGACACTAGCCGCATAATCAGGGCTAATGTATTTTGTCGCCCCTTGGTAAGGATTGTCCACATGGGATTCTGCATGTATTTTATCCGTAAATCCTGCACCTGGTAGAAAGCTGCTTGCGACGAGTGATAGCGCAAAAGCATACTTCATGCTTTTACGAAGCACTTGCTTTGTTTTCAATTGCTTCACCTATCTTTCCGTGGATTTTGTTGAATCTTCCTATGTCGGCACCTGATTGTTACATGATTAAATGTGAGTTACGCCTACTCTCTCCAAAAAAAGCGGCGTTCATAGTTGTGAAAGGTAAGCGCTTTCTATTTGTTCATGCGCTCACATTTTCCCCTTTTTGTCACCTCCTATGTTAGATTATAGTGAGCTGGAAATCTGCTGTAAATTGAATAAATTAAGGACTACATTATTAATTAGGCATATGAATTGCCACCCTAGTGGTTCATCGCGGCCCCTCTTTTTCTGAAGTCGGTTTCTTCATTTGTTGAACATCCCTGCTATAACAAGCTTTCGGGAGATTTAGGATCGACGGCAAAAGAGCAAATTCATAAAAAGTAAGACCGTATTCTTTAATTTCCGTCAGCCTAAATCGACAATGATAAACTTCAGCACGCCAACTATGCCAAATCGTCATATCTATCGACAGCAAAAAGGTGCTTTCAGGCCATCATGACCATGAAAACACCCTTTTATTGTAGTGAAGTCAATCTCTGCTCTTATTGTTCTACACTTTTTCGCGATCCTTGCCTTTGTCGGATTGCCCTGCATTTTTATTGGCGGCATCCCGATCCAGTTGCATTTCTTCAACCGTCTTCACCTTAAGTCGTGCTGCTCCCTCATAGGGTCGGGTTGGAATCAGATCATCTACAGCCAGACGTTGACGCGCCTCGGCAATCGCTGCTCCATATTGCGGCAACCATGCTTCCTGCGCCACCAGCATCTCATCGACCATCTGCCAAATTTCTTTCGGATTGCACACCGCGCCCACTAGCGGATCCATCATAAACGCTTGCCGCAGCAGCTTATCATCTCCGTGTACAGCCGCTTCAACAGCCAAACGCTGGACGGAAATACTTACATTGCAGACGGCAGCAAGACCAAGCGGTAGGTCTCCTACATGTGGCATGGAGATACCATTCCGATCCACGTATCCAGGCGCTTCAATAATCGCGTCGTCTGGCAAATTGGAAATCACACCGTTATTAACGACATTAAAATGCCCCCGGTATACACGTCCGGTTTCCAGACCTTCGATAATGTATGAACCATGCTCTTCACCGCGATTTTCCGCCTTGTACTCCAATGGGTCTTCTTTCATCCAGTTAGGGAAATCTGTTTCAAACCAATTACGTCCTTCTGTACATACACGCAGATAGCCGCCTGTTTCTCCGTTGATCCAGCTGCCTAGATCAATCCAGTCCATAATTTCATTCGGACGCTTCCGGTACCAAGGCACATATTCACTGAGATGACCATTCGACTCTGTGCTGTAATAGCCAAAACGACGAAGCATGTCGATGCGTACCTTTTCGGTGCGGCTATATTCAGGATGTTTTTCAAAAGCCTCCAGCAGTCCGGCTGTCAGATCCTTGCCTTCATGAGACGCCTGAATGTACCACGTCTGGTGATTGATTCCGGCGCATACAATGTCCACCTCCTGCTTCTCCAGACCATACACCTCGGCAATTTGGTGATGCCCATGCTGGACGCCGTGACATAGACCGATTGTACGCACACCGCTGTATTTATTGCAGGCCCACGTCATCATCGCCATGGGGTTCGAGTAGTTCAGCAGCAATACATCCGGTGCACTTAGCTCGCGGATATCCTTGCAAATCTCCAGCATTTCAGCAATGCCGCGCTGTCCGTACATAATCCCTCCTGCACACAGGGTATCGCCCACGCATTGATCCACGCCATATTTCAGCGGAATATCCACATCGGTTGCAAAGCCCTCCAGCCCGCCTACCCGGATGGTACAAATGACGTATTTGGCATCCTTTAAAGCTATCTTTCGGTCCGTAGAGGACTGTATTTGTATCGATAAACCGTTCTCCCGAATATCCCGTTGGCACAGCTCAGTGACCATATCCAAATTGTGCCGACTGATGTCCGTAAAAGCCACTTCAATATCATTAAATTCCGGCACCGTTAACAGATCTCGTAAAATTCCACGGGTAAAACCGATGCTTCCTGCTCCAATAAACGCTACTTTAAATGACACGGCATTCAACCTCCGGTAATTAGAATGGGTATATACCGTCATTGTAGCAATAGGCCCGTGGAAAGCGTTATCAAAATCATGACCAGTTTCGTATTTAGGTGTCAAAAATCCTAACTTTCGCATCAATAAATGCTGCTTGCCGTTGACGATAGCTGCCTACGCTTCTTTTGTTGCTGTATAATGAATTAAGTCTCTAAATATTGACAAAGGAGCAAGACATGTCAAACCGTAAATGGACATTTATCCTTATCCCCGTCTTTCTGCTATTTGCCTGGCTGCTCTTTCAGTTCACTCTGTCTTCTTTTCAGATTCACCAATTTGCAGAGTTATTGAAGACGGTTTCTCCAAAAGACGGGGTTTCCGATACAAAAGTCGTACTGATATCACAGGAGTTGGATAATTATTACTGGCGGTCAATCGAACAAGGAGCCCGAAAGGAAGCGGAACAGTACGGTATGCGGCTCGATTATATCGGGCCGGACCGCATTAATCCGTCTGAGCAGGTCAAACTGCTGGATAAAGCGATCGCCAGTAAGGCGGATGCAATTCTGGTTCAAGGGATAAATGATCCAGAGTATCGCCGATTAATCGACAAAGCAGCCGGACTTGGCATCCCCGTCATCACGATCGATACGGATGAACCAGACTCCCGTAGACTAGCTTACGTGGGAACGGATAACGAAGGAGCAGGAAAACGGATGGGCGCGCTATTAGCGAAAGCCTCTGGAGAGCGTGGCGACATCGGAGTTATGATCAGTAGCGAGCGTGTCGAGAATCAGCGACTCAGGCTTGCTGGATTTCGTTCCGTGATCGGTCGCTATCCCAAGCTCCGCATTGTGGAGATTCGCTCCTCAAATATTTCACGGCTTCAGGCAGCACAGCAAGCTCAGAACATGCTCACCCGGTATCCGCAGATCCGCTACATGGTCGGATTCAGTGCGCTGGACGGCCTTGGCATTCTGGAAGCCTCCGAGCGGCGCGGCGCGCGGAGTTTGCAGATTTTCGCTTTTGACGATATGGCCGAGACGTTGGAAGCCATCAGAGATTGCAAAATTGAACTGACCATTGTTCAACAGCCAGAGGAAATGGGGGCCAAGGCCATAAAATTGCTGAATGATTATCTAAAGGGGAATGCCCCCCAGGAATTAACATACACCAGGATATATGAGATGCATGCGGACACTCCCGACAACATGTCCGGAGATGACAGACGATGACGATCAGAACGAAGCTGCTTCTGTTCATCCCTCTTCTAGTTGTGTTCGCCAATATCATCGCTTATTTTGTATTTCAAAGCGGAAAGGTCGTACAACAGAGCTACGATGAAATGCTTGGCCGAATTCTCCTCATTGAGCAAACCTCCGAATCGGCGGAGAGCAACCTAAAGCTCCTATATGCCTATCTGCTTAATCCAAGAGGCGATAAGGCTGTGCAGGGTCCGACAGAATACCAATTAATGCAGTTGAAAGCCAGAATTCAGGAAGTCTCCGACTCGACCGACCCTTCTTTCGCCGAGGAGGACTACATGAATCTGTTGGCCACATTTCTTGAACAGAAACAAGCCGCAGTTCTGGATGCAAAGGCACAAGAACCTCAATCGGCTTTTGAACATTATATTGAAGCGGAAAAAACCGTCAGCTATATTCATGAGGAGGGTCAGCAACTGATCGATGCTGAACTGGCTTATTACCGGCCAATCATTGAGAACATCCGGAACAAGAATGAGCGAATGAACGGATGGGGAGTGGCGTTGTTCGGCATGAACGCGCTGATGGGGGTTTTGCTTGCAATCTGGGTCTCGCGCAGCATTACTGGCCCTGTCGGCAGACTTGTCGGACTGGCGAAACGAATCGCCACAGGTGATCTGAATATTAGGCCCCAACCGCGACGGGATGACGAGCTAGGCGTACTGTCGGACGCCATTTCGCAAATGTCCACCGATTTGAGCATCCTTATCGAGAAGGATAAACAGAGCCTGGAAATGCGGCGGCTTGTGAAGGAACTGGAGCTTCTGGCTCTGCAAAATCAAATTAACCCGCACTTTTTATTTAATACCTTAAATGTGCTCTCCAAGCTGGCGATCCTGGAAGGGGCGGAGAAAACCAGCGACCTGATCGTTTCGCTGTCCAATCTGCTACGGTACAGCCTGCAGAAGCTGGACAAACCCGTAACTCTCCAGGAGGAACTGGATCATATCCGCGAATACGTAACCATCCAGCAGGCGCGCTTCAGGGACAGAATTCGCTTTGATCTTCACTTTGACGCTTCCGTACTTCAGCAGCAAATTCCGGCCCTGACGATCCAGCCATTTATTGAAAACGCTTTTCTTCATGGTGTGGAAGATATGGAAAGCGGAGCCATTATCGTATTAACGCTGTCGAGAGCGAACGAAGATGTACAAATTGAAATTTCGGATAACGGAAAGGGCATGACGGAGGAAACCCGACTGTCCGTACTCCGTCTTAAAGGCGAAGCCGAAAGCGGCAGTTCAACAGGACTTGGAATGCAAAATGTGTTTAGGCGGCTGCAGTTGTTCTACGGAAAGGAAGAAGAAATGGTTGAAATCAATAGCAATATCGGACGAGGTACTACCATAACCATACGAATTCCAGTCAAGAAGGAGAGTGAGCGGACTGATGTATCGGTTGTTGATCGCGGATGACGAGGCTTTGGAGAGGGAAGGACTGGAATTGACAGTGGAACGGGCGATGCCGGGGATATTCCGGTTTATTCATGCTGGCAACGGCCGCATGGCGATTGAATGCGCGGAAGAGCACCGTCCCCATATTGCCATTCTGGATATCAATATGCCCGGAATTGACGGGCTTGAAGCGCTTCGTGAATTAAAGGAGCGGCTTTCCGATACCCGATTCGTGCTCGTCACTGCCTATGATTATTTTGCCTATGCCCAGAAGGCGCTCTCTTTGGGCGTAAAAGAATATATTCTGAAGCCGGCGAAGCGAGAACTCATCATCGGCACATTGAAACGACTGATTGAAGAAATTGAGTGCGAGAAGCGGGCACGTACGGAAGAATTGGAGCTTAGGCATAAAATCTCACAGCTGATGCCGCTCGCAGAAAATGAGCTGGCTTTAATGCTTATGGTCGACCAGACAGTGGATTCGAGCGCTTCCCAGCTATCAGAATGGCTGGACTTTCCTCTTGATCAGGGAAGCGCCATCATTGCCGCTTTTGAGGGATATACGGACGAGCAGGATAAAAAGAAAATTTACGATCATTTCCGAAGCTATATAAAAACGCATGGCCCGAATTCCATTGTAAGCTCCTTGATCGACCATCATGTAGCCACTTTTTTATGCAAGCCGCCTGCCACCGGCGAAAACGACTGGCGGCAGCTGGTTAAACACCTTGTTCAGCAGCTCTCCGATCTTGCCCAGCAGCAACTTGGCATTAAGACGGCTATTGGAATCGGCTCGCTGCATAGCGGCGAGGAAGGACTTCGCAAGTCCTATTTCGAAGCCGTTTTTGCCTCCACCCTACGCAAGCGCGATGGAGGTTACTGTCACTTTGACGAACTGAAGTCGTCAGAGGCTGGAAACGCCTCTGTGCTTGCCGTCAAAGCGGAGAATGGAATGCTTCAGCAGACGTACGTCATGTCAGCACTGCAACGGATACGCGAACAGCGGGAAGTTCAAACACTGACTATGCTGGGCAGAGCAAAAATGTATATCGAGGAACGATTCAACGATGAGCTTTCGTTGGAAGAAGTGGCTGATTTCGTCCATTTGAATCCCCACTACTTCAGTAAAATTTTCAAACAGGAATACGGAGAGACGTTCATCGACTTCGTAACCCGGCTACGGATTGATAAAGCTATTTCTCTGATCAAGGAGGGCAACCTTGCTCTTAAGGAAATCAGCTTTGAAGTGGGTTATAAGGACCCGAACTATTTTAGCCGCGTCTTTAAGAAGATAACGGGCGTTCCTCCCACTGAGTTCAAAGGACAAAAATAGTAGTGATTCATCCATGCCGCCCATCGGCATGGATTTTTTTAAGCTTGAATGACAAGGTAATGCTAGGTTTAGCCCCTCCGTCTCCAATTCGGGAAGCGAAGCCAAAATCGTGCATGAAAAGGTGCGTTTATTGAAGACGATAACCGGCCTTTCTTTTATAAGCGCGTGTTATACTTCTCCTCGAAGAACGGAATGAGGTTCTAGGAATCTGGAGGGGAGATGATCATATGGGAGTAATCATTCATAATGAAAGCGCTCAACAGAAAGCGCTTCAATCAGAAAAACCCAATATGCTTTTTGTGACGCTGGTATCCATCGTAGCTGCGCTTGGAGGCATCCTGTTCGGTTTTGATATCGCGGTCGTTTCGGGAGCAGTTGAATTCCTACAGCAGCGTTTTTCGCTGAGCGAATTTCAGGTTGGTTGGGCGGTGTCGAGTCTGATTGTAGGGAGTATCACGGGAGCGGCTCTCTCCGGCTACATGAGTGAAAGGATCGGCAGAAAAAAGGTATTGCTAGCCGCCGGATTTTTATTCGTCGTCGGCTCGATCTGCTCTGCACTTCAAGATACGTTCACCGGGTATGTTATCTTTCGTATGATTGGCGGCGTCGGCATAGGAATCACTTCCACCGTTTGTCCGGTGTACAACGCGGAGATCGCTCCCGCCAAATACCGAGGCCGTTTGGTTGCTTTAAATCAGCTGGCAATTGTAACAGGCATTTTCCTGGTTTATTTTCAGAATTCGTGGATCGTCAGCCTGGGGGATGAAGCTTGGGATGTCTCAACAGCCTGGCGCTGGATGTTCGGAGTGGGAGCCGTTCCGGGACTGATCTTTATGCTCTTGATGCTCTTCATACCCGAAAGCCCGAGATGGCTTATCAAACAGAATCGGCCTTATGAAGCGCTGCCGATTTTGCTGAAAATTCACGGTGAAGAAGCCGCTAAGCAGGAAGTGCTTGATATCAAGGAATCGTTCAAAAATGAGAACGACTCATTGAAACAATTGTTCGCTCCCGGTATTCGGGTCGCTCTCTTTATCGGCGTCATGCTCGCCATTATGCAGCATATTACCGGCATCAATGCCATTTTGTATTACGCGCCGGTTATCTTTAAAGGAATGGGACTCGGTACGGACGCTTCTTTGACCCAGACCATCTGGATCGGGTTGATCAATGTGTTGTTTACCATCGTATCCGTATGGCTGATCGACAAAGCGGGACGAAAAGTTCTGCTGATCATCGGTACCTCGTTGATGACCCTCTGCTTGGTCATTATTGGAGCCGCATTCAAAATGGGTTTGACTACCGGACCGCTCGTACTCATCATGATATTGATCTACGTGGCCTCCTATGCTATATCGCTTGGGCCGATCGTATGGGTCATGATCTCTGAGATCTTTCCGAACCGCATTCGCGGCAAAGCGGTAGCCATCGCTTCGATGGCATTGTGGGCCGGCGATTATCTGGTATCGCAGGCATTCCCTCCTCTGCTGAGCTCAGCCGGACCGTCCAATACCTTCTGGTTGTTCGGAGCCATCTCGTTGTTCGTCGTAGTCTTTATATGGCGCAAGGTTCCCGAAACCAAGGGGAGATCACTTGAACAGATGGAAAATATGTGGCTCGGAAAATGACACTATTTTAGCTCTTAAAAAGCCCCACACGTGTTATAATGCTTGAAATCACCAGCCTCTGAGTTCATACCGACCTAATCGGTAAGGGTTCAGAGGTTTTTTATTATCAGTCCCCTTCCTCCTCCGCATAGTTCCTCACATAGCGCTCCACAGCAGAGCGGTATTCAACAGGCGTCTTGCCTGTGTGCTTTTTGAACAACATATGAAAATACTGCCTGCTGGCCACACCTACATAATCGGCAATTTCTTGAATGGGAATGTCCGTCTGCTGAAGAAGCATACGGGCCTTGTCCATTCGCAGCATCGTTAAATACGCGGTGAGCGTTAGCCCCGTATGTTTTTTGAAAATACGGTGCAAATAACCTGGGTGCAGATTCACGGCTGCCGCCATGTCCTTAACCACAATATCTCGGTCATAGTTCAGATGGAGAAATTCAATGCACCGTTTGATGTACATATCCGTTTGCTGCGTGTTGCTGCGCTCTGCTTCTTCCCGTAGACGTGCAATTCGTACTAGCAATTGCATAAAAAGCAGCTCTGCCATTGCACCCGGCTGTTCTTTTCGTTGGTCCAGCTCCAGCACGAGACTTTTCAGCGCATAATATACCTCTTCCGGGTCCGATAGTACCAGATACGGGAACGGACGTGACATGAGAGTCGTGACCTCCTGCTCCTCCGTTGCGATTTGTCGGATAGACGGCCCTACCCTCACCCCCTCCGTAAAACCAAACTCTACATTTAGCATCCGGCACGGTTGTTCTCCTTCCACCACCAGTCGATGCGGTACACCTGCGTCCAGCATTATAAACTCGCCTTTACGCAGCGTGATGCTTTCTTCCGTGTTCTCTCCCGTTTGGACATCTACCCTGCAAAAGCCGGAAATCATGTACATAATTTCAGTGGAATGATGATCGTGGTAAGACATGGTATAGTCATGCCATTGCTTGTAATAGTAAGCAAAAAAACGGGGAATATAATCCCCGTCACGTAGCCGTGGCTCAAACAGACTTCCGTTCATCCCCGCACCTCCACTAAATAGATAAGGCTAACACGACAACGTATCTGAAATCGTTCTATTTTCACAGTTTAACAGACTGAGCCGTGTACTTCTATTTCACACCATCGGACGATCTAAAATACTTTGGAATACGGCAGGCGACTCCTACCTAAAAGGCAGGCGATTCATCACTTTCTGGACTTAAATACTGAATCAACATCCCCACAAATCGGTTAGCGATTTGTATATCCTCAAGTTCGTTATTCCAATCATCCTTGGACGTCAGACTCATTTTCTGGAGTATACCCATCATAGACGTGAAGATAAAATGAGCAGTCTTCAAGGGTTCCGTGTCGGACTTTAATGATCCATCTTGGAATCCAACTTCCAGAGCATCCATCAGGAAATGTCGTTCCTTTTCCCGGCTAACAAAATTTTTGTACTGTTCTTTGAGTTCTTGATTTGAATCATAAGCTTCGTAATGCAGATCGAATAAAAGAATAAACTTGATGTAATCCGGATGTTGCCAAGCGTAATCAATCCATGCATCAAGCATCGAAGTAAGCATCTTCTTCCCGCTCATTTCAGCTAAAGGTGCCCTTCTAACAAATTCGGTCATGCTCTCAAGGATTTCCATCTGGACCTCAAAGATCAGTTCGTTCATGGACTGAAAGTGCTTATAGAATGTGACCCGACTTACACCAGCCACGTTGCATACATCCTTAATATTCACTTTGAGAAAGCTTTGCTTCATAAAAAGTTCCTTCGCAGCCGCAATGAGTTCTTCCCGATTTTTGTTTTTCAAATTCTGGTGCCAGTTCTCAGTCATTAACAACCATCCGTTTCTCATTTTTCGATTTTTGTAAGGTTAAGAAAAGGGCAGATGCAAGGATAAGCGCACCAAAAATATAAGGAATATGAATGTGTTTGTCAAACAACAAACCTGCTAAAATGGGCCCCAATATATTGCCTAGGCTGGTATACGTCGTATTCAATCCAGCGGCATACCCTTGGCGATCACCAGCCGAGTTCGCGATCATCGTACTTACAGTTGGCCTTAGGAAGGCATTAAAGGCAAAAAACAGAGCCGATATCATTAGCAGATAACCTAAATTGATCTTAATGATCATTAACAGTAAAGCGATGGCTGTCATGATCAAAGAGAGACGTATAAGCTTCATCTCACCAAGTCTCTTGATGAGATAATCAAGTAGCCATATCTGTACAACGATGCCTATAATTGCACCAACCGTAATGATCATTGAGATTTTAGTGGCATCAAAACCATATTTTCGTTCCACAAAAAGAGCATACACTGTTTCGTAATTCATCAAACCTAATGTCATGATCAGAATGAGGAGAAGATAACGAAAATAGGATGTCCGAAATGAATTTAGGATTTGGTTCCGAATAGGCTCCCGGCGGACCCATTGGCTGACGGGTTTTCGTTTTTCCTTGGGTAGTGTCTCTGGCATATACAAGCTAAGCAGCGTAGCAACAAGTCCAAGTCCACAAGCAAAAAAATAGGGCACCCTTATGCCAAACTCCGCGATCATACCACCTAACCCCGGACCAAGCACCATACCCAAATTCATGGAGGCACCCAAGTAGCCCATTCCTTTAGCTCGGGTTTCAGAACTGGTAATATCAGCGACGTAGGCCATATTGGAAGGAACCATTAATCCAATACCTATCCCCCCGATAAATCGGGCAATATATAGAAGGGGCAATGTCGTAGATACAGCAAACATGAGATCCGAAATGACGGTTAAAAACAGACCGGTGATGATCATGGATTTTCGACCCCATCTATCCGAAAGCTGCCCACCTAGGGGTGAAAAGATAAACTGCGCTGCTCCAAAAGCGGCAATAAGATACCCTGCAGCAGCTCCTGCAGCATCAAATTGTTTCAGATATTCAGGCAGAATGGGAATCACCATACCTTGACCCAATAAAGCAATAAACAAATTCAGCATCAGAATGAAAAGTGGAAATGTAGCAGACTTAGGTAAGCTGCTCATGTTTGTAACCCCCTCTAACTATTTACACTATGTAACCCTTTACTATGTGTAAACTATACTAGTTGAAATAGGGGCCATTGTAAATAAAAATACAAACCTATTGAGCCTGGCTATCGGGCTCCTGTTTTGCAAACTCCTGTAACATGCCTCTTATTTGTTCTCCCAATTCCCATGCCACAACCAGAACAATGACCTTTAATAGTACGTACCTGTAAAAAGGCATACTTAAAAAGGGCCACCCCCAGGGCAATGTCATTAAGATAAGACGCAGGTTCTAAATCAGGAACAAGAGCAGGTTATCGAAAAGATAGCCCGCTCTTTTTTTGCATGAAAAAGAAAAAAAAGACTTGACAAGAAGATGGTCATATGTGGCGAAGCCCCTTGAAAAAACGAGGAGGTTACGCCAATGGATGAGTACGCAAATTCCCTAAAAGAAACGCTGACATCCCTCATACGAGAAATGTCAGCCGCACCAGCACCTTATGTCAAAAACCCTGAAAAAGATTTTACCCGAAAGAAAAAGCTGCCCTTTGAAACGGTTATGCAACTCCTGATCTCCATGGGGGGGAACAACCTATATAAGGAACTCTTGGAATCACAAGGTTATGACGTAAATACCGCGACCACTTCTGCTTTTGTCCAACAGAGGAATAAAATCCTGCCGTCTGCTGTGGAATTCTTGTTTCACCAATTTACGCAATCATATACGGATATCAAGGACTACCGGGGGTATCGTTTACTTGCTGTTGACGGTTCGGATTTGCATATCGCAACGGACTCTGCGGACACGGACACCTATTTTCAAAGTCAACCGAACACGAAAGGCTATAACCTTCTGCATTTGAACGCAGCCTATGACTTGTGCAATAGACTTTACGTGGATGCCATTGTTCAGCCACGAAGGTTTTGCAACGAGGGAAGGGCGTTGGCTGCTATGGTTGACCGTTCCCCGATCAAAAGCAAAACCATTGTTATTGCCGATCGAGGGTATGAAAGTTACAACAATTTCGCGCATATTGAACGCAAAGGGTGGAACTATGTCATACGGGTAAAGGATTTGGATTCCAATGGTATTCTTTCGGGCTTGCGTGTGCCCTCTAGCGGAGAGTTTGATTGGGACATTCATCTGACACTCACAAAAAAACAAACCAAAGAGGTCAAGGCTCATCCTGAGATGTACAAGTTCGTCCCTTCCACGTCTACCTTTGATTTTTTGGATCTGCAGGAGAACTTGTTTTATCCGATTTCCTTTCGGGTTGTTCGTTTCATCCTGCCTAATGGCACTTATGAAACCGTTATTACGAGTCTTTCTACCGCTGGTTTCCCACCCGATGAAATCAAGTCCATTTATAACATGCGATGGGGGATTGAGACCTCTTTCAGGGCATTAAAATACACCGTCGGTCTGACGAATTTTCATGCAAAGAAGCAAGAGTCCATCATCCAAGAGATATTCGCAAGAATGATCATGTACAATTTCACTGAAATGATGACCTTGCACGTCGTCATTTCCCAAATGGATACACGGCATCCCTACCAAGTCAACTTTACGGTTGCCGTTCACGTTTGTAGATATTTCCTGCGCTCTCGGCACGATGAACCCTCGCCCGATGTTGAAGCGCTGATTCGCAAAAACATTTTGCCGATTCGACCCATTCGCTCAGGGCAGAGGAATACACGCAAAATCCGCTGGAAATTAGCTGTTAGCTTCGTCTACAGAGTAGCATAATTCGGTTCACATGAACATTTTTTTAAGCGGATACTCTATCCGCTTTGTTTGCTGTACGCTTTTTTCCTTGCTTGCACAAAAAACAAACGGCACGGGGCTTTTCCCATGCCGTTTCGGATTTCATTTTTATTCCCGGAATTGTCTTTGAGCTTATCTTAATGACATTGATCCCTTGGGGATTTCTTTTTTTGTCTTCAAATCATTTTTTTAGCCTGTGGTGATAATAAAATTGTTCAATAGGTACTATTCAATAAGTGCACTTCAATATGTAATTCTTAACTCTGGATTGTCAACACAAAACTGAACAACTCCTATGAGGGCACTTTTTCCGTCCCTTCTTCTTATCTGCTCGTTCTACTAGCCCTTATATTTTCTGTCCAACTAAGAGCCGATCCATCATTCAACACTTTTAACATGTTACTTTAATCTTCGGCAGCCGGATTTTTTCCTGCACTGTCTCTATGAATGCAAGACAACAGAAGATTATATAAAAGATTCTTCGTTTAGGTTGTTAAATAACCATGTTAATTACCCTATAAATGAAGAGCAATTAAAGCGCGCAGTTCTCAACTCGAGTGAAACAAAAAAACTTTGGAGGTTAAATATTATGGCAAAAACACGTGAGTATGCTTCAACTGAACTAATTGCAAGATATCCGTTTAGCGGTTACGTCCGGGTATCTAATGGGAGTGTTGGCTAAATGACGATAAAAGACACGGTTGCCCGAACGATTGCGAGGAAAGCAGACGCTAAAGTAGGCGAGATAATAGGTCAAACTACCACTAAGGTAGCTGAGGAGATTACCACCCCGATACCTTCCAATTGGGCAATAGGTGGACTGACCAGCGCTGGTATGGAGACGAGTGTTACGAATAGTTATAGATCCGGATACATCGACGTGTCGAAGGTGAAGAGACTCAGGCTAGAAAATAACACAATTATGTACAGGGTTAATTTATACAACGCGGCGAAGCAGATGCTACGGCAAGCTGCGTTTGATATTAATTATTACACGGTCGATGATGACGTTTACTTTGTAAGAATTGTAGTTGCCGATACAAGCAAAACATCTTATCAAGTCTACGCCGTAGACGTCACAACTACGACAGAACCTATATTTATACCTAGCGCACTTAAATTTGGATTTATGCCAAGTAATGACGCGGCAACTAACGCGGTTGCACTACAAAGGGCCGTTGATGCGGGAGGCATGATAAGGGTAGAACAGCCAGGCATCTACGATATCGACAGAGCGATAAAGATCGGGGACAACGTCACTCTAAATTTTGGTCCAGGTGTCTTTTTAAGGCGCACCACATCAAACGGGTACGTACTCGTCAATAAGGGTGCATTTACTCGTAGTTACAACAAAAACATCGTAATAAGAGGTTTAAAGCTAATATGCAACGGTAAAGAATCCACTGCGGGCTCAGACTTAATTACGGGGTTGAGAGGTCAAATCTCTTTTTTCTATGTTAAAAATCTCTCAATCGAAAACTTCGAATGTCTCGACCTCCTATCCTATAGTTATTGCGTACAGATATGCACCTTCGAGGATGTAATCATAGACAAGATACGAGTAGAGGGAGGCAAGGACGCGGTACACTTTGGTAGAGGCAGTAATTTCGTAGTCCGTGATGGAAAATTTAAAACGTACGATGATCCTATAGCGTTAAACGGGCATGACTACGATACAGGAAATCCACAGCTTGGTTGGATCGAGAATGGCTTAATAGAAAATTGCTACGATTTAGCCGCTGCATCTACGACTGGATACTTCTTACGTGTCCTCGCCGGCGCTTGGGTTGATTGGTTTTCCGGCATGGAGCTACAAAAGTCAGACACGGTGGTAAGTAATGGGCGATTGTACCGAGTAGTCGCGAATCCCGACGGCACTAAGTACACATCAATGACGGCACCTACACACGTAAACGGGACGGTCACTCTCGACGGTAATATTAAATGGGTGATGATACAGGACGATGTTACCTATACGGCAGGTTGTAGAAATGTACACCTGAAAAACATCTACCTACAGAAAAACAGACCCGTCGCAGTTAGTCTCCACCTTGACAAGGACAACTACTCCCGTAGTTACTACCCAAATGCAACACCGCCCATTCAGAAGAACATCATTTTGGAAAATATACACATGCAGACTGACATCCCCCGATTAATCACAGCTACTACTCCCGTCGACACAATAAAGCTTGTAAATAGCGAGATAACGAATACATCAATCGTACTTAATAATATAAGCACCGCGGGTATGACTTACAGCAACACCAACCTTATTATGATGGGTGTGACGTTCAAGGGTACCGGAGGGCAGAGGTTAGTAAATTGCGCGGGCGGCAGAACGGCATCTGTTAAGGTAGTCGGGAGCGTCGTAGAGAACGCAACCTACGCACCTACTTTTTCGTCCGGCGTTACTATCGTAGCTAAGGATATATAGCCACAAACTAGCGGCCAGGTAGAAATTAGCCGATGTGCTTCAACACGATGATTTTTACTCATTATTTACATGAGAGTGTATCTTGTGATTCCAAGAGTTCCTTATATAGGCTGTTCCCCCCCATGGAGATCAGGAGTTGCATAACCGTTTCAAAGGGCAGCTTTTTCTTTCGGGTAAAATCTTTTTCAGGGTTTTTGACATAAGGTGCTGGTGCGGCTGACATTTCTCGTATGAGGGATGTCAGCGTTTCTTTTAGGGAATTTGCGTACTCATCCATTGGCGTAACCTCCTCGTTTTTTCAAGGGGCTTCGCCACATATGACCATCTTCTTGTCAAGTCTTTTTTTTCTTTTTCATGCAAAAAAAGAGCGGGCTATCTTTTCGATAACCTGCTCTTGTTCCTGATTTAGAACCTGCGTCTTATCTTAATGACATTGCCCTGGGGGTGGCCCTTTTTAAGTATGCCTGCAAAGCTGTTGATCGAGAGCCGACTTAAGAGCTTTGCTTTCTCAACTGACCATAATATAAATCACTGTAAAAGCCTTTGTGAGCCAGCAGCTCATCATGAGAGCCCTGCTCCTCCAGACGGCCATCCTTCAAGACCAGAATCCGGTCAGCCTGACGAATGGTATTCAGCCGATGCGCGATGACGAAACTTGTTCGCCCCTGCATGAGCCGCTCCAGTCCTTCTTGTATCTTCATCTCGGTAATGGTGTCGATGCTGCTGGTTGCCTCGTCGAGTACAAGGATGGAAGGGTTGGCCAAAATAGCACGGGCAATAGCCAGCAGTTGTTTTTGCCCTTGACTGATGCCGCTGCCGTTCACTTCCAGCACCTTGTCGTATCCGTCCTTCATCCGCATGATAAAGGAATGGGCGTTGGCCAGTTTCGATGCTTGTTCAACCTCCTCATCGGTGGCGTCCAGTCTGCCGAAGCGGATATTTTCACGAATCGTCCCCTGAAACAGGAAGGAGTCCTGTAGCACAAATGCCATGCGGGAGCGCAAGCTTTCACGCTGTATGGTAGTGATATCGCGCCCGTCCAGCGTAATCGTTCCCTTGTCGGGGCTGTAGAATCTGGAAAGGAGCTGGATCAGCGTTGTTTTTCCTGCCCCGGTCGGGCCGACTAGTGCGATCATTTCACCGGGTTTGGCTTCAAAAGAGATACCTTCCAGCGTAGCGCTTCCCTCATCATAACCGAAGGAAACATCCGTAAACCGCACCGCCCCCTCTACATGCCCTACTTCCACTGCACCGCGTTCATCCTTGGACTCTTCATCTTCATCCAATATTTCAAATACACGCTCAGCTCCGGCAATGGCGGACAGCAGGGTGTTCCACTGGTTAGCCAAATCGTTCAGCGGTCTGGTGAACTGGCGGGCATATTCTACGAATACAATAATTGTACCTATAGTGATGGAGCCGCGAATGGCCAAAATACCACCGATCCCCGCTACAATAGCAAAGCTGAGATTATTCAGTCCGTTCATCAGCTTCGGTATAAAGCCTGAAATCGTTTGGGCCCAGAAGCCCGACAGCCGAATACGGTCATTGCGCTCACCAAAACCATGGATGACTCTCTTTTCCTGCGAAAATGCTTTAATAATCTGCTGCCCGGACAGCGTTTCTTCGATGTATCCGTTCAGTTCGCCCACATTCTTCTGGCGTTCCTTATATAAGGGCCCGGTACGACGTGTAATCCAGCGCATCCCGGCAGCCATTAACGGCACCACGATAAAGGTCAGCAGGGTCATCAGCGGGCTTAACCACAGCATCACCGTGAGTGTACCGATTAACGTCAATATGCTCGAAAAAATCTGAATGGCGGAGCTGTTCAGCGTAGAACTGACATTTTCGATATCATTGGTCAGACGGCTCATGATCTCTCCCTGCTGACGTTTGCCGTAAAAAGGAATCGGTAGTCGATGCAAATGTGAAAACAGATCGAAACGCATGCGGTACACCGTCTCTTGGGCAATCTCAATCATCCAGATATTTTGCAGCCAGGAGGTTAGCGAGTTGAGCAGATATGCAGCCCCTAATCCGATGAGAAAATAAATCCACGTGCGTCCACCCGGACCTTCGAGAAAATCATCTACCGCTACGCCGACCAGATATGGACCCAGCAGAGCTAGCCCGGAGCTGAGCAGTACCATGAACAATACCAGCATCAGTTTGACCTTACGGCGAGCCAGATAAGCCCATATCCGTCCTAAGGTGCCAGACCAGCTCTTCGCTTTGGCCTTGCGGCGTCCTTCAGCTCCCGCCGGATTTCGCAGCACACCGGACGGCGGTGTAGGCTGACGGAACGGTTCAATGAGTTCCTTGAACATGCGACTCCTCCTTTCCATATTGTGATTCATAGATACGCCGATACAGATCCGAGCTATCCATGAGATGCTCATGGCTTCCACTTGCCATCAGGCGACCCTCATCCAGCAGTAAAATCTGATTTGCCGATGCGGTCGAGCTGATCTTCTGCGTAATGAGAAATGTCGTGCAGGACAGACCATCGAGTGCATTCAGTAGTGCTGCTTCTGTCCCTACATCCAGCGCACTTGTGCTGTCGTCCAAAATCAGCACTGCCGGCTGGCGCACCAGTGCGCGGGCAATCGAAAGCCGCTGTTTCTGTCCGCCAGACAGATTGACGCCACGCTGCCCGAGCATCGTGTCATAGCCTTGCGGCAAGCGTTCAATCATATTATGGATTTGCGCCATGCGTGCGGCTTCCTGAATTTGCTCCAGGCTGGCATTCTCCAGCCCCCAAGCAATATTATCCCGAATCGAGCCGGTGAATAGCAGTACCTCCTGAGGGACATAGCCAATCGCCTCTCGTAATATGGACGCATCCAGTTCACGAGCGTCCTTTCCGTCAAAGCGCACATGACCTTCATCTTCTTCATACAGACGTGTAATCAACTGCACAAGTGAGGATTTTCCCGAGCCAGTGGCCCCCATAATAGCTATCCGCTCGCCCGGTCGCGCCCTAAAAGAGATATCCTTTAGTACAGCCAAATCACTGCCCGGATAATGAAAGCTCACCCGGTCCATTTCCACCTGTCCCTTAATCCGTGTATGATGTGTTGAAACAGACTCCATCTCTGACCCATCTTCATTAGATGTGTCCAATATCTCTCGAATCCGCCCGGTAGATGCAGTAGCTCGGGAAAATACAACAACGATACCCGACAAGGCAGACAAGGCCCCAATCGTCCGCAGTGAATAATTGACGACTGCAACCACCTGTCCTACACTGGCATCCCCAGTGGAAATTTGGCCACGTCCGAACCAAAGTACTGCAATAATCCCTGCATTCATCGTAAACAAAATGAACGGCATCGTCGTTTCTGTCCAGCGTAGAGCGGACACCGTCCCTTTCATCAATTCGCCTCCGTAATGGGCAAAACGTTCGATTTCATGCCGCATCCGCACAAAAACCCGAATGAGCCGAATTCCTGTCAGGTTCTCCTGAATCACTCCGTTAACGTCATCCAGGCGACGCTGGACACCCTTAAATAAAGTGACCGTTCGCCGCATCATCACTAGCACAAACAAGAACAGCACCGGGGCCATAACCGCCAATAGCAGTCCAAGCCTGAAATGTACAACCAGTGCCATCACAATACTGCCGATGACTACAAGCGGAACCCGTGTCATAAACCGCAGGCTCATAAACACCGTATCCTGTACTTGCGTGACATCCCCGGTCAGACGCGTAATCAGCGACGAAGTGGCAAAACGTTTAAACACAGGATACGAAAAGGATTGCACTTTACGGTACAGCTTTTCCCGCAAATCATAGCCGAAGCCCTGACTTGCATGTGAAGCAAAAAAAGAGCTGGATATCCCCGCCATAAAAGCGATAACGGCACTCCCCACCAGTACACTGCCCCATAACCAGACGACGGACAAATCCTGCTGTCGGATGCCCTCATCAATGATTTTAGAGATCAAATATGGCTGCGATAGCTCTACCGTCAATTCCAGCAACATCATCACGAGCGCTGCGATGGCTGGAACCCGATATTTTTTTAGAAAAGAAAACATCATTCCCACAAGCATTCCTCCAATTGCCCATAGCCGTCCTTCCAGATCAGCGTGTCATGGTTATAAGATTCGAACCTGTCTGCTGTAAAACCATATATACGCACTTTATACAGCACTATATTTTATTATACCCTTCTGAACGGCTTCGTTTAACCAGCAAATTGGAGACTCGGGTTGTGAAATTAAAAGATATACAAGAAAGCGTTCCAGTCACGGTCACACTTACCGGACGGGAACGCCTTTTCGGTTATTTCGGCAGCTCTGCCGGATAATACTGCAGCCAGCGCCTTAAATCCGTGCTATGGATGACACGCTTGGGATCTTCACCGACTAGGCGAAGTCGCTCCAGCACAAACTTGATTTCACCGGAGCCTGCCTCGATTCCTTCCTGCTCCAGCATATATTGAACTGCACTTCTGCCCGAATGCTTGCCGAGTACGAACGAATGGTCAGTGCCCAGCTCGGTTGGATCAAGGGCCTGATAGGCGGCACGCTCCTTTAGCAGACCGTTGATATGTATGCCGGATTCATGGGCGAATACCATGTCTCCCACAATTGGCTTGCCTTCGGGAACGATTCGGTTGGAGGCTTTGGACACCAGTGCAGCCAGCGGGTTCAGCAGTTCGGGACGGACGCTGCAGGTTCCTTGATATAGGTCCCTCCACGACATCACCACTTCCTCCAGCGCCGTATTACCTGCCCTTTCCCCAAGGCCCGACACTGTGGTACTGGCCCAGACAGCTCCCGCCTGCAAAGCTGCTAAAGTATTGGCAAGCGCTAGGCCATAATCATTATGACAGTGAATCTCAAGCTCCACATCCTGCGGCACGCGTGATACAAGCCTGTCTATACGAGCAGCTATGGCAGCGGGATGGTGAACAGACAGCGTGTCGGCATATCTGAAGCGCCGGATACCATCCCTATAGAGCTGATTCGCCAACTGCTCAAGGAACAGGTCATCTGCCCTTGAAGCATCCTCAAAGCCTACGGAAACAGTCAATTCTTTACACTGACCGTAATCGACAGACTTGCGGATCAGCTCTGTCACCTGCTCAGGATTCATACCCAGCTTGGACTTCATCTGCACCGTCGACACGGGAACCGAAATATGGGCCCAGCCGACGCCTGTCGATTCAGCTGCATCAATATCCGTGAACACCGCGCGATTCCAGGTCATTAGCTTCATCTGAAGTCCGAGAGCAGCAATCCTGGCAATAGACCTGCACTCCGCCTTTCCCATTGCCGGAATTCCGATCTCAGCCTGCTCCACCCCCGCCGAGTCCAGCATGATGGCAATTTCAGTTTTCTCCTCGGCCGAAAAGGCCACGCCCGGAGCCTGTTCTCCGTCACGAAGTGTCGTATCACAAATATGCAACTGACTCATCTATATCCCCTCCCGTTCCGCAGCAAGGACAACGCGGGTTGCGTTTGACCGCTATGGTGCAGCTGCTCATATCCAGCACATTCATACGGTACATACGGTCAGTGAACAGATTGCCCGCATCTGTAATCCATTTGACCGCTTCCAGTGCAGCCATACAGCCAATCAAACCGGAGGTGGCTCCCAGAACCGGGAATCCCAGAGGCTCCCAGGGCTGTCCGCCTTCCGGGTAGAGACATTCCAGACATGCCGTCCTACCGGGATCAATGGTCATCAATGATACTTCATAGGCGTACATGGCCGCTTCTATCATCGGTCTGCCATGTCGAACACATAGTCTGTTCAGCGCATATCTTTCCGGAAAGTCATACCGTGCATCAATCACGATATCCGCCGCTTCTACCCATGGTCCAGAGGATTCTTCCGTGATTCTGTGGGCGTGGCCCTCAAGTTGAGTCTCTGGGTTAATACGATGCAAATGCTGCAATGCCGTCTCCATCCGTTCCTCCCCGATTCGTCCGCTGTCCATCAGCACCTGCCGGTTCATATCGGGTAGATGGATTACGCCCTCATGGGCCAATATCAGCTTTCCCACTCCGGCAGCGGCCAGGTACATGGCCGCTGTCCCTCCTAATCCTCCGATGCCTGCAACCATAACAGTAGCCTGCTTTAGCCTGTTCTGACCTTCCGTTCCCAACAGCTTCAACTGGCGTCCGTATCTACTGTCTTCCAGCAGCTGTACCATTCGTCCACCCCTCCATGTGCGGCTCCCGCCTTTAAGATATTCGGTCCGCAGGATCTTGACACCATATCTGGTTGCTCTTCGGTTATTCTTCCTTACTGAAGACTCATGATCCGGCTTTGCCGCTGCCCTCCTCAGCATGCAGGATTTTGGCAAGCCACATGGGCGGATTGCGAGCCAGCATATTCTGGAGACGCTGGACCTGCTCCTCAATGGTGCTGCCGAAGGCCACCTTCACAGGCATAATGGTCCGCTTGGTAACCTGTGCGGCGGCCGAAGCGCCAATCTGCACCAGAAAGATCAATGTACAATCCTCGATCAGGCCAATTCGGCTGGCGATCTTGCCCGCCTCGTTCTCATCGCTCCCCAGGGCTATCCGCCGATGCTCCAGGAACTGGACGCCTGAGTGCCGGATTTCGAATACAGTGAACATGGGACTCTGTCCAAAATGAGCATTCACAAGCACACCGTCTTCCGTCGCAAATGCAACCTTCATCCTCCCCTCCCCCTCTCGGTAAGCAATACATTGCCTACTTTGTTCACCCACTCCATGGTTCCACGGTATCCGACGCTTACGGATGTGTGGGCGCCCAGCTCGTCATACACCGGCAAGCCTGCCGGCACGAATGAGGCGCCAGCCCGTGCCGCTCCCTTTCTTCCATGCGAATTGCTGATCCACAAATCAACGCCCTGCGCGCTCTCCTCTGCATCATCCAAGTCACCGATCCAGACTTCCCGTTCTGTCTTTTGCAGTGCGGGCGTGCTACAGGGTGTAATTAGCCGCTTCAGTTCCACTCCCATCTCCTCCAGCCAGGCTGCGGTCGACAGCATATGATCCGGTTCTAGCGCCACTACAGCGGAAGCGCCGGAATAATAGAAATGGGCATCCAGCATGCTGTCCAACAGATTTTCACGCTGCCAGCGGAAGCGAACAGGGGCTGGCTCGCGGCTGATTTTCTGCAGAAAATGTATGAACGCATCGCTCGCGGCCAAGCCAGACAGACCCGTGAACAAGTGGTAGGGAATACCTGCGGCATGAGTCAGCCTGCGCGCCGGACGCTCCATGCTCGCGCCAATGGCAATGGTGCAGGAAGACTCCAGCATCTGGCAGGCTGAATCCAGCGGAGTCCCCCCTCTCGTCAAAGGGGAAAAACCTGTCAGCAGGTGGCCGGACAAGGAAGTGGAGATATCGGGGAGTGTGATAACCTCCAGGCCGAAGGAAGCGATAATATCCTTGATTTCCATGACATCTCCGGCAGTCAGATAAGAAGCCGGCAGCAGATTGACCTGCGTCCGGCGCTGTTTTTTGGGGGACTTGCCTCCGGCCAACCCGAGTACGGCATCCATTAGCGACTCTACTGTACTGCTGTAGCCCGTCTCCAAAGAGCCGTGAAAATCAGGCAGCGATACAGAAAACAGCAGACTATCCTTCAATGCCCGTTCTCGCTTGAACGCCTTTACCCTAGACTGAAAATCAACGCCTGCCACCTCGGTGAGGGCCGTGCTGATAACGCCGATGACATCTGGATGGTGTTTGGACCAGATATGATCCAGCGCCTCCTCCAGATTCCGGTCTGCATCAAATATAACGTCCATCTCTTGCAGCGCAGAGGTCTGAACGGCAATCGGCTCTCGAAAATGGCGAGTCAGCAGTGCCTTGGAGAAGGCCGAGCAGCCCTGAGCGCCGTGCAGCAAAGGCATTGAGCGATACATCCCCTGCAGAGCCAGCACGCCGCCCAAAGGCTGTCCTACCTTGAGCGGGTTGACACTGACAGGCTTCGTGGCGGGTTTAATCGGCAAATTCCGTCTCCTCCTCCCATGGAGCCAATTTGGCGGTCAATTCCCATACCGGATGCTGTAGCGTATGCACAAGCTGTTTCGCCAGAGATAACAGCCCGTCATAGCCCGCATAGGCTTTGTGCCGTTCTTGATTGATGTCCACAAAAGGAATTTGTTCCTTAAGCGCCATATACATGTTCCGGCCCCCGGCAATGACCATGTCTGCCTTGCGGCTCCGTACGGTCTTGAGAATCTGCCGGGCGCCGCCTTCCGGGATGTATTCCGCATCATCTCCGATACGGTCAGCAATCCGGGATACATCCTCGGCAGTGCTTTTATTCGTGCCTACACCAACCACCTTAATGCCCAGCTCCTGCAAAGCCGTAATGACAGACCAGCTCTTTACACCCCCGGTATAGAGCACTGCCCGCTTTCCTTTCAGTTGCTTGCGGTAGGGCTCCAGCTCCAGCGATAGCCTCATTTCCTCCCGTGCGGCCAGCTTATCCACCCGTCGCTCCACATCACGATCTCCGGTCAGGTAAGCCATCTGTCGCAAGGAATAACTCGTCTCCTTTGCTCCATAAAATGAACCTTCAAAATAAGGAATGCCGTATTTACGCTCCATTTGGACTGCCAGACCCAGCAAAGCCCGGCTGCATACGACCATATTGGCCTTGGCACGATGCGCCCATCCCACCTCACGGAACCGACCGTCTCCGGTAATTCGGGACAGGATACTCATTCCCGCCTGCTGCATCAGCCGCTCGATATGCCACATCTCGCCGGCGATATTGTATTCCCCAATGAGATTGATATCATGGGAGGTTGTCTGTTCCGGCTCGGTGCTGCCGATAATATGCTGGAACAGCACGTCTCCGGCCAGCCGGGTCCCGAGATTCTTGCTGCCCACAAATCCCGGGCTGTTCACCGGAATGATCGGTGTTCCCAGCTGCTCCGATTCAGCCTTGCAAACTCCCTCGATATCTTCACCGGTGAGGGCTGTGACGCATGTGGTATAGACGAATACAGCGGGAGGAGCAAAGCGGCTGACAATGTAGCGGATCGATTCATGCAGCTTTTGTTCACTACCAAAAATGATGTCCTGTTCTCCAAGATCAGTAGTGAAGCCATACGCCGACAGCTCCGGGCCGCTGGACAGGCTGCCTCTGCTCTCCCAGCTATTGCCGAGACACGCAATCGGCCCGTGCACCAGATGAGCCGCATCTGCAATGGGGATCAGTGTAATCTGGGCCCCGTCAAAGGAGCAGCCACCCGAAGCCTCCCCCGGCACAGGCCGGGGACAGGGCGTGCTTTTGGGAATTTTGTTGCCGCAGGATACCTCCAGCCTTCCGTTAGACACAGCCGGCTCCATCCGCAAACCCCCTTATTTCAGATAGAATCCATTGAAATCACAAGCCAAGCTGTCAACTTCCATCTACGCGATACAGCAATTAGCGCACTAGATCAAAGCTATGATCCGGAGCCTGCTCCTCCATGACATCCAGTACGGTATTCACGAATTGGGTAAGCAGATTCAGCGCACCCTGGTAGCCGATAATCGGATAACGATGCAGATGATGCCTGTCGAAGATCGGAAAGCCCACACGGAGCAATGGAATTTTCGCTTCTTTCGCCGCGAACTTCAGGTGGGAGTTACCAATAGCTAGGTCTACTGGGTCCTGGAACAGCAGCGAACGCATATGCCACAAATCCTGACCGGAATGAACCGTGGCTTCTGCACCGTAAGGGCTGGACTTCAGCAGAAGCTCTGCTTCCTTCTCAAATTTCCGGTCCCCATTGGAGCAAACAATATGCACCGGCTCCATGCCCAGCTCCAGACAAAAACCAATCAGGCCGATGAGCATATCCGGGTCTCCCGCCATAGCCACTCGTTTGCCGTGCAGATAAGCATTCGAATCCATCATGGCATCCACAATTCGGGCGCGCTCCTGCTTCAATGCCTCGGGAATTTCTCTTCCAGACAGGCGGCTAATCTCCGCAAGCAACCGATCTGTAGCCCGGATGCCCAGCGGTGTGGAGATGGAGGACACCTGCTGCCCCCAGGTTTGCTTTATATAACCTAATGTTTTACGAAGAGAGTACTGCTGGATCGCCAACGTGCCTGCAGCATCTGCGGCCTTGGGCACATCCTCAAGCGGCGTTCCCCCGTAATAGTAGCTGTACTCTCCAGTAGCCCCTGAATCAAAATTACTGCTGTGGTCACCCAGAATGGTATACGTAGCGCCGAACATCCCCAGCATGCGCCGCATTTCCGCAAAATTGCCCGTATACCCGTCAAACCCGAGCAGCACATTCAGCTTCAATTCATGACCAGGCTGTGGCGTCTGGCCTGACTTGTTATACAACGTCTCCAGCACAGAGCGCAGCATCGCGTCATAGCCTGTAATATGTGAACCGGAGAAGCTGGGGGTATTGGCAAAAGGAACCGGCATATCCTCGGGAAGGGCTCCCTCCTGACGGGCATTGGCCAGGAAGGCAGACAGATCATCGCCGATCACCTCTGCCATACAGGTCGTGCATACCGCAATCATCTCCGGCTGATACAAGGCAATGCAGTTCTCTATACCGTCAATGAGGTTGCGCATCCCACCGAATACGGCGGCATCCTCGGTCATCGAGGTGGAGACGGCAGGAACAGGCTCTTTGAAGTGGCGGGCAAGATGGCTGCGGAAATAAGCTGTACAGCCCTGTGAGCCATGAATGAACGGGAGCGTTTTTTCGAAGCCCAGCGCAGCCATGACCGCTCCCAGCGGCTGACAAGCCTTGGCCGGGTTCACAACTACGGCTGTACGAGCGAAATTCTTATCCTTGTATTCCTTGGTCTTGGTATACTCCAGGGTGGCAGTAACCTCCTCTGGCGAGCAAGGAGCCTCAAAAGCCCGTTTCTCCTCACGCTGGCGTACATATTTATCCTGCCGAAACAACTGATTGTGATCGACAATGTTCAGACGCTCGCTCATACCGACACCTCCGCAGTCTGCCGTGATGGCAGCAGGCTCCATACTGGACTATTGATGGTCATATCCATATCACGTGCAAAAATCTTGAAGCCGTCAAAACCATGATAAGGCCCGCTGTAATCCCAAGAGTGCATTTGACGGAAGGGAATGCCCATTTTGTGATACACGTATTTCTCCTTGACTCCGGCGCCCATTAAGTCAATATTCAGCCGCTGGGCCAATTCCTCCAGCTCATAGGCCGTTGGATCATCGTACAGAATAGTGCCTTCCTTTACATCGGGAAACGTCTTTTCGTAATCATCCTTATGGGCAAATTCATAGCCTGTAGCCACAATTTCCATACCCAGATCCTCATAGGCACCAATGGTATGCCTTGCCCGCAGTCCGCCAATCAGAAGCATCACCTTTTTGCCTTCCAGACGTGGGCGGTATTTACGGATGACCGCCTCCATCTGCGGCATATATTGGGCGATGACCTGCTCACATTTTTCTTGAATCGTCTCGTCAAAGCGGGCAGCAATCGCTCGGAGGCTTTCCATCGTCTTGGTCGGGCCAAAGAAGTTATATTCCATCCAGGGAATTCCGTATTCCTGCTCCATCGTTGCACACATATAATTCATGGAACGATGACAATGGATCAGATTGAGCTTGGATTTATGGGCAATCCCCAGCTCATTGATCGTACCGTCACCCGACCACTGCGCTATGACCCGCAGTCCCATTTCCTCCAGCAAAATGCGCGAGGCCCAGGCATCACCGCCGATATTGTAGTCCCCGATAATGGAGACATCATAAGGGCCGCACTCCTTTAGCTCCCGGCGTCCCATCAGAAAATCGCGGATAGCATCATTGGCAATGTGATGACCCAGAGACTGACTCACCCCGCGAAAGCCCTCACAACGTACAGGAATGACCGGAATGCCCAGCTCCTCTGTCATCTTTTTGGCCACAGCCCCGATATCATCACCAATCAGTCCGACCGGACATTCAGATTGTACGGAGATGCCTTTGACCAGCGGAAACATCTCCTTAATTTCCCTGCAGATCACCTCCAGCTTCTTATCTCCGCCGAACACGATATCCTTTTCCTGAAAATTGCTGGTAATCTGCATGGCGGTAAAATTATCGATGCCCAATACCCCATTCGCATAATTGCGTCGGGTACCCCAACTGTATTGCCCGCAGCCGATGGGACCATGGCTAATGTGCACCATGTCTTTAATCGGGCCCCATACCACCCCCTTGGAGCCTGCATAAGCACAGCCCCTTGCTGTCATAACGCCGGGCCGTGATTTCATGTTGGACTTAATGGAACAGGTTCCGCAGTTCACAAGTTCCTCATCCGCGATCTCAAAATGCTTGGTCCGGTCCTTCTTGGCCTTCTTGGGATATACCTCCAGTATCTCCTCTACGATCTGCTTTCCCTTATCCACAATACTGCTCATTTGGCCTATTCCTCCCTCCTACGAGCTGTGCATTCAGCTCCCCCCACCATCACACGATGATTCCGTCATTAAGCCTTCTGGCTACAGCCTACTGCCCAGACGCCTCAGCTTTGTTAATTGCGGTTTCTTCATCCTCAATAATGCCGAATTCCATCAATAGCTCCTCTAGCTCTTCCATGGAAATAGGAGTAGGAACCGTCAGCATATCGTTATTCAAAATCTTACCTGCCAGCTCTTCATACTCCGCAGCCTGCTTATGTTCCGGGTTATATTGGGTAACAGTCATACGGCGCAGCTCAGCGTGCTGCACAACATTGTCACGCGGCAAAAAGTGGATCATCTGCGTGTTCAGTCTTCTTGCAAGCTCTGTAATCAATTCCGCTTCCAGGTCCGTATTCCGGCTGTTGCAGATTAAGCCGCCCAAACGTACCCCGCCGCTGTTGGCATACTTCAATATTCCGCGCGCAATATTGTTGGCAGCGTACATAGCCATCATCTCGCCTGAGCATACAATGTAGATTTCCTGCGCCTTCTTCTCCCGGATCGGCATGGCGAAGCCCCCGCACACGACGTCCCCCAGTACATCGTAGGAAACAAAATCCAGCCCTTCGTAGGCCCCCTCTTCCTCCAGAAAATTAATGGCTGTGATGATGCCGCGTCCTGCACAGCCGACACCAGGCTCTGGCCCGCCGCATTCCACGTTCAGAATGTCACCGAAGCCCTTCTGGACAACATCCTCCAACTCCAAATCCTCTACCGTGCCCCTTTCAGCAGCCAGATGTAGTACTGTCTGTTGGGCCTTCGTATTCAGAATAAGACGGGTGGAGTCTGCCTTGGGATCACAGCCTACGATCATAATTTTTTGTTTGAATTTGGTCGCCAGCTGAGCCAGTGTATTCTGCGAGGTTGTCGATTTGCCGATACCGCCTTTACCGTAAAACGCAATTTGTCTCATATTTTCTCAGCCTCCAAAATGTTCAATGGGTAAATCCGAATGATTGCCCTTAACTCCCTTATTGCGCTTACTTCCCTTATTGCTCTGCACAGGATACATATAACGCAGAAATTTTACATATTCCAGAACGGATTCCTCAATATCCCCGCCGCATACAATAGGCAGCACGCCAGCTTCCTGCAATGCCTCTTTGGGGGCTTCGCCTATGCCGGACGACAGCAGCAATGCACAGTCATGCACCATGGAAAGGATCTCCTTCATCGTCTCGACCTTGTCTCCATTGCAATCGGCTTTCCCATGGCAGTAGGATTGCACCTTACGAATGCCTATGAAATTTACGATAGTCCCGTCGCTTTCATAGATCATGAATTCCTTGGCACGACCGAAATGCTGATTCACCTTCCCTCCGCCACGACTGGCCACAGCGATTAGGACTGGCTTTGAGGTAAAGCTTGCTTCAGGCTTATCCTCCGATAACGGGCAGCTACATCCAACCCCGGTTGACGTTTTTTTGTGGTGCGATTGTCCCTCCTTGCGTTCCATTCTCACTCTCACCTTCTCATCCAGTTCTTTCTGAAATTGTGCCCTTGCCTCTTCATCCATGGGAGGAGCAGCCGCAATGTTCTCCCATATAAAATCCTGATTGCGATCCTCGCCCAGCAGTCCAATCGCATCCGCCCTGCACTGACGGCAATGGCGCATAATGACAGCTCCCGCCTCAGCACATTGCTCCTGCAGCTGCCGGACCAGACGGGGACGGGGGGCCCGCATCCCTTCCTGCTCATACCGACTGCCGGGTGCGATGATGAGCGGCATAATGTTGTGCAGTACCGCGCCGTGCTCCTTGACCACCCTGGCTACCTCTGGTAGATGGGCATCATTGACTTCGGGAATCAGCACCGAGTTCACCTTGCACAATACGCCTCTCGAAGCCAGCATCTTCAAGCCTGCCAGCTGGCGGTCAATCAACAGCCGCGCGGCCTCCTCTCCTGCATAGCGTTTTCCTTCATCGTAGACCCATCCATAAATGCGGCTCCCCACCACTGGATCTACAGCATTGATCGTGATCGTGACATGCGAAATACCCAACTCTACAATCCTGTCGATATGCCTGATCAAGGTAAGGCCATTCGTGCTGAGACAGAATATGACATCCTTAACTGTCTCACGGACCCGGCGGAAGGTATCGAAGGTTGCCTCCGCATTGGCCAGCGGATCTCCAGGTCCCGCAATGCCGACAACGGACAGTTGCATCAGCTGTGCCGCTACGCCATAGGTCTTGCTCGCCGCCTGCTCCGGCGTAAGCAGTTCACTAACAACGCCGGGACGGCTTTCATTGACGCAATCGAATTTGCGGTTGCAATAATGGCACTGAATATTGCATGCCGGAGCTACTGGAAGATGAATGCGTGCAAAATAGCGATGTGCCTCTTCGTTATAACAAGGATGTCGTCTGAGGGTGTCCATTGCTAAGGGGGTTTCCGAGAGATCAGCTAAAGAGTCCATTCATTCCCTCCTCTCTACGTTATATTCCCTCACACAATTCTCTGTTTTTGTCTGGAATATAATTACATCTTAGAGACAGGGACAAATACAGTCAATTCGCTTCTCCATGAAATCCCTGACATTTATCCTCATTTCACATATGTGTCAAATTTTACGTCAAGTAATATATCATACCCTTTACATGTGCGCGGTTACATTTCATATTCTCAATAACATCAATACGTAAAAAAAGAGAGTCCGTAAATACGGCTCTCCTTTTGAGACAAGAAATTTCATTATATATTTTGGGAAATAGTCTCCGCTTATCATTCCTTCACATCTATTTCCGTCCCATCAACTTTCGTTCCATCGACTTCTTTTTCATCTACCTCTGCTGCCTTTGCCTCATCCACCTCTGCTGCCTCTACTTCATCCGCTTCGTCACTGCTCTCTTCCTCCATCAAGGCTTTTGGCGTGTAAAGCTTGGGAATCGGCACATTCGCCCAATCCATATCGGACGCAAAGTAAAAGCTCGTATAGGAAGGTTGATTATACCCGGTATTTTGACGTGCCACATCCGCGCGATACTGCGGATCATGCATCAACGTGTACAATTTATGCGTCGTAGGTTCTGTGCTCAGATAGATACGGATTGCTGAGCTATCCGCTGTACGGACGAGCATTTCCTCGCGCCAATCTCCGAAAATGTCGGCTACCAGCGATGGCGTTCCTTTCGTATAGTTGTTCGTTTTGGTTCCAGTGGCGGTCAACAATGTACCTCGTTTCCAATCCTCAATGGTTGGGGTTACATCAATTGCGCCGTTTACGATTTGTGTGGTCATATCAGCTGCCCATTTGATACTTATATTGGTACCCGGCATCTTTGTATCCAGCTGTTTACCCGCTGCGGTCCACAGGCCTATGGCCCAGGTCTCCAGACCTCGCTGATCCGGGTCGATGTCACCGACCATTCCCCGACCTGTATCCTTGCCGGAATATGCGCCGTAAATGATTTCACCTGTTTTGGCATCCCGTAAAGAATAGCCATATGGAGCGTAAGTGCCACCTTCATGTACCATAAAGATTTCTTTGCCGGGGCGATCCGGGTCAATATCGGTTACATGCAGCGCATCACCATGTCCCAATCTGGCGGTTTGACCCGGAGTTGCGCTTTCAGGAGGCATGACATCAAATGAGCTGTACAACAGGCTGCCATCATGGTCAATCGTGGCGGAACCGTATACGATTTCGTCCTTGCCGTCACCGTCCACATCCACCACGCTCAAAGAATGCGCTCCTTGTGTGGTCATGGTGCCAAATTTCGGGTCCGTTCCATCACGCCCATGCGGACTATCGTTAAATGGATTGGTCATTGGTGCCCAGCCACTGTCTACCATCCAATGTTTTTGTAGATGGCGACCATCCCATGTGTAGGTAGCCAAGGTGGAACGCGTATAATAGCCGCGTGCAAATACAGCGTACGGCTTGCGCCCGTCCAGGTAAGCCACACCTGCCAGGAAGCGATCCACGCGGTTGGCGGGTTCAATCCGGGCCATAGCATAGTCACCCCACATGAGGCCATCGTCATGACGCTCCGGCTCATAGCGGATGGTATCCAGCTCAGCTCCCGTTTCCCCCTTGAAAATCGTCAAATACTCCGGTCCATCGACAATGAAGCCCTCGAACTCTCTCAGCTTGTTTTTGTCGCTCCGTGATGGTGCATATACATCCATAAAGTAGTCTGTCAGGCTTTCCGCATCCTTTCGGGATAACGGATAACTGTACCTCGGAGCAATGCCAAAGCATTCCTCCAGCGTAGCAGGCCATTGTCCCTTGACCACTTCTTCATGCTTCGTCCAGTTCATGAACATGTTCACCACATGCTCATAATAATCCGAGCGACTCAAACGGTAATCGTCCTCATGTGTAATCCCTGCTTTGCGATCCTCACGTGGCATAGTAATATACTTTTCTTTTTTCGGCTTGCCCTTCTTATCAAAAGAAATCGTTTTGGTCCCTGGAGCCGTTTTGAACATCAGCTCGGCTTTACCATCGCCGTCAAAATCGTACACCATCATCTGGGTATAATGTGCACCTGATCGAATATTCACGCCCAAGTCGATCCGATACAACAGCTTGCCTTCGGCCGTATACGCATCGACATACGTATTTCCGGTATACCCCTTCTGAGATACATCCTTGGAGTTCGACGGGTCCCATTTTACAAAAAATTCATATTGCCCGTCTCCATCCACATCCCCCACACTCATATCGTTGGCCGAATAAGTATAGGATTCACCTGCGGGTGTTACGCCATCGGCAGGCTTTTGGAGAGGAAGTTCATAGTAACCCTGCTGCCATGGCTTCACTTTGGCGCTACGATCCTTTTCTTTGCCTTTTACGACTGAAGCTACTCTGTACACCGTATTTCCGGTTCCTTCCTTATCCACATAGTTGGTGCTGTCGGTCACCGTCGCGATCTTTTTACCGTCACGGTATACGTTAAAGTCCGCTCCTGTCAGCCCCGTTGAACCGTAACCGTTCACTTCTTGAGCCAATAACCGCCAGCTTAAAAATACCCCCTCCTGCGTCACCGCAGCTACCAGTCCGCGATCCAGCTTTTCCAGCTGAATGCTGCCGCTACGGTTCTGTTCTACTGCGATTACTGATTCCGCCTGCAGTGTGGGTTCGGATAAGTCTTCCGCAGCCACTCCTCCAGTCGTCCCCGTCATCGCCAGCATCGCTGCCAACGCGGCGGTCAAGCTTCCCTTTCGCCACACGCCTTTCCCTCGAGCCATTCAGGTCGTCCTCCTCAATTGTATTGTGATGACAAGCTAATACCTGAAATGATTGCGCTTACATAATTTCCTTACTATTATAGTTTTGCCGTTCCCCCAAACGCGTTTAAATATCCGAGGATTTATCTACACAAATCCGTGTTGTTTACTCATTCCAAATAAAACAGCCCTCGCCAAGGCTGTATGAAAACGGCATGTTAAGGGCTGAACACCGCCAAACTCCCCATGAAGGCAGAGGACTGCAAAAACACAAAAGGAAATATAAAAAAAACGGACAGTGGATTGTTCACATTGTCCGTTTTCGTACTTTTCGCGCTAGCTATGGATCGTCTTGATTACTACAAGCTAGTGAGGGACAAATGAACTGAAATCGTCCCTGCTCGACTGATCCGCATGATAAAATACTACATCCCCGTCCTGTAAATGAAAGGTATGCCCGTACGGGTCTTTTATCTCTCGGCGGTAACCCTCCAGTTGCCACTGGTTCAATAGCGGGCCATTTATATACTGTAAATGCGGATGCTCGGTGTCACCCTGACGCAGTGACTCCAAATTAAAGCGAACGACGATAAAGCCTGTTTTCTTGAATATATCCGTATGCTCGTTTAGCTCCTGACGGCGACTGACCTCGCGCAAATCCGTACCTTTGGTAACTGTGTACACATCAGCAGGCAGGCTATATTCACCATACCAGCGCTGAATTGACGCATTAGCGCGGTCCACGTTGACCCCATCTGGCAGGTCTGTCTTTGGACCAATCAAGGTACGCACAGCCGCAGGCAGCACCAGCCAGTCGTAGCGTCCAATCCAGGTCTTGCTGCGTGCAACACGGTGGGCATACAGAGAAACATAGCGTTCCAGTGTCAACTGGCTTTGCTGTGCTTCACTCAGCTCATGCTTGTATTGGTAGGCTGCCGTGTCCTGCATTTCCTCCATCGGCACATTGCGTAGCCGTTCATTCAAAATAACATATCGCTTTTCCCGGTCCTCCGCCGATCCCAAACGGATAAATTTTCGACTGCCGGAATGTGTATACAGATCCACCTCTTCCCGCTGTCGCCCATCTTTGCTCACCCAATAGAACGATGGCGTGATGCGAATACCGTCCTTGGCGCTAAACATATTCCCTTTGGTTTTGAGGTCAAACTTGAAATGATAGCCTGTCTTGACCGCCACATTTGCATAACCTTCATATGGGTGACTACCGGGGCGAACGGGCAAGGTGAATGGCTCCGGGTTCCCTCTAGGCAACCCGTCAATATTGCCAAGCCCCGTCCAATAGGACAGACCGCTATGCGTTGGACTTCCTTTTCGCTGCCGAAATACCCGCTCCCAATGGTAATCGGCAATATCCGTGATATGAAAATCGTACATCCGTCCGATGACCTCAATATTCACCACATCATTGGCTACATGATGGGCTATATCCATGTTGGCATGGCGCTGTTCGGTGAACCCGTCCGGTGCATTTTCGGCAATGGTACGGAACTCTACTGTATAGTTGCCTTCATCCACCCATACGGGCAAATAAAAGTCTGTGTCGAGCTGCAGCACCGGAATGTCGATCCAGGTACCTCGTGGATAAAATATTGTCTTTCCTTTGTCGTACACATCGAACGGAAATCTCACCTGCTTGGTTCGTACATATTTGGCATACTCCCGATCACCATAGCCAGGAATGTTCAAATGCGGACCTGCTGTCGAGATCGTCACCCGGAAAGGGCGCTCCAAAATAAGCGCGGATCGTCCCTTCGTAGGTTGGGTTTTCTGATTATGAGCAGCATCGTCCGACACACTAGACAGATTCACTACGGGAGTGTGGACAGTCACTGTATTGATTCCCTGTATCGGGAACGTTTTATCCGCACCTCCATTGATATTTCCCTTGAGAATAGCGTAAGTGATGTCACCGCTGCTGGGCGTATTGGACTTATTTATCTTATGCTTATCAATCACATGATTCGGACTGTACAGCACATCCGGCCCAATCGCTCCGGAAGAGGGTATAACGCCTGGCTTAGGGCCATTCACCTTGACGCGCTCCGGATTCATAATGATTTTACTTTCAAAGGTCAGAGTATCGTTCTCCACTTCGATTTCCTTTACGGCCCCCTCTGCCTTGGATTTCAGTGCACTGCGGTCATCAGGCACACTTGGCTTGCTGCTGCCACCGTTTTTGCTACGGCTGCCGCCATCCACTGTCCCGGGTGCAGGGGGCGGATAAAAGTTGCCCTGAGTCGCTGCAACATAGGAAGGGGGTGTATAGGATTGCGGACGCAGGGTGATTGTTTCATTAGGTAACGCATAATTTCGGAGCGTAGCCTCCTTGATGCCATACACCTCCAAATTGTCTATCGCCCAATATGAATACGGACGAACGATTTGGTAAGTGTAGGTTCGCTTCACCGTCTCATTCCGCCGAGATTTTTTCTTAGGCCGCCAGGTCAATCGATATTCTCGTTTTACGTTAACCGTATATGTACACTGGCCTGTCATGTTCACAAACTTATGTTGAAAAAGGTATCTCTTCGCTTGCACATGACCGTATAGGCTTTCAGATGTAGGAATACCTTTGGATACGTCAAATTGTTCGCTACCACGCTGATCTGCTTTGATAACGGCAGATACTGTCGGGTCCAGTTCAGTAGTTTCCAAGCGCAGACCTGGAACGGGGCGGGAGCAGACAACACCTTTTGTTGGCTGTTCATTATCTTGGCAATCTGAGGGTGCTCCCTCTTGGCTTTCTCCAGGCTTCGGACAGCCCTGAGTTTCTTTGTAATACAAATAAGCGGTAAACTGCTCAAAAGAACCGTCATAGGTAAATCCGGGTACAATTCCCGGCAAAATATCTCCGCTTGGCGGTTTACCTGTCGTGCTTTTCTTATAGCCCACATACTCATATTTCGGGTTGGTTGGCGGGGTAAAATCATACAGTTGATCAGCTTTCAGTTCATCTTCTATTGGTGTAAATACGTTGTTAAGAGATTTTCCATCAGTGGTAAAATGCTTGACAATCAGACCACTCTCCAGTTCGATTTTGAACAGGATGGGTTGGTAGATGCGCCAGGCTTCTACTTCCTTTGCGCAGGTGGGGCAACTCTCTTCCTTTATATTTTCCGCTTGAACTGCTGCATTTAATCTTATATTCACAGTGATTGGAATGGTAGCTGTATCCGTTCCAATCCCCTTTTTTTGAAAAGGCCGAATATCTGAATCCTGTGTGCCTTTACTCATGTAGTCCTTGTAATCGTCATAAAGATCGGATCGGGATTTTGTAAAGTAATTTTTATAATCAGGATTACCTTTGTTAACTTCTGCTACTGGATCATACAATTGTGCGTCAATCTTCTTGATCTTACGACCAGGGAAATTAAATTTGTAAGTGAATTCTGCTTCACCTTGCATGTCCTTGTCAGGCTCCTTGCCACCTGTGACCCAAGTACCTGTGGTATTTTTCCACATGTCGAAGTACATCATGCCAACAAAATAGCGGTCGTTCTTATCGGCATAGTAAGACAGCGGTGTAATTTCGTTATCAGCTACCGCCTTGTCGGTAGGAAAAGAAAATGGTGGGAGCTGCAATAAGAGCAGTACCCCCACCAGCAATACGGCTAGAATGCGTTGCGTCTTCTTCATGCTGTTGTTAATTTCCTTTCCACGGATTGACCATCAATGGAATATAACTATCTGCTTGCAAGCGGAATCCAATGTACTCAATATCTTTTAGTTTCAGGGATTTATAGTTTTCTATTCCATGAAAGAGTTCATCAGCAGATGAATAAATCGGATAATATACCATCTTTGTGCCATCCCCGTTATCTTGTGTCATTTCTCTCAATGGAGGACGGAGACGTGCATTCTGGTTTTTGGTTATGAAAAAAATGCTACCTGCTGTAGATTTCGTTTTAACTCTCATCTTTAAGTAAGGTACACCTTTCGGACTTGTGTAGGGCTCAACGGAATAAACATCCCGAATCAGCTTAATAGGTAGATCAGACTGCTTAAAGATCATTATTTTATCGTATGGCTGGTCAGTGCTATTGTTTAAAAGAGCAGGTATTGAACCGAACGCCTTCTTATACGGCTCAATACTCACCGCCTGATGCCCCATATCCTCCAGCGCAGCAATTTCCTTCTTCCCAATCCAGACCCAGCGGCTGACCTTATCCCACTCTACCGTTTGCCCCAGACCCTCACTTACCAACCGCAGCGGCACAAAAGTACGGTTTTGCTTCAAAATAATCTTTGTCTCATACGTTTTGGTCTGCCCATCCACGGTAGCGGTATTTTGACCCACTGTCATGTTAACGGCATGTGCATCATTTTTAATCGACACAGCCAATTGACCGCCTGTTTTCTCCCAGCCTACCTTAGCCCCTAGCGCTTCAGATACAAAACGAATCGGAACCATCACATAATCGTTGCTATCCTGAAAAGGTTTAGCATCTGGAAACTGTATTTTTTTCGCGTTTAACAAAACTTCAATGGGTTTGGTGCTGCTTGCTGCCTCCGTCGTTGGAATCGTACTTGTCGCCCCCCATAGCAACGTGACTGCGGTCAAACTCAGCATCCATTTTTTCATACTCATCTCTCTATCCCCTTTGTCAGCTTAAACTTTAAACTATGTATATCATCTCTAATCTCATAAACTTATCGCATCCCCACTTTCGGAAAATACTGGATACAACTTATATATTATAGGGTTTCCCTATTACAAAATCTATAAGAAAAACTTCTAATACAAAGCATTCCAAACAAATAGACTCTTTTGAGCAATCCCTTCCCCTAAATCCATAGAACTGACTCTTTAAAAAGTTTTATATTCCCGCAAAATATCAACAAAAAAGGGCTGCCTCTCCCCTATGAAGGAAGAAACAGCCCGTGTGCTTCACGCGCAACAAAACTATGAATATATCAGCTCATACCACCATATGGATTATTCCAGCATCATCCAATATTTCTTACATCATAAATCATACCGGACTAAAAATCAAACGTTACTTTTCTCTCACGTAACATTTCAAAGATCATTCATGTATACCTGGACTTCCAGCTTGATAGAGTTGCTCATACACGTCCTTGTTGACCATCCTCAGCCCAAACAATCTGCGGATACGCTGTCCCGGCTTGGCCTTGAAGGTCACTGTCGCTTGATCCTTCCCCTCCAGATATGCAGCCGGAATAGCGGCATTAACGTTATAAAACTTATCGGCCTCATCAAAACCTTCACTAAAATGCTCAAGCAGATGACCGTTAATCAAAATATCAAAACCGCAGTTAGGCATTTCCAGCGTAGCTGTGTAGGTAATGACCAACAGCATCGGAGCAGATGGATCTGTATTTAAATCAAAAGAAAACCAGCCATCAATTCCCGCATTCCGGTAAGGTCGGTTATTCACATATCCGGTGCGAGTCGAAGCATCTCCCTGGAAGTTATGATCCCGCTCCGGCTGCATTTCTCCGGGTTGGGCAAAATCAATCGTGCACTGCTCCAGAACCGCCAGCTTTTCGCGTGCTGCTGTGTATTCCTGTTCCGCCTCCTGCCACGCTTCCTTGGTAAAAATGTCCCAGTATACGGAATACGTACGGTCATGCATTTTATACAGAGGAGACAATTCCACATCCCGGGGATGCCCTGCATTCAAGGTACGGAACGTATTCGTCTTGCCCTCTACGGGCTGTATCCAGGCATCTAGCTCCTCCGTTTGGGGAATGAATACGGGTGTGTACAGAAACTCCTTGGCTTTAGGATCTTCTAAGGGTCCCAGGTCGCCTGCCAGCACCAGCGGTCCATACATGACAGCCGCCCGACCCGGGTTATCCGGCATCTGCTCCGGCCTCAGCGACATCGGAATCGTCACCTCTACAGCATCACCGTCAATCCATGTTCTGGCGATAGAGACAAAGCTGCCCGGTTCCGATACGACCGATTGTTCCTTGCCATTTACACGAATGGTAATTCCTTGTTCAGCCCAATATGGATAGCGGATGAGTAGCGTAAATGGAGCTGGTTGATCGCATTGAATCTCCAGCGTCGTATGATCCGTATCTGGGTAGGAAGTGTTTTGTTTTAGCGTAACGCCTCTGTCCTTCCATTCTAGCGTGGAGGCAATGAACTGATTGACATACAGCTTATCGTGATCGTGAAAATAAATGCCGCTGCCGTAGCTCGCATGGTTTTCCATCCCTGTGCCGACACAGCACGTAAAATCATCAAATTTGCTTTCAAAATGCTTGTGTCCGCCCATCGCCAGCGACAGAAAATACGTTACGCCCCCGTGAACCGGGTCCTGCGAAGCCAAAATATGATTGAATAGACCTCGCTCATAAAAGTCCGCTTCCTTGGCGGAAGCATTCCATTGAAACAGATGATTGGTCAGCTTAAGCATGTTATAGGTATTGCACGTCTCCGTCGTATGAGGCCCGATGCGATCATTCAAGCCATCTGGCGCTCCAAAATATTCTCCAAAGCTATTCCCGCCAATGACATACGAATGATGAT
Organism: Paenibacillus sp. SER-28; assembly: GCF_052906305.1. Taxonomy (NCBI): domain Bacteria; kingdom Bacillati; phylum Bacillota; class Bacilli; order Caryophanales; family Paenibacillaceae; genus Paenibacillus; species Paenibacillus sp. SER-28. The sequence continues at coordinate 32,228 of NZ_JBRECM010000001.1, read as the reverse complement.
CCACCACCCGCTCCCAAAAAAACTCCACCGTTGCCCGGCGTTTCGTATCATTCGTGAGCTCATATTCCTTGGCAAGCCCGATCAGCTTCGGAATTTGTGTATTGGCGTGAATGCCCTGCAAGCAGTCCTCCTGCGAGCTAAGCGGGTCCAGCACCTGCTTGTGCCAGAAGCACTCAGCCAGCCGCAAGTAGCGCTCTTCCCCGGTATCCGCATACAAATCGGCCAATACCTCATTCATGCCTCCATATTCGCAAAACATCATCTGCTGCATCTGCTCATCGCTCATCGGCTTCAAAATTCCTTCGAGCCAGTCCGCCAGCTTGCGTTCTACACCTAATGCCTTATCACAGCCTGTCAAATGATACGCATCACGCAGGCCAGCGAATAACTTGTGTAGTGTATACAAGGGGGCCCATGCACCGTTCAGGTCAAAGCCCTTCGAGCGAATATTTCCAGCAGACACCTCTTCAAAAAGTTCCTTTCCCCCTGGAATACCGGATACATATCCGTCACCATGCGCCGCCTGACAAACATCCAGTTCATCCGTAATGTAATGTGCGATTTCCTTAAAACGCTCATCGCCCGTTGAAGCATACATCATGGAGCAAGCGGACAAATAATGTCCCAGTGTATGACCGGAAATAGTCATCGCTTCCCAGCCTTCATATGGAGGCGCTTTGGGCGCAAGTCCGGCATATTCCCGAAAACGCGCCAGCAGGCGGTCTGGTTGAAGCTCCAACAGATAAGATCGGTTCAGCTCCATCGCTTGTTTGAAGGGACCTTCAGCCAATACCAACTCGTTCAGTGCGAACGGCCTTGCTTTCATATGGGCTTTTGCTTTAAGAGTCACTTTCCGTTCCTCCTTTAAGGCGAATTTGGGATAAAAAAACGCATATCAAACACAACGAGCCGTTACGCGCCGCTGCCAGAGGTTTGCCCCCACTGCTGGTACAGCTGCGTTCTCGCCTCTGTAATGCCGGGATGAAACTGAATCAGCGCATGCTTCCGTGCAAAATGGACCTCACGGATCGCCTCCTGCACCCGCTGTTCTCCGCCTGTTCCGCCGAGTCCAGCGGCATGGAGCATAGAAGCGGCGGCTAATCGACCTTGGGCCATCGCGACCAGCCCGCTTTCGATGCCGGTAATATTGCCGGCAACATACAACCCTTTGAGCGAGGTTTCCATTCGCTCACCATGTAGTGGAACATGCCCGCCTAGCTCAGGGCTGTACACGAATTTGCACCCGGCTACCGCCGCCAGCTCAGCGAGCGGATACAAGCCGCCGCTCAGCGCCACGAAGTCGGCGGGTTCGACGCGCTCGCTGCCGGGAATAGGCGAGCCGTCCGGTTTAACGTGGACCAGAGTCACGGATTCGACCCGGTCCTGCCCGTTGACGGACAGCACCGCCGTCCGCAATCGGATCGGGATATCCCACAGACGGAAGCCTCTGTGGGGATAGCAGCACGCGATGAGTTTCTCCATCCGCATCGCAGCTGCTAGCTTGCCGCCGGCGCGCATCCAGGCGGCCGGGGCCAGCCCCGACAGCTGAAGCAGCAGCTTCGCGGAGGCTGTCGGATCTGCGGCTGCACCAGCCAGCGGATTGGCGCACGGCAGTGTAATCGCCGCCACCTTTACTCCGGCAACGGATAGCTCGCGGGCAATCGCCATCGACAATACATTCATGCCTACTATGATGCCTCGTTCTCCCGGCTTGACGTAATGAACGTTGGTCATTACCTGCGCGGCCCCGATGGACATTACTCCTGGCAATGTCCAGCCATCCAGCGGAACGGGAATTTCGGCAGCTCCAGTTGCCAGCAATACGTAATCCGCAGTGAACAATCCACAGGAAGTGGAAATTTCCCACGTTGTCGTATATTCCATGCCATGTACGGAAACGCCGCAGCGAATGTCCACCCCAAGCTCCACGCAACGGGTAATCAGCTCATCCGAAACGTGTTTTCCAACCCACCAGCCTTGACTGCCTTCCTCATGATATTGCCCGGGCATGCGTCCACCCGGCTCTGTAAACTCATCCAGTACCGTGACTGGCAATCCTTGTTCAGCAGCCGATACCGCTGCGGACAATCCGGCGGGACCCGCACCAATGACGATGAGATGCGCCATTTCATTCATGTCACAATTCTCCCTGTGATTTCATTCGAAAGCTGCCGTCCGGTTTCCACCACCATACCTTCCTCCAGCTTGGTCAGGCAGGAACGGACGGTACCGAACGGATGAACCGTCAGGCGGCATTCGTTACAATGCCCAATGGCGCAGTATACACCTCTGGCCGTACCGGATTCCTCATGCCTTCTCAGCGAACGGACACCGCTGGCCAGCAGTGCTGCTGCCAATGGCTCTCCAGCCAATCCCTGCATGGGACGACCGTCAAAAATAAAAGATACCTGCCGCCGTTCCGGCTTTGGTCCCAAAATAGGATGATTTACAATACGCATGCGGCTCATAAAGAACCTCCCTCTGCTAGCTGCCCGAACGTTATGGGACGCACGGGAGGCCTTTGGGATAACAGCTCCGCCTCCCGGCGGGCAGCAGGATACTGATTGTAAAACCATGACTCCACCAATTGTCGGCATACCCTACCCTGACATGCGCCCATCGTCACCCGTGTAGCCATTTTAAGCTGGCGAACGGTGTCCACGCCCATGCGGCAGGCCTGCTCCATCTGTGCGATACTCACTTCTTCACAGCGACATACGAGCAAATGACCTGATGCGCTCCCAACCGTCTCACTTCGTCCCGTCGCCCGCTTACTCATAGCTGATCGCACAGGTTTTAATCGCTGAATAAAAATCCAGCGCCGCCTGGCCCTGTTCCCGGGTATGTGAACTGGATTGCTTCAGACCGCCGAACGGAGCCTGGTATTCAACACCAGCCGTCTCCTGATTAACCCGGACCATACCGGCGTTCGCCTCATCCAGAAACCGGTGAGCCAGCCGTAAATCGCGGGTGAATAGAGAGGCGCTTAATCCATAAATAGAATCATTGCACAGTCGAATCGCATCCTCGAAGTCGTCCGCCTGCACGACCCCCATCACAGGCCCAAAAATCTCCTCCTGAATCAACGGATGGGACGAATTCAGTCCAGTCGCGACCAGTGGACGCACATAATACCCGTTCTCCGTCCCGGCGATGGCTCCGCCTTCAGCCAAAATGTCGGCTTCCCGGTGGGCGAGTGATACATAGGACATGACCTTCTCATACTGACCTGCGGATGCCACAGGTCCAAGATACGCACTGGGGTCAAGCGCCTGAGCGATCTGAATTTTTTCCACCGCTTGGCGTAAGGCTTCCGTGAACGTCTCATAGACAGACTGTTCCACAATCACCCGACTGGTGGCCGTGCATTTTTGCCCGGCTGAACGGAAAGCTCCGCTGGCAATCATCGCCACCGCCTGTGCTACATCCACGTCCTTCAGCACCACAGCGGCATTTTTACCGCCCATTTCGGTCTGGTACTTGACATTACGGCGTGCGCACCGTCCCGCAATGCCCAAACCTGTAGCAGTAGAACCCGTGAAGCTGACCGCGTCCAGTACCGGATGCTCCAGTAAGGCATCGCCAATGCGGTTACCTTGCCCAATGACTAAGTTCAGTACGCCGGGCGGAAGCTGCACCGCCTCGAATAGCTCGGCGACCCGCACTGCCGTTAATGAAGCATGTTCGGCAGGCTTCCAGATGACCGTGTTTCCGCACAAGAGTGCAGGGGCGATTTTCCATAGCGGAATAGCTACCGGAAAATTCCACGGCGTAATGACAGCCGTTACACCCAGCGGAATGCGCTTCGTGTATTGGAGCACTCCCGGCTCATTCGAAGGAATGACTGTACCGATGGAACGTACGCCCTCTGCCGCATAGTACCGGAGCAGATGGACACCTCGCATGACCTCTCCGCGCATCTCGGTAATCGGCTTGCCCATCTCACGGCTAGCCAGTTCAGCCAATTCAGGTAATGCTGCCTCTAGTAACCCGGCTGCTTTGAACAGATAAGCTCCCCGCGCTGCGGGACTTAGCGCGGCCCAGCCCGTCTGAGCCAGCCGAGCCGCATCCCCGGCCTGTGTAATATCGCCCGTCTCTGAAAAATGGACGACTCCCACCTCCTCCTTCAAGGCCGAAGGATTGTGAACCACCATTTCCTCGCCGGAAGGGCTCAGCCACTCACCGCCGATCCAATTTCGGCTCTCCATCGTCTTCACCTCCATTCAGGATGATACTTCGCTTGGACGAACCGCCACCTCAAATGCTTCGCGAATGCGGTCATAATCCGACTGCGGCAGCGCAAGTCTAGGCGGACGTGTCGGGCCGACCGGAAATCCAGCCAGCTCCATCATATATTTGATGGACTGTACCAATTGCGGGCTGGCATCATAGTGGAACAGCGGCAGCAGCCTGCGATACAACGCGGACGCTTCCGCCATATTTCCCGCCTGCGCAAGTCGGAACAGCTCTACCCCTTCCTTCGGCAGCGCATTCGGTACCCCCGAAATCCAGCCTGTCGCGCCGAATAATGCCCCCTCCATCGCCAGATTATCCACTCCAACCATGACCTCCAGCTCTGTCTGGGCCAAAATAGCGTGAATACGCCGTACATCACCGGAAAATTCCTTGACTGCTACGATATTTTCAATTCGCGACAAGTCCGCAAGAATATCTGGAGTCAAGTCAACCTTGTAATCATGGGGGTTGTTATACGCAATGATCGGCAGGCCCACCTCCGATAATGCTTCATAATGGGCCGTTACCTCGTGAGGCAGGGGATTGTAATTAATGGGCGGCAGTGCCATGACACCCGCTGCCCCGGCATCCTTCGCATGCTGAATCCAATGCACCGCCTGTTTGGTGGACGGAGCCGCCGAGCCGACAACAACCGGGACACGCCCTGCCGCAGCGTCAATTACGGTATGCACAACCTGCGACCGTTCCTCCGGGGACAAAGCCGCATATTCTCCCAGCGATCCCGTAGGGACCAGTCCGCTAATGCCGCTTGCAATCAGATGCTCGCACAGCTCGGTCAGACGCTTATGGTCTACCTCCAGCTCTGCCGTGAACGGTGTAACCAAGGCCACATATACACCTTCAAAACGTGCCATATGCTCACCAACCCTTTCCCATCTTTATTTTCATATTCAGCATTCGGGTTTGATGCAAAATGCTCACATCAGCAAAAAACCTTCTTTAAGCGGGTCCTCGGGGTCCAACACAAATTGATGATGTCCCGTCACCCAAGCCGAGCCTGTAATTTGTGGAATGACTGCCGGATAAGGACCTATCTGCGTCTCGCCCACGATTTCAGCCCGAAACATGGAGCCTGTGATGCTTTCATGTACAAACGGCTCATGTAAGCCCAGTTTTCCCTTGGCGTGCAGCACCGCTACCTTGGCCGAGGTTCCTGTACCACAAGGGGAACGATCGATCCCTCCCGGTGGGATGACGACGACGTTGCGGCAATCGGCCTGTGGAGCCACAGGCTCCCCGTAAAATTCAATATGCGTTAACCCTTGAATAACCGGATTTTCAGGATGTACTACCTCTACAACAGCATTTACTGCCTCCCGAATCTGTACCGCTGTTCGTACAATTTCGGCCCCATTGCTCTGCTCCAGTGCAAGACCGATGGAAGCCGCCTCTACAATGCCGTAAAAGTTGCCTCCATACGCAATATCCAGCGTGACTTGCCCGATACCCTCTACCTGGACCTTCACCTCACGGCGATACACAAAAGAAGGGATGTTTGTGAACGTTACTTGTCGCACCTTGCCCGCATCCACCTCCAGCCGCACTTGAACCGGGCCTGCCGGAGTGTCCAGCAATATAGACTTTTTATCCGCAGCAATCAGCCCGCCTTCCATCAGCGCTGTACATACTCCAATCGTATCGTGACCGCACATCGGTAAATAGCCGCCAGTCTCTATAAAAACCACACCCATATCTGCATCTGGATGACAAGGTTCTGTTAAAATACAGCCCGACATCACCTCATGCCCTCGCGGCTCGAACATCAGCAGACGGCGAAAATCATCATGATGTGCTGCCATATAAGTCATTTTTTCCAGCATCGTACGACCTACCAGCTTAGGCGCGCCGTGAATGACCGTCCGCGTCGGATTGCCTCCCGTATGGGTATCAATGGTAGTAATTCTGCCCGTTACACTCATCCGGTTACCTCCCCGTGAACCTCGTGGCTGGTAAAAGCCTCGCCAAATCGGTCATATCGCAACGGCTCCACCGGAATGCAAGTGGATTCACCCCGTACCATTTCGGTCACCAGCTTACCCGTTACTGCCGCAAGACTAATGCCATCCCCCTCATGACCAGAAGCGATATACAGCCCCGGTACTTCGTCCACTGCCGATACAATCGGCAAATGATCAGGTGTCCATGGACGTAAGCCGGTATACGCCCGCATCAGCGGTACATTCGCTAAAGCAGGAAAAAAGCGAATGGCTCTGCGGGCGATTAAGCGAATCATTTGCTGATCGACACGTGTGTCCATACCGACAAACTGACGGCTGCTGCCGATCAGAATATTTTGGGATGCGGTTGGCTCGAATACCAGCGCTACACCGTATTTTTCATAAAGCTCATCCACACTCCGCTGACCGCCAAACTTGCTCATCAGATAGCCGAACTCCATTACCTTGCGGTTCCCAATGGAAGGCATTCGGGCAGACACCAGTATATGTCCTTTGCGCGGCATGATCGGAAGGTCCAAACCGAGTGAATGACCGATGCTACGTGTCCACACACCTGCCGCCAATACCACTGCACCTGCATGGATAACGCCATTGGGCGTCTCTACCCCGCGGACGTTTCCCCCTTCGTCCTTAAGGACAGATTGTATCGGTGTGCGGGGCATTAGCCTCGCTCCCATAAGACGCGCGGCCCCGGCCAGCGCATACGTCATCAACACCGGATTTACGGTGGAATCTGTCGCACACTCCAGTCCGCCCGGCAAATCTTTCGCTAAATACGGCCATTCCTCTCGCAAATCCTGCTGATCCAGCATGCGAAATGGAAGTCCTTCCTGTTGCTGACGGGTTACCCATTGCTCAGCCGCCTGCATCTCCCGATCGTTTTCACAGACCAGAATACTGCCAGGCGCACGATACTCGAACTCATCCTCCAGTTCTCTAGCCAGCTCTGCCACCAGCTCCTGCGATACCAACGACATTCGACTGTCAAACCCGGGCTCTTTATCGATTGCCAATATATTTCCATCACAACGGGACGAAGTGCCCCCAGCAATCTCCCCTCGCTCAGCCAGCACGACCTGCATACCGGTCTTAGCCGCATAATAAGCGATGGCTGTACCGATGATTCCACCGCCTACAATCACCAGATCCGCGGCATCATGTTTCATTCGCTTCCCTCCCTTCGACCGTTTTAATCTGTTTGAGAGGTATTTTTTACAGCTTAATCGTAAAGCTTTGTGTCACAGGCTTGCTTAGCTCATCATAATCCCGCAGCTGTACGGTGAACGTATACGTCTTGTTGCCTGCTCCGCTGTCTGCTGTTCCGCTAATCGTTCCTGTAAAGCGGTCCAGTGTGAAGCCTGCGGGCAGTTGACCACCTGTCACCGTCCAATCGTAAAACGGAACGCCTCCCTTGGCCTCCAGCTTGGCCGTGTACGTTTTGCCTTTGACGGGTGCTGGCAGTTCCTTGGTCAATATTTCCGGCGCGAGGAAAGGAGTCAGATCCTTACGCAGCGGCCAGCCTGCTTTTTCTGCTACCAGCAGCGAAAGCTTCGTGTTCATCCAACGCCGGGTCGGAAACAGATGGCGCCAGCCTCCATTTTGTCCACTCAATCTGTCGACTTCTGCAAGCTCTCCAGAGAGATGATAGCTGTCGTCCAGCGCGGCTGGTCTGTGCTGATAAGCCATAATATCCGGGTCATTGCCCGCCGCTTCCTTCAGCGCTTTGACACCCGGGAATGTGTCGCTGAATACAATCGCATGACCGAATTCATGCATGATCAGCCCATGCACATCCGTCACCTTGGACAGATCGGATTGATACCATTCTTCATCGTCCACGGATGTGAATGGAATCGCATCATCATAGAAATCCAGAATCAAACTATAGGAACGGTTCAGGTTCCCCGGGACGGTCACACCGTTACGTGTATGATAATTGCCGTTCGTGGCTGGAAAGCCCGTAGAATAAGGCCCGTTCAGCCCTCTCATAAACACCCACATGCCTTTGTAGGGCTTATCATTTGTCACCTGTATTTCATTTTGCCAGTCGTCTCCTGGCAGATGGTTTACCTCCGCGTTGGCAGGAACCTCATCGAAAGGAGCCAGATCAAAGAAATAGAACCAGTCCTTTACTGCCAGCTCTGCGGCTTTTTTGGTAGCTGCATCATTGAAATAAGGCCTGATCGTATCGAATCTATAGTCAAAATGGAGGGGGACGGTGGGCACTTTATTATCGTCCTGATCCAGCACGCGAATCGGAATGGACTGAGTAGTCGTGTGACCATCATTTCCAGCAACGGACATAGACAGCGTATAGTTCTCTATTTCACCGTTTCCTCCAATCCGGTCAGGATGGATGGCTAGCCGAAAATCTTTTTCCTCCTGTGCATTGGCAAAAGTCAGCGTTTTGCTTGCACCTTGCCCCGACAACGTACTTGGCAGATCCATCATCAGCCGGGACGTGCCCTGCGCATTTAACGTAACCGTTAACGGAAAAGCAGCATCCGCTGGCGGCTTCACTTTAAGCTTCACATACGGGTTGGCTAGATACCCTTGCCAATCAACCAGATCTATACCATAATCGTTCACCGTCCGACTAAAGATGTCGATGACTTTTACATCCGACTCCGCTTCGGCATAAGCCGTCTGTTGCCCAGGAATAGCTGGTGTCAAAGCCACTATGAGAGAAGCCGCCAGCGCGGTCAGCCATATTTTGGTGCATCTTTTATACGTGTTCATTCAATCCCTCCATCTCGTTTTTGGATGACTTACAAACTATGGATAGTTACCTATAGCGCCACTGCGTTTTATAACAAAAGTAGCTCCTTGGGTGAGGAGGTCAGAACCTTGACACCGTCATCTGTGATCAGCACATCGTCCTCAATCCGAACCCCGCCGAAGCCTGGAATATAAATGCCCGGTTCCACAGTAAGGACATGACCTGGTACGAGCACCGATTTACTTTCGCGGGACAGCCGTACCTGCTCATGAATTTCGAGACCAAAGCCGTGACCCAGACCGTGACCAAACTGCTCCCCATAGCCGTAAGAGGCAATCACATCCCGCCCCAGACTGTCTCCCTCCCGACCGCTTAAGCCGGGACGAAGTCCTGCAATCGTCTTCAGATTTGCTTCCAGCACAATGGCATACAATTTCTCATGTTGTTCTGAGGGCTGGCCTACGAATACGGTACGCGTGATATCGGATAGATAACCACGCACATTTGCGCCAAAATCCATTGTGAAAAACTCGTTCTGACCAATTTCCTTGTCACTGGCCAGTCCGTGCGGCAGCGCCGAACGCTCGCCTGAAGCGACAATGAACGCAAAACCGCCTGATTCCGCGCCTGCGAGCCGGAGCTGATATTCCAGTTCCGCTGCAATCCGTCGCTCTGTAACCCCAGGCTGAATATAATTCAGCACCTCCGTGAAGGCGGCATCGGTAATACGAGCAGCTTCGCTAATGGTGCGAATCTCTTCTTCGTCCTTCACATCGCGCAGCCGTTCAATTACATCCTCCGTTTGCACGTACTCCAACGAGCCCAGCGCGACTCGAAGCTGTCCCGACTGTTGAAGTGAGACATGCCTGCTCTCCAAACCCAGTCTGTGGACACCCAATTTACTTGTGAGATCGGCCACGGTTTGGAAGATTTGCGCCTCATGCCGAATCACTGAATATTCCACTGCCTGATCTGTTGCCTGCATCATATAGCGGAAATCCGTCACTAAAAAAGCCTCTTCCTGCGTAACAAGCGCAATTCCAGCGGAGCCTGTAAATCCGGTCATATATCTTCGATTAGGCCCATGTGTAATAAGCAGTGCATCTATCCCTAGAGCCGGGAATTCCGAGCGTAACCGGGCCAGTCTGCCTGGAACACCCTGTAACGGTTTTGTCTTTTGACTCTCTTCCTCTTTCACTCGTACGCCTCCTTATTCCACATCTCTTTTCAGGGCATATGCCTTAGAACACACTCTCCACTTGCTTTGAACACATGTATGCTCTTCTCGCTGCCGCATTCCCGTAAGTCCTACGCCCAATTCTCCTTCTCTTTTTCAAGCATATCAGCGCGTCCCAGCTTCCTTTTAGCCTTTAATCCCTGTCAATGTGATGCCTTCGATAAAATAGCGTTGTCCGATAAAAAATATCAGGACGATGGGAGCCAAAATCGTGCTGGAAGCCGCCATCAGGTAAGGCCAGTTGGTATTGTTTAATCCCCGGAAAGTCGCCAGCCCCAGCGCTAGCGTAAAATGCTTTTCGTCACTTAAGTAAATAATCGGGCCCAAAAAATCGTTCCACACATCAATAAATGTAAATATTCCGATCACAATTAATGCAGGCGAAGATAAAGGAATAATGACGCGCCATAGTACAGTCAGAGGCGTACCTCCGTCCATATAAGCCGCTTCGTCCAGATCGCGTGGGATCGTCAGCATGAATTGTCGCATCAAAAAGATGTTAAACGCCCCTCCACCGAACCATGCAGGAACAATCAGCGGCAGAAATGTATTCAGCCCGCCCAACTCACGCCACATCACGAAAGTGGGAATCAGCGTCACCGCGTAAGGCAGCATCATCGACCCGATCAGCAGAGAAAAAATCAGATTACGTCCAGGCCAGCGTAGGCGGGCAAAGGTAAACGCCGATACAATCGAGGTCAACATCACTCCTGCCAGCACACATACCTCAATCATGAACGTATTCATAAAATACCTGCCGAATGGTACCGAAGTCAGCGCTTCCGGGTAATTGCTCCATTGAAAAGGAGAGGGTATCCACTCTGGCGGGAACACGAAAATTTGCGATGTCCCCATCAGAGAGCTGCGAATGAGCCATGCAAATGGCAACAGCATTAAAACACTACCTATAATTAAAACGATATACAGTACAATACGGCTGATTGGGAATGGTTTGGAACGGGTGGCGGTAGCAGGACTTCGGGAGCGTTCAGGCTGTGGAAGCGGATGTTGTGGTGTTTCTGAAGGATTGACAGAAGAAGTGACCTGATTCATGAACGTTCCCCTCCTTCATAGTGAACCCACTTTTTGGATGTGGAGAAAATCAGAACCGTTAGCACCATGATGACGAAAAATAAGATCCAGGCCAGCGCTGAGGCGTAGCCGATTTTAGTCTCCGTAAAGGCTGTACGCCACAAGTAGAACACATAGAACAGGGTTGAATTGTTAGGTCCCCCGTTGGTCATGACATACGCCTGATTGAAGGCCTGAAAGGTGCTGATTAAAGACATAACCAGATTGAAAAAGATGGTCGGTGTCATCGAAGGAATGGTAATGTGAAAAAATTTATGCCACCTATTGCCGCCGTCTACCTCAGCTGCTTCATACAGATGGGTGGGAACCGACTGAAGTCCCGCCAAAAAGATAATGACCGTGTTCCCGATCCCCCAGGTGCTCATCATAATCAGCGAGGGTATTGCAGTGCTCTCGTCATAAATCCATTTGCTCCCTGGCAGTCCAACGCCCTCCAGCAGCGAATTTAACAGACCAAAATCCGGGTTGAACATCCATAGCCACAGCATCGTGTTGGCAATACTCGGCACAATGGTAGGTAAATAATAAATCGTACGGAACACCGACAAACCCTTCACCTTTTGATTTAATAACAGCGCAATGATAAAAGCTGCCGCCAAGCCTAGAGGTACGCTGCCCAGTGCATAATATGTGGTCACGAACATGGATTGGGAAAAGGTAGCATCCTCGGTCAAAATGGTTCGGTAATTGTCCAATCCGATAAAGGTCATCTGTCCACCAATCGTCCAATCGGTTAAGCTGAATACGAACGAGGCCGCGATCGGTCCAATTGTAAATATCATTAATCCGAGGATGGCAGGAAGCGCGAATAGCAGACCCCAGTTTCGCTCCATGCGCATCATTCCTGATTTTGGTCGCTTCATGGGCTGTTCTCCTTTCGCAGCTGTCCCGCCGCATTATTCATCCGGGTATACCCCTTGAAGCAATGGCTGAATGATGGGCTCCAGTTCATCCAGCGCCTGCTGCGGCGTCTTCTTGTTCGTCCAAATCAGATCCAGCCCTGGGGTCAGCTTGGAACCGATATCAGGCCAGTTGCGAAGGGTCGAAGTTAACGGCTTGATCGCATAATCTCTGGCATACTCAATGCCAGCCTTTTGAAATTCCGGTGGATGTGCGGCATTATTGGTCCATGACTGGATGGCCTGCTCATTGGTATAATATTTTTCCTCGATAGGCATCCACAGACCGGACTTGAACAAATCCACCTTTTCGGGATTGTTATGGTACAAATAAAATTCGAGCGCTTCCTTCGGGTGCTTGGTGCTCTGGAAAATGACCGTGGCTCCCGCAACGATCATCGTTTTGGGCTCTTTTAGCTTCGGCAGAACGCCGATACTCCATTGCAGTTGCTTGTTGTTCGAAAAATCGAGCAGGGACCATGTCCCGTCCACCACCATGGCGACCTTTCTTGTCTGAAGCCGAATCGTATTGGACGGCATGTCCTGCTGCTGGATCAAATCAGGAGAAACATGCTCCTTGAAAACCAGATCCTTCAACTTCTGAAAAACCTCCACCGACTCAGGACTGTTCAGGGTGTACTTCTTGCCTGTTTTGTCAGTCAAACCTCCACCGTTGCTCGCTAAAAGCGGCCCCCAGGAGCTGCGGTCATTGCCGAAGGCAAAGCCGTATTGCACAATATTTTTCGGATCAAATCCACTGTCTCCCGGATGCTTGCCGTTCTGATCCTTGGTCAGCTTTTTGGCAATTTCCAGAAATTCATCCCATGTCCACGCTTTTTGAGAATCAGCCGGAGGGACGGGTACCCCTGCTTCTGTAAACAACTCCTTGTTGTAAAATAACTGCATCACTTCCAATGCGGTGTAATTTCCAATAGACTTGCCGGGTTCGCTGTAGAGATAGGAGGATTTGAGCTTGTTTTTTAATTCGGGATATTCGTCATAATAAGAGGATAAATCCAGGAGTCTGCCTTCACTTGCCCATTTCATCGTGAGGGAATCGCCCAGGTAGGCGATATCAGGAAGCTGATTGGCAGCCATTAACGTGTTAATTTTCGTCGTGTAGTCACCAGGGACATGCTCGCCCTTCACCCGAATGTTCGGGTGGGATGCATTAAAGCTTTGAATCATTTTTTCCATCGCCTGCTTCTCGTCATTGCTTCCCCAGTACATGAACTTGAGTTCGACCGCATTGGGATTAGCCGGTTCGCCAGCGTTACCACTGCAAGCCGTCAGTCCTGTCAACATCGCCGTCATCACGAGAGCCATCCATGTCCGTAACCTTCGTTTGAGCAAATCAACCGGCCCCTTCCTGAACTGGTTTCTCCTTACAAGCCTATTATGCGCCGAGAGCCCAGAGCCGACCACCCAACGACTCCAGACTCTCTTTGTTTTGGTATGATTTTTTTAACAGCGCGTTTACAAAAATGTTTTACGAAACTCCGTCGGGGTCAGTCCGGTATGCTTTTTAAAGGCAATGCTAAAATAGTTGGTATCTGTGAATCCCACAACCTCCGCTACCTCCGCCACCTTGCGATTCGGGTCCAGCAGCAGTTCTCGGGCTCGCTCAAAGCGAACACGCGTCTGGTAGTCGGCGAAGCTTTCACCTGTAACTTGCTTGAAACGGGCACTCAAATACTTGGGGCTCATATTCATGTACTCTGCCAGACGGTTCAGCCCGCCATCCTCCTGAAGATGCTCGCGAATCCATTCCTTGGCCTGTTGGAATTTGCGCGGAATGCCCTTCTCGCGTGATTCTCGGACATGACGACCCACCCGAACAAAATAGCGCGATACATAATCAATCATCTCGGGCCCATGCCGTAATCGGGACAGCTCCAACAACGGGTCCTGCTCCTGCATGGATGTTTGTCCTACAGATGCATCACTCTGGACGATCCGCATGACGAACAGGACGAGCTGAGTGACGATCATTTTCACCTGCTTGACAGGCAAGCCCGCCAATTGTCCTGACCATTCCTGTAAAATCGCATGTACGGCAGCATCATTGCCGGCTCGAATTTCCGTAATCATCAGTAGTTCCTTCTCCAGTAATTGACTGCTGTTCGGCTCGGCCGTCTGAATGCTCTCATAGGGAATGATCTGGCTATAGCCCACCCACCCCCGATGCTCCGCCGCTTGCACAGCTTCCTCATACGCTTCGGGAAGTTGCTCCATCCGTTGAACGGGACGGCTAATCCCGATGGACACGCCCTGGCTCAATCGTTCCTGCACGGCCTGACGAATCTGCTGTGCCGTCCGCTCCGCGGCCCTGCAAGATGCCGTCGCCAGCAGCACAACACGCCGATCGCGGGAAACCGCCGCACCATGCGCCTTCGCCCCGGCTGCTGCCGCAGCCTCCCCCGTCAGTCCGGCGAATACATGGCTGCTTTTATGCATGGAACCGTGTGGCTTGCTAGTGGCGGTTGCCTCCTGCTGCGACGACTCCTCCAGCTCGCAGCACAGTACGGTATAAGGCGGTCCACTCGTCTCGCCGAAAAATCCCAGCCCGTCCATCTCTCGAATGACGTCGGCTGCAGGACGCCGCTGCTGGAGCAAATCCAGCAGTAGATGCTCCCTGTACAATGGCTCCAATGAACGATGGCGGTGAATGGCATCCTCCTCGCTTCTTCGCCATTGCGCAATGCGATCCTCAGCCCGGCTCAATGCCGCTTCAAAATCCCCGCTGGTCACTGGCTTGAGCAAATAATCGACCGCTTGAAGCGAAACTGCCTGACGAATATATGTCATAGATTCATACCCTGTCAGGAATAATAACGGGGTCTGCTGATCCTTTTCCCGAATGGTTTTTGCTACGTCCAGTCCACTCATATCCGGTAAATTAATATCCAGTAAAATCATGTCCGGTCGCTGCTCCGTATACAAACGTAATGCCGTTGCGCCGTCCTCCGCCACATCACTGACTTCCACTGACAGACTACTTTCCGCCACCATCAGCTTCAGTCCTTCCCGAATATGATATTCGTCGTCCACAATCAGCAGCCGGTACATGCCATCCTCCCCTTTCTTATTCGGTTCGAATGGGTGCCTGTAAGGTAACCGAGGTGTACTGACCCGGCTCGCTTGTCACGGACAGTCCATATTGCGGACCATAATGCCGAAGACGTTCATGCACATTGCGCAACCCAAAGCCAATAGCATTCCCCCGTTCCGCATCCAGCGACTTCCGGATATCGTTCAGACGCTCGGCTCCAATACCGCCCCCATCATCACTGACCGTCAAACGCAACATATCTCCTTCCCTTGTACCGGATAACATGATATATCCACGGTCGGTACGCCCTTTTAAGCCGTGGTAAATAGCATTTTCGACGAGTGGCTGGAGGATCAGTTTGGGTACATAAAATCCGCAAATATCCTCCTCGACCTCGCAAATCCACTCGAACGAATTCCTAAATCTGAACTGCTGCACCTTCACATAGGCGCTTACATGCTCAACTTCCTGTCCCAAGCTGATTTGCTCTCGGCCATAACTTAGCGAAATGCGAAAACATTTACCAAAGGCACCGATTACCTCTGCCATATCCCGTTGCCCATTCGCCAATGCCATTCCCTTCAGTGATTCTAGCGTGTTGTACAAAAAATGCGGATTAATCTGCGCCTGAAGCGCGCGAAACTCAGCCTGCTTACGCGACAGCAATGCTTCGTAGACCTGACCGTACAGTTCATGATTTTTTTGCATCATATGAAGAAAACGCTGCCCGATCTGCCCTACCTCATCCTTAGGATTAAAAACAACGGAATTAGGAGCTTCGAAAGCTTGGGCTGAGCCTGTAGCGCTCACACTCCCATCGACCGCCATCAATCGGCTCAATTGAAGCAGGGGGCGACGAATCGTGTCACTTAACCGATAAGACAGCATCCAGCCCAGCATCAATGCAATCAAAAAAGTCCAGATGGTCCAGGCACCAATTTTCCGTGCATCCTCAAACAGCACAGACTGATCGACTTTTTGCAGCAGCGTCCATTGTCCTTCATTTAACGGGCCGTAAGAGATCATCGTCTGGCGGCCGTTCCATGTTCTCCAGTCCTTCGTAAGCACAGGCCTATCCACAGCCGATTTGGCAATCTGCCGCAATAGCGCTTGGTCCGCAACACCCTCCTCCGGCAATCGGTATACAGGCTCGCCCTCCTGATCCAGCACCCACATCTGGGTATTACCGTCTGTTTCATGAAAAGCAAGCCCCCGAAACAGACTGGCCTTGTCGATTTCCAGCAGCAAAAATCCGAGGGGCGCATAATCTCCAGTCGTTTTTCGAAGCAGCTTCCCCACATAGATGCGATCCTCCGCCATCCCGCGTCCGGATTCAAACGGCGAATGAGCCATCCACATCATGGGCCGCTCGGCGAGTAGGCGGCGATAGTACACACGTGCTTCCTCTAATGTAGGAAGGCCGCCAAAACGGACCGAAACATTCCCTTGATAGAGAGAATGCTTGAGCCCGCCATTGGCGGCATATATGAGAGAGGACGTGATATACGGCTTGGTCTGGGTTTGCGTACGGACCACCATACTGAGTGTTTCATCGTTCCGTAAATATTCATAATCATCTTCCGGCTTGGTCTCCAGCGTAGACTGCACATCAGGATTGCTGAGAATGGAATTGGTCAGATCATTCAAATCGGAGAGCGTCGCATTGACGTAATTTTCACTCATTTGCCGGGACTGCATAGCCAGTGCCTCCGACTTCTCACCAAGGGAATGGGCCGCGATCCGGTAAAAGGTAAAGGTCAGTACCACCATCGGAATGACGGTGAGTACCAGCGTCAGTACAATGAATTTCCCACGGATTGTAGGAATCCCGGCGAACTTTTGACGACCCCGGCCTCCCATTCATCTGCCTCCCTTACACATAGGCTGGGAGCCATGTCCCGTGGGCTGCAATCAGGTCATCACACAGAGAAACAATATCATCCATGGACAGCTCTGCGGACGTGTGCGGGTCCAGCATAGCAGCATGATAAATGTGCTCCTTTTTCCCGGTGATTGCAGCTTCAATCGTTAACAGCTGGGTATTAATATTCGTCCGGTTCAGCGCAGCGCATTGGGGTGGCAAATCCCCGACAAAGGTTGGCGTAACCCCGTTACGATTCACCAGACAAGGTACCTCCACACAGGCTTCCTTCGGCAGATTGGTAATTAAGCCTGTGTTCATCACATTGCCGCCAATGGCAAAAGGCTGATTCGTTTCGATCGCCTCAAATATATAAGAGGCATACTCGTTTGACCGTTCATGACGCAGATCCTGATTGCCCAAAAGCTCCTCACGCATCGTTTCCCATCGTTCAATTTGGCTCACACAGCGGCGCGGGTATTCATCCAAAGGAATATTGAAGCGCTCGATCAGCTCAGGGTATGCCCGTTTGATAAAATACGGATGATATTCCGCATTATGCTCGGACGACTCCGTAATGTAATAGCCGAATTTTAGCATCATTTCAAAGCGCACCATATCATGATGCTTTTCCTGCTGCTTAGCGGCGGCTCGTTTTTTAATCTCAGGATATAAATCCACACCGTCCTTGCTCACTTCGAGCAACCACGCCATATGATTGATGCCTGCGATTTTTGCCTTTACACCTTCCTGCTCCAGCCCGAGGCTTTTAAACAGCTCCGGTATACACGCCTGCACGCTATGACACAGCCCTACCGTACGGACACCGCCATAAACGTTCATCACATTCGTCAGCACGGCCATCGGATTCGTGTAGTTGAGAAACCATGCATCCGGGCACACTTCGCGCACATCTGCCGCAAAATCGAGCATCACCGGAATTGTACGTAAATTGCGGAAAATACCGCCAATACCTACCGTATCGGCAATCGTTTGGCGCAGGCCGTATTTTTTGGGAATTTCAAAATCCGTAATCGTACATGGATCATAGCCGCCTACCTGAATGGCGTTTACCACATAGGTCGCTCCGCGCAGCGCTTCCTTACGGTCAGTGTAGGAGCGAATCACACAGGTGCTCCCTGTTGTTTTTTTCAAATTGGATAAAATATTTTCCGAGTCCTTCAGCCTTACAGGATTAATATCAAACAACGCCAGTTCAAAGCCCTGCAATGCAGGCGTCAACATACAATCGCCAAGCACATTTTTAGCAAATACCGTACTACCTGCACCCAGAAATGTAATCTTGCTCATACTTTTCCCCCATTCACATTTTTGTTCGCAGCTTTGCACTCCAAATGCAAGGATACCCACCGCCACTCTCCCCTTTTCAGGAGGAAAGTGACGATGGGAAAGGTTACTCATAACTATGCGTTGTTGCCTCCCATTCAGGATACCCCCGCTGGTTTAGCGGAGCTAACAGGCCGAAGCGGTAAGGCAGATGTTACCGAGGGTGTCGTAGTTGGTGGGGTTACTAAAGTCTCCGGGCTAACCGGAGTTACCGCTGGAGCCGCAGCCCCTGCCTCAATCACGGTTACCTTCGCAATTGCCTTCAATTCTGTTCCCTCTACTTTGCCCTTCAATTCAAACGAACCTGGAGCAGCATATTGTGCAGGGGCTATATCCTCCCATTCCACAGCCACCCATTTAGTGGAGCCTTCTCCATACGTAGCTTCCACTACGCTTGGCAGTTCCGGTTTTTCACCGACATGTGTCGTTACATTTACTTCTTCTAACGCGGTAATTTTCTCAGTTGCCGCCAGATTCTGTGCTGTACCGGAGGCCAGACCTGCCACCTCGGTTGCATTCAAAGCACGGCTGTAGATACGGAATTCATCCACCAGACCATTGAAGTACGGATCAGGGTACTGAGATTTGCCGATAAAATTATTTTTGGTCTGACCCAGACTGATAGGATTTAAGGTCAAGTTGGTATTGCGTCCCACTTCTTTTCCATCCACGTACAAGATACCTGTGGAGCCCGAAAGCGTGACCGCAACATGCTTCCATACGCCTGTCGGCAGTACAGGGCCTTCAATCGTCTGCTCCTGTCCCTGCCCGTTGCCTTGGTTGGTAATGGCAAACAGCATGGTATTTCCTGCTTTAGGCGTCAGGAACATATATTCATTCGTCCCGGAGCCGAAGTCAAAAATCCGCACATAATCGCTCAGGCTGTTCGCTTTAACCCAGCCGGATACGGTCAATTGCTGTGCCCGACTGACAATACCCGCCGGAAGCTGCACATAGCTGTCCTTGCCGTTCAGACTGACAGCATTGCCTGTTTTACCCGCAGCCCATGCAGTCGTCCCCTTCACGACAGCATCATTGCCGCTGTCTGATGAATCCGCAACTACAGAACCGCTTGTTTCATCAAACTTGTAAACTGCAAGCTGTTCAAGTAACGGAGCCGCCGGTTCAGCTACCACCGTTACTTTAGCCTCCGCTGACAACTGAGAATCGCTGGCTGTCAGCTTGAACACATACGTTCCCGGCTCGGAAACGTCCACCTTCGTGCGCAGCGATGTTTTGTTACTGAATGTGACCTTCGCGTCCTGTGGTCCTTCAACCAGACTCCACTCGTTTGTCACCTTTCCTTGCGGAAGCCCATCATCCGTAGACGTACCTTTCAGAATGATCTGATCCGGCAGCTTTACCTTCGAATCTTTGCCAGCATCCACGACAGGTGCTTTGTTCGGATCAGGTGTGGTCGATGTCAGCTCTACCGTGTAAGAGGATGCTGTACCAATCTCCAATTTAAGCTTGTTGGAAGGCGCATACGCATTAAACTTCCCTTGTGATTGACCGCCTACTTTAACCAAATACGTTCCTTTTTTCAAACCGTCAAATGTAACGTACGTGGAATGGGCTTGACCCGGTGTTTGATTTTTCAGTTGGAGCCATACGTAATCCTTGGATGTTGCCAGCTTGGCTTCTGTATATTGGTCCTTTTCCAGCTCGATATACAGCTTTTCCGTGATCAGATTAATGCGCTTGAACAGGCCGTCCAGCGGCTTGACCGTATACACGTTGCCGTTTTTGCTCACCTCTGCACCGTAGCCCGTCAATCCGAAAATAGGATCAATCGCGATATCAGCACTTAACGTTTTGAGCGCACCGAACAATCCGAGATCAGCCTCACCGCTCATGCCGCGCCAGCCGTTAAAGAGCGGAACATTTTTACCGCCGCCAGTGCCGTTCGTGCCGTTATTGCCTTTTTCCGCTTGATACGTCCATGCGACCGCCCCGATGTTCTCAGGGTCCGAGCTGATTTGCCCGGAGTTAATCGCTCCCACATTGGCAATTTTAGCTGCATAAGACAACCGTTGTTGTTCCTCACGATGATTGTCCTCATGATGGCGAATCCAGTCATCCATCGCATATCCAGCAAGCGAAGTCGTGTACTGGAAGTTAAACCAGTTCTCCCCGGTAATCGTCACCGGATCGGTGTAGTAGTACCATACGGGCATATGACCGCGTGCCGCACGGGTTTTGGCATTAATTTTACTCATCATTTCCAGGGCCTTATTTTGCTCGCCCTCCGTATCTATATTCTGCTTGGCTAACGTATATACAGCCTCTTCCCCTGTATTGTCATAGCTATATTCAGAACCGTAAGGATACTTTGTATTTTTAAAATTGTTATATTTGCGATCCATTTTTTCCTTGAGATCATTCGCTTCATCATCATAGCCTTCATCATGAAGTGCCTGAATAATATCCGGTGTGGTCAGCTCGCCCATCAAACCTGTTTCCCAGTTGTACGCGACTGGCCCTTCATACAATGCTTTGAAAATGTTATAAGCCCGCAGCAAATAGGTTTCCTTTGGATGCTTGTAAGTGACAAGATCCGGGTATTCCTTGGCAATCTTGTACATGCTGAAATACGTGTTGTATACGTGCGGATAAGCATACCCTCGATAGGTCGGTGTATCGTTAGGCTCTGGCATCAAGAAATCATGAATTAAATAATCCTCATGATGTCCGTTCATCAGATTCGTCCAGATCGCTGTCTCCAAATAATCGTCTACTGCCCGCACCTCTTTGGCGACTGGAGACAGTGTGTTTTTCTCAGCCAGGAACTGTCCGTGGGTCAGACCCCAATCATCCCCCCAGCCCCAATAGCCGTTAAAAATGTTGCGTTTGGATTTGGTATGCATCATCCAATCGTCAAATACCTTGTCGCGCAGATCACCCGGTACATTCCATTGGGTTTTGTCGACCATAAATGTAGCATGCCGTTGCAGCGCTTGATCAATCGGCTCAATGGCATAGAACTGTAACACCGTTTTGTTGCCGTCGCCGTATTCTACCGTTATGAAGTTCGGGCCCAGCTTAGTAAATTTCAGTTCATAAATGTAATGTCCTCCGGCCTTGCTATCCGTCTGCGGAATAGCGGTTCCGTCTGGATAGGTTACTTTGCTGATCGCCTGCTTGGAGCGCAGGTCCACCTTCGCCTTTTGATTCGTAGGCACGATCATACCCGGTACGACTGTTGTATCCACCAAGTTTTCTTGGTACAACGTATCTTTTACATCATGCTCGTCCTTCACCGCCAGAAACTTGAAACCATAGTTTTTGCTTTGACCGGGATTCAGGATTAGGCTTGTATTGGGCAAATACCCCCGGTTGGTGGACTTGATGACATTGGAATGAATATAAAATACATTGAGTCCTTCCAGCCATTTGCCTTCGTTAGCCGGGTTCCACGCCCATTTACTGCCCGGATGCTCCTCATCCCGCCAGTGATCCTGATACTCAAAGCCCGCACCCGTTGTGGAATCAGGAATCAGCAGCAGGGAAGAACCAATGCCGCTGGGACGCCCAGCTGTGATGTAGGAGCTGTTATTGCCGACAAAGGAATGCGTCACCACTCTAGTTTCGTAGATCGCATCACCGTTGGTCCACTGCTCATTGAAAGGCAGAGGCAAACCGAAATCACCAATCTCCAATTTTTTCCCACTTGTATTCTGCACCTGTATATTCCACAATACCGAACCATTCGACTCTGCCGAATACGTTTCGATGACTTTAAAATTGCGTATGCCTTCTGCATGAGTAGAATTCTCGTACGTCACAGTGACACGGTTACCAGTGGTTGTGATCTTACGTGCGTCTGCCGACTTGTTCGTCCATGCCTTCGTCCAGCTGCCTCCATCCAATCGGTATGTGAACATCAGCTCCCCTAGCCACTGATGATCTGCGGTGTTCTGTTCAGGTGTTACCGTTGCGTTCATGACATACTCTGTCGGGAAAGCATCTCCCTTGATACGTATGGATGAAATTTCGCCATGCTCGCCTGTCTGAATCGTCAGCTTGTCATTGGATAGTTCATGGGCCTCTGCCGTATGCGTCCCAAATAACACAGACGCTGTGGTTAAAAACAAAAATGCCGCCAATATTCCCTTAAATTTCATCAACACGGCCTCCTTTTAGATCTCGGGGTCCTGATTTGTTTGCCAATCAGCTGAATTCTCTTCATTTCGCCGCAACCTCCTTGGAAATGTAAGCGCTACAACTCTATTGTACAAATCCTTGTCCATTGGTAAAATCAACATTTTCAACCGATTTATATAGGATTTCAACCTAATAGAGGGATACTGTTAGATCGGCAATCAACCAAGCTACGACAGATTTATCTGAATTAAGATTACAAAGGATGGAGAGAAAGAAATTTAGATAGGGAGCAAGGAGGCATTTTTAGATATATCGGGGTGTGATCAGATTATACAAACGGACACCGTGAAATTGAGAAATTTATTTTGAGTTGCTGTAGTGGGGAATCGTTTCGTTGGTTTTTTCCAGATGCGAAGGTATTTATTTAATAAATTTGCTCTTAAGGTAGAATTTGGAGTCTGCGTATGTAAAGAATTTCTGGGATAGGGTATGGGGTATTTGCTGCTTAGTTATTATTTCAGACATTTGATCCTTCCTGTTCCGCCATTCTATTTATTTCGATTATAGTCCATATTTATCTGTTAAATAGGTGGTAGTGAGAGGATTAGGCAAACATTTGGCACGAACGGGATAACGATCGCATTGTCATCTGTTGCATAATAAAGATGTGAAGTGGGTGTCTGTTATGAATATGAATTGTAGTTGATTTACACATAATAATTAAAAATACTGGAGGATTTTATATGCAAAAAGTAACTTTGAACAATGGAGTTGAGATGCCTATACTCGGTTTTGGTGTTTATCAGATCCAAGATGCAAATGAATGTGAACAAAGCGTTTATGACGCTATTATGGCAGGCTATCGGCTGATAGATACCGCTGCCTCTTATTTAAATGAAGAAGCCGTTGGCAGAGCGATCAAACGTAGTGGCGTGACAAGAGAGGAGTTATTTATCACTACGAAACTTTGGGTTCAGGATACGGGTTATGCGCGTACAAAAAAGGCATTTGAAAAATCACTGGATAGATTGCAATTGGATTATTTGGATTTGTATTTAATTCACCAGCCATATGGAGATGTGTTTGGTTCTTGGCGCGCTATCGAGGAATTGTACCGTGAAGGAAAGGTCCGTGCAATCGGCGTTAGTAACTTCCATGAGGATCGCCTGATCGATTTGATTATTCATAATGAAGTAGTTCCTGCCGTGAATCAGGTTGAAACGCACCCATTCAACCAGCAAATTGAAAATGCAAAATTCATGAAAGAGAATAATGTTCAGATCGAATCCTGGGCGCCTTTTGCTGAAGGGAAAAATAACTTGTTTCAGAATGAAATATTGGTATCTATAGCTGAAAAGTATAATAAATCCGTTGCTCAGGTGGTTTTACGCTGGTTGACACAAAGAGAAGTTGTTGTGATTCCAAAGTCTGTTCGTAAAGAAAGAATTACCGAAAACTTCAATATCTTTGACTTTGAGCTAAGCCAGGAGGATATGGAGTCGATTACTACGTTAGATACGAAACAGAGCCTGTTCTTTTCACATCGCGATCCTGACATGGTGAAATGGATCGGTACCCGGAAACTCGATATCTAACCATCTTTTAAAAGATCACCTGTAGGTTTTGATTACGCCAAAAGAACCAACAATTAAAAGTATAGAGTAGATGCCCTAAGGATATCTACTCCTCTTTTTCGTTTGCGGTATCAATGTATTTATTAAGCTAATTTGCTCGTTAATTGAGAAACGACAGCCACTTTATCGTCTGCCGTCTCCTCGTGGTTATTGAACTATCGTTGATATTGGCATTATTATCGAAAAATACTGCATTTCTTTCCCTCTATGCAACCTGCGTAATAACAAGGTGCGCGGAAACTGGTCTTGTTCCTCCAGCTAATGGAGTGATCGTGAGTGCCGCCGCATTGCCAGCAGGGTTTCGCACTGTGAGTACTGAATTAATGACCGTTGTTTGCACAAGAGCCATTCCTACTATTTGAGAAGTACCTGTTGCACGCCCGACCACCGTATAAGCCAGATCAGCGCCGTTGAGTGTTAAAATGAGTTGACCCGGTTCGTTTACACCTACCTGAAACAAAACCTGATAAGTGCCAATTGTAGCCAAGTTAAAAGAGCTCGCATTTATACGGGTAATTGCAGTCCCACTGATTGGACCATCTTGCGGAAAACTTACGTCTGTATCGGGAGCAACAGTTGCTGCATTATCAGGAGGCATCAAGGCAAAGAAATCTGCAAAGCCTAATACTCCACCTGCCGGCCCTGCGGGTCCCGCTGGACCTGTTGCTCCTGCTGCTCCTACTGGTCCCGCTGGTCCTACCGGTCCTGCTGGTCCTACTGCTCCTGCTGGTCCTACTGCTCCTGCTGGTCCTGCTGGTCCTACTGCTCCTGCTGGTCCTGCTGGTCCTGCTGGTCCTGCTGGTCCTGCTGCTCCTGTTGGTCCTGCCAATCCAGCTGCACCAATTGCTCCTGCAATCCCTGCAAGTCCCTGTGGGCCAAGTGCTCCTGCAAGTCCTTCGGGGCCAAGTGCGCCTATCGCTCCTGCGAGCCCTGCCAATCCTTGGGGGCCAAGTGCTCCTGCAAGTCCCTCGGGGCCAAGTGCGCCTATCGCTCCTGCAATCCCTGCCAATCCTTGGGGGCCAAGTGCTCCTGCAAGACCTTCGGGACCAAGTGCGCCTATCGCTCCTGCAATCCCTGCCAATCCTTGGGGGCCAAGTGCTCCTACAAGTCCTTGAGGTCCAGCTTCTGCAATTGCTCCCGCAAGTCCTTGAAGTAATTGCTGACCTTTAGGTGGAGGACACGGTACCCGCACTATTTTTTTAATAACTAGAAGACGTCGTTTCTTTTTTTTTCCTTTTGGATGGCAAACAATTGCGGTTTTCTTTTTGCACGATTTTTTTTTATCCAGAAAACTCAACAGTTTCTTTTTTCTTTTCTTTTGGATGGCAAACAATTGTAGTTTTCTTTTTGCACGTTTTTTTTTATCCGGACAACTCAACAACGACACCTCCCTATAAATATGGTTCAGTGTACGTGAGTTGTTTATTTTAGGCATGGACGAATAGCCGGTTATTCGCTAGACTAAAATCCATTTTTAGAATATTGGGTGTTTAGTAGGGTGATGTTATACCACAAACCACAACAATCTTTCAGTATAATTACATAATTTAAATCGTCCTTCACTGCGGAACCAAAATCACATTTGGTTCTTTTTTTGTACCTCACAGTGGCAGTGTGCTCCCTGTTCTAAATTCAAGTATCGTTCCCGTTAATTGAATCATTTCTGTGATAATACAACAGAGCGTTCGACTCCGTAATATTTTTCTCCTAGGCTCACTATCCTGAAACCAATCCTGCTCACCTCTTGATCCACCTTGTAGATTCTTCTGGTAAGCGCCTGGTCATCATCGGTCCATGATATTTGGAGCTGTTCGCGGGTTTTTGAGTGCAGGCAGTAGAATACCATCGATTAGCGCTGTGAAGAAAGGCTTGTCGAACGGTTTGCGCTGGATGAGTCCGCGAAAAGAAGCCATTGAAGTAATGACCTGGCAAGCCATCTCAATGTCCGCGTGAGCAGGAATTTCACCGCGGACGACGGCTCGGTTCATAAGCTCGCGGTTTACAACAACCCATGGCTCGAAAATCCCGGCTGTTCCTGCTTCGGCAAATTCCGAATGCTGCAAAAAGGAGCCTAGGCCCGCTAGGACTCGAAATTTGCGTTCTTCTTCCGCTATCGATTGCGGCTTCAAAAGCACGAGGAGATCTTCGCGTAAGGTTCCTGTATCAGGCAAGCTTTCGAGCTCAAGATGATTTCGATTCATCCATGCCAAGGCGTCTCGGACTAACTCCGCCTTGGAAGACCAGCGGCGGTAAACCGTCGCCTTCCCAGCCTTTGCTCGAGCCGCGACCATGTCCATTGTCATACCATCGAAACTCGTATCGGCGAGGATGTCGATTGCCGCCTCGAGGATTTTATCATCCCGCGTGTGATCTCTCTTGCGTCCCAATGTTTTCGCAGGCTTTTTTGCCACGACCTCAGTTAATTCGCCCCTCTCAGACATTTCCTTTTTTATTTTACTCATAAACTTAGCTCCTTTTAAAATATATATCCAGAAACTCATTAGTTCCGGAACTTTACAGTTTCGTTTTTGTGTGATTTAATATCATTATCCCACATCCAACGGGAAATATATAGATGGTGCCCCATACCAAAAAGGAGATTACGATCATGCAAGACAAACCCGTAGCCTTGATCACCGGTGCCAATAAAGGAATAGGTTTACAGATTGCGAAGGATCTAGCGGAACACGGCTTCACCGTGCTCGTTGGATCACGCAGCCTCGAGAATGGAGAAACTGCCTCCAAAAGCATCGGTTCGGATGCGCACGCTCTCCAGCTCGACGTTACCGATCAGGACTCCATTGTTGCTGCAGCAGAGTGTATTCGGAACGAATTTGGTCGTCTCGATGTACTTGTAAACAATGCGGGCATATCACACGCAGGTAAACCGGACGATCCGTTTCCAAGCAGTGGCGCGACGAGCGGTCTTTTGACCGTTGCTTCGCTCGAAGACATTCGTTCGGTTTATGAAACTAATGTTTTTGGTGTCATTGCTGTCACCCAGGCCATGTTGCCACTTTTACGTGAGGCTCCGGCAGCACGCATCGTCAACATGGGCAGCACCGGCGGCTCCCTCAGCTGGAACTCCATTCCGGAAAACTCACATCGTGCGATGTTTGGGGCCTATTCGGCATCAAAATCGGCTGTTCATGCGGTGACACTTGCCTTTGCCTTTGCGCTTGAATCGACAAACATCAAGGTCA
Source organism: Paenibacillus sp. SER-28 (assembly GCF_052906305.1). Classification (NCBI taxonomy): domain Bacteria; kingdom Bacillati; phylum Bacillota; class Bacilli; order Caryophanales; family Paenibacillaceae; genus Paenibacillus; species Paenibacillus sp. SER-28. The sequence goes on along the minus strand of NZ_JBRECM010000001.1, from coordinate 4,865 downwards.
ATGCGGCCTGTCCAGGTTTTACATCGACTGCGCTCAATAATTTTGCTGGCACTCGTAGTGTTGAACAAGGGGCGCGTGAAGCAGTCCGGCTTGCGATGATTGGTGCGGACGGTCCAACAGGAACGTTCTCAGATGAGGATGGACCCATCGCGTGGTAATTATAATTTATACAATAATGGTTAGTAGCTTAAGGGGGATTTCATGATGCGTGTTTTCGTAACAGGAGCAACAGGTTACATCGGTTCCGCTGTCGTCCATGAACTCATTGATGCGGGTCATCAGGTCGTCGGTCTTGTGCGCTCAGACAATAGCGCTGCGAAACTAAAAGAGGCCGGGGCCGAAGTGCACCGCGGTGACATTGACGATCTCGACAGCCTTCGTAGTGGTGCGGCTGCTGCGGATGGCATTATTCATCTGGCATTCAATCACGACTTCTCGAACTTCGCCAGGGCGCTCACAGCAGATCTGCACGCCGTCGAAGCGATGGGGGCGGCGCTGGAAGGGTCCGGGAAGCCGTTCGTGATCACCACGCACGCCAATGGAGTGGCAGCAGAAAACGTAATGTTATTGCTGGCTGAGCGCGGAGTGCGGACATCGATCGTAGAGCTTTGTCCTTCGGTACACGGTGAGGGTGACACAGGATTTGTGCCGAGACTGATCAACATTGCCAAAACGAAGGGCTTCTCAGCCTATGTGGAAGAGGGGAGCAACCGCTGGCCGGCTGTGCACCGCCTTGACGCCGCACATCTATACCGCCTTGCGTTAGAAAAGGCACCCGCCGGTTCACGACTAAATGGGGTCGCAGATGAAGGCGTGCCATTTCGCGACATCGCAAGTGTTATCGGTAAACACCTGAACGTGCCTGTAGTCAGCATTTCACGTGAAGAAGCAGACACCCACTTCGGCTTCCTCAGCACACTTGCAGCGCTCGATATCCCGAGATCAAGCGTTGCAACTCAGGAACTTCTGGGATGGCGGCCTGTGCAACCTACACTGATCCACCACCTCGAACAGTCTCACTACTTCAACAACTGATTGGAGACGAGACCGAGAATCGATCATGGGCCGCTTAATAAGCACTTGAGAAAAGCGAAGCAAGACATGGACTAACAACAACATGTATGAAATAGAAGTTTGGATATTAAAACGAGATCAACACGAGTGCATACCACACTAAGTGTTGTTATCTTCATTCGCAGCAAACTATTCTGGCTAATCGTATTGTTAGGTCACTTCCCACAAGGAAATTTTTTATCTTCACTTATGGCATGGTTCACCGCGTTGGCTGAAGGGGCAAGTTCTCAAAAAAATAGTCTCCTTATCAGAGACTATCCGCGATCTTCCTGTTTGATAATCATACGATAAGCGGTAGCTTTTCATCATTCTTTCAAAAAAGGGCCATCCTTTTGCGGGATAGCCCTTGCTTTAATTTCACATTTTTTTGCAAAGAGAATAAGGGGCTGGATTCCTCCATTTGCGCTTTTGCTTACTTTAATATTGTCCTTTAATTACAAAAAACGAACCCCGAATTGTTCCAGCTAGTTTAGACTTCTGCCTAGCAAACTTAAACTTCCCTTCTAGCTCCTTTGGTACCTCCATCCCCTCAGAAAGCTTAAAACCAACAGCCCGCTTTTTAGGATCATCCACCGTATACATGACATTGATTGCAAGACCATCCTCATAAAAAACGTAGGTAAATTGGATATTTTCCACTTGAAAACGCGACGTTTCTAAAGGTTTAGCCGCAAACGCAATATCACGTTCTTCTCTCAAAATTCGGTTCACATAATCAAGGCTCTCCTGGCTTTCGCTAGCTGGTACAACCGTAAATTCATACTTGTATTTGTTCATAAAATAACGGGCCTCATTAGCACGTAAACCAGCAAGCGCTTCTGCTACAGGTGAAGACTCTAAACCAACCGTAGATACATCTTTAAAATCAACGAGATACGACATTTCCATTCCTCCTCTTCTCTCTTTACGCCCTAACAGCTTCCGCATTTCACCAAAATCGATTTTATTTTTCAAGTTGTTGTAGAAACACACTTATAGCCAGACTTCAAAATAATTCTCAATTCTCTTATCTACCACATAGTATACCAAAATTGGTTCAAGAGAAGATTTTCAATGGCGAATTTGTTAGTTTGTTAAATAGTGTTCACATAGACTGGTATTCACAAACACCGCTTTAAATATTCGACCAGCGAGATAATACGATGCTGCCTATAGTTCCTCTAGGTCGGGAAATTAAGGACTCAGAGTATGTCCTAACAAAAAACTCTCGGCCTGTGCCCTCTACTCCATTAAGGAGGTTCAGATTCACAAGCCAAGACATTTTCATTCATGATGGTGGCCGTTAGGCCATGTTTGTTTGGGAAAGACCCTCTGCATGGAAGGGGGCGTACCCGCATATGTAAACCAAATAAGTACGATACCTATCTATCATGAAAATATAGAGGCACGGTTCAAGAATTATATCGTGCCTATAATTGCGCTAAACTTTGTAACGGTTATACACGAGCGTCAAATGAAAAAAAACGCCGGCGACGACAAGTTGTTGCGGCAGATGATCGCGGCTATGGACGAAGGCTTTCGCGTGTTAGAGGCCTTAGGGTATCCACTAACGCCGGCCGCGCAAGCTTCACTAATCCGCAAACGACCGGCGTTGATGCGCCTTTTATGAAAATTTATCATAGGATGCCGATCCGCCGGCTGGTTGACGGATTCGTAGGGGAAATCGTAGCTTTGAGCCGCGTGCTTCACCTTTGGAAGGAACGGTCCCGGGTCCCTACACCCAACTGGGACGTGTTGGAAAAGCGTTTTGAAGCCAAGGTCAACCGTTCATAACTTTTACCCGAGGAGTAATCAACCGAAGATGATTCTATTTCTACAAAGAAGACTTTGATCATTATAAAACAAGGGGCGTTCAGTTGCTTGAATCTCCGAAACTTAACGCGACAGCATGACGCGTTTACCGGTCTATATATTCAAATTAAGCTGCAGTCCAAACCGCATTGGATCAGATGTCTCCTGAATACAAGGGTGTTTATCGGGGATCTTCATTCTGCGGTGTCGTTGAAAACCTTATTGGAGTTCCCCACCTCTGATGCCGTTCTGAAAGCCGGTGTCAGATAAAAATATAGTATTAGACTGAATTGAATATAGTAATAGCGGCAGCCTTGGACTAAAAAAGGAGAAAGTCCTAGACTACCGCTGTTCTTTATTTAACTAACGTTCCTCGTTAGTTGAATAAGCACGCTTTCTTTTATTACACAATATCTTCGTACTGTTCAGTATTTCTATCATTCATCTTTTACTTTTATAATGAGAAGTGTTAGACTAATATAGGTTTTATATACTTATTACCGATTACTAAGATGTGTAATCAATGAAAGGATTTGATGAATGTGGAATCGACTAATTTCAAAGTTATACCTGAAAAACTTAAAGGTAGGACGATTGAAGATGTCGCCATCACTACTAATGCTGTGGTTATTAAATTTACTGATGGTACTTATTTAGATATCTATCTCGATGAGGCTGCACAAACATTAAAGACATCAACAAACAAGCTGGATAGTTAACTCAACACTTTACACTTAGCTATCATTTTCCCAGCTTCCTCCTTCACAGTTTGCGTCAAATGCGACATAAAACCTCCACTTATCTTGTTCAACTAAACTGCCCGTTAGCTCAATGAAAAAAAAGCAGCCCCTCATGAACTGCCCTACTGCTACTCACTTCAACAATAGGATGAGTTCATTCAAAGGCTACCTCATTTACCAAGTAATCCAACCACTCGTTCGTTTGTAACTGTGTAGGAGCTCGTATTCTTCACTACGCATCAGTCGTTTCATTTTTGTTCTATACAGACGATAATCATCTTTTCTTGCTATTTTACATTCTTTGTTGTAATGAACACTCTTGATTCCTTTACGGAAATCCTTAAGCTTCTCTTTTCTTGGATCTTTGGGCTTATTATTGATCTCCAGACTTTGCTGTTTCTCATCTTCCCAGAATTGAATCTCTTCCCGTGTAAACATCTTCATCCCCGTTGTGCCGGGTTAGATTTTGGCATTTGAAGCCATGACCTTAGACACAACTAATAGAAGAAGATATTCGGATTGAACATTAGCTCACCTCTGATTTTATTCTCCCTTATTTTAACATATTTATAACTATCCTGCCCGTTAGTTTAATAAAAAGAGCAGACTTGAAGCGCCTGCTCAACATTGTGTGTTATTTAACTATCGTTCCTCGTTAGTTTTACGCCCTATCCATAGAAAGCCTCGTGTGTACCTGTCATATCTGGCATCGTGATATCCATGGTCACCAGGTCCAGTTGCTTCTCAGACGAAGATGACTCCGGTCAGTGCTTCGCTCAAAGCCCATTAACCGATAGTTAAGCAGATTGAAACTCTGGATCTGGAGCGGTTGCTTCTCTCGCCGATACCAGAGTTAGGTTGCGGGGGAAATTTCTGTCTGCATGCTGATATTGCCTTCAAGAACTGAACTACGAGCTGAAACTTAAGTATATGAAGAAGATCAGAAAATAAAAATTCTGGAAGTTGCCTGTGTATGTTAATAACGCAAAGGAACGGAGGAGATTGCCTTGAGGTTTCTACTGGTTGTCATGTCGATAGAAATAGTTTAAAACTAAAAAAGGAGAGATGGCATAAAAATAAGCCATCTCTCCTTTTTCATCTATATAAAGCGGGTAATGGGAATCGGACCCACGCTACCAGCTTGGAAAGCTGAGTTTTACCATTGAGCTACATCCCGAAATAGATGCCGGTGAGAGGACTCGAACCTCCACGGTTTCCCTCACGATTTTGAGTCGCGCGCGTCTGCCAATTCCGCCACAC